>CAWEGB010000010.1:0-176737 GCA_963808545.1 uncultured Thermoleophilaceae bacterium | reverse complement strand
TTCGGGAGCCGGCTCCGGGGCGGGCTCGGCGACCGGCACGGGCCTGGGCTCAGACGTCGGTGCCGGGGCGGGCTCGGCGACGGGTGCCGGGGCGGGCTCGGGCGTGGGCTCGGCGGCGGGTGCGGGTGCGGGCTCAGCGACCGGTGCGGGTGCGGGCTCGGCCACCGGCTCCGGGGCGGGCTCAGGCGTCGGAGCGGGGACGGGCTCGGCCACCGGCTCCGGGACAGGCGGAAGGACCGGCTCCGGGACGGGCTCAGGCGTCGGAGCCGGAGCGGGCTCGGCCACCGGCTCCGGGACAGGCGGAAGGACCGGCTCCGGGACCGGCTCCGGCGTCGGAGCGGGGACCGGCTCGGCCACCGGCTCCGGGACAGGCTCAAGGACCGGCTCCGGGACCGGCTCAGGCGTCGGAGCCGGGGACCGGCTCGGCCACCGGCTCCGGGACAGGCTCCAGGACCGGCTCAGGCGTCGGAGCGGGGACCGGCTCGGCCACCGGCTCCGGGACAGGCTCCAGGACCGGCTCAGGCGTCGGAGCGGGGACCGGCTCGGCCACCGGCTCCGGGACAGGCTCCAGGACCGGCTCAGGCGTCGGAGCGGGGACCGGCTCGGCCACCGGCTCCGGGACAGGCTCCAGGACCGGCTCAGGCGTCGGAGCGGGGACCGGCTCGGCCACCGGCTCCGGGACAGGCTCACGCCGGAGCCGGGACCGGCTCCGGCGCCGGAGCGGGGACCGGCTCGGCCACCGGCTCCGGGACAGGCTCCAGGCGACCGGCACCGGCGCAGGCTCAGCCACCGGCTCCGGGACGGGCTCAGGCGCCGGAACCGGCACAGGCTCGGCCACCGGCTCCGGGACAGGCTCCACCACTGGCACCGGGGCGGGCTCAGCCACCGGCTCCGGGACGGGCTCAGGCGCCGGAACCGGCACGGGCTCAGCCACCGGCTCCGGGGCAGGCTCCACCACTGGCACCGGGGCGGGCTCAGCCACCGGCTCCGGGACGGGCTCAGGCGCCGGCACCGGCACGGGCTCGGCCACCGGCTCCGGGACAGGCTCCACCACTGGCACCGGGGCGGGCTCAGCCACCGGCTCCGGGACGGGCTCAGGCGCCGGAACCAGGACGGGCTCAGCCACCGGCTCCGGCACGGGCTCCGGGACAGGCTCAGGCGTCGGGAGAGCCTCTGGGGCTTGGTCCGTTGGGTCGGCGGCAACCTGCGCCGACGCGGGTGCAGCCAGTAGCAGGCAAAACACTGCGGTGATCAGGGCGACCAGCGGCATGCGCTTGCCGAGGCCCGTGCCACTGTCGCTCGTTGAATGGCCTTCGCTCAAGCGAGTCCTATCCGCATGTCCTGGATTGCCCAACGTCGAATCCGGTCGTGACCCCAACAGCCCGCGAGAAAGCGGAAAAACAACCGGCTTTACGCAACTTGCCGCAAGAGACCTCTACGACATTCCTCGCTATTTCCGGAGCTTTCTGAACCTACAAATACAACCGATCGGCGGAGCCTTCTCCGCAGATAACTGAACGCTGCCCGCGCATCTTCTTACCTATCTACCACCTTGCGTCGGTTTCGTGCGGTAAATGTCCGATTTTCCGACCTCGGCGACCAATCCAAGTTCGGCGGACGGGCTGGGCCTCGTCCGCCCAGGCTCTGACCGTCCCCCCAACCCGTGCAACTCGGCCTCAGAGCCGGCTATCGCGGATAAGTCGAGCGGGCCTCTCCGGCGGTCGCTGGGGGAGGTCGTTGGGCCCGACGGTCCGCATCCGGATCCGCGCGCGGCGCAGCTGCGCCTTGAGCCACTGTTTAGAGCCGCGCCTACGCTCTTGGCCGTGGACACGCAGCGCCCTCGACTCAGCGTTCTCTCCTTGCCGTTCGCCCTGGACCTGCTGGCGTGGCCCCCGATCGCCTTCGTCTCCGAGCGAAGCGGATCCGCGACGATCATGTGCGCGATGTGCCTCGCCGGGCTCGTCGCCGGGCGGATCGTCGGTGTGCCCGGCCGGGTGCTGCTACCCGTCGCCTTTGGGCTCGTGGTGGTGCTCTGGATGGTGTGGATCGATCCCCCCGCCAGCTCGTGGAAGACGAGCGCGCTCGCGCACGCGATCGGCGGCGCGCTCGTTGGGTGGGCCCTCGTCGAGGCGCTGCGTCCCCGGATCCGCAACTGGCTCGTGGTGGCGCTCGTGGCGTTGTCGCTCGTGATCTTGCTGACCCTCGTCTGGGAGCTCGGCGAGTGGGCTGGCGATCGGCTGTTTGGCACGTCCCTGATCCCGAACACGGCCGACTCGGCGGAAGACATCCTCCTCGGCACCGTTGGGGGCCTGGTCGGAATCGCGTTCGCTCGGATCGGCGCGTTGTGGTGGCGCCGCGCTTGAGTCCACTGGCTCGCCGGGTGCACATGGGTGGACCGGTGCAGGCGCGATGCTGAGTCTCTGAAGGCTCTAAGGTCCGGTGGGACCAGCCGGGGGAAGGCAGGGCCGTCGCGAGGGCACGCGAAGCCAGAGATGTCGCCCGCGAGATGGCTCAGCTGCCGAAAGGGAGGCCGTAAGGGCGTTGTTTGGACTTGGATCCAGGAGGACGATCGTCGCACTTGTCACGTTTGCCACGCTCAGCGCGGTTCTGGTCGGGCTCTTGCCGAGCGCCAACGCGTCCACCGACGTCAAGACCTTCTTCCCCGTCGCCAAAACGCGCAAGGCGCTGATCTTCAAGATCGAGGGGGTCGACCCGAGATCGATCCGCAAGGCCTCCGCGACCCTTCGGTTGCGGCGCGGCAAGCTGCGCAAGAAGAAGCTCAGCGTGCGCAGGGTGCGCGCGGCGGCGCGGCGGGGAACGCTCAAGCTCCGGCGCGGACGAAACAGGGCGAAGGGAGGCAAGGCGAAGGGAGGCAGGGTGAAGGGCGGCAAGGTCCGGATCGTGGTCGAGAAGCCAACCCGGCACACGGTGCCCGGGTCGGTGCCGTCCGGGTCGGTGCCGTCCGGGTGCTCGACCGACGCGACGAGCGAGATCCGCTCCTGGATCGCCTCGGTGCCGAACAACTCGACGCTGGTGTTCGGCGCGGGCGCCTGCTATCGCATCGAGGGCACGCTCGAGCTTCGGGGCCGGACCCTCACACTTGATGGCAACGGTTCGACGTTCAAGTCGCTCAACGCGCCGTCCGACCAGCGCGCGATGTGGCGGGCGTGGGATTCGAACGTCGTTTTCCGCGACATGACGATCGTCGGGTCATATGCCAACGGCGGTGTCCACAGCGCCAGCCTTCAGCATGCGCACGGAATTGACCTGCGCGGCACGCACGGCGTCGTGGAGAACGTCTCGATGAGCGACCTGGCTGGTGATTGTGTGTACTTCGGGTTCGGCGCCTCCCGGTCGTCGGGTGACGTGCATGACAGCTCATGCCGGAGGATCGGCCGCAACGCCGTCTCCGTCACTGCGGGCGACGACATTCACGTGGGGCGCGTCACCACGGATCGAATCGGCTATATCGCCTTCGACGTGGAGCCCAACGAGGGGCCTGGCAACGGTTCGTCTCGAGTCTGGTTCAACTCGAACACGATCGGGGCCTTCAACATTGCGGCCTACTCGGTGATTGGCAACGCGCCGATCGCCGATCAAGCGTTCACGAACAATCGCCTCGTCGGCCAACGCATGAAGATCGAAGTGACCAACCGGGCCTACCGGCCGCGGCAGCTGACGATCAGCGGCAACAGCTCGAACACGCCCGGCCCGCCGGCCGCGATGAACCTCTACGGCGTGGATGGGCTCACGGTCAGCGGCAACCTGGTGCCCCTCACCGGCGGGCCCATGGCGTACATCGACGGCTCCTGCGGCGTCAGCGTGTCCGGCAACTCCTTCCCCGGCGGGTACCAGGAGGCGGTGATCGCCAACCCCCAGCGTGCTAGTGGTCCCGAGCTAGCTCGCCGCCTGAGAGGCTTCGCCGGTGGCTTCCCGCGCTGCGAGCTCTCCCATCGGCAGCACGTCCAGCTCCGCGCGCTCTCGCCTGCGAGCCACCTCGGCGAACACGTTCCGCAACCCAGCCAGCATCGCATCCGTCTCATCGGCGAGGTTGGTGGGGTGGAACCAGAGGTGCATGATGCGCTGCTCGCGCGCTGCGGACTCGACCCCTTTGAGGGCTCGGCGTACCCGCCGTGAGACTGGGACGTGGCGGCGTGCGCCGTGCGCCGGGAAGAACATCATCGATGCGGGGATGTTGATCAGGCCCTGCGTCCGCTCCGGCAGAACAACCGGCGGCCGGCGGGCCGCGATCACGTCAGCGGCATGTGCCGCCCGTTTCAGTCGTCCCTCGGCGCGTCCGCCGGCCATGTACCAGGTCGGTTCCACTCCTCGGAAGCACGTGAAACCGAACTCGCGCAGAACGTCGAGGTGACCGACGCGGTTGCGGGGGAACGCGAACGAGCGGGGCGTGACGCCCAACTCACCAGCCGCCTGCACGCACGCGCGAACCTCGCTGACGGCTGTCTCGCGCGAACAGCCCGGATCGCCAAAGATCGCGTGCGAGAAACTGTGGCAGCCGATTTCCTGCGGGACTCGGGCCTCGAGGAGTCTCTCCACGAGGCTTCGTCCGTAGAAGATCGGAGCGCCGTCCTCGTCGCTGCAGGGATCGTGCGTAAACCAGTCGCCCTGTTGCCACGCGTGCGTCGGGCGGACGATCTCAGGGTGCTTGCGGCCGTTGACCGGCACGCATGAATCCAACATGAGGTGACCCAGGACGCACCATGTCGCTGGGATCTCGAACTCCTCCAACAGGCCGAGCAACGCTCCGAAGACCTCGGAGCGCTCGCGTTCGCAGGCCCGGCGGAACGCCTCCGGGCCGCGCTTGTCCAAGGTGCCCCAGATCAGCTCGAAGTCGAGGCTGAGGATGAACGCTCCGCGTCCCAGGCTCATGGGCGCAGGACTCTAGACGGCGGGCCCATGTCAGACTCGCAGCCCGTGTTCTACGTCGTGACGCCCTACGGGCGCAAGGCCGGGAGCTCCCGCGTGCGCGTGTTCGAGTGGCTGGACCGGATCGCCGAAACGCGGGTCGTCAGCAGCTACATCTCCCACCACAACGCCAGCGCGTCCGAGGTAGTGCGACACCCTGTCGCTGTGATGGCAGCGGAGCGCCGGCTGCGGCGGATGGCCGACCAGCCGGCGGAGCGCCTGCTCCTGCATCGGGAGGCCTCGCCGCTGAGCCGAGGAGCTCTCGAGCGGAGTCTGCTCTCGGGCTCGGCCTTCTCGATCTACGACTTCGACGACGCCCTTCAGTGGGATTGGGGGGCCGGCAGCCGACTCAGGCGGATCGCGCCAAAGGCACCCAAGACGCTGATTTCCGCGCAGGCCGCGGACCGCGTCGTGGCCGGAAATCCCGTGCTGGCCGAGTGGGCCGCCGAGCACTGCCGGGACGTCGTCATGATCCCCAGCTGCGTTGCGCCCGATCGCTACAGCAGGAAGACCGACTACACGGTGCATGATCCCCCACGCCTGGGCTGGATCGGGTCCGCGGGCAACGAGACCTACCTTCGAGACGTTGAATCGCCGCTTCTTGAGGTGCACCGCCGCACCGGCGCCCGGCTCACGCTCATCGGGACGACTCGTCGGACGCTCGGGGAGCTCGAGGACATGATCGACCGGGTGGCGTGGTCGGAATCGACCCAGTACGCACTGCTTTCGGAGCTCGACGTCGGTCTGGCCCCTGTGCCCGACGGGCTCTACACCCGAGGGAAGAGCGGCTACAAGCTCTTGCAGTACGGGGCCGCCGGCACGCCGGTGGTCGCCAGCCCCGTCGGCGTGAACCGCGAGATTCTGTCCGCGCTCCACATGCCGGCGCCCGAGAGCGCCGACGAGTGGGCTGACGCCATCCTCGACCTGCTCGCACGGCCGGTGGAGGTGCGCGCAGCACTGGGCCGTCGTGCACGCGAGGTGACCGAGCTCCGCTATTCCTTCGACGCCTGGCTGCCCAGGTGGCGAGATGCGATGGGACTCGGGGGGTAGTGGCCGGACCTGTGTCTGGGTCGATACACATCGTCATCGTCAACTGGAACACCGGCGCCTACCTCAGTGAATGCCTGGAGTCCGTGGTGCTCGCCGACCGGGACGACGTGACAGTCGAGCGGGTGACGGTGATCGACAACGCCTCCACCGACGGATCGGCGGCAGGCCTCGATGATCTCGGCTTGCCGCTCGAGGTGGTGCACAACAGCAGCAACATCGGCTTCGCGGCAGCCTGCAACCAGGGGGCGGCGGGCAGCGAGGCCGACTACCTGCTCTTCCTCAACCCTGATACGCGCCTCTTCGAAGACACTCTCGCGGTCGTCACGAGCTTCATGGACAGCGAGCAGGCCGCGCACATCGGCATATGCGGCGGGCAGGTTCTCGATCCCGCGGGCGGTCCGGCAATCTCATGCGCTCGGTTCCCGACATTGCCGGTGCTCTTCGGCAAGATGACCCGTCTCTCCCTCGTTCTGCCGCATTTCTTTCCGAGCCACCATCTGACGCCGGCGGAGACACGCCACAGCGGCATCGTCGACCAGGTCATCGGCGCCTTCTTCCTGGTGAGGCGCGAGCTGTTCATCCGGTTGGACGGCTTCGACACCAGGTACTTCGTCTACTACGAGGAAGTGGACTTCGCGCGGCGGGCGCTCCAGCAGGGATTCCGCTCGTATTTCCTCAAGGAGGCCAGGATCCTTCACGCCGGCAACGTCAGCTCCGACCAGGTCCGCGACGTACGGCTCTATCACTCGCTGCGCAGCAGACAGGTCTACGCGCGCCAACACTGGCCGCGCTGGCAGGCCGGCCTTCTCGCGGCTCTCACGCTCGGCATCGAGCTGTCGGCCCGCCTGACGATGGCGTTGCTCCGACGCAGCAGGTCCGACCTTTCCGCGACTGTCTCCGCCTACCGAATGTTGGTCAGCGACCTCCGACGCACCGGCTAAGCAGGCGCACGCCTGGGTTAGGATGGCCAGTCCCATGGGGCTGATGCACCTCCGCGACGTCTCACCATTGCTTGCCTGCCCGCGGTGCCGATGCGGTGTCGTGCAAGAGGAAGAGGGCTTTCGCTGCAGCTCGGACTCGTGCGTGTACAACGCGCCGGGTTCGTTCCCGCGCATCGAGCGATGGCCGGTCCTCGCCGACTTCGAGCGCAGCATCCTCGAGCCGGCCGGAGTGCGGGGAGCTGAGTCCGGCGCTGGGAATCGATGGTCGATCGACCGTCTCCCGCGGCGCTTGCGCTCGTGGGCGAAGCCCCGCAACCAGGTGGCCGCGAGGAACGTGGAGACACTGCTCGGGCTACTGCCGGGACCATCGCCGTTGATCCTCGTGATCGGCGGCGGGACGATCGGGAACGGCGTCGAGGAGATCTATGAGGATCGACGAACGCGGGTCCTGGCGTTCGACATCTACGGAACCCCGCTGGTCCAGTTCATCGCCGACGCGCATCAGATACCCCTTGCCAGTGAGAGTGTCGACGCCGTGGTCGTGCAGGCGGTCCTCCAGCAGATCCTCGACCCCGGCGAGGTCGTCGAGGAGATCCACCGGGTGCTCCGGCCGTCTGGTCTGGTCTATGCCGAGACGCCGTTCCTGCAACAGGTCGGACATGCGGGGCCCGACTTCACGCGCTACACCAGTAGCGGTCACCGCCACCTGTTTCGCGCTTTCGAGGAGGTGGCCGCCGGGCCCGTGGCCGGACCAGGCGCACAGATGCTGACCAGCGTCGATCACCTTGTGCGCGGTCTGCTGCGCTCCGAGCTGGCCGGAAAGCTGGCGAGGCTGCCCTTCTTCTGGCTGCGCTACCTCGACCGCCTGGTGCCGACCGCCTTCGCGATGGACAACGCGTCCGCCTACTACTTCCTGGGGCGGCGCTCCGAGCGCGAGCTGTCGCCCGATGAGATCGTGGCCTACTACCGCGGCGCCCATCGCGTGGCCGCGAAGGCCGACTGACGAGCGCAAACGAAGCTGCCGCCGGTTCCGGCCTCATCACCTATCCTGGCCGAACCCGGCGATTCAGGCCGTCCAGAAACGAATGGACACCAAGCAATACCTCCACGTGCTGTACGCCCACCGGGTGCTCATCGTCGTGGCGGTAGTGGTGTGCACCGCCGCGGCCGGCGCGTATGCGTGGACTCGCGAGCCGCTCTACGCGGCGCACACACAGTTGTTCGTATCCACGAGCGCCAAGTCGTCCGACCAGAGCCCAACCGAGGTCTACCAGGGCGGCCTGGCGGCGCAGGCGCGCGCCCAGTCCTACACGGCGATCCTCTCCAGTCCGGCTGTGGCCGAGGCCGTGGTCCGAAAACTGGGCCTGTCCGCGAGCGCGGAGGACGTTGAGTCGGCGATCACCGCCACCGCGCCGGAGGAGACGGTGTTGATCAACGTCACGGTCGAGGATGAATCTCCGGAGCAGGCCAGGGACATCGCCAACGCCGTGGCTGAGGAGTTTCCGCGATTCGTCAAGACGCTGGAGTCGTCTCCCGCGCCCGAAGGATCGGACGTCGACATCACCGTCGCTAGCCGTGCGGCCCTTCCAACCAGTCCGGAGTCCCTGCCGAAGGGCTTGTACCTCGCTGCGGGCGCCCTGCTCGGTCTCATCCTCGGTGTCGCTCTTGTCGCACTGCGCGAGCTGCTCGACAGGCGGATCAGGGACGACGAGGCCGCCGAGGTGATCGCAGGGGCGCCCGTCATCGGCCATATTCCGCGCGACTCGCGGGCCTCCAAGCGGCCCCTCGTAGTGGTCGACGACCCCGACTCTCCCCAGGCCGAGGCCTACCGCCGGCTGCGAACGAATCTGCGCGTCGTGACGATCGACGCTGACCGGCGGTCCCTGCTCCTGACGAGCGCAGTCCCGGGCGAGGGCAAGACCCTGCTCGCCGCCAACCTGGGCATCGTTTTCGCGCAGGCCGGCCATCGGGTCGTGCTGGTGGACGCAGACCTGCGCCGCCCCAGGCTGGGCGGTCTACTGGGGCTCGAGCCGTCCCCGGGCTTGAGCGAACTGCTGTCGGCCGACACGCCGACGAGCGAGCTGCTTTC
This sequence comes from uncultured Thermoleophilaceae bacterium, assembly GCA_963808545.1. Classification (GTDB taxonomy): domain Bacteria; phylum Actinomycetota; class Thermoleophilia; order Solirubrobacterales; family Thermoleophilaceae; genus JACVRW01. The sequence goes on along the minus strand of CAWEGB010000010.1, from coordinate 167,731 downwards.
GGGTGACCTGCTGGAAGCGACATTGCACCACGAGCAGCAGCTGCCGCTGGAGATGCTCACCAGCGGTTCGCCGCCGCCCAACCCGAGCGAGCTGCTCGGATCGGAGCGCTTCGAAGCGCTGCTCGAGGGGCTGACCCGCAGAGCCGACATCGTGATCGTGGACTCCCCCGCGTTGCTGGCAGTCGGCGATGCCGCGGTCATCGCGCGAGTGAGCGCGGCGATCCTGATGGTGGCCCGTGTGCCCTCGACGCGCGCCGAGCAATTCGACGCGGCGGCCGAGGCCCTCCACGCCGTCGGCGAGCCGCCCGTCGGAGCGGTGCTGAATGGGTCTTCAGGGCGGACCGGCCGTGGGTATGCCTACGGTCCGAAGACGAAGAGGGCGTCGGCGTCCCCCGCACCCGTCTGGGCCCCGTGAGCATCGTCCGGACGCGGCCCGCCCGCTCGTATACTGGCCGACCGTGACGGTCTTGGTCACCGGCGGCGCCGGATTCATAGGCTCGAATCTCGTCCGGCGGTTGCAGGAGGAGGGACGCGAGGTTCGCGTGCATGACAACTTCTCTACCGGCGATAGAGCCAATCTCGAAGGATTGGGCGTCGAGCTGGTGGAGGGAGACCTGCGCTCATACGAGCGGGTCGCAACCGCCGCGCGCGGCGTCGATGTGATCTTTCACCAAGGTGCCCTGCCGTCAGTGCCCCGGTCGATCCAGGACCCTCTGACGACCAGCGCGGTGAATGTCGAAGGCACGCTGAACGTGCTGCTCGCGGCGCGCGACCACGGCGTCAGGCGCGTCGTCTTCGCGTCGTCCAGCTCAGTCTACGGGGACGCTCCGGGGATGCCTCGTCGTGAGACTGGGCCGGCCCGTCCCTTGGCGCCATATGCCGTTTCGAAGCTCGCGGCGGAGCAATACTGCCTCGTCGCACAGAAGGTGTATGAACTCGAGGTGGTTGCGCTCCGCTATTTCAACGTTTTCGGTGATCACCAGGATCCCTACTCAGGCTACGCGGCGGTGATTCCGAAGTTCATCAGGCTGATGCGCGCCGGCGAACGCCCGACGATCTACGGTGACGGGTCGGCCGCGCGCGATTTCACCTATGTCTCGAACGTAGTGGACGCGAACATTGCGGCCGCGCACGCGCCAGACGCGGCCGGACTGACGATAAACGTGGCCAGCGGAAACTCTCACACGCTGCTGGAGCTGGTCGCCACGCTCAATGAGCTGATGGGGACGGCACTGGAACCAGTCCACCTTGATCCTCGACCGGGAGACGTACTGATGAGCGAGGCCGACATTTCCCTCGCGCACGAGAGGCTCGGCTATGAGCCGGCGGTCCACTTCGGCGAGGGATTGCGCCGGACGATCGACTGGGCCGCCTCGACCAGCGCGCCAGAAGCCGCAGCGCCCTAGCCTGGGCTTCGGGTGAGAGGACGTCGCTGGGCTACGCCGCCGGCGGGTCGTTCTCGGCAAGCAGCCGTGTGTACAGGTCGTCGATATCCCGGACGAGCCTGGCGAGCGTGAACCGCGACAGTGAGTGCGTGCGGCCCGCCGCGGCGAAACGGGACGCGAGGTCAGGATCGTCCAAGATCTCCGCGATTGCGTCTGCCATGCCTGACACATCCTCAGGATCCAGAACTCGGCCGGTCACGCCATCCTCCACGACGTCACGAGCCCCGCCCACGTCCGTCGTCACCGCCGGGACGCCGGCGGCCTGTGCCTCGATCAAGCTGACCGGTGTTCCCTCGTTGTCGGAGGTGATGGCAACGACGTCGCTGGCGCAGTAGATGGCCGGCAGGTCCCGGCGGAACCCGGTCCACGTGACGCGATCGCCAAGTGCTCGTGCAGCCGCCGAGGACTCGAGCTGTGGGCGCAGATCACCGTCGCCGACGATGAGGAAATGAATGTCCTCGCGTTGTCGGAGTCGCTGAGCGACCGCGAGGAAGCGATCCAAACGCTTGATCGGGACGATTCTGCCCACGAAGGTGACGACCCTCCGGTCCAGCGGGATCGACAACTCCGACCGGAATGACTCGCGAAGCTCTCTCCGCTCTTCGTCGGAGACGACGAACGGTTCGAGGTCGAAGCCCAGCCGCACCAGTTCGATCCGATCGGCGTCGGCGACCTTCAAGCGAATCAGAGCCCGTCCGACCTCGTCCGAGACGACGATCAGCCTCGTGCTGACCTTGGCCAGGATCCGCTCGATCCAAGTGAAGAGGGTGGATCGCAGGGGCGAGAAGTAGCCCTCGAGCACGTGGCCATGGAATGTATGGACGATCACCGGTGGGCGGGAACGGCCCGCGAGGATCGCGGCAAGGCGGCCAACGCCGCCCGCCTTCGCCCCGTGGGTGTGCAGGATCGCCGGCCGCTCGCGTCTCAGGATCCGGATGACCTCCCACACGGCCCGGATGTCGCTCGCGGAGACCTCGCGGCGAAGGCTCGGGACGACCACCGGCTGCACGCCGAAGGCCTTCGCCAAGGGGAACATGTCTCCCTCGCGGCTCCCCTCGACTCCCTTTACGAGGGTCGTTCGATAGCGCGGCTCGAGCAGCCGCGTGAGCGAGATCGCCTGGATCGGAGAGCCCCCGAACGCGAGGCGACTGATGATGCGCACGACGGGGATGGGGCGGTGTTGAGCGCTATCCATGGGATGGACTCCGGTCTAGCTCTCTTGCCGATCATGGATGGGCGCAACCGTGCGCGATCGACTTCGACCTGGCGGGGGAGGGTCCTCCCGGTAAAGGCGGTCATCCCGCTCACGGACCCGGTTGAGCACCACACCGAGCGCGCGCTTGTCGACTGCGCGCAAGACGCGCCGAGCGGCCTCGAGCTCGTCGGTGCTCGTCGATGCGGCGCGGGCCACGAGTATCACCGCCGACGCATGTCGGGCGAGGATCGCGGCATCGGCGACCGAAAGCAGGGCCGGGCTGTCCACGAGGACGAAGTCGAACAGCTCCGCAAGCGCGTCAAGCACCTCGTCGAAGGTCTCGGAGTCCAGCAGCTCGCTTGGATCCGGTTGTACCGAGCCGCTGGTGAGGACCGCGAGCGGTGCCGTGGGGTGCCAGTGAAGCGCAAGCAACACCCAGATCGGGAACGGCAACTCGCTTTCAGTCTCATTCGATTCGATCGGCCGGGGTGCGGCGATCAAATCGGTCAGTCCGTTGCTCGACGCCACGTCGAGCATGTCACCGAGCCTGGGCGAGCGTAGGTTCGCGTCGACGACCACCACGCGGGCGCCCGCCTGCGCCAACGCAATGCCGAGGTTGGCCACGACCTCGGTCTTGCCCTCCCCCGCAACCGCGCTTGACACCACGAAGGACCGCAGGTCGTGCTCAGCACTGACTGCGCGGAGATTCGCCCGCAGCTCGCGATATCCATCGGCCCCGGCGGAGAGAGGATCGGCGAGCATCACGGGGGGCATACCGCGATCGGGGTGCTCGGCAATCTTGCCGAGCACGGGGGCGCTGGCGGTGGCGCTGGCGACTGCAGGACTCCTGATCCGGCGGTCGAGGCCGCTTCGCAGCACCGCGCCGCCGACCCCGAACGCGAGACCGATGAGAGCTCCCAGGGCGAGGTAGATCGGCTTTCGCGGCGAGACCGGGTTGGCCGGCAGCCGCGCCGGCCTCGTGACGGTCACATCAACGGGAGAACGCTTGCCGGCCTCTCCTTCGAGGCGATCGACCAGCGTGGGCAGCTGGTCACCGAGCGAATCCGCGATCGCCTTCGCCAGCCGGGGCGAGCGATCTCTCACCGTCACGTTCACCAGGACGCTGTTCGGCGGCACGGTCGCACGAATCTTGTTCTGGACGCTGTCGACGCTCTCTGTCAGACCCAGCTCTTCGATCACCGCTCTGGCTCCACGTTGGCCGGAGATGATTTCCGCATACGAACGCGCGCGCTGCTGCGCGTAGAGTCCGCCTTCGTAGGCCTGTTCCGTCTCTCGCAAGAGGAGCCCGGTGGACACGTACAGCTGAGTCCTGGCGGCGTAGGTCGGCGTCTCCGTCCAGGCGAGCGCGCCTGCCCCGACCGTGAAGGCGACGATGCTCGAGACCACGAGCACCCAGTGTGCGCGGAGCACATGCCTGTATCGCCCGATCTCCACGGTCGAGCTCTATCCGGACGGGACGGCCACGCGGCCCTGATGGCGGGCGCGGGACGGCTCTGCCCTTGCCGCCGGCTCGGCCTCTGCCCGCGCCCCGGCTCTGGTCGGGCCCAGAAGAATGAGCGCAACCAAGGAGAACGAGATGTAGTCCGCGACTCCGATCGACCAGGCCCTTTCGGTCATCCCGATCATGAAGACCGTGGCTAAGACGATCAGGACAGCGGGGCGTGCGGGTCCCGCCGACCAGAGCATCGCGAACATCATACCCGCGAGTAGCGCGGTGCCGATCCAACCGGCGTTGAACACGACGTCGACCCACTGGTTGTGGGTCGAGTGCTGCGCAGCTCGTGGGATCTCACCGGTTTCGGTGAAGAGCGTCTCCCACTTCTCTGGACCGTAGCCGAAGAGCGGCGCCTCCTGGCTGTACTCGGAAGCCACGGTCCACAGCGCGGGCCGGTCGTCCAGCGACTGCGTGGACGAGGTCCAGTCGTGTTGCACGATGAAGACGGACGCGAGCAGCGCTACGGCCAGGAGCAGCCCGGCGAACGCGGTGCGAGCAGGGGCCGGGCGATCGGCATCGAGCCGCGGGCGCACGACGAGCAGAGCGGCCAGGATGATGACCACGGTCAGGATCGCCCCCCTGCTTCCAGTCGCCACGGCCATGCCCGCCACGTAGGCGACCAACCACATGCGGGTCCGGCCGCGGAAACCGAGATAGACGAACGGAAGCGCGGCCACGAGCGCTGTGCCGAGCAGGTTCTCGTTGGCAAACACACCCGTTAGTGCCGAGCCCAGCACGCAGTCATCTCGGCACGCTACCGACGCGATGTCGAATCGCACGGCGGCCAGGAGGCCGCTCGCGGCGGCGATCGTGACGCCGAAGAGCCCGGCACCCACGCACGCGCCGCGCCCGCGTGGCAGCACTGTCGCGGCCACCAGGCATGCGAGCAGCGTGACACCGCTGAGCGACAGCAGCGGACCGCCGTTCAGCCCGGACGCCAACCATGCGACCGCCCACAGAACGATGGCGATGAGACCCGCCGTATGGACCGTGACGCGACGCGTCTCCGAGATCAATCGCTTGACCAGCAGCGCGCTCGCGAGGGCGATCACGAGGGCAAGGGAGAGGTATGCCGCAGGCTCGTACCAAGAGGGAAGCACCGGGACGAGCTCGCGGGCGGTATCCAGCCGCCGGACCAGTCCTCCCGAGAACGCCACGATGACGATTGGCAGGCTGACCAGCCATCCCAGCGCCAGCGTCAGCGCTGTCGAGGCGTCGAGATCACCCGCAGCCCGTGCTCCCTTGACCGCGGGAACGAGCAGCCCCAGCGCGCCGAGCGCACTGCCGGCCATGATGATCGTGATCGCGTGGTCCCTCACTCGGCTATCCCCTCGGGGTACATCTTGGCATCGGTAGGCTGCGGCTGATGTCGGTAGAGGAACGCGCGCGGGGGCATCAACCTGTCGAAGACCCTAAGCGCATCCTCATCGTCTGCGAGCTCGACGGCTACGCCAACGGGCAGAAACCGGTTGAAATCGAGCGCTTCCTGCGCTCGCGCGGCCATGATGTGCGGATGGCCAACGCCGTGCTTTTGGGCCGGGCCACTAATAAGCCCGGGTCTCCCCTCCGAAAGTTCCCTTCGCTGCGTCCCAGACGGTTTGTCCTGTATCTGGTGGAGCTCGCGTCATTGTTGTTCACTCGTCGATGGAAGTTTGGGCGGCGCCACTTCTCGTACATTCTGGTTCGCGCTGAGCTGCGGCTGAGGCGCAGCATCCTGGGCTCGTCGCTGCCTCTCGACGAGTTCGACATGATCATCGGCGAGCATCCAAACGAGTCGGAGCTGATGACCGCCCCGACTTCAGCTCGCGTCTTGTATGACTGCCCGACCCCCTGGGCGGATGAGCTGTACTTCGAGGGAAGGTTGACCAACCGGCAACACGAGAGACTTCGTCGGCACGAGGCGAAGATCTTGGACAGTGTCGACAACCTGTCGTTTCACTGGGAGACGTACGCTCCCTACGCTGTCACCCACTACGGGATCAGCGGGCGCAATCTGATGCAGCTGAACTGGGGTTGCACCCCCGTGACCGACCGTGTGCGGTTCAAGGATCCTCCCCGCGTGGTCCTGCTCAGCTCACTCAGCTCAAGCTTCATCAACCTGCCCTTGCTTTCACGTCTCTCCAAGCTCTACCCCATCGATGTCTACGGGGGCCCACCGCCGGACCCGTCACTTGGCCTGAACTACCTGGGGTGGGCACCGCCTTCGGTGTTGGACGGCTACCAGATCGGGCTCATCACCTGCTCGAAGGACGAGTTGCGCCGGGACGGGTTCTCCGCCAAGAACATGGCTTACATCGCTCATGGCCTGCCGGTCCTGGTGCCCGCATGGCGACGTCACATGGACCTCCTACGCGGCTCGGTCCCCTACGAGGAGGACACGTTTCTCTCGGCGATAGAAATGCTCAGCGACGAGGGGGAGTGGCGGCGCGTGAGCGACTTGGCGTACGCACAGGCGCAGGAACTGACATGGGAGCGGACGCTCCAGCCGCTGGAACACGCGCTGCGCGACCCGTCATATCGCTATCTCACCCCTCATATGGAGGCCATGATCGACGGCAGATCGAAGGGCGCCGCCGCGCCGAGCTAGCTAGACGCGCGCCGGCCTCGCCCGGAGAACTCGCCGCCAACCGCCGGCGACGATTGCCCACCCGACCAACGCCGGTATGCCCGTGAGGGCCAGCGCGAGGAACCCGTGGAAGTCCGTATACACGATGGCGAGTTCGCCGGCGACCGTCACGGCCGCGGCCGCCGCCAGAAGCCACCAGCGCGTGTCCAGCGCGACCCTGGGCAGCCGCTCCTCGCGACGGCAGAGGCCCACGAAATACACTGACGCGATCACGCCGGCCACAGCTGTCGCGGTCACCACTCCCACGACGCCGAAGAGCAGGGCGAGGGGCACGGTGAGAATGGCGTTGACGACGGTCCAGGCGGCCGAGCAGCGTGTCTCTAGCCCGGGGCGGCCGACCGCACGCACGTAGCACGTGCGCATCCCTGTGAGGGCGACGTGGATCGTGTAGCCGGACAGCAGAATCGCCGCCACCGCGCCGCTCAACACGTATTGGTCGCCGAGCCAGACGGGGACGCTGAACCCGATGGCGGCTATGGCCACCACGCCGTAGCCGACCACGGCGGGCAGCCACCTGCGCTCCAAGCGTTCGTACTCGGCGGCCGTTTGGGCTCGTCCCTCCAAGCGGAAGATGGTGGTGAGGCGAGTCAGCATGGGCGGGAACGCATACAGGGGCAGGCTGCGCACCGCGGATGCCGCTTGCATGCCGATCTGGTACAGGCCGACGTACCGAACGGGCAGCACGGCCGCGATGACGAGCGCGTCCAGCTCCGTGTTGACGAAACCCGTCAAGGCCGACAGCTGCATCCAGGACGAGTAGCTGCCCACTTCCTTCACGGTGGCGAGGGACGGCAGGAAGGGCCACCGGATCGATAGGTGTCGGGCGCCGAACAACAGGTTCGCGGCAATGAGCACGACGTAGCGCGAAGCGGCCGCCCCCATGAGAGTCTCGAGATGGGCGCCCGGATCCACGAAGACGAACACCGCGAACGCAAACGCTCCCGCCGACGTCCACATGGTGAGAGCGAGGGCCCTGAACCTACCGTGGCCCACCAGCAAGGCAGACGTCGACTCGCCCATCAGAGCAAGCGTCGCCAGAGCCGGCACCCAGCGGAACGCCTGCGCGGCCTCACCTTCCAGGTCCGCGGGGACGTTCAGGAGGTCCACGAGGGACGGGGCCAGCGGAAACATGGCAAGGCTCAGCACCAGCCCAATCACCGCCAGGGCCAGAACCGAGCCCACCACCAAGCGACCGGCCGCCTCTCGCTCGTCGTTCGCGGCGTGAATTGCATAGAAGCGGGCCAGGGAGGCGGCGATACCACCGTCCACCAGCCGCAAGGTGTTCACGGTCACCAGCGCGAGCGCCCAGATGCCGTACCGGTCGAGGCCGAGCCGACTGAGCAGCAGCGGCGTGAGTGCCAGGACGACGAGCACCGGGGCGAGCTGGGCAAGCCCGTTGAACCCGACGCGAACCGCGAGCTCAGGCGGCGCGGCAGCCAGCGCTCGGAGGGTCGGCCAGCGATTTGCCATTGAACCCGTTATACCGCCGCAGCAGCAGGACACCCGGGCAAGAAGTCCTCTTTCAGCCCCTTCAGTGTCATCAGCAACCGTCTCCCGGCGGCTTCCGGGCCCGCGGGCCTGGAGTCTCGCGTCGGCCCACCCGGAGGGGGAAAAAGGTCGGAGCGAGACCGAATCCAGGTTGGCGTATACGCACGTCCCTGGGTAGGAAACGACCGTATGCAAACGGCCGCCGGGCGCGGCCACGAACCCGGAGGACTACGGCGGTGGGAGTCGGGATCTGGCGATGCTCGACGGGCGTGATCGACGCACGGTCGAGCTACGGACAGCCGCGCGCACGAAGTCGCCGGTTCCGCCGCCGCCCGAACTCGAACGACACACGCGCTTTCGAGCAGACAAGCGGGATCACGCTGCGGCATCCCGCCGGCAGGATGGAGCGGCGGGGTCGTGATCTTCGGCCGGGTCAGACGTTCATGGTCACGGGCTGTGCCGGGTTCATCGGCTCGCACCTCGTGGAGGCGCTCAGCGAGCTCGACTGCTCGGTAATCGGCGTCGACGCCCTGATCGACAACTACCCGCGCGCCGTCAAGGAGCGCAACCTGAGCGACTGCGCCCGAACGGCCGATTTCCGGTTCGTCGAGCTCGACCTCGCCGAGGAACCCATCGCGCACCTGCTCGACGAGGTGGAGGGGATCTTCCATCTCGCCGCACGTCCCGGCGTCAGGACGAGCTGGGGCCCGAGCTACGCCTCCTACCTCCACGACAACAGCCTGGCCAGCCAGAGAGTCTTCGAGGCCGCCGCGGAGCGAGGCATCCGAGTGGTCTTCGCCTCGTCCTCCTCGGTCTACGGCGATGCCGAGTACTACCCGGTCGACGAGGACGCCAGGCTCGCGCCTCTCTCCCCCTACGGAATCACCAAGCTGGCGGGCGAGGCGCTCGCGGGCGCGTACTCGAGTGCTCTGGGGCTGGATGCCGTTGCGCTGCGCTACTTCTCGGTGTACGGCCCGCGTCAGCGTCCCGACATGGCCTTTGCCAGGGTGATGGCCGGCCTGGCGGAGAATCGCCCCTTCTCCGTGACGGGCAGCGGTCGCCAGTCCCGCGAGTTCACGTACGTCGGCGACGTGGTCGACGCCACGATTGCCGCCATGGCCCGTGCGCCGTCGGGGCGCGTCTACAACGTGGGTGGAGGCGGCGAGGTCTCGCTGCTTGACTCAGTGAGGCTGTGCGAAGCGATCATGGGCCGGCCGCTCGAGTTGGTACACCTTCCCGGCGCGGCGGGAGATGCCCGGCGCACGAGCGCCGACATAAGCCGGGCTTGGCGAGAGCTCGGCTGGAGGCCGAAGACGTCGCTCGAGGCCGGACTCACCGCCCAGGCGCGCGCCTGGGCGGGAGCTGTCGTGGACGAGGACCGGTCCCAGGCGTGGGCCGGAAGCTCTTCCTGACCCGCGCAGGCGAAAGCCGGCCCACAGCTGGGCTTCACGTGGTGGCTGCCATCCAGTCCTTCCGCCCCCACCTCGGCGGCGCCGAGCTTCAGCTCGAGCGGCTGGCTCCGCACCTGGCGCGGCATGGGGTCTGCACAGAGATCCTCACCCGGGCGGCCCCGGGCTGGCCGCGAGAGCAGCGAATCGACGGATCGCTGGTGCGCCGCTCGCCGATCGCGGGCGAGTCGCCGCTGGCGTCGGTCGTCTACGTCGCCACGGCCCTCGTGCACCTCGCGCGACGTCGTCGTCGAGTCGATCTGGTCCATGCCCACGGGGCCCTGTCGCCGGCCACCATCGCGCTCGGCGCGCGCCTGCTCCGGCTTCCGAGCATCGTCACCGTCCTGGGCACGGGTCCACACGGCGACCTGGCCAGGCTGGCCGGCAAGCCATTCGGGCGTGTCCGAGGCGGGCTGCTCGCCCGGGCTGCGTGGTTTGTCGCGCTCAGCGCCGATGCCCGGCGCGAGCTGCTCGACTTCGGCGTGCCCGCAAGACGGATCTTCACCGTGCCCAACGGTGTCGATCTCGCCAGCTACCGGCCTGCCGACGCCCGGGAGCAGGGCCGGCTCCGGCAGCGGCTCGGGCTCCCGCCGGGCCGCTTCGTCGCCGCCTTCGTGGGCCGCCTGCATCCGGTCAAGGACCTGGACACGCTGCTCGAGAGCTGGAAACGGATGTCCGAGCTCGACCTTCTCGTGGTCGGCGACGGCCCCGACCGCGCCCGGCTCGAGTCGATCACCGAACGCCTCGGCATCCGCCGGCGGGTGACCTTTCTGGGCGAATCGGCGGCTGTGGCCGACATCCTGCGGGCGTCGGACTGCTTTCTGCTCTCGTCGCGAGGCGAGGGCATGTCCAATGCCCTCCTCGAGGCCATGGCCTGCGGCCTGCCGTGCCTGGCCAGCCAGTCGGTCGGGGGCGCTAGGGAGCTGCTGGACGAGGGACGCGGTCTGCTTGTGGCCGATGGAGACGTCGCGGCCTGGACCGACGCCATCGGGGCCGTTGCCGGCGACCCCGGCCTGCGGGCGAGGATGGGTGGCGCCGCCGCCCGCTTCGTGGGCGAGTCGCTGTCCATGGAGGCGGCCGCGGAGCGGATGGCGCAGGCCTACGCGGTGGTTGCCGGCGTGAGCCTCCGGGCGGCATGAGCACTGCCGGAGGGCCCCCCGCGGTCCTCTACGTGGTCTCGCGCTTCCCCGTCGTGACCGAGACGTTCGTGATCAACGAGTGGCTAGCCCTGTCCGGCCGATTCAGGATGGAGATGGCGGCGCTGCGCCGAAGCGGTGAGACCCCGGTGCACCCGGAGAGCCGGCTCGTGATGCCACGCGTGCGCTTCCTCGACGCGCCCCGGCCTCGGGCGGCGGCCGCCCACCTGGCCATGCTTGCCCGGCGCCCCGTGAGCTACCTCTCTGCGCTGGCGACGGTGCTGCGGGGGGCCGTGCGACTGCCGCTGAGGCAAGGCGCCAAGGAGGTGATCGTGTTCCTCCAGGCGGTCCCGCTGGCGAGTCAGGCGGCTCGCGACGGCGTGGCCCACGTCCACGCTCACTTTGCCGGCCATCCGGCTACGGCGGCGTGGGTGGTGCACCGGCTCACGGGCATCCCGTTCAGCTTCACCGCCCACGCCAACGACCTCTTCGTGGCGCCCGCGCTGCTCTGCCGCAAGGTGGCCGACGCGTACTCGGCCGTCGCCATCTCGGAGTACAACCGCCGGTTCCTGACCGAGCGCTGCCCGCCCGCCCCCCGCGTGGAGGTCGTCCATTGCGGTGTCGATCTGGAGCGCTTCACCCCGCCCGCGGCCGCGAACCGCAGAAGCGACCTCGTGGTGTGCGTGGCCAGCCTGTGGCCGAAGAAGGGTCATGCCGTCCTGCTCGACGCGCTCGCTCTGCTGGTGCAACGCCGGCCCGGGGTGGTCCTCGAGCTGGTGGGCGACGGGCCGGAGCGCGAGCGGGTGCTGGCGCGGGCGCGCGACCTCGGCGTGGCCGACAGGGTGCGGCTGCTCGGAGCGCTTCCCGCGGAGGGCGTGCGCGCCAGGCTCTCCGAGGCCACCGTCTTCGCGCTTCCGTCGGTACGGCTTCCCAGCGGGAGAATGGAGGGCATTCCGGTGGCGCTGATGGAGGCGATGGCCAGCGGCGTGCCCGTGGTGGCCACGCGTCTCTCCGGAGTGCCCGAGCTGGTTCAGGACGGCGTCACGGGCCGGCTCGTGGAACCCGGGGACGCCGAAGGGCTCGCCGACGCCGTGGCGGCGCTCCTCGACGACGACGAGCTGGCCGCCGGGCTGGCGGCGCGAGCGCGCGAGCTGGTGGAGCGCTCCTTCAGCCTTGCCCGAGAGGCGCAGCGCCTGGGTGACATGTTCGCCGAGTCAGCGGCGAGCCTCCCTCACCCGGTGGCGCGCAGCTAGGAGCGCCCCGGCCGGACCGCGGGGGACGAGCCAGGTCTGGTCGCAGCGGTCGCTCGCTCCGAAGCGGTACTTGTAGGGCTCGGTGCCACGCAGGAAGTCGAACCGCCGGGCCCCGTGGCGCGCTGCGCTCTCGAGGGCCTGAAGGATCAGCACATTGCCGAGGGCATGGCGCGCGTACGCACGGTCCCAGCCCGACTGGTAGGCCGCGAAGGTGTCGCGCCACCAGAACCCGTAGAGCACGCCCACGATCTCTGCGCCACGGTGCGCCATGATCGCCGCCGGCCCGCGCTCCGCACCGCCGCGCTCCGTCAGCCGCCGAAGCAGGGGGAGCTGATCGCTCCCGAAGTTGCCCTCCCCAAGCCCCTCCCGTCCCTGGGCGTGCAGGTCCAGGAGTCGGGTGAGCAGCGCCTCGTCCACGTCACCGGGAGGCACCCATTCGAACTCGATCCCCTCGTCGGACAGCCGCCGCGTGAAGCGCCGCAGCTGGCGGACGAACGATTTGGACGGACCGGCCGGTCCCTCTCGGAGAGGCAGCGTCACCTCGGGACAGGCGGTGCCTTCCACCACTCGGGCTCCGGCGGGCAGGACGGCGTCCGCCGGCCAACTCGGGTCGACGTTGCGGACGATCAGGGCGGAGCGGCCAGTGGCCCCATCGAGCCATCCCCGCACGGTTGGACCCAGCTCGGCCGGCACGAGCCAGCCACAGTGGTCGGCCGCACCGGCGCCGGTGCCGGCGTTGACGTAGGCGGGGACGCGGAGAGGCAGCCGCCGGTGGAGGCGCTCGCCACCGCGGCTAAGGGCGACGACAGCCCCGAGCCGTCCCGAGCCGTCCCGCCAGACCGCGATGCGGGTGGGCGGCCGGGCGGCGATGGTCTCCCACCAGCTCAGCACCCAGTCGGGTGTCTGGAAGTACGAGCTGCGCTCGAATTGGCCGGCGAGCGCCAGCCATTCGGCCGTGAGCGCGTTCGCGGCCGGCTCGTCCGGGAGGTCGAAGACCGCGGGCGTCAGGCCGGCAGCCTGCGCCGGACGTCGCGCAGCTTCCCCCACAGCTCGAAGCCGGTGGCCTTGACCTTGTCCACGGGCTCCGACCTGCCCGGGCCCTTCGGCGAGAGGTGCATCTTGCGCAGCCGGCGGTTGATCCGGTTGACCGATTCTGCGCGCTCGCTGAACTCGGTGTAGAAGGGAATCGAGAACGACACCGAGATCCCCGCCTCGGTCGTGACCCAGTGGGGCACGAACGACGGCAGATACACCCCCGCGCCGGGCTCGAGCAGGAAGTCCTCGGCGACCCGCTCCATCGCGGGGAAGTCGCACTCCTCGTCGTCGTAGTAGCGGTCGAGCTCGCGCTGCCGGATCCCATCGTCATCGAAGGCAGCCACGCTCACGTGCTTGATTCCCCTCACCTGCAGCAGGAAGCTGTGCTCGGGATCGAAGTGCATGGGCGTGTTGGAGGCCGGCGCGGTTATGAAGAGATATCCCGTGCGGCGCCGCATGCCGCCCTCGCGGTCCTTGATGATCTCCTCGACCTCGTCCAGGCACTCGTCGATCAGCTCCGCGTACTCGGGCGCCTGCTGGATGTCGCGCAACGAGACCCTGAAGCCGTTGCTCTCGATCTCCCGAATGGTGGCCGAAGGCGGTCCCTCGCCGACATCGACGTAGCCCTCCCGGTTCAGGAGCGGCAGACCGCCGCGCTCGCGGCGGACCGAGTCCAGCGGCAGACGGTCGGCGAGCTCGGCGATCGCCTCGAGCGAGAAGAGTGGATGATCCGTCAGCTCGTGTCTTACCGCGATGGACCGCCGCGCAAAGGCACCGCTGAATCCCGACGCATCGATATCGAGCAACCTGTTCACCTGAAGCTGCGACACGGTTTCCTCCTCACTTGGTCATCTTGATGGTCACATACCGGCACAGCCGCCGGAGACCCGGAAAGCGCCCCAGCAACCAGCCGTCCACCCGGCGCAGCCCGGGCAGCGAGCGCACGCCGAGTGCCCGCTCCACCATCTCGAGCAGCTGGACCTCCTCGTGCTCGGCGGTGGCAAAGGGGGCCTCCCAGGCGCGCAGGTCCTCGTAGCTGAGAGGCACGTCGGCCCCGCGCGGATTCTTGCCCGGATAGGGGAGGTGGTCGCGGGCAAAGGCGACCACAGGGTTGGTGCCGAGCGGCTCGGCGAAGGCCGCACGCCCTCCCGGGCGGACCACCCGGTGCAGCTCGGGGGCCGCCTGCGCGACGGCCAGGTGGTGCAGCACGGCCTTGCCCACCACGACGTCGAACCGGCCGGTGTCCAGAGGCAGCTGCTCACCCGCTCCGAGTACGAAGTCGATCGAGTCGTCCACACCATGCAGCTCGGCCCGCCGGCGCGCGATGGCGGTGCTCGCCGGCGAGATGTCGAGGGCCGTGACCCGTGCGCCGCTGCGGGCCAGCACCGTCGTCATCTCCCCCATGCCGCTGCCCAGCTCGAGCACATCCCGGCCGCGCAGGTCGCCGAGGAACTCATCGATTCCGAGCATCGTGCTGTCCTGTCTCGTGAAGGCCGAGAAGTCGGGGTGGACGACCTGCAGGCTCTCGTCCGAGGCCGGGACGCCGGCGAGCGCGTCCCATTTGGCGATCTCGACCTCGTGGACACGGGTGGTCTCCAAACCGTCCTCAGCTCCCGGAGCCGCCAGCTGATGGAACCTGTCCATTGGCGCCATACTCCCCGGCCCTCGCCGAGTTGAATCCTCGGCAGCCGATCGCGTCGAACCTCGGGTCCCTCGTGCGCCGATTGCCCCCGCCGTCCACCAGCGGGCGGCTCCCGCCGGTGTTGGTCAGCAGCTCTGGCGCTCCCGCTCCGACGTTGTCGCGTACCTCGTTGCCTCGGCCCTCGAGCTCGAAGCCGAAGATGTTGGCTTCTCTGGCTTTGACCAGGAGATTGCGGAAGATGCGCACGCCCGAGCTGTCCCGCGACACACCCACGTTCTGGGCGCTGTTGTAGATCGTGTTGTGGCGGACGGTGACGTTGAAGGCGCCGCCGGTCTCGCCGCCCGGCCCGAGCTTGATGCCCCGGCCGTTGACCGCGTTGAACAGCAGGTTCCGCGCGATGAGGCCTCGCGGGCTCGGGCTGGAGCTCATGTCGTCCACGTAGATGTTGTGGTCCTGGTTGAGACCGTTGGTGGGATAGGTGTCGTGTATGCAGCTCCGGGTGACCGACCAGCGCCCAAGGTTGCTGCGGGGACCGTCGTCGATGTGCAGGCCGGACGTGGAGTGTGCTCCCCAGATCTCGGCCCGGGTGAGCCTCCAATTGGTGCCCCCGTAGATGCGCGCCATCGGCTCGTTGGGGTTGCCTCGGGCCCAGGTCACGTTGATGCCCCGGATCGTCCAGTAGCTCGGGTTGCCGATCCACAGCTGACCACGGACGACCGGGCGCTCGCCGGGGAAGTTGCGCACGAGAATTCGCGACCCCGGGCGCCCGGGCGCCGCGTGGACCTTGATCCGTCCGCGGTAGTTGCCCCCGCGGACGAAGAGGCGATCGCCTGCGCGCAGCCTCGTCAGCGCCCGTGCGAGCGTCCCCAGCGGCCGCCGCCTGGTTCCCGGGTTCGAGTCCCGGCCGCTCGGCGCCACGAACAGCGTCCTGCCGGGCCGCGACGAGCTCTCCGCCGACAGCCCCGGCTCGACCCGGTCCGCCGCGCCCGCGCATCCGGACGCCCAGGCCGTCGCCAGCATCACCCCCACCCATCTCGATGTGCGCAGCCGGACCGTCATCTCGCCGCGGGCTCCGGCCGGCGAGCCAGGTCACGCAGCGGACGGAGAAGCATCTGCAGGCCCTCCGGCATGAAGCCGCGCAGGAGGAGCAGGTACAGGCCCAGGCTGAGCGGGATCCCGACCGCCAGCGCCGCCGCGGGGGGCAGCAGCTCCGTCAGGGGATAGATCGCGGCGGCCATCAGCGCGGACAGCGCGAAGGCCGGCGCGCCGGCGGTGAAGGTGGCGTACCAGGGCAGCCCCAGGACGCGGCCGATGACGGCGCCGAGGAGTCCCAGCGACAGGGTCTGCGCGACCACCTGCGAGGCGGCCACCGCGGTGATGCTGTAGCCGGCCGCCACCCAGATGGCCGGGAACAGGATCGCGATCTGCATGACGCCGGTGGCGGTCAGCAGCCAGGAGCGCCCCACCGCCTTCAGGACCGCGCCCGGCATGCTCGCCAGCGATGCCACTCCCGCCCAGATGGCGATCAGGGCGAGTGGTGCGGCAGAGGAGCGCCACTCCTCGCCGTACAGGGTCAGCACCAGCGGCAGGGCGAGCGCCGCCATCGCGAACGCGGCCGGGAAGGCGACCATCGATCCCAGCCGGACGGTCTGCAGGTAACCCCGGCGCAACTCCTCCGCCCCGTCCACCACTCCCTCCCTGAGACGCGCGTAGAAGGGGAACAGGACCTCGTTCGCCACCTGGAAGCCCGAGAGGATCACGAGCTCCGGCAGCCGGAACGCGAGGTAGTACAGGCCGAGCGCCGCAGCCCCGAGCTGGGCTCCGATGATCAGGTAGTCGAAGTTCCGCGCGCCCTGGCCGAGCAAGCCGACGGCGACGATCCCGAGGCCGAACTTGAGCATCGGTCCCAGGTGAGTGCGCGAGATCGTGAAGCTCGGACGCCAGGGGTGAACGATCCAGAGGGCCGCCGACTGACAGAGCGCGCCGGCCAGCTGGCCGATGACGAGGCTCCAGGCTCCGGCGCCATCGAGGGCGAGCACGATGCTGACCGCGCCCTTGGTGAGCCCGCCGAGGAGCTGGGGCCAGAACAACCTGCGGAAGTCGAGCCTGCGCCGCAGGCGGTACTCGTGAGCCTTCCCCAGCGCCGTGAGCAGGAAGTACAGGGCCAGCACCCGAAACAGCGGCACCACCTCCTCGTCGGGGCCGACCTCGCCGAGCAGCGGAGCGATGAACCAGGAGACGCCGAAGAGCACCACACCGCCGCAGATGCCGATCCAGAAGGCGGTCGACGAGACCGCGGGGTCCTCCGCATCCGACCGGTAGACCAGGGCGGCCCCGAGCCCGAGGTCGGTGAGGTACTCCAGGTAATGCATGACCGCGAGCGCGAAGGCCACGAGCCCGAACTCGTCCGGCACCAGGATGCGGGCCAGCACGAGCGTCGCCACGAACACCAGGACGCGGCCCCCGGCGTAGGAACCCGCCGCCCACAGGAAGCCCGAGAACGCGCGGCGACCCAGGTCACGCACGGCTTCCTCGCCGGCCCGATTGGATGCCGTACTCGGCGAACCGGTCATGGTGGCCGGCGGCTTTGCGCAGGACGCCGACCGCCGGCTCCGGGAGGAACACGCGGGCGAGCAGCTTTGCCTTGCGCCGCGCCAGGGTCACCGGGTCGAGCGCGATCGAGCTCAGGGCGTAGCGGCGAGCCACTCGCCGGTCGCCGCTCTTGACGCTTCCCACGCCCGCGTGGAAGTAGGCCACCGATGCGGCCCGGCGCCTGATGAGCGGGCGTTTCCAGGCTGGGCGGTACCCGTCCAGGTGACGCGCCACGATCGCCTGATGGGCGTCCAGCCGCGTGCGGTACCGCCTCGGCGAGACGCTGCCGTCGTGACGTCTCACGAGGGCGAGCGGCCGGTCGATGAACCCGATCGGGAAGCGCTTGGCGATCTCGATCCAGGTGTCCCAGTCCTCGCCGAACGAGATCTCGCTGAACCCGCCGGCCGCGACGAGGGCCTCCCGCCGCACGAGCACGGAGCTCGGGTTGAGGACCACGTTGTCCACGAGCAGCTGGTCGAGCATGTGCCCGGCGTCGCGAGTGGCGGCCGGAACCACGGCCGTCGGGCTGCAGCTGCTCGTCGCACGCGAAGGCGTGGGCGGCGGCGAGCGCGAGCTGGGGATGGCGCCGCAGATGGGCGATCCCCGCCTCCACCCGGTCGGGAAGCCACGCGTCGTCCGCATCGAGGAAGGCCACCAGTGGGGCCGAGGTGGCGGCCAGGCCGGTGTTGCGTGCCGGGCCCGCGCCGCCCTGCGGACGGACGACGTAGCGCACACCTTGATCCGCGTAGCGCCGGACCACGTCGGCCGTGTCGTCGGTCGAGCCGTCGTCCACCACCACGATCTCGAGGTTGCCGTAGCTCTGCCCGAGCACGCTGTCGAGAGCGTCGGGCAGGAAGCGGGCGTAGTTGTGGGTGGTGATGATGGCGCTGACTCGCGGCGAGTCGACCGCCTCCCATCCCGGCGCGGCGCCGTTCTCGCCCTCGCCGTCACCGGGCCACAGGGCACGTGCCACGGGAGCGGGCATGCGCTCGTGCACGGCGGCGTGCCAGTCGATGTCGCCGGCCACCTTGCCCGCCAGACTCTCGACGGGCTCGGCGCCCACGCCGAAGCGCGGGATCCGAAGCGGCGGGTCGGAGTCACGCAGCGCGCGGGGCAGCGAGAACACGGCGAGCTCGTAGCCGGCCCGCCCGGCCGCGGCGAAGGTGTCCTCGGTGACGTGGCGGCGCAGCTTGCCCCACGGGAAGGCCACCGACGAGATGGGCATCGAGAGGCGTGACTCGAGTACCTCCTTCGAACGCACGAGTTCGTGCTGGGCCTCGGTCTCGCCGATGCTCGCGAGGTTTCGGTGGCTCCAGGTGTGGGAGCCGAAGCTCATGCCCGCGGCACGCATCTCCTCCACCTGCGACCAATCGAGCGGCGCGAGCTGCTCGACCGGTGTGTGCCAGGTGCGGGCCAGGTGCGCCATGACCTGCTCGTCACGCTCGAGAAAGCCGGCCGTGAGGAAGAAGGTCGCGGTGAGGCCGCGCGCCGCGAGCAGCGGAAGCGCGTGGGCGTGGTTGTCGGCGTAGCCGTCGTCGAAGGTGATGGCCACGTGCGGGCCGTCGCCAGCGCAGCGACCGGCCACCAGGTCGCTCAGCGCCACCACGCTGGCGTGCCGCTCGAGCCAGTCGAGGTGGGCGTCGAACAGGCTCGGGCGTGAGCGACAGGTAGCTCGGCGACGGGTTGACCGAGTGGTAGCAGAGCACGACCCGGCGCCCGCGCTGATCGGTCCCGGACGCAGCCAGGCGCGCCAGCGCGCCGCCCGCCCGCCTGAGACCGCGGCGCGCCGCAGGCGAGACAACGGATCGTCCCTGTTTCACCGGCACCTCTAGGCGATCCCGCGGGCACGATGCCGTGAATCGACGGGCTCCCAGGTCGTGAAGCGGATCCCGACCAAGAGCGACAGCACGGCCAGCGCCGCCGCTCCGTTGGCCAGGCAGAAGAAGTAGGGGATCCACAGCGGCTTGAGACGACCCCACCTGGTGCGGGCCAGAAGGCCGCCCGCGGTCGCAAGGCCGTAGAAGACCAGCTGCGGAGCCAGCACCAGCCACCACACCGGATTGCGCGCCGCCAGCAGCACGCTCGCGGCCAGGATGGCGACGAGGAAGAACGCGACCAGCCGCCTCAGGAGCTTGTGGAAGATCACCTCGAGGGCGTACAGGCCGGTGCGCGTGGGCAACAGCGCGCCGCGCAGGGCCAGCGCCGCGCGCAGGCCGCGGTTCATCACCCGGACCTTGCGCCTCAGCTCCGTCCCCCCTTCCTCGGGCGTCTCCACCAGCACGTTCGCCCGCTCGTCGAAGGCGAGGCGCGAGCCCTCCCTGATCACCTGGGTGGAGATGACGAAGTCATCGGTTCCGGCGGTCAACGTCGACGGCGAGAAGAAGCTTCGGCGCACGGCATACAGGTGCCCGCTCGCCGAGACGACGCTTCCGACGCGGTCCTCCAGCCGCTTCAGCAGCCGCTCGTAACGCCAGTAGAGCCCCTCGCCCGCGGGCCACCGGGCGGCCGTCCTCCTCCACGTAGCGCACCACGTTGGCGGCCACGCCGCCCACCGCGGGATCGGCGAAGTTCGACACGAGCTCGCGCAACGTGCCGGACTCGAACAGTGAGTCGGCGTCGGTGAAGACGAGGATCTCTCCCGAGGAGGCCTCGACCGCTCGGTTGATGGCCGTGAGCTTCCCCACGCGGGGCAGGTCGAGTACGCGGGTCGCCCCGGCCCGCCGAGCTGCCTCGACGGTGTCGTCGCTCGAGCCGTCGGAGGCGACGACGAGCTCGATCAGGTTCGCCGGGTAGTCCGAGTCCCAGACGTTCGCGATCTTGCCGGCGATCACCTCGACCTCGTCGTGGGCGGCCACGATCACGGACACGCGCACGTCGAGGCGCGCCCTCCGGCGTGGGCGTGGGCGGACTGCTCCCAGCAGCCGGAGGGCCAGCGGGTAGCCGGCGTAGACCCACGCGACCAGGGCGCTCGACACCACGAGGATCACGACGGCGATCGTCGTCATGACCGAGCGCTCTGGGCCAGGCGCCCGGCCGCCAGGGCAAGCCCCACGAATATCCACTGGTAGCGGGCGTAGGCGTTGCTGAGAGTGAAGGCGCAGACGAGGAAGGCGCAGAGCGCCACGAACAACCCCTCGCCGAGGAGGCCACCGCCGGGCAGACGCGAACGCGCCCTCCACGCCCCTGCCAAAGCCAGCACGAACACGGCCACGAACGCCAGCGCTCCCACCACGCCCGTCTCCGCCAGCGACTCGAGATAGAGGTTGTGGGCACCGCGCTGCTCGGGCCGGGGATCAATCCCGATCAGCGCCGAGTAGCGCTGGTATTGGATCTCGAAGTTGTCGGGTCCGACGCCCAGCAGCGGGTTGTCCCTCCACATGTGGAGCCCGGCCAGGTTCTCGCTCGTGCGTCCGCGAAGCGAGGTGTCCTGGAACGAGGCCGCGTCGCTGCCGAAGATCTCACCGAGAGCGCCCACCCGCTGCTGCAGGGCGGCGGGCAGCAGCAACGTGCCCACGGCGATGGCCGCGACCACCGCCGCCGCGATCACGCGCAGGCGGACACCTCGGAGCACCGCGATCAGAAGTGCGGCCACCAGCAGCGCGATCAGCGCCGCACGCGACTGGGTGTAGACGACCCCGGCCACGCACAGCAGCGCGATGGCGCCGGCGAGGACGCGCGCAGCGCGCTGGGAGGCGCTGAGAGCGAGGTACAGGGCCAGGACGGCGGCCGCAGCGAGGACCTGGCCGAAGGGGTTGGGGTTCAACGGCCCGGCGCTGCGCACGGCTTTGCCATCGTCCACGATGCCGGCGAAGCCCCACCAGGACGAGTCATAGCTCGCGGTGATCTGCTGGAGCACGGCGAACAACGCCAGCAGACCGACGCCGGCCACGACCGCCCAGACCGCTCGCCGCAGCCACTCCGGCGTATCGAGTACGGCGACGATCAGAGCGACGAGGGCCCCGAAGCTGAGCAGGTCGAGGGTTTCCGCGACGGCGGCCGATCGGTCCCCGGCGAACAGGGAGGCGGCGCCGTAGGCAACCACGAGCACCGCGATCGCGACGAGGTGCCCCGAGCCAGTGACCCGCTCGCGGCCGCCGGCCCACCGCAGCAGGCCGGCCACGAGCACGACCGCGGTCAGCGCCTGAGCCGAGCGCTCGCCGGACAGCGCGTCGGGCGCATAGGCGGCCAGGAGGAAGAGGAGCGCCACCAGGCACCATCTGAGCCTGGTGATCGCCACGACGATGGCCAGCGGTAGTAGCACCGCGAGCAACACCAGCTTCGTGGCGTCGCCGCCGCGGCCGAGCGCGGTTCCGGCAGCGAGCGCGGCGGCGCCGGCCGCCAGCCGCCCACCCCACAGCCATGCGTCCCCTCCAGCAGCGGCCGACCGCGCTGTCTGGCCGAGCGCCGCGCCCTCCACCTCAGGCCTCGTCCTCGCTGGGGCCTGCCGGCCTCCGCTGCGAGGAGGACCGCGGGCGCGTCGGGGGATTGCGACCGGTTCCCCCGCTCGAGCTCGGCTTGGAGCGCGAGGGGGACGACCGTGCGGGTGGGCTGGCCGGTTTCAGGGACGGCGCGCGGCCGTCGCCCGGCGGAGCGGGCGGGTCGGGTGCGCTGTCGGCCTTCGGAGTTGCGGCCCGCAACGCGGCCTCGGGCTCGGCGTTGGCCTCGGGCTCGGGCTTGGCCTCGGGCCCGGCTCCTCGGGCCGTTGGCCTTGGCCTCGGGCTCGGTCTTGGCCTCGGGCTCGGCCTTGGCCTCGGGCTCGGCCTCGGGCGGACTCTGGGACTCAGGCTGAGCATCGGCCTCGGCCTCGGCAACGGCCTGCGGCTGAGGCCGGGCGGCCCGCTTGGACCCTTCGTTCGACCCGGCGCCGTTGTCCGACTTCGCCCGGGCCGACACCTTCGACCCGGAGGCCTTCGAGCGGGCCGC
Organism: uncultured Thermoleophilaceae bacterium; assembly: GCA_963808545.1. Taxonomy (GTDB): domain Bacteria; phylum Actinomycetota; class Thermoleophilia; order Solirubrobacterales; family Thermoleophilaceae; genus JACVRW01. The sequence goes on along the minus strand of CAWEGB010000010.1, from coordinate 145,432 downwards.
CTTGGACCCGGCCGGCGCCTTCGGCTTGGCTGCAGACCGTGCCCGCGACGGCGACTTCGACCCAGCCTTCGCCTTCGCCTTCGCCTTCGCCGCGGCGGGTGACTTGCGCTTGGGCGTGGGCTTGGACGGTTCGACCTCGGCGGTCTCAGCCTGCGATTTTGAGCGCGCAGCTGACGGGGTGGCCCCAGCGGCTCTGACGCGCGGCCGGATTCGTGGTTCGAGGAGCATCTCGGCCACGACGAGCCCCACGCCGAGCAGAGCCCCCACGATGAGGGCGAGCACCCCCACCTGCAGGACGCCCGGGCCGACACCCCCACCCGAGTCGCTGCTCAGCTGTTGGAGCACGTAGGCGGAGTAACTCGCCGCGACGTACCTCTCTGTCGCGTCCGTGTAGCCGAGGGCGAGCTGATCGACGGTGGCCTCGTCGGGGCCCGTCAAGGTGGAGTCGATGAGCGAGCTTCCCGGCCTGACGGCCGAACCAAGGGTGTAACTCCCGTCCAGATCCACGCCGGCGTCGCTGGCCGCCTGCCGGAGCATTCCGTCACTGCCGAGCACTCCGACGATGGTCTGCACCAGCGGGCCGTCGGATTTCAGAGCGTCGAGAGTCCCGGGCAGATCATCGTCCGTCACGGAGGCGTCCGGGCGCAGCACAAGATGAAGCGTTCGCCGGTGGTCGTCCGCCTGGCTGACGGAGGCCACCACCGCTCCGAGCAGCGCCAGGGCCGCCGCGGCCACGACGATCCACCACCGCCGCTGCAACTGGGAACCCAGACTGGCGAGGTCCATGCTCAGAGTGCCCCCCGAGACCGCAACACCGAGCGAAGCGTGGCGATGACGAGCATCAGGTTCACCCGAATCGACCCTCCCTGGGCCTGGCGAATGTCGAGCCGGCAACGGGTCGCGAAATCCGCAGAGCCGCGGCCCTCGGCCTGCCAGCTCCCCGCCAGGCCCGGCGTCACCTCGAGGCGCTCACCCTGCCACGGCTCGTAGTCGACCAGCCGCACCGAGCACGGCCGCGGTCCGACCAGCGTCATCTCGCCACGCAGGACGTTGAGGAGCTGTGGAAGCTCGTCCAGCGAGCGCGGCCGCAGCCAGCGTCCCACCCTCGTGGTGCGCGGATCGTTGGCGATCTTGAAGTCCGGCCAGGGAAGGGTGTTGAGGTGACGCAAGGACTCCTTCCTGGCCTCGGCGTCGGCCGTCATGGTGCGCAGCTTGAGCAGCTCGAAGGGCTCGCCGTCCTGTCCCACCCGCACGATCCGGACGAACGCGGGGCCGGGCGAGTCGAGCTTCACCGCCGCAGCCATCAGCGCAATGAGCGGCAGGACCACGGGAGCGGCGAGCGCCAGGACGAGCAGATCGATTGCCCGGCGCAGATGGCGGCCGGGGACGCGGACCTCGAACAGCACGGGAGGCCGATCGCCTTCATCGGTCGACGGCTCCTCGTTCGGGGCGGTACCGACCGGCGCCGGTGGGCCGGGCCCCGGGCCGCCGGCATCGAGCCACGGCGCCTCGCGCTCTCGCGCGACGTCCTTGAGCCCCGCCCAGGTCAGGGCGTCCTCGGGGAAGGTCGCGATGCCCACCAGCACGTCGGGGTCGCCGTGGGCCAGCGCGCGGGTGATCACGGCTTTGGCGACATCGGTGTCGGCCCGCGGTAACACCACCACCAGCCGGTCGGTCACGGCTCTGACGATCACGTCGCTTCTGCGCAGGCCCGGCACCAGCTCACGGGCGATGCCGGCCAGGCGTCGCGTCGTCCCGCGCTCCGCCGGCACGGAGAGACTGGCCACCGACAGTTCGGATGCCTCGCGGCGAGCGTGGGCAAACTCGCGGGCCACCGGATCGGTGAGCGTCATCGTGCCCGGGTTGCGGAGCCCCGGACCACTCGCCGGCAGACAGAACGCGGAAAGGCCGATGACCAGATCGGCGAACCTGGCCGTGAGCAGGAGCAACAGTGCGACGAGGCCGAGATACAGGGCGATCTCCGCTCCCCGGAAGCCCAGTGCACCAACAGCCACCGAGCCGACGACCAGAGGCCAGGCGGCCCACGACGGCAGTCGCGCTGCCCGCCCGACCATCATCGCGCCCTGCGCCCCCACGATGGCGGCGATGCCGAGCAGCCAGGGCCCGCCCGCCTGCGACAGGAAAGCGCCGAACAGGCCGGCCAGCGCGCAGCCTCCCAACCACATCAAGAGCAGAATTCGCACCTCCGCGCTAGCACCACCTCAATGTGCCCAGTCTGTCCGAGGATGAATCGGAAACGTGGCGCAGCGCCACTCGGCGGGCGAGCCGAGCCTCGCTCCCTAGGCTGGCTTCAGTGAGTGCGCGTGGGACGGACTGGAGCCTCGCCCTGTTGGTCACGCTGCTCGCTCTCACGGGCGTCGCAACGGCCTTCGCCGGCGGAGTCGGCGACGCGTGGGTGTTCACCGTCCATGGATCCGCCGGCTTTGCGCTGTCAGCGGTGCTCGGCTGGAAGCTCCGTCGCGTCGGGAAGAGGCTCCGGCACCCGTCGACCTGGGATCGGCGGGCCCGGGTCGGCGTCCTGGCCCTGCTTCTCGTGGGCGCGACACTGGCGTCGGGGTGGCTGTGGTCCGCCGGGCTCGGCCTCTCCTGGCGCGTAGCGGGCTACAACCTGCTGAACCTCCACTTCGTCACCGGGACGGTGCTCGCCCTCGCCGTGCTCGGCCATGCCCTGCTCCGCGCGCGCAGGCCTCGGCGCACGGACCTCGCGAGCCGACGCCAGTTCCTGCTCACCGGCGGGGTCGCCGGCGGCGCGCTGCTGGCCTGGTGGTTTCAGGGACCGCTCTTCGACCTCGCGGGCCTCCGCGGCGCGGCCCGGCGATTCACCGGCTCCTATGAGGCGGACTCCTTCGAGGGAAACGAGTTCCCCACCACCTCCTGGATCGCCGACTCGCCGCGGCTGCTTCCAGCATCCGAACACGTGGTGCGCGTCGACGGCGAAGTGGCGAGACCACTGGCCCTGACCATCGCCGACCTCGACGCGGGAGACGATCTGACGGCGGTCCTCGACTGCACCGGCGGATTCGTGTCAGAGCAGCATTGGAGCGGAGTGCGGATGCACCAGCTGTTCGATCGCGCGCGTCCGAGCCGCGACGCCAGCCACGTCCGGGTGATCTCCCACACCGGTTACCGCTACAGCTTCGAGATGGAGGACGCACATTCGATGCTGCTCGCCACCCGGGTCGCCGGCGAGCCGATCTCGCACGGGCACGGCGCACCGGTCCGGCTGGTGGCGCCCGGCCACCGCGGCTTCCAGTGGGTCAAATGGGTCGTCGCCGTCGAGGTCCACAGCGGCCCCGACCTCGGTGCCTTCGCTTCGACGGTGTGGAGCAGCTACACCCCCGAGGGCCGCGGCGAGGCCTGAGAATCTCGCCGCCCGGCGGGTACCTCACAGCACCCGGATGAGCAGGTTGATCAGAACGGTCAGCACGACCGAGATCAGAAGGGACATCAGCAGGCAGCCCGGCATGAACCGCACCTGCGCGCGCCTGCCGGGCTGCTTGCTGAAGAACGCCACTGCGGCAGCGCGCTACGAACCGTCTCCGTCGCCCCGGCTACGCCTGAGCGAGGAGATGGCCGCGCTCGCCGCCGTAAGGCCCGCCAGGCTGCCGGCGGCGATCAGGCCCGTCTTCGTCGCCTTGCCCGATCGTCCTTTCGGCAGCTCGACGGTGTCGTTGAGGCTGTCCAGCAGCTGCTGGAACTGGTTCTTCTTCTTGAAGGGTCTCACTTGGGGTGCTCTCATTTCGGTCGTCCTCCGCTCAGCGTGAGCTGCGCGATGCCTTCGCGATGGCGTTCACCAGCTCGCCCTTGGTCATGGTCGTCCGTCCTTCGATCCCGATCGAGGCCGCCAGGTCCACGAGCTCGGGCTTGTTGTACGAGTCGAGGCCACCGTTGTTGGCCTTGCGCCCGACCTCGCGTGCCGCGTGCTTTGCCGTCGCCTTCGGCTTCTCCTGAAGCCGCTCGGCTGCAGCCACCTGCGCCTCGGCCGCGCCGGCCTGCTGCTCGGCCTCCTCGGCCAGCTCCTGCGCCTGGCGCTGCGCCTGCTCCGCTGCGGCACGGGCCGCCTTGACGCTCTCGTCCGCCAGCCGCCTGGCTTCCGCCAGCCTCTCCGCGGCCTCCTCCAAGAGCTCCTCGGCCTGCTCCTGGGACTCGTCGGCTTCACGCTCGGCCTCGTCGATGTCCTCTTCGACCTCGGCGCGGGCCTCCTGCTGCTGCTCCTCGGCGTCGGCCTCGGCCGCGCTGCGCTCTCGCTTCACCGCCTCGTCGGCAGCCTTCTGGGCCTCGGCCACCCGCTGCTTGACCTGCTTATCGGTGTCTCGGTCGACCTCCTTCAGGTGAGCCTCGCCCTGCTCGCGCACCTTCTCCGCGTGCTCGGCGCGCTGCCTGGCCTCCTCGGCGGCCTCCACCGCGCGGTCCTCGGCCTCACGAGCGCGCTCCGCGGCGTCGCGGGCGCGTTCCACCCGGATCTCGATGGAGTTGCTGTCGCCGGGCGCGGCGTCGATCACGGCGGCCTTCAGCCTCCGGCCGCGGTCTCGCACCCGGGCGGTCGCCGACTCGGCCTCCTGGCCAATCTCCTCCGTCGGCTTGAGAGCTTTGGACATGAGCCACGCGGCGTTGGACGGCATTTCGCGCAGGCCGGTCCGAGTTCGCTCTGACAACGACATCTTTCAATAACCTCCAGTGACAACGTTGGACAATCGTGAGTCTAGCTGAGACACTAGTGTCTCGTCAAGCGAAAGCGCAGACTGGCGGGGAGACGAGAATGTCGGAGGTCGCACGAAGACAGGGACTGCAGTTGAGGGTGGCTGCGGCGATCCTCGACGGCGCGGCGCGGGTTTTCGCCATGGACGGCGAGCAGGCGAGCATGAACGACGTGGCCGCCGCGGCCGGAGTGGCCCGGGCCACGGTCTACCGCTACTTCCCCAACCGCCAGGCGCTGCTCGACGAGCTCACCCAAGCCGCGCTGAGCGATGCCGAGGAGCGACTGGCTTCGGCGCGGATCGACGAGGTGGCACCCGAAGAGGGTGTCGCCCGAGCCGTGCGCGCCCTGGTCGACGTGGGCGACTCCTTCGTCCTGCTCGCTCGCCAGCGGGTGAGGGCCGACCCCGAGCGGTTCGAGCGCACGCTCATCCAGCCGCTCAGTCGTCTGCTCGAGCGTGGTCAGGCCTCGGGCGAGATCCGCGACGACATCAGTGGCGCCCGGCTGACCGAGTCTCTGGTCGGATCGATCACCGGGATGCTCCTGTCGACCCGGCCGCTCGGCCGGGAGGACACCATCGCCACCATCACCGGCCTCTTCCTCGACGGTGCCCGCGCCCGCGGTCCCCGCTCCTTGTGACTGAGACCACCAACCAGCCACACAAGGAGGAAGAGATGGACAGCGACACCGAACGCGCGGACACGGAAGAGGAACAGCAGCAGGACGAAGGCGCAGAGGATCAGCCGGCGGAGCGCGCGGATGACGACGAAGCGAGCGATCTCCTGCGCGAGCTGGTGGCTCACCTGCGCGACAACCGCACGGAGCTGCGCGAGGAGTGGGCTCGGCGCATCAGCCAAGCGGAGCTCCTCGGGGTGATGTCGGACGAGGAGATCTTCTCCGAGGCCACCGCGGTTTACGACAACTACGTGGACGCCCTGGAGACCGGGAGCATCGAGGCGCTTCGCACCTACGCTCGCGAGCTGTCGGAGAGGATCATCCCCCGCGGGGTCGAGACGCACGAGGTCCTCGGCATCGTGCTCCTCCTCAGGGACGTGCTCGCGCGTGCGCTGTTCACCAAGTATCAGGACGATCTCGAGCTTCTCAATCGCATCCTGGACGAGTACGAGCCTGCGGCCAACCGGATCGCCGTGACGGTCGGGGTGAGCTTCGTGGAGGAGCGGGAGCGGGTGATCAGCGAGCAGCAGGAGTCGCTGCGCGAGCTGTCCACGCCGGTCCTGCAACTGCGCGAGCGCCTGCTGATCCTGCCGATCATCGGCGTGCTCGACTCTTCGCGCGCGCGCCAGCTGACCGAGCAGCTCCTCGGGGCCATTCAGGAGAACCGGGCGAAGGTGGTGGTGATCGACATCACCGGAGTGGCCACCATCGATCGCACAGTGGCCAACCACCTCGTGCAGACCGTCGAGGCGTCGCGGCTCATGGGTGCCAGCACCATCCTCACGGGCCTGTCCTCCGAGATCGCCCAGACGCTCGTGGACCTCGAGGTGGATCTAGGCATGATGAAGACGGTCGGTGACCTCCAGGGCGGCCTCGAGGAGGCGGAGCGGTTGGCCGGCTACCGGGATATCTCGGCAGAGCCGGTCGACGAGCTCGAGGACTAGCTCCGAGACAGCCGATGGCGGTAGCGATTCTTCGGCAGGGCGATTACCTGATCGCCTCGATCCAGTCGGACCTGTCCGACAGCGAGGTGCTCGCTCTGCGCAACGATCTCTCGGAGCGTGTGGGCCGCATCCGCGCCCGCGGGATCGTGATCGACGTCGCCGCTCTCGACGTGATCGACTCGTTCGTCGCGCGCGCGCTGCGCTCGATCGTCCAGACGGCGCGCTTGCGAGGGGCCGAGACCGTCATCGTCGGCATACGCGCGGACGTGGCCATCGCCATGGTCCAGTTCCGCCTCAACCTCGAGGAACTGAGGGTGGCCCTCGACCTGGACGAGGCACGGGAGCTGCTCGACCGGATCACGGGGGAGGACGTCGAGGATGGACGATGAGGTCCGCGTCGCGCTCGGCGCCGACGTCGACCTGGTGACCGCTCGAGCCGAGGCGCGCGCCATGGCCGAGCGGCTCGGCTTCCCCCGGCCCGACCCCACGCTGATCGCCACCGCGATCTCGGAAGTGGGGCGCAACATAATCGTGCACGTGGGTGAGGGCGAGATCATCCTGCGGCCGGTACAGGAGACCGACCGCTACGGGATGGTGGTGATCGCCCGTGACGAGGGAGCGGGAATCCGCGACCTCGAGGCGGCGCTGCGCGGCGGATACAGCGGGCGAGGCGGTTTGGGGCTCGGCCTGGCCGGAGCGCGACGCCTGATGGACGAATTCGACATCCGCTCCGACCCCGACAGCGGAACGACCGTGACCATGAGCAAATGGAGGCCCCGTGACGAGGTCGAGCGCATGCGCGAGCAGCGCCGCCGCCGGACCTGAGCGAGCGTCCGGCAGGCCGCTCGAGTGGGCGACGGCAGGGAGCGCGCGAGGTGGCGAGACCACCAGCGGTGATCTCGCGGTGGTGAGCATGCTTCCGGACGGCGCGCTGGTGGCGGCGCTCGACGGCTTGGGGCACGGCGCCGAGGCCGCCCGCGCCGCCGCGACGGCGGCCGAGGTGGTGCGCGACTGCGCGAACGGAGACCTCGCCCTGCTGATCGAGCGTTGCCATACCGCTCTGCGGGACACTCGTGGAGCGGCGATCAGTCTGGCCTTCATCTCCATCCTCGAGCGGAGGATGTCCTGGCTTGGTGTGGGAACGGTGGAGGGTCGCGTGCTGAGCGCCGATCCGACGGCCACACGGCCCAAGGATTCCCTCGCGCTTGAACGTGGCGTCGCCGGGCATGATCTACCCACCGTGAGGACCGCAACGCTCGATCTGCGGCCAGGCGACGTGCTCGTACTGGCCACCGACGGCATCGAAGCCGCCTTTGCGGACTCGCCGGACGTCTCTGGCTCCGCCCGGGCGATCACCGAGCGCATCCTCGACGCGCACCGGCGGCCCGCAGACGACGCGCTCGTGGTCGCCGTCCGATACCTCGGAGTGGGACGGTGACGGCGCGGGTCGGGAACGGGCCGAGACCGATCCGAGCCGCCTACGCGTCGGCTCTCAAGGATCATCTGGCCGAGCCCACCGAGCAGTCGCTCGGGGAGGCGTATGAGCTCGGCCGCGACGCGGTCAGCCGGCAGCTGAGCGTGCTCGACCTGGCCGTGGCCCACCAGGAGGCCCTGCTCGCGGTAGTGGAGCGAGCTCCGGAAGCGGAGGACATCGCGCAGCTGCTGCGAAGCGCGGGGAGCTTCCTGCTCGAGAGCCTGGGCGCCTTCGAGATGGTGCAGCGCAGCGTCGGCGAGGCACGGGAGGCCGCTGAGACCGAGCGCAGGCAGACTGCGATCTCACGCCAGCTGTCGACCTTCCTCACGGACGCCTCGCTGGGGCTGGGCACCGCCGACTCCCTGCCCGAGATGCTGACGCTCCTCGTGGAGCAGGCGGGGGAATTGCTGGACGCGGAGTGCTGCGTCGCGACGGTCGCGGGGGACGGCCGGCCGCGCATCGCCGAGGCGGTCGCGTGCGTGCGGGACGAAAGGCGATGGGCGAAGGTCGTTCAGTGGCTCGACCTGTTCGCCGTCTACAGGCAGGTCCGCCTGAACGGCGGGTCGATGAGGGCCGAGGGCGAGCAACTGCGCCGGCTGTCGTCGTTCGCGTCGGCGAGCGGCGATCCGGCAGCGAGGGGGTGGCTCGCCGCCTCGCTGACGACGTTCGACGGCGGAGAGCTGGGCGCAATCCAGCTCTTCGACAAGCTGGACGGCAGCTTCAGCGCGGACGACGAGGCCGCTCTCGTGCATCTCGCCCAGATGGCGTCGGCGGCCATTGAGAGAGCCCAGCTGCACGGGGCGCGAAGCTAGCTGTTTGCGTGCTTTGCGGGTGTAGCCCGAGGCGATCCAGGGAATCCCCCAGCTATGGCGGACTGGCCTGAATCGGGCCAACGGGGACGCTTGGCGGAGCTGGTTCGCCGCCGGGCCGCGACGGAACGGCAGCGTGCCGACCGAAGCGGGCTGGCTGCGCAGCGGGAGACGCGGCCCGACATCGCCGAGAGCCTGGAAGGCGTTGCCCGGGCCCATCGCGACGCAGCGGAGTTCTACGTGAGGCAGGCGGAGCGACTGCAGGAGCAGGCTGATCGCGCCACCAGGAGGGCAGCGACGGCGACAGGCCGCCGCGCTGTGCCGCAGCGTTCGGGGCCTCCGCGACGGACGGCGCGACTGCGCCTCGTTCCTCCGCAGGGCTAGCGAACCGGCCGCAAGGAGGCGCTCGGCTCAGGCTGAGGTCCACCCCAGGATCAGCTCGGCCGTCTCGAGGGGGGTGTCGAGCTGCGGGCAGTGGCCGATTCCGTCGAGCTCGACCCAATCGGCGTTGGGCAGCCAGTCGGTGCGATAGCGCGCGGCGGCGGCGGGCCACGCCAGCAGCTGATCGGCGGTTCCCCACACGATCCGTACCGGGCACTCGATCAGCTCGGCGTCGAGGCTCCAGCCCTCGCGGAGTGCTTGGTCGACCAGGGGGCGGACGTCGCAGCTCGCCGCGCCGCGCAGCTGGTGGACGAGCAGCTCGACGGGCAGGTGCTCGAAGTTCGCGGTGATGAGCCGCGTCGCGCGGCGCCGGCCCTCCACGGTGGACAGGATCGCCTCCGCGTGCGGGGCGGCTTCCTGTTGCAGGGTGTGCATGACCGACTGGAGGCGCAGCGTGGACCTGTACGACCGGTCGCCCGGCGCCCACCCGCCCGCCGGGGCCAGCGCCACCACGGACTCGGCCCGGCCGCGCGCGGCGAGCTGGAGCGCGACCCAGCCTCCGAGCGAGTTGCCGACCACGTGGGCGGTGCTGAAGCCGGCCTCATCCATCGCTGTCTCGGCCGCGTCGGTGAGTCCACCCCCGCTCAGCTCCGGGCGGATCGGCGGACCGCCGGCGTGTCCGGCCAGCGTGGGCGCGAGGACGTCGTGCCGGCGCTCGAGTGCCGGGAGCACGAGCTCCCAGGTGCGCCACGTGTCGGCGAAGCCGTGGAGGCACACCAGCGGTGACCCGTGGCCGCCGCGATGAGCAGGAGTGAACACGCCGCGCACCGCAGCGACGCTACCGGCGGCGCCGCGCCTGGCGCCAGCGGCGCCGCGCCGGGCCGCAGTCTCTAGGCCGGCCCTCCTCTCTCGTTGATCGCCTCGCAACGGTCCGCCAGAGCGGCCACCGCCCGGCCGAGCTCCCCGCGCGGCTCGCGACCGCCGAGAGCCAGCTGCGCGCCGAGACGCGAATCCGGGAGTACGAACAGGTGATCACGCAGGCCCGAGCCGAGAGCCGGGCGGCCCGGCTCATCCTCGTCCGAGACCGGATCACGGCCGGGCCGGTCGCCGCGGTTGATGACCACGACCGGCCTGGGGCCCACACGTTCGAGGCATTCGACGGCCACCAGCGCCAGCGCCGGCTCGATCGCCGGGACGGTGACGACGACGCTCAGGTCGGCCAGAGCGGCCGGGACGCCGCCGAGGGCCGAAGCGCCCGCGTCCACCACGAGCGGGGCCAGATGGCGGGCGCTCTCGGCCACGGCGAGGGGATCCGCCGAGTCGACCAGCGCGAGCCGGCCCACAGCGCGCGTGACCGCGCCCGGCAGCTCCTCGAAGGCTTTCGCCAATCGGGACGCGTCGTGTGTGGCCAGCGGAATCGCCGAGGCCCGGGCTTCGCACATCACCGCAGCCGCGCCCGCTCCGTCGCGCGAAGCGAGCTCGGTGGCCAGGGCACACGCGACGAACGTGGTGCCGCACCCCCGCCTCAGCCCGTACACGGCGATCACCGGGCGGGTGGCCTGCGAGGCCGCGGGCAGATGGGCGCCAGCCGGCTCGACCGGCTTGAGTAAGAAGCCCTCCGCGCCGGCCAGCACGCCGGCCATCAAGCCGCCCCGGTGCGAGTCCGGCGCCGGCCCGGTCACGGCGCCTCCACCGCGGCGCGGGCCGAGACCTCCAGGCGTTCGGACAGCGCGCGCAGGGGCGACGGCGGTCGCAACCGAACCTTTACCTCGCCCGCCGCGATCTCGACACTGGCCCTGCTCCGCGACCAGCCGGGCAGCGCCTCCCGCACCCCCGCTCTTGCGTCTCCGCCCGCGGCCAGAGCGAGGGCGCCCGCCTCCGAGGCACTTCCCGCGAGCACGCTCGCGTAGCCGACGGCCAACAGTTGCAGGACGGCCAGGCCGAGGACGATCAGCAGGGGAAGCAGGCCGAGCAGCTCGACGCTGGCCTGACCGCGCTCGTCCACCCTCCCGGCCCACCTGCGCTCGAGCCGGGTCACCGCTCCATCCCCATCGAAGAGGACGCGGACACCTCGACCGGCGAGCTCCAGCGACGGAGGAGCAACGGAACCCTTACCTCCACGCGGATCCCACCTTCCCCCCTCCGTCGCACCGACAGGCCTCGCTCCATCGAGGCTGGCAACGCGCTGCGGGCCGCCCCTTTGGGATCGGCTCCGACGGTGTCGGCCCGCGCGGCGACCCGGGCCGCGCCCGCCGCGAGCCAGAGCGTGTGGCCGGCCAGCGCCATCTGCCACACGGCCAGCGCCGCCAGGATCACGAATGGCAGCACGGCCACGGTCTCGACGCTGGCCTGCCCTCTTTCCGACCCCTTCCCGGTCACCTCGCACACGCTGGCGGGTTGCGGGTGACCGAACAACACCCGCGAGTTACGTTTCGCTCACGCCCGAGTGAAAAGAGCGACCGGCCCGGTCAGTCGTAACGCCGGTAGCGCGTCCAGGTCCAGAACAGGCCGTACGAGGCCAGGGCGAGCAGCCCGAACCAGAGGAGCACACCGCCGCCGCCCGCGTCGAAGAGCCGGTTGGTGGCGGTGAAGGTCAGCACTGCGAGCGCCAGCGAGCCGTACAGCGCGAACCGCAGGTTGGGTGCGAGCGCGTCCAGGTCGAAGTTGTACTGGCGATACAGCCGGTAGACGAGAAAGGCGATCGCGGCGAAGAACGTGACCGTCAGCAGCGTGAGCACCACGTCGAGCGCGTTGCCGCCTCCGGGCAGCACCGTGAACGCGAGCGCGATGAGCATGACGACGCCGAACTTCCAAGCGAACTGCACGCCCCGAAGGCTATCTGGGTGAGATCCGCCCGAGCTACTCGATTGCGCCCGACCCGACCAGCACCAGCACCAGCGCACCCAGCGCCACCCGGTAGACGACGAAGATCGTCATCGAGTGGCTGGTGAGCCAGCGCAGCAGGAAGGCGATGGAGAGATAGCCGGTGATGAAGGCCAGCACGGTGGCCACGATCAGCTCGGCGGTCCCCACCTGCTCCCCCTCCTCCCCGCTCGCGATCGAGGTCAGCTCGAGCAGCCCGCTCAGCACGACGGCCGGGATCGAGAGAAGAAAGGAGAAGCGCGCGGCCGCGGTGCGGTCGAAGCCGAGGAAGAGTCCCGCGGTGATGGTCGAGCCCGAGCGCGATACGCCCGGTATCAGCGCCAGCGCCTGGGCCAGGCCCATGACCAGGCCGTCGCGGGCCTTGATCGACTCGATCACCCGGGTGCGCTTGCTCAACTGGTCAGCCGCCAGGAGAACCAGTCCCAGCACGATCAACGCGACGCCGATCAGGTACAGGTCGCGTGCGCCGGTCTCGATCTGATCCTTGAACAAGAGCCCGAAGATCCCGATCGGAATCGTGCCCAGCAGGATGTACCAGCCGAGGCGGGCGTCGAGCGTGCCCCGAACCGACGGATCGCGCAGCGAGCGCAGCCACGCCTGCACGATGCGGGCGAGGTCCTTGCGGAAGTACAGGAGAACCGCCGCCATGGTTCCGAGCTGGGTCACCGCCGTGAAGGCGGCACCGGGGTCCTCCCAGCCGGCGAAGGCAGGAATGATCCGCAGGTGTCCGGTGCTCGAGATCGGCAGGAACTCCGTCAGGCCCTGGGCGATCCCGAGGACGATGGCCTCGAGGAGCGACACAGCCGCGCAACCCTAGTGACCTGAGTATCGTTAGGGGCCGATGCGACGCCTCGTCCCCCTCCTCGTGCTGGTGACCTCGCTCGTGCTGGCGGCACCCGCGTTTGCCGGCGACAACGGCGAGGGCCTCGTGGGCGAGACCGACGACCGCATCATCACCTTCGCCTCCCTCGGCGTGGTGCTCTTCTTCGCCGTCTTCGTGCTCGTCATGTCGGTCATCCAGGCCCGGCTCGAGCGGCGCAAAGAGGCCCGCAAGGCCGTGGAGCTGCGCAAGCGCGTCGGCTGGTAGGAGATCGACGACGCTGCGGTGCTCGCCCGACCAGCGCTCGGGCTGCGCTCCTCGCGTAGATCGACGACGCTGCGGTGCTCGCCCGACCAGCGCTCGGGCTGCGCTCCTCGCGTAGAGCTCCCTTAAAAAGCCGTGGCCCCGGCGGGGACCGGGGCCACGAGCGAGGAGGGATCTGCAGCGCCCATACTGTCGACACCCTCACCTGGAGGTGTGAACAGTCTGAGAAATGAGAGGGTTGCCGCGTGGAGCCCGTGACCTACGAGCGACGCGGCGCGGCCGCGCTGGTGACGATCGACCGCCAGGATCGGCGCAACGCGATCGACGGGCCCACGGCGCAACTGCTCGGGGAGGCCTACGAGCGCTTCGAGGGTGACGACGAGGCCCGGGTGTTGATCTTCACCGGCGCCGGGGAGGTGGCCTTCTGCGCGGGAGCCGACCTGAAGGCCATCGAGAGCTTCGGGCCCCGCCTCGACGATCCGCGAGGACCGCTCGGGATGAGCCGCGTGATCTCGTCCAAGCCCACCATCGCCGCCATCTCGGGCTGGTGCCTGGCGGGAGGCCTCGAGCTCGCGCTGTGGTGCGACCTCAGGATCGCCACCGGGGAGTCACGGCTCGGCTTCCCCGAGCGTCGCTGGGGGGTCCCGCTGATCGACGGCGGGACGCAGCGGCTTCCGCGGATAGTCGGGCTGGGCCGAGCCCTCGACCTCATCCTCACCGGCCGCATCGCCGACGCCGAGGAGTGCCTGGCCATGGGGCTGCTGACGGAGATCGTCCCGGCCGGACGCCACCTGGAGCGCTCGCTCGAGATCGCCGAGGCCCTGGCCGGCTTTCCCCAGGACACGATGCTCGCCGACCGCCGCGCGGCAATCGAGGGAGTGGGTCTGACCTTCACCGAGGGCCTCGCCCTCGAGGCCCGCAACGGCCGGCCCACGCTCGAGACCGCCTGGCGCGGTGCGGCCCGCTTCGCCGGCGGCGAGGGCCGCGGCGGTGCTGGCGCGGGCGCCTGACGCACCCCTGCGAGACTCTCGGCCGTGGCCGCACCCGCCATCGAGGTCTCGGATCTGCACAAGTCGTACGGTCCCGTCGAGGCCGTGCGCGGCGTGTCCTTCGAGGTCGGCACAGGCGAGGTGTTCGGCCTGCTCGGACCCAACGGCGCGGGCAAGACGACCACGGTCGAGATCCTGGAGGGCTATCGCGCCCGTTCGGGCGGCGACGTGCGCGTGCTGGGCCAGGACCCGGCGGAACGGGACCGCCGCCATCAGGAACGAGTCGGCATCGTCCTCCAGAGCTGCGGCTTCTACAAGCGGGCGACGGTGCGCGAAGCCGTCGAGCACTTCGGCAAGTCCTACCCCGCCCCCCGCGACGTGCGCGAGACGATCGCGCTGGTCGGCCTGGAGGAGAAGGCGGACGAGCCGACCAAGAAGCTCTCCGGGGGCCAGCAGCGGCGGCTCGACCTCGCGCTCGCGCTGGTCGGCGATCCCGAGCTCGTGTTCCTCGACGAGCCCACCACGGGCTTCGATCCCGCCGCCCGCCGCATCGCCTGGGACGTGGTGCGACGGCTGCGCGACCTGGACAAGACCGTTCTGCTCACCACCCACTACCTCGACGAGGCCCAGGAGCTGGCCGACCGGGTGGCGATCATCAAGGACGGCCGCATCGTGGCCGAGGGTCCGCCCGCGGAGCTCGGCCCCGGCAGCTCGCGCTACCGCGTCTCCTACCTGACCGAGGGGCGCCGTGTGGAGCACCAGACCGAGGACCCCACGGACCTCCTTCATCGCCTGACCGGCGACGCCCTGGCCCGCGGTGAGCAACTGCACGGCCTCGAGGTTGCCAGGCCAACGCTGGAGGAGGTCTATCTGGAGCTGACCCGCGAGGACGACTCGCGATGACCTCGATGGCCCTCGCCTGGGAGCAGTTTCGCTTCGAGCGCAAGATGTTCTGGCGCAACCCGAGCGCGGCCTTCTTCAACTTCCTCCTGCCGCTGCTGCTGCTCGTGCTCACCGCCACCGCGTTCGGGGTCGACGACGACGGCCTGAACACGCTCATCCCCGGCATCGCCGGCATGGGCGTGCTGGCCACCACCTTCACCGCGCTGTCCTTCAACATCACCGTCCTGCGCGAGGACGGCGTGCTCAAGCGGGTGCGCGGCACGCCGATCCCGGCCGGCGCCTACCTCGGCGGGCTCATGGGCTCCGTCACGCTCAACGCCTTCCTGCAGGTGATCATGGTGGTGGCGGTGGGCCACTTCGTGTACGGCGTCGAGTGGCCTGCCGAGCCCGGGCTGCTCGTGCTCTTCACGGCGCTCGGGGTGGTCTGCTTCGCGGCCCTCGGCGTCGCCTTCTCCCACGCCATCCCCAACGAGGACGCCGCCCCGGCCTACACCAACGCGGTCTTCCTCCCACTGATCTTCATCTCCGGGGTCTTCTACTCCACCGACGACCTGCCCGAGGCGCTCAAGGTGGTCGCCGAGGTCTTCCCCCTGACCCACCTGATCGACGGGCTGTCGGAGGCGATCGTGGGCGGTTCGGGCGAGGTCTGGACGGCCGCAGCCGTGCTCGGTGTGTGGGCGGTGGCGGGTCTCGTGCTCGCCGTGCGCTTCTTTCGCTGGGAGTAGGGCTAGAAGCGCAGCGCGTGGCCGTGGCGGCGCAGCCAGCGCTCGTGCTCTCGCCAGTCCGGGCTGCGCGACGCCAGCAGCCTCCAGAAGCGATCCGAGTGATCGTGAATCTCGAGGTGGGCCACCTCGTGCTCGACCACGTAGTCGAGGATCTCGGCCGGCGCGAGCAGGAGGCGCCAGTTGAAGCTCATCGCTCCCGACGACGAACAGCTGGCCCAGCGGGTGCGCTGGCTGCGGATCTGGAGGCTCGCGTACGCCGTTCCGGCCCGGGTCACCGCGGCGTCGAGCCGGGGGGCGATCTCCGCGCGCGCCCGGCGGCGAAACCAAGCCTCGAGCGCGACGGCCGCGTCGGCGCCGGGCGGCAGCCTCAGCTCGAGCGCGTCGCCGCGCCGGGCCACGTGGGCGCGGCTTCGGTCCCGCTCCTCGCGCATCCGGAGCACGAGCCGTTCGCCCAGATAGGGGACCTCCTCGCCCTGCTCGAGCCGGACGAGCGGAAACTCGTTCTCCGACTCGCGAATTCGGCGCAGCGTGCGCTCGATCCAGGGACGCTTCTCCTCCACGAAGCCCTCCACCTCTGACAGCGGGAAGCGCCGGGGGAGCACCACCTCCACCCCGTCGCCGCCGACCATGATGCGGGCCCGGCGGGCGCGGTCGGAGCGGCGAATCGTGTAGGGCACGGCGGACACCGGGCGCCGAGGATAGGCGGCCCCGGGGACGACTCAGAAGATCGAGGGCGTGGACCCGCCGTCGGCGGTCCAGGCGGCCCCCGCCACGTTGGAGGCGAGCCCCGAGCAGAGAAAGGCGATCACGGCGGCGATCTCGTCCTCACTGCTCATCCGGCCGGTTAGGGCCTTGGCGTGCGTGGACGCGAGCACCTCGTCGCGCGAGCGCCCGCTCTGGCGGGCCACCTGGTCGGCCAGGCCGCCCTCCGCAGTCCACAGGGGAGTCTCCGTTGGGCCCGGAGCAATCGAGTTGACCAGAACGTTGTCGGCGCCCCAGCGCTCGGCCAGCACCCGCGACAGCGACAGCTGCGCAGCCTTGGTGACCGAGTAGGCGGCGTCGAGCGTCTGCGACGGCCGCTTTCCCGACGACGAGGTGACGTTCACGATCCGCCCGCCGCCCGCGGCGGCCATGGCGGGCGCCAGAGCGGCGGTGAGACGCAACGGCGCCATCACGTGCAGGGCCCACTGCTCGTCCCAGTCGGCGTCGGTGAGCTCCTCGAGTGAGCGCGCCCGGCTCGTTCCGGCGCCATTGATCAGCGCCCAGGGCGCCTGCGGGCACGCCGCCAGGAGTCGCTCGCCGGCGTCGGGGGCCGACACGTCGAGCGCCACGTCGGCGCCCTCCCGGGCGACGGTGAGCACCTGCGCGCCCTCGGCGGACAACAGGCGAGACGTGGCCCCGCCGATACCGCGGGTGCCGCCCGTGACCAGGCACAGCCTGCCGTACGAGACCGAGATCCATCGAGACGGCATGATGGCGCAATGAAGTCCACGACCAAGTACATGACCTTCGAGACCGAGCGGCGCCGCGAGCTGATCCGGATCACCGACGACGTTCAGGCCACCGTGGACGAGGCCGGCATCGCCGAGGGCCTCGCGCTGGTGGCGGCGATGCACATCACCGCCGCCGTCTGGATCAACGACGACGAGCCCGGCCTCCACGAGGACACACTCGAGTGGCTCGACAAGATCGCGCCGCCGAGCTGGAAGGAGCCGGCGAACGAGGTGGCTCGCGAGTTGCTCCCGGAGCCCGGGGACTATCGCCATCACGCGGGCGGAGAGGACAACGGCGACGCCCACCTGAAGAACCTCCTCGTCCACCACCAGGTGATCGTGCCCGTGACCGAGGGGCGCCTGGACCTCGGCCCGTGGCAGCAGGTCTTCTACTGCGAGTTCGACGGCCGGCGGGCCAAGCGGACGATCATCAAGGTCCTTGGGGCCTAGTCCTCGTACACCTCCGGGTTGGCGCAGTGCGGCATCCGCTCTCCCGCCAGCCCGGCGAGCAGGTTGTCCACCGCGATATCGGCCATGCGCTCGCGGGTGGCGTGCGTGGCCGAGCCCAGGTGGGGGATCACCAGGAGGTTCGGCACGCCGAGCAGAGGATGGCCGGCGGGCAGCGGCTCGGGATCGGTCACGTCGAGCGCGGCGCCCGCAATCTCGCCGTCCCGGAGGGCATCGATCAGGGCATCGGTGTCGACCATCGGCCCGCGGGCGGTGTTGACGAGGTAGGCGGTGGGCTTCATACGTCGCAGGGCCTCGCGGCTGATCAACCCGCGCGTGTCGGGCGTGAGTGGCGCGTGAAGGGTCACGAAGTCGGAGCGATCGAGCAGCTCGTCCAGGGCCACGCCGCCGCTGCGGCCCGTGTGGATGACCTCACAGCCGAAGCCCTCGAGGCGACGCGCCACCGCCTGACCGATCCGTCCCAGCCCGATGATGCCCACGGTGGCGGCGTGGAGGTCGTAGCCGAGGAACAGCTCCGGGTCCCAGCTGCGCCACTCGCCCGCGCGCACGTAGGCCTCGCCCTCCGCGAGGCGGCGGGCCGCCCCCAGCATCAGCGCCAGCGCCAGGTCGGCGGTCGAATCCGTGAGCACCCCCGGGGTGTTCCCCACCGGTAGGCGACGCTCGGTGGCCGCGGCCAGGTCGACGTTGTCGACCCCCACGGCGTAGTTCGAGATCGCCCGCAGATCGGGACAGGCCGCAATCAGCTCGCCGTCCACCGGGTCGGTCAACAGCGAGAGCAGGCCCTCGGCCTCCACCGAGCCCGCGCGCAGCTCCTCGGCCGACGGCGGCCGGCGCTCCGGCCACACGTCGACGTCGTGCTCCGAGCGAAGGCGGTCGAGCGCCCCGCCGGGCAGCGAGCGGGTGACGAACACGGATGCCATTGCGGCGGGAAGCTACCGTCGCCACCGTGCGCCTGCCAGGATTGCCCGCCGTGCGTCGCCTACTCTCCCTCTCAGCGGCCATCGCCGCTGCCCTCGCTTGCGCCCCGCCCGCCCTCGCCCAGGGCGGTGTGACCGCGCCCGACTTCGACGATCCCTGTCCGGCGGTGTACCCGGGCGACGGCGCGGCCAAGGCGCAGATTGCGCGCTGGATGGCGGGCGCCGCCGGGGCCCGGGGCCTGCCCTGGGAGCTCCCGGTTATGGCTGGACTCGCCGAGAGCGGCCTGACCAACCTGCGCGGGAAGAGCTACGCCGGCTTCTTCGGCATGAGCCAGGCGCTGAACGCCGGCGACTACCGGGGCTTTCCCAAGAAGCCGGACCTGCAGCTGCGCTGGTTCCTCGACAGCGCCACCCTCGTGCGCCAGCAGCGGGTGGCCGAGGGGCGTCCCGACCCGGCCGCCGATCCCGAGGCCTTCGGGATCTGGATCGCGGACGTGGAGCGGCCCGCCCCGGAGAACCGCTCCGGCTACCAGAAGTACCTCGAGGAGGCGGTGGCGCTCGCCGGGACTCGCTGCCCGGCACCGGCGAGCACAGATGTCGTCCCGCCGGCAATTCGGGTGAGAGTTGCCGCGCGACAGCGGCCGCTGCGGACGGCGGGCGTCGTGGTCCGCGTGCGCTGCCCCGGTGAGGACTGCCTGGCCGGCGCCTTCGCCACGTTGTCGGCGGGCGGCCGGCGCTACTCGCTGCGCGCCCGCGCGGTGGATCCCGAGGGCGGCTGGGCCATGCTCACCCTGCGGCTCCCGCGTGCGGCGCGCAAGCAGCTGGCCCGGCGCCGAAGCCTGCGGGCCCGGGTCACCGGGGTGGCGGCCGACGCCGCCGCGAACCCCGCCAGCTCCGAGCGCACCGTGCGGCTGCTCCCATGAACACCGCGATTACCTCAGTTTAAGGCCCGGTCAGTATCTTCGGTGGATGGCCAGGGACACCGGTCTTCCGAGCGCTGACGCGCAGTTCGACTTCAACCGCGCACGGCGGCGGCGCGCCCTCGCCAGCCTGAGCGCGCGCCTCCGCGGCGAGCCCAGCGACGTGAACCACATCCTGCCCTTCGAGGAGGTCGTGCAGGCCCTCGGTCAGATCGGCGAGCGCAGGCTCGGCCAAGAGGTGATCACGCTCGATTCGATCGTCGGCACCGTCGACCGCTCGCGCGAGTTCGACCGGCGCTTCCGCCCCACCACCCAGCGCGTCCGGCCGCGCTGGGAGCGGATCGCCGTGGCCCAGCGGCGGGGAGAGGGCATGCCGCCGATCGACGTGTACCGCATCGGTGACATGCACTTCGTCAAGGACGGGCACCACCGCGTGTCGGTGGCCCGGGCGCTCGGCCACAAGGACATCAACGCGTATGTGACCGAGGTGCTCACCCAGGTGGGCGCCAACCGCGAGATCCGGATGTCGGACCTGCCGCTGAAGAGCCACGAGCGGCTCTTCTACGAGCGCGTGCCGCTGCCCCAGGACGCGCGGGCTCGCATCAACCTGTCGGACGAGTGGCGCTACGCGGCCCTGGCCGAGGCCATCGAGGCGTGGGGCTTTCGCGCCATCCAGGACCGCGGCGAGGTGCTGAGCCGGGCCGAGGTCGCCCTCTCCTGGTTCAAGGACGAGTACGAACCGGTCATCGAGCTGCTGACAGAGGCCGACCTGATCGGGAGCGGCACGGAGACCGAGGCCTACATGCGCGTGTCGCATCTGCGCTATCTCGTGCTGCGCACCCACGAGTGGGACGACGCGATCGTCGAGGCGGTCCGCCAGGACCTCGCCCATCCGGGCGCCGACGACGACACGATGGTCCGCCGGCTGCGGCGCGAGCTCAAGTAAGCGCGGTCTCCAAGTTTCAGGGCGCGGGTTCAGGGATTTACCCCGATGTTCTGGCGGGCCTCCGGAGACAGGATCGAAGCATGACCCTCTCCCCTTCGAACAGGTCCATCTTCTACGTGGCGGCCGGCCTGATCGCTCTCCACGTGGCCGACGACTCCTTTTTTCAGCCCCAGCCCGGCACCTCCGCCGGCGACCATCTCGTGAGCGGCTTCGTGCCGCTGGCCGTCCTGGGCCTGGCGGCGGCCGCGTTCACCCGTGTCCCGGGCGGAGCTCGGGCGGCGATCGCCCTGCTGACCGGCGTGTTCGGGATCGCCACCGGGATCGAGGCGGTGCATTACACGACGAAGGTCGGCCCCTCGGGCGACGACTTCACCGGGCTGGTGGCCCTGGGCGCCGGCGTGGCCCTGCTGGGGCTTGGTCTGGTCACGCTGTGGACGACCCGCCGGCGCGCGGGCAGCATGCCGCGCCGCATCCTGCGCCGGACCGCGATCGCCGCCGCGAGTCTGCTCGGCGCACTCTTCGTCGTGTTCCCGCTGGGCTACGCCTACGTCGGCACCCACGCGGCGCGACCGCCGGTGGCCTCCATCGACCTGGGCAGCGCCGCCGCGGAGGACGTGGAGCTGCATACGAGCGACGGCCTGACGCTCGAGGGGACCTACGTGCCCTCGAAGAACGGCGCCGCGGTGATCGTCGCGTTCGGCCGCAAGGGCAGCCAGGCCCCGGCCCGCATGCTGGCCCGCCACGGGTACGGCGTGCTGATCTTCGACCGGCGCGGCGAGGGTGAGAGCGACGGCGACCCCAACCCGTACGCGTGGGACGAGGGCGAGCTCGACCTGATCGCCGCCGTGGACTTCCTCAAGCGCCGGCCCGACGTCGAACCCGGCCGCATCGGCGGCGTCGGGCTGTCGGTCGGCGGGGAGACCTTCCTGCAGGCCGCGGCGCACAACCACGACCTCAAGGCCGTCGTCTCGGAGGGCGCCAGCGCCCGCTCGGGCGGCGAGCTGCGGAGCGTGCCGGGCAGCCCATGGGGACCGGTCGTCATCAACTCCGTGATCACCGCGGGCACCGCCGTCTTCTCTGACGCCGCGCCGCCCGACCACCTGATCGACCAGGTGGACCAGATCGCGCCCAGAGCGATGTTCCTCATCTACGCGCCTACTGTCGATGCGGGCGAGGAGCGCCGCTTCAACACCGCCTACTACCGCGCGGCCCGCGAACCCAAGGCGATCTGGGGCGTCCGCGGGGCTGGTCACGTCGGGGCCCTCGAAGCACGGCCCCGTGAGTACGAGCAGCGCGTCGTCGGCTTCCTCGACCAGCACCTCCGAAACGGACAGCGGTGAAGACCCGCTAGTAGCTCACCGGCTGGACGTGCGAGATCAGCTCGCCGTCACGCAGCGCATGGAACACGAACCCGGCGGCGCCGCCCACCATGTCGAGGCTCTCCATGTCGAAGTCGAGCTCCATCTGGGCGAACGTGCTGGGCGCCACGAGCACCGGCCGCCCGCCGAGCTCGCCCGTCATCGTGCGGTGAAGATGGCCGGCCACCAGCTGTTTCACCTGGCCGTGCCCTGTCACGACCCCGGCGAGCGCGCGCCGGTCGGCGGCCGGCAGGCCCATGGCGTCGAGGGCCGGGATCCCCGTGTGCAGTGGGGGATGATGCATCGCGATCAGGGTCGGGGTGTCCGGGTGGGCGCCCAGCTCAGCATCGAGCCAGTCCACGCGCTGAGCGTCGAGCGCGCCGGCGTCCTCCCCGGGCCGCGTGCTGTCGAGGGCGAGGAGGCGCAGCGACCCGAGGTCCGCCGCGTACTGGACGGGTTCGTCACCGGCGCCCGGCAGGTCGAAATGGCGCCGCAGCACGCCGCGATCGTCGTGGTTCCCCGGCAGGACGTGCAGCGGCGCGCCGAGCGGCGCGAGCAGCTCCAGGACGAGCGCGTACTCCTCGTCGGACCTGTTCTCCACGAGATCTCCCGACACGAGCACAGCGTCCGGCGCCTGCGGCAGCGCCAGCACCGCGGCCACCGTCGCGCGCAGACCGGCGATCGGGTCGCCCACGCTCCAGTCGGCGCCGACGTGGGTGTCGCTGAGCTGTAGGAGGAGAAGGCGGTCGCTAGGCCCGGGCGTCCGGCTCATCGACACTGCCGCCCGTGGCTCCGGGCTGGGGATTGGCCGACTCCTCCCCGGCCACCTCGCGCTCGGTGTCGCGGCCGTGGCCGTCACCCGTGGTGGCGGCCGGTCCTCGCCCGCCCACCATCAGGTTGCGCCCGTCTTCGGGATCGAAGAGCTGCAGCCGGCTGGCGTCCACCCAGAGCTCGGCGTCTTGGCCGACGGCCACGTCGCTGGCCGGGTCGAGGCGGGCGACGATGCGCCCCTCCTCGCTCTCCATGGGAACGTCGCCGCCACCGGCGTCCTCGGCCAGCTCGCGCAGCTCGGCCGAATCGATCGACTGGTCGGTCTCCACGGTGAAGTGCGCATAGAGCTCTGCGCCCATGGACTCCACGACCTCGATGTGCGCGTTGAAGGTGCTGCCCTTGTCCCTGGCCTCACCCACCAGCGCGGCGTCCTCGAAGTGCTCGGGCCGGATGCCGGCGATCAGGTTCTTGCCGCTGTGGTCGCGCACCGCATCGTGCAGCTCGCTGGGCAGCTCCACATCTCCGAAGGGCAGCTTGACCGTGCCGCCCTCCACGGTGGCGGGCATGAAGTTCATGGCCGGGGAGCCCACGAAGCCGGCGACGAACAGGTTGACCGGCTGGTTGTAGAGCTCCATGGGCGAGCCCACCTGCTGGATCAGGCCCGCGCGCATCACGGCCACGCGGTCGCCCAAGGTCATCGCCTCGGTCTGGTCGTGGGTCACGTAGACCGTGGTGGTGCCGAGCGACTGCTGGATGCGGGCCACCTCGGTGCGCATGGCCACGCGCAGCTTGGCGTCGAGGTTCGAGAGCGGCTCGTCCATCAGGAACACGGAGGGATCGCGCACGATCGCGCGTCCCATGGCGACGCGCTGGCGCTGGCCGCCGGACAGCTGCGACGGCTTGCGGTCGAGATGCTGCTCGAGGTCGAGCACCTTGGCGGCGTCGCCGACCTTCTGGTCGATCTCTCCCTTGTCCACACCACGCAGCTTCAGAGCGAAGCCCATGTTGTCGCGCACGCTCATGTGCGGATAGAGCGCGTAGTTCTGGAACACCATCGCGATGTCGCGGTCCTTCGGGGCCTTGTCGTTGACCACCTCGTCGCCGATGCGCAACTCGCCCTCGGTGATGTCCTCGAGCCCGGCGATCATGCGCAGCGCCGTGGACTTGCCGCAACCCGACGGGCCGACGAGGATCACGAACTCGCCGTCGGCGATCTCGAGGTCCATCTCCTTGACGGCCTCGAAGCCGTCCGGGTACCGCTTGGTCAGGTTGTTGAGGGTGATGCCTGCCATGAGAGGGCCTCCTTATCCCTTCACGGCGCCGGCGGTGAGGCCCGCGACGATCCGGCGCTGGAAGATCAGGACCATGATGATGATGGGCACGGTGACCACCACCGAAGCGGCACAGACGGCCGCGATCGGCTGCTCGAACTGCGACGCGCCGGTGAAGAAGGCCAGCGCTGCGGGCACGGTTCGGGCGGCGTCGGTGGAGGTGAGTGTGGTGGCGAAGATGAAGTCGTTCCAGGCGAAGATGAAGACCAGGATCGCGGCCGTGAACACACCCGGCGCCGCCAGCGGGACGATGATCTTGCGGAAGGCCTGGAACGGCGTGGCCCCGTCCACCTGAGCCGCCTGCTCGAGCTCCCACGGGATCTCCCGGAAGAAGGCCGACAGCGTGTAGATGGCCAGCGGCAGGGTGAAGGTCATGTAGGGAATGATCAGGCCGGGCCAGGTGTCGTACAGGCCGAGCGAGCGCCACATGTCGAACAGCGAGCCGACGATGGAGATCGGCGGGAACATGGCCACCGCCAGCGCTCCCGAGAGGATCACGACCTTGCCCGGGAAGTCGAGCCTCGAGGTCGCGTAGGCCGCCATGGCCGCCAGCACGATCGAGATGAAGGTGGCGATCGCGGCGATGCCGATCGAGTTGATCAGCGCGGCGATGAACTGGTCGTCGGAGAAGATGACCTCGTAGTTCTCGAACGAGAAGCCCGAGAAGAACTTGCCGTCGCCGATCTGCTCCGGCTTCTTGAGCGACAGTGAGGCGATCCACGCGACGGGGATGAGCGCGTACAGGAGGACGACGAGGATGCCGATCCCCCAGAGCAGGCGCTCCTTGTTGGTATGGCCTTCCACCTCAGGTCTCCCCTCTCTGCTGGGCGGTGCTCGTGCCCAGGCCCTTGACGAACAGCACGGCGATCAGGATCACGCAGATGAAGATGAGGATCGAGATCGCGGAGCCAAGGCCCAGGTTGACGCGATTGATGAGCACGTTGTAGCCCAGGATGGACACCGTTTCGGTGCCCAGCGCCCCTCCCGGTTGGATGATGTACGGCGAGTCGAATATTCGGAACGCGTCGAGCGTGCGGAAGAGCAGCGCTACGAGGATGGCGGGCTTCATCAGCGGAAGGGTGATGCGGAAGAAGCGCTGCACGGTGCTCGCGCCGTCCACCTTGGCCGCCTCGTGTAGCTCGTCGGGCACGAGCGCCAGGCCGGCCAGCAGGAGCAGTGCCATGAAGGGCGTGGTCTTCCAGATCTCGGCCAGGATGATCACCAGCAGCGAGCCCTCCTTGGTGTTGAGGGGCTGCGCGGTGTCCGAGATGAGCGGCAGGCCGGCGATGAAGCCGCTGGTGGGGTCGAACGCGTACTTCCAGGCGAAAGCGGCGACCACGGTGATGATGCCGTAGGGGATCAGGATGGCTGCGCGCACGGGACCGCGGCCGAAGATGGCGCGGTGCATGACGAGTGCGATGGCCATGCCCAGCACGAGCTCGACCGACACCGAGGCCACCGTGATGATCAGGGTGGTGACGACGTCGCTCCACCAGGTGGTGGAACTGAGCACGTCCCCGTAGTTGGCCAGGCCGACGAACTCCTTGTCGTCGGGGAAGCGCAGGTCGAACTTCTGCAGCGAGAGGTAGAAGGCGTAGGCAATCGGATAGCCGGTGACGACCAGCATCGCGATCACCGCCGGCGCACACAGCAGGTACGCGAGCTTGCGCTCGGCCTTGGTCTTGTCGGTGACCTTCTTCTTGTCGGGTGCCTGTCGCTCCCGGATTGCCTCTGACGCGGCGGCTTCCATCAGAAGATGCTCCCCTCGCTCGCGAGCTCGATCCGTTCACGAAGCGTGTCCACGATGTCGTCCGGCGCGATGCCGTCGGGCGGGTGGTAGGTCTTCTGGATGGCCAGAGAGATGTCGCTGTAGGCGGGTGTGACCGGCCGCGGCGCGGCGGCGTCGATGGACTCGCGCATGATGTCCGCGAACGGGAACGCCTTCTTTACCTGCTCCGTCTCGTAGACCGACTCTGTGGTGGGCGGCAGCCCGCCCAGCTCCGCGGCGTCCCCTTGATGGGCCTCGTTGGCTATGCACTCGGCGGCGTCGAACGCGAGCTCCGGCTCGGGCGCGAACGCCGAGACGCCGATGTTGATGCCACCCAGCGGCGGCCGGCTCTCCTTGTCCTTGTCCGTGCGCGGGTAGCGCGCCCAGCCGATGTTCTTCTGGAAGTCCTCGGACACCTCAGCGGCGCTCGGGTAGATGAACGAGTAGTTGACCTGGTAGTCCGAGCGATCGGACTCGAAGCCCAGGCGGGCCTGGTCCTCGCGGTTGGTCGACATTCCGGGCGGCGCCGCCGGCGAGTTGGCGAGCTTGTCCTCGATCTCCGCGGCGCGCTTGGCCGTGTCGTTGACCGCCACGTCACCGTTCTGGGTGACGATCTCGCCGCCGGCCCCCGCGATCAGTGAGTTGATCCACACGGTGAGGCCCTCGTACTGCGCGGCCTGCACCTCGACCGCGGTCTTGTTCTGCACGGCCTGGTCGATCATCTCGTCCCAGGTGAAGTCGTCCGGCGGCGGGTCCACGCGGTCCTTGCGGTACCACAGCAGCTGCGTGTTGCTGGTGAAGGGGATGGCCCAGGTCTTGCCCTGGTACTGGACCGTCTTGAGCGGACCCTCGAGCTTGCCCTCCTCGGCGGCGGTCTTGCGCTCGCCCTCCCAGGGCAGGATCCAGCCGGCCTCGGCCAGCTCGGCGGTCCAGATCACGTCCATCCCGACGAGGGTGAGCGTCTTGTCCTCGGCAGCGAGGCGGCGAACGATCAGCTCGCGCTGCTGGTTGGCGTCGGTCGGGAGCTTCACGTAGTTGATCTGGTACTTGCCGTTGGCCTCCTTGTTGCAGTCGGCCACGGCCTTGTCGAACGCGCCACCCGGCTCGTTGAAGACGTACCAGTTGATCTGGCGCGCGCCTTCACCACCCTCATCGCCACCAACGCCGCACCCCACGGCCAGGGCAAGGGTCATTGCCGTTGCGACTACGCACAGCGTCCGCATTCTGCGCCTGCTCCCCTCCTGCTCGGCCATCACCTCAGCGGGGACTTACCCACTGAGCACCACGTTGAAGCCAAAGGCCTTTACGCACCCTCAGACAACGTTTTCCGAAGATAGACAGATTGTGCGGCTCGTGTCAAGGTGGCCTCGATCAAGCCCGCTGTCGGGGAGCTTGACAGCAGACGGCTCGATGGGGCGGGCGTCCGGAAAAGCGCGAGAAACGTTTTCTGCATGGCCGATACCACGCCCACACCGCCACCGCGCGGAGAGTCGTCGCGTCACCCCACGATGCATGACGTGGCCGCCGTGGCGGGAGTGAGCCTGAGCACGGTGTCGCGCGTCGTCAACGGCCACGGCGGCGTGCGGGAGGACCTCACCGAGCGCGTGCGCGACGCCGTGGCCGTGCTGGGCTACCGCCGCGACCTGACCGCCAGCAACCTGCGCCGCGCCGACCGCGCATCGGCCAGCGTCGGCCTCGTCCTCGGCGACGTCTCCAATCCCTTCTTCTCGGCGATCCACCGCGGCGTGGAGGAGGTGGCTCGCTCCCGTGGAGTGCTGACCTTCGTGGGCAGCTCCGACGAGGATCCCGAGCGCGAGCGCGAGCTGGTGCACGGCTTCTGCGGCCGGCGTGTGGACGGCCTCGTGCTCGCCTCCGTCGCCCGCGATCAGACCTATCTGCTTCGCGACGTCCAGGCCGGCATGGCCGTGGTGTTCATCGACCGGCCGCCCGAGGCGATCGAAGCCGACACGGTGCTGATCGACAACGCGGGCGCGGCCGCCGCTGCCGTCGACCATCTCGTGGAGTCGGGGCACACCCGCATCGCCTTCCTGGGCGACCGCGAGCAGATCTTCACCGCTCGCGAGCGGCGCGCCGGCTACCGCGACGCTCTCGGCCGCCATCTCGTTCGCTACGACCCGGATCTGGTCCTGGGCGGCCTCGACTCGAGCGGATCGGCGTTCGAGGCCACCCGGTCGCTGCTGGCGCTGGACGACCCGCCGACGGCCCTGCTCGCCAGCCAGAACCTGATCACCTCGGGCGCCGTGCGCGCCCTGCAGGCGGACGCCCGCCAGCACGACGTGGCCGTGGTGGGCATCGACGACCTGGCCCTGGCCGACGCGGTGGAGCCGGCCATCACCGTGGTGGCACAGGATCCGATCGGCCTGGGCCATGCGGCGGCGGATCTGCTCTTCGCGCGCCTCGACGGGGAGACCGGCCCGGCGCGCGAGGTGCTCATGCCCACCCGGCTGATCGTGCGGGGGTCGGGCGAGATCGCGCCCGCCGCGAAGGTCTAGCTCGATCCGGCCAGCACGCCGGCGTGCGGGGCGAGCATGCCCGCGCTCAGCGCGCCGTCAGCGCTCACGACCACCGGCTCACCCAGCGGGGGAGCAGGCGCGGGGTCGGCCGTGGTGTTGATGGCCACGGTGTGGTCGCCCCTGCGAAAGGCAAGCACGCCGGGTGCGGCGTCCAGCAGCTCGAGGTCGCCCTCGAGGCTGCGGCGGATCCGGATCAGCTCGCGCACGAGGCTCAGCGTCGAACCGGCGACCTCGCGCTGGGCGTCCACGTTGGTCGTGCGCGGATCGACCACGGGCAGCCACGGGTCGCCCGTGGTGAAGCCGCCGCCGGGGGTGGCGTCCCACTGCATCGGGTGCCGGAACTGGTCACGTCCGGCGCGATCGAAGCGGCGCTCGCCCTGCGGCCCCTCACCCTGGCCGATCTCGTCGCCGTAGTAGAGGAAGGCGGGGCCGGGGAGGGTCATCAGCAGCAGTGCCGCGGCCCGGGCGTTCTCCGGCCCGAAGCGAGTGGCCAGCCGGCCGAAGTCGTGGTTCGACATCACCCAGGCGGCGCCGGGACGGCTGGTGGAGGCGTCGATGGCCTCGCCCAACCTGTCGGCCTGCCAGGGCGCGAGCAGCAGCTCGAAGGCGAACGCCGCGTCGAAGTGTTCGAGGTAGGGCTGCCACTTCGCGCTCGGCAGGTAGACCTCGCCCACGAGATAGGCGTCGCCGACGGCCTCGCGCATCTTGGCCAGCGCGGCACCGGTGTCGGGGGCGTTGCGGGAGTTGGTCAGCGCGAGCTTGGCCTCGTGATCGCTGAGCGGCAGGCCGTACGCCTCCGTGGCCGGCGGATCGTCGCGCAGCTGGGGGTCCTTGAGCAGCCGGTCGATCGCGTCCACCCGGTAGCCGGCGACGCCGCGGTCGAGCCAGAAGCGCAGCGCGTCCTGCATGGCCGCCACGACCTCCGGGTTGCGCCAGTCGAGATCGGGCTGCTCGGGATAGAAGGAGTGGAGGTAGTACCGCCCGTTCAGCGGACCCCAGGCCGAGCCGCCGAAGGT
This sequence comes from uncultured Thermoleophilaceae bacterium, assembly GCA_963808545.1. GTDB lineage: Bacteria > Actinomycetota > Thermoleophilia > Solirubrobacterales > Thermoleophilaceae > JACVRW01. The sequence continues at coordinate 116,326 of CAWEGB010000010.1, read as the reverse complement.
CGAGGACCAGTTGTTGGGCCGGTCGGCCCAGATGTACCAATCCGGATGCTCGCTGAACCATGGGTGCTCGATGGACGTATGGCACGGCACGATGTCCATGAGCACCTCGAGGTCGCGCGCGTGAGCGGCGCGGACGAGCGAGTCGAAGTCATCCAGCGTCCCGAACACGGGATCGACGCCGGTGTAGTCGGACACGTCGTATCCGAAGTCGGCCATCGGCGACGGGTAGATGGGCGAGAGCCAGAGGGCGTCCACGCCCAGCCAGGCCAGGTGATCGAGACGGGACTCGATACCCGGAAGGTCCCCTATGCCGTCCCCGTTGTTGTCTTGAAAGGAGCGCGGATAGATCTGGTAGATGACGGCGTCCGAGCGCATCGGGAGAGCCAGGCTAGAGGACGAGAACGGGTGTCCCTTGGAATCAAGGAGGCCGGTATGGACGAGCGCAGGTTTCGCTGTGAGGAAAGTGGCCGGTGGATTGGCTGTCGGCGGTGGCGGTTTGCGGGCTGGTGGCGCCGGGGAGTGCCGCGGCGGCGGACGACCCCGTCAGCGTCGGCGGACAACTTCTTCTCTCCCGACGCAGCTCGACATTCGGCGTGGGCGACACAGTCACCTGGACCAACACCGCCGGTGGACCGCCACAACGTCGACTTCGACGGTGGGTTGTCCGATCCGGCGCCAGCACCGAGCGTCCAGCGGCATGGTCTCTCCTCAGGCACGTTCACGACGCGTCGGCAGCGTTCTCACTACTCTGCGACCATGCACCGCGACGCATGGGATGACCGGTGACGGTCGACGTGCAGCCCCGCCGCCCCCCGGCACGCCCCCACCCCCCGGAACCCCGCCGCCGCCCGGCGGCAGCCCCGGCACGCCCGGCGGCACTCCGGGCACGCCCGGCGACCAGCCCGGCCCGGGTGAGCCGAAGCTGAAGGTCACCCTCAAGGTCAGCGACGCAACGCCGCGCGCCAACAGCCGTGTCCGCTTCTACGGCAGCGTCACCCCCGCCCGCGACGGGCGCAAGGTCAAGCTCCAGAAGCGCGGCCGCGGCGGCAAGTTCAAGACGGTCGCCGAGACCACTCTGCGAGACGCCGGCGACGCCCGGTCCACCTTCAGCAAGCGTCTCAAGGTGAAGGCCGACGGTGTCTACCGGGCACGCTTCGGCTCGGCGCTGAGCGGTAAGCGCAAGCTCAACGTCAGCGACTGACCGCGTCCCTCCGGCCGGGGGGTTCCGGAAGAAACGACCGAAATACGGGACGGATCTTCAGGGACCCTCCCGGCCGAGCGGCCCCAAACGGCGCCGGGGCGCGTGGGGCGCCCCGGCGCTGGTCGGGGAACCAGGCCAGCTACGAAGTCTTCAGGGCCTGCTCCTCGTGGCGGCCCTCGCAGATCTCCTCGGCGAGCTTGTCGCAGAACGCGGGGAGATCGTCCGGGTTGCGGCTCGTGACCAGCCCGCTGTCCACATGGACCTCCTCGTCGACCCAGGTGCCGCCGGCGTTGCGGATGTCGGTCTCGAGGCTGGGCCACGAGGTCAGCGTGCGGCCCCGCACCACGTCCGCCTCCACGAGCACCCACGGTCCGTGGCAGATCGCCGCAACCGGCTTGCCCGCATCGAAGAACGAGCGCACGAAGCTCACGGCGCCGTCGTCCATCCGCAGTGTGTCCGGGTTGTGCACGCCGCCGGGCAGCACCAACCCGTCGTAGTCGCTCTGGTCGGCGTCCGCCACCACGCGGTCGACGGAGAAGGTGTCGGCCTTCTCGTCGTGGTTGAAGCCCTGAACCTCGCCGCTCTCCAGCGAGATCAGCTCAGGCGTGCCGCCCTCGTCCTCGACCGTCTTCCACGGCTCGGTGAGCTCCACCTGCTCCACGCCGTCGGTGAGCAGGAACGCAACCTTCTTTCCTTCGAGTCGTTCAGCCATTTTCGTCTCCTTCTCGCCGTCGATTCCTCTGTTGACCGGGTACCGGAAAGATGCGCGCCTAAACGATCGTGTCCCGGGGTAACGGGGCGGAAGTGTCAACTGCCACGCGCCCTGGGCCCTTCGCCACCAAGTCCGTCGATCAGCTCCTGGAGACCGCCGAGGGCACCCGTCTCAACCGGGCGGTGGGTGCTCTCGACCTGACGGCGCTGGGCATCGGCGCGATCATCGGGACCGGGATCTTCGTGATCGTCGGCGAGGCGATCACCCAGTCGGGTCCGGCGCTGGTGATCTCGTTCGTCCTGGCCGGGATCACGTGCATCTTCTCCGCCCTCGCCTACGCCGAGCTGGCCTCGACCATCCCGGTGTCGGGCTCGGCCTACACCTACGCATACGCGACCATGGGCGAGCTGCTCGCCTGGATCATCGGCTGGGACCTGATCCTCGAGTACGGCGTGTCCGTGGCCGCCGTGGCCGTCGGCTGGGGCGGCTACCTGAAGGAGCTGCTCGACTCGCTGTTCGGGATCACACTGCCCGACTCGGTCAGCCTGCCGCCCGGCGAGGGCGGCGACGTCAACGTCCCCGCCCTGTTCCTGGTGTTGGCCGTGGCGGCCCTGCTCATCTCCGGCATCCGCCAGTCCGCGCGCTCCAACACCGTCATGGTGATCGTCAAGCTGCTGGTGCTCGCGTTCTTCATCGTGGTCGCGTTCAGCGCCTTCGACGGGAACAACTTCTCGCCGTTCGCCCCCAACGGCTTCAGCGGGATCGAGTCGGCGGCGGCCCTGATCTTCTTCGCCTACATCGGCTTCGACGCCGTCTCCACCGGCAGCGAGGAGTGCAAGGAGCCGAGCCGCGACCTGCCCATCGCCATCGTCGGCTCGCTGGTGATCGCCACGGTCATCTACATCCTGGTCTCGCTGGCCGCCGTGGGCGCGCTGCCCGCCGACCAGCTCGCCGGCCAGGACGCTCCGCTGGCCATCGCCCTCTCGGAGGGGGCCGGCATCGCCTGGGGTGCGGACATCGTCGCCTTCGGCGCGCTCGTGGCCATCACCAGCGTGGTGCTCACCATCCTGTACGGGCAGACCCGGGTGGCCTTCTCGATGTGCCGCGACGGCCTCCTGCCGCAGCGCCTGGCCAACGTCTGGGAGCGCACGCGCACGCCGGTGATCCTGACCCTGGTGTTCGCGATCCCCATCGCCGCCCTCGCCGCCTTCGTGCCGCTCAAGGAGATCGCCGAGCTGGTGAACATCGGCACGCTGTTCGCGTTCTTCATCGTCAACATCGCGGTGATCTGGCTGCGGCGCAGCAAGCCGGAGATGGAGCGCGGGTTCCGCGTGCCCCTCGTTCCGGTGGTGCCCTTGATCGGCGCGGCGCTGTGCGTGTACCTGATGACCAAGCTCCCGGGAACGACCTGGGCGCGCTTCGGCGTCTGGCTGCTGCTCGGCGTCATCATCTACGCCGTGTTCGGCTACCGCAACTCGCGCCTGCGCCAGGGCAAGGAGCCCGCGCCGGAGCAGTAGCTTGCTCGGCGTGAGGGCGCCGCTCGCGCTGGAGACGATCGACTACCACACCGCCGGCGAGCCGTTCCGGATCGTCACCGGCGGCGCGCCCGCGATCCCGGGACGGACGGTGCGCGAGCGCAGGGAGGCAGCTCGGGTGAGCGTCGAGGTCGAGACGACTCGCAAGCTGCTCTGCCACGAGCCGCGCGGGCACGCGGACATGTACGGCTGCTTCCTGGTGGAGCCGGACGACGACGGCGCCGAGCTCGGTGTCCTGTTCTGGCACAAGGACGGCTACTCCACGGCCTGTGGTCACGGCACGATCGCGCTGGGAGCCTGGGCAGTCGAGAGCGGCAGGGTCTCCGCCGGGCGCGACGACGACACCGAGCTGGCGATCGACGTGCCGTCCGGGCGAGTCACGGCGCGGGTCCACTGCCGTGAGGGCCGGGTGCGGTCCGTCGCCTTCCGCAATGTTCCTGCCTACGTGCTTGCGCGCTCCGTGGCCGTCGAGACCTCGCGCGGGCGCGTGGAGGTCGACCTGTCCTGGGGCGGGGCGATCTACGCCTCGCTCGACGCCACCGCGGCGGGCCTGCAGGTCGCGCCCGGCGACCACGACCAGCTCGTCGCCATGGGCCGCGAGGTCAAGCGAGCGCTCGACGGCGGCGAGCACTCCCGGCACCCGAGCGACGAGCGGCTCTCCGGGGTCTACGGGACGATCCTCTTCGAGGCGCTGTCCGACGGCCCGGAGGAAATCCGCCAGCGCAACGTCACCGTGTTCGCCGACGGCGAGGTCGACCGCTCCCCCTGCGGCTCCGGCACCTCCGCCCGCCTCGCCCTGCTTCACGCCGACGGTCTCCTGGCCGGCCGCTCGCTGCGGCACGAGTCGATCGTGGGCACGGAGTTCCGGGCGCGCGTGGTCGAGGAGCTCCGGTCCGAGGGCCGCGACGCGGTGGTCACCGAGGTCGAAGGCATGGCCTTCCGCACCGGCGAGCACCGCTTCGTGCTCGACCCGGACGATCCGCTCGGCACAGGGTTCGTGCTCAGGTGAGCACCGAAGCGCCGCCCTTCATCGACGCCGGGCAGGTGGAGCGCCTGCTGTCGCCCGCCGACGCGGTGGCTGCTCTTGGCGCCGCATTGCGCGCAGGCCTCGACCCCGAGAGCGACGCGCCGCGCACCGGCGTGCCCGTAGGCGCCGGGGAGCTGCTGATGATGCCGGCGGGCTGGGACGAGACGTTCGGCGTCAAGCTCGCCACCGTCGCTCCCGGCAACCCCGAGCGCGGCCTGCCGCGCATCCAGGGCGTGTATGTCCTCTTCGACGCCGCCACGCTTGCTCCGCGCGCTCTCATCGACGGCATCGCCCTCACCTCGCTGCGCACCGCGGCCGTGTCGGCCCTGGCCGTGAGCCTGCTGTCGCCCGAGGACGCGGCGCGGCTGGTGATGTTCGGCCGCGGCCCGCAAGCCTGGCACCACGTGCGGGCGCTGCGCGCCGTGCGGCCGGTCGAGAGCGTGCGCGTGGTGGCTCGCGATCGCGGCCGGCTCGCCGGCTTCGTCGAGCGTTGCCGGGCCGAGGGCCTCGCGGCCGAGGCCGCCGACGCCGCGGCGGTCGAGCGCGCCGACCTGGTGTGCTGCTGTACGACCGCGCGTGAGCCCCTGTTCGACGGCGCAGCCGTCGGCGCCGGAGTCACGGTGGTCGCCGTGGGCTCTCACGAGCCCGGCGCACGGGAGCTCGACGAGCGGCTGATGGCTCGCTCGCTGGTGGTGGTTGAGGCCCGCTCCGCCGCGCTGCGCGAGGCCGGCGAGGTGGTGCAGGCGGTATCGGCCGGCGTCCTCGATGCGGACGCGCTGCGGACCATCGACGAGCTCGTCCGCGGCGACGTGTCGCTCGAGGACGACCGGCCGCGCGTGTTCAAGAGCACCGGGATGGCCTGGGAGGACGCGGTGGTGGCGGGCGAGCTGGCCCGGCGGGCCGGTGCGGGTTGACCGGTGCGCCCGAGTGCCGAGCAGTGGGCCTAGAGGCGGTCTAGCGCCTCGCGGGCGGAGTGCTCGCCCGATCGGATCGCGCCGTCCATGTAGCCGTTCCAGACGGTGGCGTACTCGGCGCCCGCCCAGTGCAGGGGGCCGATCGGTTCGCGCAGCGCCGGCCCGTATGCCGTCCACGCGCCGGTAGGGAGGTGGCAGCCGTAGCAGCCCCTCGACCACTCCTCCTCGGCCCAGAGGCGCTCGACGTAGTCCACGGGCCGTGCCGCCCGCGGGCCGTAGAGGCGGGCAAAGCAGTCCACCACAGCCGCACGCCGCACGTCGGCCGGCAGCCGCCCGAGCTCGCGCGCATGCCGTCCCTCGAGGAAGCCGAGCAGCACCCCGGGGGAGCCGTCCGGAGGTGAGTTGTCGAAGGTCAGCTTGACGGGCCCGGTGTCGCTCAGTCCCTGGCCCGACAACCCCTCGTCGCGCCAGAAGGGCTCCTCGTACAGCGCCATGCACTTCGCCACCGTCCCCAGCGGCATGCGCTGCGTGAGCTGGTCGCGATAGCCCGGGAGCGGCGGGCCGTAGGCGATGCGGCCTGCCAGCGTCGGGGCGATGGCCACGATCGCCCGGCGGCCACGGGCCACCACGCCGTCGGCGTGCACCGTGACCCCGTCGTCGCCGTGCTCGATGCGGCGGGCGGGAGCGGAGAGCACGAGCCGCTCCTCGCCCAGACCGGCGGCCAGCCGCAGGGCCACGAGCTGCGAGCCGCCGACGAAGCGATCCTGCTGCGCTCCACCCTCGGTGTCGAACAGCCGGCTGAGACCGCCCGCGGAGTGGATGTAGAAGAGCACGTGCAGCAGCGAGACGTCCTCGGGCTGAGCGGCCCACACGGACTCGATGCCCAGTTCCAGCAACATCCGCCCGGCTTTCGTGGCGAGGTTATGACGCATCCAGGTGGCCACCGTCTGCCCGTCGAGCCGCGCGGCGCCGGCGGCCTCCCACGGTGCCTGCAGCGGCACGCGGCGCGCGAGCCGGTCGAGCTTGCGCTGCGCCCGTTCCACGTCGAGCAGAACCACCGGGTTGATCCGCGGTATCGAGCCTCGATAGCGGCGCAGGCGGCCGTCGTGCTCGAGCAGGTTGAAGCCCTCTCCGTGGGTGGGAAAGGTGGCAACGCCGGTCGCCTCGGCCAGCGCGGCGAGCCGGTCCTGGGTCGGCCCGATCCACTGCGCGCCGACCTCCACGACCTTGCCCTCGCCGATGGAGTAGTTGAGCACGCGCCCGCCCACGCGATCGCGCGCCTCCAGCACGATCACGGAGGCGCCCCGCGCCGTCAGCTCCCGGGCCGCGGCGAGGCCCGCGAATCCCGCGCCCACCACCACGACATCGGCGTCGTGGATCTGCTGCGCGGCCATCGGCCCGGAGCCTAACGGCCATACTCGCCGCGATGGCCCTGCTCCTGGCCAACGCCGCCGCCACGCTGTTCATGACCGGGCTGACCTGGTTCGTGCAGGTGGTCCACTACCCGCTGTTCGCGGCGGTGGGCAGTGACCGTTTCAGCGCCTACCACGACGCCCACTCACGCCTGACCGCGTTCGTGGTGCTGCCGCCGATGGCGATCGAGCTGCTGACCTCGTTCGCGCTCCTGTTCGAGCGGCCGGCCGGAGTGAGCCTCGCCCTCGCCGCCGCCGGCGCCGGCCTGGCCGCCGCGACCTGGTTGTCCACGGCGCTGATCCAGATCCCTCAGCACGGCAGGCTTTCGCCCGAGAGCGTGCCGGGGCTCGTGGCCGGGTCGTGGGTCCGGACCATCGCCTGGACGGCGCACTCGGGCGTGGTCCTGGCCATGCTCGCCGCCGTCGACTAGGACGGCCTCGCCGTGCCGCCGCCACGGGTGTGGCCGTTGTCACGGACTGGCGCGAAGGGCTCGTTATCGTGCGAGCGGATGGCTTCGACCCCGCGCAGCCCTGAGCGCGAGGAGGAGCGCCGCCTCAACGTCAGGACGCTCGTGATCGCGAGCGCCGCCTCGGCTTCGGCGGCCGCCGTCACCTCGCAGCTCTGGATCGCCGGCACCTGGCTTGCCGCGGCGGTCACGCCTGTCCTGGTGACCCTGCTGAGCGAGGCGCTTCACCGCCCCACCGAGAAGATCGCGCGGGCCTGGACGAGCGACCGCGCCACCGTCCGGCCGGCGCAGCGCGTGCCGGCCGACGCGCCTGGCCGGTCGCTGCCCCCCACGCGGCCCACCAACGGCTCCGACCCGCCGGTGCGCATCTACCGTCAGCCGTCCACGCGCGCCCCCGAGCGGTCCGGGCGGATCGCCGTCCGCGTGGTGGCCGTCACCGCCGCCCTGGCCTTCGCGATCGCCGTGGTCACCATCACGGCCGGAGAGCTCATCGCCGGGGATTCGATCGGCGGTGGGGAGCAGCGAACGACGTTCGGGCTGGGCGGATCGAAGAAGAAGGACGACACCGACCGGCAGCAAGAGCAGACCACGCCCTCCGGTGAGGAGCGCCCGCAGACCACGCCGGATCAGACCGAGCCCGAGACCACACCGGAGCCGACCCCGGCCGAGCCCACGCAGCCGAGCGAGCCTCCGCCCACGGAGCCGGTGCCCAGTCAGCCGGCTCCGTCGACCGGCACGCCCGGGGAGACGGCCCCGGCGCCTTAGCCGCTAGCCCGTCCGGGAGCCCACGCCGCTCGCGAACTCGCGGCTGCGGGCGGGCCCCACACCACCGGGCTCGAGCGGCGGAGTGTCGAGCCCCGCTCCCTCGCGAATGCCGTCCAGCAGCTCGCTCAGGGCCCGGGTCGAGCTGCGCTCGGGCCGCCAGCCCAGCTCGGCGCGGGCACGCTCCGTGTCCATCAGCGGCACGCCGAAGGCGATGTCCAGCCAGCCCGGCTCGCTCGGCTGAAGATGCAGCCGGTAGCTCAGGGCGGCGGCTCCGCGCAGCAGCCGCTCGGGCGTAGGCACGGGGCGGGCGCCGAGCAACCGACCGAGCTCTGGCGGATCGAGGATCGGCTCGGCCGCCACGTTGAACGGACCGCGGGCGTCGCCCACCAGCGCCAGCCGGAATGCTTCGCCCACGTCGTACGAGTGGACGGCCTGAAAGCGGAGGCGCGGCGTGGCCGGCACCACCGGTATCAGTTGCGGCCGCAGCAGGAAGCCGGGCAGGAACGGTCCGGCGAACAGGCGGCGGATCTCCGAGCCGGCTTCGTGCTTGAACACCAGCCCCGGGCGCAGCCGCACCGTGCGGATCTGTGGCTGCTCCAACTCGAAGCGGTCGAGCAGCCGCTCGACCTCGGCCTTGTGGCGCGAGTAGAACGACGTCGGGATGCCGGTGGTGGGCCAGCTCTCGTCCACGCGGTGATCCTTCGGGCCGGTCGCGTAGGCGCCGACCGATGAGGCGTAGAGAAGGGTCCCCACGCCCGCGTCCGCCGCGGCGCGGAAGACGCGCGCGCTGCCCTCCACGTTCACGGCGCGGAGGGTGGCCAGGTCCCGACCGGGCTGGATCAGCCAGGCGAGATGAATGACCGCGTCGGCGCCGTCGAACAGCGGCCTGAGCGACCCGCGAGTGAGATCGGCCTGTCGCCACTCGGCCTTGTCGAAGGCGTCGAACGCGGCGCCCGGCGGCCGGCGGCTCACTCCCACCACGGACTTCACCGCCGGCTCGGCGGCCAGCGAGCGCAACACGCTCGTGCCCAGGTTCCCGGTCGCGCCCACCACGATGACTCGCATGGACCCCCGCTACCCATGGCCCGGGCGGCGGAAAAGCGCGCGTGCGACCATCATCGGTGATGGCGCACGCCCACCACCACCACGGACACGCGCATGGCGGCCCGGCCCAGACCGGCGACTCGCGCCGGCTGACGGCCGCGCTCGTCCTGATCGTCGTCTTCATGGCCGTGGAGGTCGTGGTGGGCCTGCTGGCGTCCTCGCTGGCTCTGCTGTCTGACGCGGCGCACATGCTTACCGACGCCGGGGCCATCGCGCTCGCTCTGTTCGCGGCCCACATCGCCCGGCGGCCCGCACAGGGCGGCTTCACGTTCGGGTGGCGGCGGGCCGAGATCCTGTCGGCCCAGCTCAACGGCGTGACGCTGGTGGCACTCGGCGCGGTAATCGTCTTCGAGGGCGTGCGCCGGCTGATCAGCCCTCCCGAGGTGGAGGGTGCCGCGGTGCTGGTGGTCGCCGTGGTGGGCATCGGCGTGAACCTGCTGGCCACGATGATCCTGTCGGGGGCCAATCGCCGCAGCCTCAACGTCGAGGGCGCGTTCCAGCACGTTCTCAACGACCTGTTCGCCTTCGTGGCCACCGCCGTCGCCGGCGCCGTGGTCCTGCTCACCGGCTTCTCGCGCGCGGACGGCATCGCGGCGCTGCTGGTGGCGGGATTGATGCTCTACTCCGGCTTCGGCCTTCTGCGCGACTCCGGGCGGGTGCTGCTGGAGGCGGCCCCGCGCGACCTCGATCCGGACGAGATCGGCACCGCTCTTGCGGCCGAGGACCACGTGGTCGAGGTGCACGACCTGCACGTGTGGGAGGTCACCTCCGGCTTCCCCGCGCTCTCCGCGCACGTGACCGTCCGCCCCGGCTGCGACACCCAGTCCCATCGCCGCCGGCTGGCCGAGATGCTCCACGAGCGCTTCGGCATCACCCACTCGACGCTGCAGGTCGAAGCGCTGCACGAGGGCCCGCTGTCGATCGCTCCGCTCGAACGCCGAACCCGGTCCTGAGCTCCCGCCATGGACGTGAAGATCACCCATCCCGACAAGCTCCTGTTTCCCGGCGACGGAGTGACCAAGGGCGACCTGGCCGCCTACTACGAGCGCGTGGCGGAATGGATGCTGCCTCACGTCAAGGGACGGCCGGTGAGCATGCAGCGCTTCCCCGACGGGATCGAGGGCAAGGGCTTCTTCCACAAGGACGTGCCCGACTACTTCCCCGACTGGATCCCGCGCGTGGAGGTGCACAAGGCCGGGGGCACGCTGAGCCAGCTGACCGTCGACAAGGCGGACACGCTCGTCTACCTCGTGGGCCAGAACTGCATCACGCCCCACGTGTGGCTGTCCCGCTCGGACCGCATCGAGCAGCCGGACCGGCTCGTGTTCGATCTCGATCCCGCCCCCGGCACTGACTTCCCCGCGGTGCGCCGCGCCGCGCGCTGGACCGGTGAACTGCTCGAGGAGCTCGGCTTCACCCCGTTCGCCCAGGTAACCGGGTCCAAGGGCATCCACGTATGGACGCCGCTGCGCCGGCGGGGAGGCTTCGACGAGGTGGGCGACTTCGCTCGCGCGGCCGCCGGCGTGCTCGCGCTGCGCCATCCCCGCGACCTGACGACCGAGTTCCGGAAGGCCAAGCGCGGCGGGCGCATCCTCGTGGACGTGGCCCGCAACCGCTACGCCCAGACCGCGGTGCCGCCGTACGCGGTGCGGCCCCGGCCCGGGGCCCCGGTGGCCACCCCGATCGCGTGGGATGAGCTGTCGGACTCGCGACTGCGCCCCGACCGCTGGACCGTCCGCAACGTGATCCGGCGTCTGGAGGCCAAGGGTGATCCCTGGGCCGGCATGAACCGCCAGGCCCGGGGCATCACGAAGGCCCGGCGCCGCGTGGACTCGCTGCTCGACGCGGGCGGCTAGCCGTCGTCGAGGTGCTAGCGCGGCGTGGATCCGTCGACGGCCAGAGGGTGCTCCCCGTCGGCGGAACGGTCGCCGTCGCCGTCGCCGTCCGTTGGCTTCAGTAGGAAGACCTCGGCTACGACGTCGGGGTCGTGATGCATCGAGTGGAGAGTGGCCCTCACTTCGCGGCCGGTGGCCTCGAGGACGATCCCGCGCATCTCGGGCTCGACAGCTTGGAGGACCGCAAGCCGGTAGGCCTGGGCGGTTTCGTGTCGTCCGGTGGCCCAGAGCGTCTTCTCGGCCTGCGTGAGAACGTCGCTCAGCAGCACCAAGACGCCGTTGTCTCCCACGGGGTACGTCCGCGCCTCGGTTGGCCCCCGACCAGCCCGGTGCCGCATGAGTTGAACCATCCGGCGAGAGATCTCACCCAAGACGACGGACTGCTCGGGAACGCCGTCCGTGCTGATTGCGATATCGTCAACGATAGCGTTACTATACACCGATGGCGTTGACGATTTCTGTTTCCCACCAATCTTAATAACCCGTGACCAGGCGGAAGATGCACCAGACCACCTTGCGCTTCGGCGCAGACCTGTGGGAGGCGCTCGAACGGGAATGCGCTCTCGACGGTGTGAGCGTCGCCCAGTACGTTCGCGAAGCCGCGCTCGCGCGCGTGGTTCACGCCGCTGCCCGCAGGGGAGAAGACGCAGTCGAAGGGTCTCAGGCGGACGCCGCCGGCGAGCCGGAGCCGGAGCTCGCCGCTACCTCTCAGGCCGGCCCGATCGACCGGGGCCGGCTGGAGGCCGATGAGTCGTCGGCCCTGTCGGCGCAGGACCGTGAGGCGAGGCGGCGCTCCCGCGAGCTGGGCGGCGAGATCGAGCGTGGCCCTGTTGAGTAGGGCTGAACCCCGTTTCCCCTCCCGGCCGTCGGGTAGCCGGGCCAGATGAAGCCGCGGCACACCGATCCTCTGAGGCTGAACGAAGACGAGCTCGGCGCCGACGACCTGCTGGAGCCCCCGCGCCCCCCGGACGAGCCTTCCCCCGGGGACACCAGCGACGGGCTCGAACTGTTTCTCCGCGACATCCGTCGGCACAACCTGCTGAACGCGAGCGAGGAGGTCGAGCTGGCCAAGCGCATCGAGCGCGGCGACCTCGAGGCCAAGGAGCGCATGATCAACGCCAACCTGCGGTTGGTGGTCTCGCTCGCCAAGCGATTCCGGGGGTACGAGCTTTCACTCCTCGATCTGGTTCAGGAGGGCGTGCTCGGGCTGGTGCGGGCCACCGAGAAGTTCGACTGGCGCCGCGGCTACAAGTTCTCCACCTACGCGACCTTCTGGATCCGCCAGGCCATCCAGCGCGGCCTGGCCAACCAGGGGCGGGCCATCCGCATACCGGTGCACATCGGCCAGCGCGAGCGCAGCATCCTCCGGGCCGAGCGTGACCTCTCCCTCCGGCTCGGTCGTGTTCCCTCCGACGAGGAGATAGCCGGCGAGGCCTACCTGAGCCTGCCGGAGGTTCGTGAGACCCGGGCGATCAGCCGTACCGTGACGAGCCTGGACCGTCCCGTGGGCGAGGACGGAAGCGCCGGCCTCGGCGACCTGATTCCGAGCGACGAGCGCAGTCCCTTCGACGAGGTCGAGCGCGGCCTGCGCGAGCAGGCGGTGCACAGCGCGCTCGAGCGCCTGCCCGAACGGGAGAGAGAGGTCATCCGGCTGCGCTTCGGCATGGACGGGTCGGGGCCGACGCCATTGCGCGAGACGGGACGGCGCTTGGGGGTGTCGCCCGAGCGGGTCCGGCGCATCGAGCGCGACGCGCTCGACCGGCTTGCCGGGATCCGAGAGCTGGCCGCCGCGGCCGACGCGGCCTGAGCAAGGACTGGCCGTGGCGTTGCACATCGAGTCCGACACCGTCAGCAGCCTCGGTCGCGCGGCGCATGACATCGGCCTGGCGGCGCTTCTGGGCGGCAACCTCTACGGCCGTCTGGCCATGCACCCCGCGCTGGCTGAGGTCAGCGATGAGGCCGAACGGGGCAAGGTGCTGAACCGGGCCTGGCGCAACTACTCATGGGTCAACTCACTCTCGTTGCTGGCCATCGTCGGCGGCTGGGCCGGAGCGCGCGCCGGCGAGGCGCGCCCTGAGCTGCTCTCGCCCCGGGAGCGCGCTCTCGCGCGGGCGAAGGACGTAGCCGTCGGCGCCGTGGTCGCAACGGGCGCGGCCACGGCTGCGGCCGGAATACGGTTCGCGCGCCAGGCTCCGGATGGGGCGGTGCCGCTCGCCGACGGGGACCGTCCGGCCCCGGACACGCCCGCGACCGCGGCTCGGCTCAAGCGCGGGATCACCGTCCTGAGCACCGCCAACGCTCTGGCCGAGGTGTCGCTCGTGGGGGTCAACGCAGCGCTGGGTCAGGCCAACTTCCGCCGCCCGCCGGCGCGCCGCCTGCTTCGCCGCCGCTATTGAGCGGCGCCGGGGCCGTCGAGCACGAAGAACTCGAAGCCGACGTCCGGTGAGAGGGTGAGCTGGCTGTGGTACGACATGACCCGGCGGCCCATCGCCTCCTCCACGACGCCCATGAACGAGTCGGCCATTGCCTCCTGGAAGGTGAGCCGGGTGCTGCGGACCATCTCACCGCGCCCGGCATCTACGAGCGTGCGCTCGACGGTGGTCATGGTCTCGTGCAGAACGCAGACGAGATAGGAGTCATCGAGAAGGTAGCTCTTGGCCTTCGTCGGCCCCCGGCCGTAGTACTCCCGAAACAGCCGCACCAGCCCGTTGGTGACCGCGGCGAGCTGCTCCCCCAGCTGAGTGCCGTCCTGCAGGTCGCTCATGGGATGTCACCCTATTGCAGCAGCCTGCGCTTCATCAACCGCGCGGGCAGCGGTGAGCGGAACAACCGGCGGGCCTTGCCGAGGCCCGTGCCGCAGCGCGGACACTTGCCGCCCGCAACCGACGGGGACCGGCTATCGACGGTCAGCCGGCAGCGTGGGCAATCCAGGTAGGCCATAACTTGCAGGAGCAATCGAACGAGGGGAGTTTGGCGGGGATCCGTTCAGCATTGAAGCTCTGACGCGAAAGGGAGTGGCTTCGTACCCTGGACATCTCGCGCCAAACGCGGCGCAGCGTTTGGCGGATGGATCCGAAGGGAATACTCTGTGTCGCCACGAGCGGGTTGACAAGGCCTGGCTCGGGACTACATATCTAAGGGGGACGAGCCGTCGCCGCCCTAGCGGTGACGAATCGGACTTCACGTCAATCGAGACGGAGGTTCGAACACATATGAGTGCCATCGCACTCGCGTCCCTAGAGGGCTCACGAGCCCACCACCACCACAACGGCGTTCCGCAGAGAGGCAACGGGAACCGAAGCCACGACCGCGAGGCGGAGCGTCAGCTGCTCGTCCGTTATCACGAGGAGGGTGACCTGGCGGCCCGCGAAGAGCTCATCGAGCGCTTCCTGCCCTTGGCCAGAGATCTGGCACTGCGCTACTCCTACACCGACGAGCCGTTGGACGACCTGTTGCAGGTGGCGAGTCTCGGCCTGGTCAAGGCGATCGACCGCTTCGAGCCCGGCCGGGGCACCAAGTTCACGAGCTACGCGGCGCCCACGATCCTCGGCGAGCTCAAGCGGCATTTCCGCGACAAGGGCTGGTCGCTCCACGTGCCGCGGGATCTGCAGGAGCGCACGCTGGCGGTCAGCCGCGAGACCGAGGCACTCTCCAAGAATCTGGGCCGCTCGCCCAAGGTGCGCGAGGTGGCAGCGGCGCTGGGCTGCACGACCGAGGAGGTGCTGGAGGCGCAGGAAGCGGCCGCGTCCTACGAGGCGGCGTCACTCGATGCTCCGTCCACGCCCGATGACGGGGAGTCGGCCGCGCTGGTGGATCTGCTGGGAGGCGAGGACTCGGGCTACGAGCTGGTCGAGGACCGTCACGCGATTGCCATCACCTGGCGCGAGCTGCCCGAGGTGGAGCGCCACGTGCTCGAGCTGCGCTTCCTCCATGACATGACCCAGCGCGAGATCGGCGAGCAGATCGGCTACTCGCAGATGCACGTGTCGCGCCTGCTGCGTCGGGCGCTCACCCGTCTGGAGACGGCCGCAGCCGCCG
Organism: uncultured Thermoleophilaceae bacterium; assembly: GCA_963808545.1. Lineage (GTDB taxonomy): Bacteria > Actinomycetota > Thermoleophilia > Solirubrobacterales > Thermoleophilaceae > JACVRW01. The sequence continues at coordinate 101,256 of CAWEGB010000010.1, read as the reverse complement.
CCTGAGCGACAGGGCGTTGTTCGGGGCAAAGCCCTCCCAGTCGTTGTTGAAGTAGACGAAGACCTCGGCCCGGCGGCGCCACTGCGCGATTCGCCGGGCCCATTCGGTCAACTCGGACTCGGAGTAGTTGCCCCTTCGCCCACGCCGGCCGTGGTGCAGACGCACGAGTGTCCATCCGGCGGTGAGCACCCGGGCCTGGAACGGCCACTTGGGGTGGTCGCCGATCACCAGCGCGGCATCGTGTTCGCGCAACAGCGAGTAGACGTCCTCGCGAAACCAGCTCTCGTGACGGAACTCGAAGCAGTGTCGGCCGGCCGGCAGCCGGGGCAGCAGGGCGGCCAGCGTCTCGAGGTCGAGGTGGAAGTTGGCCGGCAGCTGCCAGACCACGGGACCCAGCTTGCCGCTGTCCACCAGCGGCTCCAGGCGCTCGTAGTAGCGCTCGATCCCCTGCCCGACATCCCGTAGGCGCCGAACGTGGGTCAGGTAGCGGCTGGCCTTCGCCGCGAACATGAACTCCTCGGGGGTCTGCTCGACCCAGCGCCGCGCGGCGTCACTGGAGGCCAGGCGGTAGAAGGTCGAATTGATCTCGACCGTGTCGAAGCTCTCGGCGTAGAGCCCGAGCCAGCGCGCGGGGCCAACGCGCTCGGGGTACAGACGACCGCGCCAGTCCTGATAGTTCCAGCCCGAGCAGCCGACGCGCACGGGCTTCACGGACGGGTCAGTCGCTGAGGGTCTGGCGATCCCGGGCTGTGAACTCGACCCGGTCGTGACCGGCAGCCTCGTGGAGCGACTGCGCGTGCACCTGCCTACGGCGCCGCCAGTCCAAGAACACGGCGAGCCCCACCACCACGACGGCGAGCGGGGCGATCAAGAAGAGCGACCCCCCGAACAAGACTACGGCGACGACCACGAGCGCCAGGACGAATGCCGTCGCGACGGTGGTGTATCCCCACATGGGTCGCGGCTACCCGCCTAGGGACGCGGCAAACGGCTCGTGTCGACCACCTCGAAGGCGCGGCCCGGGACCCGCTGGAGGGCGCGGAGGTCGTCGTTGTCCCAGCCCGGATTGGGGGCGCCCGTCACGAACCACGGCGCGCCGTTGTCGGCCAGGATCATCCCGTAGCGCTTGAGTGCGCGCAGCACCACGCGTGACTGGCGCGGGAAGCTCGCGATACGGAAGCCGCGCTTGAGCCGCAGGCGTTGCCCCATCGCCGGCAGGTCCGGATCGGTCTCGTTCGAAGCGAAGTGGCGAGCCGGGTAGACGAACGCGCGCCGAGTACGGGCGGCGGTGAAGCGCAGCGCGTGGTCGATCCGGCCGCGGCGCACCTCGTCGTAGCGCGCGAGGCCGGGCAGGATCGGTAGCCCGGCGGCGTCGGCCGAGGTCCAGCCTCTGGGCCGGAGCCGGTTGCGGCGCAGGTTCCAGACGGCGCCCGAGCCCGCTCGCCAGCGCGTCCCGCCCTCCTGGGGATAGGCCGCGAACAGCTCGTGCAGCCGACAGCGCGAGCGGTCCACCACGATCACGTGGCGGTCGCCGTCCGAGCTGGGACCGCCCTCGATCGGCACGCCGCGGGGTATCGGGTAGCGGCCGCGGTCCGATTCGCTCGCGTAGTCGAAGCTCACGGGTACTCGCCTGGCTCGCTTGCCGACCGTGACGTAGGGGATCCCGATCGGCGCTCCCTCGTAAAGACCTGAGCCGAAGTCCGCGTGCATGTGGTCATCGAGCCCGATCGAGCGGACGATGGCGTCTGAGTTTCGGTGTGGCGACAGCCGGTCCACCCTCAGGTTCCAATGGTTGCCGGCCGGGAAGATCGGACACTTGGGCGCGCCCGGGAGCGGGCGCCCCTCGGAAGGCCCGGCCGGCCCCGCGACGATCACGGTCAGCGCCGCCACCGCCGCCAGCGCGGCGCCGAGAACCCTCCTCAGGGCGATCCCGCGGCTCCGAAGCGGCTGGACTCGCCCTCGGCGAGCCGGCCGTCGCGCCCCACGTATCCGTCCTTGCCGCCCGCGACCAGATAGAGGGCCGGCTCGTCACCCAGGCACTTGACCTTGCGAACGGTGGCGGCGTCCACGCGCGCCAGGCCCCCCGGCCCGAGCTCGCGGACCTCTCCGTCGCCGAAGGTCATCTGCACCCGGCCCCGGTGTACGAAGTAGAGCTCCTCCTGCTCGTCGTGGAAGTGGCTGCCGGTCTCGTAGCCCGGTGGTATCTCGATGGCGTTGACCCCGAAGGCCGTCACGCCCAGCTCGCGCCGGATCTTGCGAAAGCCCGGGCCTTCGGCCAGTGACTCGACGTTGGCGAGCGCGTAGCCGTCGCCCTCCTCGACCTCCTGCACCATTTTGCTCATGCGCGCAGGTTAGGCCACGCGCTCGGCGCTGCGCAGCCCGCCACGGGCCCACAGAACCGTGATGGCCACCAGCAGCAGCATGACGCCGAACGCCGGCAGCACCTCGGTGGGATCACCGTCCAGGAACCCCCGTATCGACTCGATCACCAGCGTGATCGGGTTGAGCGAGGCCGCGGCCTTGACCCACCCCGTGAGCAGGTCGTAGGGCACCCAGACCGGTGCGAGGAAGAGGATGAGAAAGGCGGGCGTCTGGATCAGCGGGCCGGCCTGCATGGTGCGCAGGCGCATGGCCACACCGGTGCCGAACAGCATGGCCGCCGCGTTGACCAGCAGCGCGAGGGTGTACAGCCCGGCTATGTCGACGACGCTCCCGTCGATCTCGAGTCCGGCCAGCAGAGCGACGGCGGTGATCACGGCGATCGTGAACACGGCGCGCACCACGGCGGCCAGCCAGTAGCCGGCGACGATGCCGTCGCGGTTCGAGGCGGCGAGCATCACCCGCCGTGAAAAGCCGGACTCGAAGTCGCGGGCCACGGCGAACCCGGTGAACACGCCACCGAAGGCCGAGGCCTGCAGCAGGACGAACCCGTAGACGAAGGTCGTGTATCCACCGGCGAAGTCGAACCCCGGCACGGACTCCACGCGCGACAGACCGCCCGCGAAGGCGATGAAGAAGAACATCGGGAAGAGCAGGGCCGGGATGATCATCGCCGGGTTGGTGAAGAAGTTGTGGGCGTTGCGCCAGGCCACCGCGCGCGCAACCGCCCAGAAACCGCCACGGCTGGTCACGTGCGCACCATCCTCGTGCGCAGCGCCGACGAGGCGGCCACCAGCGCGATCACCGCCAACCCACCGGCGCAGGCGAATCCGAGCGCCAGGGCCTCGGGGTCCCAGCCGTCGATCATCAGCGAGCGGATGAGCTCGAGCATGTAGGACACCGGGTTCCAGTCGGCCACCGTGCGAAACCAGTCGGTCTCGATCAGGTCGCGGGGCAGCGCCATCGAGGACAGGAACAGGGCGGCGAAGAACAGCGGGAACACGCCTTGCACCGCCTCGCCGCTGCCCGAGCGAAGCGCCACGAACGCCCCGATGCAGCCGAAGGCGAGCGAGATCACCAGCGAGAAGATGACGATCACCGCCGCGCCGGCGAGACCGGTCTCGATCCCGGCTCCGAAGGCCACGCCCACGATGAGGAAGGTCAGCGCCTGGATCAGCCCGAGGGCGAGGATCCCAGCCAGCTGGCCCATCATGAGCGCCACCCGGCGCAGCGGCGTGAGCGACAGCCGGTTGAGGAAGCCGCTCTCGATGTCGCTGGCCACGTTGGTGCCGGCGCTGTTGGCCGAGAACAGCGCGCCCTGGACGAAGGTGATGGCGAGCGCGAACTGGAAGTAGGAATCGGTGGGAAAGCCCGGCAGCTCGGTGGCCGAGTCGAGGCCGCTGGAGTTGATCGACAGCAGCATCAGCGGAAAGACGAGCGAGGGCACCACCATCGCCGGCTGGCGCAGCGTGCGGACCACCGAGCGGCGGGCCAGCATGCCCACCTGCCGAGGAAGCACCGAGCGGCTCACGCCGCGACGGTCTCCTGCTCGGCCTCCTCCTCGGTGGCCTCCTCGCGTGCCGCCCCTTCCAGCGAGCGACCGGTCTTGGCGAGAAAGACGTCGTCGAGGCTGGGCGCGTGCAGCTGAAGGTCCTGTATGCCGACGTTCTCGGCGTCGAGTGCACGCACCACCTCGGCCAGCTGAGAGTCCCCGCCGGCGAGCCGCGCCGAGGCTCCCTTCGGCGAGCCCGTGACCGGCTCTCCGAAGCGAGACAGCACCGCCTTGGTGCGCTCGAGGTCCTCGGCCTCCACCGGAACGACCTCCACGCTGGGCCGGCCGATCTCGTCCTTGAGCGCTTCGGGGGTGCCCTCGGCCACGATCTTGCCCCGGTCGATGATCCCCACGCGGTCGGCCAGGACATCGGCCTCCTCCAGGTACTGGGTGGTGAGGAAGACAGTCACGCCGCGATCGGAGGCAAGTCGCTGCACTTCCTCCCAGAGCGCGCTGCGGCTCTGCGGATCGAGGCCCGTGGTGGGCTCGTCGAGGAACAGGATCCGCGGGCGGTGAACGAGCGCCAGCGCCAGGTCGAGCCTGCGCTTCATGCCGCCGGAGTAGCCCCCCACCCGCCGGTCGGCGGCCTCGGTCAGCCCGACCCGCTCGAGCAGCGTGTGCGTGCGCTCGCGGGCCTCGTTGCCGGTCATTCCGTGCAGGGCCGTCTGGAGCTTCATGTGCTCGCGCCCGGTGAGAAACGGGTCCAGGGCCGCCTCCTGCAGCGCCGCGCCGATCGCCGCGCGAACGGCCGGGCCGTCGTCGACCACGTCGTACCCGGCCACGCGCGCGCTGCCCTCGGAGGGGGGCAGCAGCGTGGTCAGCATGTGCACGGTGGTGCTCTTGCCCGCACCGTTGGGACCGAGGAATCCGTAGACCTCGCCCGGCTCGACACGCAGCTCGATCCCGTCGACCGCGCGCGGCCCCTTCTTGAAGTCTCGGACGAGGCCGATGGCCTCGATTGCCGGTTCTGCCATGGTCTCGAAGCTACTGAAACTAGTTGAGGTTGTCAACTATCGATGATCTCTACTATGATGCCCCTCAAGGGTATGGCCGCGAGATCACCGGCAGAAGAGGCGTGGGCACTGATCTGGCAGATCATGCAGAGCCACAAGCCGCGCATGATCGAGTTGGCGCGCGAGCTCGACTTCTCGCCCGTCCAGCTGCACTCCCTGCGGATGCTCGAGCCCGGCCGCGAGACGCCGATGAGGGCTCTGGCCCAGCAGCTCTTCTGCGATCCCTCCAACGTCACCGGCATCGTCGACCGCCTCGAGGCACGCGGGATGATCGAACGTCGTGAGTCCGAACGCGACCGGCGCATGAAGATCATCCGGCTCACCCCGAAGGGTGAGCGCATTCGAGAGCGAATCGTGCGCGACATGTCCGCTCCGCCGCCCGAGATCGCGGGGCTCCCGCTCGCCCACCAGCGGGCTCTGCGCGATGCCCTGCGGGAGGCGGTCGGGCGCCTCGAGCCGTCGCCGGACCCCTATCCGGTACCGGCCGCGCCGCCCGGCGTGCCTTCCGGCGCGTGATCTAGAAGCGCAGCAGCGCCGCCGCCCCACCCACGTCGGCGAGCGCGTCGGCGTGATGGCGCAGGGCCACCACCTCGGCGTTCTGCTGCACCGCGAGCTCGATCGCCGCGTCGGTCAGGTCCTCGAGCTCGAGCATCGGCGCGCCGTCGGCGGGGCAGCTCTCCCCCTCCAGCGCGAGCAGACCGCACTCGGTGCACTGAACGCCGTGCACGCCGCCGAACTGCTCGTCGAGAATCAACACCTCGACCCGGCGCTCGTTCAAAGCCGGCAACACCTGCTCGATCCCGGTGGCGCCGCGCTCACCGAGCCGTTCGAGCAGCTCGCTCTCCCGCCGGCTGTCGGCCTCGTCGAAGCTCGGCCGCGCCGCCTCGAGCACGCCATCGGCGTTCGTGTTCTCCACGTCCACCTCGATGAGCCCGGCGAGCCGTTCGCGCAGGTAGTGGTGAAGCTTCGATTCGAAATCCGTGGCCACCTCGCGCGGACCGCCCAGCAGCAGCCGCTCGAACGGATTGCGCTTGAAGTGGCCCATCAGCGCCTCGCTCGTGTGCTTCAGATGGTCGTCCTTCTCCTTCTCGATCCCGCGCGCGTAGCGGGCTTGGGCCAGCCCGCCCCGGTCGTGCTGGCCGAAGACCACGTCGTGGATCTGATCGATCTCCCGCAGCCCGTCGGGCGAGCCGCGGAAGATGCGCGCGTCACGGCGGTTGACCAGGGCCACGCACCAGCGCTCGCGCCGCTCGAGGCGCGCCAATGGCCCGACGAGGGGCGAGCGGCCGATCGCAACCCGGTTCGTCACCGAGCGCGGCAGCCGGATGGCCTCGAACAGGTCGGCCGCCGCACTGCTGAACACCGCCACGGCATGGGCTCCCTCGGTGGGGAGCTCATGCTCGAGGAACTCCGCCGCTCGTTCGACGCTCGCCTCGAGCTCCTTGCGGTCGTCGTGGGAGAGGCCGTTGCTGTCGCGCACGCGCCGCTCGGCTTCGTCGACCAGCGAGCGCACGGCCGTTGCGCGGGCTGGTGGGGTACCGAACTCGGAGGGGTCGAGATCGAGGTACAGGCTCAACACCAGCGGCCGCTCGAGCCTCAACTCGGCGAGTCGCCGCAGTTGGTCACGGTCGGGAGAGGTCACCTGCATGCCCTGCCCTCCTTGCCGGGGAAGTCCTGCGGGCTGGCCCTACCCGAAGGGTACGCGGCCGACACCCGCGCGCGCAATCATGGGGGCGCCGGCGGAGTCGCCGATCTCGCTGACCGCCGAAGAGCCGGCGTGCGTACTACATCTAGAAGCACGCAGCGCGCGCAAAGCTGCACTCCGTGCTATAATTGTACGTGCAAACAACTAGTAGTGGGGCGATATACGTTTCGGCCAAGTGCCGCACTGGAAAGCCTCAAAGAAGAAGGCCAGGGGTCGGAAGTAACCCTTGTGCTGAGTTTGTGTACAATTTTCGACGGACTTCGAACTATCGAAACCAGGGTTTTGCTTTGACTACTGACACGCTGATTCGTCCCGCAGAGACTCCAGAGTCCCGCCAGGTTGTCCCGGTGGAGCTCGAGGATTCCCTGCAGTTGTTCTTCAATGAAGCGCGGCGCCATCCCCTCCTCACCGCAGAGGAGGAGATCGAGTTGGCCAAGCGCATCGAGAAGGGTGATCTCGCGGCCAAGGACCGCATGATCAACGCCAACCTGCGTCTGGTGATCTCAGTCGCGCGCAAGTACCAGGGCCAGGGCCTGCCCCTTGGAGACCTCATCCAGGAGGGGATGCTCGGCCTGATCCGCGCGGTCGAGAAGTTCGACTGGCGCAAGGGCTTCAAGTTCTCCACCTACGGCACGCTCTGGATCCGCCAGGCCATCGGGCGCGGGCTCGCGAACTCGGGCCGCACCGTTCGCCTCCCGGTCCACATCGTGGCGCGGGCGCGCAAGATCCAGGACGCCGAGCGCAAGCTCGCCGTTCAGCTCGGGCGCCAGCCGACGGAGGAGGAGATCGCGGAGTTCGTGGATCTCCCCATCGACGAGGTGGCCGACATCCGGCGGGCCGATCGTGGACCCACCAGTCTCGACCAGGGGGTCGGCGAGGACGGCGAGACCGCCCTGGGCGACCTGATCGCCGGCGACGGTCCCACCGTGGAGGACGAGGTCGTGACCGGCCTCGGTGACGAGCGCCTTCGTGAGGCGGTCGACACCCTCCCGGACGTGGAGCGCGACGTGATCACGCTGCGCTTCGGACTCGATCGCGAGGAGCCTCACGCGCTGCGCGAGACCGGCCGACGTCTGGGCCTCTCGAGCGAGCGAGTGCGCCAGCTCGAGGACCGCGCCCTGCGCCGGCTGGCTCAGGACGACGTCGTCGCGGCGCTGCGCGAAGCCGCTTAGGCACCCGCTTCCCACCAACGATTCCACGAGAGCCCGGTTGCTCAGGCGGCCGGGCTCTCGTCGTTTCGGGTCGCACCAGGCGAGCCCTCGAAGGGCCGGTCCGTCTCGTCGGCCAGAAAGCGCAGAAGACCGGGCATCCCGCCGCGTGCGAAGGCCGTGCGCTGGCGGTCCGCGCCGTTGCCCTCCACGAGAATGCGCTCGATGCCGTCGAGTGCGGGGTCACCACGTCCCAGCCCCGCGAGGGTGGCGCGCGCGGCCTCCCGCACGGGCACGAGCTCGCCGTCGTACGCGATGGTGGCAGCCAGCCCGTCGCGCGAGGCGCGAAACCAGGACCAGGCGATGGCCTGGGCCGGAGTCGGCTCGGTCACCGGTTGCTCGACCGCCCGCACGGCCAGCGCGCGAACCAGAGCCGCCAGTGCGGCCGCCTCCTCGAGCCCGGTCTGGACGTCGAGCTCCCGCAGCTCCACGGTGCCCAGGCGCGGCTGGAGCCGGATGTCCCACCACACCATGGTCCGGTCGGTGGGCCCGCCGCCGGCCCGGATCGCATCGAGCTGCTCCAGGTAGTCGTCCCAGCTGCGCAGCGGCGGTGGCGCGCCGCGCCCCGGGTAGCCCCTCACGAGAGCCGAGCGCGAGCTGGCGAGGCCCGAGTCCAGCCCGAACCAGAACGGTGAGCTCGCCCCGAGCGCCATGATCAGCGGCAGCGCCTCGCGCAGGCCGGTGAGGGCGGCCACGGCCGCCTCCCGGCTCGGGAGGCCCACGTGTACGTGGAGCGCGCATTCGGGCGTCCTGCGGATGAGGCCGCGCATCTCTCCCTCTACCCGGCGGTAGCGCTCGCTGTCGACCAGCGTGGCGTCTCCATAGCGGCCGTCGGGGTGCACGCCGACCGCCATCAGGGTGGCCCCCGCCGCGCTTGCCCGGACGCGGCCCTCGGCCAGCTGGCGCACTGCGTCATCGGTGGTGGCGCAGGGATCGGAGCGCAGCTCGATCTCCGCCAGAAAGGCCTCGTGCCCTGCGCGACCCTCGGGCAGGCCGATCGCGGGCACGATTTGGTCGGCCACCTCGGCCAGTCGCAGCGTCCCCTCGTCTACGAGGAGCAGCTCCTCCTCGACTCCAATCGAGAACGGCTCCCCCCTGCCGAACGCGTGATCCATCCCCGTCAAGGGTCCCCGGCCCCCCGGACGGCTGGGCGTCAGTTGCCGGCGGCGGCCTGGGCTATCTCGTCCTGCTCGTCGGCGTTCAGCTCGAGCTGCGCCGCGGCCACGTTCTCCTCGAGGTGTTCGACCGAGGAGGTGCCCGGGATCGGGAGCATCACCGGTGACCGTGACAAGAGCCAGGCCAGCGCCACCTGGCCGGCCGTGGCCCCGTGGCGTCCCGCGAGCTCGTCCAGCGGGCCGCCGTCGTCGGCCAGCGAGCCGACGGCCAGCGGGAACCAGGGAATGAAGCCGATCCCGGCGTCCTCGCAGGCGTCGAGCACGTCCTCGGACGACCTGTCCGTGAGGTTGTAGCGGTTCTGTACGGTGGCGACGTCGACGATCCCGCGAGCCTGCTCGAGCTGGTCGACCGACACGTTCGAGACGCCCACGTGGCGGATCTTCCCCTCGTCCTGCAGCTCCTTGAGCGCGCCCACCGAGTCCTCGTACGGGACGTCGTCGTCCGGGGAATGCAGCTGGTACAGGTCGATCTGGTCGACGCGCAGCCGCCTCATGCTGCCCTCGCAGGCCTGCTTGAGGTGCTCGGGCCGGCCGTTACGCGGCCACTCGCCGGGGCCGGTGCGCTCGAGGCCACCCTTGGTCGCGATCACGAGCCCGTCGTAGGGATGGAGGGCCTCGGCGATCAGGTTCTCGCTCACCTCGGGGCCGTACGAGTCGGCCGTGTCGATCAGGTTGACGCCCAGTTCGGGCACGCGCCGCAGAAGCTGCTTCGCGTCCTCAGGATCGTCCGGCGGGCCCCAGATCCCGTCGCCGGTGATCCGCATCGCGCCGAAGCCGAGGCGGCGGACCTCGAGGTCTCCGCCGATGGTGAAGGTGTCGCTCATGGCCGACCCTTATATAGCGACTATCCATAGGCTCGCGGCCACCGCCCGCTCGCCGTCCAGGCCACGGGCGAGCCCGCCATCTCAATCGTCGCGGTAGTCGAACGGACCCCAGATCGCGTAGGTCAGGGCCGACTTGGTGTCGTCCACCACGCCGCGGTCGCCCTGCTGGTTGAGGAAGAAGGTGCGTCCGTCGGGGCTGAACGTCCCGCCGCAGAACTCGGTCTGGTTGAGCGCGGTGCGGGCGAAGTCGTAGATGCGGCCCCGCCTGGTCACGCCGCGAACGAACTGCTCCCCGTCCGAGTCCTCCTGCAGGAAGACGTCGCCGGTCTGGGGCACGAGCACCAGATTGTCGGGGTTCTCGAGATCCTCGACCGCGGTGGACTCGTAGACCAGTCGCAACAGCCCGCGGTTGCGACCGCGAGGCCGGTACTCCCAGAGCTGGCCGAGCTGCGCCTCTCCGCCGGTGGTGCAGTCGAAGAACACGCTCCTCTCCCCGGCCCAGATGCCCTCGGTGCGGTCGAAGATGGCGGCGTCCTTGGACTGGGCCTCGGTCCGCACGGTATCGGTCTGGGGATTGGGCTCCTCGATCGTCACCCACTCGACCGGATACGACTCGCCCGGATTGGCGGTGTTGGCGTCGAAGTTCGGCCGGCCGCTGATGACGAGCGCCTGCAGAACGCCTCCGAACGAAAGGTCGCCGATCTCGTCCGGGCGCCGCCGCGGCACGAAGCGGTAGAACGAGGCGTCGCCACGATCCTCGGTCTCGTAGAGGACGCCGTCTAGCCAGGCCACGGCCTCGTGCGAGAAGCGACCCGCCGCGGTGATCGGCACCGGGTCGACCGGGCCTTCGGCGTCGGCGTCCACCTCGAAGATGTAGCCGTGCGGCACGCCGGTGCCCGGCGTGACGTTGTCCTCCACCCAGCCGTAGTTGAAGATCTCTTCGCAGGTGATCCACGAGCGCCACGGGGCGAAGCCACCGGCGCAGTTGGTGTGCGTGCCACCGAGGACGGCGTACTCCTCGAGCAGCTCACGCTGCCGGCTGACCACCAGCTTGGTGTTTCCACCCCGCACGTTCAGGTCCGGGTCGTAGCGCTTGCTCAGCGGGACGTCGACCGTGATCTCGCCCTCGCGCGAGCGGTTTTCGTGGTTGCGCACGAGGATGGTCTCTCCGCGCCGGCCCGGATAGGCGGCCATGCCGTCGAAGATCCCCGGGGTGGGGTTGCCGTCGTCCATGGTCGCCCCCTGGCGGGAGATGACCCGGTACTTGAAGCCCGGCGGCAGATCGAGGTACACGGTTCCGGTGTCGATATCCGGGGTGGGCTCGAGCTGCCCGTAGCCGAGGGAGCGGACCCGGCGGCCGCTGCCCGACTGGTTGGCCAGAGCCGACATCGGCCCGCCCAGAGCCACTCCTCCGGCCAGTGCGGCCGATCCACCCACAAAACCGCGGCGGCTTACGTCGATCGCCATGCCTGTCTTCCTCCCGAGGGTCGTGGTCGCCCGCGATCCTTGCGGACCCCTCTGCCCAGGTTGTGACCTTTGCGTGACCCCTGCGCTGTGGGTGGGCCATGGGCCCTAGGATCGCCCAACGTGGCGCTGCGAGACCTGTACGGACGGCCCCCGCGCAAGCGGCCGGGCGAGGCGGCGCTCACGCGGCGCGCCATGCTCCGGATCCCCCGCACCGCGGCCGGCGCCTTGGACGTCGACTACGACGCTGCCACCGAGCGGAGCCGCCGAGCCTTCGACGGTGTCGGCCACGAGGTTCTGCTGCGGCAGCTCGAGCCGGTGGCCGCCCTGCTCGTCGAGCTGGCCGGGGTCGAGCCCGGCGGGCGCGTGCTCGACGCCGCCGCCGGGGACGGCAACGTGGCGCTGGCGGCGGCTGCCCGCGGCGCGCGAGTCGACGCCTGCGAGCTGTCGGCGCGCATGGCCGAGCGCGGGCGCGCCCGCAGCGAGCGGGCCGCCTGCGACGTCTCCTGGAGCACCGGCGACGTTCAACGGCTCCCCTACGCCGACGACACCTATGACGCCGTGCTGTCGGCCTTCGGCGTCGCCCTCGCGGCTCGTCCGGTCCGCACCGCCGGAGAGCTCGTGCGGGTGGTGCGCCCGGGCGGGGTGGTGGCGCTCGCCGCCTGGAGTCCTCGCGGCCTGCCGGGCGGGCTGGACGAGCTGGTCGAGCCTCTCGGCCTGCGGCCAGCCGGGGTTCCGCGGCCGTCCGCCTGGGGCACCGAGGCCGTGGTCCGACGGCGCCTCGAGGGACTGCTGGAGGGCTTGGCGGTGCGCACGCGCACCGTGCGCCTGTGCTTCCCCTCCTCCGACGAGGCCTTCCTCGCGTTGTCCCGAATCCACGGGCCGGCGGCCGAAGAGCAGGCAGCGCTCCGCCCGGGCTTCGACCGACTGCTGGCCTCCTGCAACGACCGCCCGCCGCGAGTGGAGATCGCGGCGCGCTACGTCGTGGCGGTGGGCCGTAGGCCGGCGGCCTGACCGGCACGCAGGCGCTTCAGTCCGGCCTCGACACGCTTGCGATAGAGCGTGACGTTGCGCAGCTTGATCTCCTCGTAGCCGCGGATCACGTCGGGCAGCTCCAAGAGCTCCACCGCGGCGGCGTGCGTGTCAGGGGTGACCAGCTCGAGCGCCTCGGTCACCAGGGCCTCGTACTCGCCCACCAGCTCGCGTTCGACCCGCCGCACCTCGGCCCGGCCGAAGGGATCGAGGCGCCGGCCGCGCAGGCGCCGCATCCGGTAGAGCGTCCGGAAGGCGGGGACGAACCACGCGCCGAGCCTGAGCTTGCGCTCCAGCCCCAGAGCCCGGAGCATCGGCGGGTGGAGCATGAAGTAGACCTTCGCGCCCTCACCGAACTCGGCGTCGAGCCGCGCCCGTTCCACCGAATCGAGGTGCAGGCGGGCCACCTCGTACTCGTCCTTGTAGGCCATCAGCTTGAACAGCTGGCGCGCGACCGTCTCCGTCAGCTCCGAGTGGCCGGGGGCCCGCTCCTGCTCGGCCACGTGTACGCGCCGGACAAGCTCGGCGTAGTGCTCCGCATAGGCCTCGTCCTGGTAGGCGATCAACTCCGGAATGCGCCTTTCCACCAGAGCGCGCAGCTCGCCCTGGCTGCCGTCGACGGCCAGCGTCACCAGTGCGCGCTCCGCCTCGGTCAGGTCGTGCAGCGCCACCACGGCCTCAGGCTCGCGGGTGGCCGCCTCCACGGCGTCGGGCGCCGCGACCACCGCGCGGCCCCAGGCGAAGGCGGCGAGGTTCTTCTCCACCGCCGCGCCGTTGAGGCCGATCGCCTGCTCGAGCGCGGTGGCCGAGACCGGCACGAGGCCGCGCTGGAAGGCGGCGCCGAGCGCGAGCGTGTTGGTCATCATGTGGTCGCCGAAGAGGCGCTCGGACAGCCGCTGGGCGTCGAGGTAGAGGTTGTGCTCGCTGCGAGTGACCGCGTCGATTCGATCGAGCTGGAGCGACAGCTCGGGGAAGCGCTCCTCCGTGTCGATCACCATCCGCCCGGTGGGCACCGCGCTGGTGGAGACCACGGCCATGGTGCGATCGGGGTGGGCGCTCACCAGGTTCGTCTCGCTGGCGGCTCCGAGCAGGTCGAAGCCCAGATAGAGGTCGACCTCGCCCGCGGGGGTCTTGCTGGCCGACGGCAGCGGATCCCGGGTGATGCGAAGGTCGGAGATCACGGGACCACCCTTCTGCGAAAGGCCGGTCTGGTCGAGTCCGGAGACGTGCAGCCCGTCGATCAGGGCGGCCATGCCGAGCACCTGGTTGACCGTGACCACGCCGGTGCCGCCGATGCCCAGCATGCGCACGCTGAAGTCCGCGTCGGAGACGAGCCGTAGCGGCTCGTCCAGCGGAGCCGGCGGCTTCGGAGTGCGGTGCCGCTGCTTCTCGCCGGGCACCACGGTCAGGAAGGAGGGGCAGTCTCCGTCGAGACAGGACAGGTCCTTGTTGCAGGACGCCTGATGGATCTGGGTCTTGCGGCCGAACTCCGTTTCCACGGGAATCACCGACAGACAGTTCGATTTGCGGCCGCAGTCGCCGCAGCCCTCACAGACCCGCTCGTTGATCCACACGCGCTCCGCCGGCTCCTCGGCCTTGCCGCGCTTGCGCTTGCGGCGCAGCTCGGCGGCGCACTCCTGATCGTGGATGAGGACGGTCACGCCCTCGATCCGCGCGAGCTCCTGCTGGGCGTTGAGCAGCTCCTTGCGATCGCGCACATCGGCGATCGGCGCCAGCTCCACGCCGCGGTAGCGGCCCGTGTCCTCGGTGGTGACGATGATCCGCCGGACACCCTCGAGCTCGAGCCAGCGCGTGAGCTCGGGCACGCTGAGCTGGCCCTCGATGGCCTGGCCGCCCGTCATGGCCACGTGCTCGTTGTAGAGCAGCTTGTACGTGATGTTGACGCCGGCGGCCACCGCGGCGCGCACGGCCAGCGAGCCCGAGTGATGGAAGGTCCCGTCGCCGAGGTTCTGCACGAGGTGGGAGTCGTCGGTGAACGGCGCCTGGCCGATCCACTGCGCGCCCTCGCCGCCCATCTGGGTGATGCCGGTGATCTCGCCCTTGCCCTCGGGGTTGAGCAGGATCATGGTGTGGCAGCCGATGCCGCCGCCCACCAGCGTGCCCTCGGGGGCCTTGACCGAAGAGTTGTGCGGGCAGCCCGAGCAGAAGAACGGCGTGCGCGCGGCCATGGGCAGCACGGCCGGTCTGCTCGCTATCTCGTCGAGCTTGCGCATGCGCGCCTCCACCGAGTCGATCGTCACGCCGCGCGCGCGGAGGCGGGCGGCCACGGCACGGGCGATCAGGTCGGCGTCGAGGTCGAGCTCGGCCGGGAGCAGCCGCTCGCCCCGTTCGTCGCGCTTGCCGAGGACGCGCGGCGCCCCGGGCATCCCGTAGAGCGCGTCCTTGAGGAGCGGCTCGACGAACGGGCCCTTCTCCTCGGCGACCAGGATCTCCTGGAGACCGTCGGCAAAGTCGCGGGCGATCTGCGGCTCGAGGGGCGACACCATCCCGAGCTTCAGCACCCGGATCCCGGCTCGCTCCAAGGCGGCGCCGTCGAGCCCCAGCCCGCGCAGCGCGTGCATGAGATCGAAGTAGGCCTTGCCGGGAACGACGACGCCCAGCCATGCGTCGCGCGCGCCCTCGATGCGATTGACCCCGTTCTCCCGCGCATAGGCGAGCGCCAGCTCGGTGCGCGGACCGAGCAGCGTGCGCTCCATCTCGAGCGAGGCGGGCGCGAGGAGGTTGGCGTTCGGCACGTGCTCGTAGGGACGGCCGCGGTCGACGACCTCGGGGATCACGGGCACTACGCGCTCGGGCGCGACTGACGCGCTGCTGAGCGCGTCGGCCACGCTCGTGACCACCTTGAAGCCGACCCAGAGCCCGGACGTACGCGAGCAGGCGAGCGCGTGGAGTCCGAGATCGAGGACCTCCTGGACGCTGCCCGGGAAGAAGACGGGCATGTGCAGGCCCGCGAGCATCGGCTCGGACGCGCTCGGGATCGTGGAGGACTTGCAGCTCGGGTCGTCGCCCACCACGGCGAGCGCGCCCCCGGTGCGGGAGACGCCAACGAAGTTTCCGTGGCGCAGCGAATCGGCAGCGCGGTCGAGCCCGGGGGCCTTTCCGTACCACAGCGCGAGCACGCCGTCGTAACGAGCGCCCGGCAGGTCGGCGGCCAGCTGGCTGCCCCAGGCCGAGGTGGCCCCGAGCTCCTCGTTGAGCCCGGGTACGTGCCGGACGTGGTGCTCGGCGATGAGCTCGCGATTACGGGCGAGCTCTTGGTCGAGCCCTCCGAGGGGTGAGCCCTGATAGCCGGAGATCATGGTTGCGGTGTGGAGGCCGGCGCGGCGGTCGGCGCGATGCTGGTCGAGCGGGAGCCGTACGAGGCCCTGCACGCCGGTGAGAAGAATCCGGCCCTCGTCGAGCGTGTACTTGTCCGCCAGGGAGACCTCGTGCCTCATGCCGCCCGGAGGGCCCCCGTTGGCGGCGCGGCGGCCGCCCCTGCGCTGCGCACCCGGTTCCCGGCCGGCACGGCGGCGAACTGCGATAGACGTCATGCGGCTCCCTTCTCCTCCCGGCCGGGTATGGGCAAGTGACCTTACCAATGGTGGTACCCGGAACGCGATCCGTCAAGTCCGTGGTCTAGCGTTGGTAAACAGTCATGGTCGGGTATAAGGTCAGTTGAGATGACCATTGTCGCGCAACCGGCGGCTGCCCAGGCGATCGAACTCGGCGCCGACGACCACGAGCAGATCGTGATCCGTCAGGACGCCGCCACCGGCCTCCGCTTCATCGTCGCCGTGCACTCCACGGTGCTCGGCCCCGCCCTGGGCGGAATGCGGCTCAAGAGCTACGCCGGCGGCCTGCGGGAGGCGCTCGACGACGTGATGCGCCTGGCCCGCACCATGACGCTCAAGGCGTCCGCCGCCGGGCTCACGCTGGGCGGCGGGAAGGCGGTCATGATCGACGACGGCCGCCACGACATGCGCGAGGCGCGCCTCGAGACTGCCGCCCAGGTGATCGAGGAGCTCGGCGGGGCCTACATCACCGCCGAGGACATCGGCACCACCACCGCCGACATGGATCACCTCGCGCGGTTCACTCGCTTCGTCACCGGGCGCTCGGAGGCCCTGGGCGGGGGCGGTGACCCCTCTCCCGTAACCGCCGAGAGCGTCTATCAGGCCATCGGGCACGGCCTGCTCGACGTCTCCGGCTCGGCGGAGCTTGACGGCCGGCGGGTGGGCGTGATCGGGCTCGGCAAGGTCGGCGGGGCCCTGGCCGCGCGACTCGCCGACGCCGGCGCCTCGCTGGTGGTCTGCGACCTCGACCGAGAACGCTGCGAGCGCTTCGTGAGCGAGCACGGCGGCCAGGTCGCCGACGCGGAGGTGATCATGGCCCTGCCGCTCGACGTGCTCGCACCCTGCGCAGCCGGCGGGAGCATCGACCACGCCGTGGCCGGCTCGCTCGGTTGCCGCGTCGTCGCCGGGGCGGCCAACAACCAGCTCACCGGAATCGACGTGGCCCACCGGCTGGCCGGTCGCGGGATCCTCTACGTACCCGACTTCCTCGCCAACTGCGGCGGTCTCATCCACGTGGCGGCCGAGTGGCACCACGAGCGCGGCCCCCGCGAGGCCGAGCTGATCGCCGGCGCGATGGATCGCCTCGACGCCGCTATCGAAACCGCACGGCTCGAGGGCTCCACGCCCGTCGAGGTGGCCGAGCGTCAGGCCCGTGAGCGCATCGCCGCCGCGGGGGGCGTGAACCCGGCGTGAGCCCGGCGCAGGCAAGCGAACGGCGGCCGTATAGTGGTGCGGCTTTGGACCGCTCGTTCGACCCCGTCGCCACCCGCCGGACCTTCGAGGAGGCTGTCGAGCAGATCGCGGAGAAGATCAGGGGCGGCGACCTGCACACCGGTGACCGCCTCCCCTCGGAGCGGGAGCTGGCCGCGCAGATGCGGATCAGCCGACCTACCCTGCGCGAAGCCATCAAGACCCTGGCCGAAGCTGGAGTGCTCAATGTGCGAAGGGGGCAGTCCGGCGGGATCTTCGTGGCCTCGGAGCTGGTGCCGCGCGAGCTCGTGCAGTCCCGTCAGGAGATCCGCTTCTCGGAGATCGCGGGCGTGCTCGAAGCCCGGCGGCTACTGGAGCCGCGCGTGGCGCAGCTCGCCGCCACCCACGCCTCCGACGACGACTTCGCCGTGATGAGCAACAGCATCGACCGCCAGCGCGAGCTCGCCGCCGGCGATGACTTCCTCCGTCACGAGGACCTGTTCCTGCAACTCGACCTCAAGTTCCACCTCGCCCTGGCCCGGGCCACCCGAAACTCCACGATCGTGGGCCTGATGCGGACGCTCCTGCGTCAGCTCGAGATCGCCCGGGACATGGCCATGCACGCGCCGCTCGTTCCCGACTGGACGATCGAGATCCACGAGCGGACGCTGGCCGCGGTGCGCGCGGCCGACTTCGAGCTCATCGAAGAGGTCATGGACGAGCACCTCGCCCAGCTCGAGCAGATCTGGGAGCGAGAGACGGGCAGGGGGCTGGTGCGCCCGCTGCCCGACTTCCTCCAGCCCGTGGCTGAGCGCTCGCGGACGCTCCGCTCAGCCGACTCGGGCTGAGCGGCCCGCCGGCTCGAGCTCGGCCAGCCGCCTGAGGTTCTTGGCCGCGCGGCCCACGAGCGGAAGGCCACCAGCACTCCCAGCGCGGTGAGGTGGTCGGGCATGACCCACGCGGGCAGACGACGCGCGATCCACTGGCGCAGGCGTGCCTCGTGGACGGCGAGGACGAACCGCTCGGCCCGGCGCGCGTCGGCCCCGGCGGCTGCGTCGGTGTGCTTGGCGGGCATCGCTCCGTCGGGGGCGGGGGCCGGTTACCCCGCGAGCGCCCCGGCCACCAGCTTCAGGTCGTGGACCAGAGAGGCGCGGCGCTCGTCGCGCTCCTCCTGCGGCCCGCGCAGGATGGCCGAGGGGTGGATCGTCGCCGTGACGAGACCGGCCAGGTCGGAGTCGAGGAACTCGCCGCGGTGCCGGGTCAGCCGGAACGAGCTGCCGAGCAGAGCCTTGGCGGCGGTGGCGCCGAGCAGCACCAGGACCTCGGGAGCCACGGCCCGGAGCTCCTCGGACAGCCACGGGGTGCACGCCTTGATCTCGAATCGCTTCGGCGTCTGATGGATGCGCCGGCCGCCGCGCTCCTCGAACTTGAAGTGCTTGACCACGTTCGTGACGTAGGCGTCGCTGCGCTCGATCCCCGCCCCTTCGAGAGCGAGGTCGAGCTCGCGTCCGGCGGGTCCGACGAACGGCCTGCCCTGCCGGTCCTCCTGGTCGCCGGGCTGCTCGCCCACGAACATCACCCGCGCCTCCGCGCGGCCCTCTCCGAACACGGTCGGGCCGGCGGGCCGCCACAGGTGGCAGCCTCGGCAGCCCGCGGCGGCCTCGCGCAGCGAATCGAGGTCGGTGCGCTCGGGCAGGAACGGCGTGGCGTCGTCGGGCTCGGTGTCGCCCGGGTCCATGTTCAGCTGCATGGTCCGGCGGCTACCCGGGGTCCGCCCGCGGAACGCAGGAGCTAGGTCCGGAACAGCTCGCCGTGGAAGCCGAACGGGATGTGGTGGGGCACCTCGGCGCGCGCCACCTCGGTGAAGGAGCGCGCGTCGAGCACGAGCAGGAAGGAGCGGCGCCGGCGGGTGTCGAGCACCACCGACAGCGCCACGCCGTCGTCTTCGGTGCGGGCGCGGGGCGAGGGCACGAACACGGCCTCCCCCGGGAAGCAGCCGCGCTCGCGCCAGATCCGGGCCTCCCCCTCACGCACGTCGGCCTTCACGAGCTGATCGAGGAAGCCGCTGGTGCGGGCGTTGCGCAGACCGGCGCCGTAGACGTAGCGGTAGTCCCCTCCATTGGTCCGCCCGTAGTTGACGCGCGGCAGCTCGAGCGCCGGCTCGACCAGCTGACGGGTCCGCACGCGGCGGCGTCCCAGGTCGATCTCGTAGCGGCGCAGAGCGCCCACGTCGGCCGCTCGACCGCCGCCGCGCAGCCGCTCGAGGTAGAGCGCATCGACGAGGTCGGCGTCGTCGTAGCCGATGAGGTCCACGTAGACGCGGTTGCCTTTCTCGAAGGCGTTCACGTGGTGGAAGGTGAAGAAGGGATCGGTCTCGAATGTCCGCCAGCGCCCGCTGCGGCGATCGACGACGATGAAGTGGGCGCCACGCGACGGCCGCCAGCGGTAGTTGCGGATGAAGGGCTCCCAGTCGGTGGCCAGCTTGAGCGGGTCGACCACGAAGGGGCTCTCGCCCAGCACGACGTAACGCTCGGTGAGCCCGAACGAGTGCATGTAGGCCGGCCGCTCGACGGGGATCTTCGCCACCGTGCGGGTGCGGGCGCCGCGCTGGGACAGCACGTGGTACTCCGCAGGCGGGAGCAGCTTGACCTCGTAGAAGAGCCGCTCGCGGCGGCTGCGGTGCGGGTGGGCGGTGCCGAGCTGGGCGAACGGGACCTCCCCGGCCACTCCGAGCGTCTTGAGCTGGCGGGGGTCGAAGCGCACCGGCATGGGGATCTCGGTGAGGGCGGCGAAGCGGTCGGCGATCCGGGCCACGTTGACGTTCGCGTTCGGCACGGGAGCGATGGCGAACATCGACTGGGCGCCGTTGAAGATCGCGCGGCACGGGTCCGTGGCGAACTCGGAGTAGCGAATCGTCTGATCGTCCCGCGCGGCCTCCCAGGCCGAGCTGCGCAGGAAGCGGTTGCGATAGCCCACCCGGCCGCGCTCGAACGAGAAGGCGTGCAGCATCCCCAGGCCGTCGAACCAGTGCTCGAAGGCGCGCTCGCCCACCTCGAACTGGGCCGGCCCGTTGCGCACCAGCGTCCCGCTCAGCCAGTCAGGCAGGCGGCCGTCCACCTCCAGGCGGGGCAGCGTCACCTCGCGGCGGAGACTCGAGAAGCCGAGGCGGTAGTCGGCCTCGCGGCGAGCCGCCAGGGCCGACACGTCGAGCGAGGTTGCGGCCACGGCCGCCGCTCCGGCGCCGCGCTTGAGCAGCGTCCTGCGGGTGAGGGCCATCGCGGCGATCGTCTCATAGAGGGGCGTGAGGAGCTAGCGTCTGCGTGCGATGGCCCAGCCCCTGCTCGTGATCGACGCCCCGTCGCTGCTGTTTCGCGCGTTCTACGCCCTCCCGGACACGATCAAGGGAAAGGACGGGCGGCCCGTCAACGCCCTGCTGGGCACGGCCAATCTGGTGCTTCGCGAGATCGAGGAGCACGATCCCCGCGCCGTGGTGCTGTGCTTCGGGCCCGACGCGGCGGACTATCGCGTCGAGCTCTTCGATGGCTATCACGCCGACCGGCCCGAGGTGCCGGACAAGCTCGCACCCCAGTTCGCCGATGCTCGCGACTTCTTCGAGGCCTTCGGCTGGACCATCGCGGTGAGCGAGAACCTGGAGGCCGACGACCTGCTCGGCTCCTTCGCCCGCCGCGAGTCGGAGGCCGGCGGCACCACCCTCGTGATGACCGGCGACCGCGACATGTTCCAGTGCGCGAACGACTCGGTGACGATCCTGTACGTGAGCACGGGCCGGCAGGGCGCGGACATCGTGGATCCGAAGGAGGTCAAGCGGCGCTACGGCGTGGAGCCCGCCCTGGTGCCCGACTTCATCGCCCTCCGAGGCGATCCCTCGGACGGCATCCCCGGCGCCAAGGGGATCGGCGAGAAGGGCGCCGCCGATCTGCTCCAGCGACACGGCTCGCTGGAGGCCGCCCTCGACGGCGCACTGCGGGAATCGCGGCCGCGGGTCCGCGCCGCCCTCACCGACCAGCGTGACGAGCTCCTGCGCTTCAAGGACATCGCCACGCTGCGCGACGCGGACGTGAAGCTCCCGCCCGACCGCCCCACCGACCTGAAGGGCGCCTCGCAGGCCGCCGAGGAGCGCGGGATGAACCGGCTGGCCGCGCGGCTGGCGCCCGATCCCGACGCCTGAGCCTCCGCGACATCTCACACGTTCCGGGTGATGCGGCCGGTCATCGTCTCCGGTTGAATCGGTGTTCAACCACCGAGGAGGAGCAACTCAGCACATGAGCGACCTGGTAGCCATCGCCTATCCCGACATCGCCACCGCCGAACGCGTTCGCGGCCGGCTCGACGAAGCCATCAAGGCCAAGATCATCGAGGTCGACGATGCAGTGATCGTCACCCGCGAAGGGGACGGGAAGGTCAAGCTCCACCAGGCCACCAGCCCCGCCGCCGTGGGAGCGGCCGGCGGTGCCCTCTGGGGCGGCCTGATCGGTCTCCTGTTCCTGGCCCCGCTGCTCGGAATGGCCGTGGGTGCGGCCGCGGGCGCCGCGGGCGGAGCGCTGGCCGACTACGGAGTTGACGACCGCTTCATGAAGGAGCTGGGCGAGAAGCTCACACCCGGCTCGGCCGCGCTGATCGTGCTCGTGCGCAGCATGACCGCCGACAAGATCCTGCCCAACCTGCAGGAGCAGGGCCACGTGATCCAGAGCTCTCTCTCGAACGACGCCGAGGCGAGCCTGGAGGCCGCCCTCCAGGCGGCCGGCTCACGCTCGGCCTGATCCGAACCCCCTGCGAACGACCTGGCCCCCGAGTTCGGGGGCCAGGTCGTATTGCTCTGTGAGGTGGAGGCGGCCGGTACTGCCCCGGCGTCCGCGGAACTCCATCTCGATGCTTGCTACGAGCGTTCCCGTCGGAGTCGAATCTCGGCGACCGGTTCGGTCGATCCGCGGGGCACGTCCCCGGCGCCATACCTGCTGAATTTTCCCCGACGCGACCGCAGGTCATGCCGTTCGGGTAAGCCCGCTATCTGAAGCCGCGAACCCGGACCGCGGGCCGCCCGGCGCGACTCCCTCACCTAATTAAGCGGCAAGGGCGAACTCATGCTTCTCGGAGTTCGCAATTATTGGTTTCCGGATTTTTTTACGAGGCCAACCGGAATCCTCGACTCGCCACATCGAGACGGCACAGCCCCACGTCGAAGCTGCTTCGCCCCCTTGCAACGGTCAATTCTAGCGGGGGTGTGGCCCACGTGCTCGTCATCTAGGGGATGCCGACTAGCGTTCCCTAAGGATCATTCCCAATAGGCAGATCGCCCGGGTGGCGGCAGTCTCGATGGCACGCGAAACGCAAAGCCATCGGAGGACAGCATGACCGTGGACGACAGGGACGAGCAGAGCCAGGATCGAGAGCAGCCCCAGCCGGACGAACCGCGGGCCGAGGGGCCTGAGGATCCCCGGGCCGAGGGGCCGCAGGCGCCCGCGGACGAAGCACCCACCCAGCCGCTCGGCGCCGGCGCCGGCGGCGGCTATGAGCCCCCTCCGGCGCGGCGCCTGGTCAGGCCTCGTGACGGCCGGGTGATCGGCGGCGTGTGCGCCGGCGTCGCCCGCTACTTCAACACCGACCCGGTGATCATCCGCATCGCCGCGGTGGTGCTGGCTCTGTTCGGCGGAGCGGGAGTGCTGCTGTATATCGCGGCGCTGTTGCTGATGCCGGCGGAGCAGCCCGGCGGCTCAACCGCTGCGGCCGTCCCGGCCGAGGGCCGCAATCGCGCCCTGGTGATCGCCGGCGTCGTGCTGCTCCTGCTGATCAGCTGGCCCTTTCTTCTCGGCGGTGGACTTCTCTTTGCGGGGATTCTCATCCCCCTCGCCTTCCTGGTCGCGGCCGGTGTCCTTGTCTGGTGGCTCGTCTCCGGAGAGGGACCGAGCGGTGAGGCGAAGGACATCGCCCGGCGAGCCGCGCTCGGAGTCGGGGTCATCGTCCTCTGCGGAGTCGTCGCGGTCGGCGGAGCCTGGGCCGCGGCGGTCGGCGGCGGAGCGCTCGTCGCCGCGCTGGTGATCGGCGCAGGGGCGGCGATCGTCGCCGGAGCCTTCTTCAGGCCCGTGCGCTGGCTGATCCTGCCGGCCGTCGTGCTCGGCCTGTCGGCCGGGACGGTCCAGGCTGCCGGAATCGACCTCGACGGCGGCATCGGCGACCGCGAGTACCGTCCGGCCTCGGTGACCGACCTGCGCGAGCGCTACGAGCTCGGCATGGGCGAGCTGCGGATCGACCTGAGCGACACCGAGCTCCCGGCCGGGGACACCCCGCTCGAGATCGATCTCGGGCGTGGGTCAGGCGCAGCTGATCGTGCCCGACGACGTCTGCGTAGCCACGACAGCCGACGTCGGGGTCGGCGCCGTCACGGCCTTCGACACCGACAACGGCGGCGTGGACGTGGACTTCCAGGACTCGAGAGACGCCCCGCCGGAGACCAGCCGGCTGGTGGTGGACGCCGACGTCGGCGTCGGCGAGCTGCTCGTGGGCAACGCGAGCAGCGCGCTGAGCAGCGCCCCGTTCGACGAGTTCGATAGTCACAACTGGCGGGACGAGTTCGGCGATCTGGGCACCAACAGCGCCTGCCTGGACACGGGTGAGCGTGCGAGCGGCTAGGCCTGAGATCGCGTCGGTGGTGGGGGGCGCCGCGGTGCTGTGCCTCGGCGCCCTGCTGCTCCTCGACGCCACCGGAGCCTTCGAGCTCACCTTTGCCGTGTTCGCCCCCGTCGCCTGCGCCGCGACGGGGGCGATCCTGCTTGCGCGCGGGCTGAGCCGCGAGCGATGAGCGCCTCCGGAGCCGGCCACCCGCCGGCCTCCAGCCGTGAGCACAGCGGCAGCGGGCTGCTCCGGCGCGATCGCGAGGGCCGCTGGCTCGGCGGCGTGGCCGCCGGCATCGCGCGCCGCTACGGCATCGACGTGTGGCTCGTGCGCTTCGGCTTCGTGGTCACCGCGGCGGCCGGCGGCCTGGGCCTGGTGGCCTACGCGCTCGGCTGGCTGCTCATCCCGCGGGGCGACGCGGACGTCGTCTCACCGCGCGGCGTCCCGACCGGCCGGGCGGCGGTGGAGGTGGCGCTCGGCACCGGACTACTGCTGTTGAGCGCCCTGTTGATCTTCCGGGCGCTCGGGATCTGGTTCTCGGACGCGATCGTCTGGCCGCTCGTGCTCGTGGCGAGCGGAGGAGCGCTGATCTGGCGATCGTCGCTCGGCACGAGGAAGGCGCCCGAGCCGGAGGCTCCACCCAGCGCCACGCTGGTGGCGCCGGAGTCGGCTGCCCGGCCGGTCTCCTCGCCCCCGCCGGCCCCCGAGCGGTCACCGACCGCGCTGCGCGATCTCGCCGGCCCCGAGGGCCGGCGCACCGCCGCCTCGATCTCCCGCACGAGCATCGGCATAGCCCTGGTGCTGGCCGCCGGGCTGGTCTTCCTGCAGACCACGGGGGCGCTGAGCGCGGCGCGGGACGTGCTCCTCTCGGTGCTGGTGGCAGTGGTGGTGCTGGGCATCATCTTCGCTCCCTTCATCCTGCGTCTGGTTCGCTCGCTCACCAGCGAGCGCTCGGAGCGCATCCGTTCTCAGGAGCGCGCCGAGGTGGCCGCGCACCTTCACGACTCGGTCCTCCAGACGCTCGCGATGGTGCAGCGCAGCAGCGATGATCCCCAGGAGGTGGCCACGCTGGCTCGCCGCCAGGAGCGCGAGCTGCGCGCGTGGCTCGCCGGCAGGCCGGCGCCCGGCCAAGCCGCCCGCCTGGCGCCCGCGCTGGAGGCGGCCGCCGCCGACGTCGAACGTCGCCACGGGGTGCCGGTGGAGGTGGTGATCGTGGGCGACCGCGAGCTCGACCCGGGGCTCGAGGCGGTGGTGGCCGCGGCCCGCGAGGCGATGACCAACGCGGCGAAGTTCGGCGAGGGCTCGCCGGTGGACGTGTACGGGGAGAGCGCGGACGGCCGCACTCAGGTGTTCATCCGCGACCGCGGGCCGGGCTTCGACCCGGCCGCCGTGCCGGAGGACCGGCGCGGGGTGAGCGAGTCGATCGTCGGCCGTATGCGACGCCACGGCGGGCGGGCCACGATCACGAGCACCGCCGACACCGGAACCGAGGTTGAGCTGCTCCTGGAGGAGCGAGGTTGAGCGCGCCGCGAGTTCTGATCGTGGACGACCACCAGCTCTTCCGGGCCGGCGTCCGAGCCGAGCTCGAGACCCTGCTCGAGGTGGTGGGCGAGGCCGGCGGCGTGGCCGAGGCGGTGGAGGCCATAGCGGCGGACCGCCCTGACGTGGTCCTGCTGGACGTGCACATGCCGGACGGCGGCGGGGTGCAGGTGATCCGCCAGGTGAGCGCGGCCACCGAGCAGCCGCCGTGCTTCCTGGCGCTGTCTGTGTCCGACGCCGCCGAGGACGTGATCGCCGTGATCCGGGCGGGCGCCCGCGGCTACGTGACCAAGAGCATCTCGGGCGAGGAGCTGGCCGCCGCGGTCCGGCGAGTCAACGACGGCGACGCCTTCTTCTCGCCGCGGCTGGCCGGGTTCGTGCTCGACGCCTTCGCCGGCCCGGCGCCCCAGCCGGAGTCGGAGCTCGACGACCTCACGCCGCGGGAGCGCGAGGTGCTCCAGCACATCGCGCGCGGCTACATGTACAAGGAGATCGCCCTGCGCCTCGACATCTCCCCGAAGACGGTGGAGGCCCACGTGTCCTCGGTGCTGCGAAAGCTCCAGCTGTCCTCGCGCCACGAGCTCACGCGCTGGGCCACCGAGCGCGGCCTGGGGCTCTGATGGAGATCCGGCCCGCCGGACCGTCCGACGCCGGCGCCGTGGCTGCGGTCGTCGACCGTGCCTACGGGCACTACCTGGACCGCATCGGTCAGCGACCCGGCCCGATGGACGACGATCACTCGGCCGATATCGCCGCCGGTCACACCTATCTGGCGGTGGACGGCTCGCCGGCCGGCGTGATCGTGATTCACCCTCACTCCGATCACCTGCTCATCCGCAACGTCGCGGTGGCGCCCGAGCGGCAGGGCGAGGGCATCGGCGGCACGCTGCTCGAGTTCGCCGCCGACCGGGCGCGCGAGCTTGCGCTGCCCGAGCTGCGGCTCTACACCCACGAGAAGATGACCGAGAACCGCGCTCTCTACGAGCACCTGGGCTGGGAGGAGTACGAGCCTCCCGGGGACTCCGGCCCCCTTATCCACCTGCGCAAGTCCCTCAGCCGGTGAGCTCGAGCCGCGGCGGATCCGCCGCGAGCAGGCGCACCGCGCTCAGGTTGGGCGCGGCGAGCTGCGCCTCCGCGAGCTCGTCGCGGCCGTGGGTGGTGAGCAGCGCGAGCACCGTCGCCCCGGCAGCCCGGCCCGCGGCCACGCCTGCCGGGGCGTTCTCCACCACCAGGCAGTCCGCCGGCGCCACGCCCAGGCGGTCGGCCGCCGCCACGTAGCCGTCAGGGGCCGGCTTGCCGTGCTCCACGTGGTCGAAGGTGAGGAGCGCTTCCGGCCGTGGCAGCCCGGCGGCGGCGATGCGCGCGTGCGCGAGCGGCACGGTGCCCCCGGTGACGATCGCCCAGCGGCGGGACGGGAGCGCGTCCAGCAGCTCGGTCGCGCCGGGAAGCGGCACCACTCCCTCGGTGTCCGCCACCTGCTCCGCCTCGAGCGCGTGGGCCTCGGCCGCCGCGTCGAGGCCGGGCGCCAGGACGGTGACGCTGTCGAACGCGGAGCCGTTGTGGATGGTGGCGTCCAGGCGCGTGCGGTCCACGCCGTGGCGGTCGCCCCAGCGGCGCCAGATCCGCTCGCTGGCGGCGATCGAGTCGATCAGCACCCCGTCCAGATCGAACAGGATGGCCTGCCCGGCCCAGCCGCGCACTCAGTGGCGCTCCGACATTGCCCGGTCGATCTCGCGCTTCTGCTCGCGGTCCTTGATCGAGCGGCGCTTGTCGTGCATCTCCTTGCCCTTGGCCAGCGCGATCTCCACCTTGGCGCGCGACCCGTTGAAGTAGAGGCGGGTGGGCACCAGGGTGAGGCCCTTCTCGGCGGTCTTGCCGATCAGCCGCTCGATCTCGCGCCGGTGCAGCAGCAGCTTGCGGGAGCGGTCGGGGTCGTGGTTCTCGCGGGCGGGCCCGTAGGGCGCGATGTGCATGTTGTGCAGCCAGACCTCGCCGTCGCGCACGTCGGCGTAGGAGTCCTTCATCTGGGCGCCGCCGTTGCGCAGCGACTTGACCTCGGATCCCTGCAGCACGACGCCCGCCTCCACCTTCTCGAGCAGGTTGTAGCGAAAGCCCGCCTGCCGGTTGGTGGCCACGTCGCCCGCCGCCGCCTTGCGCTTTCCCTTCTTGGCCATCGCTACGAGTATGCACCGGCCGGGGATAGATCCACGCGGCCGCGGGCGGTCTCCACCCGATCGACCGTGACCTCGATCGAGTCACCGAGGCGCAGCCGGCGACCCGAGCCGTCCGCCTCGAGGGCGGTGCCGAGCTCGTTGAGAACCCACCAGTCGCGCAGGCGGCGGACGGGGAGGAAGCCCTCGAAGCCCTCCTCGCCGAAGCGCACGAAGGCTCCCTTCTCGATCAGCCCCACCACCTCGCCCTCGAACGACGGCGGCTCGCCCAGGTCACTCTCGGACAGCACCCGGTCGAGCAGGAAAGCGAGGCAGACGTCGTCCGCCGCCCGCTCCACCTGCATCGCGGCGCGCTCTGCGGCCGAGGTCAGCACCGCAGCCTCGTCGAGCTCGTGGGCCGGGGCCGCGGTGTGGTCGATGCCCAGCCCCTGGAGGAGCGCGCGGTGAACGACCACGTCGGGGTAGCGCCGGATCGGCGAGGTGAAGTGGCAGTAGCGCGGGCTCGAGAGCCCCGCATGTCCAAGGTTGCGCGGCGAGTACGAGGCCTGCTTGAGCGAGCGCAGCACGAGGATTCCGGGTGCCACCCGTCCGTCGGAGTAGTCCGCCACCAGATGCGACATCTCGGTGGCCAGGTCGGCGGCCTGCTGCGGCGTGGGGTTCTTCGGGAGCGGCGGGGTGGGCAGGTCGAGGCTCGCGAGCTGATCGGCGAGGAACACGACCGAGCTCGGCTCCGGCCGTTCGTGCACCCGGTAGAGGGTGGGCAGCCGGTGGTCGGCCAGGTAGCCCGCCACCTGCTCGTTGGCGAGGACCATCAGCTGCTCGATCAGCGAGTGCGACTCGGTCTGCGCTTCACGCCGCAAGCCGGTCACGTTGCCCTCTGAGTCGAACTCGAAGCTGGGTTCGGAGCTGCCGAGCTCCAGCGAGTCACGCTTGTCGCGCAACGCTGCCGACACCTCGCGGGCAGCCTCCAGCGCCTTCGCCCATGGGCCCTCCGCCCGGTCGCGCCCGTCGAAGATGGCGTCCACCTCCCCGTACGTGAGCCGGCGGTCGCTGCGGATGCGCGAGCGATGGAAGGCCACGCTGCGGGCCTCCGACCCGTGCATCTCCATCTCGACCGTGACGGCCAGGCGTTCCTCGCCGGGTCGCAGCGAGCAGGCGCGGTTGGACAGCGCCTCGGGCAGCATCGGCTCCACAGCGCCGGGCACGTAGACGCTGGTGGAGCGCCGGAAGACCTCGCCCTCGAGCGGCCCACCTGGACGCAGGTAGGCGGTCACGTCGGCGATATGGACCCACAGGCGGATGTGCCCGTCCTCGCGGGTGGCCGAGATGGCGTCGTCGAAGTCCTGCGCGTCGTCGGGGTCGACCGTGAACGTGGGCAGCGCGGTGAGGTCGACCCTGGCGTCGGCGGCGTAGGGATCCGTCACCGCGTGCTCGGCCTCGTCCTCCGCCGAGCGGGGAAAGGAGCGGTGAAGCCCGCGGTCGAGCATGAGTCCCTCGAGCACGTCGCGGGCGCGGTCGGGGCGACCGAGGATGCGAATCACGCGGGCGCCCCGCTTGCCCGAGCCCACCACCACGAGGTCACCGCTGCCCGCGCCGCGCGGCTCCACCGCGGTGCGCGGGCCGCGGCCGAACAGGGGCTCGGCCACGAGGAAGCGGCCGCGCTTGTTCAGCACGGCCACCAGCGGCTGGTGAAGCCGCATCGCGGCTGATCTCATCTTGACGACGGGGCGAGCAGCGTGTCGATCGCGGCGGGCAGCGCCTCGTCGCGCTCGGTGTCCGGATCGTCCTGGGCCTTGACCTGGGGCTTGATCCCGGCCTTGGTGATCGTCTTGCCGTCGGGCAGGTAGTAGTTGGCCACCGTGAGGTCCAGCACGCCGCCGTTGGACAGCCGCTCCACCTCCTGCACCAGGCCCTTGCCGAAGGTGCGCGTGCCAACGATCGTGGCGCGATCCAGGTCGCGCAGCGCGCCGGTCACGATCTCCGAGGCGCTCGCGCTGCCGCCGTCCACCAGCACCACGACCGGGATGTCCTCGTCGATGGCGTCGCCCTGGGCTTCCTGCGTGCGCTCCGAGCGAGAGCGACCTCTCACCGAGACGATCTCGCCGTCCTCCACGAAGATGCTGGAGACGAGCACGGCCTCGGAGAGCAGCCCTCCGCCGTTGCCGCGCAGGTCGAGCACGATCCCCTCGGCGCCCTGCTCGAGAAGCTTCTCGATCTCGGCCTTGAGGAGGCCGTGGGCTCCGGCGCTGAAGCCGGTGAGCTCCACCACGCCGGCCTTCTGTCCGTCGCGCTCGACGATGCGTCCGCTGGCCACAGGCACCTCGATGCGCTCGCGCTCCACGCTGACCCGGCGGGTGGCGTCGTCTCCGGGGCTCAGCACGCGCAGCCGGACGCTGGTGCCGGACGGGCCCTTGATGCGGCTCGTGGCCACGTCGCTGTTCACGCCGGCCAGCGAGCGGCCGTCGACCTCGACGATGAGGTCGCCCGGCTTGATGCCCGCCTGAGCGGCGGGAGCGTTGTCGAACACGCGCAGCACCTTGAGGCCGCGACGGTCCTCCTCGACGTTCATGCCCACGCCTTCGAACTCGCCGCTCACCGACTCGTCGAAGCGGGCCGCCTCCTTGGGGGTGAGGTAGTGCGAGAAGGGGTCCTCGAGCGAGTCGACGATCCCCTTGAGTGAGGCGTCGTCGAGCTCCTCCTCGTCGACCGGCTTGTAGAAGTTCTTCTCGATCGAGTCGATCACCTCGGCCCGCAGGGCACGATCCTCGTCCACGAAGGCGTCCTGGATCGGGCCCGGGAGCCGCTCGGGATGGCCGCCGAGCCAGATGCCGACGAACAGCGCGAAGACCGCGCACAGGAAGGCCACCAGTGCGGAGCGAGCCGAGTTCATGCGACCAACCAGATTAGTGGCGGGCCGAAAGCGGGCTTAAAGCCGGCTCAGACGCGCAGGAAGCGCCGCAGCGTGATGCCGCTGCCGAGCGCCGACACCGCGATGCAGGCCAGCATGAGGACGATCACCAGCAGTGGGAAGTCGATCGTCTCCGGTGCGGCCAGCAACTCGAAGCGTTCCGACAGCGGGTCGATGAAGGTCTCCTTGGCCACCAGCAGCAGAAGCACCGCCAGCAACCCGCCGAAGAAGCCGACGATCACTCCCTCGATCACGAATGGCCAGCGGATGAACCAGTTGGTGGCGCCGACCAGCTTCATCACCTCGACCTCGCGCCTGCGTGCGAACACCGACAACCTGATCGTGTTGGCGATCAGGGCCACCGACGCGAACACGAGCAACACGGCGAGCCCGGCGGTCAGGGCCTTGACCAGCCCGGTGGCCGAGAGGATCTCGTCGGTGTCCTCCTCGCGGTCGCGCACCTCGTCGACGGCGGCCAGCTGCGGCCCGCTCCCGGCCTCGAGCCGGCTGACGATGTCGTCGAGCCGGTCGGGGTCCTCGGGCGTGACGCGGAACGAGGCGGGCAGCGGGTTCGATCCGAGCAGCTCGGCGCCCTCCCGGAAGGCCCGCGGGTTCTTCTCCTGAGCGCGGGCGAGGGCCTCGCCCTTGGAGATGAACTCCACCGACTTCACGTTGGAGGTGGTCTCGAGGGCCTGCTTGAGCTCCGCCTGCTCCACCTGCGTGGCCGAGTCCTTGACGTAGACGTCCACCACCACCCGGCTGCGCACCTCGTTGGCGGTGCCCGTGGTGGCCTGGACGATGGGGATGAACACGCCCAGCACCAGCGCGGTGAGCAACACCGTGAGCAGGGCGGCCAGGGCCGGCGCGGAGCTGCGGCGCAGGCCGCGCAGCGCCTCGCGGAGGAAGAAGGTCCAGCGCATCAGGACCTCAGTTGGGGTGGCCCTCGGGGCCGACGCCCAGCTCGCCGCGCAGGCGGATGGCGAACTCGGTGGTGGACTCATCGGGCCGGTAGAGGCCGGAGTTCTCGTCGCGCACGATGCGGCCCTCGCGCAGCTCGATCACGCGCCGGCGCATCTTGTCCACCATCTCCTTGTCGTGGGTGGCGACGACGACCGTGGTGCCGGTCCGGTTGATGCGGTAGATCAGCTGCATGATCCCGATCGAGGTCTCGGGATCGAGGTTGCCGGTGGGCTCGTCGGCGAGCAGCAGCGGGGGGTGATTCACGAAGGCGCGCGCAATCGAAACGCGCTGCTGCTCTCCGCCCGAGAGCTCGTCGGGAAAGTTGTGCAGCTTGGTGGAGAGCCCGACGAGGCGCAGGATGTCCGGGACCTTGCGCCGGATCTCCTGCCGCGCCTCGCCGATCACCAGAAGCGAGTAGGCCACGTTGTCGTAGACCGTGCGGTTGGGCAGCAGCTTGTAGTCCTGGAAGACCACGCCGATGTTGCGCCGCAGGTAGGGCACGCGGCTGCGCGGGATCTCGCCGAGCTCGCGGCCGGCGATCGAGATCGTGCCCTTGGAGGGCTCGATCTCCTTCTGGAGGAGCCGGATGCAGGTGGACTTGCCGCAGCCCGTGGGTCCGACGAGGAAGACGAACTCGCCGCGCCCGATGCGCACCGACGCCTGATCCACGGCCACCGAGCCGCCGTCGTAGACCTTGGTCACGTCCTTCAGCTCGACGACCGCAACGTCGGTCTCCGGCGCGCGTTGCGGCTGGGCCGGCGCCGCGGCCGGCCTTGTCTTCAGAGTCGCCATGAGGACGGTCAGTTCTAGCGGAAAGCCCTGCAAAGCCGGAACGGCTGCAAGCGTTTCTGCAGCAGGCTCAGCGGCGCACGCGCCAGCGCGTGAACAGCTCGCCGCCCGCCTCGGCGAGGCTCACCAGCTCGAGCTGCGCCGGTTCCACGAGCCCGCGGCCGGTGATGATGGTCGGCACATCCGACCCACCCACTAGCTGGGGACTGACCGTGAGGAAGAGCTCGTCCACGAGGCCTCCCGAGAACAGGTGCGAGTTCAGGGTGGGACCGCCCTCGCCGAGCACCGAGCGCACACCGTGCTCGTCGGCCAGGCGGGCCATCAGCACCGCAAGGTCGTCCCCAACCCGGACGTAGTCCACCTGGTCGCCCACTCCGGCCAGGCGCCCGTCCGAGCCCGTGGCGATCAGCACCGGCTGTTCGGGCTCGTTGAGGATCGGGAGGTCCGGCTGGAGGTTGAGGCTGGCGCTGACGATCACCGCGAGCGGGTCGGGAGCCAGCCCCTCGGCCACCCGCCGCTCGCGCAGGTCCGCGCTCTTCGTGATGCGTCCGTAGCGCTCGTCACGAACCGTGCCCGCGCCCACCAGCACGGCGTCGGCCTGAGTGCGCAGCTGGTGAAAGAGGCGCCGGTCGAGATCGGTGGACAGCCCCTGCGTACGCCAGTCGAGGCTGGCCTTGCCGTCCACCGAGGAGACCATGTTCACCCCGAGCCAGGGCCGCCCGGGCGGCGCGAGGTCGGCCAGCCGCAGGCCGGAGCCATGCTCCTCGGGCGAGGTCTGGCGACGCTCCGGCAGCAGGAGTTGCACGTCCTCCAGCCTCTCAGTTGGCGCGCAGGACGCAGTAGCCGGGGAACTCGAAGTTCTTCGAGTTGAGGCCGCGGCCGGCGCGGTAGATGCCGCCGTCGCTGGGCTGCTCCATCACGAACGCGTTCTCGGCGCCGCAGCACTCCTCGGACTGGTCCACGCGGATTCGCGTCGACACGACCTGGAGCAGCCCGGCGGCGCCGCGCCGGCCGTAGGCGTCGGTCCGGAAGCGGCTCGGGCCGCGGTTGCGCAACCGCCAGCGAGGATGCAGAACCGTGCGCTTGTCGCCCTTGCAGTACGAGTCCCAGCCGGCCGGATCGTTCGGCCCGCAGGCAAAGCGCTTGTTGAACACCACACGTTCGGGCGCGGCGGCGTCGAACTGCGTGATCGCGTTGTCGATCGCGAATCCCGGCGCTCCAGAGAACACGCCGCCCACTTCGAAGGCGGTGTCCCACTCCTCGTACACGGACTCGCAGCCCGGAGTGGGCAGCAGGCGCATGCTCGGGCGCAGCTCGGCGTCGGGACAATTGGCCACGGCCTCGCCGAAGTCGGCCATGTGGCGGGTGTGAGCAGCCAGGCGGCGGCCCTTGCGCCGAAACAGCCAGGTCTCGAGCGAGTGGAAGCGGACCGTGCCGCGCCGCGGTGACCCCGATCCCTGATGCAGCACGACCATCCAGGCGAGGCCCTTGCGGTCACGGTTGACCACGAAGACCTTGAAGCCCGGGTGGGGCTCCTCGCTTCCGGCGTAGCGGCCGGTGGGACCGAAGGCGGGCATACCCGTGCGCGAGAAGTGGGCGAACGCGCGGGGATTGGAGCCGTGCTCGTGGCCGAAGGCGCAGCGGTAGCGAGGATCGCGCGGCGGATGCCAGGTGGGCCAGCGCCGCCCGCCGCGCTCGACGGTGTGACGCTCGTGGACCCAGTCGGCGCAGATCGGCGTGCCGTCGGGGGCGGCGGGCTGGGAGTGATCCACCGGATCGGGCGCCGCCAGCGCCGCCGCGGCCGGACCCACGAAGACGGCCACGAGCGCGCCGACGCAGGCGCTGAACGAGCGGACCATGTCCCTCAGGTTGGCAGGCGTCTAGCCGATGGCGACCATGCGGTCGATCGGCACCCGGGCGCGGTGTGCGAGCTCGGGCTCGACCTTCACCACGGGGCTCAGGTCGCGCAGGCAGTCGCGCAGCCCGGGGAGGGTGATCATCTTCATGTACCTGCAGGCCGCCGCCCGGTTGGCCGGGATGAACTCCTTGCCCGGATTCTCCTTGGCCAGCGGGTGGAGCATCCCGGTCTCGGTGGCGACGATGAAGGTGTCGGCGTCCGATTCCCGAGCGAAGGTCAGCATCCCGCCGGTGGACAGCATGTGGGTGTGCTGGGGGTCGACGTCGCCGGCGGCCACGTACTCCATCACCTGAGTGGTGCAGCCGCACTCGGGATGGATCATGAACTCGGCTCCCGGGTGCTCGGCGCGAACCTCGGCGATGTCGCGCGGGCGTATTCCCGCGTGCACGTGACACTCGCCGTCCCACACGTGGAGGCGCCTGCCGATCATGCGCTCGACGTACGCGCCCAGCCACATGTCGGGACCGAAGAGGATCTCGGTGTCAGGGCCGTGCTCGGCCAGGATGTGCTCCACCACCTGGACCGCGTTCGCCGAGGTGCAGCAGTAGTCGGTCTCCGCCTTGACCTCGGCCGTGGTGTTCACGTACATCACCACGACCGCGCCCGGGTGCTCGGCCTTCCAGGCGCGCAGCTGATCGGCGGTGATCGAATCGGCCAGAGAGCAGCCGGCCCCGAGATCGGGCAGCAGGACGGTCTTGTCCGGGGACAGGATCGAGGCCGTCTCGGCCATGAAATGCACGCCGCAGAAGGCGATCACGTCGGAGGCCGTGTCGGCGGCCTGGCGCGAAAGGCCGAGGGAATCGCCCACGAAGTGGGCCACGTCCTGCACCTCGGGCACCTGGTAGTTGTGGGCGAGGATGACCGCGTTGCGCTCCTGGGCCAGAGCACGAACCTCGTCCTGCATACGCTCGATTTCGGCGGCGCCGAGCGCCGGCGCACCGGTGGGGTTGAGAGTGGGGAGCTCGATTGGCTTCATCGCAGTTATCTCCTCGCGGAGGCGGTTTTTGCCTTATAATCGAAAACTATGCAGAGCGAGGATACCACGGCCTCGGCCGACGCGGCCGTGATCGGGCGTCCCTCCCCCACCCACGTGACGCTGGCCGCGGTGCTCCAGGTCCGTGGCGGGGAGCTCTGCGTGCTCCTATGGGAGCGGGCGCGGGAGCCGTTCAGCGGCGCCTGGTCGCTTCCCGGCGGCTATCTCGAGCCCGACCACACGCTCGAGGCGTCGATACGCCTGCAGCTGGCGGGCAAGGTCGACGTGGCCGAGCTGTCGTGGCTGGAGCAGCTGGAGACCGCGGGCGACCCGGATCGGCATCCCGGCGAGTGGCAGCTGGCCACCGCCTACCTCGGCCTCGTCCCGCTCGGGCTGGATCCCGCGCTGCCGCCCGACACCGCCTGGCATCCGGTGGAGCGCCTGCCCGAGCCGATGGCCTTCGACCACCGGGCGATCGTCCGTGACGCGCGCGACCGGCTGCGGGCCAAGCTGTCCTACACCAACATCGGCTTCGCCCTTGCCCCGGCCTCGTTCGCCATCTCCGAGCTGGCGGCGATCTACACCGCGGCGCTGGGCTATGCGGTCGATCCCACCAACCTGCGCCGGGTGCTCGAGCGGCGCGGCGTGCTCGAGGCCACGGGGGAACGTCGTTCGTCGGGCCCGGGCGGCGGACGCCCGGCGGCGGTCTACCGCTTCGGCTCCCGTGACCTCGAGGTCACGGATCCGTTCGCGGTGCTGCGACCTCCGGCCCGCGCGGATCGAACAGCAGGCTGAAGTCGAGCGCGGGCGCCGAGTGGGTCAGCGCGCCCACGCTGATGAAGTCGACTCCGGTCTCGGCCACGGCGCGGATCGTGTCGAGCGTGATCCCGCCCGACGCCTCGAGCTCGGCCCGCCCGCCGCTCACTGCCACGGCCTGCCGTAGCTGCTCCGGGGTCATGTTGTCGAGCAGGATCCGCGGTACTCCGGCCTCCACAGCGTCGGCGACCTCCTCGAGCGTGGCGCACTCCACCTCTACGGTCACGCCCTCCGGTGCATTGGCCAGGGCGCGGCGCGTGGCCTCACCCACCCCGCCCGCCATCAGGGCGTGGTTCTCCTTGATCAGGATCGCGTCGAACAGCCCGGCGCGGTGGCTCGTCCCTCCCCCATCGCGTACGGCCTGCTTCTCGAGGGCGCGCAGGCCAGGCGTGGTCTTGCGCGTGTCCAGGATCCTCACCCCGGTCCCGTCGACGGCTCGCAGGTAGCGGGCGGTGAGCGTCGCGATACCCGACAGGCGGCCGAGCAGGTTCAGCGCCACGCGCTCCGCGGCCAGGATCGAGGCGGCCTCGCCCTCCACCTCGGCCAGCAGCCCGGGCTCGCGCCACTCGCCGTCCCGTGCCCTCGGCGTCCAGCGCAGACCGGCGTCCACGCGCTCGAACACGGTCCGGGCCACGTCCATGCCACTCGGCACGCCCGCCTGCTTCTGAACGATCGAGGCGCGGGCGCTCGCGTTGGCGGGGACGACCGCCCGGGTGGTGAGATCGCCGCTGCCGAGATCCTCGGCCAGTGCGCGGTCGATCAGCTCGAGACCGGTCGCGCGAGAGCCCGCAATCACTGTCAAGCCGGCGCCGGCTCCTCGGTGCCCACGCGGGCACGGTCGATCCCGGCGGCTGCGTAGGCATCCACCTCGTCGAGCGTCTCGTGCTCGAGCAGGGCCGCGGCCAGCGCGTCGAGCCGGTCACGCTGCTCGGCCATCACCCTGCGTG
This sequence comes from uncultured Thermoleophilaceae bacterium, assembly GCA_963808545.1. Lineage (GTDB taxonomy): Bacteria > Actinomycetota > Thermoleophilia > Solirubrobacterales > Thermoleophilaceae > JACVRW01. The sequence goes on along the minus strand of CAWEGB010000010.1, from coordinate 64,487 downwards.
CGGCCTCCTGTTCCTCGTCCACGATGCGGCGCACCTCGGCGTCCACCAGCTCCTGGGTCGCGGCCGACACAGGCTCGGAGCCCGGGAGCAGGAAGCTCTGCTGCTCGACCGGCACGACCGTGAGGAAGCCGACCTTCTCGCTCATCCCCCAGCGGCCCACCATGCCGCGGGCGATGCGGGTCACGTGCTGGATGTCGGACTCGGCGCCGGTGGTGATGTCGCCGAACACCTCCTCCTCGGCCACCCGGCCGCCGAGTGCCACGCGGATCTTGGCCCGCAGCTCCTCCTCGGAGAGGTTGAACACGTCCTCGTCCGGGGTGGAGAGGGTCACGCCGAGCGCCTGGCCGCGAGGGATGATCGACACCTTGCGGACCGGGTCGGCGCCGGGAGTGATCATGCCGAGGATCGCGTGACCGCCCTCGTGGTAGGCGATGCGCCGGCGGTCGTCCTCGTTCAGCACGATCTTGCGCTCGGCCCCGAGCATGATCCGCTCGAGGGCGTCGGTGAAGTCGGAGCGCTGAACCTTCTCGTGGCTGCGCCGGGCGGCGAGCAGCGCCGCCTCGTTGGCCAGATTGGCCAGGTCGGCACCCACCATGCCCGGCGTGGACGAGGCGATGCGGTCGAGGTCGACGTCGTCGTCCAGGGGGAGCGAACGGGTGTGCACGCGCAGGATCGCCGCGCGGCCCGCGGCGTCCGGCGGCTGGACGGTCACGCGCCGGTCGAAGCGGCCGGGGCGCAGCAGAGCGGGGTCGAGCACGTCGGGGCGGTTGGTGGCGCCGGTGACCACCACCTGATCGCTCGAGTCGAAGCCGTCCATCTCGGTGAGGATCTGGTTGAGCGTCTGCTCGCGCTCGTCGTGGCCACCCAGGCTGGCACCCCCGCCGCCGCGCGCCCGGCCGATGGCGTCGAGCTCGTCGATGAAGATGATCGCCGGCGCGGCCTCCTTGGCCTGCTGGAAGAGATCGCGGACGCGCGAGGCGCCGATCCCGACGATCGCCTCGATGAACTCGGAGGCGGAGGCCGAGAAGAAGGGCACGCCGGCCTCGCCGGCCACGGCGCGGGCCAGCAGGGTCTTGCCGGTGCCGGGCGGGCCCTGAAGCAGCACGCCGCGCGGGATGCGGGCGCCGAGCTTGCGATAGCGCTCGGGGTTGCGCAGGAAGTCCACCACCTCGGCCAGCTCGGACTTGGCCTCGTCGATGCCGGCCACGTCGTCGAAGGTGACCGTCTGCGTCTCCGGCTCCACGCGGCGGGCGCGGCTGCGGCTGAACTGGCTGAGCATCCCGCCGCCGCCCGCGCTCTGAGCCGCCCGGCGAAACAGCCAGACGAACAGCAGCACCAGCAGGATGGTGGGACCGAAGCTGAACAGGATCGTCTCGAGCAGCGAGCGCTCACCCGGCGGGTTGGCGCTCACCACCACGTCGTTCTCCTCGAGCAGGCTGGCCAGCTCGTCCTCGTTGGCGAAAGTCGGGACCTCGGTCTCGAAGTCCTTGGCCTTGTCACCGTCGTAGGAGACGTCCTCGCGGAACTCGCCCTTGACCGTCTCGCCCGTGGAGGAGATCTCCTTGACGTTGCTCTCTCGCACCTCCGTGAGGAAGGTCGGGTTGTAGGGCACCGTGATGCGCTCGGTGGGCGGCGCGAAGATCTGGACGATCACCCAGTTCAGGAAGAAGAGCGCGATGAGGATGACGAAGAAGCGGCGGGGGCTCCAGGGGAGCATCGGCGTCTTCTTGGCGGGGGCCCCGCGGCCGTCCGGGCTGGGCGTGACCTTGAAGCGCGGCCTCCTCTCGTCGTTCGTTGCTGCGCGAGCGTCATCAGCCATGCCCCAACTGTAGGGGTCGTACTTCTATCTTTCCTAAGCACGTGAGACAGCAACTCAGACCTCTGTTCGACCAGGTGGTGATCAAGGAGCTCGAGCCCGACCGGGTGCGCCGCTCCGGCCTCGTGCTGCCGCCGGGAGAGCATCAGCCGCCGCCCCAGCACGGGATCGTGCTGGCCGTGGGCCCCGGCATCGACTGGTGGGGACAGGTGGGCATGAAGATGCCGGTCAAGCCCGGCGACCACGTGGTCTTCCCGGCGCAGGCGGGGGTCTGGGTGGAGGTCGAGGAGGAGCGCCTGCTGGTGTGCCGCGTGGGCCAGCTGCTGGGGGTGCTGGAGGAGCTCCAAGACCGCAGCGAGGGCTCGCTGCCGGCGGTGGAGGAAGAGGACGCTTAGCGCCGGAGGAGCTGCCGCAGCTCGGCAAGCGTAGGCAAGGGATCCTCCACTACGTCACGCCACGTGTAGCGGCGGAAGCGGTCGCGGCGGGCGCGAGCGGCGCGCTCGCGTTGCCGGTCCTGCTCCCAGGCGTGGCGGGTGCGGTGAAAGCGATACGAGTCGAGCTCGACCGTCAGGCGCTGCTCGGGCCACCGACAGTCGACGTAGTGGGCGCCGCTCGGACGGTTGGTCTCCGGCAGCGGCAGCCGCTCAGTCTTCAGGAGAGACCGGAAGCGCCGCTCGAGCGCGCTGAGCAGGGTCGGCGCGTCACCGCTGGCGATCGCGAGCAGGGTCTTGCGACCCTTGGCCTTCGGGTAGCGCTCGAGTGCAGTCTCAATGTGCCGAGCGGTCGTGCCGTGTCTGACGTCCGCCTTGTGAACGGCCTGCGCCATGTCGTCGAACGGCAGCAGCGAGGAGAGGTCGATCAGCGTGACCGGCACGGTCGTGATCGGCACGGCTTTCCACTCGGTGCGGTCGTTCGGGTGCATGCGGCGTCGGCGACGAGCGGTGATGCCGGGGATCCTGTGCTCACGCGGGGAGGTGACCGCCGGTGCAGGCGCAGGGCCGCTGATCAGGCCCCAGAGCCAGGCGGCCGCCAGCCCGCTCAGCACCGCTCCCTCTCCGCAGGCCTTCACCGCTGCCATGTAGCGCGTCTCCGGCGTGCGAGGGCGGTGGCCAACCAGGTAGACGCCTCGAAACTCCACCAGCAGCAGGCCTTTTCGCACACCGTGGTCGACCTCTGCGGGGGAAAGCCCGACCAGCGAGAAGCTCCTGGCGCGTGGCGACCCCATGGGCGCGACCGGCGATCCCGCCGGCGATCCGCTCGTTCGTCCTGACTTGACCCTCCATGAGAGGGTCGAGTCAGGACAGATGGATGTTCGCCCCGGCCGTCGGACCTACGCCGCGGCCGCGCCGTCCCCCGAGCGCCGCAGCAGTTCGGCGCGCACGAAGGCGTCGAGGTCGCCGTCCAGGACGCCCTGGGCGTTGCCGGCCTCCACGTTCGTGCGGTGGTCCTTGACCATCGTGTAGGGGTGGAGGACATAGGAGCGGATCTGGGAGCCCCAGCCGACGTCCTGGGCCTCGCCGCGCTCCTTGGCGATCTCCTCCTGGCGGCGGCGCTCCTCCTGCTCGATGAGCTTGGCGCGCAGCATCTTCATCGCCGTGTCCTTGTTGGCGGACTGTGAGCGCTCGTTCTGGCACTGGACCACGAGGCCCGAGGGGCGGTGGGTGACGCGGACGGCCGAGTCGGTCTTGTTCACGTGCTGCCCGCCGGCGCCCGACGCGCGGTAGGTGTCGATCTGGATGTCGTCGGGCTCGATCTGCACGTCCACGGAGTCCTCCACCAGCGGCGCCACCTCCACGCCGGCGAACGCCGTGTGGCGCCGGGACTGGGAGTCGTAGGGCGAGATCCGCACCAGCCGGTGCACGCCCTTCTCGGCCGAGAACAGCCCGTACGCGTTGTCGCCGCGGGCGATGAAGGAGGCCGACTTGACCCCGGCCTCCTCCCCGGCCGACGCCTCCTTTAGCTCGACCGTCATGCCGCGCCGCTCGGCCCAGCGCATCTCCATGCGCAGCAGCATCTCGGCCCAGTCCTGGGAGTCCGTGCCCCCCGCGCCGGCGTTGACCGTGACCACGGCGTCGCCGGCGTCGTAGTCGCCGGCGAACAGGCGAGCCTCCTCGAGCTCCGCCAGCCGGCTGTCGATCGACGCCAGCTGCTCCTCCAGCTCGGCCGCCATCGACTCGTCCTCGGCCGCCATTTCCTCGAGGGTGTCGAGGTCGCCGATGTCCGACTCCAGCGAGCGGTAGGTCTCGAGACGCCGTCCCAGCGATGCGTGCTCGGCCGAGACGCGGGCCGCCTGCTCCTGGTCGTCCCAGAAGCCGGGCGCCCCCATCAGGCCCTCGAGCTCCGCTAGACGAGCTTCCAGCCGAGCGGGGTCAAAGGTAGTCCGCGAGCAGCGTCAGCCGGTCGCGGAGGGCCTGCGTGTTCTCGCTAGGCGCCATGGCACTTCTTGAACTTCTTGCCCGAGCCGCACCAGCACGGATCGTTGCGGCCGATCTTCTCGTGCTCGTCGAGGCGGCGGGTCTCTACCGGGGCGGGGGCCGGCACGGTGACCTCCTCGGCGGCCAGCTCGGCCGCCTCGGCCACGCCGCTCGGCACGGTGGCGCCGCCCGCGGCCGCGGCGATCGCCTCGCGGCCGGACGCGGAACGGCCGCCGGAGGTGGTGAGCCGGCCGGTGCTCGAGCTGTTGCCGCCGAAGCCCCAGTTGGGACCGTTCTGAGCGGGAGCCGCCTGCTGCTGAGGCTCCTGCACCTCGATCTCCACGTTGAACACGTAGCGTGCGAACTCGTCCCAGATGTTGTTCATGAGCTCCGTGAACATGTCGAAGCCCTCGTTCTTGTAGGCCACGAGCGGGTCGATCTGGGCGAAGCCGCGAAGGTGGATGCCCTCGCGCAGGTAGTCCATGTCGTGCAGGTGCTCGCGCCAGCGCTCGTCGATGATCTGCAGCAGCATGAAGCGCTCGAGCGCGCGCATCAGCTCGTCGCCGAGGTCCTCCTCGCGCTCGTCGTAGGCGTCGACGACGTCCTTACGCAGGTCTTCCACGAGGCCCTCGCGGTCGGCGCCCTCCTTGACGTCGTCGAGCTCGTAGGAGACCGGATAGATCTGCTCGAGCTGCGTGAACAGGGACTCGAGCTCCCAGTCCTCCTGGTAGTCGCCCTCGGTGTACTCGCGGACGATGCGCTCGATCGCCTCGGCGATCTGGGTGCGAGCCACGTCCGACATGTCCTCGCCCTCGAGGATGCGGTCGCGGTACTCGTAGATGATCTCGCGCTGCTGGTTCATCACGTCGTCGTACTCGAGGACGCGCTTGCGGATGAGGAAGTTCTGCTCCTCGACCTTCTTCTGGGCTCCCTCGATCTGCTTGGAGAGCATCTTGTGCTCGATCGGCAGCTCGTTGCCGGTGTCGTCGGCCTGGGCCAGGAACTTGTTGTCGAGGATCTTGTAGATGCGGTCGCCGGCGAACAGGCGCACGAGGTCGTCCTCGGCCGAGAGGTAGAAGCGTGACTCGCCGGGATCGCCCTGGCGGCCGGAGCGGCCACGCAGCTGGTTGTCGATGCGCCGCGACTCGTGGCGCTCGGTGCCGCAGATGAACAGGCCACCGGCCTCCTTGACCTTCTCGCGGTCCTCGGCCACCTGCTGCTCCATCTGTGAGAAGAGCTCATCCCAGGCTCGGTCCCATTCCTCGCTGCCCGGCTCGACGCCGCGCTTGACCAGCTCGACCTGCGTGAGGTGCTCCTCGTTGCCGCCCAGCTTGATGTCCACGCCGCGGCCGGCCATGTTCGTGGCGATCGTGACCGCGAAGGGGCGACCCGCCTCCGCGATGACCTGACCCTCACGTTCGGCGTGCTCGGGCTTGGCGTTGAGCACGCTGTGCTTGATGCCGCGCCTGTTCAGCTCCTGCGAGAGAAGCTCTGAGACCTCGACCGAGATGGTGCCGACGAGCACCGGCTGCCCGGTGGTGTTGCGGTCCGCGATCTCGTTGGCCACAGCGACCCACTTGCCGTCCTTGGTCTTGTAGATCTGGTCGTTCTGGTCGTCGCGGACCATCGGCCGGTTGGTGGGGATCTCCACCACCTGGAGCTCGTAGATCTTCATGAACTCGGTGGCCTCGGTTAGAGCCGTGCCGGTCATGCCCGCGAGCTTGTCGTAGCGGCGGAAGTAGTTCTGGTAGGTGATCGTCGCGACGGTCTGCGACTCCTCCTGGATCGCCACGCCCTCCTTGGCCTCCACGGCCTGGTGCAGTCCCTCCGACCAGCGCCGGCCCTCGAGGATGCGGCCCGTGAACTCGTCGATGATCTTGACCTCGCCGTCGATCACGGCGTAGTCCACGTCGCGCTTGTAGAGCGACTCGGCCTTGAGCGCCTGCTGGAGGTGGTTGACGAGGTTGCCCGTGTCGGCCCGGTACAGGTTGCCGACGCCGAGGAACTTCTCGGCCTTCTCGACTCCGCGCTCGGTGACGGCGACCGTCTTGTGCTTCTCCTCGGGCTCGAAGTCGAAGTCGGCCTCGTACTCCTTCGACTTGGCCTCGAGGCCCTCGGGCTTCTTGCCCGGCTCCATGATCTTGGCCAGGGAGGCGAACTTGTAGTAGAGGTCGGCGGCCTGCTCGGGCTGACCGGAGATGATCAGCGGCGTGCGGGCCTCGTCGATGAGGATGTTGTCGACCTCGTCGACGATCGAGAAGCCGTGGCCGCGCTGGGCCTTGTTCGACATCTCCACCGCGAGGTTGTCGCGCAGGTAGTCGAAGCCGAATTCGGAGTTGGTGCCGTAGACGACATCGCGGGAGTAGGCCTCCTGCTTGTCGATCTCGTTCATCCCCGACTGGATGATTCCGACGGTCACGCCCAGCAGGTCGTAGATCGGCTTCATCCAGAGGGCGTCGCGCCGGGCCAGGTAGTCGTTGACCGTGACCAGGTGCACGCCCTTGCCGCGGACGGCGTGGCCCTTCTCGTCGCGTGAGGCGAGTCCGTTGAGCACGATCGGCAGGGTGGCCGTGAGGGTCTTGCCCTCACCCGTCTTCATCTCGGCGATCGAGCCGTCGTGAAGGACCATCCCCCCGATCAGCTGGACGTCGAAATGGCGCTGCCCGAGGGCGCGCTTGCCGGCCTCGCGCGTGAGCGCGAAGGACTCGTAGAGGAGCTCCTCGAGCGGCTCGCCATCGAGGTGGCGCTCACGCAGGGAGGCGTAGCGCCGGCGCAGCTCGTCGTCGGATTCCAGCTCGAGCTCAGGCTCGAAGTCGTTGATGCGGGCGACGTTGCGCTCGAAGGCTTTGAACTTCTTCGACTCGCCGACCCGCAGGGCGCGGTCGAGAATGGACATCGAAGCTACGGTAGCAAGCGTTCGCGGGGCTCCCGGAGCTAGGCGGCGTGCGGCTCCTCGGCCTTCTGGGACTCGCGGCGACCCCGGCGCTTGTCGCGGTGCTTCTTGACCTGACGCGCGATGTCGTCGGCCACCAGGTTCAGCGCCCGGCCCATGTCGTTCGCGCTCTTGGTCGCACGCAACGAGGTGCCCTTCAGCGCCAGCACCGCCTCGGCCACGTAGGTGTCTCCCGGGGAGCTGCCGCGTTCCTCCCTGACCTCGATGTCTAGCTCGGCGAGCGGCGAGACCTGGCGACCGACCTTCTGGAGCTTCTTCTCCACCCGAGCGACCAGCTCCTCGTCGACGGCCGTGTCGCTGCGACTCTTAACCTGGATGCGCATCTGCTCTCCTGGGTCCCGGGGCGACCGATGGTAGACCGACGGCCGCCGGCTTTGAAGGGGGAACGCCCTCATCGGCCCAGCGTGCGGGCGAACGTGACCGCCACCACCTCCTCGGCTCCGCCGGCTCGCAGCGCCGCGGCGCAGGCGGCGAGGGTGCCGCCGGTGGTAGCCACGTCGTCCACGAGCACGATACGCCTGGGCGGCGGCCCGGCGCGGAGGCACACGGCACCTTCCGGCCCGGCGCGGCGTTCGCGCCGCCCCCGGCCGACCTGAGTGGCGCCCGCGCCGCCTCGCGCGCCCGCGCGCGCGAGGCAGTCGTGCACCGCCAGACCCGTGCGGCCGGCCAGCGCGTCGGCCAGCAGCCGCGCCTGGTTGAAGCCGCGACGCCGGCGACGCGCCGGTAGAAGCGGCACCGGCACGAGGCTCGCTTCTGCCAGCAGGCCGGGCGGCGCGGCGGCGGCGACCTGCGCCGCCATCGCGTCGGCCACTCTCACGGCGCCGCGGAACTTGAGCGCCCGCACCAGCTCGCGCGCGGCGCCCTCGTAGGCGAGCGGCGCCCAGACCGTGACCCCCTCCGCCACCACCGGGCTGGACGGAAGCCGGCGCAGGGCCCGGCGGCAGGCCCCACAGAGCGGCTCCGCCCGCCGGGCCAGACCCCCACACCCCCAGCAGAGCGGCGGTACGAGCATGCACCCGAGGATCCACGAAGCCGTGTCACCCGTGGGGACGCCACTGCGACAATTCGGCGACAGTGGACCACCCGCAACTGCATTGGCTCGCCGATCCGGCGGTGCTCGCTCCGCTGGCCCTGCTCGCAGGGATCTACGTCTGGCGCTTTCGCGAGGTGCGCCGGCAGACCGGCGGGCGCGGGGCCGGCGCCGTCCAGGCGCTGGCCTTCAGCGGCGCGATGGTCGCCCTCCTGATCGCGCTGGCGTCCCCTCTGGACGGCCTGGGCGAGGACTACCTGTTCTCGGCCCACATGGTCCAGCACGTCCTGCTCGGCGACATCGCCCCGCTGTTGCTGCTCCTCGCGCTGTCCCGCGTGATGATGCGGCCGGCCACGCGCCGGCTGATGCGTGTCGAGCGCGCTCTCGGCCCGCTGGCCAACCCCGTCACCGGCATAGCGATCTGGCTGTTTCTGATGTACCTGTGGCACGTCCCGGCCCTCTACGACGCCGCCACCCAATCCCCGCTGCTGCACGTGCTCGAGCACGCCTGCTTCTTCGCCGCCGGGCTGGCGCTGTGGTGGCCGCTGATCCAGCCCGTGCCGATGCGACGCCGCCTGACCGGCATGCAGCCGCTGGCCTACATCGCGTCGGCCAAGGCCTCGCTGGCGGCGCTGGGCCTCTACCTCGCCTGGTCCACGAGCGTCTTCTACCCCTACTACGAGACCACGCCGCGGATCTGGGGACTCAGCCCCGTGGAGGATCAGAACGTGGGCGGCGTGATCATGATGGTCGAGCAGTCGATGACGCTCGTGCTGGTGATGGTCGTGCTCTTCGTCAGGATGCTCACGCGCTCCGAGGAGGAGCAGCGCAGCCGCGAGCGCCGCGAGGACGCGGCGGCCGCGGCCGCGGCTCAGCCCTCGAGCAGCGCTCCGTCCTCCACCTGACGCGGGCCCTCGAGATGCACCCGGCCGCGGACGGTCACGTCACGGCCGAAGCGCACGTCGCCCTCCACCTCGAGCCGCTCGCAGCCGGCCAGAGACGGAGCTCCGGCTGGAAAGCGCTCCTCGAAATCGCCCACCAGCTTGTAGTGGTCGGGGTCCAGCTCCACGTGGGGCGGCCGCCCGTCGCGCTCGGGCGCCAGCCCGACGGTCCAGTCGTCACCCAGCAGGTAGGCGTCGGAGCGCACCACGAGCAGGTCGTTGGTCTTCTTGACGGGCACGAAGCGCGAGCGCGGCACGTGCACCGCGCCCGCTCCCTCGAACACGCCGACCGCGGCGCCCATCGCCGTCTCCAGCTGGACCACGTCGGGCGACGAGCCGTCCGTCGGATCGACCGTCTTGCGGTTGACGATCATCGGCAGCTCGAGCACGCCGTCGCGCTCGCCGAGCGTGCGCTCCAGTGCCTCGAGGTTCACCCAGATGCTGTTCGCGTTGAAGTAGCGGTGCACCGAGATGTCCTCGAAGGCCTCCTGGTCCTCGCTCGGCACCTGGGCGGTCTCCCGCAGCAGCAGCCCGCCGTCGTCACGGCGCCGTGCCAGGTGGCCGCCCTTCTTGTCGCTCTCCGTGCGGTCCACCACCTCGGACACGAAGGGCAGGCCCTCGGCGGCGAACCAGCCGGCGATGCGCGGGTCGAGCGCGGCGCCGAGGTTGTCGGCGTTCGACAGGAAGAGATAGCGGTAGCCGCCCTCGAGCAGCCGGCCCAGCAGGCCGGTGGAGGCCAGCGAGACGAACACGTCCCCGTGCCCCGGCGGGGCCCATTCGAGCGCTGGATCGTCCGGCCAGTCAGCGGGCTCGAACCCGTCGGCGAGCAGCTTCGGCACCCGGCCCTGCAGGAAGTCGAGCGGCAGGTCGTCCACGGCAAGCGCGTCGTAGGACTCCAGCGCCGCGAGCGTGTCGTCGCGGGTGGCGAAGCTGTTCATGAGCAGCAGCGGGATGCGGGCGTCGTGACGCTCGCGCAGGTGGAGGATCTGGCGCACGATCACGTCGAGGAAGGTGTGCCCGTCCTTCACCTCGAGCAGCGACTTGGCCCTGGTCATTCCCATGCTCGTGCCCAGGCCGCCGTTCAGCTTGAGCACCACGGTCTGCTCGAGAGCGGCGGAATCGCCGTCGGGAAGGTCGTCGAGCGAGGGCACGTCGTCGAGCGCCTCGATGTCCGCCTCCGGCACCATTCCCTCCTCGCCCGCCCGCAGGCGCTCCTCGTATCGGGCGAAGGTCTCCACAGCGGCCTCGGGGAGGTCCTCGCTGCGCATCTTGTCGGTGGCGTCGCTCACGGCGCGCCGATCCTAGCCCCGCATCCGCTCCCACGACTGATTGAGGTTGCTCTGCATGAGAAACCACGCGATGAGCTGAAGGATGGGAAAGAGGGCCAGGATGAAAGTCAGGACGGGGCTGAAGTTGTTGCTCCCGAGCGCATGGTTCTGCGTCCGCTCGATCCGCCTGCAGGTGCGCCATAGCGAGACCAGGGCCGGGATGATCACCAGGGCGCCCAGCGTTACCGCCAGAACGGACAGCCACGGATTGTCGCCCAGATCGGGTACGTCGTTGGCCTGGCCGTAGTCCACCATCTCGCGGTTGATGAAGTACCACCAGAAGATCCAGTAGATCCCGATGGTGATCAAGCCGAGCAGCGCCACCGCCAGCGGGTTGCGGACCTTCACCGTGGACTGCGCGTTCGGTATTGCGATCTCTTCGGCCATATGCGGTTCCTATCACCCCGAGGGGCCAAAGCGCTCGGTTCGGACCTCCCGCGGCTCGAAGCCGGCGTCGAGCGCGAGCGCCGCGGCCGCCTCCACGAAGCCGTTCGAGCCACAGATGAAGGCGATCCCCGATTGGACGCCGGCGCTCTCGATCAGCCGCGAGTCGATTCTCCCCGTGGCTCCGCTCCAGTCCGCGGGCGCCTCGCGCGTGTAGGTGACCAGGGTCTCCTCGCCGAGCTCGTCCGCGTAGATCACCTCGTCGGGCGCGCGCACCGAGTAGACCAGCCGCATCTCGAGGTCGGGCATCGTCCTGCGCCGATGCCGCAGCATGGCCATCAGCGGCACCACCCCCGACCCTCCGCCGAGCAGCAGCGCCGGCGACTCGCCGCGCCATACGAAGTAGGAGGCGAACGGGCCGCGCAGCTCTACCTGATCGCCCTCATCCACGACATCGTGGAAGTAGGGGGACACCTCCCCGTCGTCGAGCCGGTCGATGGTCAGCTCGATCTGACCCTCGTCGAGCGGAGACGAAGCCACCGAGTAGGAACGCTGAGCGGTGTAGCCGTCGGGCGCGGTGAGGCGCACGTCGTAATGCTGGCCCGGGAGGTGAGCGACCCACATCGGCAGGTCGAAGCGAAAGGACTTGACGCGCGAGGTCTCCTCCCTGATCGCGCTCACCGTGGCGAGCTGCCACCGCCCCGGCGCGCGCTGCTCGACGGGCGTCAGTCGGTCCAATAGCGCTCCTCGCGCCAGGGGTCGCCGCGGTTGTGGTAGCCGTTGGACTCCCAGAAGCCCGGCTCGTCGTGGTCCAGGACGCGCAGCCCGGCGACCCACTTGGCGCTCTTCCAGAAGTACAGGTGGGGGACGAGCAGTCGCGCCGGCCCTCCGTGCTCGCGCGGGAGCGGCTCGCCCTCGTGCTCGGTCACGACCCAGCCCTTGCCCCCGCTGAGGTCGGCCAGCGACAGGTTCGTGGTGTAGCCGCCGTAGGCGAAGGCGGTGGCGAACTCGCCCTGCGGCTGCGCCTCGTCCAGCAGCACGTCCACCGGTACGCCACGGAAGCTCGTGTCGAGCTTCGACCACTTGGTCACGCAGTGGATGTCACACGGCACGTTCTCGCTGGGGAGCGCCTGGAACTCGTCCCAGCTCCACTCCCGCTCCGTGCCGACCATCCCGTCGATCCGGAAGGCCCACTCGCCGGTCTCGATACGAGGCGTGGGCCCGGCGGTGAGCACGGGAAAGCCCGGCTCGTAGTACTGGCCGGGAGGCAGGCGGGCGGTGAGCTCGCCGGGAGCGCGGCGCCGCCCCTTGAAGCCGCGTGAGATGAAGTTGGCCACGCCGTGGCCAGAGTACCGCCGCCTGGTCGAGGACGGGTGACCGGTCAGGCCGCCAGCGCGGTGCCGGAGGGCAGCTCGAAGCGGTCGGCCACCTCGTGGAGGATGTCCAGCATCGCCTCCGCCGCCGGTGAGCGGTAGCGGCCCGCCAGCACGGCTGAGGCGATGCGGCGGGCGGGCGCCTTCGGGCCCAGCGAGCGGACGACGATGTCCTCCCGGACGTTGGTCAGCGACAGCGCAGGCAGCAGGGAGACGCCCACTCCCGCCGCGATGAGCCCCTGGACGACGTTGTAGTCGTCCGACACGTAGCCGATCTTCGGCTCGAAGCCCGCGCCGACGCAGGCGGCGAGATGTAGACGGCCACAGGGTCCGCGGGTGTCGTTCTGGATCCAGACGTCATCGCTGAAGTCCCCGAGGCGCACCCGGGGCTTGCGGGCCGCGGGGTGATCGAAGGGCATGGCGACGTACATCGGATCGTCGATCAGATGGCGCAGCTCGATTCCTTCGTAGAGACGCTCGAACTCCGGCTGGGAGAGGTCGCGGTACTCGAACACGAGGGCCAGCTCGAGCTCGGCGGCGCGCAGCTTGCCCACGGCCTCCTCGGGCTCCTGCTCGGTGAAGGTGAGCTCCACCTCGGGATGGCGCTTCGTGAACAGCGCCACGGCGGGCGGCAGCAGAGAGGCCCCGGCGGTGGGAAACGAGGACATGCGCACGCGTCCGCCGCGCACGCCCGCGATGGCCTCCAGCTCGGCCTCGGCGGCGGCCAGGCGTGCCAGCACCACGTCGGCGTGATCGACCAGCGCGCGGCCGGCGTCGGTGAGCGTCACGCCGCGGCTTCCGCGGTCCACGAGCGTGGCGTTGGCCTGCTTCTCGAGGGCCGCGATCTGCTGCGAGATGGCGGGCTGGGTGTACGACAGGGACTCGGCGGCGGCGGAGAACGAGCCATGCTCGGAGACCGCCTTGAGGACCTTCAGCTGTTTGACGTCGAGCATAACCCGAGCTTATCGGAGGTGTCACAAGTTCGAATTTGAACTTATGGACATCGTCCGCGAACATAGTTCGAGATAGATCAAACGATCAAACCGAGGAGGCATCATGACCAACACCACCTTCACCGTTCGCCAGGCCGACGCTCATGATGGTTACGCGATCCACCGCTTGGCGGCGATCGACAGCTCCGCGGCGCCGACCGGCGACGTGCTGCTGGCCGAGGTCGGCGACGAGCTGTGGGCAGCTCTGGACGTCGACACCGGCGAGGCGATCGCGGATCCGTTCCGTCCCAGCGGCGAGCTGGTCGAGCTGCTGCGCTTCCACGCCGCGAGCGAGCTGCGCCGCCGTGACGAGCGCCCTCGTCTGCAGCGACTGATCGCCCGCGCGGCCTAGATTCGCCCGGCGCAGCCCGTGATCCCCTACGCGAGCGAGCGCAGCCCGAGCGCTCGTCGGGCGAGCTACCGCAGGCAGCGTGGTGCTGGTGGTCAACACCGCCTCGGAGTGCGGGTTCACTCCGCAGTTCGAACAGCTCGAGCGGCTGTGGGAGCAGCGCCGCGACGATGGCCTCGTGGTGCTCGGCTTCCCGGCCAACGACTTCGCCGGCCAGGAGCCGCGCTCCAACGCCCAGATCGGAGAGTTCTGCCGCGCGAACTTCGGCGTCTCCTTCCCGATGTTCGCCAAGGTCAGGGTCACCGGCGACGACGCCCATCCCCTGTTCCGAGCCCTGGGCGCTCCCGACTGGAACTTCAACAAGTACGTGCTCGACCGGCGAGGCCGGCTGGTGGAGCGGTTCGGCGCGGGCACCGAGCCGGACGATCCCGAGCTGACCAACCGGCTCGACGCGCTGCTGCGCGCCTAGGCGCCGCTCCAGGAGCTCAGGTACTCCTGCTGCTCGGGGGTGAGCTCGTCGATCTGCACGCCCAGCGACTCGAGCTTCAGACGCGCGATCTCCTCGTCGAGCTCCTGGGGCACGTCGAGTACGCGGTGCTCGAGCTGATCGCCGTGGAGAGCCAGGTGCTCCACCGCGAGGGCGAGATTGGCGAAGCTCATGTCCATGGCGGCCGCCGGATGGCCCTCGCCGGCCGCGAGGTTGACCACGCGTCCCTGAGCGAGGAGGTTGAGGCGGCGTCCGCCGGGCAGCACGTACTGCTCGACCAGCGGCAGCACCTGGCGCACGTCGTCGGCGACCTCGTGCAGGCCCGGGAGGTCGATCTCCACGTCGAAGTGGCCCGCGTTGGCCAGCACCGCGCCGTCCTTCATCCGCTCGAAGTGCTCGCGGCGCAGCACCGAGCGCGAGCCCGTGACGGTCACGAAGAGGTCGCCCGCCGCCGCCGCCTCCAGCGCGGGCATCACCTGGAGGCCGTCCATCCTCGCCTCGAGCGCGCGCAGCGGGTCGACCTCGCACACGATCACCGCCGCGCCTGCACCGCGCGCCCGCTGGGCGATGCCGCGGCCGGTCGGCCCGTAGCCGCAGAGCACGAGCGAACGGCCCGCCAGCAGGAGGTTCGTGGCCCGCAGGATGCCGTCGAGCGCCGACTGGCCGGTGCCGTAGCGGTCGTTGAACGTGCGCTCGGTGCGCGACTCGTTGACGGCGATGACCGGGCAGGCCAGCCGGCCCTCGTTCTCGAGACGGCGCAGCCTCAGCAGTCCCGTGGTGGTCTCCTCCGCGCCGCCGCGCACCGCCTCCGCCTCGCCCTGCTCGTGGAGCAGGACCAGCAGGTCGGCGCCGTCGTCGAGGGTGATGTCGGGCCTCCAGGCCGCCAGCGCGTGAACATGACGCGCGTAGGCCTCCACGTCCTCTCCGCGCGCCGCCTGGACGGGCACGCCGTCCGCCACCAGCGCGGCCGCCACCTCGTCCTGCGTGGTGAGCGGGTTGGCCGAGCAGAGCGCCACCTCGGCCCCGCCCGCGCTCAGCGCCCTCATCAGCGTGGCCGTCTCGGCCGTGACGTGCAGGCAGGCCGCCACCTTCAGGTCGGCCAGCGGCGTCTCGCGCTCGAAGCGCTCACGGATCGAGCGCAGCACCGGCATCTGGCCCTCGGCCCAATCGACACGGGCCCGCCCCCGGGGGGCGAGCGCCGCGTCGCGGACCTCGGGCTTCAGAGTGCTAGTAGCGATAGTGATCCGACTTGTACGGCCCCTCGACCGGAACGCCGATGTAGGCCGCCTGCTCGGCGCTGAGCTCGGTGAGCTGGGCGCCGAGCGCGTCGAGGTGCAGCCGCGCGACCTTCTCGTCGAGGTGCTTGGGCAGCACGTACACCCGCTTCTCGTAGTCCTCGTTCTTCCCGAACAGCTCGACCTGGGCGATCGTCTGGTTGGTGAACGAGTTGGACATCACGAAGCTCGGGTGCCCGGTGGCGTTGCCGAGGTTGAGCAGCCGGCCCTCGGACAGCACGATGATCGAGTGACCGTCGGCGAAGCGCCACTCGTCGACCTGCGGCTTGATGTTGATGCGCTCCACGCCGTCGACCTTGGTCAGGCCCGCCATGTCGATCTCGTTGTCGAAGTGGCCGATGTTGCCCACGATGGCCTGGTGCTTCATGCGGCCCATGTGGTCGGCGGTGATGATGTCCTTGTTGCCGGTGGCGGTGACGAAGATGTCGATGTCGCCCACCACGTCCTCCAGGCGAACCACCTGGTAGCCGTCCATCGCGGCCTGCAGCGCGCAGATCGGGTCGATCTCGGCGATCAGCACGCGGGCGCCCTGACCCTTGAGCGACTGGGCGCACCCCTTGCCGACGTCGCCGTAGCCGCAGATCAGGGCGGTCTTGCCGGCGATCATCACGTCCACGCCGCGGTTGATGCCGTCGATCAGCGAGTGGCGGCAGCCGTAGAGGTTGTCGAACTTCGACTTGGTGACCGAGTCGTTGACGTTGATGGCCGGGAACAGCAGCGTGCCCTGCTCGTACATCTCGTAGAGCCGATGCACGCCGGTGGTGGTCTCCTCGGTGACGCCCTGGATGTCGGCGGCCATGCGCGTCCACTTCTGCGGGTCCTCGGTCAGGTTGCGCTGCAGCAGGCCGAGCACCACCTGGAACTCCTCGGACTCGGCCGAGGCGGGATCGGGCACCGCGCCCGCCTTCTCGAACTCCACGCCCTTGTGGACCAGGAGCGTGGCGTCGCCACCGTCGTCGAGGATCATGTTCGGGCCGTCGTGACCAGGCCAGTCGAGCGCCTGCTCGGTGCACCACCAGTACTCCTCGAGCGTCTCGCCCTTCCAGGCGAACACCGGGACGCCGGCCGCGGCGATGGCGGCGGCGGCATGATCCTGAGTCGAGAAGATGTTGCACGACACCCAGCGCACCTCGGCGCCGAGGGCGGTCAGGGTCTCGATCAGCACCGCGGTCTGGACGGTCATGTGCAGGGAGCCCATGATGCGAGCTCCCTTGAGCGGCTGCTCGGCGGCGTACTCCTCGCGCATGGCCATGAGGCCCGGCATCTCGTGCTCGGCCAGAGAAATCTCCTTACGGCCGAAGTCGGCCAGCGAGATGTCGGCGACCTTGTAGTCGGTGGTGGTGGCGGCGTCGGTAACGGTCATGCGGCGGTCTCCGTGACTTTCGGGTTGGGTTCGGCAAGAAGTAGTCGCTGGTGCTTCTGCTGCTCCCAGGAGAGCCAGTCGCCCGAGCTGACCTCCGCGGGCTTCTCCGGGCGCTCCTCGAACCAGCGATCGACGGCCGTCCTCAGACTCGCGTCCGTGGTCAGCCGGCGGGCGAAGGCCACATCCGTGAGGCCGCAGTCGAACCGGGTGAGCAGCTCGCGCAGCGTACGCAGACGCTGCAGCTCACCCGGCCCGAAGAGGCGATACCCCTTGGGCGTGCGCTCGGGCTCGATCAGGCCGGCGCTCTCTATGTAGCGCAGCATGCGAGCCGACCAGCCGGTCGTCTCCGCGGCCTCGTTGATCGTGAGTCCCTCCATCGCGACTGACAAACCTTACCACGATCGTGTCAAGGTTTGGTCAGCCGGGCGCAGCGCCGCGCGCTCAGGCCAGCGCGCGCTTGAAGCGGTCGATCGCCTCCGCGGGCGTCGGGTCGATCCCCTCGAGGGTCGCCAGGTAGACGCTCACCAGATCGCCGAGCAGGAGATGCGACAGCACTCGCTCGAAGCGGGTCTCGCCGCGGGGCTCGACGCTGATCGAAGGCGCTCCGGCGCTCGCCACCTCCTCGGCGGTGAGCTCCATTCGCCGCACGACGCGCGGATGGAGGTCGGGATCACCGAGGAACACGGCCGAGAGTGGCGCGCGCTGCGCTCCCCGCGCCCAGCCGCAGATCTCGTTGTGGTTGGCCTCCGGCAGCTCGGCCCACCAGGCGCCGGTCTTCACGTTCTCGTTGATCTGGGTGTGCCAGCGCCGCGCCAGGCCCACGGTCGGCCCGGAGCCGTGAATCACCGGAATCGTCCCCTTCAGGTCGCGCGCGATCGACTTGGCCAGCGAGTCCTCCGGCGAATCCGGGCCCCACTGCGCAACCAGCCGCTCGAGCAGGGCGTTCGCGCCGTCGATCTCGGCGTGGAGCGACGGCGCGGCACCGCAGAGCGCCGCGCACTCGAGCGCGCCGACCGTGCCGTAGAGCACGGCGGCCCGGGGCTGCATTCCGGACGGCACGCCGATCACGGGCACGTCCTCGGCCCGGGCCAGCTCGGCCAGCTCGCCGCCCGTGGTCAGGACCGCGCGACGGGCGCCCGCCGCTCCCGCAGCCTCGAAGCAGGCGAGCGTCTCCTCGGTGTCCCCCGAGTAGCTGGAACAGAGCACGAGCGTCTCGGGGGGCGTCCAGGACTCGATCGCGTAGCCGCGGACGACAGAGATCGGTCGCGTGGCCCGGTCCCCCAGGGCACCGACGGCCAGGTCCCCGCCGATGGCCGAGCCGCCCATCCCGCACACCACGAGCCCGGCGGAGCTGTCGCCGGCGCTGATCCCAGCCGACTGGGCGCGCCACAGCGCGTCGCCGAGCTGCAGGGGCATCGCGAGCACGTCGTCGAGCATCCGGCTGGGATCACCCGCCTCGATGGTCTCGCGGTCGAGCGCTGCCCCGTTCACGAGACGCGTTCCGCCGCCGCAACGCGTGTGCCGGGCGCCACCACGGCGCCCGGATCGATCCTGGCTCTCTCCTCGATGACCGCATCTTCGCCGATCACGGCTCCGGAGCCCACCACGGCCTGAGGTTCCACCCGGGCGCGCTCCCCCAGCCGAACCCGCTCGGCCAGCACCGCTTCGACCACCGCGGCGTCGGCGCCGACGTGGACGCGGTCGTGAAGAACCGCTCGCTCGACGCGCGCGTCGGTGCCCACCGAGCAATGGCGGCCGACCACGCTCTGCGGCCCCACGTGGGCGCCGGCCAGCAGCGAGCCGGGGTAGATCAGGGACCCGGTCTGGTCGCGCGCCGGCAGCTTCGACTCGACGCGCCCGGCGAGCAGGTCCCAGGTGGCCTCCAGGTAGCGCAGCGGCTGGCCGATGTCCACCCAGTAGCCCTCGGCGGCGTAGCCGTAGAGGCCGTGACCCGGCAGCAGGGGGAAGATCTCCCGCTCGAACGAGACGGCGCGGCCGCCGGGCACCATCGTCTCCACCACCTCGCGCTCGACCACGTAGGCGCCCGCGTTGATGCGGTTCGTGGGGGCCGGCCCCTCGCCCTTCTCCAGGAACTCGGTCACCTGCCCGTCCTCCGCCGTGGGCACCACGCCATAGCTCGCCGTGTCGTCGACGGGATACAGGGCGAGCGTCACGCGCGCGCCGGTGGCCTCGTGCCGGGCGACTTCGGCGGTCAGGTCGATGTCGGTGAGCACGTCCCCGTTCAGCACCAGGAAGCGCTCGGCGAGAACTCCCTCGTCGAGCGCCAGCCGCACCGGCCCGGCGGTGCCGAGCGGCACGTCCTCGACCACGTAGCGGAGGCGCATGCCGTCGTAGATGTCGCCCAGCACGCTCCTCACCGCGTCGGACATGAAGCCGCAGGACAGGATCACCTGATCGACCCCATGAGAGCCCAGCCAATCCAGCATGAAGGACAGGAACGGCCGCCCGGCGAGGGGCATCACCGGCTTGGGCGTGGTGTAGGTGAGCGGTCGCAGCCGCGTGCCCTCACCGCCGGCCAGGACGAGGGCCTGCACCTAGCGGCCGACGCCCTCGTAGGTGAAGCCGGCCTCCAGGAGCGCCTCACGGTCGAGGAAGTTGCGGCCGTCGATGACCAGGGGCGTCCTCAGCCGGCGCTTGACCTCACCCGCCCAGTCGAGCTCGAGGAACTCGGGCCACTCCGTCACGAGCACCACGGCGTCGGCGCCGTCGATGGCCTCGAGGGCGGAGTCCGCCACCCGTGCTCCGGCGAGCAGTCCATCGGCCTTGGAGGCCGCCACCGGGTCGTAGACACGCACGCTCGCCCCCTCGCCGGCCAGCCGCCCGGCGAGCACGAGGCTGGTGGCCTCGCGGATGTCGTCGGTGTCGGGCTTGAAGGCCACGCCGAGGAGGGCCACCTCCTTGCCCACCAGCGGCCCGAGGTGCTTCTGGAGCTTGCCGATGGTGCGTCGCTTCTGGAGCTCGTTGACCTCGATCACCGCGGTGAGCAGCTGGAAGTGGTAACCGGTGTTGCCGGCGAGCTGCTTGAGGGCGGCGACGTCCTTGGGAAAGCACGAGCCCCCATAGCCGATGCCGGCTCTGAGGAACTGGGGACCGATGCGGTCATCCAACCCCATTCCGCGAGCCACCTCGGAGACGTTGGCGCCGAGCTCCTCCGAGACGTTGGCGATCTCGTTGATGAAGCTGATCTTCGTGGCCAGGAACGCGTTCGAGGCGAGCTTGATCATCTCGGCTGAAGCGATGTCGGTGTGCACGACCGGCGCTCCCAGCGGCGCGTACAGCGCCTCCACCCGCTGGGCGTTTTCCTCCGAGCCCTCGTCCCCTCCGATCACCACGCGGTCGGGCTTCATGAAGTCCGCGACCGCGCTGCCCTCCTTCAGGAACTCCGGGTTGGAGATGTAGCCGGTTCCGGGCCGGCGGCGCTGGATCGAGCGTCCGGTGCCCACCGGCACGGTGCTCTTCATGACCAGGGCGTGCTCGCTCGAATCGCCCAGCTCCGCGAGCACGGCCTCCACGCGCGAGAGGTCGGCGTCGCCCGAGTACGTGGGCGGCGTGTCCACGCACACGAACAGCAGGCGGGCGTGCTCGAGCAGCTCCGCCATGCCGGTGGTGAAGTGCAGGCGCTCGGCGTTCTTGACCACCAGCTCGGGCAGGCCGGGCTCGTGGATGGGGACCTCGCCCCGGCTCAGCGACTCGACCTTCTCGGGCACGATGTCGCGCGCCCACACCTCGTGGCCCAGCTCGGCGAAGCACGCGGCGGTGACCAGGCCCACCCAGCCCACACCGACGACGCCGATCGGCTCCAGCTCTTCGCTCATTGGCCCGAGCAGGCTAGTGACCTCAGGTCACTGGTGAGGTTGTCAGCAACAGCGGCGCGTGGAGCGCGCGATGGCGATCATCTGCCTGTCGGTGAGCGTCTGCAGCAGGGTGTTGGAGATCCAGTAGGCGGCCTTCGGCGTGTGCCAGGCCACCAGGCGCAGGCGGTCGCCGGCGTAGTGCAGCTCGTACTCGCGGCCGCCGATTCGGCGCCTCTCGGTGGGACCGTCGAGGATCGGCGGGTCCTGCCAGGTGGTGCCCTGCAGCCCGTAGTACTCCCCGTTGGCGTTGTACTTGTTCATGACCATCCGGTAGGCGCCGTAGCGCTTGCCGTCCTGGCCCCTCAGCTTGTACACGCGCGGTTCCTGCGCGAACTCGGACGAGTTGATCAGCAGGGTCGGGTAGAGCACGGGCAGCGAGCCGCCGGCGCCGGCCTGCACGGCCTGCAGGCCCTGTTCCTCGCCGAGGGCGGTGGCGTCGAACAGCCCGAGGGCCGCTGCGTCGGGGCGAGCGCGCTTGCGCTTGCGCCGCTTGGGCTCGTTCGTCGGTCCCGGAGCCTGGCCGCGCGGGCCGGGCGTGTCCTCCACCTGCAGGAACTGCTGGACGAGCTTCTTGATCTGCTCGTTGCTGGCCTCCACGTAGCTCTCGCCGATGGTGCCCTCGAAGTGGATCTCCTGGATCGGCTGGCGGGCCGAGAACACGGCCAGCTTGAGCAGCCGCAGCACCTCGGAGCGCGAGCGCAGAGCCGCGTCCGTTGAGGTGTTGCGGCCGAAGATCTTCATCAGCCGGTCCGACTCGTCGATCAGCTTGGTGGTGGTGATCTGCTGCTTGGCCTGGCGCAGGAAGTCCTGCTGGCGCGCCGAGCGCACGAGGTCCGAGTCGGTGTGGCGGTAGCGCACGTACTGGAGCGCCTTGCGCGAGCACAGGCGCTGGTAGCCCGGGTCGATGTCGATCGCCCGGTACTCGGCGCTGTCGTTGTAGTAGTCGCGGTCGATGTCGGTGTAGACGCAGCCGATGGCCTTGACCGCGCGCCAGAAGCCCTTGAAGCTCACGTTGACCATGTGGTTGATGGGCAGGCCGGTGAGCGCCTTGACCGTCTCGAGCGTCTTCTGCGGGCCGCCGTACGAATAGGCGGCGTTGATCTTGTCGGTGCCCACGCCCGGGATGTCGACCTTCAGGTCACGAGGCAACGACATGATCGCCGTGGCCTCCTTGTCCGGGTTGAGCCGGACGAGGATGATCGTGTCCGAAAGGCCCCTGCCCGCCGCCCCCTCCAGGTTGTTCTTCGGGCGCTTGTCGGACCCTAGAACCAGCAGCGTCTGGGGCTCGCCCGGATCGGTCTCGGCCAGCGTGCCCTCCCGCAGGTCGAGCTCGGGGCTCAGCTTCAGCGCATCGACCACCTTGTCGACCTCGTTGAAGGCCGCGACCGCCGTGGCCGCCGCCGACGCGAACACCACCAGCACCGCACCGAGCAGCACGCGCTTCCACAGTCCGGGACGGGGGATGTCGTCGAAATACATCAGGCGATTCTGAGCCGGCGGTCGTCCTCGCCGGACTCCAGGCGGGACGGGAGGAGTGTGACGAACTCCACCAGGGCCTCCCGATACTGGCCGAGCGACCGGATCGAAACCCACTCCTCGGGGCCGTGATGACCTTCGCCGGTGGGACCGCACTCGACCGCGGGCACGCCCGCCTCGATGAAGGAGATGGCGTCCGAGGCGCCGTCGCGCCCCACTCCGAGCCGCTCGCCGGTGGGCGGCGCCACGTGCGAGATGGCCTCTCCGAGCGTCTGCACATACACGTTTTCGCGCTCGACGATCACGGGCCTGCGCCGGAACACCTTGACCACGGCGGTGTCCGGAATCTTGTCGACCTCGGCCAGGATGTCGTCCGCCTCCTGGCCGGGCAGATAGCGGACGTCCACGTCGATGGCGCACAGATCGGGCACGCGGTTGAGCGCGTCCCCGCCGAGGATTCGCCCGAGGTTGATCGAGGGACGGTCGAAGAGCTCGGAGGACTCGCGCGCGAAGGACAGGCTCTCGATGGCCCGGAAGACGTCGAGCGCCTTCAGCACCGCGTTGTCGCCGAGCCACGGCGTGGAGCCGTGGGCCGCCTTGCCGGTCACCTCGATCCGCATCGCCAGCACGCCCTTGGCCTGGATGCCGATGTGCATGTTGGTGGGCTCGCCGGTGATCGCGAAGTCACCGAGGTAGCCGCTCTCGACCAGATGGTCCGAGCCGCGCGCCTCGAGGTCCTCGGACTCCTCGTCGGCGACGCACACGAAGTGCACGCGCACCCGGCCCTGTGCGGTCAGGTCGTGGAGGGCGCACATCATCGAGGCCAGGCCGCCCTTCATGTCGTAGGCGCCTCGGCCGTAGAGCCGGTCGCCGTCGATGCGCGGCGTGAACTGCTCGGGCCGGGCGGGCACGACGTCGAGATGGCCGTGCAGCACGATCGTCGGCCCTTCGCGGGGTCCGATCGTGGCGGCCAGCACGGGCCGGCCGTTGTGCGTCGTGCCCGTCACCTCCACGTCCCGGGCCTCCAGCCAGCCCTTCACGAAGCCGGCGGCGGCCTGCATGCCCTCCAGGGTGGACGTGTCGTAGGTGATCAGGCGCTCGGTGAGAGCGCGTTCATCCATCCCGGGGCTGAGGATAGCCGCGGGGGCGCGCTGGCTCCAGCCCGAATGTCGGCTCGCGGATGTCTCTGTCCTGGCGGGCCCGCCCTCCGCTGCAGCGGTCGCTGCAGTCGCGCAGGACGCCACGCTCTCGCGCAACGTCGGCACCAGGCCCATCGCTCCGCGCCCGACGCTCCCACACGCTCGATCTCGATACGACACCTGGCTGGAGCACTTCTTCGGACCGAGCTCGAGCCGCATCGACGCCGCCTGCGCCGACCCCGTCGCACCGCTCCTACGCGCTCTTTCGCGACCTCGATCCCGACCTCTGGGCGCTCCTGCTCACCCAGCAGTACGGCGCTCTACTCGCACATCCGGGCGGCTGCTGCCCGACGTGCCCGACGCCCGGACTCCAGCGCATCTCGAACGGGGCCAGCGGTGCCGGCAGCTCGCCGCCCAGAGCGCCGAGTTCTACCGCAGGCTCACGCGAGCGCGTACGCCCAGCACGGCGGCGCGCACGTCTGAGCCGAGTCCCTGCGCTGGTCGTCTTCGGCTGCTCGCTCTGGCCGCCTCACGCGCCTCCTCGCCCAGACGACGTCGAGTCCGGGTCGGCCTGTTCGGCTGCAATCCGGTGGAGGCGATACTCGATTAGTTGACGCCGGGACGGGGTGCCAGTCGACGCTCGGCGTCGGACCTAGTTCGTACTGGAGCGGCTGCCGTTCGAGGAGCGGTTCGATCTGGCCTATAGCCCTTCTCGGTCTTCACGCACCTGTCCGAGGCGGCGCACGAGAGCTGCCTGCGACGCCCTGCATCGCTCGACTCGGGCCCGGCGGCTGCCTCATCGCTGATCGTGCGCGCCGCCGCAGTACCTGAGCTTCATCGCAGCTGATGCGAGCCTCGCTCCGCACTAACTCGGCGCGGACCCTGGCCCGCTTCACTAGGTCCACTACCTGTTCGCGCCGTACCCGCCCGAGCGCTCGCATCTCCAGCAGGACGGCGGCGCGATGTCCTATGGCGAGAGGGTCGTGACGGCGCCGCTACTTCCAGGTAGCGCTGTGGTCGCCGCGCGTTCGAGCTCGTCGGCGACCGAAGTGCTGCTCGGCGACCTCTACCAGGTCATGCTCACGCTGCGCCGGGCTGTCGCCGCGGCGGCCGCTCGCGCTCCACCTCGTCCCGGACCCAGCACGCGCCAGGTGATCGTTCACGAGGCCGCAGGCCTGCATCGCCGCGTAGGCGGTGGTGGGGCCGACGAAGCGGAAGCCGCGTCGCTTGAGCTCCTTGGAGAGCGCCGTGGACTCGGGCGTGATCGCCGGCACCTCCTCGAAGCTGCTCGGCGCCGGCCGTCCGGGCGCCGGCGCATACGACCACACCAGCTCGGCCAGCGGCAGCTCCAGCGCCGCCGCGGCCCTCGCGTTGGCAATGGCGGCCTCGATCTTGCCTCGGTGGCGGACGATCCCGGCGTCGGCGAGCAGCCGCGCGACGTCGTCGTCGCTGAAGCCGGCCACCTTCTCGATCTCGAAGTTCGCGAACGCCGCCCGGAAGTGCTCGCGCTTGCGCAGGATGGTCAGCCAGGACAGACCGGACTGGAAGCCCTCGAGCACGAGCCGCTCGAAGAGGCCGCGGTCGTCGGTGACCGGCCGGCCCCACTCCCTGTCGTGGTAGGCGGCGTAGTCGGGCGATGCGTCGCCGAAGCAGCGGCGGCGATCATCGCCGGCGGGTGAGCTATCCCCGGCCGCCACGCAGCTCCGATGCCCGCCCGTCGACCACTGCGAATACGCGTAGCCGGCCGGGACCACCGCGGGCCTCGCCGGCATCGACGCCGGTGAACTCGAAGCCTGCGAGCGCGACCCCCTGTCCGTACTGGGCGGCCAGATCCTCGCGCGGACCCGTGAGGGTGCCCGCTTGGATGAGCCGGTCGCCGCTGAACAGGAGCACCCGCTCTGCGGCCTGTCCATGCGCGGCGTCCGTGGCCCACCCGGCCACGCTGACCGTGTCTCCGTCGGCCTTCACGCTGTCGATGTAGCCGTCCGCCACCCCCTCCTCCACCGGGATCTCGCGCTCTCCCACACCCACCAGGGCCTCGCCTCCGTCCACTCGCTCGATCCGAGCAGCCAGGCTCTCGGCCCGTCCCGCGCTGACCAGCCGCGTCGCCGCTCCAGAGCCCGAGACGGCGAAGGCCTCGACCCGGTTCGCTCCCTCTCGGAAGACCCCGGGGGGCACGATCACGCCCATGCGCACGTCGGCTCCGGCCCGATAGCTTCGAGTGACCGCCGCCAGGCGCCCGTTCACCGCCACCGCAACCTCCTCACCGCCGCGTGCCGGGCCCGCCAGGACACCGGTGACGAAGGCGGGGACGCCGCTGCTGTCTGCACTGAACGCCCCGTACCCCGCCCGGAAGTCGAAGTCCACGCCGAACGTCGAGGCCGACGACACGGGAAGCTCGGCCACCCGCCGCCCAACCAGCTCACGCCGCGCGGGCGGGGCGAACACACCCGCGAAGCCGTTGCCCGCACCGAAGAGCCCGATACGCCGCCGCACCTCCCGGTCGCGTTGCCGCGTGAACTCCCCGAAGGCCATGGTCACGTCGTCGCCGCTGAAGGTGCGCACCTCGATCTGCCCGCCCGCCGAGCCCGTGCGCGGCAACGGCCGCCCATCCACGCCCTCGCCCGGGCCGGCGTCCAGCAGATCGGCGATCGTCGGCAGAACATCGATAGTCAGCGCGGGCCCGTCGTCCACTCGGCCCCTCGTCTGACCGGGCTCCTTGACGAACAGGGGGACGTTGGCGATCTCGGCCAGGCTGCCGGCGTCAGCCGCGCGGCGACCCTGCCCTGCGCGAAACCCGATGCCGTGGTCGGCGGTCACGACGAGGAGCGACCGGTCGAGGCTGCCGGTCTCGCGCATGCGCTCCAGGAGCCTGCCGATCTGACGGTCCGCGTAGCCCAGCTGAAGCAGGTAACGCTGATAGGCCTGGGTCGGGAGCTCGGCGTCGGCGCTCCACTCGTCCCCGCTCACCCCCGGGATGTCCGGCCCGCTGACCGGATAGGTCTGGCCCGAGGGCAGGTACTCCCAGGGCGAGTGCGGCAGGGCGATGTGGATGAAGTCGAGCGTCGGCCGGTCAGCGGGTCGCCCGAGCTGCGAGAGAAAGCGATCGAACTGCCCGGCCCGGTTCTCGAGGCCGCCCTCCGGAATATCGGCGGCCGTCCCGGCGGCGCTGTCGCCGTCATCCTCACGGAAGCCGGCGAAGTTCTGATCCACGGCCGGAAGCCGGTCCTCGAGTCCCTCCGGCAGCACCAGATAGGCCGACACGACGCTCAGGTCGTCGAAGAGGCCCCGCAGGCGGGTGTCGGTGCCGCCCGTCTCCTCGCCCCCGCACAGCCGCTCGGGGCACAGATCGGTGGCCGGCTCGCTCACGTTCAGCCGATAGCGCTCGCCCAGCATCGTGAACAGGTTGTCCGGGTGATCGGCGGCTATCGGGAGCTGGTCCCCGGCAGGACGCCGCCCGCTGAGCAGCGCCGGCACCGCCTCCGGGGTCTCGTCGGCCACCGTGGTCGCGTTGCGGTACCAGGTGGAGCCTCGTGCCAGCCTCGCGAAGTTCGGGTAGCGGCTGGCGTCGATTCGCCCGTCCCGCCCGGTCAGCGAGGCTCCGGAGAACTCGTCGAACAGCACCACCACCACCGGAATCGGGTTGCCGACGCCCGAGGACTCCGCTCCCTCGGCGTCCTTGGACAGCACCAGGTCCGAGACCGGCGAGACGAACAGGAAGTTGAGGAGGAACAGCGCGGGCGCGAGTGCCAGCACCGACATCAGCGCGGGCACGAAGCGCGTGCTCGCGTACAGGAGCGCGCCCGTCACCCCGATCGCCACGGACAGCAGGCTCAGCGCGAGCGTCGAGCCGATCCCGAGCTCCTCCAGCAGCTGGAGCGCGATCACGGCCATCAGCACCGCCACGAAGAACAGGTGCACCCCGCGCCGCGCGCTCGCCCATCGAAACAGCAGGGCCTCGAGCGCCAGCAGCAGCATCGGCGGAACAAGCGTCACGGCCAGCGCCAGCGCCACGATGTCGAAGCTGGTGTTGCCGCGGGCGACGAAGAACTCGGGGCTGTCCTCCAGCACGGCGAACAACGGCCGCGCCAGGGCAATGGCCCACAGCGCGGTGAGGTGCAGCCACGCCACGAGGAGCTGCCGCCCGGCGCCCGCTGTCCGCCGCTCCTCGGTCACCGAGGCAGCTTGAGCTCCGAGGCGCCCTCTCCGGCGAGCGCCACCGCCACGAGCTGACCCGACCTCACGGCCTCGCTCCCGCCTGAGACCCCCGTGAAGCGAAAGCCCGACTTGGCCACCCCGAGGCTCTCGAACTCCTTGGCCACGTCGGCTCTGACCACCGACGGCGCCGTGGCCTCGACCAGGCGCCCGTCCTCGAACAGCAGGACGCGGTCCGCTGCGCGGCTATGCCGGGCGTCCGTAGCCCATCCGCTGATCGTGGCCGTGTCGCCCGCGGAGGAGGCATCCAGCCACCCATCCGCTGCTCCAGGTCTCACCGGGATGCGATCTCCGCCGAGCACCATCACCAGCTCGCCCCCGTCGCGTACCAACGAAGCGTCCTCGCCTCCGGTGCTGCCCACGCGGGCGAGGCGCAACGCGGCGCCGCTGCCGGTCACAGCGAGCGCATCGACCCGGTTCGCGCCGGTCCGAAGCACCCGCGGGGAGATCATCGCCCCGACGCGGATATCCGCTCCGTCGCGAAAGCTCTTCGTAACGGCGGCGATGCGGCCGTTGACCGCGATCGCCACCAGCTGACCGGCGTCGGCCGCTCCGGTCACGCGTCCCGTCACGAACGCGGGGACGCTCGTGGAAGCGGGCGAGAACGCCGCGAACCCGCTGCGGAAATCGAGCTCCACCCCGAAGTTCGGCCGTTCACCGGCAGGAACGGAACCGACGCGCTCGCCGACCAGCCCCGCGCTCGGCGCGGAGGCGAATACTCCATCGAAACCGTCGCCCGGGAAGAGCCGCAGCCGGCGCGCCACCTCGGCATCGCGCCGGCGCACGAAGTCGCCGAACGACAGCTCGACTGGATTGCCGGTGTAGGAGCTGACCCTGACCCGGTCTTCGCTCGCACCCGCCCGTCCCAGCGCACGCCCGTCCACCTCGCTGCCAAGCCGGACGCCGACCGCCTCCGCGACGGTCGGCAGGAGGTCGATCGTCCGCGCGTGACGTTCGTCCACGCGACCGGATTCCTGGCCCGGCTGCTTGACGAACAGCGGTACGTTGGCGATGTCCGGGGCGTTGCCGGGCACCACCACCCGCCGGTTGAGGTCGGCCCGGAAGCTGATGCCGTGGTCGGCGGTGACGACGATCAGCGAGCGGTCGTAGAGGCCTTCGGCGCGCAGCCGCGCGATCAGGCGTCCGAGCAGCCTGTCCACATAGCCCAGCTGGAGGAGGTAGCGCTGATAGCCCTGACGGCTCAACCACGGGTCGGGTGACCAGTGTTCGCTCGACAGGCCGGGCGGGTCGGGGCCGGCGACGTCGTAGGACTGGCCCGAGGGCAGGTACTGCCATGGGAAATGCGGAAGAGCAAGGTGCAGGAAGTCGAGCTGTGGCTTGGACGCGGCTCCGTCGATGCCCCGCATGTACTGCTCGAACTGCCCCGGGCGATCCTCCAGTCCGGCGGCCGGGATGCCCGCGCTCTCGGGAGCATCGTCACGTCCACCTTCGCGGAACCCGGCGAAGGTGCGATCGACCTCGGGCAGCCCGTCCTCGAGATCGGCCGGCAGCAACTGGTACGCCGAGACCACGCTCAGGTCGTCGGCCAGGGCACGCAGCCGGCTGCGCAGGGACGGTCGCGCCTGTGAGCACAGGCGCTCGGGACACAGGTCGGTGGCGGGCTCGACGACGTTGAGGGAATGGCTGTCCTCGAGCGCCGTGAACAGATTCACCGGATGGTCCGACGCGATCGGCAGCTTGCCCTTCTCAGGGCGTTGCCCGGAGAGCAGCGCCGGCACGGCCGCGGTGGTCTCGTCGGCGACGGTCGTGGCGTTCGGGTACCAGGTGGAGTCCCCGGAGAACGCCGCGAGGTTGGGAAAGCGCGACGAGTCCACCTTCCCGCTCGCATCCGCGAGGGAGACGCCCGAGAACTCGTCGAAGACCACGAAGACCACCGGGGTGGAGCTGCGGCTCTCGCCCGCGCCCGCCGCCCCCACGTCCTCGGGCAGCACGAGGTCCGACACGGGCGACAGCAGCAGGAAGTACGCGACCAGGAGGGCCGGTACGGGCGACAACACCGTGAGTACGGCCGGTGCGAAGCGGGTGCGGGCGTAGGCCCACGCGCCCCCGGCGCCGATCGCCAGCGCGGCCGCGATCAGCAGTAGGGCCGGCCCGCCGCCGAGGCCGTCGAGGGCCTGGAGCACGATCGCGGCGACCAGGACGGCGACGAACACCAGATGGAGCGCCCGACGAGCGGCGCGCAGCGGGATCAGCACGGCCTCGCACAGCACCAGCAGGGTGGGCGGAACGAAGGCCGCGCCCAGAGCGAGAAGAACGATGTCGACGGCGGTGTTGCCACGTGCGACGAAGAACGCCGGGCTGTCCTCGAGCACCTGGAACAGAGGGCGAGCGAAGGCGAACATCCACAGCACGGCCAGATGCAGCCAGGCGACGGCCAGCTCGCGGATGATCGCGCGCTTAGGGGAACTCGATTCTGCCGGCGCCTCAGTCCCCGCGGCGCCGGGCGGGGTCAAAGCAGACCTCCCACGCCGCGGCGATGCTAATTCCGCGCGGCGTCGAAAACGAAGGCTCGGGGGTAGTCTGGCGCCGTGCGCGCGCCGGGCATCTCAAGCCGCCGGTCAAGCGGCCTGCGGGCGCTGCTGGCGGACCTCACCCGATCCGACACCGGCCGGGCGGCCGGCCTCGGCGCCGCCGTGATCGCTCAGAACGTCCTGGCGCTCGTCTTCACGGTCATCTTCGCGCGCATCCTCGGCGCCACCGGCTACGGCTCGCTGGCGGTGCTGGTGTCGGCCTACATCATCCTCATGGTGCCCGGGCTCGGCGCTGCAGATCGCCGTGGCCCGAGAGGTGAGCGGAGAGCTCGCCGAGGGCGTCCCGAACGTGGGCGCCGGCGTGCGCAGCTGGCTGGTGCGGCTGGCCATCGCCACCGTGGTGGTGGCCCTGGCCGCCATTCCCCTCCGTTCGGTGATCGGGACGATCATCAACGTCGACGACGTGTGGGGCGCTGCCGCGGTCCCGCTGACCGCCATGTTGTGGGTGATCGTGTGCGTCGAGCGCGGCGTGCTGCAGGGCTTTCAGCGCTACCGCGCCGTCGCCTTCTCGATCGTCGGCGAGGCCACGTCACGGATCATCTTCGGTCTGCTGCTGGTGGGCGTAGGGCTCGACGTGACCGGCGCCTTCCTGGGCGCCGC
Source organism: uncultured Thermoleophilaceae bacterium (assembly GCA_963808545.1). Classification (GTDB taxonomy): domain Bacteria; phylum Actinomycetota; class Thermoleophilia; order Solirubrobacterales; family Thermoleophilaceae; genus JACVRW01. The sequence continues at coordinate 33,905 of CAWEGB010000010.1, read as the reverse complement.
CCTCGCCTTCGCGGCCATGGCGCTCGTTCTGCTCGTGCCGCTCGGCCGCGAGCTGCCTCCCGCCGACCCCGAGTCGGCCGCCGAATCGCCGCTGCGCGAGCTGCTCGTAGGCGCGCGGGCCCCGGTGATCGCTCTGACCCTGCTGCTCGCCATCCAGGAGCTCCACGTGATCGTGGTCAAGCACGAGGTGTCGGGCGATGCCGCCGGCTCCTACGCCGTGGCCGCCGTGGCCGCGAAGGCGATCATCTGGATCGCGGTGGGTCTCGGCATGTACCTCGTTCCGGAGGCGGCGCGCCGCGTGAAGACCGGCGAGGACGCGCGCTCCATCCTGGTCCGCTGCCTGGGCCTGATCGTGGCCGGCGGAGTTCCCATGGTGCTGATCTACGTCGCGGCGGGCAAGCCCCTGCTCGAGGCGGTCTTCGGCGAGGACCTGACGCTGGCGTCCGACGCGCTGCCCTGGCTCGGCCTGGCGATGGTGCTCCTCGCCTGCACCTACCTGGCCGTGCAGTATCTGCTGGCGCTGCGCCAGTACCGCTTCATCTGGATCCTGGCCGCGGGCGTGGTGGCGGAGGTGCTGGCCCTGGTGGCGGTGGGCGACGATCTGACCCGCGTGGCCATGGCCCTGTTGGCCGTGCAGGCCGTGTGCGCCGCCGTGGTGCTGTTCCTGGCGCTGGCGCGACCGGCTCCCGCCGGCTCCGTTGCCGCGGCGATCGCCGAGCCGACGACGTGAGAGCGCCCTTTCCGCCTCCCGAGCTCGCGAACCGCGTGTGCTCGCTCGACGGCAGCGACGAGCCCTACGTGATCTACGACCAGCACGGCGCGGAGGCGCGCCGCGCGCTGCTGAGCCTGCTGCCCGACGACTGGTCGTTCGAGGGCCGGCGCGTGCTGGACTTCGGCTGCGGTGCCGGGCGCACGCTTCGTCACTTCCTCGACGAGGCCGGGCAGGGCGAGCTGTGGGGAGCCGACCTCGACTCGCGCAGCATCGAGTGGCTCGACCGGACGCCGTGCCCCCCGCTGCACGTCCAGCTGTCGGGCGAGGCGCCGCCGCTGGGGCTCGAGCCGGCGAGCTTCGACCTGATCTGGGCCCTGTCGGTGTTCACGCACCTCACCGATTCGTCGATTCCCTGGCTGCTCGAGCTGCACCGGCTGCTGAAGCCGGAGGGGCTGCTGGTCGCCACGTACATGGGCCGCTGGACGTCCGAGGAGCTGATCGGGGAGCCCTGGGACGAGGACCGCGTGGGCATGAATGCGTTGCGCCACGACCAGGACTGGGACATCGGCGGCCCCATGGTCCTCATGTCCGACTGGTGGGTGAGCGCCCACTGGGGCCGGCTCTTCGAGATCGTGCGCGTTGAGCCGATGATCCACGGCCAGAGCTGGGCGCTGCTGCGCAAGCGCGACGTCGAGCTGACGGTGGAGGAGGTCGAGCGACCCGAGGCGGGCGAGCCGCGCGAGTTCGCCGCCCTGCGCCACAACCTGCTCCAGCTGCGCCGCGACCACGCCGCGGAGCTCATCCGGCAGCGCAGCTTCTACGAGACGTCACGCAGCTGGCAGCTGACCGCGCCGCTGCGCGCCGGCCTGCAGGCGGCGCGCTCCTTCAGGCGACGCCGGTCGAGCTGAGCCAGGCGGCGTCAGCCACGCAGGCGCCGCCGCAGCCGGCGGGCGGGCTCGGCCCAGCGCGAGGCGCGGAACGCGTCGCGTGCGCGTGACTTGGCCATGGCCGACAGCGAGATGTCCGCCGTCAGCGCCGCGATCTCGTAGCGCTGCACCCTGAGATTCGTCTGCAGCGCCGCAAGCTCACGGGCCTCCCGGGGATCGACGCGCTGCAGCTGCTCCGCCGTGAACCGGCCCTCGCGCTTCCTCAGGACGATATGACTGTGGGCCGCGGGCGCCGACCCGTCTACGCCAGGTGTGGGGCGAGCCACCTCCAGCACGTCGAAGGCGCGCCCCCAATGCTCACGCAGCCACCACTCCGAATGCAGGACATCGGCATCCGGGCCCTTCCAATGGCCGACGATCGTCATGCCCACCTCGTCCTCTAGGTAGGGCTCCCGGACGCGCGCCTCCCACATGCCCGCTCCCAGGAAGCTCGCGATCAGGAGACCGTCGGCAGCCAGGATCCGGTGCAGCTCGAGCAGCCAGTCCGCCCACAGGTCGCCGATGTGAGTGAACACGGAGGTGGCCCAGACGAGATCCATCGTGGCGTCCGGCAGGTCGAGCGGCGGGGTGTAGCCGTTCTGGAAGCAGCGCAGCGGCGGGCTCAGGTTGGCCTCGATCCACTCGATGCTCGGGCCGTCGATGTCACAGCCCCAGAGCTCAGCGTGGCCGGCCTCGTCCAAGAAGTGACGCAGCACCCGGGCGGAGCCACAGCCGAAGTCGAGTATCCGCTTGCCCTCGAAGCTCCAGTCCGCGGGCAGGAGCTCCTCGATGCGCCCGCGGACCGCGGCGCCCTCGTTGAGATAAGCAGCGAAGGTGTTCGCGCCGATGCCAGGGCCCACACGCGCGGCCAGCTCGACCGGCGGAAGCGGAGCGCTCACGTCCACACCCTCCACGGCGCCTCGCCGCGCGCCCAGAGGTCGTTGAGCAGCGCGGCGTCCTTGTAGGTGTCCATGCAGTCCCAGAAGCCCTCGTGGCGGAAGGCGTGGAGTTGGCCGTCGGCCGCCAGCCGCTCCAGCGGCTCCCGCTCGAGCACCGAGTCGGCGTTCAGATACTCGAGCGCCTCGGCTTCGAAGCAGAAGAAGCCGCCGTTCACCCAGCCTGCCGTCCGTGGCTTCTCCCGGAAGCCACGCACCCGGTCGTCGCCGTTGAGCTCGGCGACGCCGAACGGAAGGTGGGGCCGCACCACCGTCATCGTGGCCAGCCCGCCGTGAGCACGGTGGAAACGGCGCAGGCGCTGGAGGTCGATGTCGGCCACGCCGTCCGCGTAGGTGGCGCAGAACGAACGTCCCTCGAGCATCGCTCCCGCTTGCCGGATGCGTCCTCCCGTCGGGGTGTCGAGGCCGGTGTCCACGCAGGTGACGGTCACGCCGCGGGGCCACTCGTGCGAGTCGACCGCCGCCTCGATCAGCTCGCCCTTGAAGCCGGTGCAGAGGATGAAGCTGGCGAGGCCCTGGGCGGCGTAGATCCGGATCACGTGCCAGAGGATCGGCTCACCGCCGATCTCCACCAGGGGCTTGGGGATGGAGGGGCTCTGCTCCTGCAGGCGGGTTCCACGTCCCCCGCAGAGGATCACCACGTCGGCCAGGTCCGGCATCAGGGGGCGACGTATAGCATCGCCGGTCGCTCACCGATGTCATTGCACGGGACCAAGGCAGGCGCGGCCTCGGCTCCCTGAGGCGTTGGGGCCGGATCGGGCGGTCGGCGCGTCGGCCGGGTCCCACGCTGCCCGAGAGCTTCACACCGGGCGCCTACGACTCGTGGCTCGAACAGTTCCGGGATCTGCTGGAACCCCTCGACCAGACCTGCGCAGGTGGTGGGCCGGAGAAGCTCGAGCTCTTCCGGGAGCTGGACGACGACCTCTGGGCGCTGCTGCTGACCCAGGAGTACGAGGTCTTCCCGAACATCCGCCGGGTGCTTCCGGACGTGCCGGAGCCAGGGCTGCAGCAGATCTGGAACGGGGCCAGCGGAGCCGCGCTGGCCAGCCAGAGCAGCGCGTTCTACACGAAGCTGCTTGCTCGTTTCGGGCAGCATTCGACCCGCCTGCTGCACAGCGCGCGCGTGCTCGACTTCGGCTGCGGGTGGGGCCGGCTGACCCGCTTTCTCAGCCGCGACGTCGCGCCAGGAAACCTCTACGGGTGCGACCCGTCGGAGCCGATTCTCGAGCTCTGCCGAGAGCACGGCGTGCCGGCCCGATTCGGTCGCACCGACTTCCTCCCCGAGCGCCTGCCCTTCGACGGGCCCTTCGACCTGGTCTTCTCCTTCTCGGTCTTCACCCACATCTCCGAGGCCGCCCACGACAGCTGCCTGCGAGCGCTCCACGCGGCCATGGCGCCCGGCGGCGTTCTCGTGGTGACCGTGCGGCCGCCGGAATACCTCAGCCTCTCGCCGGCGATGCACCCCACCTTGGCGTCCCTTGGACCCGGCTACCTGACCGAGTTGCGTAAACCGCGCTACCTCTTCGTGCCCCATCCGGTGGACAAGCACCCTCAGTACGACGGCGGTGAGATGAGCTACGGCGAGGCGGTCATCACGCTCCCGTACATACGCGAGCGCTGGTCGCGACATGTTCGAGCTGCTCGAGGTCGACCTGCTGGTCGGAGACCTCCACCAAATGATGATCACCCTCAGGCGGCGCTGAGCACTACACTGCCGGACGCCGTGGAACAGCTCAGCCTGAAAATCGAACCGTACGCCAACGATCCCGGCCACTGGGGCGCGTCCCTGGTGAACGTCGCCGAAGTGATGATTCCCTGCCTGGATGTCGTCTCGGCGCGGTCCATCGTGGAGGTGGGCGCCTACGCGGGTGACCTCACCGGGCTGTTGCTGCAGTGGGCCAAGGGCGCGAACGCACAGGTGAGCGCCGTCGACCCGTTCCCGCAGAAGGAGCTCGTCCAGCTGAGCGAGGAGAACGCCGAGCTCGACCTGGTTCGTGAGACGAGCCTCGAGGCGCTCAAGCACATCGCCATGCCCGACGTGATGATCATCGACGGCGATCACAACTACTGGACCGTCTCCCAGGAGCTCGAGCTGATCGCCGCGAGGGCCGATGGAGCAGAGCTCCCCCTGCTCATGTTCCACGACGTGTGCTGGCCCCACGCCCGCCGCGACGACTACTACGACCCCGAGCTGATTCCCGCAGGAGTATCGCCAGCCCTATGAGGAGGGGGCGGGCTTGTTCCCGGGAATCGAAGGCGTGCGCGAAGGCGGTCTGCCCTACCGCTCGCCCGCGGCGCGCGAGGGCGGCCCCCGCAACGGCGTGCTGACGGCGGTGGAGGACTTCGTGGAGGCTCGCGAGGGCCTGCAGCTGGCGGTCGTGCCCGCGTTCTACGGGCTGGGCGTGGTGTGGCACGTCGACGCTCCCTGGGCCGCCGCGGTGGCCGAGATGCTAGAGCCGTAGGACCGCAACCCGATGCTCGAGCGTCTCGAGAGCAACCGCGTGGCCCACCTCGCCACCTCCATGCTCCAGATGTCGGAGCTGGGCAAGGAGCGCGCACGCATCCAGCGGCAGCGGCTGCTGCTGCAGCGCCTGCTCGACTCGAGCGCGTTCTCGGTGGCCGAGCGCCTGTCGCGGCTGCGGCTGAAGCTGGGAATCGGCAGCCACCAGTCGGAGATCTCGAAGGAAGACGTGCGCCGGATCCTGTCCGACTACTGAGCCTGACGCGAGGGTTCTTGCGGCTCAGCCCTCGGGGGGGATTCTGAGAAGAATGGCGGAGCCACCTGGCACGCCAACCCGCAACCTGGCCGATCGCGGCTGGATGCGTCGTCGAATTCGGCCGGGTCTCCACGCGCCTCCACGGCGTACCTGTCCGCCTCCCAGGCTCACCCCGGTCGTGGATCTGAGCGTGGGCGCGGCGAGGGAGAGAACCTCCGCCACCCCAAACGTGTCCGAGCCTTTGACCCTGATCGCAAGCGCCAGCTTACGACGGGGCGCCGTGTTGATCGCGACCACATCAATCCCGCCGTCCTGCGGTCGTCGGAAGGCGGCGAGAGACAGCCTGGGCGGACGCTGGGAAGCGGATACCTCGGCCAAGCGGCTACCGACCAAGTGACGAAATAGGAGAAGCGCGTACCACTCGGGCATGGCCCGGAGCCGGCCGCGCCGGTACGCCTCGCCGCTCGCAGCGCAGATCGGTGCGTAGCTTCCGCAGTCGTCGATAAGGGTGTGGAAATTCACGCCCACCACGTCCGCGCGTGCCATTGCGAGCATGTAGCGGAGTGCCCACAGCGCGGCCGCAAACGTGTCGCTGAGCCCAGCCTTCCCGCGGCATCCGACGTTGTTCGTCTCGCCCACCCGTACCTTGAGGCCGTACCTTCTCCCGATCCTCGCAAAGCGAGCAACCGTCCGCGCGTCCTCGGCCGCCTGCGCCGGGCTAAGAAGATCTTCGACGTCCGGAGTCGGGGGGAAGCAGACATTGAGTGGGTAGTAGTGCGGAGTCAACAACGCCGGCCTCTCGCCACGGGCGAATGCCGCCAGCCAACGGAAGCCGTAAGCAGGCACGACATTGTCCGGCCCGGCAATGCGCACGCCCGGTGCCGCGGCAGAGATCGCCCGCCGGTAGGCCCGGACCTCGCGCCGGTAGTCGGTAAACCACCAGCCCGCTGGCCGCAGGCCGAGGAACGGGTAGGCATTCGGCTCATTGCCGATCTCGATCGCGATCAGAGCCGGTCCCAGGCGCTCGGCGGCGGCCGCAGCCGCCCTTGCCGCGGCTGCGGGGTCATAACGCCCCAGCGTCACTGCGAGCCGGATTCGCCAGCCGGTGCGGACCGCGAGAGTTCGAAGCCGGTCGAGATCGTCGGGGGTGATCGCGGTGGTGGCGCCCGGCGGGAGTGCACCGGTCTCCGAAAAGGCCGTACTGCTGTCCACGCTGCCGCCCCCAAAGCGAAGCGTTCCGGGTCCGAGCGACCGGAGCAGGGCCACGAGGTTCCCTTGTGCGGCATTTCGTGCCACCTGCGGAAGAGCCTCGGCCTCGAAGGAGAGGCCGAGGAAGCGTTCGTCGACGACCGGTCCTGTGCGCGCGGGATCGATCCGCACCCGAACAGTGTCCGCCCGCGCCGCCCCGGTCAGAACTCCAGCCAGAGCCAGCGTGGCGAACCCGACCGCGACGGAGAGGATGTGTCGCCTGGCCACCACCCAACTAACGCGGCACATACTTGCGGGTCACGATCGGAGTGATTCCCGGAGAGCGATGCTCGTCGGCGAGGCGGTAGCTCCTGGCGTACTGCGGTGGGGCGACGAACAGGCGCTCGAAGGTGGGTACCCCCGGAAATGAGAGGAACACAGGTCGGTCGCTGCGTGCGGCGCGCGGCCAAACCGCGCTCAAGTCTTCGGAGTAGACAGGGTGGGGTCGCTCCAGATAGACGCGAGTCGCCTGAGCCGGGGGGCCAGTGAAGATGGACACGTCGGCGATCGGGGCACCAGGGGGCGCCTCGGCATCGATGTACTCGGCCGCGTCCTTGGCGTCCGGTCGCTGGTAGTCCGGAGTGAGCATCTTAACTGTGCCGACCGACACCAGCGCGAGCGCGATGATGTGCAAGGCGATACGCAGCCTTCCGCCGGGCAAGGTGAGCAGCCAGCCCAACAGCAAGACTGCGTAGGGCACGCTAACCGAGAGGTTGCGGGCCAGCAGGAAGCTGGTCTCGGGCCGCAGGCTGTACGCCAACAGCAGCAGGAAGGGCCCGACAGCCAGTAGCAGAAGCAGGGTCCCCCGGCTGCTGAGGCTCGGCCTGAGCCGGGCTCTGCCGGTGGCCAGCCGGTAGACGGCGACGAGCACCGTTCCGGCCACCACGGCAGCCAGCGCCAGCAGAACTCCCCATCCCGGAAGGTCCTGGAACGGGACAAATGGATGGCCGACCAGCGCTCTGGGCTCAAGCTCGGCCACGTTCACGAGCGTGAGCGGCACCGAAGCGGCGATACGTCTCGCCTCGTCGGCGCTGTTCTCGGCCTGGACGATGAACGAGGGCAGCCAAGGAAGGAAGAGCAACGCCGCCGCTCCGGTCGCCAAGAGTTGCTCGCGCCAACGATCCCTGTGGGCCCACAGCGCCCAGGCCGCCTGCGGCGCGAGCACCAGCACTGCCGTGTAATGGGAGTACACGGCAGCAGTGATTGCCAAGGCATAAAGCGCCCACCAGCGTTTTCGCCGGCTGTCTAGAGCCGCCATGAGAACGACTGTCGAGAGCACGACCAACGCGGTCACCAGCGCGTAACTTCGGGTCTCGGTGCCGTAGAAGATCTGGAATGGGCTCAGGGCAAGCCAGGCCGCAGCCACCAGCCCCGCATTCCGGCCGATCGTACTCAGCGCGACCAGATAGACCAGCGGAACGGTGGCGACACTCGCCGCGAACGACGGCAGGCGCAGGAGCTCCGGGGCGCTGCCTGCCTTCTCCGATAGCCAGGACAGTAGAAAACCAAGAGGGGGCGTCTTCTCCGTTTCGTGCACCGTCGAGAAGACCTGACCGAGAGGCTGGTCGTGCACGATCTCGTACAAGTAGAGCTCGTCCGCATAGAGGCTCTGGTCGAGGCACGCCAGCCGCAGCGCGAACGCGAGTCCGGTGAGCCCGGCCACGGCCCAGGCCTCTTGGACCAGCCAGCGCCCCGCCTCCGGCCGCGGCCGGTCGACGCCCTTCGCTGCAACGGCGCCGGACATTCGCACCCCTATGGCCTCTCCCTGGCCAGCCGAGCGTACTCCCGGACAGCCATGCCGAACGGGGCGCCCGCTGTGCTTTCCGTGGCAATCAGCCGGTAGCGCTCGGCGTACGGCGACGGAGGTACGAGCAGCTTTACGACTCCGGTGCGCGGATAGGAGACCACAACCCGGCCCCGCTCGCGGTCGGCGTCCTTCCATGCGTCGACCCATCTCGAACCCGGATAGATGCGGTGTGGACGCTCCAGATAAAGCCGGGTCGCCTTTGCGGGGGGCCGATCGAACTCGGCAATCACTTGGGCGTCCACAACCGATGCCCGCGGGCCCGCATGTCTATCGATGTACCGGGCCGCATCGCGAGCGTCGGGCCGCTGATAGTCCGGATTCAGCATCCTCACCGTGCCGACGGCGAGCGCCGCGATCGCCACGACCGGCAGCACCCACCGCAGCCGGCCGGGTAGCAGCGTGAGGAGCGAGCCGATCACGAGCAGCGCGTACGGAACAGCCACCGACAGGTTGCGCGGCAACAGGAAACTGGTATTCGGTCGGCTGCTGTACAGCGCGAGCAGTACTAGCGGGACGATCGCGAGCAGGACCACGAGCCCAGGCAGCGAGCGGAGCCTGGCCGGAAGGCCCGCTCGACCGCTGAAGGCACGGTAAGCGGCAAACGCGGCGGAAGACAGCAGCGTCATGCCCAGCACCGCTAGGGCTACAGGCCCGAGCACATCCGCGAGCGAAACAAACGGGTGGCCCACGAGCGCCTTCCCGCTGATCTCCGCCATATGCGACACCGTCAACGGTGCCACGGTGCTCAGATACTCGGCCTCAGTCGAGCTGTGATCGAACTGGACGAGAAAAGAGGGCAGCCAGGGGAGAAAGGCAGCCAGGACGAAACCGTTCGCGATCAGTAGCCGGCGCGCCTGCTCTCTGTAGGCCCAGAGCGCCCACGCCGCCTGCGGCACCAAGGTCAGCGCCGCGATGTAGTGCGTGTAGACCGCGGCCGCGGCGGCAACGACGTACAGCGCCCACCATCGCCGCCGGCCGTCGTCCAGTGCGATCAGAAGGGCCAGAGTCGAGAGCACAACCAGCGCAGCGACCACCGCGTAGCTGCGCGTCTCGGTGCCGTAGAAGATCTGGAAGGGGCTGATCGCGAACCAGAGAACGGCGACAAGGGCTGCCGACCTGCCCATGACGCGACGACCGAGCAGGTAGAGGAGGGGGATCGTCGCGACGCTCGCGACGAACGAGGGCAGCCGGATCAGCTCTGGGCCGCCGAAGCGTTCCGGCAGCCACGACAGTACGAACCCGAGTGGCGGCGTCTTCTCCGTCTCGTGAACGACCGAGAAGACCTGCCCGAGAGATTGGTCGTGAACAATCTCGTACGCGAAGAGCTCGTCACCGAACAGGCTCTGGTCCAGGCACGCCGCCCGGGAAGCGAGTGCGAGCAGCGTGATCAGGCCGACGGTCCACGACTCCGACCCGGACCAACGACGCGTACCGGCGTCGGCTCGCAGCACGGATGCTTCTGCCCCGGCCGAAGTCGTCGCCATGCAGCGCCCAAGCTATATCAAGTTGCGCCTTGGCGGCCGCCGTTGGAACGACGTTCCTGCAGCGTTGCCCGCGCCCTCTTGCGCATCTTGTTGGCCCAGCGCAGGGGCTCCGTGAGCTTCCAGCCGATGCTGCCCGTCATCGAGTCGATCCGCGTCTCCAGCTGCTGGGTTCGCGCGTTGAGCTGGAGCGCCCTGGACACGGCAGCCGCACGTGCGACCTCCGATTCGGCCTCCGCCCGGCGCGCGCGCTCCTTCCAGGTGCCTCCGCCGTTGCCCACCCCGGGCATGCGTCCGTCCCACTTCTCGGCGATCCGCATGTGTGCCTCGACCCAGGTCTCCGGCTCGTTGACCAGATCGAGCGAGTGGTAGTGAATCGCCCGGAAGTACTCGGTGATCACCTTCTTGCCGGCCGAGCGCACCTGCAGGCAGAAGTCGAGGTCGTACCCATGCAGCTGCCCGAGCGACTCGTCGAAGCGCACGTTCTGGACGACCCAGGGAGACAGGGCGATCAGGAAGCCGTCGACGGTGTCGACCTCACCTGTCTGCGCATAGGCCGGCATGTTCTCCCTGGCCCAGGAGAAGGCCTCGATGTCCCCGCCGCCGAACTCGCCATAGCGGTGGATGAACGACGCCCACGTGACCGATCCCTCCCACCACGCGATGCTGCGGACTCCCAGGGCGCCCACGCACCCGACGACGCCGACGTCGGGATCGCTCAGGGCCCTGCGCACCTTGCCGCAGAAGTCGTCGTCGACGATCTCGGCGTCCTGATGCACGAGAACCAGGGCTTCGAGGTTGTCGAGCTCGGCGGCCTTCTCGAGCAGGAGGTTGTAGCTGCGGAAGATCGACCCGGTCGCCCCGTAGGCAAAGATCGTGGAATCGGGCTCGGCCACGCGCTCGATTCCCGGCTGGGCACAGCGGTGGTACAGCTCCGAGTCGGTTATCGAGGTGCCAAAGGCGATCATGCGGGTTTGCTCGGCGGGTTCTGCACGGGTCGGGCATCCTAGCCAGTTCGCGCGATCCGGCGCGTGACAGACGCGCTCCGGCGGGGGCGGCGGCCCGCACCGGCGACTGAGGCTAGAATCGCGCCGCCGGTGCAGGTTTCGACGCGCGGAGGCGCAGCTGATGTGGGATGGCAAGCGAGTCTCTGTCGTGCTCATGACCTACGCTGAGCGCGACTCGATACGCCAAGTAATTGAGGGCTTTCTTAGTACGGGCGTCGTCGACGAGGTGCTCGTCATCGACAACAACGCCCAGCCGGGGACAGCCGAGGAGGTGCGCCAGACCGCCGCTCGCCTGGTGCACGAGCCACTTCAGGGCTACGGGCACGCGATCAGGCGAGGGCTGTCCGAGGCGCAGGGGGATCTCGTGGTGCTCGCCGAGCCGGACGGAACGTTCCTCCCCCCTGACATCGTCAAGCTCCTCGCCTACAGCAACGAGTGCGAGGTGGTCTTCGGCACGCGCACCACGCGCGAGCTGATCTGGTCCGGAGCCAACATGGAGTGGTTCCTGCGCTGGGGCAACTGGGGGGTGGCGAAGCTCATGGAGGTCCTCTACAACACGAGCCATCTGAGCGACGTCGGCTGCACCTACCGGCTGCTCAAGCGGCCCTCTGCTCAGCACGTGGCCGCCAACATGACCGTCGGGGGCAGCCACGCGGGCGTCGAGATCATGCTGCTCACCATCCTCTCGGGGGTGCGCTTCGTCGAGGTCCCGGTGAACTACCTGCCCCGGGTGGGCACGTCGTCTGTGACCGGCAAGCCGATCACCGCGGTGGTGCTGGGGCTGCGGATGATCGCGCTGATCCTGCGCTACCGGCGGCGGGCTCCTCGACGACCGCGCCGGCCATCGCCGTTCGCGCTCGACCGCTCCCCGCAGGGCGACGAGGGACCATGAGCAGCACCCACTTCGACGCGATCTCGGCGGCCTACGACGATTCGCTGCCTGCGCACGTGGTGGACCACTATCTGGGAAAGCGGGTCCAGTTCGTTCTCGACCACTGCAGCCCCGGAGCAGGGCTCGACGTCGGCTGCGGCACAGGCGTGCTGGCGGCCCGACTAGCCGCAGCCGGGTACGAGATGGCAGGAGTCGATCCCTCGGAGGGGATGCTCGAGGTGCTGAGGGCGAGAGCTCCCGAAGTCAATGCGGTCAGGGCGTCGGGCACTTCGCTTCCATTTGGCGACGACAGGTTCGACGTGGTCCTGAGCGTCGCGGTCATGCACCACATCGCCGAGGCCGACGACGTGCGCAGGACCCTTTTCGAAATGGTGAGGGTGACGAAGCCTGGCGGCCACGTTCTGGTGTGGGACCACAACCCTCGCAACCCGTACTGGGGTCACCTGATGGCACGGGTCCCTCAGGACACTGGCGACGAACGCCTAATTCCAGAAGGGGAGCTGGTCGGCGGCCTGCAATACGCCGGCTCCGAGATCCTCGCGTCGAAGCAGCTCGGCATGGTCCCCGATTTCACTCCGCCCACGCTGCTGCGAGCGGCGGCGACCATCGAGCGCGTGGTGGAGGGCATACCGGTCGTGCGCCGCGTCTGTGCCCACAACGTCATCCTTGCGGCGAAGCGCGACGGGCGTAGACGAGCGTAGCCAGCCGGAGGATGCCCGGGTAGTAACGCGTCTCGACACGGCGATAGCCGGGCGGCAGCGCGCTGATCGCCTCGTCAGTGAGCGGGTTACCGCCGCGCGCGCTCGTGGTGGCAACGGTCTCGCTCGAGACGATGAAGATGCGCGCGCCATCAGCCGCGGTTACCGCTCGACGAGCCACCTCCGCGGCAGGGGGAGGCCCGGCGAGGATCCTGAACGGGTCGTACTGCACCTTCAGCCTCCCCAGATAGAACATGGGCCGGCGACCGTCGAGGGCGACGTCGAGGGCGGTGATCGGCGCCGGACTGAGGTTCGTGCCGTCGATGACGACGTCGCCGGGTGACGCGTGCTGCTCGATGAAACCGGCCGCCGCCTCATAGTTCGGTCTGGCGAAGCCCGCGTCCAGCATTCTCCCGGCGCCGATCGCGAATGACACGACGACCAAGGCGACGGCGACCGGCCGTAGACGGGGGCCGGCGGCCAGAAGCAGTGTCGCGAGCAGGAGCACGAACGCCGGCCACGAGGCCGCGAGGTGTCTCACCGCGATCAGGTTCGTGCTGACGGCGCTGAAGAGCACGATGCCGACCGGCGCCCCGATCGCCAGCGCAGCGATCAAGAGCCTGCGATCGCGGCGGGTGCACCGCCAGGCGAAGCGCGCCCGTGCCCATCGGCCGGCGACACCGACGGCGGCCGTCGCGACCCCGAGCCCGAGCAGGACGAGCGCGGCGACGCCGGGCAGAGCGCCCAGCGACGTGCTGGGAAAGACATAGGGATAGCCGACCGACCAGTGCTCAAGACTGGTCAGGACGCTCGGCAAGGTAAACACGTCGAGGGCATCGACGATGTCTGTCGTCGGCGATTCGAAGTCGTTGATCACGCCTGGGAGCCAGGGCAGGAAGACAACGATCGCCGCGACGTTGGCGAGCAGCGCCGCCCGGCGCGCCTCGGGGTGGGCCCACAACAGCCAGATGAGCTGCGCGCCGAGCGCGAAGACGACCGTGTAGTGGCTATAGACGGCGGCACAGGTGCAGGCCGCGTAGGCGACCCAGAGGCGGACGCGACCGTCGTCGAGTGCGACGAGCAGGGCGAGCGTCGAAGCGAGCACCAGCGTGATCGCCAGCGCATAACCGCGAGCCTCGGTGGAGTAGAAGATCATGAACGGCGAAAGCGCGCAGAGAGCTGTCGCGACCAGCGCTGCGCCGCGCCCGACGGTTCGCAGACCCACAAGATAGATGAGCGGAATGGCCGCGGACCCGGCGATCAGAGACGGTGCGCGCAACAGCTCGGGTGTGAGCTCGAGTCGCGTTGTCAGCCAGGCCAGCACAAAGGACAGCGGCGGCGTGATCTCGGCGTCGGTGTGGACTGTCGACACGACTCCGCCGAGCCCATTTGTAGAAACGATCCAGTAGGTCGAGAGCTCGTCTGCGAAGAGGCTCTGTCCGGCGATCGCCAGGCGCAGAGCGAGGCCGACGGCAGTCAGGACGGCGACGCAGGCAACCGTCAGCGGCCACCCGCCGGCCAGGCCCGCACCCGGGCGCTCTCTGCGCACGGCCGGCCCGCCCACGTCAGCCGATCCGGCCACCTCGGCCACACGAGCCTGGAACACCTGCATGGGCGACACCGTATATAGGATCGTCGAACGAGTAGATGGCCATCTCCGTGGACACCCTGCGCGAGCGACGCGTATTCCGACACCGGCTTGGGAAGCGACCGGCGGTTGCGCGTCCCCGCGCGCCGTTTGGCCCGACGCTCGGCCTTACGGTGACGCTCGCCGTCGCCTGCTTCGCGCTCGCAGTCGGGTGCGTCGAGCTGATCGTCAACCCCGAGCCGCTGCCTCCCCCGTTTGACCTGGGTCAGAACCAGACCATCGAAACCGGGCTCTACCTGATGGGTTTCGCGCTGATCCTGCCGCTGGCGCTGACCGTGGTGCCGCGCCTCGCGGACACCATCGCGGCCAGCCACAGTGGTGGTGCGCTGTCGTCGCTCGCCGCGTTGCTTGTGGCTACGCTGGCCGCGTCCGTGCTGATCGCCCGGCTGCTGCCGGGTGGCGGGGGGGCCGAGCTGCTCGGAACGGTGGCGATCTGGTCGGTTGCGCGCGGTTGCCCTCCTCGCGCGGGCAAGGCAGCCGCGTCCGTTCACCCGTCCGTCGCACGCCGCGAGTCTCGCCCCGGTCCTCTGGGCGCTCGCGGGCGTGCTGGTGCTCGTCGCTTTGCTCGCGTTCTTCTCAGTGCGCTCGATAAGTCCGCTTCCGCTCGCGCTCGGAGCGGTCGCCGCCGTAGCCGTGATCATCGTCTACTCGCGAGCCGGCGCTTCCGGCCGGGCGCGTGGGCCGCGCTGGGGGGGCGCGATCGACGCCGCGATCGTCGCGCTTGTCGTGCTGGCAGTAACCGACCTCGTCGTGTTCAGTCGCGACAGCGGGCTCGCGGCGTTCCAGGCAAGCGTGGCGAAGAGCCACCAGGACTTCCTGCTGGGGCCGACGAACGAGGTACTCCATGGAGGTGCTGTGCTGGTCGACGCCGCGTCCCAGTACGGCATCGGTCCCATCTACCTGCTGGCCGGGTGGTTTCAACTCGCCCCGATCGGATACGGCACGATCGGCCTTCTGGACGGGCTGCTGTCCGGGCTCGTGTTCGCTGCCGGCTACTGCCTCCTGCGCCTCTCGGGCACCTCCCGATTGCTGGCCGCCGCCTCGTTGGTGCTCGCCGTCGTCGTGCTTGCCTACAACCTCCTGTACTCGGTCGGGAGCCTCCCGAATCACGGGCCCCTCCGCTTCGGCCCTCCGGTCATCCTCATTCTCGCCGCCGCGGTAGAGGCGCGCTGGCCCCGCCGCTCGGGTGCCGCTCGGGCGACCCAGCTCGTCGTCGTGGGCCTCTCCTCGGTCTGGTCGCTCGAGGCGTTCGCATACACGGTTGCGACGTTCGCGGGGCTGATCTGCTTCCAGGCGTGGGCTCGGCCGGCGCCCGGGCGCCTCGCGTGGCTCGCGCGGCGAGCGGCGCTGGGGCTGGCTGCCTGCGGCGCCGCCCACGTCCTCTTCGTGGCCGTCACGCTGGCCGCCGTCGGCGAGCTGCCGGACTACGGCTGGTACCTCGCCTTCCTCGAGGCCTTCCTGTTCGATGAGGTAGGCGACATCACTTACGACTTCTCACGCTGGTCACCCGGCCTGGCCGTGGGCGCGGGGTATGCAGCCTCGGCCGCCGCCCTCGTGTTGCTGCTTCGGCGCCGGCCGGAGCTCGTGGACCGTGAGCGCGTCGCGCTGACCGCGCTCGCCGGGACCACCGCCTACGGCATCGCTCTGTTCAGCTACTTCGTCGACCGGTCGAACAACGAAATAGTGCCCTACGTCTCGATGCCGCTGCTGCTCGCGGGCACGCTGTGGCTGAGCCTGCTTCTGCGCGGCGCGCTGAACGGGTCGCGCAACGCGCGCGTCGGCGGCCTCGCGTTCGCCCTGTCCCTCGCGCTGCTCCTGTTCGCGACCGCATGGTCGTCGGTCGACGAACGGTTCCCGCGCTCGGCGCTCGGCCACCTCGTTCCGGGTGGCGACTCGGCGCGCCCGGCCCTCGACCGCCTCTGGAATCTGCCGCCGATCGACGGCCGCGCACCGCAGGGCGAGCGCCTGCTCGACCGCTACATGCCCGGGGATCGCCGCGTGCTGACACTCATATGGCCGGATCTCGAGACCGAGATCCTGATCCGAAGCGGGCGTGCGCACGAGCTGCCGCTGACCTTTCCGCCGGAGGACAGCTTCGTGAGCGCGGAGTACCTCCCCGAGCTGCGCGAGGCCGTGGCCGAGCTCGAGCAGGGTGACCGGTTGTTGATGCAGGTCGGTGGACTGAAGGCGTTCGCCGACCTCAAGGCGCCGGGATCTCCCGATCCGCTCGCCGAGCTCGCCGCGCCGCACGTGGGCATGGCCCCACTCCAGGAATGGGTTCTGCAGCGGATCGGCCGGCGGTTCGACCTGGAGGTCATCCACCGCGACAGTCAGGAGTTCGTGGTGGCGGAGCTGGTGGCGCGCCGGGGCTGACGCCGGATGCGTCGCTCCGGTTGCGAAGCTGGCGCAGCTATGACTCGAACTTGCGCGAGCGCACCCCGAGACGGTGCAGCCGCAGCCGGACGCCCGTCCACAGTGTCTTCATGCCGTACACCACGCCGCTCTTGAAGCCCACCGAGGACGCGTCCTCGAAGTAGCGGCAGCGAGCCGGGCACCTCCTTGATCGTGAAGCCGAAGTGGGCCGCCTGCATCAGCAGCTCGGAGTCGAACACGAAGTCGAGTGAGTTGCGCAGGAACGGAACGGTGAGCAGCAGCCGGCGCGAGTAGGCGCGGTAGCCGGTGTGGGCCTCCGAGAGGTGCGTGCCCATGATCCGGTTCTCGATGCTGGTCAGGAAGCGGTTGGCCAGGTACTTCCAGCGCGGCATGCCGGCCGCGAGCGCCGCTCCCGGCACCAGCAGGCGCGAGCCGAGCACGAGGTCGGCCTCTCCGGACACGATCGGCTCGATCATGCTCGGGATCAGCTCGGGCTCGTACTGGCCGTCGGGATGCAGCATCACCACCACGTCGGCGTCGCGCTGGAGCGCCTCCAGGTAGCACGTCTTCTGGTTCGCGCCGTAGCCGGTCTGGTGGGGGTGCCAGACCAGGTGCAGCGGGAGCTCGCGGGCCAGACGCACGGTGTCGTCGGTCGAGGAGTCGTCCACGAGGATCACCTCGTCCACGACGTCCGTCGGGATGGCGGCGAAGGTTTGCTCGAGCGTGGCGGCGGCCTGGCGCGCGGGCATGACCACGATGACCTTGGGCGCGCGCAGCGCTCAGACACGGCGAGCCTCCACGTAGACCGTGCCGCGCGTTTCCGAGGGCGACCTCAAACGCCGCACCGGCGACCGCGACCGGGAGCAGGAGCGCGGCGGCCAGCGAGCGGTCAGGGCGCGCTCTCGAGGCGAGACGGGCCGGCTGCGAGCCTCGGGCTGACGCAGTGCCTGATAGAGGCTGAGCTCCCCGGGCAGGCGGCCGACGAGGCCGTCGAGCCACCCGATCACCACCTGCCCGCCCCGCGGTGCTCGAGACCCGATCCACGGTGAAGCCCGACTCCTCGAGGCGCGCTATCAGCGAGCGCCGCGAGAGATGAACGAGGTGCAGCGGCGGGTCGAGGTGCAGCCAGCGGTCGCCGAAGGCCCTCGCCTGCAGACTGTCCGATTCGGTACCGCCACCACGAGCACACCCCCGGGCTCGAGCAGCCGCGCAGCCTCGTCGATCGGCGTCCCCGGGGTCGGGCAGGTGCTCGAGCGAGTGCCAGAAGACGACTGCGGCCCACTCCCCCTCGAGGTCGCTCAGGGGCTGGTCCCACACGTCCGGGCGGCGCGAATCGCGCTCCAGGCCGATCGCCTGGCGCCCGTGACGACGCAGCGCATCGATCAGCACACCCTCACCCGCCCCCACGTCGAGCACCGGCCCGGAGGGCGCGATCCGGTCACGCGTCCCGCCAGCAGCGCGCGGGTGCGGCTGAGCACGGCGTCACCGATGAAGCTGAAGCGCCCGGACTCGGGCCGGTACCAGGTGCCGTAGGCCGCCTGGAGCTCGCCCTCCGAGGGCCAGGGGTCGGTCGTGGCCGCGCCGCACTGCGGCGCAGCGGGTCCGCCCCTTCAGCCGGATCGCCCCGTCGCCGAGCGGCCGGCCGCACCAGGCGCAGCTGGACACGCGGCGTTCGACGTCCGTCGCTTGAGCGCTCACGATCGGTGGGCCTACGCCCGCGGCGAGCGGCAGATGGCCACCACGTCCATGCACTCGTCCAGGTCGTGGCCGCGAAGCTCGAAGTCGTCCGTGGTGATCGCCTCCGAGCGCGGGTCCTCGGTCGGGCGGTAGTGGCGCAGCATGCGGTCGTAGAGGCGACTGGCGCGCCCGGCGCGGTACCAGCCGCCGCAGCCGCAGCGGGTCGAGCCGGAGCAGCTTGTTCATCGTCACCCGCTCCTCGCCGAAGAGCTCCAGGTAGCGCTCCGACCCGAACAGGCCGCGGACCTCCACCTGACCGAAAGCGCCGGCACACAGCTGCTCGAGCTCGCGCGGGTCGAACTCGACGAAGTGGTAGGGGTCGATGATCTCGTCCGGCCGGCCCAGGGTCAGGCGGTTGGGCGTCACGAAGACCGCCACGCCGGCGGGCTCGAGCACGCGGGCCACCTCGGCCACCACGCGCTCGGGATCGGGCACGTGCTCGACCGACTGCACCGAGACCACCGAGGCGAAGGCCGCGTCGTCGAAGGGCAGGTTGCGCATGTCCGCCTGGATCGTCTCCCGCTCCTGACCCTCGAGAGCACCGGCGTCGATGTCGACGCCCACGGTTTCGCGCGGAGCCAGCCGGTGGAAGCTGTGCCCCACCCCACAGCCCAGGTCGAGCACCCGGCCGGGACCCAGGAACGGCTCGATCAGGACGTAGGCTGCCACGTGGCGCTGCCAGGTCGCGTTGAAGCCACCCTCGCGGGTCACGACCCGCTCGCCCGTGACCGCCGCGGGGCGCCGGCCGCGCCGGCCGGGCCGGGAGAAGCGGTGAGTGAGGTGCGATCCACGCCGTTGTGGATCTTCAGACGGCCAGCGGCGCGTAGCCCGCCGGAAAGGCCGACGGACCGAAGTACCAGCTCTCCACCGCGTAGCGCATGTTGGGCATGTCCGACTCGGCCGCAGTCGCGTGGAGGAAGAGCTCGTCGAACAGCAGCACGTCGCCGGGCTCGAAGACCGGGCGCATGATGCTCACCTCGCCCGCCGCCTCCTCGGTCACGGCCCGGGAGACCGACCAGTCGAAGATCGCGCCCTCCGTGCCCGTCGGCACGATCTCCTCGAGGCGACGAGGGACGATGTCCAGTCCCGGCGCCACGTCCCCGCAGCGCGACAGCGACAGCCACACGTTGAGCGCGCGCACGTCGCCGAGGAAGGCGCCGTCCTGGTGCCAGGCGCTGGGGCTGCGTTCCTTCGAGCCGTCGGTGTCCTTGATCTGGGTCGGCTTGACCTTGCGCAGAAGCGACTTGTTGACCGAGATCGCCGGGCGCTCACCCAGGTACTCGGTCGCGAGACGGGTCAGGCCCGCCCGGTCGAACAGCTCGAGCACCTCGGCCATCATCCGCGGCGAGTCCGCCACCCACAGGCCGGCGCTGCCCAGGAGCAGGGCCCGCTCGAAGGCGAGATCGAACTGGGCGTCGGGGCGGAACTCCTCGAAGTAGCCGGATCCGCCGTTCGCCTCCCCCGCCTCGCTGCCGCGAGCTTCGTAGGCCCGGTCGATCTCGTCGCGCAGGCGGGCGGCCTCCTCTTGGTCCACCAGGCCGCGGATGAGCAGGCATCCGTTTCGCATGATCGCCGCCCGCAGCAGCCCCGGCGTGACCTCGCCGGCCTCGACCGTGGGCAGGTCCGAGTCCCCGAGCAGGTCGAAGTCGGGTTCGGGGTAGTCTGGCGTCTGCCCCCGGCTCTCGTCGAGCAGTTTCAGGCCGGCCCGGTGGCGCAGCTGGAGGATCCTCCGGGCTTCGCTCTCGTCACCGTTGGTGGCACCCCCGGCGTCGATCTCCCGCAGGAGGCTCTCTGCCGGTCTCCCGTCGTCCTCCACTGCTGCGGGCGCCGGCGCACCGGCGGGCTGTTCGGCGTTGTTCGTGCGGCGCTTCCTGGAGCGAAAGATCATTGAATCGAGCGACTCGAGGTCGAGGGCCGGGCGGGCGTGCACGGTACCAGAGCACCGGGGGAGGGCGACCCCGCCGTCAGTGGTCGGGACGGACCACGGGACGAGCGGGCACGCCGACCACGGTGGCGGCCTCGGGCACGTCGTCGACCACCACCGCGTTGGCTCCGATCTGCGCGCGCGCGCCGACGTGAACGCGGCCGAGCACCTTCGCGCCGGTGCCGACGCTCGCGCCCGGGCCGATCGTGGGTCCCATCAGATCCGGGGCGCGCAGGCCGATCGTCACGAACGGACCGATGACGGCGCCCGGATGAATTTCGGAGAACCCGTCGATGACCACCTGTCCGTGGATGAAGTACACCCCTGGATGCACCAGCACGGGGTCCCCTATCGACACCTGCCCCGTCACGATCGCCAGGCGTTGGCAGAGCCGCGGCAGGAGCGGCACCCCGAGGGCCTGCAGACGGGCCTTTGCTCGGTACAGGGCCTGGGCCAGGAAGGCGTCCGTCGCCCAGGCGAGACGCAGCACCTGAAGCGCGGCGTCGAAGCCGGACCGGAACTCGTGCCGCTCGAAACGGTGGGCGGCCGTCACCCGGGCATCCGCCACGAGCGCCTCACGCAGGCGGGGGTGGGCCGCGCGGATCCGGCGCATGCGCTCCTCCCCCTCCATGTGCCGGTGTCGCTCCTCCACGACCATCGCCTCAGGGCCGACCTGCTTCGCCGCGCTCGTAGACGAGCACGCCGACGTCGAGGATGCCGGGATAGAGACGAGAGCGCACCCGGCGGTAGCCGTTCGGGAGGGCGCCCTCCACCTGCCGAGCGAGGTCCGTCGCGCCGGGCCGGCTCTCGTCAGGCGTGGCGCCGGCCACCAGGAAGATGGAGCCCGAAGGGGCGGCCGAGACGGCCTGCCGGGTGACCGCGCCGGCCGGCAGCGTCCGGTCGAGGACGGTGAAGGGATGGTCGCGCTCCTGAGGAGCACCCACGCGGAACACCTGATGGGGCCGGTCGAGCACGACGTCGAGACCGCTGAGCGGCCCGGGAGAGACCACCGCGGCGTCGATGACGGCCTCGCGCGGCCCTGCGTCACGATCGACGAGCGCGCCGGCGCCCTGGTAGTCGGGACGGCCGAACGAGTCGTCGAGCATCTTGACGGCGCCGATGGCGAACGACGCGAGCACGAGCGTCACCGCGGCCACCCGCAGCCGCGGGCCGCAGGCCACGAGGAGAGCGGCCAGCGCCAGCGCCAGGCCGGGCCACGAGCCGGCCAGGTTGCGAACGCCGAAGACGTTCGTGCCGATCGCGCTGGCCAGGACGGCCCCCACGGGTGTGGCCAGGGCCAGCACGACCACCAGCACCAGGCCGCGATCGATCTCGGACAGCCCCCGCCCCATGCCATCGCCGGCCACGCGCAGCGCCAGGCCCGCGACGGCGAGCGCCACCCCGAGGCCGAGCAGCACCAGCGCCACCGGCCCGGGCAGGTCGAGCAGACCGGTGCTCGCGTACTGGTAGGGGTAGCCCACCGACCAGTGCGCCAGACCGCTGCTGACGGTGTCCAGCGTGACCGGCGCCAGCGCCGACAGGATGTCGGTGGTCGGCGAGTCGAGGTCGGCCTTCAGCCCGGTCAGCCAGGGCAGGAAGGCGAGTACCGCGCCGCCGTTGGCCACGAGCGCGGCTCGCCGGGCCCGCGGATGGGCCCACAGCACCCACGCGAGCTGCGCGGCCAGGACGAAGGCCACCGTGTAGTGGGTCAGCATGGCCGCGCACGAAGCGGCGGCGTAGACCGCCCACCAGCGCGCGCCCCCTCCGTCCGCGGCCACCAACAGAGCGAGGGTCGAGAGCGTGACGAGCGCCATGGCCAGCCCGTAGCCCCGGCCCTCGGCGGAGTAGAAGATCATGAACGGCGCGAGAGCCGTGAGCGCCGCCGCCACGAGCCCCGCCGCCCGGCCGACCGTCCGCGCTCCCACGAGGTAGACGAGGGGGATCGTCGCGGAGCCGGCCAGCACCGCGGGCGCGCGCAGCAGCTCCGGGGTCAGCTCGATACGGGTGGTGAACCACGAGAGCACGAAGAACAGCGGAGGGGTGATCTCGGCGTCGGTGTGCACCGTCGAGATCACGCCCCAGAGGCCGTTCGTGTCGAGAATCCAGTAGGTGGACAGCTCGTCGGCGAACAGGCTCTGGCCGGCTACCGACAGCCGCAGGGCAGCTCCCACCGCCGTTGCGATCACGAGCACCAGCGCCGCGGGCGCGCCGCGGGCACCGGCCCGCTCCGGGAGCCGGCTCCCGCCGCGTCCAGTCCTGGCTCGAGCCGATCCGACGGCCCGTCCTGCACGACCCTCGGAAACGTGCATACGGGCAACACCGTATAGCCGCAGGCCGCCCGGCGAGGCGACGGCGATGCACTAGATTCACCCGCCGTGAGCGGGACGCCGGACCTCAGGGTCAACCTCGAGAACCCGCTGCCGGCTCCGCTGCCGGTGGGAACCGCCACCGCCGTGTTCTGCATCGGCACTTGCTTTCACCGGCGCGAGGCGATCGAGCAGGTCGAGATCGTGGTCGACGGACACGAGCGTCATCCGCCGGCGGCCTTTGGGATGCCGCGGCCGGACATCTTCGACATGCTGCACCCGGCGCTCTCGCGGAATGGCAGCTCCCAGCTGCGCGATCCCGGCTCGGAGGAGGATCCCGAGCTGCGCGCCTACCGGAGCGGCTTCTGGGCCACCGTGCCGATCGAGCCGCGCGACCGGCCGGGACAGATCGAGCTGGCCATCCACGTGCGGCTGGCCGGCGGTGCAGAGGAGACGGCCCCGCTGGGGACGCTCGAAGTGGTGGAGCGGTCCGCGCCGCCGCGGCGGCCCGAGCTGGAGGAGCCCGGCCTGATAGCCGTCTGCATGGCCACCTTCGAGCCGGACATCGCTCTCTTCGAGGTGCAGATCGAGTCGTTGAAGGCCCAGACCGACGATCGCTGGATCTGCGTGGTCAGCGACGACTGCTCGAGCCCGGAGCGCTTCGCGCAGATGCTCGAGGTGCTGGGCGATGACCCACGTTTCGTCGTCTCGCGCGCCGAGGAGCGCGTGAGGTTCTACCGCAATTTCGAGCGGGCGCTCGCCCTCGCCCCGGCCGAGGCGGAGCTGTTCGCGCTCTGCGATCAGGACGACCGCTGGTATCCGGACAAGCTCTCGGTCCTGCGCAGCTCGCTCGGCCAGGCTCAGCTCGTCTACTCGGATCAGCGCCTGGTGGACGCCGAGGGGCGCGTGCTGCGCGACTCGATGTGGAAGGGGCGGCGCAACAACCACACGGACCTGGTCTCGCTGCTGGTGGCCAACTCGATCACCGGCGCGGCCACCCTGTTCCGCCGGGAGGTGGCCGAGCTGGCTCTGCCCTTCCCCGAGACCCCCGGCATGCAGTTCCACGATCACTGGCTGGGCCTGGTGGCGCTGGCCGCGGGGGACATCGGCTACGTCGACCGGCCGCTCTACGACTACGTCCAGCACGGCGGAGCCATCTTCGGCGACGTGGCGGCGGGCGGCCCTGGCGGGTCGGCCGCCCCGCGCCGCTCGCTGCGCGCCGCGCTGCTCGACCGGCTGCGCGGCGGGCGCGGCGCCTACTTCCTCGGCTACCTGCCTCGCGACATGCAGGCGCGGGCCCTGCTCGTGCTGTGCGACCGCCGTCTGACCGACTCGAAGCGGCGTGCGCTCGGCCGGTTCGTCGCCAGCGCCCGATCGCCCCGTGCCTTCGCCTGGCTGGTGGCCCGTTCGCTGCGTTCACTCGACCGGCCGCAACGAGACACTGGGAAGTGAGTCGGAGCTCGCTCGGGGCATTCTCTGGCGGTGGGCGGTCGAGATCATGGCCAAGGGGTCCCGCACGCCCGGCCGGCGTCCCATCGACACCCGCTATCCGAACCCGCTGAGCTTCGAGCAGAAACGCATCCGGCGCTGGCGAGCGCAGGCCTGATGCCGCCGCGTGCGATGCGGAGCTGCTGCTAGCGTGCAGCAGCCCTTGCCAAGCACCAGTTCCGTGGATCCAGCCACCGGCGAGGCGACGGCCGCGCCCGCTCGCGCGCCCAAGACCGACGGCCCCGTCGTGATCGAGGCACGCGGCGTCGACAAGGCGTTTCGCCTCCCGTTGCACAGGGTCGATTCGCTCAAGGAACGGGCCACGCACCCGTTCACCAAGATGGAGTACCGCGAGCTTCAGGCGCTGCGCGATATCTCCTTCGACGTCCACAAGGGCGAGTTCTTCGGAATCGTCGGCCGCAACGGCTCGGGCAAGAGCACCCTGCTGAAGATCATGGCGAGCATCTACGGCGCCGACGCGGGCCGGATCCGGATGGCCGGCCGCCTGGCTCCCTTCATCGAGCTCGGCGTGGGCTTCAACATGGACCTCACCGCGCGGGAGAACGTGCTGCTAAACGGCGTGATGATGGGCCTCACCCGGCGCGAGGCGGGGAGACGACTCGATGCCGTGCTCGACTTCGCCGAGCTGCAGGAGTTCGTCGAGCTGAGGCTCAAGAACTACTCGTCGGGCATGCTCGTGCGGCTCGCCTTCGCCACCATGGTCCAGGCCGACGCCGACATCATGCTGATCGACGAGGTCCTCGCCGTCGGCGACGCGGCCTTCTCCCAGAAGTGCATGGACGTGTTCCAGGACCGCCGCGACGCCGGCAAGACGATCGTCCTCGTGACGCACGACATGGCCACCGTCCAGGGGCTCTGCGACCGCGCGATGCTCATCCACGACGGGGAGATGTGTTACATCGGCGATCCGGAGGAGACGGCGCTCCACTACTACCGCCGCAACTTCGGCGGCGCCAACGGCGACACCGGCGGGATGGCCGAGGGCTGGGGTCCGGACGTGCACGCTCGGGTCCTGGACGCCTGGCTCGAGAACGAGAACGGCGAGCAGACCCAGAACGTGGAGCAGGGCCGGCCGTTGCGGCTCAAGCTGGTGGTGGAGGCGCGCGAGGACCTCGAGCGGCCGGTCTTCAGCTTCCACATCCTCAACGAGAACGCGGTCGAGGTCTTCGGCTTCACCCAGACGCTCTCGATCGACGAGCCCGCGCGAGACCGGATCATGGCCGGCCAGAGGGTTCGGATCACGGGTGAGATCGAGAACCCCCTGGTTCCCGGCCGCTACCACGTGAACGGGTGGATCTGCCGGAACCGCAACCAGGGCGATGTGGCGCTCCAGGTCGTGCGGCTGATCGACTTCCTGGTCTACGGCACGCAGCCTGCGCCCGGACTCGTGGCCGTGCGGGTGGACGCCGAGGCCGTGCTGGAGGAGGGACCGCGCAGTGAATGAGGCGGCCCCTCCGCTGCGGGAGGTGCGCGGCCCCTCGGCCCTCGGCGGCGGCCTGCGCCGCTCCTGGGACCTGCTCCTCCTGACGGCGATCACCGAGTTCAAGAAGACCTACTTCGGGACGGTGCTCGGCTACGTGTGGTCGCTGGCGCGGCCGCTGATCCTGTTCGGCGTGCTCCTGGCGGTGTTCACGCAGATCTTCCGGCTCGGCTCAGCCGTGCCGAACTACGAGGTGCTGCTGCTGTTCAACATCGTGTTGTTCAGCTTCTTCCAGGAGGCCACGATCACCGCCGTCGGCTCGATCGTGGGCCAGGAGGGCGTGGTCAGAAAAACGCAGTTCCCGCGCCTGGTGATCCCGCTCGCCGCCGTGCTCACCGCCCTCTTCAACCTCGGGCTCAACCTGGTCGTGGTGTTCGTGTTCATCCTCGCCTTCGGCGTCACCCCCGCCTGGAGCTGGCTCCTCTTCCCGGTGTTCCTGGTCCTGCTGTTCGTCATCACCACCGCGGTGTCGATGATCGTCTCCTCGCTGTTCCCCCGCTACCGCGACACGATGATCATCTGGACGGTGCTGGCCACGGTCCTCTTCTACGCCACGCCGGTGCTCTACCCGCTGGAGTTCGCCCCCGAGTCCTTCCAGAAGATCCTGCTGATCAACCCGCTGGCCCCGCTGTTCGAACTGGCCCGGGGCTGGGTGATCGATCCCGGCGCGCCCGGCCCCGCCGAGCTGGCCGGCGGGTACCTGGGGCTGGTGCCGGCGGCGGTGGTCTTCGTGGCCACCTGCGTCTACGCCGTGTGGATCTTCAACCGCGAGGCGCCCCGCATCGCCGAGCAGCTCTAGCGCTCCTTGCGGCGCAGGAACGGCAGCTCGACCACGTAGTAGCTCAGCGCCGCCACCGCGGTGGTGGCCGCCAGCGTGGCGGCGAGGAGGACGGCCGTGGTGCCCTGAGGGACCGCTCCCACGAGGTCGAGGCCGGCGCCCGACGTGAACGGGCTCGCCTCGGACGACAGGCCGATCAGCTGAGCGAGCGGGAGATGCCACAGGTAGATCCCGTAGCTGATCAGGCCGAGCCAGGCCACCGGAGCGGCCGCCAGGAGCCGCCGGGGCAGCCCGCCGGCGCTGTCGGCGAACACCGCCGGCAGTACCAGCAGCAGGCTCATCAGCGCGGTGAGGACGATCGAAGCCAGCGTCTTCGGCACCGACTGCCTGCTCTCGAGCGCCTGGGCGATCTCGAACAGCCCGCCGGGATGAAGCAGCGCCGCCAGGCCGGCGAGCGCCCCGGCCGCACCGAGCCAG
This sequence comes from uncultured Thermoleophilaceae bacterium, assembly GCA_963808545.1. GTDB lineage: Bacteria > Actinomycetota > Thermoleophilia > Solirubrobacterales > Thermoleophilaceae > JACVRW01. The sequence continues at coordinate 7,229 of CAWEGB010000010.1, read as the reverse complement.
AGCAGGCCGGGATGTCCGGCCACGATTCGCAACGGCCGCGATTCGGACCGGGCGTTCTGCACGGCCACACTGGCGACCGCCAGCGCCATGCCGAGGGCAAACCAGGTGGACTGACCGAGCACGCTCTGGCCGACCTCCATCGGCACCGCCCGCCGGGCCTCGGCGATCTGTATGCCCACCCCCACCGTGGCCACGAGCACGAGCGCGACGATCTCGCGCCCGGACCCACGCCCCGGGACCGTCACCCGGCGACAGGCGGGCAACAGCGAACGCGTACAGCGGAAGCAGCATGTAGAAGGTGACCTCCACGCACAGCGTCCATGCCACGGCGATGCCACCGGCGAACGTGGTCTCCGAGTACAGCTGGAGGAAGAAGTAGTAGCGCCACCAGTCGTCGCTGAACACGCCCTCGATCCCGGGGTAGATCGCGAGCACGGTGAGCGCGAACCAGTACGCGGGAACGATTCGCAGGATGCGCCGGCGTGCGTAGCGCGTGCTGCTCGGGGCAGGGCGCCGCCCGTCCCGCGCGGCTACGAACGGCCGGTAGAGCAGGAAGCCCGAGATGACGAAGAACAGGATGACCCCGCGGCTGAGCATCGCCAGGACGTCCCCGGCAAAGCCTCGCTCGAGCGCACCGGAGATCGCGGCGACGTGAAAGGTCAGGACCGACAGCGCCGCGATCGCCCGCAGTCCGTCGAAGAGCGGGAAGCGAGGGTTGCCGGGAGGTGGGGCGACCGCGGGCGCGGGCAACTCGACCGCGGCACCGGTGCGGGCGCTCATGGAGCGGGTTGCGCCCGCCTGCGCAGCACGACGATGAACTCGTGCCGGTTCGGCGTCAGCTCGAGTGGCTCCACCGGCAGGTCGTAGGCCCGGCGGGCCCGGTCGAGCATCCCGGCGAACTCGCTGCGGTCCCAGGCGTGGAAGTGGATGCTGTAGGAGCGCTCCTCCATGCTGCGAGCGTGCTCCTCGGCCTGCTCCGGGGCGATGTTGCCGAGGCGGGCGTCCACGAGCCGGGCCCACTCGGAATAGTGGTCGGAGCGCGACCACGCCGGTCCCTCCTCGTGGTCGCGCTGGAGGTGCTCGAACGTCGTGGGTGAGCGCTCGACGTCGACTCCCTGGCGGCGATCGGGGACCGCCAGGTAGGCGATTCCGCCGGGCCGCAGCACGCGCAGGAAGGCGATCAGCGTGCCGATCGGCTCCTCGCAGTGCTCGATGAAGTGATTGGCCACCACGAAATCCTGGCTCGAGTCCGGGAGGCTCGAGAGCCGCTCGCCGTCGTCGACGATGTCCGGCGCCACCAGCGGCCTGTCCGCGAGCTCGGGGTAGTGAGCCCGCAGTCCTTCCAGGTCGAGGCGGTCGACGTAGCGGATGGTCACGCCGTCCGGGGGCGGCAGCGGCTCGTGCAGGGCGCCGATCTCGACGCCCGCGCCGCTCAGGTAGCGCTCGGCGATTCGCCGGCGCGTGCGGGCGACTCCAGCCGCCCCCGGCGAGAGCCACCGGTTCATGCCTCGAGAAAGGACTCGATGCGGGCCATCAGCTCATCCGGGAACGAGTCGTGCCACGAGCGGCTCCAGCTCACGTGGCTACCGGCGGCCCGCGCCTCGTGCTCGTCCACGCGCGCCGAGGCCTCCACCAGCCCGTCGGCGATGCCGTCGAGGCTCGGTTCGGTCGTGATCAGGTTGGAGGAGATGGCGGACATCGCCTGCGGGGTCTTGTTCTCGAACGAGTTGGTCACCGTGAGCATCCCCGCCGAGGCCATCTCGATCGGCACGAGGCTGGGATGCGGCGTGTACATCAACGCCAGCCCGACGTCGTGCTCGCGCAGAACGTCGGCGTAGCCGCCCTGCTCGCGGCGTGGCGCCAGCTCGAGCGCCGCCCCGCCACCGAGCTCGAGGCGCTGCGCGCCCTCCACCGAGCCGATGCCGTGCAGCTCCCAGCCCACGCCAAAGGCGCCCTTCTCCACCGCCCGGCCCAGCGCCAGCACACCGAGCTCGAACATGTTTCGCGCGGCGTGAGGCTCGGGACGGGCGTAGAACAGCAGCCGGCGAGAGTCGCGCCGGGCCAGATCGCGCGCCGACGGCGGCTCGACCGCCGTGATCGCGTTCTGGAACGAGACCGAGGCGGCGTCCCCCTCCGCCGTGCCGCCGGCGAAGACCCCGATGCCGTGGCCGCGGAAGTAGTCGCGCAGCAGCTCGCTCGAGAAGACGCCGTGGTGCGGGAGCCGGTAGGAGTCGGTGGCCAGCGCCGCGTAGGTGCCCATGGGGAAGGTGAAGGGCTCGTACTCCTGGATGAGATAGACGAAGCGCCCGCCGTCGAGGGAGTCGAGCGCGCTGCGGGCGATGTGAGCCGTCCACCAGGTGCTGGCCACGAAGCGGTCCGAGCGGCTCACCTCGAGCCCCTGGGACTCGCGCCCGAACTCCACCTCAACCCGGTCGAACACCCCCTCGAGCCCGCTGTAGGACTCGAGCCGCTGCCGCCAGGTGGCGGGCAGCGTCGGCACCGGGTCCACGGTCACGATCCGCACCCGCGCGCCCCGCTCGGCCAGGCGGCGGGCCAGGTTGAGCTTGGTGATGTAGCCACCGAAGAAGTGCTCCAGGTCGATCGTCGGGATGAGGATGTTCACGCGCGGCGGCGCGTCGTCGCGCACGGCCAGCTCGAGCGGCGCGATCTTGGCTCCGACCGTGCCGACGGCCACGTTGCTGGGATCGCGACGGCCCGGCACGGGGAGAAGGGTCATCGGCGTCCGCGCGTCGATCCGCATTCGCCGCCTCGGGCGGTCGAGGCCCCGCGTGGCCGCCACCACCAGGCGCCGCCACGCGAAGGCGAAGAAGAGCGCGATCTCGGCGCCGAGCGTCTTCGACTCGCCGAGCAGCTCGCGCACGGCGCGCCGGCCCAGGTTGGCCAGCGCGAGCGGTGAGCGCTCGGCCTCGGGGAAGCGTCTCAGTGAGCGCCGCCGCCCGGAGCTCATCTCCGGGCCGCAGCGCATCTCCAGGATGGTGGTGAACTGCATGAGCCGGCAGCAGTCCACGAAGTAATGCAGCCGCCAGCTGCGGACCCGCTCCCTCGGGTCCTTTCTCAGCCAGTTGAGCCGAGTGCGCAACGGCGGCATCCAGTTCGCCCCGGCATGTCCCAGGACCGCGTTGCCGTGCTGCACGTAGTCGTACAGAGGGCGCTCGACGAAGGCCACGTTGCCCAGCACCCGCGCCACCAGACCGATCCAGTGATCGTGGAAGTGGGAGAACTGGCGCGGCGGGAAGGGCAGCGCGTAGGCCAGCAGGTCGCGCCGGAACAGCGACGCCGCGCCGGTCACCGAGTTGGCCATCAGCAGCGACAGGAGGTTGTCGTGGTTGGGGCGGCGGATGCTCCAGTAGGTGTCCGAGATCAGCTCGCCCTCGCGGTCGATGATGCGCGCGTCGCTGTAGACCAGCTGCGCGCCGCCGATCTCGGCCAGCAGCGTCTCGAGCTTGTCCGGGTGCCAGGCGTCGTCCTGGTCGGCCATGGCCACGAAGTCCGCGCCGGCGGGCGCCAGGCTCAGCGCGCGCTCGAAGTTCCGGTAGAAGTGCAGCCGCTCGGGCGAGCGCGAGACGACGAAGCGCGGGTCGTCCGCCACCGCCTCCTCGAGGGCGGCAAAGCTCTCGGGGCTGGAGCAGTCGTCGGAGATCACGCACACCCAGTTGCGATGGGTCTGGGCGCGGATCGAGTCCAGCTGGCGCCGGAACAGCTCAGGGGGCGGGTTGAAGGTGGCCATGCACACGGCCACGAACGGGCCTGCTGCGGGCTCCGGGGGGTCGATCTCGACCGGGCGGGCGGGGCCCTCGTCGACGGTGATGCGGGCAACCTCGGCCTCCGTCTCGCCTCCGTCGGTCGAGCACGGCGCGCAGGCGCAGGTCGAGCTCGGCTCCGGCGGGCCGGGGCGGCACCCTCACGAGCCCCCAGAAGCCGCTGCGGAAGCTGCGCAGCTCGGGGTCCTCCTCCGAGTCCGGGTCGGCGCTCAGGCCCTGGGTGCCATAGGGGTCCACGGCCGGGTGGAGGGCCCTGAAGACGTCTCCTCGCGGCATCAGCTCCGCCATCACCGGCTGGGCCTCACCGTCGAGGACGAGGGAGAGCGAGCTGACCCGGTGGTGTGGCGAGAAGCACCAGCCGCAGACGAACAGCGCCGTGCCCGCCCCCACCGCCAGCCGCTCCGGCAGCGGGTAGTCGAGCTGAAGGTGCAGCTCGGGCCCGGTCCGGTCCGCGGAGCCGACGGCCTCCCTCGCAGGGGCGGTGCCGGTCGTGGCCGCCATCAGGACGAGGCCTGGGGGCCGAGCCGTTCGAGCGCGCGCGCCCGCAGGGGATCGAGCTTGCGCAGCTCGGCGATGGCGCGATCGGCCCGTTCGCGTTCGCCGGCGCCCTGCGCGGCCACCCACAGGGCAAACCAGGTGTCCGCGTTGCGGGGCTCCGCGGCCACGAGCCGTCTCCGCCAGCGCGAGCGACCGCTCGGCCTTTCCGGTGATGGACAGCAGCAGTATGACCTCGTTTACCTCTGGATCCTTGTCGGCGTTGAAGCTGCGGGCATCGCGCAGGAGGTCGAGCGCGCGCGCCGCCTCGGCGGGCGTCCGTTCACCCGCCCCGTTCACGATCGCCGCGCCGTCGGAGGCAGCGTTGCTGGCCCGCAGGCCGGCGCCGAAGAAGGCCACGGCCGCCACGGCGACCGTCACGAGCGCCGCGCGCAGGAGGACTCGGGAGGAGCATTCGCGCGTCAGTCTAGGCCGCTCCTCCTCGCCTCGCCGACGGCGTCACCTCGCGAAACATGTGCTAGGAATAACTCGATGCGCACGATCAGGGGGCTGCTCGCTCTCGCGCTCGTCGTCGTTGTCGCTGTCGCGCTTCCTGCGACCGTGCTGGCACAGAGCGCCGGGGACGAGCAATACACCGACCCGTTTCAGGGTCAGAACGACTCCGGTGGCAACGGCGGGGGTGGCGGCGGAGGCAACGGCTCCAGCGGCTCCGGCACGACCCAGGGCGGCGGCGACGTGACGAGCGGAGGCTCGGAGGACAGCGGCACCACCGGCTCGACCACCACCGCGCCGTCCACCGAGTCGGCCACCCCGGACGCCACGGGGGTCGGGCTCGGCCACCCTGCCGGTCACCGGCGGGCCGGCCACCATGCTGGCCGCGATCGGTGCCGCCTTCCTCCTGTCCGGGCTCGCTCTCCGGCGACGTGCGTGACCGGGGGCCGCGGTCGCGGTCCCCGATTCGGTGAGCCGGGCTCTGAGAGTCGGTGTAGACGGCCGTAGCCTCCGCGACCCCGCCCGCAGCCGCGGGATCGCGCGCTACCTGCGCGGCCTGCTGGGCTCGCTGGCCCGCGACTTCCCCCAGGATCGGTACGCCGTGCTGCTTCCCGGCGGGGCGTCTGGCGCGGCCCGCGAGCTCGAGCGCGGGGGGATCGAGGTGCACGGCACCCGGCTGGGCAGCCGCCCGCTGTTCGCCGCCGCCGCGCTCTGCGGCCGTCCCCGGCTCGACCGGCTGGTGGGGGGCTGCGACGTGGTGCTGCTCCCTGGCATCGCACCGGTGGCGGTCTCCGCGGAGGTGCCGGTGGTCCTCACCGTCCACGACCTGAGCTTCGAGCACCGGCCGCGGGACTTCAGCCGCTACGAACGTGCCTGGCACCGTGCCGCCCGGCCGCGGCGCCAGGCTCGACGCGCCACGCGCCTGATCGCCGACTCGGCCGCGGTGGCCCGCGAGCTGGAGGCGGAATGGAGTGCGGCCCCGGAGCGGATCCGGACGATCGCGCCCGGGCCGGGCCGGCCGCCCGGCCCGGCGGGCGAGCTGCCGCCCGGCATCGGGCCCGGCTACGTGCTCGCCGTCGGCGCCCTGGAGCCACGCAAGCGGCTCGACCTCGTGCTGAAGGCGCACTCGCTGGCGCGGGCTCGGGGGCTGAAGGCGGGCCTGGTGCTGGCCGGCGAAGGCCCGCTGCGCGAGCAGCTCGAGGACAGCCAGGCCACGCTGACGGGCTTCGTGGCCGATCCCGTGCTGGAGGCGCTCTACGCCAACGCGCTCGTGCTCGCCTGCGTGTCGGAGGAGGAGGGCTACGGCTTCACGCCGCTCGAGGCCGTCAGCCGCGGCACCCCGGCGGTGGTCACGGACCTGCCGGTGTTCGCCGAGACCCTCGGCGACGGCGCGCTGCGGGTGCCGCGCGGGGATGCCCGGGCGCTGGCCGACGCGCTGCTGCGGCTGGAGGGCGACGCGGCGCTGCGCGAGCGGCTGGTGACCGCGGGCGCAGAAGCGCTCGGGCGGCTGTCCTGGGCCAACGCCGCGGCGCGGACCAGGGCGGTGCTCGCGGAGGCTGCGGGTTGAGCCGGTTCGCCATCGTCACGGTGATCCACGACTCGGCCCGCGAGCTCGGATCGCTGCTGGCCAGCGTGGAGCGCCGGCTCGCCTCCCGGCCTCGGGTGGTGGTGGTCGACAGCGGCTCGCACGATGGAGGGGCCGAGCACGCCCGCGAGTGGGGCGCCGAGGTGGTGGTGCTCGACGCCAACCGCGGCTTTGGTGCGGCCAACAACGCCGGACTCGAGCTCGTCACCGAGCCGGTCGCCGTCCTGGTCAACCCCGACGTCGAGCTGCTCGACGACGGCCTGCTCGCTCTGGTGGCCGAGGCCGGCTCCCGCGACGCGCTGGTGGTGCCGCGGCTGCTGAACGCCGACGGCAGCGTCCAGGACAGCGCCCACCCTCTGCCGGGCACGCTCGAGGCGCTGGTGCCCGCCGCGCTGCCGCGGCCCCTGCTGCCCGCGCCGTTGCGACGCCGCTACGAGCCCTGGCGCAGCGAGAGCCCGCGCCCCGTGGGCTGGGCCATCGCCGCCTGCGTCGCGGCGCGCACCGATTTGCTGCGGCGTGCCGGGCCGTTCGACCCGGCGGCCTTCCTCTTCTACGAGGACCTCGAGCTGTGCCTGCGGGCGGCCGGGCTCGGGGCGCCGACCCTGCTGCGGCCCGGAGTGCGCGTGCGTCACCTCGGCGGCACCTCGGTGGCGCGCTCGCTCGGCGGGGACGCCCTCACCCTGGCGGCGAGGCGGCGGCGGGCGGTGGTGGCCGGTCTCGGTCGCCGGGCACTGGCGCTGGACGACCTGGCCCAGGCCGTGACCTACGGCACGCGGGCGCTGGCGCGAACCGTGCTGCGTCGCGACCCGGGCTACGACCGGGCTCAGCTGCGCGCGCTCCGGAGTGCCGTGCGTCAAGGCATAAGCCACTAACCT
>CAWEGB010000009.1:0-29914 GCA_963808545.1 uncultured Thermoleophilaceae bacterium | reverse complement strand
GCGACCGGCGAGCGGCTTGTGCCCGAGCTCCAGCACGGGGAGGTGGTGCACGCCGAGCACCTCGTGCGCTACCTGCGTCGCCGCCGAGCTGGCTCCGAGTCGCGGCGGGTGCTCGACGCGGCCTGCGGCGAGGGTTACGGCACGGCGCTACTCGCCGGCGGCGGGTGCGAGCTCGGCGACGGGCGTCGACCTCGACGAAGCCACCATCGCCCACGCGCGGTCGCATCACCCGGCGCCGGAGTTCGTCGTGGGCGACGTGCGGCGAGCTGCCCTTCGACGACGGCTGCCTTCGACCTCATCGTCTCGCTTCGAGACGATCGAGCACGTTCCCGATCCCGGGCGCGCCCTCGACGAGCTCCAGCGCGTGCTGCGCCGACGACGGGCTGCTGCTGGTATCCACGCCCAACAAGCACCAGTACCTGGTGGAAAACGAGTTCCACGAGCGCGAGTTCTTCCACGAGGAGTTCGTCGAGCTCCTCCGGGCTCGCTTTCGCGAGTGTCGAGCTCCTGCTGCAGCACAACTGGCTCGCGTCGGCCGTGCTCCCGGCGTCGGCCGCCGCGCGACCGGTCGGGCGAACTGGACCACGAGCTCGCCTTTCACAAGCTCACCGGAGTCGAGCCCGGACAGGAGCTCTACACGCTGGCGCTGTGCGGACGCGGCGAGCTGCCGCAGCTGCGCGGTGCTGTCGTGGCGGCGGCCGTGGACGAAGCGCACGAGCTCGCCCAGCGGGCTGGTGGAAGCCGAGCGCACGGCCGAGATGTGGCACGGCGAGTACAGGCGCGGCCGAGGAGATGGCGATCTGGCACACGAGTCCAGAGCAGCTGATCAAGGTCTACGGCTCCGTCTGGTGGCGCATGACCGCCCCGCTGCGGCAGGCTCGCCGAGTCGCGTGAGGCGGCGCCGGGGTGGCTGACGCCGTGACGGTCGCGATCCCCGTTCTCGACGGCGGCCCGCTGCTCGGCGAGGTGCTCCGCGCCGTGCGCTTCGCGGACCTCGATCGAGGGAGGTCGAGCTGTTCGTGGCCGACAGCGGCTCGACCGACGGCTCGCCGGAGCGGGCCCGCTCGTTCCCGGCCCTGGCGCGGGGGAGGTGGCTTCGCAGTCGAGGACTTCTCGCACGGGGGCACGCGCAACGAGCTGATGCGAGCGCCGCCCGCGGCGATCCCCAGTGGCGTTCCTACTGGCAGGACGCGACGCCGGCCGATCCGCGCTGGCTCGCGAAGCTGCTCGGTGGCTTCGCCCTTGGCCGATGACGTCGCGCTGGTCCACGGGCCCTACGTCGCGCGGCCCCGGGCGCACTGCGTTCGATCGTGGGGCGGGGGCTCGAGGACTGGTTCGCGACGATGCCGCCTGGCGTTAGACCTTACCGGAAAGGCGGCGCACGGAGACTCGGTCCCGCGAGCTTCTTCCCCACCGACGCGAACGGCGCCGTCGCCCCCGCTGGGCGTGGGAGCCTGAGCCTAGGATTCCGGCCGGTGCCACTACGCCGAGGACCGCCTCCTCGGCCCTCGACATGCTCGATGCGGGCCTCGCCAAGGCCTTTCGTGCCCAAAGCGCCCCCGCCGTGATCCACTCGCACGACTACGCCCCACTCGACCTGTTCCGTCGCTGCTTCGACGAGTGGCGCGGCCTGCGCGAGATCGCACCGGCCACGTTGGAGTCCGGGCGGATGGCGGATGGTGCGCGCACGGCGTCTTGAGCTGGCGTCCGCGCCGACCCCGGGCGTGGCTGCGTTGCGCGCATGGCCGTCCGCTCGCCCGGATGGGGACCGCCCGGTGCGCTCATTGGCGCCACCACGCGCTGCGGGCAGCCGGCGCGACGGTCGGCACCCACTACGACCGGCTGCCCGCGCCGCGCTGCGCGCGGCGCTACTCGCTCGAGGGAAAGCGCGCCATTGAACCGCTTTTGCTTGTTCCTTTTTCTTTTTTTTTTTTTTTTTTTTTTTTTTTTTTTTTTTTTTTTTTTTTTTTTTTGCTCCCGCGCCGGGCCCGCCTCACCCCTCCAGTACCTGGGGTGGGAGGGGCCGCCCGCCGCGCTCCTCACCTTCCCCGCTCCGTCCCACGCCGCTCGGGCGCAAGCTCGAGCTACGGGAGTGGCCTCTCGATTGGCCCCGAGAAGGCGCGCGCGAAGGCGTGGTACCGGCGGGACGGCCGTCCGGTGACGGTCGTGATCCCTACGTTCGGGGATCCCGAGGCGACGATCAAGGCGGTCAAGCGCGTGCGCCGGACCCCGGGGTTGCTCGTATCGGTGGTCGTCTGCGACGACGGCACGCCGCGGAGAATCAGGCGAGGGTGGCTGGGGGCCGAAGGGCACGAGTCGATGTTGACGTGGTCAGCCGAGAAGGTCGGCTACGCGGGTAACGTGAATCGCGGGCTCGCGCGCCGCGCGGGCAAGGAGGTCGTGGTGCTGAACAGCGACGTGGTCGCCCACCGGGGCTGGCTGGAGTGCGCTGCAACTGGCCGCCTACAGGGTCGACGACATCGGGATCGCCGCCCGAAGCTGCTGTACCCCGACGGGCGGATCCAGTCGGCCGGCTCCTATCGCAACCTCGGCGCGCCGCATTGGTTCGACCACCGCTACCGATTCCAGGAGGCCGGCTTCGGGCCGGCGAACGTCCCGGGGCTCCGTGATGGGTGCGACCGGCGCATGCATGTACATCAAGGCCGGGAGCTGATCGAAGAGATCGGCGTGCTCGACGAGCTCTTCGCGATGGCGTTCGAGGACGTGGACTAGTGCCTGCGGGCGTGGGAGGCGGGCTACGGGTCGTTATCCGCCGAGCGTCGTCCTTCACCTATGGAGTCGGTGACGCGCGGCGATGGGGGGGCGCCCGGGAGCTGGCACTCGAAGGACCACTTCTGGGAGAAGTGGGGGGAATGGTTCGACGGGCGCCACGTCCACACGTCGTGGGGCGCCTTCGGATCGTCTACATCACCGCAGGACACGGGTATCGGTGGCGGGCACCGCGTCGTCTTCGAGCAGATCATCCTTCTGAGCGGCGGGGCCACGACGTGCGTACTGTTCGTTGGGCGGCCCGCCGGCGTGGTTCGAGCTCGACGCCCCGATGAGTTTTCGCCAACTACGAGGGAGTCGTCGCCGACCTCGCCCGCTCGAGGCGCGATCAAGGTGGCGACGTGGTGGGCGACGGCCATCCCGGTCTGGCTCGGGTCGGTCGGAGGGGGATGGCGGCCTACTTCGTCCAGGACATCGAGACCTCCTACTACCCGGACGCGCTGGCCGCACAGGCGGGCGTGGTCGACGGCTCCGGCAGGAGTTCCGCTACATGACGATCTCCGGTGGAACCGGGACCGGCTTGGCGGAGTTGGGCGACCCGGCCGAGCTCGTCGCGCCTGGGGTCGACCTCGCATTACATGCGGTCGCGGGCGTCGAGCGCGGGCGACGTCGTGTTGGCGATCGGCCGCAGAAACCAGCTGAAGAACCTTCCGCTGACGATGAAGGCCTTCTATCGCTCGAACCGGGTCACGAGCTGTGGATGTTCGGGGTCGAGCCCGAGCTCCGCCAGGCGCAAGGCACCCGCTACTTCGAGAGCCCCGATCGACAAACGGGTCAACCCGCTTCACAACCGTGCCACCGTGTTCCTGCAGACCTCGATCCACGAGGGGTTCTGCCTTCCGCCGCTGGAAGCGATGGCGGCGGGCACCCCGGTGGTGTGCACCGACGCGGACGGGAACCGCGACTTCTGCATGACGGGGGAACTGCCTGATCCCCGAGCCCGACGCCGAGCCGCCGTCAGCCGCGGCGATCCAGACGCGTGCTGACCGACGCCGAGCTGCGCGAACGGCTCGCCGCAGCGGGCCTCGAGACCGCGGCCGACTACGCCTGGGAGCGCCGCATCGACCGGCTCGAGCGCTTCTTCACCGAGGTCGCCGCTACAGCTCCTCAGCGGTCCGCGGCGCTTCCCGGTCGAACACCCAGAACCCGATCACAAGGAACGCGATCACGATCGCGGCGGGGACCGCAGGTACTCCGCCCCGCCGGCGGCGCCCCAGGAGTTGGGGGCGTTCTCGTCGATCAGGGAATGCCGGGCCTGGACCAGGTTGGTGGCGAGCGGTTCAGCCAGATCACCAGGTGCTGCAGCGTCAGCGTCGGCAGGATCTCGATCACGTAGAGGATCGGCGAGGCGTAGAACGCGATCTGGACCACCACCTCCCAGATCGGCTGGAGGTCACGGAACCGCACGTAGAGCGCCGACAGCAGCATCGCCAAGCCGCCGGCGAAAGCACCGAGCGGGAACAGCATCAGCGGCAGCGCCAGCCATTCGAGTCTCGGATCCACGCCGGTGATCAGCACGAACACGAGCACGGCCGTGAGGTTCAGGGCCAGGTTGAAGTAGGCGAGCGTGATGACGGACAGGGGCACGACCAGGCGCGGAACTCGATCTTGCGAACGAGGTTCTCGCGGTCGAGCACGGCGGTGACCGAGCCGCTCGTGGCGTCGGCGAAGAACGTGTAGAGGACGATCCCGGTGAGCAGGATCGCCGGGTAGTAGTCCACCCCCTCGCCCAGCTTTACGAACTGCGTGAAGACCGCGTAGAGGATCCCGAACAGCATCAGCGGCCGCATGAGCTGCCGAAGTAGCCGAGCACCGAGCCGAAGAAGCGCAGCTTGAACTCCATCGTGGCGAGCGTGATCGTGAGGTGGACGACCCGGCGAGGGTCGGTGCCCAGGGCGGATGGGCCCTTGATCGGCCGGCCCCCCGACCGGCGTGGGCGACCGTCATGCGCGCGGCGCTCCGTCGGTGCACGCGGCCGATCGCCTCGATCTGGATGTCGTGAGGCAGGTCGACGATGCCGCCGGCCTCGCCGGCGCCGGTGACCACGAACGAGAAGATGTTCTCCCAGCGATCGGCGATCCGGCCGCCGGATGGAGATCAGCGTCGACACCGCGTAGCGGCCGGGGGCGAGCGCGTTCTCGAAGGAGACGGTGAAGTCCACGGCCTCCCCTGCTTCGAAGCGGCCGCTCTGCTCGCCCCGAGAGGCCGAGTTCGCCACGAACACGTTCTGGTGCTGGGCGTTGACCAACGCCACGGCGAACTCCGGGTCGTCCACAGCCTGCTCGAAGCGAACCGCGGCCCGGAACGAGCACGGCAGCCCCTGGCTCAGAGCCCCCTGGCGCGCTCCGTGCTCGTCCTCGATCCAGGCGTCCGTGACCCGCGCGGCTCCGTCGCCCGCACGAGCTTTGCCCAAGCCGTCGGTGCGGTCCTCGCCGAGGCCCTCGAAGTTGAGCTGGAGATAGCGGTCGGCGACGTCGTCGGGATCTCCGAGCGCCACGACGTGCCCTCGCTCGAGCAGCATCGCGCGGTGACAGAAGCGCTGCACGGCGGCCATGTCGTGCGTCACGAAGAGGACCGTCTTCCCCTCTTCGCGCATGCGAAAGAACGTGTCGAAGCACTTCTGCTGGAAGGCCGCGTCGCCGACGGCCAGGATCTCGTCGACCAGGAGGATGTCGGCGTGCACGTGGATCATCACCGAGAAGGCCAGCCGCACGTGCATGCCCGACGAGTAGTTCTTGAGCTTGAGGTCCACGAACTCCTCGAGCTCGGCGAAGCGCACCACGTCCTCGAACCGCTCGCGCGCTTCGCGAGGGGTGAGCCCCAGCATGATCCCGTTGAGCACCACGTTGTCGCGAGCGGCCAGCTCGGGGTTGAAGCCGACCCCGAGCTCGATGAAGGTCGACATCCGGCCGTCGGCGTAGATCTGGCCCTCGTCGACCCGATAGATGCCCGCGAGGCACTTGAGCAGGCTGCTCTTGCCGGATCCGTTGCGGCCCACGATCCCGAAGAACTCGCCGCGCTCGACCTCGAAGCTCACGTCGTCGAGTGCCTCGAAGAGGTGCTCGCCTCCGCGGCGGAACGGGTGCAGCGCACGCTCCTTGAGCGTGTCCCGGCGCTCGTGGGGGACCACGAAGCGCTTGGTCACGTGGTCGACGACCACGGCTGGAGCTGTGCCCTCCGGCGCGCTCACGGCCGGAACGGTATCGGGGCGCCCAGCCGCTCCTAGGAGTCCGCCATCATCCGCCGCACCGGCACGACGAACCACAGCGTGAGGAACAGCAGGCCCACCGCCGCGGCCACCACGGCGACCGTCGTGGACTTGTAGAGCAGATCGGTGATCAAGAGGATCGCTCCGGTCATGGCCGCGGCGAGGAAGGCCAGACCGATGATCGCGTAGCGGTTGGCGGTGAGCACGATCCGCTTCTTGTCCTGCTCGCGGAACTCGACTCGGTGATGAACCACCGGCGCGATCAGGAAGACCGACGCCGCGGTGGCCAGCAGGAGCGTCACGAAGTAGACGCTCGTCTGGAAGTCGGTGATCGTGGCAAAGCGCTGGTTGAAGGGCACCACCAGCAGGAAGGCGAACAGGACCTGCACTCCAGGCAGCGCCACCCGCAGCTCGCCCAGCATCTCCGTGAGGTTGCGGTCGAGGCGCTCGGATTCGGTCTCGTCGCGGCCTGATGTGGACATGGCCTTCCGCTACCCCGAGGAGACAGCGTCTAACTCGCCGGGCCGGGTGGCCCGGCGAGCCTCGACGCTCTACCTGGAGGACCGCGCTGAGCTCGCGCGGGAGCGGCGGGCCGGCGCTCGGCCACGCCCGTTGCTCCGTTCGGCCGCCGGCACCTCCTCGCGGGCCACCGCCTTCGCCAGCACGGGGATCTGCTTCTCGAGGAAGCCGGCCATGCGCACCTCCTCGCGGCGGATGTCGCGCGCGAGCTTGGCCGTGTCACGGTCCCCCACCGAGTCGGCCAGCGCCTCGATGCCCGTGTAGGTGGCGATCTCCTCGTGCTCGTTGGCGAACTCGGTCTTCGCGTTCTTGAGCATCTTCTCGGCCTCGCCGTCGCCCCGCAGCGCGTGCAGCGGGCCCTGGGCGGCGGCGACGGCCTTCGACGCCACCGCCGTCACCGCCTCGGCCACGGGCTCGGGGACGGGCCCCGGCGCGGGCACGACCTCCGCCCTGCCGCCGAGCTGCTTGATGCGCCTCTCGACGCTCCGGGCGTGGGCCTTCGTCTCCTTCAGGTGCGCCTGCAGGCGCTTCTTGTACGGAGGGCGAGTGGTCATCGCGATGTGGGCCTGTAGGGCGGTCTCGAGCTCGCGCTCCTTGCCGTAGGCCTCGTTCAGGTATTGGATGAGCTTCTGGTCACGTGTGTTGGGATCAGGCATTCGGGTTGCTTACCCGCTCGTCGGCCGCTTATCCGGGTACAACTCCGCCATATGGCTGCATGGGACGACGACGACTGGACCGGCGAGCCGCCCGAGGGCCGCATCTCGCGCGACCGCGCCAACCCCGGCTTCTGGGCCGAGAACCGCACGCCGCTGTCGATCACCGGCGTGGGCGTGGGCATCGCGCTGATCATCCTGCTGATCGTGCTGCTGGTGTAGGCGAGCACCGTGGCTGAGAGCGCGAACAGGGCCGCGGTCGTCCTCGGCGCGAAGAACCTCGGCGGCGCAATCGCCGGCCATCTCATGGAGCGGGGGTGGAGCGTCGCCTCGGTGGCCCGCAGCGAGGAGTCAGCCGCCGCGGCCGGCGAGCGGGGCGCGCTCGGAATCGCCGCCGACGCCTCGGACCTCGAGCAACTGGCCGCCGCGCTTGCCCGGGCTCGCGACGAGCTCGGCCCGCCCCAGCTGATCGTGAACGCGGTGAGCGCCAGCCGGCCGCCCGACGACGGAGCCGGCTTCGGCGGTGGCCCGATCGCCGACGCCAGCCTCGACGGCTTTCGCGGCTGGACCGCGGCGGTGGCCGAGCAGGCCTTCGTGTTCCTCTCCACCGGGCTCGCCCTGCTGCGCGAGACCGGCCAGGAGGGAACCCTGATCCAGGTCACGGGCGGCTCCTCGCGCCGCGCCATGCCCGGCCGAGGCCTGTGGTCGGCCGGCGGCCAGGCCACCCGCGCGATGGTCCACGCCGCCGCCCAGGAGGTGCGCGAGGAGGGCATCCAGGTGGCGCTGCTGATCGTGGACGCCACGATCGAGTCGCCCAAGACCGCCTCCTTCACCCGCGACGCCGGCGAGAACGAGCTGGCCGATCAGCGCCTGATCGCCGAGGCGGTGGAGTTCCTGGCCGATCAGCGGCCACGCGCCTACACCCACGAGCTGATGGTCACGCCGGCGGGCGATCGCTGGGTGCCCTGAGCCGGGTGCGAGTCCCCAGAGGGGTGCTGCGCCGGTTCGGGTATCGGCTCGAGCCGGTGCCTCTCGCCGGACGGCTCGAGCGCTCTCATCCCGACCTCGACGCGGCCTTCGGGCCCGTCCACGCTCGCTGCGCGCCGTTCACCATGACGACGGTGGAGCGCATGTACGCGCTCTGGGAGTCCGTGCGCCACGTGTGCCGGCGAGGAATTCCCGGTGACCTGGTGGAGTGCGGCGTCTGGCGCGGCGGCAGCTCCATGGTGGCTGCCCTGGCGCTCGCCCAGGAGGGCGACGAGCGGCGCCGACTATGGCTCTACGACACCTTCACCGGCATGAGCGAGCCGAGCGTGCGCGATGTGACCGTGCACGGCATGTCGGCTCGAGAGAACTGGGAGGCGATCAGCACCACACCCGGAGACCCGACGATGGCAGTGGCCTCACTCGACGAGGTGAAGTCCAACATGGGCTCCACGGGCATCGCCGCAGAGCGCGTCGAGTACGTGCCCGGCCCGGTGGAGGAGACGATCCCCGGCACCGTCCCGGAGCGGATCGCCCTGCTGCGCCTCGACACCGACTGGTACGAGTCCACCCGTCACGAGCTCGAGCATCTGTGGGACCGCCTCGAGCCCGGCGGAGTGCTGATCATCGACGACTACGGCCACTGGACCGGTGCCCGCCAAGCTGTGGACGAGTTCTTCGCCACCCGCGAGGACGCGCCGCTGCTCGGCCGCGTCGACTACACCGGGCGGATGGGGGTGAAGCCAGGCTAGGCGGCCACATGGTCCTGCGGTTCGGATAGGTACCTCTCGAAGCCGATCACGGTCTGACCGTCGCCGTTTCGCACCTCCAGGCGGTCCACCACGGCGGCGATGATCGCAATCCCTCTTCCACCCGTGGCATCGAGCGGCGCCGGCTCGAGCGCGCTGTCGAAGCGCCCGCAGTCGGATACCTCGACCCGCAGGCCGCTCGCCGACGGCTCGGTCACGAGCAGGATGCAGTCGTTGGGCCAAGCCTCGCCGTGGGTCACGGCGTTGGCCACGGCTTCGCTGGTGGCGAGAATCAGGTCGGAAGTCGCCACGCGGTCGAGTCCGGCGACCTTGGCGGCTTCAGAGACGATGTCGCGCGCAGTCGACACGCTGACCGGCGCGGCTCGTAGCCACGTCTCGTGCCTTCTGTGCGTATTCGTATTGGTGTTGGTTGTGGGCCGACGCCGGCCAGACCGCGCCGGTGCCCGCCTCGAGCGATAGGGGTTCGCTCTCATCGGTCTTTCCTCCATGCGTTGGCAAGAACGCCAACCGGGACGTACGGCATCCCGGTTCGGACATTGCTGTACCGGGAGCTCTAGCCCGGTCGCTCGAGCGCCAGGACGGAGGCCACGACATGGCCTCGACCGGGGGCGAGCTCGAGGCGCGCCGTCAGCCGTGGAAGGAAGAAAGCGATCAGTAGTGCGATCAGCGCGGCGGCTCCCCCGACGGAGAGGGCGTCGCTCGCGCTCGCGAGGGAGGACTCCGCCGGAGCGGGCCAGGGCGCGGGTGCGTCCGGTGCGGTCGCCTCGCGCTCCTTCGCTGCTCGCGGCGGAGTGACGCGGGGCCCGTTCGGCGAACCGCCGGCCGCGAGCGCGGGCACGACCGCGGCGGGCGGCGCCGGGTCGATGGTGAGGGCCGTGGGAGCGAAGGGGGTGCCTGCGGGTGCGAGGTCGAGCGCTGACCCGAGCGCGCCAAAGCTCTCGAGCTCGCCCAGCAGCGCGTCGAGCGCCGGGCCGTGCAACCCGGAGCGGCGCAGAGCGGTGATCAGTCCCGCGGTCGACCCCTGCGTTTGGGCGAGCTCGACCTGAACGCGGTGGAGCAGGTGGCGACCGTCCAGTGCCAGCAGGACCGGCTCCAGCCGCTCGAGCCTCGAGCGCAGCCGGTTGAGGTCGCTCGCCAGCGGCGTGACCCCGCTGTTCAGCTGGCGGCGTATGGACTCGACGTCCGCCTGGACCCTGCGCAGATCACGCACCACGGTGGGAAGAACCTGCTCGAGGCGGGGGAGCGAAGGGCTCGCGCCGGCCGGCGCCGGCGCCCCCTGAGGCTGACCAGCCGACGGCCTCGAGGCGACCCACACGGACGCAGGCGCGGCATGCGTCGAGTTGTCGGCCGGCGCCGCGTTGTGCGGCGCCTCGGGCTGCGACACCTCGGCTGCGGGATGGGGCGCTTCGGCTGCCGGTGAGCTGGGCGGCTCAACGATCTCAGTGGGCGTGGCCGGGGTCGGAGACGGGCTCACCACCTCCGGAGGGGCGGCCACGAGGACCTCCTCCGGCGCCGGCGGCGCAGCCTCGGCTTCCGGCGGGTTCACGGGCGAGACGTCCTGCAGCACGTCCTGCGGAGGCGCCGGGTCCGTGAGCGCCGGGGTCACGGGCGTCACGGGTTCAGGCGTGATCGTGGCAGTGCTGTCCGGTGCCACCGGCGCAGCCTCCTCGGACTGAGCGAAGGCGCTCGGGGAACCCAGCGCCAGCACGGCCAACGAGGCGAGAGCAGCGGCGAGCAACGAGCGGCGAGGCATAGGCCGATCCCATCCTCTCACGACTGAGGGCGGAGCGAAAGCGATTTCTCATCGTCCAGCGCAAATGGCCGGATACGTACCCGACCACTTGCGGACGCCCTACAGCGCCGGTTGCTTGCGTACGCGAGCCAGCTTGACCCGGGCAACGGCGTCGAGCTCGGCCTTGCGCAGGCGGATGGCGTCGGGCGTGACCTCCACCGCCTCGTCCTCGCGTATGAACTCCAAGGCCTGATCCAGAGACAGCCGGTGGTGGGGGACGAGCTTCACCGTCTCGTCGGAGCCCGCGGCGCGCATGTTGGTCAGCTTCTTCTCACGCACGGCGTTCACGTCGAGGTCGCCGGAGCGGGCGTTCTCGCCCACCACCATGCCCTCGTAGACCTCCTCGCCCGGTCCCACGAACAGCTGACCGCGCTCCTGCAGCTTCAGGAGCGCGAACGTCGCCGTGGGCCCCGACCGGTCGGCCACCAGCGAGCCGGTGGGCCGGGTGCTGATGTCGCCCTGCCAGGGCTCGTAGCCCTCGAAGACGGAATGGAGGATGCCCGAGCCGCGCGTCTCGGTCAGGAACTCGGTGCGAAAGCCGATCAGGCCGCGGGTGGGAACGAGGAACTCGAGTCGCACCCAGCCCGTGCCGTGGTTGACCATGTCGGTCATGCGCCCTTTACGCAACGCGAGCATCTGGGTGACCACGCCGAGGAAGTCGTCGGGCACGTCGATCGAGAGCCGCTCGATCGGCTCGTGCAGCTCGCCGTCCACCTCGCGCGTGACCACCTGCGGCTTGCCCACGGTGAGCTCGAAGCCCTCGCGGCGCATCGCCTCCACCAGCACGGCCAGCTGCAGCTCGCCGCGGCCCTGAACCTCCCAGGTGTCGCGCCGGTCGATCTCGAGCACCCGGATGGCCACGTTGCCCACCAGCTCCTGGTTCAGCCGGTCCTGCACCTGGCGCGCCGTCAGGCGGTTGCCCGAGCGGCCCGCCAGCGGCGACGTGTTGGTGCCGATGGTCACCCCGAGCGCCGGCTCCTCCACCGCGATCACCGGCAGCGGCTGCGGGTCGGCGGCATCGGCGATCGTCTCGCCGATCGTGATGTCGGGAAAGCCGGCCAGAGCGATGATCTCGCCCGGCCCGGCCTCGTCGGCGGCCGTGCGGGCCAGGCCCTCGGTCACGTACAGCTCGGTCACGCGCACGTTCTCCACCGATCCGTCGCGCCGGCACCAGGCCACGGTCTGCCCGCGCCGAATGGTGCCGTGGTGCACGCGGCAGAGCGCCAGGCGGCCCACGTACGGATCGGCGTCCAGGTTCGTGACCCGCGCCTGCAGGGGATGCGAGGCGTCGAACGAGGGCGCGGGTATCCGGTCGACGAGGAGCTCGAACAGCGGGCGCAGGTCGGTGCCCTCCTCGCCCTCGGCCAGTGAGGCCCAGCCCGCCCTGGCGTTGGTGTAGACGATCGGGAACTCGATCTGCTCGTCGTTGGCGTCGAGATCGAGGAAGAGCTCGTAGATCTCGTTCACCACCTCGGCGATGCGCGCGTCCGGGCGGTCGACCTTGTTGACCACCAGCACCACCGGCAGCCCGCCCTCGAGCGCTTTACGCAACACGAAGCGGGTCTGGGGGAGCGGCCCCTCCGAGGCGTCCACCAGCAGCATCACGCCGTCGACCATGGTCAGCCCGCGCTCCACCTCGCCGCCGAAGTCGGCGTGGCCCGGCGTGTCCACCAGGTTGAGCTTGACCTCGCCGTAGCGCACCGCCGCGTTCTTGGCCAGGATGGTGATGCCGCGCTCGCGCTCCTGGTCCATCGAATCCATCACGCGGTCGGTCAGCGTCTCGTGCGCGCTGAACACCCCGGATTGGCGCAGCATGGCGTCGACCAGCGTGGTCTTGCCGTGATCGACGTGGGCGATGATCGCCACGTTGCGTATGTCGGTGCGCGAGGCCAGACGTTCGACGCTAGCGGAGCAGCGCCTGGGCGACGGAGCGATAACAGTCCACCGCTCGTCCATGACCGAGCGATGCCAACCGGCCACTAGTCTCGACGGCCATGGAGCACCGTCCGCTGGGACGTACTGGAGTCGAGGTCAGCCCGCTCTGCCTCGGAGCGATGATGTTCGGCGCCTGGGGCGAGACCGACCACGACGAGTCCATCCGCATCATCCACCGCGCGCTCGACGCCGGGATCAACTTCATCGACACCGCCGACGTCTATTCGCGCGGCGAGTCCGAGGAGATCGTCGGCAAGGCGCTGGACGGACGGCCGCCGCGACAACGTCGTGCTGGCCACCAAGTTCCACGGCAAGATGGGCGACGACCCCAACGAGTTCGGCAACTCGCGCCGCTGGATCATGCGAGAGGTGGACAACAGCCTGCGCCGGCTCGGCACGGACTGGATCGACCTGTACCAGGTCCACCGCCCGGAGATCGACACCGACATCGACGAGACACTCGGCGCGCTCACCGACCTCGTGCGCGCGGGCAAGGTCCGCTACATCGGCAGCTCGACCTTCCCGCCCAGCCAGGTGGTGGAGGCGCAGTGGGTGGCCGAGAAGCGGGGTCGCGAGCGCTTCGTGTGCGAGCAGCCCCCGTACTCGCTGCTGCACCGCGGCGTGGAGGCCGAGCTGCTGCCGGTCTGCCGGCGCTACGGCATGGGCGTGATCCCCTGGAGTCCGCTCGCCGGTGGCTGGCTGTCCGGCAAGTGGCGCAAGGGCGCCGACGACCTCAGCTCGCGCCGCTCCCAGATGCTCCCCGACCGCTACGACCTGTCGCTGCCCGAGAACCAGGCCAAGCTCGACGCGGCCGACGCCCTGGGCAGCCTGGCCGACGAGACCGGCATCTCCCTGATCGAGATGGCGCTGGCCTTCGTGATCCGCCATCCCGCGGTGACCGCGGCGATCATCGGCCCGCGCACGATGGAGCACCTCGAGTCGCAGCTGCCCGCGGCCGAGGTCGAGCTGTCGGATGACGTGCTCGACCGGATCGACGAGATCGTCGCGCCGGGGCGGAACGTCAACCCCGACGACCAGGGCTGGACCAACCCGGCCCTCGAGCCCGAGGTGCGGCGCCGCTAGATCAGCGCCACGGCAGCACCTTCAGGTGCTGCACCAGCTCGCCCCGCCACCGCGGGTCGAGCGGGCCGGTGGCCAGCCGCAACACGTCGACCGCCGCCTCGGCCGGGGCCTGCGCGACCGACATGTCCTCGAACCAGGGACGAGAGGCCTCGGTGTCCACCAGGCCGGGGCAGGCGGCGGCGACGAAACGGTCCGGCGCCAGCGTGCGCCCTGACGCCCTCATGGCGGCCACCTGGCCCACCTTCGACGGAATGTTGATCCAGCTCGGCCACTCCTCCGCCTCCCCGCGCTCGACGGCCGAGACGTAGTCGTCCATCACGTCGTCGATCTGCTCGAGCGAGTCCGTCTCGAACCGGTCGTGCAGAGAGGCCGGCAGCTCGCGCAGCGTGCCGAACGAGCTCGCCACGACGATCATGCGCCCGCCCGGGGCCAGCCGCGGGCCGAAGGCGCGCAGCATGCGCGTGGTGCCGTGGTTGTTGGTATCCACGAAGGCACGGACCTGCTCGCGGAAGGGCACGTCCCGCACGATCCGCGCCGCCGCGTTCGAGATCACCACGTCGGCCGGGCCGGCGAGCTCGCTGAGCCGCGCGACCGAGTCCGCGTCGGACACGTCCATCAGCTCGGGGATCACGCTCAGGCCGGCGTCGCCCAGCTCCGCGGCGGCTCGCTCCACTCGCTCCGCATCCCGCCCGGTCAGGTAGACGCGGTCACCTCTTCCCGTCGAAGTGCTCGGCGAGACCACGAACGAGCGCGAGGCCCAGGCCCTGATTCGCTCCTGTGACCAGCGCGACCCTTCCCACCGGGCCTACGCTACTCACCCTCTAATCTCGAGATCACCATGCGCCTGAGCGTCCTCGACCAGGCTCCGATCTCGGAGGGCGCGACCGCCGCCGACGCCCTGCGCAACAGCGTCGATCTCGGCCGGCTGGCCGACGAGCTCGGCTATCACCGCCACTGGGTGGCCGAGCATCACGGCACGCCCGCGCTGGCCTGCGCGGCGCCCGAGGTGCTGATCGAGGCCATCGCCGCGGCCACCACGCGGATCCGCGTGGGCAGCGGCGGAGTGATGCTGCCTCACTACAGCCCGCTCAAGGTGGCCGAGCAGTTCAGCATGCTGAGCGGGCTCCATCCCGAGCGCATCGACCTCGGGCTGGGGCGGGCGCCCGGCACGGACCCGGTGACCACGATCGCTCTGCAGCGCGACCGCCGCCAGCGCCCGATGGACGACTTCCCCGAGCAGCTGGTGGAGCTGCTCGGCCTGCTCGAGGGCCGCCTGGCCGCGCAGCATCCCTTCGCCCGCCTGGCGAGCAGCCTGCCCGGCCGTCCCGAGCGCCCCGAGGTGTGGCTGCTCGGCTCGTCGCCCCAGAGCGCCATTTGGGCGGCGGAGCTGGGGCTGCCCTACTCGTTCGCCGACTTCATCAACCCCAACGGCGCGGCGATCGCCGCCGACTACCGTGGCCGCTTCGTCGACTCAGAGCGCCTGGGCGCCCCGCTGGTGATGGCCGCCGTGATCGCGATCTGCGCGGAGACCGACGAGGAGGCCGAGCGGCTGGCCGCCCCCAGCCGCATGATGCTCTCGCTCCTGCGCCAGGGGCAGCTGGTGGAGATCCCGCCGGTGGACAAGGCCCTGCGCTACCTGGAGACGCGCCAGAAGCCGGCGGAGGGC
Source organism: uncultured Thermoleophilaceae bacterium (assembly GCA_963808545.1). GTDB lineage: Bacteria > Actinomycetota > Thermoleophilia > Solirubrobacterales > Thermoleophilaceae > JACVRW01. Next base: position 14,514 of record CAWEGB010000009.1, on the reverse strand, counting down.
TCCGGTCGCCGCGCGATCATCGGCTCGCCCGCCACGGTGCGCGCGGGCCTCGAGGAGGTGGCCGCCGAGTACGGTGCCGAGGAGTTGGCCATCCTCACCATCACCCACGGCCACGAGGAGCGCCGGCGCTCCTACGAGCTGATCGCCGAGGAGCTCGGCTTGGCCGCGCCGGCCGCCGCCGAGCTCAGCCGGGCCTGAAGCCCGGCGAACACCGCCACCACCAGCGCCTGAAGCACGATCCACACCGTGCCCACGGTGGTCACGTCGTCGGGGCTGAGCGTGGCCAGCACCAGCGAGCCGATCGCCCAGTCGACGTTCGCGATGGCCACGGCCAGAACGACGCCTCTCGACATGGTTGGGCGCGTGGCCACGAACCAGACGGCGGCCGCGAAGACGAGCAGGAAGGCCCCGATGGGGCGCAGCACCGAGGCGTCGAGGCCGAGCAGATCCTCGAGCGGTCCGGCCAGGGCGAGGTAGGCGGCGCCGTTCACGCCGGTGACCACGGCATCGAGCTTGAGTACGAGACGGAGCGTGTTCATGCGTCCGAGGATGCCGCGACTCGGTGGGCGCGTCGATTACCTGGGAGGTAGGCGCTCGACGAAGGCGTGGACCGTCTCGGCGGTGTGCCGGTCGGCCGGGAAGAACGACTCGATCGAGAGCTCGCTGGCCGTGACCTCCACGGCCGTGCCGAAGGTGGAGACCGTGCTGATGAAGGCCAGCTCGCCGGCCTCCGTGCGCAGGCGGAGGGGGACGGCGATCTCCTGGTGGTGCGAGGGCGGCTCGTGCTCGGGGGCCGGATAGCCGCTCAGCTCCTCGTGCAGCGTGGCGAGCGCCGGGTCGCCGCCGCTCAGGGCGATCTGGCGGGCCAGCCGGTCGAGCAGGTGGGCGCGCCACTCGGCCAGGTTGGCGATGCGAGGCGCCGCTCCCTCCGGATGAAGGCTCACGCGCAGCACGTTCACGGGCGGCTCGAGCAGGTGCGGCGCCACCCCGGCCATCAGGAGCTGGACGGCCCGGTTGGCGGCCAGCATCTCCCAGGCGTGGTCGACCACCACCGCCGGATAGGGATCGTGGCCGTCGAGGATCAGGGCGATCGCCTCGCGCACCGGCTCCATCTCGGGATCGGCGAGCTCGCGCTGCTGGTAGACCGGCGCGTAGCCGGCGGCGAGCAGGAGGCGGTTGCGGTCGCGCAGCGGCACCTCCAGGCGCTCGGCCAGCTGGAGGACCACGTCGGGGCTCGGCCGCGAGCGGCCGGTCTCCACGAAGCTCAGGTGCCGCGCGGACACGCCGGCATCCGCGGCCAGGTCCATCTGGCTCAGGCGCCGCCGCTCGCGCCACTCGCGCAGAAGCGGGCCTACGGTGGGGGTGGCGCCGGCGCTCGCCATGGGTAGGCGACCCTAGCGGCGCGTTCTAGCCTCGTGGGCCGTGACCACGTCCACACAGGCTGATCAGCGGGCCACGGCAGTCACGCCGGACGAAGGGCAGGCCTTCGCTCCCGCGGACTGGGGCCTGGTGGCGGTCGTGGCTGCGCTCTGGGGCGCCTCGTTCCTGTTCATCGAGATCGGGCTCGAGCATTTCGCTCCGCCGGTGGTGGCCTTCGCGCGCGTGTTCTTCGGCGCACTCACTCTCGTCATGCTGCCCGCCGCGCGCCGGGCGGTTCCGCGCTCGGAGTGGAAGCCGATCGCCCTGCTCGGGGTGATCTGGATCGCCATCCCGTTCGTGCTGTTCGCGGTGGCGCAGCAGTGGATCGAGTCGTCGCTGGCAGCGATGATCAACGCCGGCGCGCCGCTGTTCACCGCGCTCGTGGCCGCCGTGGTGGTGCGCGCGTTGCCGGGCCGCATCCAGGCGGCCGGGCTGCTGATCGGCTTCCTGGGCGTGGTGGCCATCACCGCGCCGTCGATCGGGGAGGGCGAGTCCACCACCGTGGGCATCCTGCTGGTGCTGCTGGCCACCTTCCTCTACGGCTGTGCGTTCAACCTGCTGGGCCCGCTCAGCCGCCGCAACGGCTCGCTCCCGGTGCTGCTGCGCGCCCAGGCCGTGGCGCTCGTGCTGCTGGCGCCGGCCGCCGCGGTGGGCGCCACCGACTCGGAGTTCGCCTGGTCGAGCCTGGCGGCGATGGTGGCGCTCGGCGCGCTTGGCACCGGCGTGGCCTTCGTGGCCTTCTCGACCCTGCTCGGCCGGGTCGGCGCCACGCGCGGGTCGGTCACGATTTACTTCATCCCCGTGGTGGCGATCGTGCTGGGTGCCCTGCTCCTCGACGAGTCGATCGAGGCCACCGCCGTGCTGGGAACCGCGCTCGTGCTGATCGGCGCCTTCTTGACCAGCCGCCAGGTGCGCTCGAAGGCGGCGGCATGAGCCTGACCACTCTGGCCATCGCGTTCGGCGCCTGTCTGCTCGTCTATCTGGTCTTCCTCGGGGCGCTGCTGATCGCGGCGCGGCGGCGCGAGGCGATCGCCTATGCCCGCCTGATTCCGGACGCGCTCGGCCTCTTCGGCCGGCTGGCCCGCGACCCCGATGTGCCGCGCGTCGCGAAGCTGCTCCTGCTCCTTGGGCTCGCCTACCTCGCGCTGCCGTTCGATCTCGTCCCGGACTTCATCCCGGTGGTGGGAGCGCTCGACGACGTGCTGGTGGTGGCCCTGGTGCTGCGCGTGGTGCTCACCGCCACCGGCCCCGAGCTGGTGCGCAGGCACTGGCGCGGCCCGCCGGAGACGCTGAGGCTGGTGCTGCGCGGCAACCCGGCAGGCAGTCGCTGACGCGCGTCGTATCGGGCCGCGATGGCGGACGGCGAGCGCGGCGCGGCTTCCAGGCAGCGCGCTCCACAACGGTGAGCGACAGCGCCGGCCGCTCGGCGCTCTTCCCCTGGCCTCGGTGTCGAGCACCCTGTTCGCGCTGGGGTTCGCTGGGCTTCGCGACGTTCGTGCGCGTGCTCGAGACTCGATCGAAGATTTCTTCTACGCCCGGGCGATCGGACGCATCCGCCAGTACTACGTCGAGCAGGCCGTCCCGGAGCGCGGGCACTACTTCATGCTCGCGCCGAGCGACTCCGGCAAGGTGGCGCTGCGCAACATGGCCGTCGACCCGGGGGCGCTGGCAGATCTACTTCACCAACCAGGCCATGGTCTCCGTGGTCATCTCCGCCGTCATCGGCGGCGGGCTGGCCATCGCCGGGGGCCGCTCGGGCCTCTCCGACGAATCGCCTGCTCCAGGACGACTGGGCGGGCCCCCAACCGCTAACTTCTCGCAGCGACGCTGCAAGTTTCACAGGGGGGATCGGAGTGAGCCGGAGCATCGCGGTAGGCCGCCGGGCGGCGGTGTTGGGGTTGGTGATGGGAATTCTGCTGGCCGGATTCGCGCCCTCGGCCGGCGCGAAGGTGTCGTTCGAGCGGATCAAGGGCTTCCCCGCCGCCGGCACGCCGGCCAAGTACAACAAGGTGGGCATCCTCAAGGTGGGCTCGCCCCGCGCCAAGAACGTGCTCGTCCTGAACCCCGGCACCTCGGCGAGCGCGGCCTACTTCGCCCCGCTGGCGCGCACCGTCGCGCGGCAGGCTCCGGGCTGGCAGGTGTGGGCGGTCAACCGCCGCGAGAACCTGCTCGAGGATCACTCGATGGCCAACCTGGCCAAGTCGGGCCAGGCCAGCGGCCAGCGGCTGTTCGACTACTACCTCGGCTACCTGACCGATCCCGCGGTCACCGATCACTACACGGCCGTGCCGGATTCGTCGGTCCCGTTTGCGCGGGAGTGGGGCATGCGCGTGACCGTCGAGGACCTGCGCCGCGTGGTCAAGAAGGCCCAGCGGCGCGGCGGCGAGGTGGTGGTGGGCGGTCATTCGCTCGGCGGTTCGATCACCACGGCCTACGCCACCTGGGACTTCAACGGTCGCGCGGGCGCCACCGGCTTGGGCGGCCTCGTCTACATCGACGGCGGCAGCAACGTGGTGCCCGTCAGCCCCGCAGAGGCGACCCAGTCGCTCCAAGAGCTTGCCGGCGAGTCACCCTGGCTGGCCTTCGGTGGTATCACCGCGCCCTTCGCCGGGCTGTTCAACATCGTCGGCTCGACCCTGGCCCGCATCGAGCCCGATGCCCCCTCGCCGTTGCAGGACTGGCCCCTGCTGCCGGGCAACCTGAATGCGCCCGTGAGGGTCACGAACGAGGCCGGCTACGGCTACTCGCTGGACAGCGACAGCTCGCCGCCCAATCTCGCCGCGGCCCAGGCTCATCTCGGCCGTCTCGCCGATGCCGGAGACCCACGCGGCTGGGTGCGGGCCGGCGCGCTCACCCCGGTGCAGCGCTACGCGGCCATGTTCTCCGGTGCCGGACTGAGGAGCCAGGACGGCACCGCGTGGTATCACCCGCGCCGGCTCTCCATCGACTCAGGTGCCGTGGCCGCCGGCAACGCCAACCCGGCGCAACAGGTGCTCGACGTGAGCGCCACCCACGGTGACGATCTCGGCGACCTGCGCATCTACGCCTTCGGGGCACAGCTCGGAGGCGAGCGTGTGCTGGCGGCCGCCCGTGCACTGGCCGAGCAGTCGGGCATCCCGCGCCGGCGGCTGACGCTCGTCAACCGTGCGGCCACCTACTCCCACAACGATCCCAACTCGGCCGCCCCACGCAACGAGTTCGTGAGGCGGCTGGTGCCCTACCTGCGGCGGGTGGCGCTCAACCCCTAGGAGCGCCACCCGTCCAAGCGGGTCAGTCGTCGTCGCTTCCGCCGCGGTCGTCGTCACCGCCACTGCGGTCGTCCACGCGGCCCGAGCGCTCCACCTCGACGGCCACCCAGCGGCCGTTTCGCCGGCGCACCTTGGCCTCGATGTTGCGCGCGCCCACTCGGAGCCCGGCGAAGCCGGCGATCCGCTCGAAGCGCGTGTTGCGGTTCACGAACACCCGGAAGGTTCCGCTCTCGTCGTCGCGCAGCCGGAAGGAGCGCGCGGCGCTGTTCTTGGAGATGACCGTGCCGTCGAACTCGCGCAGAGCAGCGGTGCCCGAGGGGGCCGCGGCGCCGGCGGGGCCGGAGGCGATGGCCGCCACCGAGGCGGCGGCGAGGATGATGAGTACGGAAAGCCTGCGTCTCATTTCAATGACCTCCATCGATTGACACGACGAGTGTGCTCGGAGGCCATCAAGCACCGGCCCAGGTCAAGGCAAAGCTTTGGTAAGCAGGGCTGAGTGCGAGAATTCCCACGGTGAACGACGCCCCCTCGACTTCCGGCGGCTGCCTCTGCGGCGGCGTGCGCTTCGAGCTCACCGAGCCGGCCCCCGCTGCCGGCTACTGCCACTGCACGCGCTGTCAGCGTCGCACCGGCTCGGGCTCGTCCGCGCAGGCCCGGATCGACGGCCGCACCTTCCGGCTGGTGCAGGGAGAGGACCTGGTCCAGGCCTGGCGCCACCCCGACGGTGGGTTCGAGAAGTGCTTCTGCCGCAACTGCGGGGCGCACCTGTTCAGCCGCGACCCCGACGACCACAGCCAGATGAGCGTCCGGCTGCCCGCCTTCGACGGCGACCCGGGAGTGCGGCCGAGCTGGCGCGCCCACGTGGCCAGCGCGGCGGTGTGGGAGCCGATTCCCGACGACGGCCTGGAGCGCTTCGAGGGCAGCATGCCACGTCCGGCGTTCTAGGCCGTCGCTCGCGCCAGAACTAGCGTGGAGTCGCGGCGTCCGGGCACCGGGAGGCCATGAAGATCGGTTTCTTTCTCTCCGGCGAGGAGTACACGCCCGTCCAGCTGATCGCCCAGGCTCGCGCGGCCGAGGAGGCCGGCTTTCACGCGCTGTGGATCTCGGACCACTTCCACCCATGGACCCACGAGCAGGGCAACGCCGGATTCGTGTGGGCGGTCATAGGCGCACTGTCCCAGGTCACGTCGCGGGTCCCGGTGACCACCGGGGTGACCTGTCCGATCATGCGGATCCATCCCGTGATCACGGCGCAGGCGGCCGCGACGTCGGCGACCCTGCTGCCCGGGCGCTTCGGGTTCGGTGTGGGCACGGGCGAGGCGCTCAACGAGCAGATCCTTGGTCAGGACTGGCCGGAGGCCGACGTTCGGCTCGAGATGCTCGAGGAGGCGGTGGGGCTCATGCGCCGGCTCTGGACCGGCGAGGTGGTCAGTCACGAGGGCATACATTTCCGCAGCCGCCACGCCAAGCTGTTCACCCTCCCGGAGGAGCCGCCGCCGGTGCTCATCTCCGGCTTCGGTCCCAAGTCGATCGAGGTGGCCGGGCGCATCGGCGACGGCTTCTGCACCGCCTCTGCGGATAAGGAGGCAATCGAGCTCTATCGCGCGAGCGGTGGCGCGGGAAAGCCGGTTCAGGCGGGCGCCAAGGTCTGCTTCGGCTCCGACGAGACCGAGTCGCGCCGAACCGCCCATCGGCTCTGGCCCAACGACGGGCTGCCCGGCGAGCTGGCCCAGGTGCTGCCCACACCCGAGCACTTCGAGCAGGCCAGCTCACTCGTCACCGAGGAGATGATCGGCGAGTCCATGCCCTGCGGCCCCGATCTCGACCGCCACGTGGCTCACCTTCAGGAGTACGCGGACGCCGGCGTCGACGAGCTCTACGTGCAGCAGGTGGGCGGCAACCACGACGAGTTCTTCGAGGCGTACACGCGCGACGTGCTGCCGCGGTTCGGGTGAGCGTGCTCAGGCGGTGAGCGGTGCGGCTTCGCCCACCCACGTCTTGGCCTGATCGACCTCGGCCACCGGAAAGGTCCTGAAGTCGCCGGGAATCATCCAGCCGAACAGCCGCGCCGACTCGACCAGCCAGGTCTGATCGCTCACGAACGCGGTGCGCTTCCAGTTCGCCCGATGCGCGACGGTCATGTCGAAGCCCGCCTTGGCGTCGGCCCACAGGGCGCCGGGATCCATCCGCTCGAGCTCGTCGACCAGGAAGAGCGTTCGCATCTCAGCTCCGTTCTCGGCTGCCTTGGTGAGGGCCGGGACGAGCACGTCGGCGTAGTCGGCCCGCTCGATCCTCCCCCAGAGGCGGAAGCCAAGCGTGCCGGCGGGCATGGGTGAGATGGCCTCGATCATCGGCGGCCGATGCTACTGCTGGGTCGTCCGGCGCATTCTCCTTCGGCATCAGCACCCACAGCGCCACGTAGATCAGCGGCGTGAGCAACAGGACGCCGGCGACCATCAGGAGGCGCATCACGAAGCGGTCGACTCCGTAGCGCCGCGCCAGGCCGGCCGAGACGCCGGACAGCACTCGATGTTCGCGCGGTCTCGTCAGGCCCTGGGCGGCAAACCAGGCTCGCGCGCTCGAGAAGGAGGCACGCGGGGCGGGGGTGGGGGCTGTGGTGGTGGAGCTCATCGGTCAATCCTCAGTTTCGGGAACGCCTTGAGGATCGCCGCGCCGCGGCCTCCGAACCATGCGGCCAACAGGCGTCTAGAGGTACGGAGAACCCCCCTCACGCGCGGCCGGGAGTGTGGCGCGGCGGCTCTGCGCCGCGCCACACCCTGCCGTTCAGCGTTGGCGCTCGACTCGCCGCACTCGGTCTACCGAGCGACGCCAGGCTGCGCGTGCGCCGGCCCACCACGCGCGCGCGGTCGCCGGCCGGGCTGCCCACGCCGGGCTCGTAGGTGGTGGATGCGGTGCACAGCCCGCCGACCGGAACATCGCACGAACTCTGAGAGCCCGTCCAGCCCTGGGCGTCCACGGCGAAGTTGCCTGCCCCCGCCCGGATAGGCGGTCGTCGCGGCGGACGCTCGTTCAAGCCGCCGCTTGCGGCGCCGGGCCGGCGGTGAGACGCTCGGCGCGCACGTCACCGCTACCACAGGAGGCCGCATGCACGCACGAGTGGCAACGTTCGAAGGGGGCGACCCTGAGCAGATCAAGCAGGTGGTCGAGGAGATCCAGCAGCGCGCCGAATCAGGGCCGCCGGAGGGTGTCCCGGCGGTGGGGCTGATGCTGCTCCACAGCGCAGACGAAGGCCGCATGATGAACATCACGCTGTTCGATACCGAGGACGACCTGCGCCAGGGGGACCAGACCCTGAACGCGATGAGTCCTCCCGTCCCGGGCGCGATGGGCCAGCGCACCTCGGTCGTGCACTACGAGGTCGGCGTGAAGCTCGACGCGCCCCGGCGCTAGGCTCGTCTGAGCAAGCATTCGTCGGTCATCCGGGAGGGGACGACCATCGCCACTTCCGAAGGCAAGACGGCTGACGGCGACGCTCCCGACAGCCTCACCGACCTCTCGTCCCGTTCCTGGAAGGGCGCGCTCAAGCGCACCGTCAAGGCGTTCAGCGAGGACAAGCTCACCGACTGGGCGGCCGCCCTCACCTACTACGGCGTGCTGGCGATCTTCCCCGCGCTGCTGGTGGTGGTTTCGGCGCTCGGCCTCATCGGCCAGTCCGCCACGGACACGCTCCTCGAGAACCTCGAACAGGTGGCTCCCGGCCCGGCACAGGAGATCCTCAGCGACGCGATCAGAAACCTCCAGGGTGCCGGAAGCGCCTCCGGCGCCGCCTTCGTGATCGGTCTGACGGGCGCGATCTGGGCGTCGTCGGGCTACGTCAACGGCTTCATGAGCGCGTCGAACTCGATCTACGACATCGACGACGCCGGATCGATCACCAAGCGACTGCCCCTGCGCGTGGGCCTCACGCTGATTCTCATGGTGCTGGCCGGCATCGTCGCGTTCTCGGTGACGCTCACGGGTGGTCTCGCCAAGGAGGCCGGCGACCTGATCGGGGTGGGCGATACGGCAGTGGACGTCTGGGGCGTCGCCAAGTGGCCGGTGCTGTTGTTCCTCGTCAGCGTTCTGCTCGCGTTCCTCTACTGGGGCGCTCCGAACGTGAAGCTCCCGTTCCGCCTGTTCTCGCCCGGAGCGCTGCTGGCCGTGCTCGGCTGGGTGATCGGCTCGGCGGCCTTCGCGTTCTACGTGTCGAACTTCGCCTCTTACAACAAGACCTACGGCGCGCTCGCCGGCCCGATCATCTTCCTGCTCTGGCTCTGGCTGTCGAACATCTTCATCCTGCTCGGAGCCGAGCTCAACGCCGAGCTCGAGCGGAGCCGCAAGCTCGAGGCCGGCGAGATCTCGGAGCCGGGCCAGGCGTTCGTGGAGCATCGCCGCTGAGCGTCTCGACTTGGTGGGTTCCGGCCGGTATCGTTCGGGGCCGAAGGGAAGTATCCCCGGACGGATGGCATCGTCAGAACGGCTCGTCGAGCCCGGTGTCGTCGGCCCCCGAGGCGGGAGAAACCTTCTCCGTTCAAACTGGAGGAGGTCTCGGGATGTGGTTGGTCGCTCTAGTGCAGCTGGTCGCTGAGATTGGTGTCAGCTGGGTCACGTTCGGCCCGGACAAGCAGACGAAGCTGGCCCTGAGAGCTTCGCGGCGGCTCAAGGCCGCCGCGAAGAGCTGAACTGACTCTAGGCCCGAGCGCGCCCGGCCTGGCGCGCAGCCCGGCCTGACACGACAATTGCGGCAGGGTGACTGCGCAACCCATGAATCCCCTACGCCGTGCCCTGATCGGGCTGGGCGTGGCGGGGGTGGTCATCGGCATCCCGATGACGGTGGTGATCGCCACCAGCGACCACACCAACCTCAGGGGTCTGATGGCGGGACTGTCGCTGCTCGTGGCCTGGTCGTTTCTCGGCACGGGCCTGTACGCATGGGACCGCCGCCCGGACAACCTCACCGGGCCGCTGATGGTCGCGCTCGCGTTCAGCTGGGTGCTCGCCGGCCTGTCGGCCTCGAACGTGGCCGGCGTGTTCATCGCCGGGACGCTGCTGAACGGGCTCCCGTTCGCCATCCTCACCCACCTTCTGTTCGCGTTCCCGAGCGGGCGGCTGCAGCGCCGCTCGGACCGCGTGTTCGTGGGGCTCGGCTACCTCGTGACCACGGTCACGCCGCCGATCGGAATCCTGTTCTTCGATCCGGCGGTGTCCGACGACTGCCCGGACTGCCCGGACAACCCGTTGCTGATCTGGAACAACCAGGACCTGCTCGACGTGCTGGTCACGATCCAGAGCGCACTCGCCGCGGTCGTCCTCGGCGCGCTGATCTGGCGACTGGTGCGCCGCCGTCACGAGTCCGACGACCCGAATGATCGCGTCCGCGAAGCGCCGGTCTGGTGGGCGGGCGGTGCGACGCTGCTGCTGATCATCGCGGTGCTGGCCACCAACGTGGCACCGGAGGAGGGCAATTTCGACGATTACCTCTTCGCCGCCGCTCTGGCGGTGCTCGCGACGGTGCCCTACGCGTTCCTGCTGGGCGTGCTGCGCTCGAAGCTCTGGGAGGCCGATGTGGTGGCCGACGAGAACGTGCGCCTCGACGCCGAGCTGCAGGCGCGCCTGGACGAGCTGCGCGAGTCGCGGGCCCGCATCGTGGAAGCGGGCTACGCCGAGCGCCGCCGCGTGGAACGCGACCTGCACGACGGCGCGCAGCAGCGCCTCGTCGCCGTAGCGCTCCAGCTGCGGCTGGTGCGCTCGAAGCTGCAGAGCGATCCCGCGGGTGCGACCGGGCTCCTCGACGAGGCCGCGCACGAGCTGGCCGACGCGACCGAGGAGCTGCGTGAGCTGGCCCGCGGCATCCACCCGCCGGTGCTCACCGACCGTGGGCTCGTGGCCGCGCTGGAGGCGTTGGCGAAGCGGGCGCCGCTGCCCGTCACGGTCGAGGCCAGGGAGGCCGAGCGAGCGCCGGAGGCGGTGGAGGCCGCCGCCTACTTCGTCGTGTCGGAGGCGCTGACCAACGTGGCCCGCCACGCGCGCGCCGGGATGGCGGTCGTGCGCGTGGAGCGCCGAGACGGTCTGCTGTGCGTCGAGGTCGCAGACGACGGGACCGGCGGCGCCGACGTGTCCGGCGGCTCAGGCCTGCGCGGGCTGGCCGACCGCGTCGGCGCCCTGGACGGCGCCCTCGAGGTGGAGAGCCCGGCCGGCGCACGGGACCACCGTTCGCGCTCGCCTGCCCGTGCGCGCCTAAGTCTGCAGAAGCGGTCAGGCGGCCGCAGTGGGGGTGCTGTCATCCTCCGGCTTCATCGCTCGCCGCCTGTTGATCGCCTCCATCCTCTCGCTAGTCGCCTGGGGATGGCAGCCTTTGCCTGCAGCCGCCCAGGGCGGAAGCCCCTACCCGAACCTGCCCGCTGTGCCGGCGCAGTCGGCGCGGGCCTTCGGCGACTCGCTTGGTGTGAACGTGCACCTGCTGTTCGGCGGCTCCTCGTACGACCGCTTCGACGTGATCCTGGCGCGCCTGCGCGAGCTGGGCGTGCGCTACGTACGCGACGGTCTGTGCGCGCCCTGCCAGAGCCAGATCGCGCGGCTGCAGACGCTGGCCGCCGCCGGCATCAGGGCGCACCTGATCGCCGGTGACCTCAAGGACGGCGCCGCGCGCATGCACGAGAACATGGAGGCCATCGGGAGCCGCCTGCGCCGTGCGGTGGTCTCGGTCGAGGCGCCCAACGAGCCCGACGTAGAGGCCGGTGTCTCGGACTGGCTGGGGGAGACGCGCGTCTACCAGCAGCAGCTGTATTCGCGCGTCAAGAGCGATTCCCGGCTGGCGCACCTACCGGTGTTCGGACCCGCTTTGGTGCACCACACAAACCGGCCGCTGCTAGGCGATCTGTCCTCAACCCTCGACCGCGGCAACATGCATCCGTACCCCGGCGGCGGCACGCCGCTCCACAACCTCGACGTCGAGCGCGGGCGCGCGGCGCCCACCTCCGGAAGCAAGCCGATCGTGGCCACCGAGGTCGGATACCACTCCGACCTCGCGACGACGAGCGGTCATCACCCCACCTCCGAGCGGGCGATCGGCATCTACACCCCGCGGCTCGCACTCGAGGGTTTTCGAGGCGGCGTGGAGCGCACCTACATCTACGAACTGGCGGACGCGTGGTCGGAAACCGAGCGCCAAGCGCGCGGAGTCTCTCTCCTGGAGAACTCGTTCGGGCTTCTCCGGGCCGACCTGTCTCCCAAGCCCGCCTTCCTCGCGCTTCGCAACCTCCTCCGCGCCGCAGGCGGCGGCTCGGCGCCGGTCCCATCTCCGGGCGCCCTTCGCCTTGGCCTCCACGGCGCGCCGCCCGACCTTCGCCAGCTGTTGCTGCGCTCAGCGGACGGCACGTTCGCGCTCGTGCTGTGGCGCGAGGTGAGCGTCTGGGATCGGCTCGCACGTCGCGACCTCTTCCCGGCAGCCGATCAGCTCGACGTGGTGCTCGGCGAGCCGCTCGCGCTGGCCCAGCGCTTCGATCCGGTCGAATCGAACGCCGAGCGGGCCCGTTGGACTGACCCGAAGCGGATCCCGGTCGAGCTGGCCGGGGCGCCGGTCGTGCTGCGGCTGACGCCGCCCATGGCTCAGCCGCCGGGCGGCACGGGAGGGCGCGCCGGTAGGTTGGCCCTCACCCGCACCAAGAAGCGCCAACGGCTCCGCAGGCGCGTGGTGGTCAGGGTGTCGTGCACTCGGTGCCTGAGCGTGAGGGCGCGCGGCAAGCTCGTCGTCAAGCGGGGCAAGCGGGGCAAGCGCAGAAAGGTCTTCACGCTCAAGCCCGCCAGGAAGCCGGCGCGGGCCCGGCGCGTGACCTTGCGTTTGAGGATCACCCCCCGAGCGCGGCGGGCAGCGTTCAAGGCGCTTCGTCGTGGCAGGCGCGTACGGGCGAAAGTGACCGTCACCGCTCGCTCGCAGCTCGGGACGAGGCTCGGCCCGGCTCGCAGGACGATCGTCCTGGTCCGCCGCCCGCGGTCCTAGCCCGCCGGTGCGTTCCTAGGAGCGGAACGTTGGCGGCCTGCGTTCGCCCGCGGCGGCCCGGGCGGGTCGACTTCGGCGAGGCGGCGGACTTCGCGGGCGATGGCGAGCAGGTCGTGGGCGGTGTGGAGCGCCTCCTCGGCGGAGTCCAACTCGTCGAGGACCGCGCGGATCAGGGCCGCCTCCCGGACGTACTGTGAGACGCTGATCCCCTGCGAATCTGCTGCGCGAGCAATCGTCGTATAGGCGCGGTCTGCGAAGCGGATCGTCGTCGCGTGTAGCGCCACGGGCGGAACTCTAGCCAGCCCGTGGCCACGCCCGCGGGCTCAAGCGACGACAGGTGTTGACAACCAGCGGGTGGATTGAGATAGTGGCATCGAAATCGCGGTAGCGTATACGGTATCGGCTACCGGGGTCTGACTGCTTATCAACCGGCGCCGCTGGCTCTGGCCCGGTCTACGGATGAGGAGCTGATGATGCACGGTTTCGCGTGTCGTAACTCGGTGCACCCGATGTGGCGCCGGCGTTCGCTGCTCGCCCTGACGGCGTTCGGCGTGTTCGCCGTGTTCTCGGTGCTCGCGATGGCCGCTCCGGCCCGCGCGGACACCGTCACCGACTGGAACCAGGTCGCCGCCGCGGCGCTGCAGTCGCCCGGCACGGCGACGCCCCCGGGCGCCGGCCAGGGGGCGGTCTCGACTGCGCACCTGGCGATGGTCCACGGCGCTGTCTACGACGCGGTCAACGCGATCGACCGCTGCCACGAGCCGTACGTCTCCTCGCCCAGGGCCAAGCGTTGGTACTCACAGGACGCCGCCGTCGCGGCCGCGGCGCGTCATGTGCTCGTCAACGGCGGGCTCGGGATTCCCGCCGCCCGCATGCCCGTGATCGAGGCCGCCTACCAGGCGACGCTCCTGCCGATCCCGGATGGGCGGGCGAAGGCCGGCGGGATCGCCACGGGCGTAGCCGCCGCGACCAAGTTGCTCGCGGCGCGCGCCGGGGACGGTCGCTTCGGCCCGTTCCGCTTCGCGGAGTCGACCCTGCCGGGCGGCTGGCGGCTGGTGCCGCCGGCGACGGTGACTGACCCGGCGGCCTGGCTCAAGGACGTCACACCGTTCGTGCTGCGCGACGCAGACCTGTTCCGCGGCCGGCCACCCCACCGCCTCGGCTCGCGGGCGTATGCGGCTGACTTCAAGGAGGTGAAGGCGATCGGGTCGGCGACCAGCCCGACCCGGACGGCCGACCAGACGGCGGCGGCCGAGTACTGGGGCCTGACCAACGCGACCGCGACGATGTCGAGCATCATCCGCTCGGTCGCGGACACCCAGGGCGGCAGCCTGGCCGACCACGCCCGGCTGCTCGCGCGCGTGTACACGAACGCCGCCGACGCGCTGATCGTCACCTGGCGCGACAAGGCCCAGTACAGCTTCTGGCGGCCGTTCCACGCGATCCGGGAGGCGGCGAGCGACGGCAACCGCGCCACCAAGGCCGACCCCTACTGGACGGCGCTGATCGCGAACCCGCCCTACCCCGAGCACCCGAGCGGGCTATCAACGTTCGGCAGCGCCGTCGTGCACACGATGCAGGACTTCTACGGCCGGGACCGGGCGACGTACAGCGGCACCACCCCCGGCGGCGTGACGCGACAGTTCACGAGCTTCTCGCAGATGCGAGACGACATCGTCGAAGCCCGCATCTGGTCCGGCATCCACTTCCGATTCGCCGACACGGAGGGCGCGAAGATCGGGAGAAACGTCGCCCACTGGGGCAACCGGCACGCCTTCCGCTGACCGCGGTGCGCGCCCCTGGCGCCATACAGCGCCAGGGCGCGCCCGAGGCATCGTCGTGGGTCAG
>CAWEGB010000008.1:0-872215 GCA_963808545.1 uncultured Thermoleophilaceae bacterium | reverse complement strand
GTTGCTCGCGAACGGGCTCGTGCTCACCCTCATGGCGCTCGCCAACAGCTACGCCGACTACGCGGTGCTGGAGAACCCCGGAGCGCTGCCCGCGGCCGAGTGGGCGGTGCTGTGGAGCGAGCGGGGCTGGCCCGCCCTGTTCATCGGCGTCACCGCGATCGCGTTCGTGTTTCCCGACGGCCGGCTGCCGTCGCCCCGCTGGCGCCGGATCGCCACCGTGGCTGTGGCGTCGTTCTTCTCCTTGATCGTCGTGTCGCTGCTCGGGGCGGAGCGCTACAGCGAGCAGTTCCAGGACGTCCCCAGCCCGCTCCCGACGCTCCGGGAGTCGGTCATCTCGATCCCGTTCATGATCAGCGGTCTCGGGGCGTTGTCGGCGCTCGTCGCGGCGGCCCTGGCCGTGCGAACGAGGATGAAGCGGTCTGCCGGCGTCGAGCGCCTGCAGATGAAGTGGCTCGCCTACGCGGCTTCGTTCGTTCCCGCGGCCGTGGTGCTCAGCGTGCTCGAGAACGCGATCACGGGCAAGGAGGGCCTCGCGACCGACATCGGCACCGTCCTCGTCCTCACGGCGATACCGGTGGCCATCGGGATCGCGGTGATGCGCTACCGCCTCTACGAGATCGACCGGCTGATCAACCGCACGCTGGTCTACGTCACGCTGTCGGCCGCGCTGGCGGCGATCTTCGCGGCTGTCTCGTTGTCGTTGGGGGTGGTGATCGGCTCGGGCTCGACGCTTGCGACGGCGGCGGCGACGCTCGTGGTCGCGCTCGTCTTCGGCCCGTTGCGCTTGCGCGTCCAGGTGCTCGTCGATCGGCGTTTCGATCGGGCTCGCTACGAGGGCCTGCGCAAGATCGAGCGCTTCCTCGAGGAGCTCCGGGCGGGTCGCGCGGTGCCCGAGGCCACCGGTGAGGTGATGGCGGACGCGATCGGCGACCCGAGCCTCGAGCTGCTGTTCTGGCTCCCGGCGGAGGCGATCCACGTCGATGCCGACGGCCACGCGGTGGGCGAGCTGACAGCGGCCGGGCGGGCGCGCACGCCCGTGCGACGGGGGGACCTGCAGCTCGCGACCGTGGTGCACGACAGGGCGCTGGGCGAGCGGCCCGATCTGCTGGAAAGCGCGATCGAGGCCGCGGGCTTGGCGATCGAGATCGCGCGCCTGCGCGTCGAGGTGCGCCGCCGGCTGGCCGAGGTCGAGCAATCGCGCGCGCGCATCGTCACGGCCGGCTATGAGGAACGCCGGCGCCTCGAGCGCGACCTCCACGATGGCGCGCAGCAGCGCCTCGTCACGATCGGGCTCGCTCTCCGCCACGTCCAGGGCCGGCTTCCGGCGCCCAGTCCTGAAGCCCTCGAGTTGGACGCCACGGTGAACGAGCTGACCGGGGCGATCGAGGAGCTGCGCGAGCTGGCTCGGGGAGTGCGGCCCGCGAGCATCGACGGAGGCCTGGGCCCGGCGCTGCGCGAGCTCGCCTCCCGCGCACCGCTTCCCACCAGGGTCGAGGTTACCGGGGAGCGCTTCGAAGATCGGCTCGAGACCGCCGCGTACTTCGTGGCCAGCGAAGCACTCACCAACGCCGTCAAGCATGCGAAGGCATCCGAGGTCACCCTGAGCGCGGCGAGGCGAAACGGCAGTCTGGTGCTCGGCGTTCGGGACGACGGCGTCGGCGGCGCGCACACCTCGGAGGGCTCCGGCCTCGGCGGCATGACCGACCGCGTGGCCGCCCTGGGCGGGAGCCTGAGCGTCGAGAGCCCACCGGGGGGCGGAACGGTGATCACCGCGGAGCTCCCATGCGAGTCGTGATCGCCGAAGACCAGACTCTGCTCCGCGAGGGTCTCGGACGGCTCTTCGTGGACGCCGGGCACGATGTGGTCGCGGCCGTCGACGACGCCGACCGCCTCCGCGCCGCGGTCAGCGAGCACGAGCCGAACCTCGCCGTCGTGGACGTCCGGATGCCCCCGTCGTTCACCGACGAGGGCATCCGCGCGGCCGGCTGGATTCGCGACGCCCATCCGGACGTGGGGGTGCTAGTGCTCTCCCAACATGTGGAGGCGGCCGGAGCCGTCGGCCTCGTGGTGCAGGGCGGCTTCGGCTACCTGCTTAAGGACCGGGTGCTCGCCGTGGGGGACTTCCTGGAGGCAGCCGAGCGCGTGGCGCGCGGCGGCTCGGCCCTGGACCCTCAGGTGGTGGCATCGCTCGTGGGAGGCGAGTCCGACGCCCTCGGCGACCTGACCGAGCGCGAACGCGAGGTGCTCGCGCTCATGGCGGAGGGCCTCACCAACACCGCCATCGCCGCCCGCCTCGTGCTCACCGAGCGCACGGTCGAGAGTCATGTGCGAAACGTGCTGATGAAGCTCGACCTCCCCGAGAACGCCGACGCTCACCGGCGCGTGCTCGCAGTGATCGCCTACCTCCGCGCGGGCGAAGCTCAGGGCCAGCACTGACCCGGCAGAGGTACTGGCACAGGCCCGGGTCCAGTGCTGGTGACGATGTGGACCGGCCCGCTCGCCCATAGGTTCGAGAGGTCGAATCGAACTCTCGAAAGGAACGTCATGGACAGCACGCTCAACCGCCCCGCCGTCGACGTCTCAGCCAACCGTCCCCGTCCCGCTCTCGCGCTCGTGCTCGCGCTGCTGGCCGTGCCCGGTTCGACGATCGCCTGGAGCCTGCCCTCCGGCGGGCTGTGGATCGGCCTGCCGCTGGGCGTCGCGGCGATCGTCCTCGGGATCCGTGCCCGCCGCGGGGCCGCCGGCTCCGGCATGGCCACCGCGGCGATCGTGATCGCGGCCCTGGCCATCGGCCAGATGCTTGTGTGGACGGCCGTCTCGGTTCTCGGCTAGCCGTCCCCGAACTAGCTTCGTCGCGGGAGCCGCCCCAGGGCGGCGTGCCCGACCCCGGTGGGAACAACCATCCCAGGCCGTGGCCGAGTCGTGCTCAGGAATGGCGAAGGGGGCTCCGCGCGCGGAGCCCCCTTCGCCTTGGCCCACGGACGGTGCATCTGGCACGGTCCGCCCTGGGAGCCGGGCCTAGGGCCGCGACTCTCGGGTCTTGGCCGCCACGCACTTCCCGAATGCGTTGCGCTTGTTCACGTTCGTGCCGTACTTGATCGCGAAAGCGCTCGTCCCCAGCTTGCGGCGCTCGTCGGCGCACGCCTTGGCGGCGTTCTTGAAGTCCTTCGCCTCCTCGGCGTCGGCGGCGTCCATCTCTGCCTTCTTGGCTTTGGCCTTGATCGAGACGCACTTCCCGTGAGCGTTCTTGCCGTTGCCGTTCGTGCCGTAGAACTCGGCGAACGACTTCTCGTCGTGCTTCGCGGCGAAGTTCGCGTCCGCCGCCTCGGCCTTGCACTCCTTGGAGGCGTTCGTGCGCGCCTTCTGCTCCTCTGCCGACTCCTCGGCGGCGTTCTTGCGCACGCAGCGGCTCATGATGTGGTACTTCGCCCTGAACGCCTCGCGCGTGGCTTTGGTCTTGCCGCGCTCGAGCTTGCACTGCGCGTGCGCGGCCTGGGTCTGCTCCCGCTCGGCGGGTGGCTTGCCGGCGACAGCCCCCGGCAGCGCGAGCACCACTGCGAGAGCGACGGCTAGCGTTGTTCTGGTCATGTGGGTTGAAACGCACGCCGTGCACGAAAGTTCAGGGGTAACGCCCGAACCTGGCCGCCGCCGGTGCGTTGATAGGAGCGATGCAGCCTTGCTTGCCAACGGGGACGTGGGGTACAACCACTAGGCAATGTCCGTCGTCTCGGTCCCCACGCACAGACCGTCCGGTGTGCGGCACTCGAAGCGCCTGCTCGCGCTGGCCGGCGACGGCAGGCTCGTCGAGCAGATGCGGAGCGGCAACGAGCTCGCCTTCGAGGTCGCGTTCGAACGCCACGGGGCCGCGCTGCTCGGCTTCTGCCGACACATGCTCGGCTCCGCGGAAGAGGCGGAGGACGCCGTGCAGCACACCTTCGCCTCCGCATGGCGCGACCTCGAGCGGGGAGGGGACCGAGAGCTCATTCTCAGGCCGTGGTTGTTCACGATCGCCCGTAACCGCTGTGTTTCGATGCTGCGCGCGCGGCGCGACGAGCCCGAGCTCGGCGAGCTCGCGACGGCGGATCTGTCCGAGGAGGTCGAGCGGCGCGCGGAGCTTCGGGAGCTCCTGGCTGACATCGGGAGGCTTCCTCTGGAGCAGCGCGAGTCACTCCTTCTTTCCGAGCTCGGTGAGCTGCCGCATACCGCCGTGGCACAGGTGCTCGGCTGCGAGGTCGCGCGGGTGAAGTCGCTCGTCTTCCGGGCGCGGAGCGCGCTGATCGCCGGCCGGAAGGCTCGCGCGAAGCCCTGCGATGAGGTTCGCGAGCAGCTCGCGAACCTGCGCGGCGGGGCGCTGCGGCGCAATGAGCTACGCCTTCACCTGCGCGATTGCTCCGGTTGCCGCGAGTATCGCGACGAGGTCCGGCGCCAGCGCGAGCTGCTCGCCGCGGCCTTGCCGGTCTCGCCGGGAAGCGGCTTCGAGCTGAGCGTGCTGGCGGCGGCGGGCATTGGCGGAGCCGGCGCGGCGGTCGGCGGGGCCGGCTCGATGCTCCTGACCAAGCTGGCTCTGGTCGGGCTCCTCGCGGGGGGAGGCGTGGCCGCGGAGCGAATGCTGGCGAACGATCCCGGCGCGGGACTCCGGGACACACCGCCGGGTGTGCAGGAGCGCGCCGCCGATGGTGGGAACAAGCCGGCGGCCGGACGCTCCGAGCGCACCGCGCCGGCCGCGGCCGGTCCGGCCCGAGGCGCGGCGGAACGCCGGCGGGCACGGACCCGGGCGCGGGCGAAGAGGAACGGCGCCGGAGTATCCGCAGGCCAGGGCCCACCCCGCCTCGCGGCGCCGCGCGGCCGCGAGCCCGGAAGGAAGCTCGGACACGAGAAGAATGCCCAGCGCCAGGCCAGGCCTCAGCTCGGGGCGCCTCGCGGACTCCCTGCCCAGGGGCGCGGCCCGGTCGAGTCGCCGGTCGGCCAGACCCCGGTCAAGCGCGGACCCGCGAAGCCGCCCCCCGGCTCGAAGCCGAAGCCGGCCGCGCCCGCCCCCCAGGTGGCCCCGAGCGCCCCCGGGGAGGCGGGACCGCCGGCCGAGCATGCGGTCGGCAAGCAGAAGCCACCTAAGTCTTAGCCTCCGACGCGGCCGGTCGGGGAACGTCACGTGCGGAAACGCCTACCGCAGCGTCCGCGGCAGTCCGAAGTGCGGGAAGACGCTGCAGTCGCCGAACCAGGTGATCGCGGATATCCGGTCGCCCTCCAGCGTGAGGACGAACAACGCGTACGGCCGCGCGATGTCGGTGTTGGGGATGGGGAGGTAGCACGCGAAGGCCGGCTGGCCGTTCGCGCGGATTGGCACCAGTCGCAGGCGTGCGCCGCGCCGGCGCTCGCGGTCGCGCAGGAACGCGCCGATCGTGGCGTGGCCCTGGTACTCCGATGGCTCGGGCGGCATGGTCACCCAGGCGTCGTCGGTGAGCAGGGCAACCATGGCGTCGATGTCGCCCGCCTCGACCGCGTCGGCGAAGCGGCCGAGTAGGTCGCGCTCGAGCTTGGAGTTCGGGAGCGGCGCGCGTTCACGTCCGGCGGCGGGCAGCCGCGACTCGAAGGCGGCCCGCGCGCGTCGCAGCAGGCTGTTGACCGAGGTGGCGGTTGTGTTGAGCATCTCGGCGACCTCGCCGGCGCGGAAGCCGAGCACGTCGCGCAGCACGAGCACCGCGCGCTGCTGCGGGGGGAGGTGCTGGAGGCCGACGATGAACGCCAGCGCGATCGCCTCCTTGGTCTCGTGGCGCGCCTCCGGTCCGGGCGCTTCGTCGGCGATGCCATCGAACAGGACATCGGGGTAGGGCTCGAGCCAGATCGGCTCGCCCCGGCGCGTGGGCTCGGGCATCTCCGTCATCCGCTGCACCTCCTCCGGGCGGCGCCGGCTGGCACGGAGGGCATCCAGCGAGCGATTGGTGGCGATCCGGTACAGCCAGGCACGGACCGACGCGCGTTCCTCGAACCGCTCGAGGCCGCGCCACGCTGCGAGCAGCGTCTCCTGGAGCAGGTCCTCGGCGTCCTGGGCCGACCCGACGATCCGGTAGACGTGCAGTTGGAGCTCACGCCGGTATGGGTCGGTCAGCTCGCGGAACGCGTCCTCGTCGCCGGCACGCGCACGGGCGAGGGTCTGCTCGGTCACGCTCGCATCCTCCCACCGGATCGTCCTTTCACCCGCATCACAGGTAGTGACGCCTCGCGGGCCGGAAATTCGCCGCTCAGTTCACGTCGGGGCGAACGCCTCAATGGGCATGACGAGAATCATCATCAGCGAAAACGTGTCGCTCGACGGAGTCATCGAGGACCCGGCCGGTGTCGAGGGCTTCAGGCTCGGCGGCTGGTTCTTCGAGACCGATCGCGGCGAGGACGGCGAGCGATTCACGCTCGACAGGACGCTGGGCACCGAGGCACTGCTGCTGGGCCGGCGGAGCTATGAGTTCTTCGCCGCGACCTGGCCATCCCGGGGTGGCGAGTTGGCGGACAAGCTGAACACCCTGCCCAAGTACGTCGTGTCCTCGACCCTCGAGGATCCCGACTGGAACAACTCGACGGTACTGCAGGGAGACGTGGTCGACGATGTGTCGAGGCTGAGGCGGGAGCTCGACGGGGAGATCGTCGTCCTCGGCAGCCCTCAGCTCGCGCGCACGCTGATCGAGCACGACCTCGTCGACGAGCTGCGGCTGATGATCTACCCGGTCGTGCTCGGCGCCGGCGCGCGCCTCTTCGGGAAGACCGGCGACAAGAAACCCGTGCGCCTGGTCGAAACGCAGAGCGTCGGCGACGGCATCGCCGTCCTCACCTACGAGCTCGTCCGAGACGCCGGGCGGGCCTCGGACGGCTTCAGCCTTCAGGACAAGCGCGCGGCCGCACTCCGCCGGGCGGGCATCCGGGAGAGCGCTCAGTCGCGGTGACGAGTCGGGGCTAAGCTGGGCCCAGAGCAATGGGCTTCTACGGCGATCATGTTCTTCCGCGGCTCATCAACGTCGCCTGCGGGCTGAAGTCCGGCGATCCGCTGCGCGAACGGGTCTGCCAGGGGCTCGAGGGAGAGGTCGTGGAGATCGGCTTCGGCTCGGGCCTGAACGTTCCCTTCTACGGGTCCGGGGTGAGCCGCGTCGCCGCCGTCGAGCCGGCGGACGTGGGGTGGAAGCTGGCCGAGAAACGCCTCAGGGCCACCAGTGTTCCGGTCGAGCGGTCCGGTCTGGACGGCCAGTCGCTGCCCTTCGCCGACGACAGCTTCGACTCCGCCCTGTCCACCTGGACGATGTGCACGATCCCCGACGTGAACACGGCTCTGGCCGAGCTGCGTCGTGTGCTCAGGCCCGGCGGCACGCTCCACTTCGTGGAGCACGGGCTGGCCCCCGATGAGAACGTGCGCACCTGGCAGCATCGTCTCGAGCCGCTGCAGAAACGGGTGTTCGGCGGCTGCCACCTGACCCGCCGCGTTCCCGAGCTGCTCACCGGGGCCGGATTCACCATCACCGCGCTCGACGTCTTCTACGAGGACGGCACGCCGAAGTTCATCGGCGCGGACTCGCTCGGCACCGCGACCTCGCCCTAGGCGTCGGGCGGCTCCAGCGATTCCACCAAGAGCGTGGACACGTCGGCCACGCGCAGCTCGTCGCCGCGGGCCTTCACGCCGTCGTCGAGCATGACGGTGCAGAACGGGCAGGCCACGGCGAGCGTCTCGGCTCCGGTGGCGGCGGCCTCGCGGGCGCGCTCCTCGTTGATCAGGCCGCCGCGCTCCTCCATCCACATGTGGGCTCCGCCGGCGCCGCAGCAGAACGTGCGCTTGCCGGAGCGCTCCATCTCCACCGGGCGGCCGACGGCGGACACGAGCTCGCGCGGATCGGCCAGCACGTCGTTGTGGCGGGCCAGGTAGCACGAGTCGTGGTAGGTGATCGATCGCTCGCCGTCGGCGGTGGGCCGCAGCCGGCCCTCGCGCACCAGGTCGGCCAGCAGCTCGGAGTGGTGCACGACCTCGTAGTTGCCGCCGAAGTCGCCGTACTCGTTGCCGAGCGTGTTGAAGCAGTGCGGGCAGCTGGCCACGATCTTGGTCACGCCGGCGTCGTTGAGCGTGCCCACGTTCTGCTCGGCGTGCGCCTGGAACAGGTACTCGTTGCCCATACGCCGCGCCGGGTCACCGGTGCACGACTCGCGCGGGCCGAGGATGGCGAAGTCGACGCCGGCTGCCTGGAGCAGCCGCGCGGTGGACTCGGCGGCGGTGCGCGCGCGCTCGTCGAACGACGCTGCGCAGCCCACCCAGTAGAGGACCTCGGGGGCCGGGTCGCCGGGCTCGAGCACCCGCACTCCGAGCCGCTCGGCCCAGTCGGCGCGCTCGGTCTGGGGCTTGCCCCACGGGTTGGAGGCGCGCTCCACGTCGCGCAGCATCGGCTCGGCCTCGGCGGGGAACGAGGAGTCCATCATCACCAGGTGACGGCGCAGGTCGATGATGTGGTCCACGTGCTCGATCGAAACGGGGCACTCGCGCACGCACGCGCCGCAGGTCACGCAGTCCCAGACCACGTTCTCGCTCACGGCACCGGGCACGAGCGGCGCGGGCTCGAATCCCTCCTCGCCGCGTACCAGCGCCGGCCCCTCCTCGAACACCTGGTCGCGCAGCGCCATGATCAGCAGCTTGGGCGACAGCTCCTTGCCGGTGGCGAAGGCCGGGCAGACGTCCTGGCAGCGCCCGCATTCGGTGCACGACATCGTGTCGAGCGTCTGCTTCCAGGTCAGATCCGGCACCGTGCCGGCGCCGAAGCGCATCTCGTCGTCGGGCACGTCGAAGCGCAGGGGATCGAGCCGCCCCGGCGCCGTGGTGCGCCCGAAGAACACGTTGATCGCCGCCGTGACGATGTGCAGGTGCTTGGAGTGGGGGAGATAGGCGAGAAAGGTGAGGATCAGCAGCACGTGGGCCCACACGAAGACCCGCTCCAGCACCTCCGTCACCGACCCGTCGCCGAACAGCCCGGAGAGCAGGTCCGACACCGGCGACCACCCCGCCGGCCACTCGTTCAGTCCCAGCGCGATGCGCGACGCGTGCCACAGCAGCAGCGTGGTCACGATCCCCGCGATCATGGCGAGGATCAGGTCGGCCTCGCCGAGGTGGCTGCCCTCGAAGCGCGCCGGGCGCTGGATCTTGCGGATGGCCAGGGCGGCGACCACGCCGATCAGGACGAGTACCGCGAACACGTCGACCATCAGCGCGAACCAGCCCTGGTGGCCGAGCCACGGCAGCGTGGCCTCGCGGTCCACGGCCCCGATCATCGCGATCACGATCGTGGGGAAGAGCACCACGAAGCCCCAGAAGATGAAGGCGTGCACGAGCCCGGGGACCAGGCGCTGGAGGAGCTTGCGCTGACCGAGGACGATCACGGCCTCATTGCGGGTACGCCGGGGCAGATCACCCGAGCGCGAGGCCGGCTTGCCCATGCGCACCACGTCGAACAGAAGCTTGGCCCTGCGGGCGAACAGACCACCGCACACGGCGAGGGCCGCGGCCAGGGCGACCGCTCCGACCACCACGTCTATGGCGAACGCGCCTTTCGCAGCTCGGCGGTGATGGCCGGCACGATCTCGGTCAGGTCACCGATGACGGCGTAGTCGGCGGTGGCGAGGATCGGCGCCTCGGCGTCGGAGTTGATGGCCAGGATCTTCTTCGCTCCCTTGCACCCAGCGATGTGCTGGGTGGCGCCGCTGATCCCGCAGGCGATGTAGAGGTCGGGTGAGACCTTCGTCCCCGTCTGGCCCACCTGGTCGGTATGGGGGCGCCAGCCCGCGCTGGTCACCACGCGCGAGCAGCCGACCGCAGCGTCCAGCAGTCCGGCCAGCTCCTCCAGGATCCCGAACCCGTCCGCCGAACCCACGCCCCGGCCCCCGCTGACCACCACCTTGGCCTCCGCGAGGGAGATGCCGGTGGCCACGTCGTCCACGTGCTCGCTCACCTGGACCACCAGGTCGCCCTCGTCGAGCGCGGGAGCGAACGCCTCGACGTCCGCCGGGCCCGCGCCGTTGCCGGGGGCGGCGGGCAGCGCATGGGGGGCCACCGACAGCAGGGGGAGCGGCGAGTGCACAGCAGCCTCCTCCAGCAGGCTGCCTCCCCAGCGGATGCGGGTGACCTCGAGCTCGGCTCCGGGCCGCACATCGGTGCAGTTGGCCGCGAAGGGCAGGTCGCGGCGCGCGGCCACGTGGGCCAGCACCTCGTTGCCTCGGTTCGTGCCCGCGGCCACCACGGCGGACGCTTCGGTGCGCTCGATCGCGTCCGCGACGCTGCCGGCCCAGCCCCCGGGTGAGTAGGCCGCCAGCCGCTCGTCCTCGGCCACGAGGGCTGCGCCCACCCCGTGAGCGCCGAGCGCCGCGCCGGCCTCCTGGCCGCCCTGGCCGACGAGCAGCGCGGTGAGCGGCTCGTCGCCCGCCAGCGAGCGCGCGAGCGTCAGCGCCTGAAGCGACAGCTCGTCGGCCTCGCCGTCCGCGTGCTCGATCAGCACCAGGACCGTCATCACGCCACCCCGAGGTCGCGCATCACGCCGACGACGGCGGGGGCGGCCTCCGCTCCCTGTCCGAGGATCTCGGCCTGCTTGCCCTGTCCGCCCGGCACGGCCAGCCGCAGCATCTCCAGCTGCGGCTCGGGGCGCTGCGGGCTGCTGGTGTCCACCGGCTTCTGGCGCGCGCGCAGCTTGGCGGGCACCGACGGATAGCGCGGCAGGTTGATTCCCTCGAGCACGCCGACCACCGCCGGCAGCGGGAGGCGATAGACGTCGCGGCCGCCGGCCACCTCCTGCTCGCAGCGCGCGTGGCCATCCTCGACTGAGAGGCCCTTGAGGCCGGTCACCGCGGGCCGCCCGAGCGCGTGGGCCACCCGGATGCCCACCTGGTAGTTGCCGGCGTCCGCGGACTCGTTGCCGAACACGATCAGGTCGAAGCCGCCACCGCTCTCCTCCTCGGCGCGCACCGCCGCCAAGATCGCCGCGGCCGTGCCCTGCGGATCCCACTCGTCTCCCTCGACGGCGAGCAGCAGCCCGCGGTCCGCTCCCGTGGCGAGCGCCTCGCGCAGCTGCTCCTCGGCCTCCGGCGGCCCGAGCGTGAGCACCACCGTCTCGCCGCCGTGCTGCTCCACCAGGCGCACAGCCTCCTCCACTCCGCACTCCTCGTGGGGGCTGACGGTGAAGCCGAGATGGCGCGTCTCGAGCGCCCGGGCATCCGGACTGAGGACCATCTTGCCGCCGGTCAGCGGCACGCGCTTGACGCACACGAGGACCCTCACGTGAGCACGGTGTCGGAGGCCTTGACCCGCTCGTTGCCGGGGTCGAACAGCGGGGTGGAGCCGGCCACGTCCACGGTGACCGGGTAGAGCTCGTTCATGTACTCGACCGCCAGCGGCTCGCCCTCGTTGGCGTGCTCGGGCGGCAGGTAGGCCATCAGGATGTGCTTGCCCACCGACGGCCCCGCGCCGGCGCTGGTCACGAACGAGCGACGGCCCTTTGCGTCGGTGAGCGGCGCGCCGTCGCGGGTGGTGATCGGCTCGCCGCCGAGCATGTAGCGCTTGATTCCGCTGCTGGAGGAGTGATCGTCCACGGTCAGCGTGCACATGACCGTGGCCGGGTCCTCCTCGCGGTGGCGGACGTGCGCCTCCTTGCCCACGAAGTCCTGCTCCTTGACCTTGCCCCACGCCATGCCGGCCTCCACGACGTTGTACTCGCCGTCGAGCTCGAACCCAAAGGCCCGGTAGCACTTCTCGAGCCGGCCGGTGGTGCCGTAGACGCCGATGCCGGCGGGCACGGCTCCGTGGGGCTCGCCCGCGTCCCAGACCATGTCCCAGAGCTTCGCGCCCTGCTCGATGGGCACGTACAGCTCCCAGCCCAGGTCGCCGACGTAGGAGATCCGGGAGGCCAGCACGCGCAGCGAGCCCATCTCGATCGTGCGGCAGCTGGCGAACGGAAAGCCCTCGTGCGATACGTCGGCGCTGGTGGTCTGGGCCAGGATGTCGCGGGCGCGCGGTCCCCACAGCCCGAGCGTGCACCAGCTCGAGGTGAGGTCGAAGATCTGCGCGCCGCCGTCCTCGGGCAGGTGGTCGGCGAACCACTTGAGGTCGGCCATCCCGTGGGCACCGCCGGTGACCACGCGGAAGTGGTCGTCGGCCAGGCGCATGATGGTCAGGTCTGCGCGAAAGCCGCCGCTGGGCGTGAGCACCGGCGTGTAGACGACCTTCCCGAGCGCCACGTCCATCTGGCGCATCGCGGTGCGCTGCACCGCCTCGAGCGCTCCGGGGCCGATCACGTCGAAGACGCAGAAGGCGCTGAGGTCGAAGATGCCCGCACGTTCGCGCATCGCCAGGTGCTCGGCGTTGATCACGGGGGACCACCAGCGCGAGTCCCATTCCGCCTCGCGCTCGGCGATCGAGTCGGCGAACTCCTCCAGCAGAGGCTGGTTGGAGGCGTACCAATGGGGACGCTCCCAGCCGGCGGCCTCGTAGAAGACGGCGCCCAGCTCGCGCTCGCGCGCGTGGAAGGGGGAGAGGCGCACGTCGCGGTCGGACTCCCACTGCTCGCCGGGGTGGACGATGCCGTAGGTCTTGTTGAAGTGCTCGCGGGCCCGCGCCCTCACGTGCTCCACGCTCTTCTGGTGCTCGTGGAAGCGCGAGATGTCCGACGAGTGCAGATCGATCTCCGGCTCGCCCTCCACCATCCACTCGGCCAGCGCCCGGCCCACCCCGGGTCCTTCCTTGACCCACACCGCGGCCGCCGACCACAGGCCGCCGACCTCCGGCGTCTCGCCCAGCACGGGCAGGCCGTCCGCGGTGAGGGAGAGCAGCCCGTTGATGGCGTATTTGATCCCCACCGACTCGTCGCCCACGATCTCCGGCATCAGCTCGAGCGCGTGCTCCATCTGCTGTACGAAGTCTTGCTCGGTGAACGGCATCTCGGTCGGCGTGAGCGCCGACTCCCCGATCGAGGGGATCTCGTCCGGGTCGTGCAGGATCGGCCGGTGGGCGTACGAGCCCACCTCGAGGCCGCTGCCGTCCTGGCGCTCGTACATGCCGGTGTCCATGTCACGCACGATCGGGTGCTCGATGGCGCCCGTGGCACCGGCGAAGCGCGGCACCGGGCCGATGTCGATCATCTGGTGCACGGCCGGGGTGAGCGGGATCGATGCGCCGGCCATGCGCGCCAGCTGGGGGCTCCAGACACCGCAGGCGATCACCACGATCTCGGCCTCGATGTCGCCGCGATCGGTGCACACCCGCGAGACCCGGCCGCCCTCGACGTCGATCCCGGTGACCTCGGTGTTGGCCGACACCGACAGGGCACCCGTCTCCTGGGCGCGCTCCCGCATCAGCGTGCCGGCGCGCAGCGAGTCCACCACACCGACCGCCGGGCAGTAGAAGCCGCCGATGATCACGCTCTCGTCCATGTACGGGACGAGCGCCTTGGCCTCCTCGGGCGTGACCAGCGATACCGGCTCCACCCCCCAGGCCTTGGCCGACGCCATGCGCCGCCGAAGCTCCTCCATCCTCTCCTCGGTTCGAGCCACCTCGAGCCCGCCGCAGGTGGTGAGCACGCCGAGCTCCTCGTACTGACGCAGGCTGTCCAGCGTCAGCTCGGTCATCTCGCGCGAATGGTCGACGGGATAGATGAAGTTCGACGCGTGACCGGTCGACCCGCCCGGGTTGGGCAGTGGGCCCTTGTCGATGAGGACCAGGTCCGTCCAGCCCAAGCGGGCCAGGTGGCCGACCAGGCTGTTGCCGACGATGCCGGCGCCGACGACGACGGCCCTGGCGGAGGGCGGCAGGCCTTCAGTGCGCCGGTCGGTCGGCTGCTGCGCCGGATCTGCTCCGGAGTGGTCTTCCACGTGCTGTACCTCGGAGTTGGAGCGGGGTCCGCTCGGGGTTGGAGCGCTGCGAGGAACCTGATATATCACACCGATGCACTCGGCGCAGGAGCTTCGGAGCTCTTCGTTCGAGGTGTCCCTCGACGGCCGGCCGGCCCGGCTCGCGGACCTGTTCCCGGGCTTCGGCGAGCAGGACCGCCTCGGTCTCGTGATGCGGCGCCCTCATGGCGCCCTGGGAGCCAGCGCGCTCATCACCGCGACGATCACGGCCTTCTACGACTTTCACCGGGCGCGCGGGCCGGACTTCTACGTCTATCCCGACTACTACCTGTTCCACGTGGGACGGCCGCTCGGCGACCACGGCCGCCTGGACGTGTGGCCGCCGCACAAGGAGGTGGTGGTTCGCGACGATCCGGAGGCGATCCTCGAGGCGGTCAACGACCGGGCGATCACCCGCCTCGTGGTCGAGGACTCCCGCGCCCGGTCATCCGAAGAGCACGCCGTCAGCGAGGAGGCGGTCGTGAGCGCCCGCGCTCGCGTGCGGAGCTGTCTCGCCTATTCAGCTTCCGGCCGCGTGCGCTCGGCCGACGTGCGGATCGCCGGCAACCCGGTCACCGAGGGGTACGTCCAGGCGATACTCGACCCCGGGGCGCGAATCGCGAAGCTGCGTGAGCCGGGCGCGGGGGAGGCGGCGGTTGCGCTGGCCGACGCCGTTGCGACACGCGCCGGGGAGGTCGACCAGGATGTGCGCGACGGCATCCGGACGCGGCGAACCCGGCTCATCGACGGCGGCGTGCCGGTCGAGACCTACAGGCGGATCGCGCTGGACGAGGCGCTCGCGCTGCTCGCCGGTTGACCCGCCACCCCGCGGCTTGATATATCAGGCCACCTGACGCGAACCGAAAGAGGAGATGGCGCCTTGACACAGGTGAACGAGAACCCCGGGATCCTGCTCTACCCGCGGATCAAGAAGTCGCCGTACTTCTACGCGTCGCGCCGCCACGGCGTGCAGCTCTACAGCACCTACAACCACCGCTACCACCCGCGCCACTACGGCGACCCGGTGGAGGAGTACTGGCATCTCCTGAACGGCGTGACGCTGTGGGACGTGGGCGGCGCCGAGCGCCAGATCGAGATCAGCGGCCCCGACGCCTTCGACTTCACCAACCTGATCGTCGCCCGCGACCTCCACAAGTGCGAGGTCGGGCAGTGCAAGTACGTCTTCAACACCCTCCCCGACGGCGGGATCATCAACGACCCGGTGCTCCTGAGGGTCGAGGAGAACCGCTTCTGGCTCTCGCTGGCCGACAGCGACGTGGAGCTCTGGGCGCGCGGGGTGGCGCACGGCTCGGACTACGACGTGACGGTGAAGGAGATCGACGTCGGGCCGCTGCAGGTTCAGGGACCGAAGTCCAAGGACGTGATGGTCGACCTGTTCGGCGACAGCATCCTGGAGATCCCGTACTACTTCCTGCGCGCTTACGAGCTCGACGGGATGAGGGTCCTCGTCTCCCGCACCGGCTACACGTCGGAGCTCGGCTACGAGATCTACCTCTACGAAGCGAGCAAGAACGGGATGCGCCTCTGGGACGCCGTGCTCGAGGCGGGCAAGCCACACGACCTCGAGGTGATCGGCCCGTGCCACATCCGCCGCATCGAGGGCGGCATCCTCGCGCTCGGCTGCGACATGTGGTTCGACACCAATCCCTACGAGGTCGGCATGGGCTACGACTGGATGGTCGACCTCGAGCAGGGCGCGGACTTCATCGGCAAGGACGCCCTGCACAAGATCAAGACCGAGGGCCCCAAGCGCCAGCTGGTCGGGGTCGAGATCGAGGGCGGCAACCTGGGCTCCTTCAACGACGGCGCGATGATCGACGTGTTCCCCGTCCACATGGGCGGGAGTCGCATCGGCGAGGTCACCTCCGCCTGCTGGTCGCCGAAGCTCGAGAAGAACATCGGCTTCGCGATGGTGCCCACCGAGCACTCGGGGCTGGGCACCGAGTTCGAGATCGAGAAGCCTGACGAGACCGTGGCCGCCGTGGTGGTCCCCAAGCCGTTCGTCGATCCGGAGAAGGAGACGCCCAAGCAGGAGTTGACAGCCGGCGCCGCAGATTCCTCCTGAGCACCGCCGTCCACCTTCTCTCCGGCCCGCTCGACGAGGAGCGGCGCGGCGATCTGATCTTCCACGGGGATCTGCTGGTGTTCAAGCAGGTCCCCGCGCTCGTGGAGGCGGTGAGCGTGGGCGACGAGCTGATCCCCCGAACGCCCGCCGTGGAAGCGATCAGTGACCTCCAGAGCCGCTTCGTCGGGGACCCGCGTATCGAGCGCCTGATGCGAGCGGCGCTCGAGCAGGTGGGGGTGCCGGCCGCCCGCACGTACTGGGACAGGCTCCAGCTGCGCATCGTCCCGCCGGCCTCCGAGCGCCACGTGGGAACGATCGGGTTCCACCGCGACACCTGGGGGTCGAACCTGCTCTGCCAGGCGAACTGGTGGCTGCCGCTGCGCCCGCTCAGCGAAGAGCGCACGATCGCGTTCTACCCCGAGTATTGGTCGAAGCCGCTCGCCAACACGAGCGCCGACTGGGACCTCGCCGAGGTCCGCGAGCTCCGCCGGGCGGGCAAGGCCGTCGCGATCGTTCCCGAGCCGAGCGAGCCGGTGGCGACCGGTTCGGAGCTTCGGATGGTGGTGGAGCCCGGCGATCTGCTCTGCTTCTCCGGAGCCCACCTCCATGCGAGCGTGCCCAACACGTCGAGCGAGACGCGCGTGAGCGTCGAGCTCCGAACGGTCAACCGCGACGATCTCGAGCTGGGCCGCGGGGCACCCGACCTCGACGGGCGCGCTCCCGTCACGCCGCGCTACTGGTTCCGATCGATGGTGGACGGCACGCCGCTCAATGGAGATGATGCGCAGGACTCGCGTCGAGGACCCGAGGAGGGATCCACATGAACGCGCACTACGACTTCGTCATCGTCGGCGGCGGCTCGGCGGGATGCGCACTCGCCAACCGCCTCTCGGCCGACCCTTCCAACAAGGTCCTCGTGCTGGAGGCCGGGCGTTCGGATTGGTCGCTCGACGTCTTCATCCACATGCCCGCCGCGCTGGCGTTCCCGATCGGCAGCCGCTTCTACGACTGGCGCTACGAGTCCGAGCCCGAGCCCCACATGAACGGTCGCCGCGTGTTCCACGCGCGCGGGAAGGTGCTCGGGGGCTCGAGCAGCATCAACGGGATGATCTTCCAGCGGGGCAACCCGATGGACTACCAGCGCTGGGCGTCGGGTGAGGGCATGGACACCTGGGACTACGCCCACTGCCTGCCGTACTTCAAGCGCATGGAGAACTGCCTGGCGGCGCGGGCCGACGACCCGTTCCGGGGCCACTCCGGCCCGCTCGTGCTCGAGCGCGGCCCCGCACGAGGGCCGCTGTTCGACGCCTTCTTCGGGGCGGTGCAGGAGGCCGGCTATTCGCTCACCGACGACGTGAACGGCTATCGCCAGGAGGGCTTCGCGGCGTTTGACCGCAACGTCCACGACGGCAAGCGCCTGTCCGCGGCGAGGGCGTACCTGCATCCCGTGATGAACCGGCCGAACCTCGACGTCGAGACCTTCGCGCTGGCCACCCGGATCCTGTTCGAGGGCAAGCGTGCGGTGGGGGTCGAGTACGCGCGCGGCCGGCGGACCCATCAGGCCCGCGGGGCCGAGGTGATCCTCTGCGGCGGCGCGATCAACTCGCCTCAGCTGCTCCAGCTGTCAGGTGTGGGCGCGGCGGCCGACGTGCGCTCGATCGGGATCGCCCCGGTGCACGATCTGCCGGGGGTGGGGGAGAACCTCCAGGACCACCTCGAGGTGTACGTCCAGCACAGCTCCACGCAGCCCGTGTCGATGGCGCCCTACTTCAAGATGCAGAACCGGCCCAAGGTGGGGCTCGAGTGGCTGCTGCGCAAGTCGGGGCCGGGCGCCACCAATCACTTCGAGGCCGGTGGCTTCGCGCGCAGCAACGACGAGGTCGAGTGGCCGAATCTGATGTACCACTTCCTGCCGATAGCGGTCCGCTACGACGGGACGGTGCCGGAGGGCGGCGGCGGCCACGGCTACCAGGTGCACGTTGGTCCGATGTACTCAGACGTGCGCGGCACTTGCAAGGCCGTGTCCAGTGATCCCCGCAAGCACCCGGCGCTGCGCTTCAACTACCTCTCCACCGGCAACGACCGGCGCGAATGGATCGAGGCGATCCGGGTGACCCGCAAGATCCTCTCGCAGCCGTCCTTCGCTCCCTTCGACGGCGGTGAGCTGTCCCCGGGCAAGGAGGTGGAGAGCGACGAGCAGATCCTCGACTGGGTGGCGCGCGACGCCGAGACGGCGCTCCACCCGTCCTGCACCTGCCGCATGGGCGACGACGAGCTGTCCGTGACCGACCCGGGCTCGCTGCGCGTGCACGGGCTCGATGGCCTGCGCGTGGTCGACGCGTCGGTGTTCCCCTACGTCACCAACGGGAACATCTACGCGCCGGTGATGATGGTGGCCGAGAAGGCGGCGGACATGATCCTCGGCAACACTCCGCTGCCGGCGGAGGACACGGAGTGGTACCGGCACAAGCCCAAGGTATCGGCCGCTTCCGGCTAACCACCGCCAGGATCCTGGATTGACCCCTCATACGGGGGCAAAGTCAGGATCCTGACCCGACGGCGGGACTAACGCAGGACCGGCCGCGTGCCCGAGATCACCGCGCGGCGGAAGCGAGTTCTCTCCACCCCGCGCGCGGACAGTCCCAGCTCGAGAATGCCGGTGCTGGTCGTGCCCGGCGAGCCCGCGCCGAACACGAAGTTGCCGAGGCTGTAGGCCACCACGCGCCGCCCGTTCTGCCGGATCGGCTGGAGCACGTGCGGGTGCGCGCCGATCACCGCATCCGCGCCGGCGGCGATGGCCTGTGAGGCGAAGCCCCGCTGGCGGCCGTTCTCGGTAGTCGCGCGTTCGACACCCCAGTGGAACGTGGCGATCACCACGTCCGCTCGCCGTCGGGCGCGGCTCACGCTGCTGGCGATGTTCTCGGGCGTGGCCTGCTGGGTTCCGGCAGTGTCGGCGCCGGCGAAGAACGAGGCGGGCAGGATGTCCGAGAAGCCGACGAAGGCGATCCTCAGACCCAGCCGCTCGACCACCCGGGGCTCGGAGGCCGAGGCAAGGCTCCCGCCCGCACCCACCGCGCTCATGCCGAAGCTCCGCGTGAGCCTGACCGTGTCGAGCAGCGCTGCGGTGCCGTAGTCGCCGACGTGGTTGTTGGCCAGGTTGAGCACGTCGAAGCCGGCGAAGGTGGCCATCGCCCGCAGCGCCGACGGCCTGCCACGGAAGTTGAACTGCTTGGGCACGGGCGCGCCGCGGTTGGAGACCGCGCACTCGAGGTTGCCGAAGGCCACGTCGGCCCGCCGCAGCGCCGGGGCCACGCTGGTCCACGGATAGCGCACGCCGAACTGGTTGATGTAGACCCCGGGCCCGTTGCCCAGGTTGACGTCGCCCACCGACGCCAGCGACACGTTGCGTGAGCGGACGGTCAGGCGCTTCGACAGGCGGCCGTCGGCCGAGCGCGCCCGCAGGAGGTGACGCCGTCGCGGCTGTTTGGGCCTGACCCGCCGCCGGAAGGCGCCGACGTCGTCGGCCGCGGCGCCGGCCAGCACGCGCCACTGCCCGTCGAGGGCGATCTCGATGGTCACCCGCGTGGAGGGCGGCGCCCCGCGTCCCGTAAGCGCGAAGCCCGTTCCCGTGGCCACCACGCGTGGGCCGTCGAGCTCGAGCAGAGGCGGAGGAAGGGGGGTCTGGGCCTCGGCGGCGCCCGCGCCCAGGAGCGCGACGCCCGTACAGATCAGCGCCAGCCGGGACACCCCGGCCCGGGCCCTCAACCGATCTCCTCCACGAGCTCCGCCACCGATTCCACGATGCGCGAGGGCAGGAAGGGATGGCGGTCGGTGTCCCCGCGGACGGTGACGCCGGTGAGGACGAGGATCGTCTCGAGGCCTGCTTCCAGGCCGGCCACTATGTCGGTATCCATGCGGTCGCCGATCATCGCGGTGGTCTCCGAGTGCGCGTCGATGGCGTTCAGGGCGGAGCGCATCATCAGCGGGTTGGGCTTGCCCACGTAGTAGGGATCGACGCCGGTGGCCCGGCTGATCAGCGCAGCTACCGATCCGGTGGCCGGCAGCGGCCCGTCGGGCGAGGGGCCGACGGTGTCGGGGTTGGTGGCGATGAAGCGCGCGCCGTCGTTGACCAGGCGGATCGCCCGCGTGATGCGCTCGAAGCTGTAGGTGCGGGTCTCGCCCAGCACCACGTAGTCGGGGTCGCGCTCGGTGAGCGTGTAGCCGTGCTCGTGCAGCGCGGTGGTGAGACCGGCCTCCCCGATCACGAAGGCCGAGCCCCCGGGCCGCTGGCTGTCGAGGAAGCCGCCCGTGGCGAGGGCCGATGTCCAGATCGCCTCCTCGGGGATCTCCAGCCCGCTGCGGCGCAGCCGGGCCGCGAGGTCCCGGCGCGTGTAGATCGAGTTGTTGGTGAGGACGAGAAAGGGCACGCCACGCTCGGTGAGGCGGGCGAGGAACTCCTGCGCGCCGGGCACGGGGTGCTCCTCGCGCACGAGCACGCCGTCCATGTCCATCAGCCAGGAGTGAATCTCGCGCTTCGGCATTGGCCCGCAGAGTACGGGTCGTGCTAGATATGAGTCCGATGGCCTATTCGCGCTACGTGGCGATTGGCGACAGCACCACCGAGGGGCTCGAGGATCCCTACGAGGACGGCCGCGGCTACCGCGGCTGGGCCGACCGGCTCGCGCAACGACTGGCCGGCGAGAACCCTGAGCTCGGCTACGCCAACCTGGCGGTGCGGGGCAAGCTGGCCCGGCAGGTGCGCGAGGAGCAGCTGGATCTTGCGCTGGCTCTCGAGCCGGATCTCGCGACCGTGGTGGCGGGACTCAACGACACGCTTCGTCCCCAGTGCGACCTTGACGTGATCGCGGGCCACCTGGAGGCCATGATCGGGGCGCTCAGGGACACCGGTGCCACCGTCGTGACCATGGCCTTTCCCGATCCCGTCCCCGCCAACGCGCTGGCTCGCGTGGCCCGGCGCCGGGTGTTTGCCTTCAACGAGCGCCTGCGCGAGATGTCGGCACGCCACGGGGCCCTGGTGGTGGACTTCGAGCGCGACGGCGCGCCGCCCGACCGCCGTCTCTGGCACCCGGATCGCCTGCACGCCAACTCCGACGGACACGTGCGCATCGCCGACGCCTTCGCCCAGAAGCTGAACCTGTCCGGAGCGGGCGCGGACTGGGCTCAGCCGCTCCCGCCCGCAGGCGCCGTGTCGCGTCGCCGGGCGCTGGCCGAGGACCTCCGCTGGGCGCGGGTTCACCTCGCGCCATGGTTGATCCGGCGCGCCCGCGGCGTCTCCTCCGGCGACGGCCGGCCGGCCAAGCGGCCGCAGCTCGGCCCCGTGAGCCCCGAGTAGGGCCCAGCGCGTTCCGCCGGGCCTGCGCAGTGCTTCGGGGCGCCCAAGGTTTGCCGGGTAAGGGGGTGTGACGCGCTGTTCGTCTACAGGGCGAACAAGTCGTCAAACCCTCTCGAGTCCCTTCCCCAGCCAACCGGACCACGCCGAGTCCGCCACGCACGTGAGACGGAACGCTGCGGCCGCTAGCGCGCAGCTCCAGCACGTCGCGTCCGGACGCAGCTCGAGCACCACCTTGCCGGTGGCGCCGCGCGAGTCGATCAGCTCGAGCGCGTCGGCCGCCCGCTCCAGCGGGAAGCGGGCGCCCACGATCGGGCGGACGAAGCCGTCCGCGGCGAGGCGGCCGATCTCGGCCCCGATCTCGCGGTTGACCTCGGGCTTGCCCATCACGTAGGCGCCCCAGCCGGCGCCCACGACCTCGATGTTGTTGAGCAGCAGCCGGTTGACCCGCACCTCGGGTATCGAGCCGCCGGTGAAGCCCACCACCACGCAGCGGCCCCCTTCTCCGAGCGAGCGCAGGCTGTCGGTGAAACGGTCGCCGCCCACCGGGTCGATCACCACGTCCACGCCGCCGCCGGAGAGCTCCTTGGCCTCGTCCTTCCACGCGCCGTCGGCGCGCACCACCTCGTCGGCGCCGGCCTCGCGGGCCACGCGCTCCTTGTCGTCGGTGGAGACCACCGCGATGGCGCGCCCGCCGAGGCCCTTGGCCACCTGGATCGCCGCCGTGCCCACCCCGCCCGCGGCGCCGTGCACGAGCACCGTCTCGCCCTCCGAGAAGCGCCCGCGGGTCACGAGCGCGAACCAGGCCGTGTGGTAGTTGAGGACGAGGCTCGCCCCCTGTGCGAAGTCGAGACCGTCGGGCAGCGGGAAGGTCAGCCACTCGGGGGCCACCGCCGCCTCGGCGAAGCCACCCAGCATGCAGAAGGCGGCCACCCGATCGCCCTCGCTGAAGGCCGAGTCGGCCGACGCGCCGGCCACGGTGCCCGCCACCTCCGAGCCGGGCACGAAGGGCAGCTCGGGCTTGACCTGGTACTCGCCGCGAGTCTGGAGCACCTCCGGGAACGACACGCCCGCGGCGTGCACGTCCACCACCACGCCACTGCCCGGGGTGAGCATGTGCGAGGGCTCGGGGGTGGGCAGCTCGGCCTCGCGGAGTGCCTCGCGCGGTCCGCTCAGCTCGGCTATCTGGATGGCTCTCATGGGCGCGGCACACTACCCGGGCCCGAGTGAGCGGTTAGGTTGCGCCTGTGACCGCACGCCCAGCCCTCCGCCTCACCCTGGTGGCCTGCTGTGCCGCACTCGCGGCGCCCGCGCTCGCGGCGGCCGCGCCGCCCATCCCGCAGGATCCGGCGGAGATCGCCGGGCTCGACACGTTCAGTGGCCGCGTGGCCCAGCCGCGCCCGGTCAGGGCGCCGAGGGTGCCGCGCCATCCCTACATGGCCGCCAACGGCCGCTCGAACGTCCATAACGACGCCTACCAGACCGACACCTACCGCACGCCGGGACCGCTGGGCCGCCGCACCCGCACCTTCTCCCAGTTCTTCGGCGGGCCGATCGGGCTCGGCTCGTGCGGCATCACCATCGCGTTCGACCGCCGTGGCCGGCTGGTCACCACGTGCGTCACCGCGGCCTCCGTCTACCTGCGCCTGATGAACC
Source organism: uncultured Thermoleophilaceae bacterium (assembly GCA_963808545.1). Classification (GTDB taxonomy): domain Bacteria; phylum Actinomycetota; class Thermoleophilia; order Solirubrobacterales; family Thermoleophilaceae; genus JACVRW01. Next base: position 849,236 of record CAWEGB010000008.1, on the reverse strand, counting down.
CGCGCACGCTCGACACCATCGATCAGATCCAGCTGCCCGATCGTGTGATCCCGCCCGGCCTGACGCCCTTCGAGGCCACCGGCGGTGCCTACTTCTACCTGGACAACAGGGACCGGGCCGTGGTCTCGATCGGCCGGCAGATCCTCACGCTGGCCTTCCGGGATGGGAGCTGGCAGCGGGTGCGGAGCTTCGATCTGACCGGCGTCCTGCCCGCCGACGAGCAGCTCAACTCCGCGCTGCCGGACTGGGACGGGCGGCTGTGGTTCGTGTCGCGCAACCGCGGGATCGTGGGAGCGATCGACCGGAGCAGCGGGCGGGTGCTCGGCACGCGCCGGACCGGCGAGGCGATCGGGAACTCCTTCTCGGTCGACGACAGCGGCGGCGTGTTCGTGGTCACCGACGCGGCCCAGTACCGCTTCGACGCGGGCCCGGGCGGGCGCCCGAAGGTCAGCTGGCGTGTGCCCTATGACAACGTGGGGATCAAGAAGCCCGGTCAGTTCGACGCCGGCTCCGGCACCACGCCCACCCTGATGGGCCGCCGCCATCTCTCGATCACCGACAACGCGGACCCGATGCAGGTGGTGGTGATGCGCCGTGAGCGCCGCCTGCCCCGCGGGGTGCGCCGCAAGGTGTGCGAGGAGGCCGTGTTCGAGAGGGGAGCGAGCGCCACCGAGAACTCGATCATCGCCACCGGCCGGTCGATGATCGTCGAGAACAACTACGGCTACGCGCCGCCGCCCATCGCCGTCGAGGACGGCGAGACCACCGCGCCCGGCGTGACCAGGGTGGACATCCGCCGCGGCGGAAGGGGCTGTCGCACGGTGTGGGAGTCGCGCGAGATCTCCCCCAGCACGGTGCCGAAGCTGTCCCTGGCCAACGGGCTCATCTACCTCTACACCAAGCCTGCGGGCCGCCCCGACCGCTGGTACCTCACGGCGATCGACTTCTTCAGCGGCCGCACGGTCTGGCGGCGGCTGCTCGGAACCGGCCGGCTGTTCAACGTCCACTATGCCGGGCTGGCGCTGAGTCCGCGCGGGGTGCTGTACAGCGGCGTGCTCGGCGGAACCGTGGCGCTCGCCGACGGCTGAACGGGATGGCGGACTTCCTGATCAAGCGCGACGACCTGCGCAGCTGTCGCACCGTTGACTCGGACACTCCGGAGATCGAGGCGGGCCAGGCGCTGCTGCGCGTCGACACGTTCGGCCTTACCTCCAACAACGTCACCTACGCCGTGTTCGGCGAGGCGATGTCCTACTGGCGCTTCTTCCCCGCGCCCGAAGGCTGGGGCCGCCTGCCGGTGTGGGGGTTCGCGGAGATTGAGCGCTCGGAGGCCGAGGGCATCGAGCCGGGCGCGCGGGTCTACGGCTACCTCCCGGCCTCGACCCACCTCGTTGTGGCGCCCGAGGTCGTCGGCAAGGGCTCGTTCGTGGACGCCTCCCCGCACCGCGCCGAGCTGCCCGCGGCCTATCAGCTCTACACGCTCACCGCCGGTGACGGGCTCTACCGGGCTGAAACCGAGGACCTGCAGATGCTCCTGCGCCCGCTGTTCGCCACCGCGTTCCTGATCGACGATCAGCTTGCGGACGAGGGGCTGACCGATCGCGGGCCGATCTTGATCTCCAGCGCCTCGAGCAAGACCGCGATCGCCGTGGCCTTTCTGCTCGCCCGACGCGAGGAGGCGGAGGTGGTGGGACTCACCTCGTCCCGCAACGTCGACCTCGTCGAGAGCCTCGACCTGTACGACCGCTGCCTGGACTACGACGACATCGGCTCGCTCGAGCGCGAGCCCGCCTCCTACGTGGATATAGCCGGCGACGGCGGGGTGCGCTCGGCCGTCCACTCGCAGTTTCGTGACGAGCTCGCGGTGAGCATGGCCGTCGGGCTCACCCACTGGGAGGAGCCGGCGGCGGGCCAGGGCGAGCTGCCGGGACCGCCGCCCACGCTCTTCTTCGCTCCCGACCGCATGCGAAAGCGGGCCTCCGACTGGGGGACCGAGAGCCTGCTGGAGCAGATCGCGGGGGCCTGGCATCCGTTCTGCGACTGGGCCGGCGGCTGGCTCGAGGTGACCCGCGGGGAGGGCTTCGACGCCGTCGAGAGCGCGTACCGCGAAGTGCTCGACGGGCGGGTGGAGCCAAAGACGGCTCGCGTGCTGTCCCTCTAGAACTCTCAAGGTGCGATCTCTCCTCAGCGTCGCGCTCGCCGTGCTCGGCGCGCTCGTGCTCCCCTTCGCGGTGGCCGCGTTCTACACGCGCGAGCAGGTCGTGGATCCCACCGCGTTCGCCGATCGCACCCTGTCGGCGCTCGACGAGCCCGCGGTGCGCGCGGCGCTCGAGCGCGAGACGCTGTTCGCGATCGAGGATCGCTTCGGGTCGCGTGCCCTGGTCCGGGTGGAGGACGTGCTTCGGCCACGCATCGCAGCCGTGGTCGCCTCGGACGAGTTCCGGCGCCTGTTCGAGGAGGCGGTGCTGGAGACCAGGCTGTTCTTCCTGGTCCGGGAGGGGTCCGTGGCGACCCTTGACCTCGACGCGGCAGTTCCGCTCCTGAGAGAGGAGCTGCGCGCCGCCGAACCTCGGCTGGCGCGCCGCCTGCCGGCTCAGCTCGACCTGGAGCTGGAGCTCGTACGTCGCGACGAGACCGCCGCGGACCCGCTCCTCTCGAACGCCGAGGTGCGCCGGCTCGGCCTGCTGCTGCCGCTGCTGACCATGGCGGCGTTCGCGGGCTCGATCGCGGTGGCCCGGCGGCGGCCGCGGGCGCTGATCGTGGTGGGCATGGCCAGCACGGTTGCGGCCGCCGGCCTGGGCGTCGGGTTGGCCCTGAGCCGCGAGCTGGCGGTCGACCGGGTGGAGGCCGGAGCGCTGTTCGATGTGTACTTCAACGACCTCTACACGTGGGCGCTCCTCCTGGCCGTCGCCGGCCTGGTGGTGATGGCGGCCGGCGCGCTCGTCGGGAACTATCGTCGGGAGACATGAAGGCCAGCCCAGAGACGGCCGACTCCGAGCTCAGGGCGGCTCGCGCGGGTGACGAGGGCGCGTTCGAGCGTCTGGTGACGCCGCTGCGGGGCGAGCTGCACGCGCACTGCTACCGCATGCTCGGCTCGACCCACGACGCCGAGGACGCCCTGCAGGAGACACTCCTCAGAGCGTGGCGCGCTCTCGGGCGCTTCGAGGGCCGCAGCTCGCTGCGCTCGTGGCTCTACCGGATTGCCACCAACACCTGCCTCAACGCCATCGAGCGGCGGCCCAAGCGGGTCCTCCCGCTGGACTACGGCCCGTCGAGCGATCCTCACGACGGGCCGGGGACCCCGCTGGTGGAGTCCGTCTGGGTGGAGCCGTACCCCGACGGTGCGCTCACCGACGAGCGGGCCGCCCCCGACGCGCGCTACGAGCAGCGCGAGAGCGTGGAGCTGGCCTTCGTCGCCGCGCTGCAGCACCTGGCCCCGCGCCAGCGCGCCGTCCTGATCCTTCGCGAGGTGCTCGGCTTCTCCGCGCGCGAGGTGGCGGAGGCGCTCGACAGCACGGTCGCCTCGGTCAACAGCGCGATGCAACGTGCCCGCGCGGCGATGGACGAACGCGCGCCCGAGCAGAGCCAGCAGGCCGCTCTGCGCAACCTGGGCGACGAGCAGCTCGAGCAGATGGTCACCACCTACGTGGACGCCTGGGAGCGAGGCGACGTCGACGCGATCGCAGCGATGCTCGCCGACGACGCCACCCTCACGATGCCGCCGATGCCCACCTGGTACCGAGGCCCCGACGTACTCGTGTTCCTTACCGAGTGGGCCTTCTCGGGTCGCGCCTACAACGCCGAGGGAGCACGGCGCGTGCGGGTCGTCCCCACCAGCGCGAACGGCCAGCCGGCGTTCGCCACCTACAGCTGGGACCCCGAGCGCGGCGCGCACCTGCCGACCGTCCTCCAGGTGATCACGCTGCGCGACGGACAGATCGATGAGATCTGCGGGTTCGTGAGCCCGGAGATCTTCGCGGGCTTCGGGTTGCCGGCCGTGCTGCCCTGAGCAATCCTGCCCGTACAGGGCAGGACTGCCCGGCCCTACTTGATGAACAGGATCTCGGAGTACTTCGGCAGCGGCCAGAGGTCGTCGGCCACCATCTTCTCCAGGCGGTCGCCGATCTCGCGCACGGCCGCCAGCGCCGTGATCTGGTGGTCGCGCGCGTACTCGGCCAGCTCCAGGCCCTCCACGCCGTCCGGGTAGACGTTGGCCTTCTCGAGCTCGGTGATCGCCTCGGCGAACGCGCCGACCAGCTCGCGGGTCTCCGCGGCCATCGCCTCCATGCCGGCGGCTTCGACGAGCGTTACGTGGCGCAACGCGGCCGGGAGGAGCATGGTGCGGGCCATCGAGGCGGCGGTCTCCGTCTCGATGTTGGCGCCCGTCACGTACTGCTCGGCCCAGACCTCGAAGCGTGACTCGAGCTCGCGCTTCGACAGCACCTCGTACCTCTCGAACGCCGTCACGGTCTGGTCCGACAGGATCTCGGGCAGAGCGTCCGGCGTTGTCTTGAGGTTCTTGAGCCCGCGGCTCTCGGCTTCGGAGTGCCACTCGTCGGCGTAGTTGTCGCCGCCGAAGATGATGCGCTTGCTCTCCGTGTAGGCCTCACCCGCAACCTCGGCCACGGACGCGGCCAGGTCGCTGGAGTCGCTCGACAGCTTGCTCTCGAGCTGATCGGCCAGCTCGTCGATCGCCTCCGCCACGATCGTGTTCAACACCGTGTTCGGGAAGGCGAGCGACATGCTCGACCCGAGGGCGCGGAACTCGAACTTGTTCCCGGTGAAGGCGAACGGCGACGTCCGGTTGCGGTCGCCACCGTGCATCGGCAGCGGGGGCAGCACCGGGGTGCCGAGCCCGAGCACCGAGGCCGGCGTGTGCGGGTCTCCCTCGCCGGAGGCGATCGCGTCGAACACCTTCTCCAGCTCGGCGCCGAGGAAGATCGAGATGATCGCCGGCGGAGCCTCGTTGGCGCCCAGGCGATGGTCCTGTCCCAGGTTCGCCACCGAGGCCCGCAGCAGGCCCTGATGCTTGTCCACGGCCTTGATGACCGCGGCGCAGAAGAACAGGAAGTTCACGTTGTCGGCCGGGGTGTCGCCCGGCTCCATCAGGTTGTGGCCGGTGTCGGTGCCCATCGACCAGTTGTTGTGCTTGCCCGAGCCGTTGACGCCCGCGAAGGGCTTCTCGTGCAGGAGGCAGACCAGCCCGTACTTGCGGGCCACCTTCTGCATGATCTGCATCGTGAGCTGCTGGTGGTCGGAGCCGACGTTCGAGTTCTCGAACACCGGCGCGATCTCGTACTGAGCGGGCGCGACCTCGTTGTGCCTGGTCTTGACCGGCACGCCGAGCTTGGCCAGCTCCAGCTCGGTGTCCATCATGCACGCGAGCACGCGCTCGGGGATCGAGCCGAAGTAGTGGTCGTCGAGCTCGTGTCCCTTCGGGGGCTTGGCCCCGAACAGCGTGCGCCCGGTGTTGATGAGGTCGGGACGCTCGAAGTAGTACTGCTCGTCGATGAGGAAGTACTCCTGCTCGGGCCCCACCGTGGTGAACACCCGGGCGGCCTCGTCGTCGCCCAGCAGCCGCAGCGCGCGGATGGCCGAGCGCGAGAGCGCGTCCATCGAGCGAAGCAGCGGGATCTTGTGGTCGAGCGCCTCGCCCGTCCACGAGGCGAAGGCCGTGGGGATGCACAGCAGCGCCCCGTTGGGGTTCTCGAGGATGAAGGCCGGGCTGGTGGGGTCCCAGGCCGTGTAGCCGCGCGCCTCGAACGTCGCCCTCACGCCACCGGTGGGGAACGAGGAGGCGTCCGGCTCGCCCTGGATCAGCTCCTTGCCCGAGAACTCGGCGAGCGCGATTCCGTCGCCGGCCGGGCCGAAGAACGAGTCGTGCTTCTCGGCGGTGAGGCCGGTCAGCGGCTGGAACACGTGCGTGTAGTGCGTGGCGCCGCGCTCGAGACCCCACTCCTTCATGGCGAGCGCCACCGAGTCGGCGAGGGACGGATCGAGCGGCTCGCCCTGCTCGAGGGTCCGCTGGAGGCGCTTGTAGGTGTCCTTGGGCAGCCGCGTCCGCTGCACGGCGGCGGAGAAGACGTTCTCGCCGAACGGATAGTTCGTCGGCTGGGTCAGATCGACGGCGCCGAGAGCCGCTCCGTTCGGGCTCCACTGGGCGGCGGTGACGTTCTGCTGGCGGATTCTGGGCATGTCGTGAGGAGTCCTCCTGGCTGGTTCCGGGCGCCGCCAAAGCTATATACGCCCGGGCCGTGTGGCCTTGTACAGCTGTCCAAAGATCCCGCGGGCGCTTTCGCCCCGGTGTCACGAAATCGCGCCGACGCCGCAGGTACGGTCTCCGCCGGAATGGGCTACGAGGAGCCCAAGAGCCTGCCTCGGAGACAGCGACTATGTTCGAGCCCGTGGTCATATCGACGGGCCAGCACGAGCTGATGGTCGACGAGATCCTGGCCATGGCGGGGACCGTGGCCGACGGGCACCTCGACGTCGGCACGGGCTACGAGAGCCTCAACGCTCGCGTGTCCAACGAGATGGGCCGCTTCGAGGAGTTCTTCACCCGCAGGGGCTGTCCGGGCGTGGCGCGCGGCCTGCTCGTGGCTCACGTCTATGCCTTCTACTCCTGGCTGCTCTGGCCGGTGCTTCTTCGCTCGACGGCACGCCAGCTCACCGAGCGCCGCGACTGGGCGAAGACCGAGCGCGAGCCGGTGAGCTGAGCCAGCGTCAATTCCGTCCAAGCCGGCACGGACCCTCGTGCGTAGTCTCGGGTCGATGGCCGCAATCGAGCTCAAGGGCGTCGTGAAGACCTTCGGCACCATCCGGGCCGTCGACGGTCTCGACCTCGACGTGCCGGAGGGCACGTGTCTCGGTCTGCTCGGCCCGAACGGTGCTGGGAAGAGCACCACCATGCGCATGCTCACCGGGCAGGCGGTGGCCGACGAAGGCTCGATCCGGGTGCTGGGCCACTCCCTTCCCGGTGAGTCGAAGGAGGCCCGCGCTGAGATGGGCGTGGTGCCTCAGCTCGACAACCTGGACGTGGACGTGACCGTGGAGGACAACCTCGCGGTCTTCGCGCGTCTGTACCGGGTGCGCGACGTGAAGGAGGCGGTGGACCGCAGCCTGGCGCTGGCCCGGCTCACCGACCGACGCAGGGACGCCGTGGACAAGCTCTCGGGCGGCATGCGCCGCCGGTTGCTGCTGGCGCGCGGCCTGGTGCACAACCCGCGGCTGCTGCTGCTCGACGAGCCGACGGTGGGCCTCGACCCCCAGATCCGCACCGAGCTGTGGTCGCTCATCGACCGCCTGCGCAATGACGGCGCGACCATCCTCATGTCCACTCACTACATCGAGGAGGCCGAGCGGCTGGCCGACGAGGTGGCGGTGATGGCGCACGGCAAGGTGCTCGACCGCGGGCGGCCGAGCGAGCTGATCACCAAGCACGCCGGGCGCGAGACGGCCGAGGTATACGGCCCGCCGGCGCGTCTGGCCGAGGTACGCGAGAAGGCCCAGGCCGAGGACCTGCTCGTGCGGCCGGCCGGCCCGGCCGTGGCCATCATGGGCGCCGAGCGCGCCCGCAACGGCGCGATTCCCGACGACGCCATCAAGCGCCGGGCCTCTCTCGAGGATGTCTTCGTGCTGCTGACGGGCGAGGAAGCCGAGTAGATGCGGCGCCTCGAGCCCGCGGCCATCGGCGGCGTGATGAGCCGAGAGGTGGCCAACTTCCGCACCTTCTGGAAGGCCACCACCTTCTCCAGCCTGCTCGAGCCCGTGGTCTACCTGCTGGCCTTCGGGCTCGGTCTGGGCGCGACGATCGTCGACCGGGTGGACGGGCTCAGCTACGTGGAGTTCGTCGGGACGGGAATGGTGGCCACCGCCGTCATCTTCTCCAGCGCGCTGCCGGCCATGTTCGGCACGTTCGTCAAGGAGCGCTTTCAGCGCACCTATGACGCGATCATGGCCGCGCCGGTCGACGTGGAGGAGCTGGTGACTGCGGAGATGCTGTGGATCGGGATCCGTTCCGGCTTCTACGGCTGCTTTCCGCTCCTCGTGTCGATGCTGTTCGGACTCGATCCCTCGCCGGGGATGCTGATCGTGCCCCTGTTCGCCTTCATCACCGCGCTCGGGTTCGCGGCGTTCGGGATCGCCGTCGCGGGCAGCGTGTCGAAGATCGACCAGTTCAGCTACGTCACCACCCTGGTGATCACCCCGCTGTTCCTCGTCGCCGGCACCTTCTTCCCGATCGACGAGCTTCCCGAGGGCGTTCAGGTGGCCGCCCAGTTCAATCCCCTGCATCAGCTGGTGGAGCTGGTGCGCCATGCCTGCTTCGGATTCGAGGCCACGGACCTGCTCAGGGTCGGTGCGCTGTTGGTGTTCGCGGTGGCGCTGTGGCGTGTGGCCATCTCGCGCATGACCTCCCGGCTGATCGACTGATCGCGCCCGCTTTCTCTTGAACTCGACCGGTGGTCGAGTTCCTGTGTCCAAATCTCCGACATAGGTCCAAAGGCAGCGGGCCGGATGGTCGCCAACCTGGGTGACGGATGCTCCTCCCCTCCGACACCGGCGCCCGCACCCGGGGCGACCTCCTCCTCACCGGTTCGACCGGTTTCCTCGGTATGGAGCTGCTGGCGCGGCTTCTAGAGGACACCGATCGCCGGGTGTGGGCGCCGGTTCGGGCGGCGAGCGACGAGGAAGCCGCCGCCCGGCTGCGGGCCACCATGGCTTCGCTCACCGGCGACGCCGACGCTCATCCCGGCCGGGTGGTGGCGCTCGCAGCCGACCTGGAGCGGCCCGGCCTCGGCTTGTCCGAAGAGCGCCGTGCCGAGCTGGCCGAGCAGGTCGGCGAGATCATCCATTGCGCCGCCTCCGTGTCCTTCGCGCTGCCGCTGGAACGGGCCCGGGCCGTCAACGTGGAGGGGACGCGCCGTGTACTCGAGCTGGCCTGGGACTGCCAGGCGGCCGGCGGGCTCGGTCGCTTCGCCCACGTCTCGACGGCATACGTGGCCGGGGATCACCGCGGCGTGTTCTCCGAGTACGACCACGACGTCGGTCAGGGCTTCCACAACACCTACGAGCGCACGAAGTGGGAGGCCGAGGAGCTCGTGCGTGGCCATTTCGAGCGCCTTCCGGCGCAGATCTTCCGGCCCAGCATCGTGGTCGGGGACGACCGCAGCGGCTGGACCGCCTCCTTCAACGTGATCTACACGCCCTTGCGAGCCTACGCCCGCGGCATGCTGCCCGTTGTGCCGGCGCGGCGTTCCGCGCCGGTTGACGTGGTGCCGGTCAGCTACGTGGCCAAGGCCGTGTTGGCGCTCGGCGACGCAGGCGCGGGGCGGACCTTCCACCTCGTGGCCGGGCCCGAGGCGGCGAGCGTGGGCGAGCTGGTCGACCGGGCGGTGAGCTACCTCGACGGACCGCCGGTGCGGATGGTGTCCCCGGCGCTGTACCGGCGACTCGTGGATCCCGTGCTCAAGCGTCGTTCGAGCCCTGCGCGGCGACGCTGGCTGGAGCAGGGGGAGGTCTTCTTTCCCTATTTCGCGGGGCGGGTGCGGTTCGCCTCGGAGGCCACTCGAGCTCACCTCGACCCGCTGAAGGTGGACGTGCCGCCGCTGGGCGACTACTTCGAGCGGCTGCTCGACTTCGCCGTCGACTGCAGCTGGGGCCGAGAGCGTGTCGGCCGGGCGCAGGCGCTGGCCGCCGTGCCGGCCTGATCAGGCCTGGGGCGCGCCCACCAGGTTGCGCACCGCGCGGACCGCCACCGACAGCGTGGTCAGGTCGAAGGTGCGGCCCGCGCGGATGTCCGCGAGGGTCTGAAGGGCGCGCTCGGCCCCGGGGTGGGCCTCGACCCAGCCGTCCACGCGCTCGCCCGGGCTCTCGAGGCGCGGGCCGTCCTGGAGCACCTGGGCGGTGAGGGCGCGGTGAATCGAGTACAGGTCGTCGCGCAGCGCCGCCCGGGCCATGGCCTTCCAGCGGTCCTCACGCCCGAGCGCGACTATGCGGTCGCGCAGCCAGTGGATGTGGAGCCGACGCCCGAGACGGAAGTGGACGGTCGCCACCGCCTCCACGTGCAGGCCGCTCTCCTCAGCCACCTCCACGACGTCGAAGGTGGCGTACATGGTGGACAGCGAGGCCACGCGCGTGGCGAGCTCGTCCGGCACGCCGGCGGTGCGCAGCTGGTCGACCCGCTGGGCCATCGGCTCTACGTCCTCCCGGTCGAGCAGCGTGGCCACGGAGCCGTAGAGCACCTGGGCGCCGGGGGAGAAGTGCTCGACCGTCGAGGTGATGTCCATCGGCGCGCGCCGGTTGCGCAGCAGCCAACGTGAGCCGCGCTCGATCAGCCGGCGTCCCTCGAGCAGCATGGCCAGCTGGATGTCGGGGTCCACCTCGTTGTCGAGGGCTTCGATGTCGTTCCACTGGGACCGCATCTCGAACACCTCGCGGGCAACCGCGTAGGCGCGAGCGATCTCCGACCCCGGGGCGCCGGTCTCCTCGTGCAGCCGGAAGGCGAACGTGATGCCGCCGCCGTGCAGCATGTTGTTGACCACCTGGGTGGCCACGATCTCCCGGCCCAGGCGGTGCGCGCCCATGATCTCGCGGAACTCGTCCGGCAGCTGCGGCGGGAAGTAGCGCGGCAGCTCGGCCGACAGATAGGGGTCCTCGGGCACGTCGGAGTCGAGCAGCGCGGCGTACAGGAAGACCTTGGAGAAGGCGAGCAGCACGGCCAGCTCGGGGCGGGTGAGACCGCGATGCAGACGCGCCCGGTCGGCAAGCTCCTCCTCGTCGGGCAGCGCCTCCAGCTCGCGGTCCAGACGGGCGGCGCTCTCCAGCGCACGGATGAAGCGCTGGTGGACCTCGAGCATCGAGGGCGCCTGCTCCTCGGCCAGGCTCAGTGTCTCGGCCTGCTCGTAGTTGTCCTTGAGCACGAGGTCGGCCACGGCGTCCGTCATCCGAGCCAGCAGCGCGTCGCGCTGCTTGACCGTCATGTCGCCCGCCGCGACCACGGCGTTGAGCAGGATCTTGATGTTGACCTCGCGGTCAGAGCAGTCCACGCCGGCCGAGTTGTCGATGGCGTCCGTGTTGATGCGCCCGCCGCCCAGCGCGTACTCCACCCGCCCGGGCTGGGTGAAGCCCAGGTTGCCGCCCTCGCCCACCACGCGGCAGCGCAGCTCGTCGCCATTCACCCGCACGCTGTCGTTGATCTTGTCCCCGGCGTCGGCGTGGGTCTCGGCGGACGCCTTGACGTAGGTCCCGATGCCGCCGTTCCAGATCAGGTCGACCTGCGAGCGCAGCAGCGCGCGGATCAGCTCGTTGGGCGTGAGCCGCGAGCTCTCCAGCCCGAGCAGCTCCTGGGCCTCCTCGGACAGCTCGACCGACTTGGCCGTCCGCGGCCAGACCCCGCCACCGGGCGAGATCAGCTCCCGGTCGTAGTCCGACCAGGATGAGCGCGGCAGCCCGAACAGCCGCTTGCGCTCCTCCCAGCTCGCCTGCGGGTCGGGATCGGGGTCGATGAAGATCTCGCGGTGGTTGAAGGCGGCCACCAGGCGGATCCGCTTGGAGAGCAACATCCCGTTGCCGAACACGTCGCCGGACATGTCGCCGATCCCCACGACGCTGAACGGCTGCGAGCTCACGTTGTGGCCCAGCTCGCGGAAGTGGCGCTTGACCGACTCCCAGGCACCCGCCGCGGTGATGCCCATGCGCTTGTGGTCGTACCCCGACGAGCCCCCGGACGCGAAGGCGTCGCCCAGCCAGTAGTCGTACTCGGCCGCCACCGCGTTGGCCATGTCCGAGAACGTGGCGGTGCCCTTGTCGGCGGCCACCACCAGATACGGGTCGTCGCCGTCGTAGCGCACCACGTCCGGCGGCGGCACGATCGCGTCGCCCGCGATGTTGTCGGTCACGTCGAGCAGACCGCGGATGAACGTCCGGTAACAGGCCTCCACCTCGGCCAGGAGCTGCTCACGGTCGTCGCCCTCGGGCGGGCGCTTGACCACGAACCCGCCCTTGGCGCCCACCGGCACGATCACCGCGTTCTTGACCATCTGGGCCTTCATCAGCCCAAGTACCTCGGTGCGGAAGTCCTCGCGGCGGTCCGACCAGCGCAGCCCGCCGCGCGCCACCCGCCCGCCGCGCAGGTGGACTCCCTCGGTGCGCGGTGAGTAGACGAAGATCTCGAACGCCGGGCGCGGCTCGGGCAGCCAGGAGAGCGCGGTGGGATCGAGCTTGAACGAGAGGTAGGGGCGATTCTTCCCGCCGGCGTCGGTACGGAAGAAATTGGTGCGCAGCGTCGCCCGCACGACGCTCAGAAAGCGACGGAGGATCAGGTCCCGGTCGAGGCTCTCGACGGCGTCGATGGCCTTCTCGATGCGGCGCCCCAGCTCGGTAGCCCCCTGAGGATCGGCGCGCGCCGGATCGAAGCGGGTGCGAAACAGCTCGAGCAGCATGGCGGCCACGTCGGGGTGCGAGGTCAGCACGTCCTCCATGTAGCGGTCGCTGTAGGTGGAGCCCGTCTGGCGCAGGTAGCGGGCCACGGCGCGCAGCACGGTCACGTCGCGCCAGGTCAGGCCGGCCGCGAGGACGAGGCGGTTGTAGCCGTCGTTCTCGACCTCGCCCTGCCAGGTGCGTACGAACGCCTCCTGGAACGCCTCGCGGACCGCCGCGGCGTCGGGATCGCCGTGGCCGCGATGCACCAGGCCAAAGTCGTAGATCCAGGCGGCCTCGCCGTCCCGAGGCTTGATCGCGTAGGGCCGCTCGTCGGCCACCTGGACGCCCATGTTCTCGAACAGGGGCAGCACGTCCGACAACGCCAGCGGGCGTCCGCCTCGGTAGAGCTTGGCGCGCAGCACCCCCGGCGCGGCCTCGAGCGGCCGGTAGAGGCTGATCTCGAGTCCGGCGCCGTCGGGCAGCTTCTCCAGATGGTGCAGATCGGCGAGCGCTGAGCGCGCCACCCAGTCGGCCCGGTAGGCGGTGGGGAACGCGTCGCCGTAGCGGCGGAACAGGCGGGTGCCTCGCTCCTCGCCCTGGTCCTCGAGCAGGGCCTGCTCGAAGTCGTCGACCCACGAGCGCGTCGCGGCCACCAGCAGGAGCTCGACCTGACGGGTGTCGACCTCCGGCTGCCGGCCGGGCTCGATGTACGCCATGTAGTGGAGGCGGACGAGCACCGACTCCGAGACCCGGGTGGTGTAGTCGATCGCCTTGGCGTGGGTCACGTCGCGCAGGATCGCCTCGATGCGGCGGCGGTTCTCGGTGTTGAAGCGGTCGCGCGGCACGAACACGAGGCACGAGAAGAAGCGCCCGAAGCGGTCGCGGCGCACGAACAGGCGCAGCCGCTGGCGCTCGCCGAGATGCAGGATGCCGATTGCGGTCTCGAACAGCTCGTCGGGCGACACCTGGAAGAGCTCGTCGCGAGGATGGGCCTCGAGCACCTCGATCAGCGCCTTCTCGTTGTGGCTCCCGTGAGGGAAGGCGGCCCGCCTCAGCACAGCGGCCGACTTGCGCCGCAGGATCGGTATCTCCGCCAGCCGCGACTCGTAGGCGGTGTGGGTGTAGAGGCCGAGGAAGCGACGCTCGCCCACCACGTTCCCCTCGGCGTCGAAGCGCTTGACGCCGACGTAGTCGAGATAGGAGGGCCGGTGCACGGTGGCCCGGGAGTTGGCCTTGGTCAGGTTGAGCAGGTGCGGCTCGAGGGCCAGCGCCCGGACCTCGGGCGGAAGCTTGTCGAATGAGCGCGATCGCGGCTCGCTGCCCGACTGCCGCAGGATGCCCAGCCCCGAGCCCGCTACGGCCCGCAGCGAAAGCTCGTCGTCGTCCTCGATCAGCTCGTATTCGCGATAGCCGAGAAAGGTGAAGTTGTGGTCCTCGAGCCACTCGAAGAACGCGCGTGACTCGGCCACCTCCTCCTCGTCGACGCCGGGCGGTGGTGAGTCGCGCAGCTCGGCCGCAAGCTCGTGCGCCCGCTCGCGCATTTCGGGCCAGTCGTCCACGGCCGCGCCCACCTCGCCGATCACGCGCAGGACATGGGCGTGCATGTCCTCGAGCCGCGCAGGATCGGTCTGGCGGTCGACCTCCACGTGGATCACCGACTCGGCGATGGCCCGGTCCTCGTCGGGCGAGTCGGCGGTGGGAGGGGCGAGCAGCTCCTCGAGCTCGCCGTCCCCGTCTCGGCGCACGTCGAGCACCGGATGGATGATCAGGTGGACGCCGTACCCGCGCCGGTTGAGCTCCATCGTGATCGAGTCGATCAGGAAGGGCTTGTCGTCGGTCACGACCTCCACGGCGGTGTGCGTGCTCTGCCAGCCGTGAGTCTCGAACTGCGGGTTGTACACCCGAAGCTTGGTCTCGCCGGGGGCACGTCGCCGGGCGAAGCCGAGCAGCCCGACGGCCAGTCCGTAGAGATCGAGCGGGTCGCGCTCGGCGATGTCCTCCGGAGAGATCCAGCGGTAGAACTGGCGGACGAACGCTTCGGCGTCGGCAGAGCCGTCCTCGGTCAGCTCGCGCACTCGCGAGCAGACCTCCTCGATCAGTGCCTCGTCCGCTTCCCTGACGCTCACCGCTGTCTCCCGAATGCGACTCCCCTGAGTCTATGCCCGGCGGGCGACCCGCCAATCAGCGTGAATGCCGAGTTGCCGGCTGGGTGGACCCGTGCACGGTGCAGGGTGGCGGGTGGGGCGGGCGAAAGGGGTGGAATGCTGGGCAGAGTTCTTTCAAGAGCGATGGCGTGCTCGATCGGCGCGACGGTGCTGTCGAGCACCGCCGCGCTCGCCGCGCTACCGCACACGGTTCTGCCGGGGGAGACGTTGTGGTCGATCTCGGCCGCGAACAACCTGACCACACGGACCGTGGCCGTCTACAACGGCCTGCCCGAGAACGCCGGGCTCCTGGTGGGGACGACGGTGTACGTGCCGACCGTCGCCGAGGGGGCCGCGGCGCTGGCCTCGGGCGCGCCGGCCGTGGTGGCGCCGGCCGCTCCTGCAGCCCCTGCCCCTGCCCCCGCACCCGCGACCGCGCCGCCGGGGATGGGAAGCGTGCCGTCGCCCTACGGACAGTTGCCGCTCGCTGCGGCTGCGGCGGACGCGTGGAACGCGATGCGCTCCGAGGCCCTCAGCAGCTACGGCATGGACATCTACCCCGCCGGCACGGCGTCGGCCTATCGCACCTATCAGCAGCAGGCCGAGCTCTACGAGGCGTTCCTGGCGGGCTACGGCGCGCCGGCCAACCCGCCCGGGAGCTCGTCACACGAGCTCGGCACGGCGGTGGACCTCCAGACGCCCGAGATGCGATCGGTCATCGACCAGATCGGCTGGAAGTACGGCTGGGGCAAGATCCACGCGCCGGGCGAGTGGTGGCACGTGGACTTCGGCGGCGGATAGGACGCCGGTGCGGCAGACTCCGGCCGCACGTGAGCGAAAAATGGACGACACACCAGATCCCTGATCAGAGCGGACGACTTGCGGTGGTCACCGGAGCGAACAGCGGCCTCGGTCTGGTGACGGCGCGCGAGCTGGCCCGCGCGGGCGCGACCGTGGTGATGGCCTGCCGCAACCGCAAGAAGGGCGAGGAGGCGCTACGGGCGGCGCGGGCCACCGTCTCGGAGGGCTCGCTCGAGCTCGAGCAGCTCGACCTGGCCGACCTCGGCTCGGTGCGGTCCTTCGCCGAGCTGGTGAAGGAACGCCACGACGGCGTCGACCTGCTCATCAACAACGCCGGGGTGATGGCCACCCCCCGGCGCGAGACGGCGGACGGCTTCGAGCTGCAGTTCGGCACCAACCATCTCGGGCACTTCGCCCTCACCGGCCTGCTCCTGCCGGAGCTCGAGGGCCGCAAGGACGCCCGCGTGGTCACGCTCTCGAGCACCGCCCACAAGACCGGGCGCATCAACTTCGACAACCTGAGCGGCCGGCGCCGCTACTTCCGCTGGAGCGCATACGGGCAGTCGAAGCTGGCCAATCTGCTGTTCGCGCTGGAGCTCGACCGCCGGCTGCGTGCGACGGGTTCCACGGTGAAGAGCATGGCCGCTCATCCGGGCTACTCGGCCACCAACCTCCAGTCGAGCGGGCCGCCCAAGCTCGATGCGCTGGTGATGGCCCCCCTGAACCGGTTCTTCGCCCAGAGCGACGAGCTCGGGGCTCTGCCCACGCTCTACGCCGCGACCGTCCCCGGGCTGGAGAGCGGCGCTTACATCGGACCCGACGGCTTCGGCGAGTTCCGCGGCTGGCCGGTGCGGGTCAAGCCCACCTCCACCGCCCGGGACGAGGCCCTTGCGCGGCGGCTGTGGGAGGTGTCGGAGCGGCTCACCGGGGTGAAGGTCGAGCCGGTGGCGGCGTAGGGGTTCCGCTCCGCGCTCCGCTCCGGCCTGCGCCACGGATTGTGGCGTGGTCCGATTGCCTTGACGAGAAACGCTCCCCTATAGGTGCATGAGTCGCCGGACGCCCACGCGCCGGGTGTACCAATTTGCGCAAAGAGGTCGTATGATGCGTTCGGCGCATGTCTCTCAATCTGATCGAGATGCTCCGCGCGCGCGAGGGAGAGGCACCGGCCACGGCCCTGACCGTGCTCAAGGAGGCGATCGACGAGCGCGGCGAGATCGTGGACGAGGACCGGCGCGTGGCCGCCTCGGTCTCGGGTCTGCCCGAGGCCACGGTCTACGGAATCTCGACCTTCTACGACGACCTGCTGCAGCCTCGCGGCCGGCGTCATGTGTGTGTCTGCACGGGAACCGCCTGCTGGGCGCGTGACTTTGGCGCCCACGTGCGCGAGGTGCAGGAGGGCCTTGGGCTCGGCCTGGGCGAGCGCACCGACGACGAGGAGGTCTCCCTGGGCCAGACGGTTTGCCTGGGCTTCTGCCACACCGGCGCCGCCGTGCGCGAGGGTGGGCTGGTGGACGCCGGTGAGGGCGCGGCCGAACGGGCGGTGTCGGGCGAGCTGCGCGAGGCGTCCGAGCCGAAGGGCACGACCATGCTCGACGAGACCGTGCTGCTGCGCCGAGGCGACTGGTCCGGACTGGAGCGCGCGCTCAGCGAGCTGAGTGCCGAAGAACTGCTCGCCGAGGTCAAGGAAGCCGAGATCCGCGGGCGTGGCGGCGCCGGATTCCCGGCGGGCAGCAAATGGGAGTTCGCGGCCAAGGCGCCGGGCACCGACAAGGCGATCGTGGTCAACGGCGACGAGGGCGATCCGGGCTCCTACATCGACAAGCACCTGATGGAGCAGAGCCCGGAGCTGCTGCTCGAGGGCATGGCATTGGCGGCCCGCGCCGTGGGGGCCCGGCACGGGATCGTGTTCGTCCGCTCGGAGTACCCCCGCTCGCTCCCGATCCTGAGAGAGGCGGTCGAGCAGGCGCGGGCCGAAGGCCATCTCGGCACGGACATCCACGGCAGCGGCCTCGACTTCGACGTCGAGGTCCTCGAGGGCGCGGGCTCGTACGTGGTCGGCGAGGAGACGGCGCTGCTGGCCTCGGCCCAGGGGCTGCGCGGCACGGTGTCCGCCCGCCCGCCGTTCCCGGCCGAGCGGGGCTGGCACGGCAAGCCGACCGTGGTCAACAACGTCGAGACCCTCTGCAACGTCCCGTTCGTCGCCCGGGAGGGTGCGGCGGCCTACGCTGCTCTGAGCCCGGGCGCGACCGCCGGCACCAAGCTCGTCTGCTTCAACGAGCGTTTCAACTCACCGGGTGTGCACGAGGTGCGGTTCGGCACGCCCATCGCGGACATCTGCGAGGAGCTGGGCGGGGGTCTGCGCGACGGGCACCAGATAAAGGCCCTCCAGATCGGCGGTCCGCTGGGCGGCATCCTGCCCGGCTGGAAGCTCGATACGCCGTTCGACTTCGACGAGCTGGCCGCCGAGGGCTGCATGGTCGGCCACGGCAGCATCCTCGCCTTCGACGAGCGAACGGACATTCGCGAGCTGGCCGGTCACCTGCTCGAGTTCGGCGCGGACGAGAGCTGCGGCAAGTGCTTCCCGTGCCGGATCGGGCTGCGCCGCGGGCTCGAGATGGTCGAGCACCCGGGTCCGATCGACCGCGACCGGCTCGAGGCGCTGCTGGAGACGCTCGAGCTCGCCTCGCTGTGCGCCCACGGCGGGGGCATGCCGGCGCCCATCCGGAGCCTGATCGCCCACTTCCCGGACGAGCTAGGTGTGGGGGGTGGCGACGCCGGGGACGGTGACCCCAAGGGCCCCGACGATCCCTTCATGCGCCGGCCGGCGGAGCCGGAGGAGGACGGGAAGGAGGCACAGTGGTGAAGCTGACCGTCGACGGCACCGAGGTCGAGGTCGAGGCGGGCACCACCATCCTCGAGGCCGCGACGCTGGCCGGCTCCTACGTGCCCACCCTCTGCTTCGACGAGCGCATGGATCCCTTCGGGGCGTGCCGGGTGTGCATGGTCGGCGTGGAGGGCGCACCGGGTCCGCTCGCGGCCTGCACCACGCCCTGCCGCGACGACATGGTGGTGGACACCACCGACGCCGCCTCGCGCCGCATAGCCGGCGCCACGGTCGAGCTCGTGATGTCCGAGCTGCCGGAGCCGCCCGGCGAGCACACCGAGCTGGCCGGGGTGGCGCGCCACTTCGGCATCGAGGAGCCACGCTGGCAGGGCGAGCAACGGCGTCCCGCGCACGACGCGCGCCATCCCTACCTGATCATCCAGCACGAGCTGTGCATCTCCTGCGGGCGCTGCGTGCGCGCCTGCGACGAGATTCAGGGCGCGTTCGCCCTCACCGCCACGGGCCGGGGCTTCAGCTCGGGCATCACCGCAGGGCTCGACTCGGGCTTCACCGAGTCCACCTGCGTGTCCTGTGGCGCCTGCGCCGACACCTGTCCCACAGACGCCATCACCGAGCACCTGCTGCTGGAACTCGCGCTACCTTCTGATGGGGAGAAAGAGGAGATTCCGACATGAGCGAACGCTTCGAAGCCACGACCACCACCACCTGCGGCTACTGCGGGGTGGGCTGCCGCCTCGAGGCGCACCGGGCCGACGGGCGCATCCGCTCGATCAGTCCCGCCATGGACGGGCCGGCCAACAAGGGCCATACCTGCGTCAAGGGCCGCTTCGCACACCAGTTCGCGCGCTCGCGTGACCGCCTGACCGCGCCGCTCGTGCGCGAGGGCGACGGCTTCCGGCTCGCCTCCTGGGAGGAGGCCATCTCGCGCGTGGCCGACGCTCTCGGCGGCATCCGCGACACGCACGGCCCCGACGCGATCGCCGGCCTGGCCTCCTCGCGCGCCACCAACGAGGACTGCTACGTGATGCAGCGCCTGATGCGGGCGGCGATCGGCACCCACAACATCGACAACTGCTCGCGGGTCTGTCACTCGCCGACCTCGTTCGCGCTGCGCAAGTCGTTCGGGATGTCGGGCGCCACCGGCTCCTTCAACGACATCGAGGCCGCCGAGGTCGCGCTGATCATCGGGGCCAACCCCACCGCCGGCCATCCCGTGGTGGGCGCGCGCATCAAGCAGGCCGCCATCAAGGGGCTCAAGCTCGTCACCGCCGACCCGCGCCGGATCGAGCTGGCCGACTACGGTCAGCTGCACCTCGGTATGCGCCCCGGCACCAACGCGGCCCTGCTCAACGGGCTCGCGCACGTGGTGATCCGCGACGGGCTCACCGATCCGAGCTTCATAGCCGAGCGCACCGAAGGCTTCGAAACGGTGGAGGAGCTGGTCGGTCCGTACACGCCCGAGGCGGTCGAGGAGATCACCACCGTGCCGGCCGACGACCTGGTGCGCGCCGCGCACCTTTACGCCGAGGCCGACCGTGCCTCGATCCTCTGGGGCCTCGGCGTGACCGAACACCGCTACGGCTCCGAGTGCGTGCGGCTGATCTGCAACCTGGCCCTGCTCACCGGCAACGTGGGGCGGCCGGGCGCCGCGCTGCTGCCGCTGCGCGGCCAGAACAACGTCCAGGGCTCGTCCGACCACGGCGCGCTGCCCGACACCTTCACGGACTACCGCAGCGTGGAGGACGACGAGGTCGCCCGCAGCTTCGAGGAGCGCTGGGGCGTCGAGATGAAGCGCGAGAAGGGGATGAAGATCCCCGAGATGTTCGATGCGGCCATCGAGGGGCGCCTGAAGGCGATGTACATCTTCGGCGAGGACGTGGCCCAGACGGACCCCAACACCGAGCACGTGATCAAGGCGCTCGACTCGCTCGACTTCCTGGTCTGCCAGGACATCTTCGAGAACGAGACCACCCGTCACGCCGACGTCGTGTTCCCGGCGTCGGCCTTCCTCGAGAAGACCGGCACCTTCACGAACGCTGAGCGCAGGCTCCAGCTCGTCGAGGCAGCGGTCGACCCGCCGGGGGCGGCCCGCACCGACTTCGACATCCTCACCACGGTATCCCGTGCGCTGGGCCACGACATGGGCTACTCGGACCCGTCCGACGTGATGGACGAGATCGCCGAGCTCACGCCCCGCTACGCCGGGATCAGCCACGAGCGCGTGGGCCGCAGCGGCCTGCAGTGGCCGGTGGCGCTGGACGGCACGGACACGCCGATCCTCTACGAGGACCACTTCGAGCTGCCCGGGGGCAAGGCTCAGTTCGCGCCGCTGCCCTACAAGCCGCCGGGCGACCGGGCCGACGAGGAGTTCCCGCTGATCCTGGTCACCGGCCGCCGGCTCGAGCACTACAACGCCGGGACGATGACGCGGCGCACCGGCAACCTCGACCTGATGCCCTCGGACTGGCTTGAGATCCATCCCGACGACGCCGGTTCGCTCGGCCTGGAGGACGGCACCGAGGTGCGGGTCCGGAGCCGGCGGGGCGAGATCGCACTCCCGGTGCGGCTGACCGAGCGGATCGAGCCCGGACACGTGTTCACGGCCTTCCACTTCCCCGAGGTGCGTACCAACCTGCTGATCGGCCAGTCGGCCGACGTCAACACCTCGTGCCCCGAGTACAAGGTCGTAGCGGTTTCGGTCGAGCCAGTGGTCGCGTCGGACGCCCGGCCGCCGAGGGCGAGTGCCGAACCCGCTCTGAGCGGATAGCCACGTGGCGTCCCTCGACGGCGTCGCCGCCGGCATGCTCGCTCGGGTCGAGCGCGATGGCGGCACCGACGAGGTGGCCGTGGAGCTGCCGCTGGAGATCCGGCTGAACGGCGAGCCGGTGGCGGTGACGATGCGCACGCCGGGACACGATCTGGAGCTGGCCGCGGGCTTCCTCTACGGGGAGGGCATCGTGGACGCCGCCCCGGAGGTCACGCTCCCCGACGACCTGGCCGCGAACACGGTCGAGGTCCGGGCCCCCGGCGCGGCGGCGCCGGCCAACCGCCGCTTCTACACCACGTCGTCGTGCGGGATCTGCGGCAAGGGCGCGCTAGAGGAGGTGGCGGTTCACGCTCCGCGCGTCGAGAGCGGCCTGCGGATCTCGCGTGCGGAACTGGCGGCCCTGCCCGACCGGCTGCGCCAGCCGGTGTTCGAGCGCACGGGCGGCCTGCACGCCACGGGCCTGTTCGCGGCCGCGGGTGGGGAGCCGCTGTTGGTCCGGGAGGACGTGGGCCGCCACAACGCGATGGACAAGGTGATCGGGCGTGCGCTGCTGGACGGAGAGCTTCCGCTCAGCGAGCGGGTTCTGTGCGTGAGCGGCCGACTGGGCTTCGAGCTCGTGCAGAAGGCGGTCACGGCCGGATGCCCGGTGCTGGTGGGCGTTGGAGCCCCCACCTCGCTGGCCGTCGAGCTGGCGGACGATCGCGGGCTGACGCTGGCCGGCTTCGCCCGAAAGGGGAGCGTGAACGTCTACACACACCCCGAACGGATCCCCCTGGCAGGGCGTGGGTAAAGCGCGTAGGCTCCGGACCGTAAACCTGGCCAGAAGCTCGTGCGAAGGACTAAAGGGCACGTCCGACGGTGCCGAAAGACTGTCCAGGATCCGTACCAGGCCAACCCTCGGAGGGCCTCAGTCCGCATGCCAGATTCCACCGCGCCCGCGCTCGTGAGTCAGCCCCCCGGGGCCGCTCCCGAGCAGCCTTTGAAGGTGGCCGTTCCCTGCGGCGCTCAGGCGCCCGAGCGGGCTCGCGCGTGGCTGCGCGACATCACGGGCGCTCTCCCGGATGACACGGAGGGGACTCTGACCCTTCTCGTCTCCGAGCTCGTCACGAACGCCGTGCGCCATGGGGCGGCCGGCGACGAGGAGCTCATCGAGCTGGAGCTGCAGCCGCTGGACGGGGGCGTGAACGTGTCCGTCAGCGATCCCGGGCCCGGCTTTTCGCCCAGCATGCGGGATGCACCGCTGGACGAGCCCGGCGGCTGGGGCCTGGTGCTGGTCGACCAGCTGTCCGAGCGCTGGGGTGTCGTGCGCGACGGGCGCACGCGCGTCTGGTTCGAGCTGTCGACGGCCGGGTAGCCGCGCGGGCTAGCCGCCCGCCAGCGTGAGCCGTTTGCCGAAGCGCAGCCGTGTCTGGTCCTCGGTGGGCAGCAGCTCGAGGTGATCGACCACCGCGGCGATGATCGGGATGCCCCGTCCGCGAACCGAATCGATGTCGGGCGTCTGCATCTCGGCGACGAAGCGGCCGCAATCGCAGACCTCGACGAACAGGCCGTCTCCGGTGGTCTCGATCACCAGCAGGATCTCTCCCCGTTCGCAGGCCGCTCTGCGTCCCCGGCAGCCCTGACCGTGCTCGATCGCGTTGGCCACCGCCTCAGAGGTCGCGAGCGTGAGCTCCCAGAGGGCATCGTCATCCAGCCCCCGCACCGCGCTGGCTGCCTCGAGCACCTCTGCTCGGGCCACGCCGACACTCGCCGGCGTGGCCGGTAGCCATGACTCCCGCTTCATGACACTCCAGTTGTTCCCCGCTGGGCATCAGCCCACACCCAACATCCGTCCAGTGCCCTAGTTGAGCACTGCCTTCAGCCCGATCATCACCAGCCCGAGCGCGGCGCAGGCCGCGGAGGTGCCCAACACGCCCAGCTTGGACGACTTCTCGCGCCGAGCCACAATCACGCCCCAGCCGGCGAGGAGGACGACGCAGCTCCACGCGGCCCAGTTGACGGCCGCCTGCGCAGAGGCGCCCAGGGCACTGGCCACCACCATGACCGCGATCGGCGGGAAGGCGGACTGCACGAGCGGCCACTGATTGGCCAGGGTGGTGCGAAAGCCGCGAAGCCCGCTGCGGGTCTGGGTCACACGGCGGGCGAGGGAATCGGCCCAGGCGTGCGCGAGCCAGAACACCAGGACGGTGGAGAGCACGTACACGGCCGTGTCCGCGAGCTCGGGCGACTTCTCGGACGACGCGGCCAGCACCCCGGCCACCAGGATCGTGCCGTAGATCCCGCCGGACAGGCGCTCGATCTGCGCCTCCATCGCTTCGTCGGGCGCGGGGTGGTCGGCCACCTCGCTCATGCCGCGGGCAGCCCCCAGCCATCGCTGCGGTAGGTCCAGCGCCCGCCCACCATCGTCGCCTCGACGCGGATGGCGGCGAGCGCCTCGGGAGGGCACGTGTACGGGTCTCGGTCCAGCACCACCAGATCGGCCAGCATGCCAGGCGAGAGCATCCCACGCCGGCGTTCCTCGCCTTCCAGCCACGCTGCAGCGAGGCAGGAGGCGCGCAGCGCCTCGTCGACCGTCAGGGCCTGCTCCGGGCGCCACGGCGGACGCTGGTCGAGGGTGCGGCGCACCGCCGCGGCAACCCCGGCGAGGGGATCGAGCTCCTCCACCGGGGCATCCGACCCGTTGGCCAGCAGGGCGCCGGAATCGAGCAGGGAGCGATAGGCGTACGCCCCCGTCCGGCCCTCCCAGACGCGGTCGGCGAGGTCGCGGTCGGAGGCGGCGTGGCTGAACTGCACGGACGCGGCCACCCCCAGCGCCGCGAAACGGTCGAACTCCTCGTCTGCCAGGAGCTGAGCGTGCTCGATGCGGGGGCGCAGCCCCGCCTCCCGCCAAGCGTCCTGCGAGCGTTCGAAGGCGTCGAGCGCGGCCCGGTTGGCGCCGTCGCCGATGGCGTGTACGGCCACCGGCCAGCCCGCGGCGGCCGCCCGGCGCACCACGTCCTCGAGAGCCTCGCTGCTCGTGATCTCCACTCCGGAGCCGTCGAGGAGGAGCGCGGTCGCCGAGCCCAGCGTGCCGTCCATGAAGCCCTTCAGGTAGCCCAGCCGGAGCATGGGCGCCCCGTAGCCGGAGCGCAGGCCGAGCGCCGCAAGCTCGTCCAAGCGCTCCCAGGGAAGGGATTGCCAGACCCTGACCTTCAGATCGCCGCCGGCCAGCAGCCGCTGGTGCACCTCGAGCGAGCCGAGCCAGCCGTCCTTGTCGTGGATCGCCGTGACCCCCCGACCCGCCGCGAGCCGCATTCCCTCCCTCGAGGCCTCCACCATCTCCTCGAGGGTCGGCTTCACGTAGCGATCGCGAAACGCCCACGCCGAGGTCTCGCGCAGGATCCCGGTGGGCTCACCGCGCTCGTCGCGCTCGACCACGCCACCGGGTCGGTCGAGCGGACCGTCGGCCCGGGCGAGGGCGGCGCTGTTGAGCCAGAGCGAGTGATAGTCGCGGGACATCAGTGCAGCCGGCAGCTCGCCGGACACGCGGTCGAGGGCCCAGCGGGTCGGCGGCTCGGGCCAGTCGCCGTCGCGCCAGCCGAGTCCCCGCAGCCATCCGCCGGGGGCCACTCGCGGGCGCGCCTCGGTCACCCGCGCAAGCGCGTCGTCGAGCGAGTGTGCTCCTTCGAGGCGTGCCTGGCGCAGCCCGAGCGACCAGGTGGGGAAGTGCACGTGCGCGTCTGCGAGGCCGGGCACGACGCAGCGGCCCTCGAGATCGACCTGAACGGCGTCCGAGCGCGCGCTCTCAGCCACCTGCTCCCCGGCCACCACCAAGGAGGCGGGTGAGGGCCCGGCCGGGTCGAGCGTCCGGATGGTTCCTCCGTGGAAGAGCAGGTTCACGAGGCGCAGCAGTGAGCCTACGTGGACACCGCCCGCTCATAGCGCAGCGGCTTGACCGCGGCCTCGATGTCGGCGCGGCGCGACTCCAGGAAGGGCGGGATCGAGAGCTTCTCGCCCAGCGTCTCCAGCGGCTCGTCGACCGTGAAGCCGGGACTGGGCGTGGCCAGCTCGAAGAGCACCCCGCTCGGTTCGCGGTAGTAGATCGAGCGGAAGTAGTGGCGGTCGATCACCTCCGTGGGATGGGCCCCGTGACCGCGCACCTGAGCGCGCCAGGCCTCGTGCTCATCGTCGGTGGTGGCCCAGGCCACGTGGTGCACCGTGCCCGCTCCCTGGACGCCGCGCTCCCCGGGCGGCTCGTCGTAGGCGTAGGTGCCGCCGCGGTCGCCGCCGCGGGTCTCCCAGCCGTCGTCTGTGGTCTTGAAGCCCATACCGCCCTCGAGCAGGTGGCGGCTGCGCTGCGGGTCGGCCGCATAGGCCCGGACGCCCTGAAAGCCCTGGAGGGCGTGCTCGGCCGGCACCTCGGGGTGCTCGGCGATGAGAGGCTCATCGGTCACGTCGTAGAGGCCGAGCTCGTGCTCGAGGCCCTCGGGATCCCGGAAGCGAAGACGGTCCTCGGCCACCCGCTCTGAGTCGATGCCCTCGGCGCCCAGGCGCTCTGCCCAGAAGTCGAGCGCACCGGCGGAGCCGACCCTCCACTCGATCCGGTGCACCATGCCCTCGCCGGCTCTGCCCGGCGCGGCGCCGGGATACTCGAAGAAGGTGAGGTCGAGCCCGGGCTTGGCGTGCTCGTCGCCGTAGAAGAGGTGGTAGACGGTGGGGTCGTCCTGGTTGACGGATCGCTTGACCATCCGCAGACCCAGGACCCGCGTGTAGAAGTCGAGGTTGGCCTGGGCGTCGCCCGTGATCGCGGTGATGTGGTGGATTCCGTTGAGCCTCATCGTTCCCTCTTCCTGACCGAAGGTGATTGCGCGTGCAACTATATCACTCGGGAGTCGGACCGGCGCACATTCAGCGGCGGCGCTTCTTCGCGCGCAGCACCGCTTTCATCCCGAGCTCCTCGTGGCCGGTGAGCGAGCAGAAGACCACGAACCGGCCGGGGCGGCGCAGCCTCACGGTGAGACTGCCCGTGGTGCCGGGCCGGATCTCCGGCATGCGGCCGCGCAGGCGGCCCTTGCGGTTGCGAACGGCGAGATCGTGTCCGTCCTCGCCGAAGTTGCGCACGTTGAACCTCACCAGCCCCACGGGAACGGCCGGGCGGTACAGCGCCACTCGCCACTCACGCTCGCCGACGCCGACCGCGGTGGGCCGCGCCGTGGCCGCCGGGGCGAGCGCGCAGGCCGTCAGCGCGCTGGCGATGGCCAGAACGGCGAGGCGCCTCACCGCACCAGCTGGACGCGGCCGAAGGCGTCGGCCTTCGGGATCACGGCGGCGGCGTCGGTACCGAGCCACTGCTCGAGCAGGCTCGAGTAGACGCGCCGGAAGTCGATCGTCACCTGCAGGTTGTCGTCCTCGTCGAGCTGGCTCAGGTTCGGGTAGTCGCTGTGGACGCCGCCCAGCGCGCGGTCCCCCTGCACCCAGCCCAGGCCGCCGGCGCCGTGGTCGGTGCCGGTGTCGTTCTCCTCGGGACGGCGGCCGAACTCCGACCACACGAAGGTGAGCACCCGGCCGGACACCCCGCGGGCCTCGAGGTCGGCCTGGAAGGCGGCCAGGCACTGGCTCACATCGGCCAGGAGCGGCCCGAGCTCGACCTGGTTGTCGTGCGTGTCGAAGTCCCCGTCGGCCTCGACCGTCGCGACGCGGATGCCGAGCGGCTGCTGGATCATCGCGGCGAGGTAGCGCAGGCGCTCGCCGAAGTCGCTCTCGGCCGGGTAGGGGATCGACGAGGCGAGCGGGTCCACCCCGTCCCGCTCCTTGTACGGCTCGAGACGGTCGGCCACCTGCTTGGCCAGCCGCGCCGCGGTGCGGGAGGCCTGCAGAGCGCGGCCGCCGCCGCGGTCGCGGCCGAAGCGCGTGTAGGCGGCGAGTGCCTCGTCGTAGGGCTCGCCCCAGGTGTCGCGGATCCAGAAGCCGGCGTCGCCGGGCGAGGCCACCGCGGCCACCGGCGCGCGCCCCGAGCGCATGATCGGAGACAGTCCCCAGCTCATGGAGACCCCCTGGAGGGGGTTGTCGCGCCCGCCCGAGCGGTCGAGCCAGCGGCCCAGCCAGCCGGCGGCGGTCTGGTCGGTGATGAGCCCGGTCTCCCAGAAGTGACGCGAGTTGAAATGCGAGAGGTCGGGGTTGGCGTAGTCGATACCCGGCAGGAAGCCGACCTTGCCGCGCTCGAACAGCCCCTTGATCCCGCCGCCCACTCCTTCGGTCAGCCGCGGGTTGAGCCCGAAGCCCATGCCGGAGACAGGCACGCCCGCCACCTTCAGCTTGGGGTGCAGGTCGGCGTAGCGACCGTAGTCGTGGAGCGGCACCAGCGTGTCCATCAGGTCCACTCCGCCGGGCAGGAACACCGACACGAGCACGGGGGCGTCGGGCGCTGCGGCGGCGTCGGCGGCCGCCACCTCGAACACGCGCTCGAGCGGAGTGGCCTTCGCCGTGTAGAGCGCGAGTCCGGCCCCGAGCGCGGTCCCGAGCGCCTGACGCCGGGTGAGCCCCGGGCCGCCGAGGAAGTCACGCCGATGGCCTTCGGACGTGCGGTGGAAGTCGTCACATGCGCGGTGGCGGTTCATCAGTGCACCTGGGCGTCGGGTCCGCAGACGAGCAGCTGGCGCAGCACGCGCTGGCACATGTCGGCTCGCTGCTGCCTGGGCTGGCGCCAGCTTCCGTCGCGCATCTCCTCGCGGTCGTCGAGCAGCCGGCGGGCGATGCGCAGCAGCTCCGCATCGGTCGGCGCCGAAGTCCACGGGTCGCCCACGGCGCGGCGCGCTCGGGCCACGGCCTTGCCGGGGCTGAGTTTCGCCGGGGTCGAGTCGTCCTCCACCCGTACCCGCGGCGTGTCGAGCAGATAGTTGGCGGCGTCGAAGCGCTGGTGCATCGAGTTCGAGGAGAGCCAGGCCGTGCCCCAGTCCCAGCCGGCCACGGAGGGCGGGCGGAACGGCGTCTGGCCCATTCCGCTGAGCAGCCAGCCCCACGCGTCGCGCTCGACCCCCTGACCGGCGCTGCGCAGCGCGCCCGCCACGAACACCACCGGCGACTTGACCATGCTCGGGCGGTCGAGATTGCGATACAGGGCGGGGTGGGCCAGGATGTCGGCCACGACGGGCTTGATGCGGTGGCCCGAGCGCCGGTAGGTGGCGGCCAGGCTGCGGCGGGTGGGGCGGGGCAGCGGACCGGCGACGAAGTAGTCCCATAGCTTGTCGACCATGAAGCCGGCGTGCGCGGGATGCGCCACGCACAGACGCAGCACGTCCTTCCAGTCGTAGAAGCCCTTGCGTCCGAAGATGCGCTTGCGACCCTTGGCGTGCCACTCGGGGTCGTAGAAGGTCCGGACGTTGCCGTCGGCGCCGTTCTCGGACCGGAAGCCGGTGAGCGCCCGGGCCGCCTCACGGATGTCCCGCTCGGTGTAGCCGCGCCCCAGCGTGTAGAGCTCCATCAGCTCGCGCGCGAAGTTCTCGTTCGGCTCCTCGGGATCCGAGTTGGCCAGCGAGAGGTGCAGCAGCATGGCGGGGTCCGAGGTGATCGCCCGCAGGAGATCGGGGAAGGAGCCGAGCGACTTGCGCCGCATGGTGCGGTTCTGGGCCAGCATCAGCGGGGTGTCCTGATCCAGCACGGCGAAGTGGTCGTGCCAGAAGAAGGTCATCTTCTCCTTCAGTGGCCGCGGCGACCGCACCATGCGGTCGAGCCACCACAGGGCGTCGTGGCTCCATTCGTTCACCGGGTCGAGCGGCTGCCCGTCGACGGTGGCCGGAGCGATGCGCGGCAGCGGCGCCGGCCCGCCGCTGAGGATCCAGCGCAGCGTGGCCGCCTTGCCGCGGCGGGCCCAGTGCTTGGCCTCACGTGGGGTGGCGCCGTAGCCGGCCCGCCAGAACAGGCGCCGGACGTGCGCCTGGGTCCAGCCGTCGTTGCGGCCCCGGGCCTTCCGGCGGCGGCGACGGCGTTTCCGTGCGGCGGCCTCGGCCGCCGCACCCGTCTGCGTGGCCGGGCTCAGGGCCGCGGTCCTCTCGTCTTCGGTCCGTGATGCGTGTCCGGCGCGGCTGCGAGCTCGCGCCGGTAGGCCGCCTCCAGCCCGCCGGCCAAAGGAAGCGATCCCCAGCTGCCCGACGGCCAGGCGAAACGCAGGTTCAGCCGCGAGCCGTCGCCGTGTCCGGCACCCGCCACGCCGTAGACCTTACGCATGAGGACAGATACCCACGGCACGGTTGCTTGCACGACCGAGAGACCGGGAGCTCGCGCGCACCGCGCCGGATCGTGCCGGCGCGCTCGGTCTCGGGTGCCGGCGCACTCGGTGAGCTCCGCCTCCCGGCCCATCGGCGCGGGAGGCTACGCGAAGCTCAGGCGCGCGGCCGAGAGCCGCCGCTCCTCGATCTCGCGCTGCTGGTGCTCCGCGCGCTCGAGCAGGCGCTCGAGCGGGTGCGCGGCCAGCCTGGGCTCGTCCTCGGCCAGGAGGCGCAGGGCCTTCCAGAGCGCGAGCTTGCCGGTCACCCCCAGCGCCAGCCCCTCGAGCTCCACCAGACGGCTGAGCGGCGAATAGCCGCGCAGCTGGCCGTTCAACTTGAGGCGACCCACCTTCTCGCCGGCCCAGCCGAGGATTCGGCGCACCGGGTCCTTACGCAACCCGAGATCGTCCATGATCGCCATCAGCGCGCCGCGGTCGGCCTCGATCTCCTTCGCGAGGTCGGCCAGGAAGGGGCCGAACTCCGAGCCCTCGTTCTGGTGGGCGGCGCGCCGGGCCAGCTCCACGCCCACGGTCGACCCCCCGAGATGGTCGTTGAGGTAGATCCCAAGCAGCTTGCGGTTCATCGGAGCTGAGTACCCGGTCGGGCGCCCCCGTACTCTGCCAAGGTGGCCGACAGCGGAAGCGAGCTCGAGCGGGCACTCGCGGATGCCGGAGGCGCGCGGGCCCCGCGCGACTGGTCGGCGCGCCTGCGCACGCTGCTGGACGCCGAGCTCGAGCGGGGCCTCGCCGAGCTCGATCAGCCGCGCACCGGCTACGAAGTTCCGGTGGTGGTGGCCGTCGCGGCCGGCGACGAGGGTGTGCTGGCGGCTCTGCCGGTGGTCAGGGAGCTGCGCGCCGACACCGGGGCCGTGGGCGAGCGGGCGGCCGCTCTTGCCGCCGCGGTCGTGGAGCAGCTGGTGGAGGGCGCATCGGCCGGTCCGCCGCGCGGCTCCGGCAACCTGCGCCTGGAGCTCGGTGGCCTGGGAGAAATGCTCGCGCTGCACTATCCCGCCGCCGCGCCCGGCGAGGCGGCCGAGTACGCCGAGGAGGGCCTGAACTGCGAGTTCGCCGCCAGGCGCATCGACCGGCTGCGCGCGCGGGCGCTGCTCGTGCCCGGACACGTGCTCGACGGCGCGGACGATCTGCGCCCGCCGATCGGAGCCACGCATCCGCTCCGCGTGGCCGAGGCGGTCACACGGCTGGGAGCGTCGCCGCTCGACGAGGAGGCGATCGACGAGCTCGAGGCCCCGCTGCTCGCGCTGCTCGAGCCGCCGGGCTCGGTCGCGCGAGCGCACGACGACCCCGACCCGGCGCGGCGAGTGGCCCGGCGCATCCTCCAGCGCCTCGACGGCATGGGCAAGTGGGGCGGCTACCACACGGCCTTCGACCATCTCGCCCGGGGCTTCGCCGGCAACGAGCGCGCGCTCGCCTACGAGGTGGGCGAGGCGTTGGTGGAGGCCGGGCTCCTCTCCGAGAAGCCGAGCGTGGGCCAGCGCCACGTCTGCCTCAACCCGCGCCGGACCAACGACATCCGCCGGCTGATCGACGACGGGACCGAGCCGGCGGGCCTCACGCTTCCGTGACCCGCAGGCGCCCGTCCTCGCCCACGCTGAGGCTGACGCTGCCCGCGGCCAGCCGCTCCAGCTCCTCGCCCACCAGCTCGCGCCGCCAGCCCGTGTTGACGCGAAGGTTGTCGCCGCTCTCACCCCGCCGCAGCGCCGACATCAGTGCCGCCAGCTCGCCCTGGGTCGCGATCACCTCCACGGCCACCTGGGACTCCATCGAGCGGTGGCGTACGAGGGCCTGCGCGAGCGACACGAGCGGCGCGTCGGCCGAGTCGCGTGCCGGCGGCTCTGGAGGGGGCGGGGGAGCGGTGCGCTCGCGCCCGCGGGCGATGGCCTGCAGGAGGCCGTCGCCGCGGCGGTGCAGGGTCTGGGGCGGCAGCCCGCGGATCTGCTCGAGGCCGTGGCGGTCGCGCGGCGTGCGCCGGGCCAGCTCGATCAGCGCCTGGTCGGGGATGATCGAGACCGGCGCGCGGTCCGCGGAGCGAGCCGCGTCCTCGCGCCATTCCGCCAGCTCCCGAGCCACCGCCCGGGCGGAGTCGCCCAGGCGTCCGAGGCGCGGAAGCCGGTCGTAGGCGCGCTCGGCGCTGCGCTCGTCGGTCGACTGCGCCACCACCCGGCACTCCTCACGCGCCCATTCGAGCCGGCCGCGTTCGCGCAGCCGCCGTTCGAGGACCTCGCCCAGCTCGAGCAGGAGGCGGGCATCGTCGGCGGCGTACTCGAGCTGCTGCGGGGTGAGCGGCCGCTTGTCCCAGCGGGTGAAGCCCTCGCTGCCGCGCAGCTTGACCTTGAGCACCTTGCGGGTGAGCGACTCGTAGCCCTCCTGGTTGCCGTAGCCCAGGAAGCCCGCCGCCACCTGGGTGTCGAAGACGTTCTCGACCCCCGTCCGCCAGGTGCGGCGCAGGATGGCCACGTCCTGGCGCCCCGCGTGGACGACGATCTCGATCTCCGGGTCGGCGAGCACGCGCGCCAGCGGCGCGGGGTCGAACTCGTTCTCGATCGGGTCGAGCACCTCGGTGCGCACGCCGTTCGGCGCGCTCGGGTCGGGCACGGCCACCTGGGCGAGGCACAGCAGCGCCTGATAGCGGCGCTCGGAGACGAACTCGGTGTCGATGGCGAGCCGCCCGCTCTCCGCGGCGCGCTCAGCTAGATCGGGGATCACTGCGACCCGACGTTAACCCGCAGCCGTAGTCTCCGTAGCCGTGCCGCTCGGAGCCCTGTTCATGAGCCTCGCCGCGAGCGTCGCCCCATCGGCGCCCGCCGTGCCCGCCCAGGCGGGCTGGGAGGTGATCGGCCGCTCGGGGCAGGGACGCCCGATCCGGGCCCTCCGGGTGGGCAGCCCCCGCGCGCGCACGAAGGTGATGGTGGTGGGCGCCGTGCACGGAAACGAGCTCGCCGGAAAGGCGGTGGTCGCCCGGCTGCGCCGCCTGCGTCCGCCGCGCGGCACGGCTCTGTGGCTGGTGGACGACGCCAACCCCGACGGCGCCGCCGCAGACAGCCGCCACAACGCCGCCGGGGTGGACCTGAACCGCAACTTCCCGTACCGCTGGCGCGCGCAGGACGGCGTGTACGAGTCGGGTCCGGGGCCGGCATCGGAGCCCGAGACGCAGGTGATGCAGCGCTTCATCGAGCGCGAGCGTCCCCGGGTGACGCTCTGGTACCACCAGGCGCTGACCATGGTGGTCAGGAGCGACGGCGACCCGGCGCTCGAACGCCTCTACTCCCGCGCCAGCGGCCTGCCGCGCAAGCGGCTGCCGGCCTACAACGGCACCGCCACGTCCTGGCAGAACAGCAGCTTCAGCGGCGACAGCGCGTTCGTGGTCGAGCTGCCGGGCGGCTCGCTGAGCCCGACGGGCGTCCGCCGCCACGCCGGCGCTGTGCTGTCGGTGGCGCGGGCGGTGGCGCCCCAGCGCGTGGTGGCGAAGCCGATCCCCTTTCCGCCCAAGCGCCGTGAGGAGATGCGCGGGTACGCCCAGCGCCACTACGGCATCGACGACTGGCGGCTGCGCTCACCGAAGGTGATCGTCCAGCACTACACGGTCACCGACACCTTCCAGCCCGTCTACGACTACTTCGCCACCGACCGGCCCGATCCGGAGCTCGGCGAGCTGCCGGGCGTGTGCGCGCACTACGTGATCGACCGCGACGGCACGGTCTACGGCCTCGTGCCCACGGCGATCATGTGCCGGCACACGGTGGGCCTCAACTGGACCGCCATCGGGATCGAGCACGTGGGCCAGAGCGATGCTCAGGTGATGGGGAACCGGCGCCAGCGCGCCGCCTCGCTGCGGCTCACGCGCATGCTGCAGGGGCGCCACTCGATAGCGACGAAGAACGTGATCGGGCACAACGAGAACCGGGACAGCCCCTTCCATCGCGAGCGGGTGGCGCGACTGCGCACCCAGACGCACGGCGACTTCCCCGAGCCGGTGATGAACCGCTACCGCCGGCTGCTCGGCCGGCTGCCCGCGCCCGCCAGCCTGCGCTGACGCAACCGGACCGTGGCGTAGCGCGCGAGCAGGATGCTCACGTCGGCCAGCACGCTCCACAGGTGCCCGAGCGGGCCCGTGACCAGCCAGGCCTGAACCCGTTCTGCCGGTGATCGGCGCAGGGGTTTCACGCGAGCCCAAGCTATCGTCATCGCTCCATGGCCGCCGCAGTCACGACGAAGACGACCGAACTCGCAGACTCGCGCGTGCGCGTGGAGGTCGAGGTCCCGAGCTCCGCGCTCGAACGCGAGCTCGAGACCGCCGCATCGGCCCTCGGCCGCGAGATGCGTGTGCCCGGTTTCCGCAGCGGCAAGGTCCCAGCTGAGGTCGTGATACGCCAGGTGGGGCGCGAGGCGGTCCTCGACGAGGCGGTGCGTCGCGGCCTTCCCGGCTGGTACGAGGAGGCGATCCACGACGCCGGGATCATCACGGTCGGCGATCCCCAGATAGATCTCAGCGACCTGCCCGAGAAGGGATCTACCCTGGCCTTCTCGATCGAGGTCGGGATCGTCCCGCCCGCCCGTCTGGGTGACTACCGGGGGGTGGAGGTCGGCCGTCGTGAGCCGGAGGCCGACGCGGAGCAGCTGCAGGCCGAGCTCGACCGCGTGCGCGAATCCCTGGCCTCGCTGGAGAACGTGGACCGCGAGGCCGCCGACGGCGACTTCGTCGTCATGGACTTCGTCGGCCGGCTCGACGGCGAGGAGTTCGCCGGCGGTGAGGCCCGCGGCCACGTGGCCGAGCTGGGCTCAGGCCGCCTGATCCCCGGGTTCGAGGATCAGCTCCGGGGCGCCCGCGCCGGCGAGGAGCGCGAGGTGGCGGTCACCTTCCCCGAGGACTACCAGGCTGAGCACCTGGCGGGCCGCGATGCGGTGTTCGCCGTGGAGGTCAAGGAGGTCAAGGAGAAGCGCTTGCCCGAGCTCGACGACGAGCTGGCGGAGCAGGCGGGGGGCTACGACTCCCTCGACGAGCTGCGTTCGGAGATCGAGCAGCGCCTGACCGAGGCCGAGGAGCGCGCTGTGGAGGGCGAGTTCCGGGAGGCCGCCGTGGACGCCGTGGTGGCTCAGGCCAAGGTGGAGGTGCCGCACGAGCTGGTCCACTCGAAGGCCCACGAGATGTGGCACCGCACCTCGCGCCGGCTGGCCGCTCAGGGCGTGGATCCGGCGCGCTACCTGGAGATGACCGGAAAGACGGAGGAGGAGCTGGTCACCGAGTCCGAGGACGACGCGGAGCTCGCGCTCAAGCGCGAGGCCGTGCTGAATGCGATCGTCGAGGCCGAGGGCATCGAGGTGACCGACGACGAGGTCGACGAGGCGCTGCGGGCCGCCGCGCCGCCGGACGCCACCGAGAAGCAGCTCAAGCGGGCGCTCAAGCGCGCCCGCTCGCAGGGCGCCGACGAGGCGTTGCGCGAGGACATAGCGATGCGCAAGGCCGTGGACCTGGTGGTGGAGCACGCCAAGCCCATCCCGGCCGACACTGCGGCCGCCCGCGAGAAGCTGTGGACGCCCGAGAAGGAGGACGCAGGAGCGGCCTCCGGATCGGGCGAGATCTGGACTCCGGGCTCCTGAGCGGGGTCCGGCCGACCGCTAGACTCGCCCGCCTATGAGTCCCCTGGTTCCCATGGTGGTCGAGCAGACCTCTCGCGGGGAGCGCGCCTTCGACATCTACTCGCGCCTCCTCAACGAGCGGATCGTCTTCCTCGGCACCCCCGTCACCGACGACATCGCCAACCTGATCGTTGCCCAGCTCCTCCACCTCGAGTCGGAGGATCCCGATAAGGACATCTCGCTCTACGTCAACTCGCCCGGCGGGTCGGTCTACGCGGGCCTCGCGATCTACGACACGATGCAGTTCATCAAGCCCGACGTGCAGACCATCTGCGTCGGGATCGCCATGTCCATGGGCGCCCTGCTGCTGGCCGGCGGCGCAGCGGGCAAGCGCATGGCGCTGCCCAACGCCAAGATCCTCATTCATCAGGTCAGCTCCGGCTTCCAGGGCCAGGCCACCGACATCGAGATCCACGCTCGCGAGATCATCGACGTGCGCCAGCGCCTCGACAAGATCCTCGCCCTGCACACCGGGCAGGACTTCGAGAAGGTCACGCGCGACACCGAGCGCGACTACTTCATGAGCGCCGAAGAGGCCACCGAGTACAACCTCATCGACCGGGTGATCGAGAAGCACTAGCCCGGCGGCTCCGGCGGCCGGCCGGAGCCCTCAGGGCCAGGGAGTGACCGTCGTCTGGAGCGGCACCGTGACCTGCTCCAGCTCGTCCGGCCCCACGGCCTTGCCCGGCGCGCCGTAGAACAGGTGGCGCGTGGTGGCCAGGCTGTTGGCCGCCCCGATCGTCGGATCGGTGTTGGGCAGCGCCTGGGCGATTCGCGGCCCGCTCGACCCGTAGGCCGATCCGTCCCCGGTGCACTGGGTCTCGGCGCCGCCCGTGGGCGTCTGCTTGTCGAGGTAGTACGAGGTGTTGGTGAGCCCGGGCACGTTCGAGGTGATGGTGTGGGCGATGCCGAGTGAACCCTGAGGGCCGTCCATCGTCTCCCACCGGATGGGACCGGCGGTGGGAGAGTCCGGCACTCCGTCGACCCTGAAGCCTCGCTGGTCGACGTCGTGGCGGTAGGTCATCCCGGAGGCGGCCGGCGAGTAGTCGAAGAAGTCCATCACTCCGGGGATGGCGTGCACGCGCAGGAAGGTCGTGATGTCCTGGCGGCGCTCGTAGAACAGGTGCTCGCGGTGCGTGTAGACGCCGGAGTTGGCTCCGATGTACGACCTGATGCCCCTGACCGGCCCGCTCTTGTTCGCGATCATCGCCCCGGCGCCGGCCGAGAACGTGTCCTCCGAGCGAACGCAGTTGCCGGGCGCGAACAGGTTCTTGTGGCGATCGAGGATGTCCACGCCGGTGGCCGCGCCGGCGGTGATCCGCAGGGAGTCGTCCACCCAGCGGTCGGAGAAGTGATGCGAGTAGAAGGCGGTGCTCGCCGTTGAGTTCTCCGGGTTCGGTCCCGCCCCGAGCCGGTAGGTGGTCCTGTAGTCGCCGGAGAGGAGGTTGAAGTCGTAGTCGACGTAAGGCCGCCCGGCCGCCTGATCGAGGTTGCCGGTCTGCCGACCCAGATAGATCCAGGCCGGGGTCGGATCTCCGGTGGAATCGAAGACCCTGACCTTCGTGCCGGTGCCGGCCGCCACGCCGGGCGGAGACTGGCCCGCGGGCGCCTCGAGAGCGCCATCGATGCCCATGAAGACCACCTCGTCGTCGGCGTCGACGCCGGCGGTGGGGTCGGGGCCCGTGAAGGTGTTGGGATCGGTGTAGGTGAGGAAGGTCTGGCCCACCGGCGCCGCGTTCTTCGGCTTGGCCAGGTCGACCCGCGCGCGCTCGTCCACCTGAACCGGGACCTGGTCCCAGCGCTCGCCCAGCCAGCGGTAGGCGATCACCTTGTCGGGCGCCGTGCCGGCCAGACGGGGCAGCTGTGCCCCGGTCAGCACCACCGGGTCCTCCGGGCGCTCGCCCACGCAGCCCGCAAGCAGGAGAGGAAGGGCGGCGAGCGCGACCAAGCGAGCTCTGAGCATCGCGGCAGCGTAATACGACGGTCTGCGAAACAGCGCCCCGCTTGCAGGGAGCTGCGCCTGCGTCGAGTATCTACCTGGGCGAAGCCCCGCTGATACCCTCGCCCCCGAGGAGAGACTTGTGGCCCGACCCACCGACTCCAACGAACAGCTCCTCTGCAGCTTCTGCGGAAAGTCCCAGCGACAGGTGAAGAAGCTGATCGCCGGGCCCGGGGTCTACATCTGCGACGAGTGCATCGATCTCTGTAACGAGATCATCGACGAGGAGCTGACCGGAGCTCCCACCTTCGACCTCGAGAACCTCCCGAAGCCGAAGGAGATCTACTCGGTCCTCCAGGAGTACGTGGTCGGCCAGGAGCCGGCCAAGCGCACGCTGTCAGTGGCGGTCTACAACCACTACAAGCGCGTGCAGATGATGCAGGCCGAGGGCGAACAGGACCTCGAGCTGCAGAAGTCGAACATCCTTCTCCTCGGCCCCACGGGCTGCGGGAAGACACTGCTCGCCCAGACGCTTGCCAAGATCCTGAACGTCCCCTTCGCGATCGCCGACGCCACGGCGCTGACCGAGGCCGGCTACGTCGGCGAGGACGTGGAGAACATCCTGCTCAAGCTGATCCAGGCGGCCGACTTCGACGTGAAGAAGGCCGAGACCGGGATCATCTACATCGACGAGGTCGACAAGATCGCGCGCAAGGCGGACAACCCGTCGATCACGCGCGACGTGTCGGGCGAGGGCGTGCAGCAGGCGCTGCTGAAGATCCTCGAGGGCACGGTGGCCTCGGTGCCGCCGCAGGGCGGGCGCAAGCACCCGCACCAGGAGTTCCTCACCATCGACACCACGAACGTCCTGTTCATCTGCGGCGGAGCGTTCGCGGATCTCGACAAGGTGGTCGAGCGGCGGATCGGCCACAAGGGAGTGGGCTTCGGGGCGACGGTGTCCTCCAAGCACAACAAGGACACCGGCGACCTGTTCGAGCGGGTGCTTCCCGAGGATCTCGTGGATTACGGCCTGATTCCGGAGTTCATCGGCCGGCTGCCGGTGGCCTCCGTGATCCACCAGCTCACGCGCGACGACCTCGTGACCATCCTCACCGAGCCGCGCAACGCGCTCGTCAAGCAGTTTCAGCGCTTCTTCCAGTTCGACGGAATCGAGCTGGTCTTCGCCGACGACTCGCTCGAGGCGATCGCCAACAAGGCGCTCGACCGCGAGACCGGGGCGCGCGGCCTGCGCTCGATCCTCGAAGAGACCCTCCTGGACGTGCAGTTCGAGCTGCCGTCGCGTCGCGACGTCAAGAAGTGCGTCGTCACGAGGGAGACGATCGAGAAGCAGCTCAAGCCGACGTTGGTCACCGAGGCCGTGTCGGATGACGAAGAGGCCGAGGAGGCGCGGGCCGAGTCGGCCTGACCGTCGCTCAGTTCACCGTCTCAGCCGCCATTCGGGCCTCGATCTCGTAGCGGTTCGCGCGGTAGGCCGTGCGGTCGTCACTGAACGTCGAGGGGCGCGCGTAGGACAGCCAGACCCGCACGGCCTCATGCTGCAGCTGCCACACGTGGCAGAGCTCGTGGGTGATCAGCCGCTCATCGACATCCGGTCGCCTCAGCCAGATGTTCCGGCGGGTGGCGTAGCCCCCGAAGCGGCGAAACCCGGGCACCCGAAACAGCCACGGAGCGACCCGGATCCTCACCCCTTCAAGGGCGACGGGCTCGGGGTAGAGGGCGAGGCGATCGAGCCGCCGTTTGGCCCTTCGCAGGAGCTCGTCGTTGTCTCGGATGGGGGTGGCTGAGGGGGTCACGGGAGGGGATCTGTCGCTGTCAGGAGCATGTCGAACGAGGGAATTGCGTATACGTGCACAGGTTTTTGGGCCACGAAAAGCCGCAATTTGCGGGAAAATGGAGCAGGTTGTTGCGTTCGGGATGCCCAGCGCTGGTTTCGCCCGGGTAGGCCACCTTCGTAGTCGATTACGACGGACCGGAACCCGTGAACGACGAAGCGCCCACAGCCAAGAACGCCGTGGCCCGCCGGCCCAGGTGGCGCCGGAGCATCACCGCCACGGTGGTTGCCGCCACGGCGCTGCTGACGTGGGCGCCGGGAGCGTCGGCCCAGCTGCCGACCGCCCCCGTCGCTCCATCGGTGCCGGACGTCGTGGAGGTAGTTCCCGAGGAAGTCACGCAGACCGCCGAGGCGCTGCCCGCGGCGCCTGAACCGGTCGCGGCGCCCGAAGCGCCCGAGCCGGTAGCGGTGTCTGAGCCCGCCGCGGCACCGGAAGCGCCCGAGCCGGTCGCGGTGCCGGAAGCGCCCGAGCCGGTCGCGGTGCCTGAGCCCGCAGCGACACCCGAAGCGCTCGAGCCGGTCGCGGCGCCTGAGCCGGTCGCGGCTCCGGAAGCGCCCGAGCCGGTCGCGGTGCCGGAAGCGCCCGAGCCGGTCGCGGCGGCCGAGCCCGCCGCGGCGCCGTCCGCCCCCCAACCGGCCGTTCTCCCTGACCTCGCCGCCGCCGTGGCGCCTGAGCCGGTCGAGGAGACCATCTCGGCGGAACCCGGCACGCCGCCCGCCATCGAGTCGGTGACCGGCCCGGCCACCGACGCCGCGGACGACTTGGTGGCGCCGGCCATCG
This sequence comes from uncultured Thermoleophilaceae bacterium, assembly GCA_963808545.1. Taxonomy (GTDB): domain Bacteria; phylum Actinomycetota; class Thermoleophilia; order Solirubrobacterales; family Thermoleophilaceae; genus JACVRW01. The sequence goes on along the minus strand of CAWEGB010000008.1, from coordinate 809,790 downwards.
ACACCGCAGCGAACGCGCTGACGCCCACGGGCGAGTCCGCAGAGGAAGTCCCGACGCCGGTGACCGACGCCGCCGATGACGCCCTCGCGCCGGTGGCCGATGTCGCCGACGAGACGGTCGCGCCGCTCGCCGATCTCGCCGATCCGGTCGTGACGCCGGTGACCGACGCCACCGGCCAGGCCGTCGCTCCGCTCGCCGATGTCGCCGACGACGCGGTGGCTCCGGTGGCCGACGCGGCCGATGAGCTGCTCGCCCCGCTCGCCGACACCGGCGGCCAGCTGCTCGCGCCGGTGGCCGACGTCGCCGACCAGGCCGTCGCTCCGCTCGCCGATGTCGCTGACGGCGCGGTGGCTCCGGTGGCCGACGCGGCCGATGAGTTGCTCGCCCCGCTCGCCGATGTCGCCGACGGCGCGGTGGCTCCGGTGGCCGACGCGGCCGATGAGCTGCTCGCCCCGCTCGCCGATCTCGCCGATCCGGTCGTCACGCCGGTGGCCGACGTCGCCGATGACGCCCTTGCGCCGGTGGCCGATGTGGCCGACGAGACGGTCGCGCCGCTCACCGATCTCGCCGATCCGGTCGTCACGCCGGTGGCCGACGTCGCCGATGACGCCCTTGCGCCGGTGATCGATGCCGCCGATCAGGTTGTGACGCCGGTGGCCGACGTCGCCGATGACGCCCTTGCGCCGGTGATCGATGCCGCCGATCAGGTTGTGACGCCGGTGATCGATGCCGCCGATGACGCCCTTGCGCCGGTGATCGATGCCGCCGATCAGGTTGTGACGCCGGTGGCCGACGTCGCCGATGACGCCCGTGACGCCGGTGATCGATGCCGCCGATCAGGTTGTGACGCCGGTGATCGATGCCGCCGATCAGGTTGTGACGCCGGTGGCCGATGTCGCCGATGACGCCCTTGCGCCGGTGATCGATGCCGCCGATCAGATCGTCGCTCCGCTCGCCGATGTCGCCGACGACACCCTGGCTCCGGTGGCCGACGCAGCCGATGAGCTGCTCGCCCCGCTCGCAGACACCGGCGGCCAGCTGCTCGCGCCGGTGAACGAGGCCGTGGGTCAGACGCTGTCGCCGGTCACGGACGCCGCGACGGGTCTGGTCGAGCCGGCGGCCGACGTCGTGGGAACCGTTCTGGAGCCGGTGACCGATACCGCGGCCGGCCTGCTGGTGCCCGTCACGGACGTCGCGGGTCAGGTGCTGTCGCCGGTCACGGACGCCGCGACGGGTCTGGTCGAGCCGGCGGTCGACGTCGTGGGAACCGTTCTGGAGCCGGTGACCGATACCGCGGCCGGCCTGCTGGTGCCCGTCACCGACGTCGCGGGTCAGGTGCTGGAGCCGGTGACCGATACCGCGACCGGCCTGCTGGTGCCCGTCACCGACGTCGCGGGTCAGGTGCTGGAGCCGGTGACCGATACCGCGACCGGCCTGCTGGTGCCCGTCACCGACGTCGCGGGTCAGGTGCTGGAGCCGGTGACCGATACCGCGACCGGCCTGCTCGTGCCGGTGACCGACGCGGTCGGCGGAGCGCTTGAGCCCGTGACCGGTCCGACCGGCCCGCTGGCTCCCCTGACCGGCGCCGCCGGCTCTCTCCTTGCTCCGGTCGTCGACACTGCCGCCGGCGTGCTGAACGCGCCGCTCGGGCAGGCTGGCGGTCTCGTCGCCCCGCTCATCGAAGAGGCCGGCACCCTCATCTCGCCCGCCGGCGACCTCCTCGCGCCGCGCGATCTGGAGCCGGCACCCTCCGGCCCCGTGGCGCCCCCTCAGGACACGACGTCCCAAGCGCCGCCGCCCACGCCCCAGACGGCCCCGGCAGCCCCCGTGACCCCGGCCACACCGGCGCCCGCTGTCCCGTTCGGCGAGCTCGCTGCGCGACCCGGCGCCGGCGCCGGCAATGGCCCCGCGGCTACCCGCCCCGGTGGCCCGGCCGCCGGTTGGCTGGGCACGCCGGCCGCGAGCGCGAGTTCGCTCGGTTATGCGCCGTCTGGTGTTGCGGTGCGGTCGATCCCGCTGCCCGGTGCGGGCTCGCCTGGCGGGTCTACTGAGCCTGTCCCGCCTAGCCCGGCGCCGGGTTCGGGTGCGGGCCAGGCCGGCGGCAGCGGCTTCGGTTTCGGCTTGTTTTTCGCTCTTCTCGCTTCTCTGGCGGCCCTGGCCGCCATGCGCCTCAGCCGGCGTTTGCAGCTCGCGCCGGCTCCGTGGCGCCAGGCGGCTTTTGTCGCCGTCATCGAGCGGCCTGGCTAGCCCCCGCGGGGCTTAGTCAGACCTGCCTGGGGCGCTGGTTTGCGCCCGGGGCTCATCGCTCGATGAGGAGAAACCATGTACACGACATATGGCTTGGTCTGTCGCCGAGTCGCCGGGACGGCCGGTGGCCGCCGCGCTGATGGCGCTGTTGGTGCCGGCCACCGCCGCCGCGGGTCAGAACCCGCGGTCGGAGTCCGGGGAGCCGGTTCTGGTGCGCACGGCCGCGAGCCTGGCGCGTTCGGCCAGCGCCCCGCTGACCGTGGGCGCGGGCTACCAGCGCGTGGGGGTTGCCCCGCGCACGGTCCAGGGAGAGGCGCGGCGCGTGAGGGCGCTGCAGCGGCTGCTGACGCGTCTGGGTGCGCGTCCGGGCCCGGTGGACGGCCTGTATGGGCCGCTGACCGAGGCCGGCGTGGCCCGCTTCCAGCACAAGGCGGGCATGACGGTGGACGGGATCGCGGGGCGCCAGACCGCCCGACAGCTGCTGGCGGCCACCAGGAGCGCTGCCGCTGACGACACCCGCCCGGCCGGAAACCCCCGGCAGCCCCAGCAGGGGGCGCTGCCGGTGCGGGCGCCGATGGATACACCCGCACCCGCGAGTGACAACGACGAGTCCGGGCTGGGGGGTTCGCTGTCGCCCGCCGCCGCCCCCGGGCAGGAGGAGGAAATCGAGCCCGGCGTGATGCTCGCGCTGGCGCTGCCGCTGCTGCTCGCGTCGGCTCTGTTCGGCGCGCTGCGCGGCCGCGTCGCCCCCGCCCGCAAACCCAAGAGCAACGGCAGCCTGCAGTCCGCTGGTGCGGAGGCCCCGACCCGACCCCACCACAGCCGGCGGTGAAGATCACACCCCCGGCGGCGGCCAAGACCGCGAAGCCAACGACGGTGAACGGTGAACGGCGAAAGGCCGTGCGCGCGATCGGCTACGTCAGCGCCCCCAGGGGCGTGCCGATCGACCAAACGGGCCTGCAAGGCCAGATCCAGGCGATCGCGGCGGCCAGTGACCAGCGGGGCTGGGAGCTGCTGGAGATCGTCAGCGACGTCGAGCCGGAAAGCGGCCGCGCCGCCGGCCGGCCCGGACTGGCCCGCACACTCGGCCGGATACAGGCGGGCGAAGCCTCGTGCGTGGTCGTCTACGCCCTGCCGCAACTCAGCCTGGCCGTAGCCGAACTCGGGGAGATCCTGAGATCGGTCGGTCGCAGCGGCGGGCGGTTCGTGTCGCTCGAGGAAAACATCGACACCGCCAACCCCGCCGGACGCAAAGCAGCCAACGTGATCGTCTCGGTCAGCGGCTGGGAACGCGATCGCCTCGGCCAAGCCACCCGCAAAGGCCTGGCCGCCGCACGCGCCAAGGGCACCCCGATCAGCCGGCCATCGGTCTCCGACGTGCCTCCGCTCAAACAACGCATCGCCGAGATGCGCGCCGAGGGGATGACGCTGCAGGCCATCGCCGACACCCTCAACGACGAGGGAGTGCCGACCTTGCGGGGAGGCCAGAAATGGCGTCCCTCGAGCGTGCAGGCGGCGGTGGGCTACCGGCGGCCGAAGAAGGGGACCGTATGAGGGCGTGGACAGCCGCAACACGAGGGCCGCCGGCTCCCACTAGGGTCGTCGCCCATGAAGCAGCTCGCCGACGGCGTGTGGCAGCTCCGGGGCTTCCCCCCGGACGGGATCAACGTCTACCTGGTGGAAGACGTGCTGATCGACGCTGCCACGCGCCGCGCCGGCAAGCGCATCCTCGGCCAGCTCGACGGCCGGACGGTCAACGCGCACGCGCTCACCCACGCCCACCCCGATCACCAGGGGGCGTCGGACGAGGTGTGCGGCAAGCTCGGCATCCCGTACTGGGTGGGCGAGGGGGACGTCCCGTTTGCCGAGAGTCCCCGGGAGATCGGCGAGAGTCAGCCCAGCAACCCGCTCAATCGCCTGGCCCTGCGCTACTGGGCAGGGCCGGGCCGCAACGTGGACCGGGTGCTACGTGAAGGCGACGAGGTGGCGGGTTTCCGGGTGATCGACGTGCCCGGCCACTCGCCGGGACATGTGGCCTTCTGGCGCGAGTCCGATCGCACGCTGATCCTCGGGGACGTGCTGAACTCGATCGACATCTTCACCGGGCTGCGCGGCCTGCACGAGCCCAAGCGGGTCTTCACCCCCGACCCGGAGGAGAACCGCCGTTCCGCGCGCAAGCTGGCGCCGCTGCGGCCGGAGCTCGTGCTGTTCGGGCACGGCCCTCCCCTACGTGACCCGCAGCGCTTCGTGTCGTTCGTCGAGAGCCTGCCCGAATAGGCCTGGGCGGCCGGCCGGCGCGAGGCTGGCACACTTGCCCTGACATGGCCGACGACCGTCTCAAGACGCTCGAGGAGCGCACCCGCTACGAGCCCTCCGAGGTCGAGGACCGCATCTTCGCGCGCTGGGAGGAGGCGGGTGTGTTCAGCCCGCCGCCGGAGGGCAGCGCCGCGGAGAACTACTCCATCGCGGTCCCGCCGCCGAACGTCACCGGCAACCTCCACATGGGCCACGCGCTCAACGCGTCGATCCAGGACGCGTGCATACGGCTGGCCCGCATGCGCGGCAAGCGGGCCAAGTGGATTTTCGGCACCGACCACGCCGGCATCGCCACGCAGCGCCAGGTGGAGAGGCGCCTGGAGGAGGGGGGCTCCGGCCGCGAAGCGGTCGGCCGCGAGGAGTTCGTCCGCCGGGTCTGGCAATGGCGCGAGGAGTACGGCGACACCATCCTGCGCCAGTTCCGCGCGCTCGGTGCCTCACTCGACTACTCCGACGAGCGCTTCACCATGGACGAGGACTACGTGCGGGCGGTCGTCCACGTGTTCGTCCGCCTCTACGAGAAGGGTCTCATCTACCGCGATAACTACATGGTCAACTGGGACCCGGGCTTGCGCACGGCCATCTCGGACCTCGAGGTCGAGCAGCGGACGATGGAGGACACGCTCTACCTCGTGGACTACCCGCTCGAGTCGGGCTCCGGCTCGGTGACCGTCGCCACCGTGCGCCCCGAGACGATGCTCGCCGACACGGCCATCGCCGTGAACCCGGGCGACGAGCGCTATTCACGGCTGATCGGCGAGACCGCGATCCTGCCGCTCGTGGGCCGGCGGCTGCCGATCATCGCCGACGACCACGTGGACCCGGAGTTCGGCACGGGCGCGCTCAAGATCACCCCGGGCCACGACCCGGCGGACTTCGACATCGGGCGCGCCCACGGCCTCGACGAGGTCACGGTGATCGGCGAGGACGGGCTCATCACCGAGTCGGCGCCGGAGCGCTTCCGCGGCATGGAGATCGACGAGGCGCAGGCCGCGGTGGTGGCCGCGCTGCGAGCCGAGAGCCTCGTCTCCGGGACCCAGCCCTACGAGCACGACGTGCCCCACTCGCATCGCTCGGGACGTCGCATCGAGCCGCTGATCTCACTCCAGTGGTTCTGCGACATGAACCGGCTCGCACCGCCCGCCATCGAGGTGGTCAGGGACGGCCAGATCCGTTTTCACCCCGAGAGCAAGGCGAACGACTACCTCGCCTGGCTGGAGCGGATCCGTCCCTGGTGCATCTCGCGCCAGCTCTGGTGGGGCCACCAGCTACCCGTCTGGTACCGCGGCGACGAGACCTACGTGGGCGAGACGGCGCCGGAAGGCGAGGGCTGGGAGCGCGACCCCGACGTGCTCGACACCTGGTTCTCGTCGGGGCTGTGGCCGTTCGCGACCCTGGGCTGGCCGAGCGACACGCCGCAGCTGCGCGCGTTCTACCCCACCGACGTCCTCTCCACGGCGCGCGACATCATCTTCCTCTGGGTGGCCCGGATGGTGATGTTCGGCATCGAGCTAACCGGCGAGATCCCGTTCAGCGACGTGAACATCCACTCGGTCATCCAGGCCCCCGACGGGCGACGCATGTCGAAGTCGCTCGGCACGGGCATCGACCCGTCGGAGCTCATCGCCGGCGGGCCGCGCCCGCCGGTGTTCGAGCAGGGCGGCGAGTTCCCCGCCTACGGCGCCGACGCCCTGCGGTTCGGGCTGCTGGCCATGTCCTCGTCGCAGGACGTGCGCTTCAACGAGGAGCGGGTCAGGCAGGGACGCGACCTGGCCAACAAGCTGTGGAACGCGTCGCGCCTCATCCTGCTGCGCGTCTCGGACGTGGAGCCAGACCCGAGCGCGGGGCGCCGGGTGGAGGACCGCTGGATCGTCTCCCGGCTCGAGCACCTCACCCGGAGCTCCACCGAGCTGCTCGACGGCTTCCGCTTCTCGGCCGCCGCGCTCGAGCTGTACGGGGCGTTCTGGTCCGAGCTGTGCGACTGGTACCTCGAGCTGGCCAAGCCGCGGCTCTACGAGGAGAACAACGCCGAGGTCTCGGCCGTCCTCCTATGGGCGCTCGAACGGACGCTCCGGCTGCTCCACCCGGTGATGCCGTTCGTGACCGAGGAGATCTGGCGGCTCATGCCCGGCGAGCGCGGGCTGCTGGCCACAACCGGCTGGCCGGAGGCCGCCCCGGCGCGCTTCGACGCACCCGCGGAGGCCGAGATGTCGCGACTGATCGAGGCCGTGACCGCTCTGCGGCGCTACCGCGACGAGGTGGGGGCCAAGCCTGGGCGGCCGGTGCGGGGACGCCTGGCGGCCGAGGGCTACGGCGCCACCGGCGAGCAGGTGGCCCGTCTGGCGCGCTTCCAATGGGTCGACGCATCGCAGAACGGTGACGTTCTGGCCAGCGTCCCGATTCCGGGTGGCGCGGTACAGGTGCTGCCCTCAGAGGCCTTTGACGCCGACGAGGCGCTGCGACGGATCGACAAGAAGCGTGAGCAGCTCGCCAAGGAGATCGAGCGGGCCGAGCGCAAGCTGGCCAACGAGGGCTTCGTCGCCAAGGCGCCGCCCGAGGTGGTGGACGAGGAACGCCGCAAGCTCGACGAGTACCGCGAGGCGCTGCGGCGCCTGGAGGGCCCGTGACCTTCCGCCAGGCCGAGGAGTACCTGCTCGGCCTGGAGCTGTTCGGCATGCGCTTCGGCCTAGATCGCATGCACAGGCTGATGACCGTGCTCGGCCTGCCTCAGCGCCGCTTCGCCTCGGTCCACGTGGTCGGCAGCAACGGCAAGTCGTCAACGGTGCGCTTCACCGCGGCGCTCCTCGAGCGCCATGGCGTGCGGTCGGGCAGCTACACCTCACCCCACCTGCGCTCGTTTCGCGAGCGCATCGAGGTGGGGGAGAAGGCGATATCCGAAGCCGACTTCGCCGCGGCCGTGGAGAGAGCGGCCCACGCCGCCGAGCTGGTGAACCGGACCGCCGAGCCTGACGACCGCGTGACCCAGTTCGAGGCGCTGACCGCCGCGGCGTACCACGAGCTCGCCCGCCGGGGCGTGGAGGTGGCGGTGATCGAGGCCGGCCTGGGTGGCCGCTTCGACGCCACCAACGTGATCCCGTCCCGGGTGCAGGTGCTCACCTCGGTGAGCCTCGAGCACACCCGGTGGCTCGGCCCGACGCTTGCCGACATCGCGGCGGAGAAGCTCGACGTCGTCACCGACCACGCCACCCTGGTCGTGGGCGACCTCGACGAAGAGTCGCTGGCCGTGGCCCGGAGAGTGACGGACGAGCGCCACGCCCGGCTGGTCACGACCCCGGACGATCTCGACGTCCCACTGCGGGCCGCCGGTGGCTTCCAGCGCCGGAACTTCGCCTTCGCCGCGGCCGCCACGGAGGCCCTGCTCGGCCGTCCGCTCGAACCGGATGCGGTGGCGCGGGCGGCGGCGGAGACGATCGTGCCGGGACGGCTGGAGGTCGTGGCCGAGGAGCCGCTCACCGTGCTCGACGGCGCGCACAACCCGTCCGGCTCGCGCGCGCTGGCCGACTCACTCGATGACGTGCTCGGCGAACGCCGGCCGCGCGTGGCGGTGATCGGGGTGCTCGACGACAAGGACGCGACGGCGATGCTGGAGGTCCTGCTCCCGCACCTCGACCGGGTGGTGTTCACCCGCTCGCAGAACCCGCGCTCGCTTTCGCCGGCCACGCTCACCGCACTCGAGGAGAAGGTGGGCGGTCCGCCTGCGGAGACGGTCGCCGATCCGCGAGCCGCGCTCGAGCGGGCGCGCGAGCTCGCCGGACCGGAGGGCAGCGTGCTCGCCACCGGCTCGATCTATCTGATCGCCGATCTGGTGCGCGAGCGGGCCGACGTCCGCGCCTCGAGCCTGTGACGGCGGCTCCGGTCCTGCTCGAGGACGGCGCTCAGGTGGAGATCCGGCCGATCGAGCCGGGAGATCGCGACGAGCTGGCGGCGGGACTCAGGCGGCTCAGCCCCGAGTCGCGCTACCGGCGTTTCCTCGCTCCCACCAACGAGCTGTCGGAGGCGGAGCTCGACTACCTCACCACGGTGGATCATCACGACCACGAAGCGCTGGTGGCTCAGGAGCCGGGATCGGGCGCGGGAGTGGGGGTGGCGCGCTTCGTGCGCTTTCCCGACGAGCCCGACAAGGCGGAGTTCGCGGTCGCGGTGGCCGACGACTGGCAGGGACGGGGCGTGGGCGGCGCGCTGCTGGCCCGACTGAGCGAGCGTGCACGCGCAGAGGGCGTGCGCCGATTCAGCGCGGTGATCCTCGCCGACAACCGGCCGATGCTCGAGCTGCTCGACGACCTGGGGGAGGTGCGCTACGCCCAGGGGGAGTTCGGGGCGGTGGAGGTGGAGATCGACCTGCCCGAGCGGGGCGTCGCGGCTGCGCTTCGCCGCACCATCAGCGCCGCCGCTCGCGGGGAGTTGTCGCTGCGGCCGCGCTTCACGAGGTAGCGCTCGCCGCAGGCGGCTGCCAGGATTCAGCACCGTGGACGGCGACGGACCCCGTTTCGGAGCGATGATCGCGCTGGTCGCGGTGGTGGTGGCCACCGTGATCCTGGTCTTCTTCGGGATCGGCTACGCGCTGGGCCGTCTGTTCCTGTAGTCGGCCGAGCCGCAGTTTTTCCGCCCGGGCGATGGCTACACTCGCGCATTCAATGGCGCTTCTCGCCATCTTCGGCATCGAGAACGACGGGCTGAACCTCGCGGTCAACCTGCTGCTTCTCTTCCTGGTCGTGGTCTGGCTCGCGCTGGTCTACTGGACCTTCGCGGACGCTCGGCGGCGGATCGGCGACCCCATGCTGGTGGGCTGTGCAACCGCGGCGTCGCTGTTCCCGTTCATCGGCACGATCATCTACCTGATCGTTCGCCCGCCGGAGTACCTCGAGGACGTGCGCGAGCGCGACCTGGAGATCGCGGCGGCCCAGGCCCGGCTCCAGAGCCTCGAGCACCATCACTGCCAGTACTGCGGCTTCGAGGTGGAGAAGGCGTTTCTGCGCTGCCCCAGCTGCCTGCGTCGCCTCAAAGAGCCCTGCAACGTCTGCGGCAAGCCGCTCGACCCCCGCTGGAAGATCTGCCCCTACTGCGAGGCCGAGGTGGGCCAGGCGCCCCCGGCGGAGGCTCGCCGGGCGCGACCGCGCCGGGCGGCAGCGGCGGCCGCCGGCGGCGCGGCGGCACCGAGGGCCGCGCGGCCAGCGGCCGCGCAGCGTCAGCAGAGAACGGGCGAGGACGGCACCGCCGAGCGGCCCGCCCGGGCGCGGCGTGACCGGCCCCAGTCGGCCGGCTGAACGTTCGCCTCGCCTCTCCTCACTAGCCTCACGCCTCCACTGAACCGAGAGGAGAACCCATGGACCGGACCCTGATCCTGGTGAAGCCGGACGCCTTCGAGCGCGGCCTCACCGGCGAGGTCGTGGCCCGCTTCGAGCGCAAGGGGCTGCGGATCGTCGCCATGAAGCACATGACCGTTCCGCGCGAGCTGGGCAAGGATCACTACGCCGAACACGAGGACAAGCCGTTCTTCGGCGACCTGGTGGACTTCATCACCGGCGGACCGCTCGTCGCCCTGGTGCTCGAGGGTCATGAGGCCGTCACGGCCGCCCGTCAGGTGATCGGCGCGACCAACCCGATCGAGGCGGCTCCCGGTTCGATCCGCGGCGACTTCGGCCTCGAGGTCCAGACCAACCTCGTGCACGGCTCGGATTCGGCCGAGTCGGCCGCCCGCGAGACCGGGCTGTTCTTCCCCGAGCTTTGATCCTCGCCTCGGGCTCGCCGCAGCGGAGGGCGATCCTCGAGCAGCTGGGAATCGACTTCCGCGTCGAGGTGCCCGAGGTGGAGGAGCTGACCGAGGGCGACCCGCGGGAGGTAGTGGTCGAGAACGCGTTGCGTAAGGCGCGGGCGGTGGAGGGAAAACTGGTGCTGGGGGTGGACACCGAGGTGGTGCTCGGCGGCCACGTGCTCGGCAAGCCGGCCGACGAACGCGACGCGGCACGTTCGCTGCGGGCTCTTTCCGGCGGGGTGCACGAGGTGATGAGCGGGATCGCGCTCCGGGACGAGGCGATGGCAGAGAGCACGGATGTCGTGGTGAGCCGGGTGCGCTTCCGTTCGCTGTCGGCTCGAGAGCTCGATTGGTACCTGGGAACCGGCGAATGGCAGGGCCGCGCCGGCGGATACGCCATCCAGGCCCGAGGCGCGGCGCTGGTCGAGGCGATCGAGGGCGACTATCTGAACGTGGTCGGGCTCCCAGTGGCCGCCCTGCTGCGGCTCCGCCCCTCGCTCCTATTCTCCTGACCTCGCTCTTTGCAGCCTTTTTGTGCCGTCTGACACGCATGGAAACTCGGCTTGCGCGGGTTCGCGGGCGGCGATCGGTCGGCTAGACTTGGCGCCGCCGCACGGCGGAACGCCGGGGCCCGCTCCCAGCGCGGCCTCGGGCCACGTGGCTTCCGCATCGGCACCTATCCTCTTTCACACCGCGAATGGGCTTCTTCTCCTACCTCACCGGCATGGGCGGCCGCGACATGGCCGTCGATCTCGGCACCGCCAACACGCTGGTCTACGTACGTGGCCGCGGCATAGTCCTGTCCGAGCCCTCGGTGGTGGCGATCGACTCGCGCACCGGCGAGGTGCACGCGGTTGGCATCGAGGCCAAGCGGATGCTCGGGCGTACGCCGGGCACGATCCAGGCCATCCGGCCGCTGAAGGACGGCGTGATCGCCGACTTCGACGTGACCGAGCAGATGCTGCGTCACTTCATCCAGAAGGTGCACCAGAACCGCTGGGCCCACCCGCGCGTGGTGGTGTGCGTGCCCTCCGGCGTGACCGGGGTGGAGAAGCGGGCGGTGGAGGAGGCGTGCCTGTCGGCCGGCGCGCGCCAGGCCTATCTGATCGAGGAGCCCATGGCGGCCGCCATCGGCGCCGGGCTGCCGGTGGGCGAGCCCACGGGCAACATGGTCGTGGACATCGGCGGAGGCACGAGCGAGGTCGCGGTGATCTCGCTCGGTGGCATCGTCGTCTCCCAGTCGATCCGCATCGGCGGCGACGAGCTCGACGAGGCGATCATCAACTACGTCAAGCGTGAGTACAAGCTGATGATCGGTCAGCAGACCTCTGAGGAGGTCAAGCTCGAGATCGGCTCGGCCTTCCCGCTCGACGAGGAGGTGCAGGCCGAGATCCGCGGCCGCGACCTCGTGTCGGGTCTGCCCAAGACGATCGTGCTCACGAGCGAAGAGGTCCGGATGGCGCTCGAGGAGCCGCTCCAGCAGATCATCGACGCCGTCAAGGAGACGCTCGACCGCACCCCGCCGGAGCTGGCGTCCGACATCATGGACCGCGGCATCATGCTGGCGGGTGGGGGTGCGCTGCTGCAGGGGCTCGACGAGCGCCTGCGTGACGAGACGCAGATGCCCGCCCATCTGGCCGAGTCGCCGCTCACCTGCGTGGCCGTCGGGTCCGGCCGCAGCCTCGAGGAGTTCGAGGCCATTCACCGCGCCAACAAGAATTCCCGAACGAGCCGGCGGCGGTAAACGGGTGGCGGCCGCAGGCCGGCGCCCTCGTCCATGAACGACCGCAAGACGATCCGCAGGCGGCGAGCCACACTCGCCGTGTTCGTCGCGCTCTCGATTGCGATCCTCACCGCCTACTTCGGGGAATCCGGTGGCGGCTTCTTCCACGCGCTCCAGCGCGGTGCCCAGGAGACCTTCGCGCCGATCGAGACCGGCGCCAGCCGTGCGCTCAAGCCGGGGCGCGACCTGGTGAGCTGGGTGGGCGACACCATCGACGCAACGGACCAGAACGAGAAGCTCAAGCAGCAGGTCGACCAGCTGACCAAGGAAGTGGCCGAGGCGCGCACCGCCCAGCGCGACGCCCGCCAGCTCAAGGGTCTCGTCGGGCTGGCCAAGGAGGAGGGCTTTCCCCAGGGCACCGAGCCGGTGGCGGCGCGGGTGATCGCCCGCTCGCCCAACGTCTGGTACTCGGCGGTCAAGATCGACAAGGGCTCGAGCGACGGCCTCGAGGTCGACCAGCCGGTGATCGCGGCGGCAACCGACGACTCGGGGCCGGCCACGGGCGGCCTGGCGGGCAAGGTCACGAGCGTCACCAGCGGCACCGCCACGGTCACGCTGATCACCGACGCGTCGGTCGGCGTGGGCGCCCAGGTGATGCCCGCGGGGGCGGCCGGCGTGGTGCGCCCGGAGGTGGGCGACCCGCGCGATCTGCTGCTCGACCTCGTGCATGGGGGACGGGTGACCGAGAACGCCGTGGTGGTGACCTCGGGCTTCAGCGCCGGTGAGGTGGGCTCGCTGTTCCCGCGGGGCATCCCGGTGGGCCGCGTGAGCGAGGTTGACCTCGACGAGGTCGACATCTACCAGCGCGTGCACCTCAAGCCGTTCGCCGACCTGCGCCGCCTCGACATCGTGCAGGTGCTCACCCGGCGTCCGCGTGGCCAGCAGAGGGCCGAGGTGACCACTCCGTGAAGCTCGTGCCGGGGACCTTCCTGCGGCTGGGGCTGCTGCTCGTGCTGGCCGTCGTCCTCCAGCTGTCCACGCTGAGCCAGATGACGGTCCTGGGCGGGCACTTCGACGTCGTCGTGCTGGTGGTGGCCGCCGCCGCGCTCTACGGCGGAGCAATGTCGGGCTGCGCCGTCGGCTTCGCCGCCGGCTTCCTGCTCGACCTCCTCAGTGGCGCGACCATGGGGGCCTCCTCGCTAGTGCTCACGGCGGTGGGCTACGGCGTGGGCCGCTTCGCCGAGCTGCGCGACCGCAGCCACGGGCTTCTGCCGCTGGCCGTGGGCGCCGCGGCCACCGCCGGCTGGGTGGTCGCCATCGCGGGCGTGTCGTTCATGCTCGACGTGGGCGCGACCGTGAGCCCCCTCGTGCTGCGCGAGATGCTCGTCACCGTCCTGCTGAACACGCTCATCGCGCTACCTGTGTTCGCGCTGTGCCGGCGCCTGCTGCGCCCGGTGCTGGTCGTGGACCCACTCGCGGCACGCGCCCGGCAGCGCCCCTACCGAGAGGCCGGCCCGCTGGGCCTGCGCGGCCTGGGCAGCCCGGGGCAGTGATCTGATGTACCTCGACAACGAGCGCCGCCCGACTCTCACCCCGCAGCTGGCATTCCGTGTGGCGGTGATCGGCGGCATCGCGCTGATGGCCTTCGCGATCATCTTCTTCCGGCTCTGGTACCTGCAGGTGCTCTCCGGCGACCGCTACCTGGCCGAGGCCTCGGACAACCGCGTCCGCGAGATCAAGGTGCAGGCGCCGCGTGGCGAGATCGTCGACCGCAACGGCACGGCGCTCGTGATCAACCGCAGCGGGCTGGCCTTGGTGATCAGCCCCGACCGGGTCTCGGAGGACCGCGGCGAGCGGCGCGAGGTCTACCAGCGGCTCGGCGAGCTCCTGCGCATGAAGCCCGGCCGTATCGAGCGGCGGGCCGAGCGTGAGCTCAAGGCCGTGCCCTTCTCGGCGGCCACGATCAAGTCCGACGTGCCCGACCCGGTGGCGGCCTACGTGCTGGAGCGCCAGGACCGCTTCCGCGGTGTGGAGGTGGAACGCCAGTTCGTGCGCCGCTATCCCCACGGCGAGATCGGGGCGCACCTGTTCGGCACGGTGGGCGAGATCAACGAGGAGCAGCTCGAGGACGAGCGCTACAACGGGGTCGAGCTGGGCGACCGCATCGGCCAGACCGGCATCGAGGCCGAGTACGACCGCTTCCTTCGCGGCCGAAACGGCGCCGCGCGGGTGGAGGTCGACGCCCTGGGCAACATCTCCAAGCGGCTCAAGCAGGAGCAGCCCGCGCAGGGCCGCCAGGTGCGCCTGTCCATCGATCTCGACGTCCAGCGAGCAGGCCAGGAGGCACTTGCCGGGGGCACGGGCAAGGGCGCCTTCGCGGTGCTCGACGTGCAGACGGGGGAGGTGGTGGCGCTGGGTTCGGCCCCCTCGTTCGACGCCAACCGCTTCACCAAGGACTTCAAGCAGCTCAGCAAGGACGAGAACGATCCGCTGGCCAACCGCGCCGTGCAGGGCGGCTATCCCACCGGCTCCACGTTCAAGCTCGTCACGGCGGTGGCCGCGCTCGAGAGCGGCGTGATCACGCCCGACACCGTGCTCAACGACTCGGGCTCAATCACCGTCGGGGGCGTGACCTTCAAGAACGCCGGCGACGCCGTGAACGGCCCGCTGGCGCTGCGCCAGGCGCTGACCGTGTCGAGCGACGTCTTCTTCTACCAGCTCGGCCAGCAGCTCAACACCAAGGACGACGGCCTTGGCCTGCAGCGCTGGTCGCGGCGGCTCGGAGTCGGGCGGGAGACCGGCATCGACCTGCCCGAGGAGCTGCCGGGCCGAATTCCGACGCCGGCGTGGCGCAACCGTGGGAACCGGCAGTTCGAGCGCTGCAAGGACCGCAGGAAGCCCTCCTACACCGAGATCCAGCAGGGCGTGTGCGGCTTCTTCGATCGCCAGTGGTCCGTGGGCGACAACATCAACCTCTCGGTCGGCCAGGGCGACATCGCCGCCAACCCGCTGCAGATGGCGGTGGCCTACGCCACGATCGCCAACGGCGGCCGGGTGCTGCGCCCGCGCCTGGGGCTGCGGATCGAGGACTCCACCGGCCGGGCGCTGCAGCAGCTGGAGGCCCCCACCGCGCGACGGGTGAACATCTCCGACGCCAACCGCCAGGCCATCCTCGACGGGATCTACGGCGCCGCCAACTCGCCCGGTGGTACCTCCACGCCGGTGTTCGAGGGCTTCCCGATCGAGATCGCCGGCAAGACGGGCACGGCGGAGAAGGGCGCCGGGCGGGCCGACCAGTCGTGGTACGCGGCGCTGGCTCCCTACCCCAACCCCAAGTACGCCGTGGTCACCACCGACGAGGCCGGCGGCTTCGGCGCCGACACCGCCGCGCCGATGGCCCGCCTCATCCTGTCCGAGCTCTTCAACGTGAACGAGACCCAGCTGGTGGAGGGGGGAGGCGCGCCCGACTGATGAACGCGTCGGCCTCCTCGTCACCGGTACGTGACTTCCGCGACGCGGGCGTGCGCGTGCTGCGCATCGACCCGCTGATGCTGCTCGCCACCGTGGGCCTGGTGGTGGCCAGCGTGTACACGGTCGCCACCGCCACCTCGGACGACATCCCGGGTGATGCCAACTACTTCGCCGTGCGCCAGGCCGCCTACGCGGGGGTCGGCCTGCTGTTCATGTTCCTGATCTCGCGCTTCGACTACTCGCGCCTGCGGGAGTGGAAGCTCGGCATCTACGGCTTTCTGATCGCCTCGATCGTGCTCGTCTACGCCCTGGGTTTCTCGGCTCGCGGTTCGCGGCGGGCGATCGAGTTCCCGTTCTTCAACTTCCAGGCGTCGGAGCTCGGCAAGCTGCTGCTGGTGCTGGCCCTTGCGGGCTTCATGGTCGACCGCATGCGGCGCCTGGGCGAGCGCGAGACGACCAGTCGCATCGTGCTGCTGGCCCTCGTGCCGGCCATGCTGGTGATCGCCCAGCCCGACCTCGGATCGGGGCTCGTGTACCTGGCGATCCTGCTCGCCGTGATGTTCGTTGCGGGCACGCCCTGGACCCACTTCGCCGGCCTTGCCGGGCTGGCTGCCGTGGCCATCGTGTTCGTGGTGGTGGCGGCGCCCGCGGTGGGGGTCCAGCTGCTCAAGCCGTACCAGATGGACCGCCTCACGGCCTTCCTCAATCCGACCTCGGATCCCCGCGAGGAGGGCTACCAGATCAACCAGTCGCTGACGGCGATCGGGTCCGGGGGGAAGACCGGCCGTGGCGACGAGGCAACCCAGACGAAGCTCGACTTCCTGCCGGAGCATCACACCGACTTCGTATTCTCAGTGGTGGGCGAGGAATTCGGATTCGTGGGGGCCGCCCTCGTGCTGTCCCTGTTCGCCCTCCTGATTTGGCGAGCTTTGAAGACACTGACGATGGCCAAGAACTTCTACGGCGCACTGGTCGCCGGGGGCATCACCGCTATGTTGATGTTCCAGGTCTTCGTCAACGTGGGCATGACGATCGGAATCATGCCCATCACCGGCATTCCCCTGCCGCTCATGAGTTATGGCGGCTCGTCGGTGATAACGACACTGATGGCCATAGGGGTCCTGCAGGCGATACACGCGCAGGCGCGCGAAACCGCCGCGGCCAAGGCCCTATGAAAAACATGAAGGGAACACACCTTGAAGAAGCAGTTGCTCGTCTCGGTCGACCGAGGCGAAACCAGAGTCGCGATCCTGGAATCGGAGGGCAGCCCCCAGGGCGGCCAGCGCCGGGGCCGCGGCAGTAAACAGAACCAGAACAACCACAACCAGGACGACTGGCGGGTTGCCGAGCTCTACATCGAGCGCAAGGGCAACCGCTCCATCGTCGGCAACGTCTACAAGGGCAAGGTCGACAACGTCCTGCCCGGGCTGGAGGCGGCGTTCGTCGACATCGGCCTGGACAAGAACGGCTTCCTCCACGCGGACGACATCGTCTTCCCGGGGGTGGAGGTGGCCCGGCGCGGCCGCGGTGGCCGGGGCGGGAAGGGCAAGCGGATCACCGACCTGCTCAAGCCCGGCCAGGAGATCCTCGTGCAGGCGGTCAAGGATCCGCTGAAGACGAAGGGCCCGCGCCTGTCGATGCAGCTCTCGATCGCGGGCCGCTACCTCGTCTACGTGCCCCAGGGCGAGGGCGTCGGCGTTTCGCGCCGGCTCGAGGACAAGGAGCGCGACCGCGTGCGCCGGGCGGCCGCCAAGGCGGACCTCGGTGACGGCGGCGTGATCGTCCGCACCGCCGCGCAGGGCGCCACCAAGGAGGAGTTCGAGCGGGAGATCAAGTACCTGCACAAGCTCCATGACGTGCTCCAGCAGCGGGCCAAGGAGACGCCGGCGCCGGCGATGGTCTTCCAGGAGGCCGACCTGTCGGTGCGGGTGGCGCGCGACATCTTCTCGGGCGAGTTCGAGAAGGCGATCGTCGACGACGAGAAGCAGCACCACCGCCTGCAGTCGTTCTTCACCCGCACGGCGCCCGAGCTGCTCGAACGGCTCGAGTCCTACGACGACGAGGACGAGCCGCTGTTCGAGCGCTACGGCGTGGAGGAGGCGATCCTCTCCGTCCTCAAGCGTCGTGTGGACCTCCCCAGCGGCGGCTACCTGATCATCGATTACGCCGAGGCACTCACCGTAATCGACGTCAACTCCGGCTCGTTCACCGGGCGTGGCAAGGGCGCGAAGCTCGAGGACACGATCACGAGGACCAACCTCGAGGCCGCCGAGGAGGTCGTGAGCCAGCTGCGGCTGCGCGACATCGGCGGGATCATCGTCATCGACTTCATCGACATGTCCAGGGCCCGCAACCGCGACGCCGTGCTGAAGACGCTGCGCAAGTCACTCGACGAGGACCGCACCAAGACCTACGTGGTCGAGATCTCGCCGCTCGGCCTGGTGGAGATGACCCGCCAGAACGTGACCGACGGCGTTCGCGAGATCATGACCAAGACCTGCCCGACCTGCGAGGGCGAAGGCGTGGTGCTGTCCGAGGAATCGGTGGCCATCGAGGTGGACCGCTGGCTGCGCGACGTTGCCGCCGAGCGCCCCGATCCGCCCGCCTTCCTCATACGGGTGAACCCCAATGTCGCCTCGATCCTCGTGGGCGGACACGGTGTGGACGGCCCGATCCACGAGATCGAGCAGGAGACCGGCAAGCACTTCCACTTCGAGGGGACGGAGGCGCTGCCGATCGACTACTTCGACGTAGTGCTCGAGGGCACGCGCGACGATGTGGAGCAGCGAGCGCTGCCCTTCCGTGAGGGCGAGGAGGTGCTCGTCCACATCGAGGAGCCGCACATGTACAACGAGGACGACGCGGTGGCCAAGCTCGACGGCTACGTGGTGTCGGTCTTCGGAGCGGCGCCGCTGGTGGGGGAGAAGACCCTGGTACGCATCGAGAAGGTGGGCCGCAGCGCGGCGCAGGCCTCGATGGTCGATCCGCCCGAGGGCGTGATCGCCACCACTGAGGAGACCGATGCCTCCAACGGCCGCCGGCGCCGGCGCGGCCGGCGGGGCGGGCGAGGGCGGCGCAAGAAGAGCGAGTCGCCGTCGGGCTAGGTTCGGAGCGCCCAGGCGGCGGTCCTGTCCCGCGGGTGGGGCGGCGCCCTATCTCCGGTTGGACACACGGGAGCCTCGGGCCAGGGGTAGCATTGTCGACGCCCCGTCCCACGCCAGGAGGAGGCTCCATGCCTTACATCGAAGGCTTTGTCGCGGCCGTGCCGACCGCCAACCGGGAGGCCTACATCGAGAGCGCCAAGCAGGGCGCCGAGTACTTCAAGACCCTGGGCGCCACCCGCGTGACCGAATGCTGGGGAGACGACGTGCCGCGGGGCGAGGTGACCGACTTCTTCCGTGCCACCCAGGCGAAGGACGACGAGACCGTCATCTTCAGCTGGATCGAGTATCCGGACAAGGCGACCCGCGACGCGGCGAACGAGAAGATGAGGGCCGACCCCGAGATGATGAACATGGATATGCCCTTCGACGGCGAGCGGATGTTCTGGGGCGGCTTCGAGCAGGTGGTGGACGACTAGACCTGACGTCGAACGGACTACGATTGGCCCATGGCTGAACCGACGACCGATCCGACCTTCTACAGGACCGCCTCTGAGGCCGCCGCCGCTCCTGGCGAGGAGCTCGCCTACGTGGTGGCCTTCGACCGGGAGGCGCAGAAGAACGACGCGATGACCGTCGTCGACGTGAATCCGGAATCCGACAGCTATGGGCGGGTGGTCGGGTGGACCGACGTCCCGGGGCGCGGCGACGAGCTACACCATTTCGGTTGGAACGCCTGCAGCAGCGCGCTCAAGCACGAGGGCCACGACATGGACGGCCTCTCGCGTCGATACCTCCTGGTGCCGGGCCTGCGCTCGTCGAACATCTACGTGCTCGACACCGCGTCGGACCCCCGCCAGCCGACCCTGGTCAAGACGATCGACGGTGCGACTCTGTCCGCGAAGGCCGGCTACTCCCGCCCCCACACCATGCACTGCGGACCCGACGGGGTCTTTCTCACCTGCCTGGGTGGGGCAGAGGGCGATGACGACGGGCCCGGGGGCATCGCGCTGCTCGACCACGAGACCTTCGAGGTCCTGCGCGCCTGGGAGACCGACCGCGGGCCGCAGCACTTCCACTACGACGCCTGGTGGCACCTCAATCAGAACGTGCTGATCTCCAGCGAGTGGGGCAGTCCTTCGATGATCGAGGACGGCATCGTGCCGGACCTCTTGCTGGGCCAGAAGTACGGCCACGCCCTCCATTTCTGGGACCTGGCCGCGGGCAAGCACCTACAGCGCGTCGACCTGGGCGCCCAGCACCAGATGGCGCTGGAGGTCCGCCCGTCGCACGACCCCGAGGCGACCTGGGGCTTCGTCGGCGTCGTGATCTCCACCGAGGACCTGTCCGGCTCGGTGTGGCGCTGGTTCCGCGATGGCGACGAGTGGAAGGTCGAGAAGGTCATCAGCATCCCCGCCGAGCCCGCCGACCCGGACCTGCTGCCGCCGGCGCTGAAGCCCTTCGCCGCGGTCCCACCCATCATCACCGATATCGATCTCTCGGTCGACGACAAGTTCCTCTACGTGTCCTGCTGGGGTACCGGCGAGATGAAGCAGTTCGACGTGTCGGACCCGGCGAACCCGAAAGAGACAGGATCCGTGCGGCTAGGCGGCATCGTCGACCGCGCCTCGCACCCGGCCAAGGCCGACATGCCGCTCTCGGGCGGGCCGCAGATGGTCGAAGTCAGCCGCGACGGCAAGCGGGTCTACTTCACAAACTCCCTCTACGGGGCCTGGGACGATCAGTTCTACCCGGACGGCGTCGGCGCCTGGATGGCCAAGCTCGACGCAGACCCCGACGGCGGGCTGCGCATCGACGAGAGCTTCTTCCCGCACGGCGACGAGTTCCGGGGCCTGCGCGTGCACCAGATCCGGCTGCAGGGCGGCGACGCCTCGTCGGACTCGTACTGCTACAGCTGACTACCGTCAAACGTGGCGTGGGCCTTCGCTTTCGAAGCCGATAGGGCGGTCGCACCTTCGCTTGCCCATGTACGAGGGCCTGCTCACCGGGCAGGATTGGCTGCGTGACCGCCACTCTCGGCCCGCAGCGCAGCGTGTACGACGTCCCCGATGAGGTTGCGTACTTCAACACCGCCAACCTGGCCCCGCACCTGCACGCCGTGCGGGCGGCCGGCGAGGCGGGGCTGGATCGTCGGGGCAGGCCGTGGTCGATAGGCGCCGAGGATTGGTTCACGGACGTTGAGCGACTTCGGGCTCTCTTCGGAGGAATTGTCGGAGGCGACAGCGAGGGCGTAGCGATCATCCCGGCGACGAGCTACGGGTTTGCGGTCGCGGCCCGCAACCTGCCGCTCGAGCCCGGCCAGCGGGTCCTCGTCCTGGCCGAGGAGTACCCCTCGGGCATCTATGCATGGCGGTCGGCGTGTCGCACGACCGGCGCGGAGATCCTCACGGTCGAGCGTGAGCACGGCCAGAGCTGGACCGACGCCGTCCTGGCCGCGCTCGACGACAGCGTGGCGATCGTCAGCGTTCCCAACGTGCACTGGACCGATGGCGCCCTCGTCGATCTCGAGGCGGTCGCTGCTCGTGCCCACGAACTCGGCGCGCGCCTTGTCATCGACGGCAGCCAGTCGATCGGGGCGATGCCGCTCGACGTGACGGCGCTCCGTCCCGACTTCGTCGTCACCGTCGGCTACAAGTGGCTGCTCGGCCCGTTCGGTGTCGCCTACCTCTGGGTCGCCGACGAGCACCGTGACGGCGAGCCGATCGAGGAGAACTGGATCCTGCGGGCCGGCTCGGAGGATTTCGCGCGGCTCGTCGACTACCGCGACGAGTACCAGCCTGGCGCGCGGCGCTTCGACGTGGGGCAGCGAACTCAGTTCGAGCTCGTGCCGATGGCCATCGCGGCGCTGCAGCAACTGACGGACTGGCAGGTCCCGCGGGTGGCAGCCACTCTCGCCACCTACACCGGGAGGATCGCCGATCGCGCCGATCTACTCGGCCTCGGCCCGCTGCCCGCCGATCAGCGCGGCCCACACATGCTCGGCGTCGCACTGCCGCCCGACGCCCGCGAGCGGATCCTCCCGGAGCTCGCGCAGACCGGCTGCCATGCCGCCGTCCGGAGTGGCTCGCTGCGGATCTCCCCGCACCTGCATGTCTCCGATGAGGACGTGGAACGGCTGTTCACGGCGCTGGACGCGGTGGCCACGACCTGAGTACCGTGGCCCCGTGAGCAGCCAGCGAGTTCCCGGTGGGGTGGTGCACAAGCTGCCCGCAGATCTGCGCAAGGCGTTGATCGCCAACACCACGGCCCTCGATGCCTGGAAGGACATCACGCCCTTGGCGCGCAACGAGTTCATCTGCTGGGTCGTGGACGCCAAGCAGGAGAAGACCCGAGAACGCCGCATTCGCCGGACCCAGGAGGAGCTCGAGGAAGGCCAGCGCCGGCCCTGCTGCTGGCCGGGCTGCAAGCACCGCGACCGGAACGGCAGCTAGCGGCTGCGAGCGGTCGATGGTCCGCGTGACGCGATGCGTCTAGCGGTGTCGAGCCGGTCAGGATCGCCGGCCACCTCGATCGCATTCGATGCCGCCGGCACCGCCCGCAGGCGGCGGGATCCTCGATTCCCGGGTCACGCGAGAGTAAGAACGGCAGGAACGGGTGGCCAGCGCCTCCAGGACACCGGTGAGCCGGGCGCTGAGTCCCTGGCAACCGCCAGGATCTCCAAATAGCCGGCACCGAGCGGGACGATCCGGTTGTGGGTGCCGAGACCCTCGTGGCGCCCGCCTCCGCAGGCGCGTAGTCCGTGCTCGTCCTCCAGCCGGGCCGCAGCCGCGTCGAGGTCAGTCGTGGCGACGACTACGTGATCGATCCGCACGGGGCGCGAATCTCATGGGCGGGCAATGGCCACACGCCGCGCCAGGGAGGTCCGCGCTAACGTGCCGCCGGTGCTATCGCGCCTGACCCTTCTCGGGCTAATCCTTGCCGGCTGCGCCGCAACGCTCGCGGGCTGCGTCGTCGCGCCGCCCTTCACCGTCACCACCGTCGTCCCGAACGTCGATCGCCCGTGGGACGTGGGCTGGGCAGGGGGGACGATGGTGTTCACGGAGCGCCCCGGCAGGATCAACGCCTGGGTGGGAGGGCAGAAGCGGGTACTCCACGTTCCGGGCGACATCGTCGTGGTGGGTGAGTCCGGCATGCTCGGCCTTGCGGTGGACCCGCAGTTCTCGGCCAACCGCTACGTCTACACGTGCCACAGCTCGAGGGCCGGGCCGGTGCCCGACAATCGGGTGGTGCGCTGGACGGTCAACGCGACCTTCACCGCCATGTCGGCGCGCGCGGACATCGTCACGGGCCTCCCGCTCAACACCGCCAGTGGCATCCATTCCGGTTGCCGGCTGCGCTTCGGACCCGACGGCTACCTCTGGGTGGGCACGGGCGACGCCGCCACCGGCACCACGCCTCAGTCGCGAAGCTCGCTCGGCGGCAAGGTGCTGAGGGTCACGCGCACCGGCGCGGGCGCTCCCGGCAACCTGGGCGCGCCGTTCGACTCGCGCATCTACAACTACGGTCACCGCAACATCCAGGGAATGGCCTTCCGCGCCTCCGACGGATTGGGGGTCACCACCGAGCATGGACCGAACACCGACGACGAGCTGAATCGCCTCCTCCCGGGCAACTTCGGCTGGGATCCGGTGCCCGGCTACAACCAGTCCGTCCCCATGACCGACCGGACCAGGTTCCCGTCCGCGATCCCGGCTGGCAAGTCGTCCGGGTCGCCGACGGTGGCCCCCTCGGGCGCCACCTTCGTCAGCGGCTCGCAGTGGGGCTCGTGGAACGGCAAGCTGGTGGTCGCCCTCCTCAAGACGCGCGCTCTGTGGGTGGCGGACGTAAACGCCTGGGGCCAGGTGACCGACGAGGGGGCGGCGCTCGGCAACCAGGGCCGCCTGCGCTCGGTCACGCAGGGCCCCGACGGCAACCTCTACGTGACCACCGACAACGGCGGCGGGACGGACAGGATCCTGCGGCTGACTCCCAACTAGCGAGCCCTGATCGCGCGCGGAGGGGCCTGAAGGTTCCGTTCGAGAACGTTTCGCTTCGCAACTATCCCGCTAGAATCCGGAGCGTGTCTGCCACGAGGGAAGCTGCGGACGCGTCAGCCGCACCGTGTGAAGCGCTCCAGGACAACCTGTGCTGGCTGCTCTCGCGAGCGAGCTACACGCTGACCACCGAGATCTCACGCGCCCTGGAGGGCGTGGGGGTGTCCCCGCGCGGACACGCGGTCCTCTCGGCGGCGCTCGGCGCCGGACGCACCCAGACGGAGCTCGCGGACATCGTCGGCCTCGACAAGACGACCATGGTGGTGACCGTGGACGAGCTCGAGGCGGCCGGCCTCGCCCGGCGGGTCCCGGCCGAGCACGACCGGCGGGCGAGGATCATCGAGGTGACAAAGGCCGGCAAGGCCAGCCTCCGGGAGGGTGAGCGGATCGCCGCCCGGGTACGGGAGGACGTTCTGAGCTCACTCGATCCTCAGGACCGCGAGGTCTTCATGGACTCGCTCTCCCGGTTGGTGGGCGGACGACTGTCCGAGGCGGTCGACTGCGCGCAGCCGGTGCGCCGGCGAGCTCCGCGGATGTAGTTCCGCACAAACCAATCTTGTACGAGACGATCTGCTACGGTCGGGCCTTCCCCGCAGCCGACCGAAGCGAGAGTCATGAACGCCATAGCCGGGCCCTCCCCACAGGCCCAAGCCCCGGGAGAGCGAGAGCGCTGGATCGCGCTGCTCGTGCTCTGCACGGGCTTCCTGATGATCATCCTCGACCAGACGATCGTGAACGTCGCCCTGCCCTCGATCCAGTCGGACCTGGGCTTCTCGCAGTCGAGCCTGGCCTGGGTGGTCAACGCCTATCTGATCGCCTTCGGGGGCCTGCTGCTGCTCGCGGGACGGCTCGGCGACCTGATCGGCCGCAAGCGCGTCTTCATGGCCGGCCTCGCGGTCTTCACCGTGGCCTCGCTGCTGTGCGGCGTCGCCCAGAGCCAAGAAGTCCTGATCGCGGCCCGTTTCGTCCAGGGTCTCGGCGGGGCGATGGCCTCCGCAGTGATCCTCGGCATGATCGTGACGATGTTCCCCAAGCCCGCCGACCAGGCGCGGGCGATCGGGGTGTACAGCTTCGTGGCCTCCGCGGGCGCCTCGATCGGGCTGTTGGCCGGCGGGGCGCTCACGGAGGCGATCAACTGGCACTGGATCTTCTTCGTGAACCTGCCGATCGGCATCGGCACCGCGGTGCTGGCATCGCGGCTGCTCGACCACGACGAGGGGATCGGCCTCGACAAGGGCGCCGACGTGCCCGGTGCCGCGCTCGTGGTCGGCTCCCTGATGCTCGGCGTCTACACGATCGTCGAGGCCGCCGAGCGCGGCTGGGGCTCGCTGCACACCATCGGTCTGGGCGCGGTGGCGCTCGCCCTGCTCGCCGGGTTCGTCCTGCGCGAAGCCAGGGCGAGTCAGCCGCTTGTGCCCCTGCGCATCTTCCGAGTGCGCGTGGTGGCGGCGGCCAACCTCATCCAGGCCCTGATGGTGGCCGGCCTGTTCGCGATGTTCTTCCTGGGCGCGCTCTACCTGCAGCGCGTGCTCGGCTACGACGCGGTGGAGGTCGGCCTCGCCTTCCTGCCGGTGGCGCTGGCCATCGGCATCCTGTCGCTCGGCGTGTCGGCTCGCCTG
This sequence comes from uncultured Thermoleophilaceae bacterium, assembly GCA_963808545.1. Lineage (GTDB taxonomy): Bacteria > Actinomycetota > Thermoleophilia > Solirubrobacterales > Thermoleophilaceae > JACVRW01. Next base: position 784,486 of record CAWEGB010000008.1, on the reverse strand, counting down.
ATCGTCCGCTTCGGCGGGCGCAACACGCTTCTGCCCGGCCTGGTGCTGGTGGGGGCGGGGCTCGTGCTGTTCCAGCGGGCGCCGGTCGGGGCCGACTACGTGAGCGAGATCCTGCCCTCGATGCTCCTCCTCGGAGTGGGCGCGGGGCTCTCCTTCCCGTCGCTGATGACCCTCGCCATGTCCGGCGCCACGCCGAGCGACTCCGGCCTGGCGTCGGGCCTCGTCAACACCACCCAGCAGGTGGGCGGCGCCCTCGGCCTCGCGGTGCTGGCCACGTTGTCCACCACGCGCACCGAGACGCTGTCGGAGTCCGGTGACCCGGCCGCCCAGGCGCTCACCGGTGGCTACCACCTGGCCTTCGGCATCGGAGCGGCGCTCGTGGGGGTCGCGTTCGTGCTGGCCCTCGCGCTGCTGCCCGGCCGGGCCCGTGGCTCGGAGGCGGAGGCCGAGGACGATGTGCGGCCTCCTCAGCTGGCCTCGGAACGCCCGGCGTTCGAGCAGGCGGCGTGAAAACCGGCGCACGGATCGAAAACGTGATCTAGCATCCGGTCCGGATCGCACCCGGACTCCAGGCCTCTCCCATGTCGAAGATCGTCAGTCTGCTGGTACTCGCCGCCGTGCTCTGCGCCCTGCCGGCCGCCGCCCAGGGCGGCACGTCGGTGAATCCGCTCGAGGGCGCCGAGCTCTTCGTCGACCGCGAGTCGCCGGCCTGGTTGCAGTGGCAGCGCTTCCAGCGGACCGGCGAGACCAAGAAGGCCGACCTGATCTGGAGGATCGCCCGCGAGCCCCGAGCACTCTGGCTGGGCCGCTTCACGCGCCCGAACTTCGCGGTCAAGGTCAACCGGATCCTCGATGCGGCCAGGGCCGACGGCGCCGTGCCGGTGCTCACCGTCCTGCGCGCCCAGGCCACGCAGTGCTCGCCGAGCTACGACGGCGGAGGGCCGGCGGAGGACGCCGCCACCCGCGGCTGGTACGACGACCTCGCGCGGGTGATCGGCGACCAGCGCGTGGTGATCGCCTTCGAGCCCGACTCGCTCGGCACGATCGACTGCCTGGCCCGCAGCCGCCGGGACGACCGGCTGCGGCTGCTGCGCTACGGCGTGGAGGCGCTGGCCAAGCTCCCCAACGCCACCGTCTACCTGGAGGCCGGGGCCTCGGACTGGGAGCCGGCCAGGCGCACGGCCAAGCAGTTGCGGGCGATCGGGATCGCCAAGGTCCGTGGGTTCATGCTCAACGTGACGCACTACGACTGGACGGCCGAGAACATCAAGCACGGCCTGCAGATCTCGCGGAAGACCGGCGGTAAGCACTTCGTGATCAACACCGCCGAGAACGGCCGCGGGCCGGTCAACTACTACCGCGCCAACGGCCGGCGCGTGACCATCTGGTGCAACCCCGGCCTGCGCGGGCTGGGCCCGCCGCCCACCACGGACACGGCCCATCCGAAGGTGGACGCCTACCTGTGGCTCAACCGTCCCGGCTACGCGCAGAGCTGCCAGGGCCGCCCGATCGCGTGGTTCCTGCCGCGGGCGCTGTCGTACGCGCGCCTGGCGACGGACTGGCTGCGGCCGCCGAAGGGAACTCGCTTCGGCCACAAGAAGCGTTATCCGCTAAGCACCTTCGGAATTCCGCGTTAGGGCGTTCTAACCGAAAGTCATCACATCCGACCTCCTCGGATGCGAAAAGATGCGCCCGCACCCTCCAACCGAAGGAGCATCGATGGCATTTCAGAGGATGACCCGGGTCCTGGGACTGGCGGCGGCGCTGGCCGCGCTGGCCCCGGCAACGGCGCTGGCCGATGACTCGCGCGGCGCCGAGAACAACCCGCTCGTGATCGGCCACCGGGGCGCCAGCGGCTATCTCCCGGAGCACACGCTGCCGTCCTACGCCCTGGCGATCAAGCTCGGCGCGGACTACATCGAGCCCGACCTGGTGTCCACCAAGGACGGATACCTGATCGCCCGGCACGAGCCCAATATCGGCGGCACCACCGACGTGAGCACCCGGCCCGAGTTCGCCGACCGCAGGACGACCAAGATGGTCGACGGCTTCCCCGTGACCGACTGGTTCGCGTCCGACTTCACGCTCGCCGAGATCAAGACGCTGCGTGCCATTCAGCCTCTGGCCGAGCGCCCGCAGCGCTTCAACGGGCGCTACCGGATCCCCACCCTGGATCAGGTGATCGCCCTGGCCAAGCGCTACTCGAAGCGCTACGACCGGCGCATCGGGATCTACCCGGAGACCAAGCACCCGACGTTCCACCAGGGCCTGGGGCTCGCTCTCGAGCGGCCGCTCGTCCGGACCCTGGACCGCGCGGGTTGGGACCGCAAGCGCTCGCCGGTGTTCATCCAGAGCTTCGAGCAGTCGAACCTCAAGCGGCTCAACCGGATGACCGGGGTGCGGCTGGTACAGCTGATCGACGCGAACGACGTGAACCCCGACGGCAGCCTCGCCTACGCGGCGCCCCTCGACCGGCCCTACGACTGGACCGTCTCGGGCGATCCCGACCTGCTGGCCCGGACGTTCGGCTACCTCACCACCGACGCGGGTCTGCGTGAGGTGGCTCGCTACGCCGACGGCATCGGTCCCTGGAAGCCGTACATCCAGAGCACCGAGGCCGCGGACATCAACGGCGACGGCGTGGTGGGCGACGAGAACGGCGACGGGCTCGTGAACGAGACCGACCGGCGGCTGATCGCCCCCAGCGACCTGGTCGACCGGGCTCACGCACGCGGCCTGCTCGTGCATCCGTACACGTTCCGCAACGAGCAGCGCCGGCTGGCCTACGACTACGAGGGCAATCCGATCAACGAGTACCTGCTCTTCTACGAGCTGGGTGTCGACGGAGTGTTCTCGGACTTCCCGAACACGGCGTTCGCCGCGCGCGAGCTGTTCTGGCTCGACCGCTACGGCTCGCCGGACGAGGAGGGCTAGGGCAAGTCGAGCGGCAGCGCTCCGCGCACGTGCACCACCCGCGTCGCCCCGACGCGGGTGGTGCGCCGCGCGGGGTGGGGCAGCGTGTGCCCGTGCAGCAGCACGGCGGGCTCGTGTCGCTGCACCCACCTGAGCAGGGCGGGCGAGCCCGTGTGCACCGGGTCGTCGGGCTCGTCGTTCACCCCCGCCGGCGGGCTGTGGGCCAGCAGCACGTCGGCCCCGGGCAGGTCCTCGAGCATGGCCGCGGCCTCCTCCTCGGTCCACTCGTTGCGATCGGACCCTTCACGAGCCCGAAGGCTCGCGCGCGCCGCGCCCTCGCCGCTCTTCCGGTAGCGCGGCGAGCCGCCGAAGCCCGCGAAGCTCAATCCGCCGGCGCTCGCGCGCGTCAGGTGGAGGTCGGTCACTCCCAGGGCGGTCAGTGCTCCCGGCTCGTCGTGGTTGCCGAGCACGCCCAGCTTGGTCACCGGCACGTCCGCGAGCCCCTCGGTCCAGGCGGGCTCGAGGTCGCCCAGCAGCAGGATCAGCTCTGGATCGAGCGCTGCGACCAGGTCGGGGATCGGATGACGCGGCGGAGCGTCGGCCAGCGCGAGAACACGCATCCCCGCACGCTACCCGGGCCATGGCCTGGGATAGCCTGACCGCACGATGCCCACCATCATCGATTCTCCTGTCCGCGTGGAGGCCGCAGGCGAGCCGCCCAAGCTGATCGACGAGTTCGCGGGGCGCGCCAGCAACGGGGAGGAGCGGATCAGCGTGGCCCGCATGCGCTCGCCGGCCGGCTGGTCGGAGCCGGGACAGCGCCCGGAGTTCGACGAGTACACGGTGGTGCTGGCGGGAGCCCTTCGGGTGGAGACCGAGGCGGATGCGCTCGAGGTTGCGGCGGGCCAGGCGGTGCTGGTCGAGGGCGGGGAGTGGGTGCGCTACTCGACTCCCGAGGGCGCCGAGTACGTGGCCATCTGCCTGCCCGCCTTCTCGCCGGACACCGTGCACCGCGACGACGTGGGCTGAGCGGCCGCCGGCCGGCCGGCGCTAACGTCGACCGGTGTGAGCCGCGCCGCCCTCGCCTCCCTCTACGCGCTGCTCGTTCTGATCTGGTCGAGCACCTGGGTGGCGATCAAGTTCGGTCTGGAGGACAGCCCGCCACTGCTCGGGGCAGGACTGCGCTTCGTGCTGGCCGGGGCGGTGCTGCTGGCCTTCGCCTCGCTTCAGAAGCGCTCGCTGCGCACGGACTGGCGGCTGGTGGCGGTGCTCGCCGCCATGCCCTTCGCGCTGGCCTATGGCCTCGTCTACTGGGGCGAGCAATACATTCCGTCCGGTCTCGCCGCCGTGCTGTTCGGAGTGCTGCCGCTCTACACCGGGATCCTGGCCGGCGTCTTCCTGCCCGAGGAACCGCTGCGGGCGCGTCTGGTGGTGGGCGTGCTGATCGCCATCGGCGGCCTCGCGCTGGGCTTCGCCGAGAGCCTCAACCTGGGCGACGAGGAGCTGGCACTGGCGGGGGCCGCCGCGCTGGCGCTGGCGCCGCTGGGCGCCGCGGTCGGCAACGTGGCCCAGAAGCTGCGCGCCCGCGAGCTCGACGCCGTGACGCTCAACGGATGGGCCATGCTGGCCGGCGGCGCCCTGCTGCTGGCGGTCTCGGCCGCGGGGGAGGACTGGGGAGAGCTGCGGCTGACCGCTGAGTCGATCGGGTCGATCGCCTACCTCGCGCTGATCGGCTCGGCGGTGGCGTTCGTCGGGCTGACCGTTCTCCTGCGTCAGCTCACGGCGCAGTCGATGTCGTTCCTGGCCATGCTGCTGCCGTTCGGGGCGCTGCTGTTCGGGGCGGCCCTCTACGACGAGGCCCTCACCTGGCGGGCTCTGGCCGGGGCGCTGCTCGTGGCCATCGGGCTGCTGATCGCCCAGGGCCGCGGTGTCCCGACATCGGAGGCGCCCGCTCCGCCGCGGCGCCGAGCGCAGCCCCCGCTGCGAGAGGCCGAGGATGCCCTCCGAAGTCGCTAGACTCGCCTGTCGGCGTCCACCCCGAAGTGGCCGCCGTTTTCTTGCCATGAGCTACGCAGTCGTCAGAGTGGGCGGTAAGCAATACCGCGTCGAGGAGGGCCAGTCGATCGTCGTCGACCGGCTCCGAGCCGACGAGGGCGAAAAGGTCGACCTCGAGCCACTGCTGTTCGCCGACGGCGACAAGTCGGTGCTCGGCGGCGACGAGCTGTCCAAGGTGAAGGTCCAGGCCACGGTCACCGCACACGAGCGCGGCAAGAAGATCCACGGGCTCAAGTTCAAGCCCAAGCGCGGGTACAAGCGGCGCTACGGCGCCCGTGCGGACCTGACCCGCCTGGAGATCAGCTCGATCAAGCGCGGCGGCCGTGCGGCCAAGGCCAAGAAGGAGGCCGACGATGGCTCATAAGAAGGGACTCGGCTCCAGCCGCAACGGGCGTGACTCCAACGCCAAGCGCCTCGGGGTAAAGGTCTTCGCCGGCCAGCAGGTCAGCGGCGGCGAGATCATCGTCCGCCAGCGCGGCACCCGCTTCACGCCGGGCGAGGGCGTGGGCCTCGGCCGCGACCACACCATCTTCGCCAAGCGGCCGGGCACGGTGCAGTTTGCCGAGGGCCGACGGGGTCGCGTGATCTCGGTCGAGCCCGCCGAGTAGATCACCGCCTGCCGGCGCGGATAGCCTCCGCTTCTCTGACCTATTCGATCGTCGCCCGTGACACGTCGAGCGGGGAGCTCGGTGTGGCCGTCCAGTCCCATTTCTTCGGCGTGGGCTCGCTCGTCACGTGGGCCGGCGCCGGCGTGGGCGCGGTGGCCACCCAGTCGATGGTGGAACCGGCCTACGGCCCAAGGGCCCTGGAGCTGATGCGCGGCGGCATGAGCGCTCCCCAGGCCCTCACCGAGTTGCTGTCCGCCGACGCCCAGGAGGACGCGCGCCAGGTGGCCGTGATCGACAGAGCCGGCCGGGTGGCGGTGCACACGGGCTCGGGCTGTATCGCGCACGCCGGCCACGCTGTGGGCAACCAGGTGAGCGCACAGGCCAACATCATGGCCGGCGATACGGTGCCGGGGGCGATGCTCGCCGCCTACGCGGCTGCCGGCGGAGGGCTTCCCGGGAAGCTGATGGCCGCCCTCGACGCCGCCGAAGCCGAGGGCGGGGATCTGCGCGGGCGCCAGTCCGCGGCGCTGATGGTGGCCGCGGGCAGGGCGACCGGCGAGCCGGGGGCGGACACGCTCGTCGATCTGCGCGTGGAGGACCATCCCGAGCCGCTGATCGAGCTTCGCCGGCTGGTGGAGCTCCGGCAGGCCTACGCGCACGTGGACGCCGGGGACCAGCTCGCGGCTCAGGGCGACACCGCCGGCGCGCTCCTCGAGTATGCCGCCGCCCATCGCGCGCAGCCGGACAACGCCGAGTTCGCGTTCTGGCACGGGGTGGCCCTCGCCGCGGAGGGTGACGAGGCCCAGGGGGCTCCGCTCGTGCGCCAAGCCGTCGACGCCCACCGAGGCTGGGCCGAGCTGCTCGAGCGGCTGCCCGCCGCCGGCCTGTTCCCGGACGACGCTTCACTGATTGCCCGCCTGGTCGGAACGCGGGCCGAGTCGGTCCCGGAGTAGCCGTGTTCCACGACCGGGCGGTGATCGAGGTCCGAGCCGGAGGGGGCGGAAACGGAGTGGTGTCCTTCCGGCGCGAGGCGCATGTGCCCAAGGGCGGCCCCGACGGCGGTGACGGGGGGCGGGGAGGCGACGTGGTGATCGTCTGTGACGGCTCGCTGCGCGATCTGTCCTCGTTTCGCCGCGGAGCCCATTTCAAGGCGCCGCGCGGTGGTCACGGGCAGGGTGCGAACAAGCACGGCGCCACCCCGGAGCCGCTCGAGGTGCGCGTTCCGCCGGGCACGGTGGTGGTGGACGAGAAGCAGGGCGACCGCTGGGATCTGCTGGCGGCGGGCCAGCGCGCCGCAGTTGCCCGCGGCGGGCAAGGGGGACGCGGCAACCGCCAGTTCGCGACCTCCACGCGTCAGACGCCGCGCTTCGCCGAGCGAGGGCTGCCGGGGGAGGAGCGCCGGCTCGAGCTGCAGTTGCGGCTGCTCGCCGACGCGGGTCTCGTCGGCCTGCCCAACGCGGGCAAGTCTTCGCTCCTGGCTCGGCTCACCCGCGCTCAGCCCAAGGTGGCCGGCTATCCCTTCACCACGCTGGAGCCCGTGCTGGGCACGCTGGAGCGCGACGACCGCCAGCTGGTGATCGCCGACATCCCCGGTCTGATCGAAGGGGCGAGCTCGGGCGCCGGGCTGGGACACGAGTTCCTGGCCCACGTCGAGCGCTGCCGCGTGCTGGTGCATGTCCTCGACCTGGCCCCGCTGGACGGCTCGGACCCGGCCGCCAACTTCGCGACGGTGGAGGCCGAGCTGCGCGAGCACGGGCAGGGATTGGCCGGCCTGCCGCGGCTGCTCGCGCTGTCGAAGGCCGACCTCGTCTCGCCGGAAGAGGCGCAGCGGGCGGCCGAAGAATGGACAGGCCGGCTCGACGCCGGCGTGCTCGACGTGATCGTCACCTCGGCCGCCACCGGGCAGGGCCTGGGGGAGCTGGCGACGGCGATCTTCGGGCACGTGCCGGCCGACGAGGACGACGAGGCCGAGGAGCGGGCCACGCCGGCCACCCACAGGGTCTACCGGCCCGGACGCGCGGACGCCTTCGCGATCAACCGCACACCGAGCGGCGCCTACCGGATAGAGGGCGAGCGCGTGGAGCGCCTCATCGCCCGCCACGACACCGACAACGACGAGGCGCTGCGCTACATCGAGGAGCGCCTGCGCGCCCTCGGCGTGATCAAGGCCCTCGAGTCAGCGGGCTTCGAGCCCGGCGACGATGTGGAGATCGCCGGTGTGGTGTTCGAGCTCGACCCCGGCGCGCCGCACGGCTGATGGCGAACCCGCGCGCCATCCTCGTGGTCCTGCTCTGCCTGGTGTCCGTTCTGGGCGCCTGCGGCGGCGACGACGAGGAAGACATCGAGCAGACGCTGCGCGACTTCGTGAGCGCCACCAACGAGCAGGATGCCGGCGCCTTCTGCGGTGAGATCGTGACTCAGGAGTTCCTCGAGCAGACCACCGGGGCGACCGGTGACAAGGCGCAGGAGGAGTGCCGGCGCCAGATGAGGTCCGTCCGCGGCCTCAACGTGGAGCTCGTTCGTGTTCGCAGCACCACGATCGACGGCGACAGCGCGACGGTCATGGCGGTGCTCAGGACGGAGGGGCGGCCCACGCCGCGCGAGTATCGGCTGGAGAAGCAGGACGGCGACTGGAAGCTGTCGGGCAGCATCGGCGACTGACCCGGCCTAACCTCTCGGGCCATGGCGACGGTGGTGGTGAAGCTCGGCTCGAGCATCGTGGCGGACGATGCCGGTGAGGTCCGGGCGGACGTGCTCAGCTCGGTGTGCGACCAGGTGGCCGAGCGCTACCGCTCAGGGGTCGACACGGTGGTGGTCACCTCCGGCGCAATCGCCCGCGGGATGAGACTGATGGAGCTGCCGATGCGGCCCACCGGGATGCAGGAGCTGCAGGCGGCGTCGGCCGTGGGCCAGGGAAAGCTGTACCGCCATTACGACGAGCTGCTCCAGGAGCGCGGAGTGCCCTCCGCCCAGGTGCTGCTCACCTTCTTCGACATGTCCGCCCGGACGCACTACCTCAACGCCCGGCACACCCTGCGCACGCTGCTCCGGTGGAGGGTGGTGCCGGTGATCAACGAGAACGACACCACCACCACCGACGAGATCTCGTTCGGCGACAACGACTTCCTCGCCGCACAGGTGGCCATCCTGCTCGGAGCCGACCTGCTCGTTCTCCTCACCGACACCGGCGGCCTGCACACCGCTGATCCGCGCCATCACGCCGACGCGCGGCTGATCGCCGACGTGACGAGCCTGCAGGAGCTCGAGGGCTACGAGATCGGCCTGTCCAGCTCTCCGCTCGGCTCGGGCGGCATGCGCTCGAAGGTCGTGGCCGCGGAGATGGCCACGGCGGCGGGGATCCCAGTGACGATCACGAGTGGCGTGGAGCCAGGCTCGGTGGCGGCGGCGCTCGAGGGCCGTCCCGGCGGCACCCGCTTCCATCCCCAGGAGGGGCGCGTGTCGAGCTTCAAGCTCTGGCTGAAGTACGCGAAGCCGACCCAGGGACGGCTCGTGGTGGACGAGGGAGCCGAGAACGCGCTGCGCGAGCGGGGCACGAGCCTCCTCCCGGTAGGGGTGGTCGAGGTGGAGGGCGAGTTCGAGGCGGGCGACGCCGTGGAGGTCCGCTGCAACGGCCGCGCCGTGGGCAAGGGCATAGTCGGCTACTCCGCCGGTGAGCTGCGCCGGATCAAGGGGCTGAAGACCGACGCCGTCCGGGAGCTGCTCCCCCGGGCGACCGAGGAGGCGGTGCACAGGGACTACTTCGTTCTGGAGTGAGGGCCCTGCTTGACTCGCCGGCGTGCGCCTCCGACTGCGCTCGCCCTACGACCGCGAGATCTTCACGCTCGCCCTGCCCGCCCTCGGAGCCCTGGCGGCCGAGCCGCTGTACCTGCTCGTGGACACCGCGATGGTCGGTCACCTGGGCACTCAGGAGCTGGCCGCCCTCGCCATTGCCGCCACCCTGCTGACCGGCGCCTTCACGCTGTTCAACTTTCTGACCTACGGCACGACGGCGCAGGTGGCGCGCTTCCACGGAGCGGGGGAGAAGCTCGTGGCGGGGCGCCTGGCGGCCCAGGCGCTGTGGCTCTCCTCCGGCCTGGGTCTGATCCTCACCGTGCTGCTCGCTGCCGGAGCGGTGCCCCTGGTGGACCTCATGGGGGCCGAGGGCCGCACCCGGGAGCTGGCCATCGAGTACCTCCGCATCGGCTCGCTGGGGCTTCCCTTCGCCCTGATCGCCCTGGCGGGCCAGGGCTTCCTGCGCGGAGTGTCCGACCTGCGCACGCCGCTGGTGATCGTGGTGGTGGCCAACGCGGTCAACGTGATCCTGAACGTCGTCTTCATCTACGGGCTCGACTGGGGCCTGGCGGGCTCCGCCGCGGCGACGGTGGTGGCGCAGGCCGGCATGGGCGCCGCCTTCGTTCGTACGCTGTTGCGCGCTCCGGCCGACACCCGCCGTCCGTCCCTCGTGCAGATGCGCCCGCTGGCTCGCATCGGCGGCGAGATCTTCGTGCGCACGGCGGCTCTCTACGGCTCCTTCCTGGTCGCGGGCGCGGTGCTGGCGCGCATCGGGGAGGACTCGCTCGGCGCCCACCAGATCGCCTTCCAGCTGTTCGTGTTCCTGGCGCTCGTGCTGGACTCGATCGCCATCGCGGGGCAGGTGATCGTGGGCCGCACGCTCGGGGCGGGAGACGCTGAGGGGGCCCACCGCTCGGCGCGGCGGATGATCGAGTGGGGCGTGGCCGCCGGCGCGCTGTTCGGCCTCGTGATGATCGCGTTGATCGGCGTGCTGCCCCGCGCGTTCACGAGCGACCCCGCGGTGGTCGAGCGAGCACAGGAGATCTGGTTCCTGTTCGCGCTCATGCAGCCCGCCAACGGGGCGGTTTTCGCGCTGGACGGGATCCTCATCGGAGCGGGGGACACCCGCTTCCTGATGTGGGGAATGCTGGTGGCGTCGCTGGGTGTGTTCGTGCCCATCACGCTGGCCTCGCTCGCCTTCGACCTTGGCATCGTCGGGGTCTGGTGCGGGCTGGTGGCCCTCATCGCCGCTCGGCTCGCGCTGTGCGCGTGGCGCTTCTCCGGGCGTCGCTGGGCGGTCACCGGCCCGGAGCGCCGGGCAGCGGCCTGAGAGCGCCCGATACCCTTGCCTCAATGGCCACCACCGCCCAGTCGGTAGCCGAGGTCTGCGCTCAGGCCAAGCGTGCAGCGCTCGAGCTGGCGGTGCTCGATACGGGTACCAAGAACGCTGCTCTCGACGCGATGGCTGCGTCGCTCGAGGAGCGCGCGGGTGAGATTCTCGAGGCCAACGAGCGCGACATGGAGGCGGGCGCCGAAGCGGGGCTGGACGCCAGCCTGCTCGATCGTCTGTCGCTCACCGAGCAGCGTCTGGCCGGCATCGCGGCGGACGTGCGGTCCATCGCCGCGCTGCCCGATCCGGTGGGCGAGACGATCGACGGTCACCGGCTCGAGAACGGGCTCGACGTGCGCCGCGTGCGCGTGCCCTTGGGCGTGGTCGCGGTGGTCTACGAGGCGCGCCCCAACGTGACGATCGACTGCTCTGCGCTGTGCCTCAAGTCCGGTAACGCGATCGTCCTGCGCGGGTCCTCTACCGCCGCGCACTCCAACGCGGTGCTGGCCCAGGTGGCCTCGTCGGCGGTTCGCGCCGCGGGCGTGCCCGAAGGGGCCATCTCGATCGTCTCCGGGGGCGATCGCGACGAGCTGCGTCAGATCGCCACCCAGGACGGCGTGGTCGATCTGGTGATCCCGCGCGGTGGCGACGGGCTGAAGGACGCACTCAAGGAGCACGCGACCGTGCCGGTCATCTACGCCGCCGGAGGGAACGGGCACGTGTTCGTGGACGCCACGGCGGACCTCGACGACGCCGTGGCCATCGCCGTGAACGCGAAGGTCCAGCGGCCGTCGACCTGCAACGCCGCGGAGACGCTGCTGGTGCACGCCGATGTGGCGGCCGACTTCCTGCCTCTCGCGCTGCGCGAGCTGCGCGAGTCGGGCGTCGAGCTCCGGGTGGACGGTCGCACGCGCTCGCTGGCCGGACCGCTGGCCGACTCGCTCAAGGACGCGAGCGAGGACGACTGGGCCACCGAGTACCACGCGCTGATCCTGGCGGTGAAGGTGGTGGACTCGGTCGACGAGGCAATCGAGCACGTCAACCGCTACGGCTCCGGCCACTCCGAGGCCATAGTCACCGGCTCGACCGGTTCGGCACAGGCCTTCACCGGCGGCGTCGACGCCGCCTGCGTGTACGTGAACGCGTCCACGCGCTTCACCGACGGCGCGGTGTTCGGAATGGGCGCGGAGATCGGCAACTCCACGCAGAAGCTGCACGCCCGCGGCCCGATCGGGTTGCGGGAGCTCACCACCTACAAGTTCGTCGTCGAAGGCGCCGGGCAGGTCCGCGGCTAGGTTGCGAAGCGCTTGCGCGTAGGAGTCTTCGGAGGAGCCTTCAACCCGCCTCACCTGGGTCATCTGGTGTGCGCGCAGGAGGCCCTGGTGCAGCTCGACCTGGAGCGGGTCGTGCTCGTGCCCGTGGGCCAGGCGCCGCACCGTGAGATCGATGGCGACCCGGGTGCCGAGCAGCGGCTCGAGCTGGTCGAGCTCGCGGTGGGCGACGACGACCGCTTCTCGGTCTCGCGCGCGGAGGTGGACCGCGACGGGCCGTCCTACACCGCCGACACCCTCGAGGCCATGCGCGCCGAGTCCCCCGACGACGAGCACTTCCTGATCCTGGGTGGCGACCAGGCCGCGGCGCTGCCGTCGTGGCACGAGCCGGCGCGGGTCCTCGACCACGCCACCGTGGCCGTGGTCGAGCGCGTGGGCTGGACCCGCAGCGGCATCGGGATCCGGATCGGCCGCCTGCCCGGCGCGGACCGGGTGCGCTACCTCGACATGCCGCTCATCCAGATCTCCTCGACCTCGATCCGCAGGCGGATCCGAGAGGGAGCGCCGATCCGCTACCTCGTGCCCGGCGCTGTGGAGGAGCGGATCGAGGAGCGCGAGCTCTACCGCGCCCCCGGCGCGGCCGCCGAAGTCCCGGTCCAGGCGGCGAAGGCATGACCGGCGCTCACGACGACCCGGCGGTCCTGGCCGAGCGCATCGCCGCGGTGGCATCGGATCGCAAGGCGATCGACATCCGGGTGATCGACCTGCGAGGGATCGTCTCCTACACCGACTTCTTCGTCATCTGCTCGGGCAACACCGAGCGCCAGACCAAGGCGATCTACGACGCCATCCTCGAGGACCTCAAGCACGACGAGGATCGCCTGCTGCCGCGCCGCAGCGAGGGCGACCGCGACGCCCGCTGGATCCTGCTCGACTACTGGGACGTGGTGGTCCACATCTTCACGCCGGAAGCGCGCGAGTACTACCGGCTGGAGAACCTCTGGGGCGAGGCGCCGGCGCGGTCCGTGGGCTGACCTTTCCGTCCGGTTGGGGTGCGAACATGTGTTCGTGCTATCGACCAATCACAAGGGTGCCCTCGCCGAGACGGCGATCGTCGCTGCCGCAGGCCACGAGGCTCGGCATTTCGGTACTGCGACCGATCCAGTCGACCACAGCCGCTATGACCTGGCTTTCGAGGTTGCCGGCCGACTGATCACTCGCGTGCAATGCAAGTGGGGCGGGCTGGACCCGACTCGGCGCGGTATAAGGTCACGCTCCAGACCTCTCTGCACACGCCGACCGGCTATGTCTTCGGGTCCTATACGACGCGAGCGAGATCGATCTGGTCGCGGTCTACTGCGGCGAGCTCGATCGTTGCTACCTTCTTCCCATCTCGACTGGTCGAGGGCAGACGCAGCATTCACTTGCGACTGTCGGAGGCCGCTAACGGGCAGCGAGCGTGCATTAATCTAGAGGCGATTTCGTTTCCCTGGGGCTATAGCTCAGCTGGGAGAGCGCTGAGTGGCACTGGCAAGAGGTCGCCGGTTCGAGCCCGGCTAGCTCCACTTCTCCCGCCGTCCAAGTCGGTTGCCACGAATTCCGCAACCGCTTCGGCTACTACCTCGAACAGGCCGCCGCCGGCACGGACATCGAGGTCCGTCGTCGCGGACGGCCCTACGCCCGGCTGGTCGCGGCGCGGCCGGCCGAGCCGGCGCTCGAGCTGGTCAGCTCCGCTTGACCGCCATGCCCCGCAGCGTGTGGGCCACGCTGTCGCAGGCGTCGATCGCATCCTCGACCCGCTCGAAGACGTCCTTCCAGCGGATCACCACCATGGGATCCACGCCGCCCTGGAAGAGCGAGGTGAGGCCGGCGCGCAGGATGCGATCGCCCTCGTCCTCGAGGCGATCGATCTCGGCGAGATGGCGCTGCGCGGCGCCGAGGTCGTCGTCTCCGTCGAGGGCGCCCAGGGCCTGCGCCACCTCGAACCCGGCCAAGGCGAGGGTGTCGGTGAGCTCGATGGCCTGATCCATGGATGCCTCGACCTGGTACAGCCCTAGGAGGTCGCCGACCTCCTCCGAGTAGTCGACGATGTCGTCCAGTCCGGAGGCGAGCGCGAGCACATCGCTGCGATCGAACGGCACGGCGGCGCGGGCGTGCAGGTGGTGGATGATGTCGTGGGTGACGCTGTCGTTGGCGTGCTCGACGTCCACGAGCTCGAGCCGTTTCGTGCCGCCGTCCGGCCACGAGCGCATCAGCTCGCCCAACAGGGCCGTGGAAATCTCCACGTTGCGTCCAGCTCTGCCGAGCAGATCGAAGAGCTCGCCGTAGTCGGGGGCGCGTCCCACCATCGATGCCAGCCGCTCAGCCGTCCCGTTCCCGGCCAGCGGAGCTGGAAACGGTCCGGCCTCTTGTCGCGAATAGCCCGCTCATGGCTCCTGACGTTAGGAACTTCCCGGCTATGCAGGTGAAAAGGCGGTGAAAGCGTCGTGTGGGCTATCCGGCCTATCTACCCGGGTGGGCCGGCGCCTCCCGGACGCGGCGGCGCGCCTCGGCGAAGCGCAGCGCCTCGTAGGCGATCAGCGCCGCGCTGATCCCCGCGGCCACCCCGACCGCGACGATCGAGTCCACCTCGGTGCCGAAGGGGATGAGAGCCAGGCACAGGAGGACGACGAACACCCGCTGCTTGTTGAGCGAGCGCACGTTGCGCAGCCGGAAGGCGACATGACCGGCGTAGTACAGCGCCAGCCCGCCGAACAGGGCCACGGCGGGCACCGTCTTCAGCGGCTCGTCCACGTGGCCCACCGTCTTCTTCACGCCCAGCGCCACCAGCACGATCCCGGCGACCATGAACAGATGCAGGTAGCTGTACGAATCCCGGGCCATCCGGGCCCGGTCGTGACCGGTCGTCTGGCGGAAGCGCCGCTCGGCGATGACGGCGACGACGTCGAAGTACGCCCACCACATCGCCGCCGCCAACGCGATCACGAACAGGGTGGCCAGGACCAGACTGCTGTCGATGTCCGCGCCCTCGATGCCGGCGCCGATGGCCACCAGCGACTCGCCCAGCGCGATGATCAGGATCAGCGCGAAGCGCTCGGCGAAGTGCCCGGCCGAGACCTTGAAGCCGCGCACGCCGAACACGTAGGGCCCGGAGAAGTCGATCGCGAGCGCCACGATCCACAGCGCGGCCTGGACGCTGCCGTCGGCGAAGCCGGCAGCCAGGATGAGCAGGGGTGCCGGAAGGGCGCTGCGGGAGAGCACGCGCACCGCGGCGGCGGTGTCCACGTCGTCGTTGGCCTCGGCGAAGATGAAGATGTGTAGCCACCGCACCACTGCGTAGGCGACGCCGAAGATGACCGCATCGTCACCGAAGGCGTGAGGCGCGGCCAGCGCGGCCACGAGCATCGCGGCCATCGCGGCGAACATCAGCAGCCGCTCCTTGTCCTGGTCGGTGTCGACCGCGTTGGTGAGCCAGGAGTAGGCGGCCCAGGCCCACCAGAGCGCGGCCAGCACGATCATGCCCTGGGCGAGGCCCTCCCAGGTGGGGTTCTCGGCCATCAGGAGCGTGACCTGGGTCAGCGCGAAGACGAAGACGAGGTCGAAGAAGAGCTCGAGCGGAGCCACCCGCTTCTCGGTGCCGTCGAGCTGGCCCTCGTCGACCGCATCTCGTGTCTCAGCGACGCTCATGCGAGGCCAGCGATGATCGCAGGCACGCTACGTGGGCCGACTGACTCTCGGCGCTGCCTATGCAATGCTTGGGCACATGCCGAACGATGAGGGACTTCTGCTGGGTGACGCCGCCCGCGCCATAGGTGTCAGCCCGGACACGCTCCGGCGCTGGGAGCGCGCGGGCAAGCTGCGCACGTCGCGCGACCACGCCAACCGCCGGCGCGTCGCGCGCCGGGAGGTCGAGCGGCTCGCCGGCCATCCCGATCGCCACCGGGCCGGCGATTCGCTCTCGGCTCGCAACCGCTTCCCAGGGGTGGTGCGCTCGGTGGAGGTCGACGGCGTGATGGCCCTGGTCGAGATCGAGGCCGGACCGCACCTGGTCACCGCTGCGGTCACGCGCGATGCCGTGGAGGAGCTCGGCCTCGCCGCCGGGGTTCCCGCCACCGCCGCCGTGAAGGCGACCTCGGTCATGATCGAGCGAAGCCGGTCGTGAAGCGGATGGCGCTCGTGCTCGCCGCGGGCGCCCTGCTGCTCGGAGCCTGCGGCGATGAGGACGACGACGGCGGCGGAAGCGGCGGCGGCGGTGGTTCCGGCGGGGAAGATCCCACGCGCCTGACGGTCTCGGCGGCCGCGTCCATGACCGAGGCCATCGAGCGCTGCGCTCCCGAGTTCGGCTCCGCGGAGAACGCCGACGTGAAGCTGTCCTTCGCCGGCTCCGACGAGCTCGCGGCGCAGATTCGCCAGGGGGTGAAGGTCGACGTGTACGCAGCGGCCAACACGCGCCTGCCGGACGAGCTCTACGACGAGGATCTCCTCTCGGAGCCGGTCGAGTTCGCGACGAACGAGTTCGTGCTCGCCGTGCCGGCGGACTCCGACATCAGGTCGGTCGACGACCTCACGGCGGAGGGCACCAAGATCGCCATCGGGTCGGACTCGGTGCCGATCGGGGAGTACACGCGCGAGACGCTGGCCAAGCTCCCCTCCGATCAGGAGAAGGCGATCCTCGACAACGTCCGCTCCAACGAGCCCGACGTGAAGGGCATCGTGGGCAAGCTGACCCAGGGAGCCGTGGACGCCGGCTTCGTCTACGTCACCGACGTGAACGCCAGCGGCGGTGACCTGACGGCGATCGACCTTCCGCCGAAGCTCGAGCCGCAGGTGACCTACGGCGCGGGCGTGGTCGAGGCCGCTCGCCAGCCCGAGCTCGCCCAGACGTTCGTCGACGGGCTGAGCGACGGCGACTGCGCCACCGCGCTCGCGGAGGCCGGCTTCGGGAAGGTCGAGTGATGGCGGCGCGCTGGTTTCCTGCCCTGCTGTTCATCAGCCTCGCGCTGGCGATCACGTTCCTCACGCTCCCGGTGGTGGCGATCTTCGTCGACCGCAGTCCCGCGGAGCTGATCGACAGCCTGGGCGAGCCGGGTGCGCTGGACGCGCTCTGGCTCAGCCTGCGCACCACGGCCGCGGCGATCGCGATCATCCTGGTGATCGGGACTCCCGCGGCCTACCTGCTCGCCACCCGCTCCTTTCGCGGCAAGGCGGCCGTGGTGACCCTGGTCGAGCTGCCCCTCGTGCTGCCCCCGGCGGTGGCGGGCATAGCGCTGCTGGCCGCCGTGGGACCGAGCGGGATCCTCGGCGGCGTGGTGGAGGCGGCCGGCATCGAGCTCGCGCTGGAGACCGCGGGAGTCGTGGTGGCGCTCACCTTCGTGGCCTCGCCCTTCTACGTGCGCCAGGCGATGGCCGCGTTCGCGTCGGTGGACCGGACCCTCATGGACGCGTCGCGCACCCTCGGCGCGCCCGAGTCACGCGGGTTCCTGCGCGTGATGATCCCCGTGGCTCTCCCAGGCCTGGTGGCGGGCACGGCGCTGGCCCTTGGGCGGGCCCTCGGCGAGTTCGGCGCGACGCTGATGTTCGCCGGCTCGTTCGAGGGCATCACCCAGACGGTGCCGCTGGCCATCTACGACCGCTTCTCCACCGAGTTCGACTCGGCGCTCGCCCTGTCGGCGGTCCTCGTGGCCGTGTCGGGCGCCATCCTCCTGTCCGTGAAGCTCGTCCAGGGAAACGACGCGCTCGGCGGCTGGCAGGTGGATTGACGGCCGCGTGCTGAGGGTCGAGGCCACCACCCTTCTGGGGACGCTCGAGCTGGACATCGCCGTCGCCGTGGAGCGCGGTGAATGTCTCGCCCTGGCCGGACCGTCGGGCGCCGGCAAGACCAGTGTCCTGCGGATCGCGGCGGGACTGGTGCGGCCGCGGCGAGGGCGGGTGGAGGCCGAGGCGGAGGTCTGGCTCGACACCGAGCGCGGCATCGACGTGCCCCCCGAAACCCGCAGCTGTGGCTACGTCTTCCAGGAATACGCGCTCTTCCCGCACCTCGCCGCATGGCAGAACGTGGCCTATGGGCTGACCCGCCTGCCGCGGCGCGAGCGGCGGGCGCACGCTCACGCGATGCTCGACCGCTTCGGGCTCGCCGGTAAGGCCGATTCCCGACCACGCAACCTCAGCGGAGGCGAGCGCCAGCGCATAGCGGTGGCGCGGGCCCTGGCGCGGGAGCCGGACGTGCTCCTCCTCGACGAGCCTCTCTCGGCTCTCGACGCCCGCACCCGGACGGGGGCGGCCCGCGAGCTGGCCATGCTCCTGCGAGAGACCGCCGCGCCCACCCTGCTCGTCACCCACGACTTCGCCGAGGCGGCTCAGCTGGGCGACCGCGTGGGCGTGATCGACGCGGGCCGCGTGGTGCAAGAGGGAACTCCGACCGAGCTCGCCGCCGCGCCGCGCTCGGCCTTCGTCGCCGATTTCACCGGCGCCGTGGTCCTCACCGGCATCGCCGGCGGCGGCGCGGACGGGCTCACCCACGTGACCCTCGACGGAGGCGGGTCGGTGGCCAGCACCGACCCGGGCAGCGGCCAGGTGGCCGTGTCGGTCTTTCCGTGGGAGATCGCGATCGAGACCCCGGGGCAGGACGCCCACGGCTCCGCCCGCAATCACCTGACGGCGGAGATCGTCTCCATCACGGCCGTCGGCAACCGGGTGCGGCTGGGCCTGGCGGGCCCGCAGCCGCTCGCGGCCGAGATAACCCGCGCCTCGGCGGACCAGATGCAGCTCGAGCCGGGCGCTACGGTCACCGCGACCTGGAAGGCGTCAGCCACCCGCGTGGTGGCGGCGTGAACACGGAGCGGAGGAACGGCATGCGCATAAGTGCGCGCAATCAGCTGAGGGGAACGGTGCGCGGCGTCCGGCGCGGTGAGGCCATCGCCAACGTGGAGGTGGAGGTGGCCGGCCAGCGTCTGATGGCCTCGATCACGGTCGAGGCGGTGGACGAGCTCGGGCTCGACACCGGCAGCGAGGTCACCGCGGTGATCAAGGCCTCCGACGTGATGCTGGCCACCGACTAGCGCCTAGGGACCGAGGCACAGCCAGCGCAGCGCGCCGTTGAGCACCTCGGCGCGCTCCCACTGGAGGAAGTGGCCCGCCCCCGGGACCACGAAGGGGCCGGCGCGTTCGGGGAAGGCGGCCTCCATGCGCTCGGGGAAGTCGCGCGGGATCACGTGGTCCTCGGGCCCGTAGAGGATGAGCGCGGGGGTGGGGTTGATCTCGAGCAGGCGCACGGGCTCCGGCGCGGTGCGCGGCCCGCCGACGTATTCGTAGTTGGCAATCGAGGCACGGAAATGATCCGCGTCGGCGAAGGGCTCGGTCAGGCGGTCCACCTGCTCGCGCGTGAACGAGCCCGGCGCCGCCCAGAAGCGGGACCCGTAGAACTGCGCGACGTAGCGGCGGCGCTTGTCGGGCGTGTCGAGTTCCGCGGCGAGACCGTCGGCGTCGCGCGACTGGCGGGCGAAGTAGTCGGCGGCCATGCGCACCTCGGGCGCGAGACCGCTCGGGCCGTGTCCCAGCACCGGCGGGATCGTGTTGAACAGGACCAGGCGGCTGACGAGGCCCTCGTAGCGCAGGGACAGGTCCTGAGCCACGACGCCCCCGAGGTCGCCGGCGCAGACCACCGCGGACTCGTGGTCGAGCTCTTCGCGCAGGAGCGCGGCCATGTCGTGCGAGTGGGCGGCCGCGTCGTAGCGGTCGTCGGGCGCAAGCCCCGAGTCCCCGAAGCCGCGCAGGTCGGGTGCGATGACCTCGAACCCGGCCGCGGCGAGCGCCGGCACGTTGCGCTCCCAGATCCGCCTCGTCTCCGGCCAGCCGTGCAGCAGCAGCAGCGGAGCGCCGCCGGCGCCCTCGCGCTCGTAGGCGAGCTCGGCTCCGGTGCTGAGGCTCGCCGCGGGCACCGCGCGAGTGTAGGCCCGGACAGGCCCGGGCCGCCGTTAGTCTCCTGAGGTCCGATGGCAGAGCGCTACGACCCGAGTGCGATAGAGCCCAAGTGGCAGAAGGTGTGGGCCGACGAGCACACCTGGGAGGTCTCGAACGACGAGGTTCAGGACCAGCCCATGGCCTACGTGCTCGAGATGCTGCCCTATCCCTCGGGCGAGCCCCACATCGGGCATCTGAAGAACTACTCGCTCGGCGATGCGGTGGCGCACTTTCAGCGCCGCCACGGACACCTAGTGCTTCACCCGATGGGCTACGACGCCTTCGGCCTGCCCGCGGAGAACCACGCCATCAAGACCGGCCGGCATCCTCGCGAGGCGACCGAGGAGGCCATCGGCGAGTTCCAGGAGCAGTTCCGGCGCTGGGGCATCTCGATCGACTGGACGCGGGAGTTCGGCACCCACGAGCCGCGCTACTACCGCTGGACCCAGTGGCTCTTCCTGCGGCTGTTCGAGCGCGGCCTGGCCTACCGCAAGGAGGCGGCGGTCAACTGGTGCCCGAAGGACGCCACGGTCCTGGCCAACGAGCAGGTGATCGACGGCCACTGCGAGCGCTGCGGCACCATCGTCGAGATTCGCCAGCTCGAGCAATGGTTCTTCCGCATCACCGAGTACGCCGATCGGCTGCTCGAGGACATCGAGACCGTCTCCTGGCCGCCGCACGTGGTGGCCATGCAGGACAACTGGATCGGCCGCTCGGAGGGCGCCGAGGTGGTGTTCCGCTGCGAGGAGCTCGGCATCGACTACCCGGTCTTCACCACCCGCCCCGACACGCTCTTCGGGGCCACCTTCTTCGTGATGGCGCCGGAGCACCCTGACGTCTTCCGGCTCAACGACTCGCCCGAGGTGCACGAGTACGTCAACCGCTCGCTGCGCGAGACGCCCGAAGAGCGCGGCGACGAGGAGCGCGAGAAGACGGGGGTCGCCCTCGGGCGCACCGTCCTCAACCCGGTCACCGGCGAGCAGATCCCCATGTACGTGGCCGACTACGTGCTGATGGAGTACGGCACGGGCGCCGTGATGGCGGTGCCGGCCCATGACCAGCGCGACTACGAATTCGCCCAGAAGTTCGGTCTGGAGATCAGACAGGTCGTTCAGGGCGACGCGCCACCGGCCGAGGGCGAGGCGTTCGTGGCCCACTCGGAGGACGAGCGGCTGGTCAACTCCGGTGAGTTCGACGGCCTAAGCGCACCCGAGGGCAAGAAGGCGATCGTCGGCTGGCTCGAGGAACGCGACCTCGGGCGCGCCACGGTCAACTACCGCCTGCGTGACTGGCTGCTCTCGCGCCAGCGCTACTGGGGCTGTCCCATTCCCATCGTCCACTGCCCGGTCGACGGGCTCGTGCCGGTCCCCGACGATCAGCTACCGGTCGAGCTTCCCGAGCTCGAGGACTACACGCCCAAGGGTCGCTCGCCCCTGGCCTCGGCCGAGGACTGGGTCAACGTCCGCTGCCCGCAGTGCGGGGGCGAGGCGCGGCGGGAGACGGACACCATGGACACGTTCGTCGACTCGTCCTGGTATTTCCTTCGCTACTGCGACCCGGACAACGCCGAGGCCCCCTTCGACCGCGAGATCGCCGACCGCTGGATGCCCGTCGATCAGTACATCGGGGGCGTGGAGCACGCGATCCTGCATCTGCTCTACGCGCGTTTCTTCGTCAAGGCGCTGGCCGACATGGACCTGCTGGGTGTGCAGGAGCCCTTCGCCCGGCTCTTCACCCAGGGCATGATCACCCGCGACGGAGCGAAGATGTCGAAGTCGCGGGGGAACGTCGTCTCCCCCCGGGAGTACGTCGAGCGCTATGGCGCCGACACCGCCCGCTGCTACATCCTCTTCATCGGGCCGCCCGATCGCGACGCCGACTGGTCCGATGCCGGGGTGGGAGGGGTGCACCGGTTCCTGTCGAGGCTCTGGACCCTTGCCGTCCAGGCACCGGAACCCGACGCGGGCCCCGTCGCCGATGCGGCCGGGCACGACGATCTGGAAGGCGCCGAGCCGTCTGCGGTGCTGCGCAAGGCACACTGGGCGATCGACCGGGTCACCCGGGACATGGAGCACAACTTCGCCTTCAACACCGCGATCGCCGCAGTGATGGAGCTGGTCAACGAGATCTACCGGGGCCGCGACTCGGCCCCGGTCGCCGACGTGCGCTTCGCCATCGCCACCGCGGGCTCGCTTGTGTTCCCGTTCGCGCCGCATCTGGGCTCCGAGGTCTACGAGCGCCTGACCGGCCGGCGAGTGTGGGAGGAGCCTTGGCCGGCGGCCGATCCGCGGCTGCTGGTCAGCGACGAGATCCAGCTCGTGATTCAGCTCAACGGAAAGCTGATCGATCGCCTGGCGGCGCCGGCGAACGCCTCGGAGGAGGAGCTCGAGGAGATCGCCCGGGGCTCGGAGCGGCTGGAGGCTCGCCTGAACGGCAAGCAGATCGTCAAGGCGGTCGTCGTACCCGGCCGGCTGGTCAACTTCGTGGTGAGATGAGCGCGCGCCAAGGACCCATACAGGTGCCGGTGGGACCGCTCGTGGGCGCGCTCGGCGGGGTCATCCTGCTGGTGGCCCTGTTCCTCGACTGGTACGACGGGCTCACCGGCTTCACGGTGTTCGAGTTCGTGGACATCGTGCTCGTGGTCTGCGCGGTGCTGATCATCCTGCAGCTCGCCGGAGGGATGGGCCTGCTCCAGCCACCCCTCTCGCCCGGGCTCTCGCTGCTCGTGGCGCTCTTCGCGGTGGTGGTCGTGCTGACCCAGGTGGTCAACGACCCGCCGGCGGTGGCCGGAGGCGACGGGCCCGACCAGGCGATCGGCATCTGGCTCGCCGTGGGCGGCTCGGTGCTGATGGTCGCCGGGGCGTTTCTGGCCACGGCGCACATCTCGCTGGCCGTGGAGCCGCGCGACCCCGCAGCGGAGCAGGCGGGCCGGGACGACACCGGATCCGAGGCGGCGACAGAACGGGTGCGGGGCCGCCGCGAGCGCAGTGAGGCACCGGATACCGACGCCGGAACGCCGGCGTCGTGGCAGCGCGGACGGGCGGCGCCCCCTCCTGCTGGTGAGCCTGCCGCTTCGCAGGGTGCCAGGCGTGCCCCGGCGAAGCGAGCGAAGGCCGGCTCGCCGCCACGGGCGAAGCCGGCCTCGAAGCCGGCTCCGTCGGCGGACCCGGAGCCTGAATCGGGTCCCGGCCCCGAGCAGCCCTGAGCTCGCCGGCGTACCTGGCCGTCATCGGACCCGGCGAGGCAGGCGCCGACGACATCGCCGCGGCTGAGGCCGCGGGCGGGGAGCTGGCCAGACGCGGGGCCGTGCTCGTATGCGGAGGGCTCGGCGGGGCGATGGAGGCGGCGTGTCGCGGCGCCAAGGAGGCCGGGGGGCTGACCGTGGGGCTGCTGCCGGGCCCGGACCGGTCGGCCGCCAACCGCTGGGTGGACGTGGCGGTGGCCACCGGCCTCGGCGAGGTCCGCAACAGCCTGGTCGTCCGGGCGGCGGACGCTCTCATCGCCGTGGGTGGCGGCTACGGGACGCTGTCGGAGGTGGCGCTCGCCCTGAGGGCGGGCAAGACCGTGGTGGGCCTCGGGAGCTGGGACATCGAGGGCGTGGTCATTGCTCGCTCCGCGCCCGAGGCGGTCACGCTGGCGCTCGAGGCCATCTAGACTCGGCGCGCATGTCCGTATCCGAGCCGGCGGCCGGGACGACCGGAAGCCAGCCGACCTCCCAGCATTCAGACACCCCCTATCTCGATGCCCTCCGGGCCTACGCCGCACGCAACCCGGGGCGCTTTCACGTGCCCGGGCACAAGGGCGGGCCGGGCGCCGATCCCGGGCTGATCGAGGCCTACGGCCCTGCGGCCCTTGCCCTCGACATACCCGCCCTGACCTACGGGATCGACCTGGGGGAGGAGCCGACTCCGTTCATCGCCGCGCAGCAGCTGGCGGCCGAAGCGTGGGGCGCGTCACGCACGTGGTGGCTCGTGAACGGGGCGTCGCAGGGCAACCACGTGGCGATGCTCACCCTGGGCCATCGCGGCACCCGGGTGGTGACCCAGCGCAACGCCCACTCGAGCACGATCGATGCACTGATCATGTCCGGCCTCAGGCCGACGTTCGTATCCCCGGAGCTCGACCCCGAGCTGCACATCGCGCACTGCATGACGCCGGAGGCGCTCGACCGGGCCCTCACCGACACGCCCGGTGCGGTGGGCGCGACAGTGGTGTCGCCGACCTACTTCGGGGCGGTGGCCGACGTGGCTGCTCTGGTCGAGGTGGCGCACCGGCACGGGGTGCCGCTCGTGGTCGACGAGGCGTGGGGGGCTCACCTGCCGTTCCACGAGGATCTGCCGGCGCACGCCCTCAGTCTCGGCGCAGACCTCGTCATCTCGAGCATCCACAAGATCGTGGGCAGCCTCACCCAGTCGGCGATGGTCCACCTGGGTCACGGCGACCTGATCGAGGAGAGCGTGGTCGATCGCTGCGTGACCCTGGTCGAGTCCACGAGCCCCAACTCGCTGCTGTTCGGCTCGCTCGACGCGGCGCGTCGCAGCGCCGCGGTCAACGGGCGCGACCTGCTCGGCGAGACGCTCTCGGCCCTGCGCCGCACGCGCGAGGCGGTGCGCGAGATCCCCGGCCTGGACGTGCTCGACGAACGCCTGGCCGGCGCCCCTGGAGTGTTCGACTACGACCCGCTGCGCCTGGCGATCGACGTGCGCGGCACCGAGACGACCGGCTTCGAGCTCGCTCGCCTGGTTCGCGAGCAGGACGACGTGTTCCTGGAGCTGGCCGGCGAGAACGTGATGGTGGCCGTGTTCGGCATGGGCGAGGACGCGGGAGCCACCAGCGAGCGGCTCCTCACGTCGCTCCGGCACGCCGTGGACACGGTGCAGACGCAGCCCCTCGATCCCGACTCGAACCGGTTCGCTCCGCCGCCGCCGTGGGGTGAGCTGGTGATGACGCCGCGGGAGGCGTTTCTCGGCCCGCAGGAGGTCGTCCCGGTCGCCGAGGCGGTGGGCCGGGTGGCGGCGGAGTCGCTCGCCGCCTACCCGCCCGGCATACCCAACGTGCTGCCGGGCGAGCGGCTGTCGGCGGAGACGCTCGACTACATCGAGCAGACCCTGGCGCACGGCGGCAGCCTCCGCGGGGCGAGCGACAGGGCGCTGCGCACGCTGCGGGTGGCCATCGAGCCGTAGACAGCGCGCCGCCGGCGGGCTCGGCCGGCCCGCCTACACGACCTCGCCCGCGATCACCCGCTCGGCGAGGCGCCCGAACGCCGCGATGGCCTGTTCGAGGTGATCCTCGGGCGTGTCCTCCTCGCGGGCGTGGCTGAGACCCCGGCTCGAGCTGGTGAACATCATCGCCGCGGGCAGGCGCCGCGCGATCTCGGCGGCGTCGTGAAGCGCGCCGCTGGCCAGCGTCCGTCCGGTGCCCGCGGCCTCGAGTGCCGCGGCCACCAGCCGCTCGTCGAAGGGGATCGGCTCGATCCGCCAGATCTCTTCTTCCTCGAGGTCGCAGCGCTGTTCTTCAGCCGCCTTCGCGGCGGCACCCCGGGCGCCGGCGAGCATGGCAGCGAGCGGCCGGGGCTCCGCGTGGCGCAGGTCGACCTGCAGCTCCGCCCGTCCGGGCACGGCCGTGACTATGCCCGGCTCCAGGCGCAGCGCGCCGGCCGTCCCCACGCCGCCGTGCTCGCGGGCGATCTCCTGGACCGCCAGGCCGGCTCGCGCGGCAGCGAGGCCGGCGTCGCGGCGCATGTCCATCGGCGTGGTCCCGGCATGCGACGCCTGGCCGGTGAAGATCAGCCGTAGGCGCTCGACTCCGAACGTGCCGCTCACGGCGGCCACGGCAACGCCCTCCTGCTCGAGCACGGGCCCCTGCTCGATATGGAGCTCGAGGTAGGCGACCAGCCCGGTCAGCCGGCTCTGCGCCTCGGTCGCCCGCGGCAGATCGACGCCGTGCTCGGCCACGACGTCGGAGAGAGTCTGGCCTTCGGAATCGGTCAGCGCGGCCACCGCCTCGGGGTCGAGCGTGCCGGCGGCCGCCGAGCTGCCGAACAGGCTCCGCCCGAAGCGGGCGCCCTCCTCGTCGGCGAAATCCACCAGCACGACGGTGCGCACCGGCCGCCCGGCCTCGGCCGTGGCGCGCAGCACCTCGAGCCCGGCCATCACGCCGAGCGCGCCGTCGAGCCAGCCCCCGGCCGGCACCGAGTCGAGGTGGGAGCCGAACGCCACGGCGTCCTCGTGTTCGCCCGGCAGCGATGCCCAGAGGTTCCCGGCCTCGTCGACCTCGACGCTGAGTCCGTCGATCTCGTCGAGCCGCTCGCGCAGCAGCGTCCGAGCGGCCGCCCACTCGGGCGTCCAGCACACCCGTCGCGCGCCGGTCTCGGGACCGCCCGTGCGCCGCTCGAGCTCGCGCAGGTCCGCTATCGCCCGGCGCGGGTCGACGGTCACCGAGCGCCGAGACATGGCCGCGAGCGGCGGGGAGCGGCCGCCATCAGCCCCTCCGCGGCCGCCGTCAACCCACCCGCTCCCGGCGTATCGCCTGCATGAGGCAGTGCGCGCCGCCCCCACCGAGCGTGAAGGCCGCCAGCTCCGGGTCGTACACGGTCAGGCCGAGCGCTCGCAGGCGATCGTTCAGTCCTTTCGACTCCGCGCTCGTGAGCACCCGGTCGCCACCCAGGCAGACGCCGTTCACGCCCAGCTTCAGCGCGTCGGCCAGGGACACCGGCACGATCTCGACGCCCTTCGACTCGAGCCAGCGTGTAAAGCCCGCGCCCGCCTGCTCGACACACACGGCGGCGAGCTTCTCGCCCAGCATCGCCGCCAGCACGTCGATGTGCAGGAAGTGGGGTGGGATGCGCTCGATGCGGACCTCCCAGCCGTCGGCCTCGAGCCATCCGGCAAGTTGTCGTGCTGCGGGCTCCTGGGTGCGCTCCTCTCCGTTGCCGATCACCGCCACACCGGGCTCCACGATCATGAAGTCGCCGCCCTCCAGCGCCGCGGCGGTGATCATGCGGTGAATCGGGATGTCGTTCTCCTGGTAGAAGCGAACGACCGGCGAATATTCGCCCCTGCGCCACCACTGGTGGCACTGGGTGACGATCGGTCCCTGGGGCACGTTGATGCTCGAATCCCGGGCGAACACCTGGTACGGCAGGGCCGGATCCGGCTCGAGGAAGTGGGTGCGGACGCCTGCCTCTCGGTAGACGCTGACCATCTCGGCGTGCTGGCGCAGGGCGTCGTCGCGGCTGAAGCTCAGTCCGCTGTCGAGCGTCGCCCGCGCGATGGCGCTCGCCGGGAGCCAGTGGAAGTTCTCGGGCGGGCACAGCAGGACATCGAGGAGGCGGCCATACTCCGAATCGACGCCCCACGCCGTCTCGATCCCCGTCGCCTCGTCCGTCATCCGTGTCCCCTCGTCTCGCTCACCACTCGACCCTCCGGCAGTCTGCCAGCGGTGGCTCGTGGACGGGTGGCCGTGAGTGAGCCGGTGCGCCGCCGGGTGGTGGTGCACGGAACGGTCCAGGGTGTCTTCTTCAGGGACTCGGCCAGGCGCAAGGCGGTCTCCGCCGGGGTGGGCGGCTGGGTGTCGAACCGGCCCGACGGCACGGTGGAAGCCGTGTTCGAGGGCGATCCCGCCGCGGTGGCGAGCATGGTGGAGTGGGCCCGGCAGGGCCCACGCG
Source organism: uncultured Thermoleophilaceae bacterium (assembly GCA_963808545.1). GTDB lineage: Bacteria > Actinomycetota > Thermoleophilia > Solirubrobacterales > Thermoleophilaceae > JACVRW01. The sequence goes on along the minus strand of CAWEGB010000008.1, from coordinate 756,892 downwards.
GCGCCGTGGTCGCGCGCGTGGAGGAAACGGACGAGCCCGCCGAGGGCTTGACGGGCTTCGAGGTTCGCTGAGCCCGCCGCGGGCCCGCGCACCGACTCCGCACGAAATCGTCACCAACTTGTGGCACAGGCGTGCCCACGCGTAACACGGTTCTTCGTACGGTCGTCGAGTGTTCGAAGGCACCCGCGCAACGACCCTCATCTGGGTGGTGGCAGCCGTGCTCGCGGTGCTCGCCGCCCTGCGTCTGTTCGGCGGAGGTGACGACGCCCCGCCGCCGGTGAAGATCAACGGCGGCGCGTCCGGCTCGAGCGATTCAGCCTCGGTGTCGCCCGTCGGAACGAGCCTGCCTGCCGGTGGCAAGAGAGGCGGTGCGGAGCTGTACGTGCACGTCGCAGGTGAGGTGCGGCGGCCAGGCCTGTACCGGCTGGCCGAGGGTGCCCGCGTGGCCACCGCGCTCGAGCGCGCGGGCGGGCCACGGCCGCGCGCCCAGATCGCGGGGGTCAACCTCGCGGCCAGGGTCGTGGACGGCCAGCAGGTCGTGGTGCCGAGGCAGGGCGCACCCGCACCGGGGGCGGCCGGCGCGCCAATGGTGCCCGGCGCCGGGGCTGCGGAGCCCGGTGCGGGCGGCGTCAAGCTCAGCCTGGCGGTGGCCAGCGTCGAGCAGCTGGATCAGTTGGACGGCATCGGCCCGACCCTCGCGGGGCGGATAGTCGAGTACCGGGATTCGAACGGCGGGTTCGGCTCGCTCGAGGAGCTCGGTGAGGTCGAGGGGATAGGTGAGAAGCGTCTGGCCTCGCTGAAGGAGGCGCTCGACCCGTAGATGGCGGGCGGCCGATCCGACACAGAGCGAGTGGCCGCGCCCGGCGCCGCCGCGCTCGTTGCGTCGCGTCCATGGCACGTGGCGATGGCTGCCTTCGCCACCGGGGTCGCTCTGGCCGGAGCCGCAGACGGCGTCGGATACGGCTCGCTCCTCGTCCTCGTCGCCGGGGCCTTCGTGGCGGTCCTCGCGGTCTGCCGTGCGCCGGCCGTCGGGGCCCTCGCCGCGGCTCTCGTTCTCGCCGGTGGGGCGGTGGGAGAGGCCCGCCTGGCCGCCATCGACCGGCCAGCCGATCGGCTCGGCGCCGGCGGGGTCGCCGAGCTGCGCGCGCACCTGCTCACGCGCCCGCGACCGTCGCCCTTCGGGTCGTCGGCCGAGGTTCGCGTGGCGTCGGGCCGGCTGGACGGGGCGAGGCTGCTTGCGCGAATCGCGCGCTGGACCCGTTTTCCCGACCGCGTCGCGGTCGGCTCGGAGCTGGTTCTCGAGGGACGGCTGCGGCCCGTGGAGCCCAGCGGCGCGGAGCGGGACGGCATCGACTTCGGGGCCTACCTCCGCCGCCGCGGGATCGCCGGCGAGCTGCTCGTGGACCGAGCTAGGCCGACCGGCGACCGACGCACGGGCCTGGCCGGCCTCCTCGATCACCTCCAGGTTCGGGCTGAGGAGGCGGTGGCCGCGGGACTGCCGGGACCTGAGGCCGCCCTGGCGCGGGGCATGGTGCTGGGCCAGGACGAGGCCATCGCCGAGGGGGTGAGGGAGGACTTCCGCCGGTCGGGTCTCGCTCATCTGCTCGCCGTCTCCGGCCAGAACGTGATGCTGCTCGTGGCGCTGGCGCTGCCCTTCCTCGCCGTGGGCGGCCTCGGTCCCCGCGCTCGGGGCGTCGCTCTGCTGCTGTTGGTGGCGTTGTACGTCCCGCTGGCCGGGGCCGGGCCGTCGCTGCAGAGGGCGGGGGTCATGGGAGCTGCGGGGATCGCCGCGATGACCCTGTCGCGACCCTCCTCGCGCTGGTACGCGCTGCTCCTCGCCGCGGCGGTGACGCTGTCGCTCAACCCGCGAAGCCTGCTGGATCCCGGCTGGCAGCTCTCGTTTGCCGCCGTCGTCGGGATTCTCGTCCTGGGGGTTCCGCTGGGCAGAGTTCTGGGCCGCGCGGCGGATCTGCTGTTCGCATCGAGGCAGGAGGGCGCGACGCTGAGTGCTCGTGCGGCCAGGATCCTGTCCCGCGGACTCGCCGAGGGCATCGCGATCACGCTGGCGGCCACTCTGGCCACCGCTCCGCTGTTGGCGCATCACTTCGAGGCGGTGTCGCTCGCCGCGCTGCCCGCCAATCTGCTCGCCCTCCCGGCTGTGGCCCCCGCCATGTGGCTCGGCATGGTCAAGGCTGCACTCGGTCTGCTGGCTCCCGTACTGCCGGGTGCCGACTGGCTGGCTGCGGCGATAGGGCCGGTGGCCCGCCTACCCGTGTCCTACCTGGGCGGGCTCGCGGAGCGCTGCGCCGACGTCCCTGGCAGCTCGATCGGCCTGTCGGCGTTCTCCGGCCGGGCCGCCGCGCTGGCCTACACGCTCATCGCAGCGGCCGGCCTGGCCGTACGCTCCATGGTCCGCCGGCACGCGGGTCGGGGCGAGGAGCTCGCCGGGCGCTGGCGCCGGTTGCCAGGCCGCCGGCGGGCGGCCTTCGGCGCCCTCGCCGTGGCCGCTGTCCTGTTTCTCGCGGTGCGGCTGCTCGCGCCGCCCGCACCGCCCGACTACCTGACCGTGAGCTTCCTCGACGTGGGTCAGGGCGACGCCACGCTGATCCAGCATCCGGACGGGACGGCGATTCTCTTCGACGGCGGGCCTCCGGAGGCGGGAGTGGAGCGGCTGCTGCGGCGGGCGGGAGTGCGCCGGCTGGCGCTGGTGGTGGCCACCCACGCCTCCCGGGACCACGAGGGGGGCCTTCCGGCTGTTCTCGCGCGCTATCCCGTGGATCTGCTCCTCGACGGTGGCGACGGAACGGCGGAGCCGGGCTTCAGAGCGGTGCTGGCCGCCGCCCGGCGCAGAGACGTCCGGACGGTGCCGGCTCTGGCTCCGATGGACGTGAGCGCCGGTGCCGTGACCGTGAGATTGATGTCTCCGGCTCCCCGTCCGCCCGGCCCGGCACCGGAGGATCCCAACCCCCGCGCCGTGGTGGCGACGGTCAGCTCCGGCGGGTTCGACCTGCTGCTGTCGGCCGATGCCGAGAGCGAGTCGCTCCTGCCGCTCGACCTGCCGGACGTGGACGCCATGAAGGTGCCGCATCACGGGAGCTCCGACCCGGGGCTGCCGGAGGTGCTCGAGCGGCTGAGGCCCGAGGTCGCGGCCATCGAAGTCGGTCCCAACACCTACGGTCATCCCACGCCCGCGACCCTCCGCGCGCTGCGCCGCGCGGGAGTCCCCACGTACCGAACGGACCGGCACGGGACGGTCGCGCTCCGCGTGGAGGAGGACGAGCTGCGCGTGGCGGTGGAGCAATGACCGGGGGGCCGGCGCGCCCACGGGCGCCGCCTGACGGCTTCGTAGACTGGCGGGCGTGGCCGACCTGAGCCCCGCCTACCTGGTCTGTGGTGACGACGACGCCAAGATCGACGCCTGGCGCGCGCGGGTGCGCAAGCGGGCCGATGGTGAGCGCGGGCCGGGCGGGCTCGAGACCTTCGACGCCCGGCAGAGCGACCCGGCCGAGATCGCCGGCGCCCTGTCCGTGCTGAGCTTCGAGCCCGGAACGCGCTACCTCCTGGTGGACGACGCCGGCGCCTGGAAGGCGGCGCGGCTGGCGCCACTCGAGGCGGCGCTCGAAGAGCTTCCGCCGGAGACGGTGCTCGTCCTGATCGTCCGCGGCAAGGCGCTGAAGCAGCTGTGCAAGGCCGTCGAGACGGCCGGGGGAGAGGTGCGCGAGTACGCCGCGCCGAAGCCGTGGAAGCTCCCCGAGTGGTGCGCGGAACGGGCCCGGGAGCTCGGCGTGCAGCTCGACCGGGAGGCGGCCAAGGAGCTGGTCGAACGCGTGGGCTCGAGCCAGCAGCGGCTCTCGCGCGAGCTCGAGAAGATCGCCATCGCCGTGCACCCGTCGGCGACGGTGGGCCCGAACGACGTGGAGCAGCTCGCGGCGGCCGACAACGCGCCGCAGGCCTACGACCTCGCCGATGCACTGGTGGCGGGCGACCTGCGCGAGACGCTGGCGTTGGCGGAGGAGCTGGAGGCCCACGGAGAGCGGCCCGGGCGGCTCGTCTTCCCCGTCGTGCGCCGGCTGCGAGAGGTGCACCGCGCGGCCGCGCTGCTCGAGGCGGGACTGCCCGAGCAGAAGGTGGGCGAGTCGCTGAAGGCCCCGCCGTGGCTGGCCAAGAAGACAGTCGCCCGCGCGAAGAAGGCGGACACCGCCTCACTCGCCCGTGCGCTGTGTGTGTTCGCGGAGCTCGAAGTCACCATGCGCGGCGGCGGGGAGCTGCAGCTCGACGAGGACGCCGCCTTCTCGCTGGCGCTGGCCCGGGCCGCGGCCTAGCGCCGCCGCCGTCAGGCGCCCGCCCCCGACGGCGGGGCAGCCTGGCCCGGCGCGTAGGGGTACCACCACTCCTTCGGAGCGATCTTGGTCTCGATGTGGACGTGCTTGGTGTCCTGGAACGCCTCGAGGCCCTCCTGGCCGAGCTCGCGACCGAAGCCGGACTGCTTCATTCCGCCGAACGGCCCGGCGTCGTTGTCGGTGAGTGGATCGTTGATCCACACCGTGCCGGCGCGGATCTCGCGCAGGCAGCGCACGGCCGTCTCGAGGTCCCGGGTGTAGACGTTGGCGCCCAGGCCGAAGCGCGTGGAGTTCGCCAGCGCGATCGCCTCGTCGAGAGAGCCGACCGGCACGATCGGAGCCACGGGCCCGAACGTCTCCTCGCGCAGGAGATCGGTCTCGCCGGCCGCGCCGGTGACCACCGTGGGCGAGAAGAAGTGGCCGCGGTCCTGCCCCGCGCGGTCGCCGCCCACCAGCACCTCCGCGCCGGCGGCCACCGCCGCCTCGACCTGGCTCTCCACCTTCTGGCGCTGGCGCGCCGAGACCATCGGGCCCACGTCGGTGGACTCGTCGAGCGGGTCGCCCACCCGCAGGGAGCGGGTGTAGTCGACGAAGGCCGAGACGAAGTCGTCGTACACCGACTGGTCGACGTAGAAGCGCTCCGCCGAGGTGCACACCTGGCCGGCGTTCAGGTAAGCCGCCCAGGCGCCGCCCTTGGCCGCGACCTCGACGTCGCCGGCCACGTCGGCGCAGACGATGAAGGGGTCCTTGCCGCCCATCTCGAGGTTCATGCGCGCCACCCGCTCGGCACACAGGCCGGCGACCCGCTTGCCGGTGTCCACCGAGCCCGTGAAGGCCACCCCGGCCACCCGCTCGTCGCGAACGAGGGCCTCTCCCACCGCACCCGCCCCGGCCAGCACGTTGAACGCGCCGGCGGGAAGGTGGTCGAAGCACTCGGCCAGCATCAGCGTCGACACCGGAGTCAGCTCGGACGGCTTGGCCACCACCGTGTTTCCGGCCGCGAGCGCCGGCGCCACCTTCCACGACAGAAGCAGCAGCGGGTAGTTCCAGGGCACGATGCAGCCCCACACGCCGATCGGCTCCTTGACGACGAGCGCGAGCTGCGTGGCCTCGATCGAGGGGATGACTCGCCCGGCGAAGTTGCGTCCCATCTCGGCGTAGTAGTCGAACGCGGCCGCCGTCCAGCCCACCTCGTCGGCGTTCTCCACCAGCGGCTTGCCGCCCTCCAGGGTCAGCGCGCGGGCCAGCTCAGCGGTGCGATCGCGCATGCGGGTTGCGACCTCGTGAAGCAGCTCGGCGCGCTCGACCGCCGGCGTGGCGGCCCAGCCGGGGAAGGCCTCGTTCGCGGAGGCGATGGCAGCGTCGACCTGCTCGTCGGACGGCCCGGACAGCTCGGTCAGCGTCTCTTCGGTGGCGGGGTTCTCGATGACCAGCGGGTCGCCCTCGCCCGCCACCTGCTCGCCCCCGATCAGCAGTCGCGTTTCCATGCGGCGGGACCCTACAGAGGGCCCGGAGACCGGCCGCGAAGGAGAGCGCGGGGCGCTAGGAGGCCTGCGAGCGGATGCGGGCCGCCCGGGACTTCTTGCGGGCTGCGCTGTTGCGATGAAGGGCGCCCGACTTGACGGCCCTGTCGATGCGCGATACGAGGGAGCGATGCTCCGCGTCGGCGCGCTCGGCGTCGCCCTCGCTCACCGCGTCCTCGAGGCGGCGGAACCAGGTCTTGACCTGAGAGGTACGGCGGCGATTCTCGAGTCGCTCCCGCTCCGCCCGGTGGATCCGCTTTTCTTGTGAATGAATGTTGGCCATAGAGAACCGATGCCGCGTCCGGCAGTCCGGGCGCGGCGGAGGCCAAGTGTAGCGCCCGTGCCGTGAGCAGCACCGACGCTCCGGAGCAGCGCAGTCACGCCAGCCGGCTGGCCCGCAACACCGCGTTCTTCTCGTTCGCCACCGGCCTGTCCCGGGTGCTCGGCCTCGCCCGGGAGATCCTGGCCGCGTACTTCTTCGGCGTTACCGCGGTCATGTCCGCGTTCACGATCGCCTTCCAGGTGCCGAACCTGGTGCGCGCGCTGTTCGCCGATTCCGCCCTCCAGGGCGCGTTCGTGCCGGTCTTCACCGAGCTGCTCGAGAGGGGCGAACGCCGGGAGGCCTTCCGGGTGGCCTCGACGCTGTTCTTCCTGATCTGCCTGGCGCTCGGCGCCGTCACCGCCCTGTTCATCCTCCTGGCCGAGCCGATCATGGGCGTGTTCGCCCCCGGCTTCGACGATGACGGACCGCTCGCCGACCTGACGGTGAAGCTCGCCTGGATCATGTTCCCGATCGTCATCCTGCTCGCGCTGTCGGGGCTCACCGTGGGCATGCTCAACTCGTTCGAGCACTTCGCCGTCCCGGCCCTGGCTCCGGTGGCCTGGAACGTGGTCATCATCCTCGCGCTCGTCGGCCTCGTGCCCACCTTCCCGGAGGAGGACGAGATCTACGCCTACGCGATCGGGGTCCTGGCGGGGACGGTCGTGCAGTTCCTCCTGCCACTGCCCTGGCTGCGGGGGCGCGGGGGCCAGTTCAGGTTGCAGCTGCACCTGCGCAACGAGCACGTCCGCCGCGTGCTGAGGCTGATGCTGCCGGTGACGATCACGCTCGGCCTGATCAACCTCAGCCTCCTGATCAACTCGCTGTTCGGCACGCTCGTGTCCGACCAGGCGCCGGCGGCGATCGACAAGGCGTTCAGGATCTACCAGCTCCCGCAGGGCCTGTTCTCGATCTCCATCGCGACGATCCTGTTCCCGACGCTGTCGCGCTTCGCCGCCCGGGGCGCGAGGGACGAGCTGCGCCACACGATGAGCACCGGCGTGCGGCAGATCTGCCTGCTGCTGATCCCGAGCGCGGTACTGATGGCGGTGCTGGCCGAGCCCATCACGCGGCTCGTGTTCGAGCGCGGCGCGTTCGGGCCCGAGGCCACGGAGCTGACCTCCACGGCGCTCGTGTGGTGGTCGATCTCGCTGCCGCTCCAGGGGGTGAGCCTGCTCTTCTCCCGCACGTTCTTCTCGCTCCAGCAAACGTGGGCCACCACGGCGCTGGCGGGTCTCAACCTGGTGATCAATGTTGCGCTCGCCGCGTTGCTCTACAAGCCGCTCGGAATCACCGGCATCGTGCTGGGCACCGTGGCGGGCACGATCGCGATGTGCGCGGCCCAGGGCTGGATCCTGCGTCGCGAGCTGGGAGGACTCGAGGGCCCGCTGCTGCTGTCGGCCACGATCCGGATGCTGGTCGCCTCGGCGCTCCTGGCCGGCGCTGCCTACGGGGTCTGGTACGGGCTCGACGAGTGCGCTGGGGCGCTCACTGCTCGCCCAGATCGCCTCGGTGTTCGCCGGCATCGGCGCGGGGCTGGCCATCTACGCGATCGGCGTCTGGCTGCTCCGCGTGCCCGAGGCGCGACAGATCCGCAGGCTGCTCGTTAGCCGAGGCCGGTCCGGTGGGTAAGGACGGTCAATGCCCGAAGAAGAGATGGATGTCGAAGAGCAGATCAGGTGCCTCAACAAGGCGCTGAGGCTTCAGCACCGATCGGTGCTCAACTACTCGCTGGTGGCCGGCAGCGTGATCGGCCTCGAGTACCAGGCCCACGCCGACAAGATGAGCAAGCACGCCCTCTCGGAGCTCGAGGACGCCACTCGGCTCGTGGAGAAGGTGGCCGCGCTGGGAGGCGAGCCGACCACCGAGGTGGCCGATCTCGAGTTCGTGGCCGATCCCGCCGAGGCCCTCGACCGGCTGATCGAGGCCGAGAACGAGGCGCTCGAAGCGCTCCAGGCGGCCATCGAGCCCACCGGCAGAGAGGCTGCCTCGGAGGCCGTCGAGCACCGGCTCGAGCACATGATCATGCGAAAGCAGGAGCAGGTGGACTACCTGCTGCGCGCTCGTCGCCGGCCCTAGCTCTCCTCCGCCGCGGCTCGGATCGCGTCGGACGCGGACCGGAACACGCGTCCCTGCACGACCTTGCCGTCGCGCACGCGAAAGATCCAGCCCGTGGAGCCGACGATCGTGCGGGCGGGGGAGTGGGCGACCACCCGCCCGGTGACGAGCACGATCTCGCCGACCTCGCGGAACTCCTGAGGCGTGAGCCTCAGCTCTTCCCAGACTCGCGCGGCGTCGGCGAAATACATCCGCATCCCGTCGTGCCCGCGATAGGGCTCGGTGCGACCCACGACCTCGCTGGTCATCGGCCTGAACTCCACGTTCTCGCTCGTGAGCGCGAGCACGCCCTCGACGTCCCGGGTGCCGAAGGCGGCGAAAACCGCCCTGACCACTTCGATGTCACTGCTTGCCACGAGTCCGGCGCCAGAGTACTCGGGCGGTCGAAGGAGTACGTAAGCTCGGGAGAGTGGGAAGCCCTTCCCAGAACATCCGCAACTTCTCGATCATCGCCCACATCGATCACGGGAAGTCGACGCTGGCCGACCGCATCCTCGAGATCACGGGCGCCGTCGACCCGCGCGATCACCGTCCGCAGCTCCTCGATTCGATGGACCTCGAGCGCGAGCGCGGGATCACGATCAAGGCCCAGGCGGTGCGCGTGGAGTACACGGCGCGCAACGGGCAGCTCTACCGCCTGCACCTGATCGACACGCCGGGGCACGTGGACTTCACCTACGAGGTGTCGCGCTCGCTGGCCGCGTGCGACGGCGCGCTGCTGCTGGTCGATGCCTCGCAGGGGGTGGAGGCGCAGACCGTGGCCAACACCTACCTCGCCGTGGACTCGGGGCTCGAGCTGATCCCGGCCATGAACAAGATCGACCTCCCGGGCGCCGAGCCCGAGCGCGTCGCGGGCGAGGTGAGCGAGCTGCTGGGCGAGGATGCCGATTCGGTCATCCGCATCTCCGCCAAGACCGGCGACGGGGTGGTGGATCTGCTCGAGGCCGTGGTCCAGCGCATCCCGCCGCCCGAGGGAGACCCCGACGCCCCCGCGCGAGCGCTGATCTTCGACTCCGAGTTCGACCAGTACCGCGGCGTGGTGGCCTACGTGCGCGTGGTGGACGGGACGCTCAGGCGAAACGACGCCATCCTGGCCATGCAGGCGGGCACCGAGGCGGACATCGACGAGATCGGCTTCTTCGGACCGGGCATGACCCCGGTGGACCACCTGCGCGCCGGCGAGGTGGGCTACGTGATCACCGGGATCAAGGACGTCTCCCTGCTGCGGGTGGGCGACACGCTCACCACCAAGGCAGGCTCCGCCGCTGAGCCGCTGCCCGGCTACCGGGAGATCAAGCCGATGGTGTTCTGTGGCCTGTTCCCGGTGGAGACCAACCAGTTCCCCGAGCTGCGCGACGCCCTCGAGAAGCTGTCGCTCAACGACGCGGCCCTAACCTGGGAGCCGGAGACCAGCGAGGCGCTCGGGTTCGGCTTCCGCTGCGGCTTCCTCGGTCTGCTGCACATGGACATCGTGCGAGAGCGCCTCGAGCGCGAGTACGACCTCGAGCTGCTGGCCACGGCCCCGAACGTCGAGTACGACCTCCGGCTCGAGGACGGCACTGAGCTCGTGGTCCATTCGCCCTCTGACATGCCCGACCGCGCGGCGATCGCGTCGATCGAGGAGCCCTACATCCGCGCCACCATCCTCTGCCCGAAGGACTACGTGGGGCAGGTGATGGAGCTGTGCCAGGAACGCCGCGGGACCCACACGGACATGACCTTCCTCAGCACCGAGCGCGTGCAGCTCCAGTACGACCTGCCACTGGCCGAGATCGTGCTCGACTTCTTCGACCAGCTCAAGTCGCGCACCCGCGGCTACGCCTCGCTCGACTACGAGATCCTGGGCATGCGCGAGGGCGATCTCGTGAAGCTCGACATCCTGCTGGCGGGCGACAAGGTCGACGCGCTGTCGATGGTGGTGCACCGCGACAAGGCCTACCCGGCCGGGCGCGTCCTCGCGGAGCGGCTGCGCAAGCAGATCCCGCGCCAGCAGTTCGAGGTGGCCATCCAAGCGGCGATCGGCTCGAAGATCATCGCCCGCGAGTCGGTCAAGCCGATGCGCAAGGACGTGATCGCCAAGTGCTACGGCGGCGACGTGAGCCGGAAGCGCAAGCTGCTCGAGAAGCAGAAGGAGGGCAAGAAGCGCATGAAGCAGGTAGGCCGCGTGGAGGTCCCGCAGGAGGCCTTCCTAGCCGTGCTCGAGCTGTCGGGCGACGGCGACGGCAAGAAGTAGGCGAGCCCTGCGGGCGATCCTCGTCCACGCCGGCGTCGCCGACTCCCGCATGTGGGACGGCTTCGAGCTGCCGGGGGCCGAGACCCACGAGCTGCGCGGTTTCGGGGACACGCCGATGCCGGAGAGCGGCGACTTCTCGCACGCGGAGGATCTGGAGGCGCATCTGGCCGGCCGGCCCGCCGCTCTGGTGGGCGCCTCCTACGGAGCGCAGGTGTGCCTGGAGCTGGCCACCCGGTCGCCCGAGCTGGTGACGCACCTGGTGCTGCTCGACTCGCCGTTGCCCGACCACGACTGGTCCGACGAGATTCGCGACTACGCCGAGGAGGAAGACCGGCTGCTGGAGGAGGGTGACCTCGACGCGGCCACGGACCTCAACGTGCGCTTCTGGGCTCCTGGCTTCGCCGATGTGATCGGCCCCGCCCAGCGCCGCTCGTTCGAGCTGCAGCTGGCCTCCCAGGCCGAGGAGCGCGACCCCGAAGGCATCGACCTCTCGGCCGTGCGGGCCCCGACCCTCGTGGCGGTGGGTGAGCACGACAGGCCGGACTTTCACGCGATCGCCCAGCGCCTGGCCCGCGAGATCGAGGACGCCGAGCTGGTGACCATCGAGGGCGCCGGCCACCTTCCGGCGCTCGAGCAGCCGGGCGAGACCGCCGGGCTTGTCAGGGGCTTTCTCGAGGATTAAGCTTGGCTTCGACGCCTCTGCTCAAGCACCGTCACAGCCTCTTCTCGCAGCACCTCGCCGCCGGCTCGGCGCGCTGACGCCAGCGCAATCTCACCGAGCCGAAAGGAAGTACCGAAGTGCTGAAGCAGGTCTCCGACGACTGGTTCGTCGACTTCATGGAAGGACTGGCGGCCCAGTTCTGGCGCGCGGCGTCAGAGCCCTGGGCCGATGACGACGCCGCGGCGATTGCCGCTCTGCTCGACCTACCCGCGGGCGGGCGGGTGCTCGACGCCCCCTGCGGCGCCGGCCGCATCGCGGTGCGGCTGGCCGAGCGCGGCCTCGAGGTCAGCGGGATCGACATCTCCGCGCCGGAGATCGCCGAGGCCCGGCGCGTGGCCGCCGAGCGCGGCGTGGATGTCCGCTACGAGGTGGCCGACGTGCGCGAGGCGCCGACCCGGCAGTACGACGCGTTCGTGTGCTGGGGCAACAGCTTCGGCTATCTCCCGCACGAGGGGACCGTCGAGCAGCTGAACGCAGCTCGCCGCGCTCTGCGGACCGGAGGACGCCTCGTGCTCGAGACGGCCACCGTGGCCGAGTCGGCCTTCCCCCTCAACGAGAGCCTCGACCACGACGTGGACGGCGTGCGGATGCGGGGACGACACCGCTACGACGTACGCCGCAGCCGCATCGTCACCGAGCTGGAGCTGTCGGCACAGGGGAGGGAGCCCGAGCGCGCGGTGTCGGTGCATCACGTGTACACGGCCGCCGAGATCGTGCGCCTCTTGGAGGGCGCGGGTTTTACGGTGGACGAGCTGCTCGGGGACCCGGGAGCGCGTACCCCATTCGAGCTGGGCTCCCGGCGACTGGTGGTGCTGGCGCGGGCCCGCTGATCCGTTTCGCGCCAGGTTGGCGCATAGGGGGGCATGGAAGAAACAAGACAGCAGGAGCAGCAGGGGGCGCTGCACGAGCTGGCAGAGGACGCCGGCTCACGCAAACGTTTTCTGAAGATGATGGGCGGCGCAGGGGCCGCGGGAGCGTTCGCGATCTTCCTCGCCGCGTGCGGCGACGATGACGACTCGGCGAGCTCGGGCACGATGGACAAGTCCACGAACGCCGACACCGGAGCGGGCGGAGACCTGGCGATCGTCCAGTACGCGCTGACCCTCGAGCATCTGGAGACCGACTTCTACAACGCGGTCCTGGATTCCGGGGTGGTCAAGAACAAGAAGCTGGGCAAGACCGCCATGCTGATCCGCGACTCCGAGCAGGCGCACGTGGACACGCTGACCGGTGTGGTCAAGGACCTCGGGGGCAAGCCCCAGCGGCCCGAGACCAACTTCGATGCCGTCCTGGAGGGCGGCGAGAAGAAGGTGCTGGAGACGGCTGCCGTGGTGGAGAACCTCGGCGCCGCCGCCTACCTGGGCCAGGCGGCCCGGATCAAGTCCAAGGACATCCTGGCCGCCGCGCTGTCGATCCACTCGATCGAGGCCCGCCACGCCGCGGCTCTCAACCTCGTGGTGGGGAAGACGATCGTCCCCGACGGCGCCTTCGCCAAGCCGGCCTCGATGCAAGAGGTCCTGCCCCAGGTCAAGCCGTTCCTCGCCTGAGCCGGCGCGGTCAGAGAAAAGGAGACACACCTATGTCCAGCAGCAGCAAGCTGGCCGCCCCCGAGCTGGCGGCCGTCGAGATAAAGGGAATGACCAGGCAGTCCTTCATGATGCGGGGTGCCGTGACCGCTGGTGCGGTCTACGGGCTCGGCGCGGTGGGACCGTTCGTGAGGCAGGCGATCGCGCAGGACGGCGGCGGCGACGTCGACATCCTCAACTTCGCGCTCACGCTCGAGTACCTCGAGGCTGCCTTCTACGACCAGGGTCTGATGATGACGAGCGGTCTGTCCGCGGAGGCCAAGTCGCTCGCCACCGAGATCCGCGACAACGAGAACGAGCACGTCACGGCCCTGATGGGCACGATCAAGAAGCTGGGCGGCAAGCCCGTCGCGGCTCCCGGAGTGGACTTCGGGAAGGCCTTCGCCAACGAGAAGAGCTTCCTGAAGCTGGCCCAGACCTTCGAGGACACCGGGGTGAGCGCCTACAACGGCGCGGCGCCGGCGATTCAGTCCGACGAGGTGCTGGCGGCCGCGGGGAGCATCGTTCAGATCGAGGCACGGCACGCAGCCGCGATCCGGATCCTGAACGGCAAGCAGCCGGCCGCGGGGGCCTTCGATCCTGCCCTCGACATGCAGCAGGTGCTGGACGCCGTCCAGCCGTTCGTGAAGAGCTGACCGCTCTGCACGCGGGATTGCGGCGTTCTGAAGGATTTAGGGAGGCCTTAGGGGGCGGTCGTAGCTTGGCTGACGTGACCACCGAGACGCTAAGCCAGGCCGCCCCCGATCCCACCCTCGACTCACTTCAGCAGTTCCTGGACGGGATCGCCAAGACGCCCCTGCTGACGGCCGCGGAGGAGCTCGATCTGGCTCGGCGCATCGAGCGAGGCGACCTCGACGCCAAGGACCACATGACGCGGGCCAACCTGCGCCTCGTGGTCTCGATCGCCAAGCGCTACCGCAACCAGGGCCTGCCCTTCCTCGATCTCATCCAGGAGGGCACGATCGGCCTGGTGAGGGCGGTGGAGAAGTTCGATTACCGCAAGGGCTTCAAGTTCTCCACCTACGCCACCTGGTGGATCCGTCAGGCGATCTCGCGCGCCATCGCCGACAAGGCGCGGACGATCCGGATCCCTATCCACATCGACAACATCCTCAAGAAGCTCGACAACGCCCAGCGCAAGCTCGAGGCCAACGGCGACCGTGACGCGACGATCGAGGAGATCGCCGCCTACGCGGGCGTCGACCCCGACGAGGCGGACGTGATCATGCGCGCCGCTCAGCAGCTCGTCTCGCTCGACAAGCCCGTCGGCGACGACGGCGACGCGGCGCTGTTCGGTGACCTGATCGAGGACCAGTCGACGGCGTCACCGTTCGACGAGGCGGTCGAGCAGATGCGCGACGAACGGCTCTACGGCGTCCTCGAGCACCTGCCCTACCGGGAGAAGCGCGTCCTCGAGCTGCGCTACGGCCTCAACGGCGAACCTCCCCAGACGCTCGACAAGGTCGCCAAGCTCTTTCAGCTGACGCGCGAGCGCACCCGCCAGATCGAAGAGGCGGCACTGCGCAAGCTGTCCACGCTCGCCGAGGCCCAGGGCCTCCGCGAAGCCGCCTAGGCCCAAGGCCGGGGCCGACAGACAGCGCGCGACCAAGCGGCGACGCGTCCACGGGGGGTGGGCGCGTCGTCTTCTTCCCAGCCCATCGCTGGCATAGACTGCCGCGCCGTGCCCGTGAACCAGTCCGCGATAGGCAAGACCTTTCCGCCCTTCGAGTACGAGATCGGCAAGGAGAAGATCCGCGAGTACGCCCTCGCGGTGGGCGAGGACAACCCTGTCTATTTCGACCGCGACAAGGCCCGCGCGGAGGGCTTTCGCGACATCCCGGCGCCGCCGATGTTCGCCGTGGTCTACTCGTCGGGCTCCGTCGCGCCGGGCATCTTCGACCCTGACGTGGGCATCAACTTCGCGATGATGGTCCACGGGGGACAGGAGTTCGTGTGGGGCGAGCCGGTCTGCGTGGGCGACGTGATCACCACCGAGACCACCGTCAAGGACATCTCCGAGAAGGGCGGGATGGGCTTCTACGTCTTCGAATCGGTGTCCACCAACCAGGACGGCCAGGAGGTCGTGCGCGGCACCTGGACGAACATCGTCAGGGGGGTCTCGTGAACCTCGATCTCAAGGTCACGCCCGACAGCTACCTGCCGCACCGCTACGCGGGGGCGTCGGGCGACTTCAACCCCATCCACATCGACGTGGACTTCGCCAAGTCGGTGGGCCTTCCGCAGAACATCCTCCACGGCCTCTACTCGATGGCCCAGGTCGCCCGCGCCTGCACCAACGCCGCCGGCGGCGACCCGCGCTCGCTCAAGCGACTGTCGGTCCAGTTCCGCGGCATGGGCTTCCCCGAGCAGGAGATCGCCGTGACCGGCGAGGTCACCGAGGAGGACGACGGGCGCCTCGTGGTGGCGGCCGAGGCCGCGCAGGGCGACAACCGAATCATCCGCAAGGGCGAGGCCGAGCTGCGCACGTCCTAGCTTCGGATTGCAGCGCCCGCCAGCGTCGGCGTTGGTGGCGGATTTGGCGTTCGACCCTCCAGCAGCCCATGTTCGGCCCGAGCTGTTCTGCTCTGGGCGGTCGCTCATCGCTTCGGCACGAGGACCTGCGCGAGGGCTCCGCTTCGGAAGCGCTCCTCGTCGACGACGTCGAGCTTTAGGTGCTCGTCCAGCTCGGCGAACGGGCTGTGGCCCGCGCCGATCGCAATCGGGATCGTCGACAGCTGGTATTCGTCGACGAGGCCAAGGCGGGTCAGCGACTTGGCGAAGTCGGGACCGCCGTGGACCAGGATCGTCCCTTCGTCGTCCCGGGCCTTCAGGTCCGCGATCTCCGCGCTCAGGTCCCCTCCGAAGATCTCGGCCGGTCCCCATTCCGCCTGCTCCAGGGTGTGGGAGAAGACAGCCTTCGGCTTCTCGTTCATCGCGGTTGCGATCGGCCCGTCGGACGCGGCCCAGTGCGGGCCCATGATCTCGTAGCTGCGGCGGCCCATCGCGTGAACGCCGGCCTCCTCGAGCGCGCGCAGGCTCCGCTCACTCGAGTCGTCGCCGAACCACTCGAACATCCATTCATGGGTCCCGTCGGGGCTGGTGGCAAAACCGTCGAGGGACATGACCATTTTGAGAATCACTTTTCTATCGCTCATCGAGGTAGAGACCTACCCTCTCGCGTGAATTAATCCCTCACGGGGATTCGGGGAAATAGGCCTTGGCGTGCGCCGAGGCCCTTGGTGAAGGGTGGTGCGAAGGAGCAGCTACCGTAACCCCGCGCCTGCTTTGCGCGAAAAGCGTTAGCGGGATACTGGCGGGACGGTGTCGCAGGAAAACGTGGACCTGGTGCGCGGGATCTGGGAGGCGGACAGGCGACGCGATTGGGAGGCCGTACATGCGGCGTACGCCGGGGACGTTGTGTGGGAGGACCACGCGGGCCTCTGGGGCGACTGGGGCGTCGCGCGCGGACCTAGGGGCATCCAGGAGGCCTGGCGGCGATGGCACGAGGCATTTGAGAACGTCGAGTTCGAGTTCGGCGAAGTTGCCGATGCTGGCAGCGTCGTAGTAGTCACGTACCGCCTTCGCGCGCGGGGGCGTGGGAGCGGCGTAGAGGTCGATCAGCCCGTCACGCTCGTCTGGACCCTCGCAGGCGGGAAGGCTGTCCGGATTCGGGCCTACCTGCGCCGACGCGAGGCCCTCGAAGCCGTGGGGTTGAAGTAGCCCGACAACGCCGGGGCCGGCGTGAGCGAGCTCAGACCACTTGCTCCGGCGCCTCCAGGAGCCTGAGCGGCCCGGCACGCCGGGCGACAGCGTGACAACCTCCCGATCTCGGTCGCGGATGGGCTGATCGTGACCATTGCGCCCGGAGGGAGCCACAGCTTCACGATGATCGCCCTGAACCGGCGAGCGGGAGGTTTTCACCGCCGTGGGAACATCCCGGCCGCGCAGCCCGGGAGCGCGAATACCCTTACGGCGTGGATATCTCCTCCCGCCAGAGCTTCATCCTGCGCAAGGTCGTGGAGGCGCACGTGGAGCTCGACCAGCCGGTCGGGTCCAAGTGGATCGCCGAGCGACACGATGTGCCCTGGGGCCCGTCGACCGTGCGCGCGGAGTTGGCTCGTCTCGAGGAGGCCGGCCTGCTCGAGCATCCCCACACTTCGGCCGGACGGGTGCCCACCGATCGCGGCTACCGGATCTACGTCGACGACGTGCTCGTGGAGGGGCGTCTCCCGGTGCCGCGCAAGCGGCTCGAGCTGTCCACGATGCGACGCGAGGTGGACGAGGCGATGCGTGCCACCTCCGAGCAGCTGTCCCAGGTCACGAACCTGCTGGCGCTCGTCACCGCGCCTCCGATCGAGACGGCCACGATCCGCCGCGTGGAGGTCCTGCTCCTGCAGCCCCAGGTGGCGATGGTCGTGGTCATCACCTCCACGGGCGGGGTCACCAAGCGGGTGATCTCCTACGAGCGGCCGGTGGATCCGGGGCTCGTGGACTGGGCCGTGAGCTACCTCAACGAGGCCGTGGGGGGCCTCGACGTTGGCTCGCGCAAGCTGGCCGCACGGTTGGCCGAGCCCGAGCTCGGTCCGGTCGAGAGCCACTTCCTCGCCACCCTGTCGGCGGCGTTCACCGAGCTCGACAGCACTGCGGAGAACACGCTGTACATGGACGGGGCCGCGCGCCTCCTGTCGGAGCACCGCGTGCAGGAGCTGTCGCAGCTCGGCGCCCTGATGGAAGTGCTCGAGCACCGCCGGGCCCTGCTCGGCGTGCTGCGCGAGTCGCTGACCGAGCCCAGCGTCTACCTGCGCATCGGCAGCGAGAACCCCACGCCCGAGATGCAGACGCTGAGCCTCGTGGCGGCCAACTACGGCCTGGCCCGGCGCAACCTGGGGGCGGTGTCGGTGATCGGGCCGATACGGATGGACTACCCGCAGGCGATCATCGCCGTGCGCCAGGCCGCGGGTGAGCTGTCGCGCTTCGTGGCCGAGGTCTACGACGAATGAGGCGCGACCCCTACGAGGTCCTGGGAATCGGCCGTGAGGCTGAGGATCGGGAGATCAAGACGTCCTTCCGGCGGCTGGCCCGCGAGCTCCACCCCGACGTCAACAACCACGACCCCGAGGCCGAGGAGAAGTTCAAGGAGGCCGCCGAGGCGTACGAGATCCTCTCCAACGCCGAGCGCCGGGCAACCTACGACCGCTACGGCTTCGACGGCCTCGAGTCGCGCGGCTTCGCCTCTCAGGCCCACGGCTTCGGCTCGTTCGCGGACATCTTCGACGCGTTCTTCGGGGGTGACCCCTTCGGCGGCGGCTTCGGTGGCGGAGCGGGCCGCGTGCAGGGCGGCGACCAGGCGGTGGAGATCGAGATCTCGCTCGAGGAGGCGGCGCGCGGGGTGGAGGCCGAGGTGGCCTACGAGCTCGTGGACACCTGCGAGCACTGCCACGGCAACGGCGCGGAGCCGGGCACGCCGATCGATACCTGCGAGCGCTGCGGCGGCGCCGGCCGCCTGCGTGCCGTCAGCCGCACGGCCTTCGGCCAGCTGGTGCGCGAGCAGGCCTGCGACGTCTGCGGCGGCGAGGGCAAGGTGCCGCGGGAGCCCTGCCACGAATGCGAGGGCCGGGGACGGCGCGCCGTGCGCAAGTCGCTCAGCGTGGACGTGCCCGCCGGCATCGCCGACGACCAGCGCATCCGGCTCACGGGCCGTGGCCATGCGGGCGAGCGTGGTGGCCCGCCCGGCGATCTGTACGTGCTGGTCCACGTGCGCGAGGACGAGCGCTTCCTGCGCGACGGCAACGACCTGGTGACCGTGGTGGACGTGCCCGCCCCGGCGGCGGCGCTCGGCTCGACCGTGAGCGTGGCCACGCTCGACGGCGACGAGGAGATCGAGGTGCCCGCCGGCACCCAGCCCGGCACCGTGGTCTCCCTGCGCGGGCGCGGCATGCCGAGCATCGGCCGCGGCCGCCGCGGCGACCAGCGGGTGGTGCTCAACGTGGTCATCCCTCGCAATTTGAGCGAGCGCCAGCGCGAGCTTCTCGGCGAGCTGCGCGAGAGCCTCACCGAGGACAACCTCCGCGAGGACGAGCCGGAGTCGATCCTCGGGAAGCTGCGCCGGGCCTTCCGCTGAGGTGATCCGGCTCGCGGTCCGCGTGCCGGGCGAGCACGCGGAGCACGTGATGGCCGAGCTGATCGAGCTGGCTCCCGGCGGGTTCGAGCAGGTCGACCTCCCGGACGGCTTCGTGGAGTTCGGCCTGTACGGCGCTCCGGGCGAGCTGCCGGCGTTCCCCGCGGGCGAGGCCGAGCTGGCCGGCGTCCTCGTGCACGTCAGCGGCGAGGAGGTGGCCGACGACTGGGCCGAGCGCTGGCGCGAGTTTCACCGCCCCGTGCTGGTGGGCGGACGGATCTGGGTGCGCCCGCCGTGGGCCGAGGCGCGCGAGGGTGCGCTCGACCTGGTGATCGACCCCGCGCAGGCCTTCGGCACCGGCGCCCACCCCACCACGCGGCTGAGCCTGGAGCTGCTGCTGGGCCTCGGCCGGCGAGGCGGCGGTCCGCTGGCCGATCTCGGCTGCGGCTCCGGCGTGCTCGCCATCGCGGCGTCCAGGCTCGGCTTCGGGCCCGTGACCGCGTTCGACAACGACCGCGCTGCCGTCGAGGCCACGCGCGAGAACGCCCTGGCCAACGGGGTCGAGCTGGCCCGCGTGGAGCGCCTCGACCTTCGTGAGCAGGCGGCCCCGTGGGCGCCCACGACGGTCGCCAACCTGGTTCGCCCGTTGCTGCTGCGCCTCGCCGAGCTCAACCCGGAGCGTCCCGACCGGCTGATCGTCTCAGGCCTGCTCGAGGGCGAGGAGGACGAGGTGGCCGCCGCGCTGGCCCCGCTGCGGGAGCAGCGTCGGCTCGGTGCCGAGGGCTGGAGCGCCCTGCTGCTGGTCGCCTGAGGGGCGCCGCCGTCTGCCGGTTACGCTGCGCCAATGCGCCTGGTCGACCTCTCAGCCCCGATTCGCTCGAGCCCGCCCGAGACACCCGAGGTTCTGCGCACCGACATCGAGTACTCGGGACACGCCGAGGGAGCGGCGATGATCGAGTCGCTGCTGGGGGTGCCGTCGCGCCTGCTGCGCGACGGCGAGGGCTGGGCTACGGAGACGTTCACCCGCTTCGGCACCCACAACTCCACCCACGTCGACGCTCCCTGGCACTACAACTCGCACGTCGCCGGGGAGCGGGCGCAGACGATCGACGAACTGCCGCTCGACTGGTTCTTCGGACCGGCCGTGGTGCTCGACATGACGTCCAAGGAGGACGGCGACGCCATCGAGGTGGTCGACATCGAGGGCGAGCTCGGGCGAATCGGCCACGAGCTCGGCGAGCGCGACATCGTGCTGGTGCGGACCGGGCGCGACGCCTTCATCGACGAGCCGGGCTACATGGCGCTCGGCTGCGGGGTGACCGCCGAGGCCACCCGCTGGCTCTTCGACCGCGGCGTGCGGGTGATGGGCATCGACGCCTGGGGCTGGGACGCACCGCTTCACCTGCAGGCCCAGAAGGCGCTCGAGACCGACCGGCCAGGGGTGTTCTGGGAGGCCCACCAGGCCGACCTGCCCTACTCGCAGATCGAGCGCCTCGTCAACCTCGGCGAGCTGCCCTCCACGGGCTTCCAGCTGGCCTGCTTCCCGCTGCGCGTCGAGGGCGCGAGCGCGGCGCCGGCCCGCGTGGTGGCGATCCTGCCCGACTGACCCTCACGGAAGGACTCGGGACTTTGGCTTCTTGGCCCTGAGGATCTTGATCGACCTGGTCCTGAAGGCGTTGAGCGGGTTGATCTGATCGACCTTCATCGCGATCAGCCGGGCGTGCGAGATCTTCGCCGGCCACCTGGCCTCGGGATACTGGACACAGCTCAGGGTGATCTTGTTCGAGCTTCCCTCGAAGGTGTGCAGGACGTTCGCGCTCACGGTCTGGAAGGCGTAGAACTGCCGCACGCCGGCGATCAGGTTCGCCCGTCCCAGGTCGCAGGACGCACCGGCCGCAACGCTGCACTCGAAGATCGTGGCGCCGAGATTTCGCCGGCTGTACTCGGCGTTGCAGCCGATGATCTTCTTGATGCCTTCGAAGCTCTTCAGGTCGTCGAGGCATCCGTCGAACGACATCTTGGGCACGAACGTCTGGCCCACCGCCCTGCCGGTGATCACGTAGCTCCCGCGCGGCACCGTGAGGGTGACCACCGTCTTTCTCAGGCCGGGCTTCGGAAGCTCCACCGGGCCCAGCGCCGACTTGCCGTAGGTGGTTCCCACGCCAGGGGGTCCCTGAGGTCCATGCGCTCCGGCAACCCCCGGTTGACCCTTCTGGTTCCAGTCGAGAGCTGTCTCGGTCGGCCTGCACACGCCGGCCGCACCGGTGTCGATCACCCGCAGCGATCCACTTGCGTTGTCGTAGCAGGCGTGGATCACGCTGTTCGCGTCCGGAATCGCGCTATGCGTGCGATCGCAGCCTGCCCACCATGTCCGTCCTCCCGCCACCGGTCGCCGTTGACCCGGGATGCTCTCCCCTCGCGGGCGGGCTGTCAGTGCCGGATCGGTCCCAATCCGGTCTCAGACCGAATCGTCTATCTCTCCGCTTCGGCTACCTCCGCCAGCGGCCACAGATCGTTCCACTCGTGGTCCGGTCGCTCCGGCCCCGGAGCGGATTCGCGCCTGCGGTTGACCCAGGCCGTCTTCATGCCCATCTCCTGGGCGGTGGCGATGTCGTACTTGAAGCCGAAAGCCACGTGCAGGATCTCCTCGGGGGGCACGTCGATTTCCCGCAGCGCCTTCTGGAACGGCTCGCGGCCGGGTTTGTAGGCGCGGCAGTCCTCGGCCACCGTCACGCCGTCGAGGTCCACGCCCAGCTGACGCAGGCTGTGGTCCATGATCGCCCGGTCGGTGTTGGAGATGATCCACAGCTTCAGGCCGGCGTCGCGGGCGGCGCGCAGGGCCGGCGCGGTGTCGGGAAACGCCTGCCAGCTCTCCATCGCCCGGACCAGGGCCTCGCCGTCGTTCACGTTCCAGCGGTAGCCGCGCTCGCCCGCCCACTCCGAGAGCGAGTCGGCCAGCACGTCGCGGTAGGCCGACCAGTCGCCGCTCAGCCGCTCGAACTGGAGCTCTTCCCAGCGCGCGCGCAGCTCCGGCCCGGGCGGCGGCTCGCGCTCGTGGCGCCGCGCCAGCTCGTAGAGGAACGCGGCCGCGCCGCCCTCCCAGTCGATCAGCGTGCCGTAGCAGTCGAACGTGGCCACCCTGATTGTCACCCGATTCTCCTTCTAAACTGGACCTGTGTCACTGCTCGATCAGGTTCAGGATGACGTGAAGAGCGCCCTCAAGGCGGGCGAGAAGCAACGCGTGCACGCGCTGCGCCTGATCGCCAACGAGCTCCAGAAGGCGGCCAAGGACGATGGCGCGGACGACGTTCAGGTGCTCCAGCGCGAGCGCAAGCGGCGCCTCGAGGCCGCCGACGCCTACCGCGAGGGCGGCCGGGCCGACCGTGCCGAGGCCGAGGAGCAGGAGGCCGACATCATCGCCTCGTACATGCCCGAGCAGCTCTCCGACGAGGACCTGAACGCGATCGTGGGCGACGCCGTGGCCGAGTCGGGCGCGTCGTCGCCGCAGGAGATGGGCAAGGTCATGGGGCTCGTGATGCCGAAGGTCAAGGGCCGGGCCGACGGCAAGCGGGTGAGCGCGGCGGTGAGGGAGAAGCTCACGCCGTGAAATCGAACGCTCGCGCGCGTCGCGCGCTCGCCTAACCGTGCCTCGCGTCCAGCTCGAACTTCCCAACGACGCCGCCGCCGAGCTGGCCGGCCCGGGCGACCTCGTCATGAGGACGCTGGAAGGTCATCTCGACTGCGAGGTCTTCCTGCGCGGCAATGTCCTCACCCTCGACGGCGACGAGGAGGCGGTGGCCATGGGCCGGACGGTGGTGCGTGAGCTCACCGACCTGGTTCGCCAGGGCCACGAGATCGCTCCCGGCACGATCGAGGCCATCGCCGGGGCACTCGACCAGCACGAATCGCCGAGCCGCATCCTGGAGGACGTGGTCTGGCGCCACCGGTCGCTCAAGGTGGCGCCGAAGACGGTCAACCAGAAGCGCTACGTCGATGCCATCCGCAACCAGACCATCACGGTGGGGGTGGGACCGGCCGGCACGGGCAAGTCCTTCCTGGCCGTGGCCATGGCGGTGGCGGCGCTGTCGCGGCGCGAGGTCAACCGCATCGTTCTGACCCGGCCGGCCGTGGAGGCGGGCGAGCGGCTCGGCTTCCTGCCCGGCGACATCGCCGCCAAGGTCGATCCCTACCTGCGCCCGCTCTTCGACGCCCTCTACACCATGCTGGAGCCGGAGAAGGTCAACCAGCACCTGGAGCGCGGCGTGATCGAGGTGGCCCCGCTGGCCTTCATGCGCGGCCGCTCGCTCAACGACTCCTTCATCATTCTCGACGAGGCTCAGAACACCAGCCCGGAGCAGATGAAGATGTTCCTCACCCGGCTCGGCTTCAACTCGAAGATGGTGGTCACCGGGGACATCACGCAGGTCGACCTGCCCCGCGACGAGCGCTCAGGCCTGGTGGTGATCGGCGACATCCTCGAGGAGGTCGAGGGGATCGAGTTCGTTCGCTTCGGTGGCGAGGACGTGGTGAGGCACAAGCTGGTCCAGCGGATCGTCGCCGCCTACAGCGAGTACGCCGAGAAGCAGGCGCCGGCGCTGCGGCAGGCCAGGCGGCAGCAGGGCTGAGCCCTTGAGACCCGGGCGCTCCTGATCGAGCTCGAGCTCATCGACGCTCCGGAGTCGCTGCGCCGGCCGGCGCTGGCCGCGCTGGAGGCGGCGGGAGTGGACGACGGTCATCTGGCCGTCGCGCTGGTCGACGAGGAGCGGATCCGCATCCTCAACCGCGATCACCGTGGCCTCGACCGGCCCACGGATGTGCTGTCCTTCCCGGTCGACGGGCCGGCGCACCCCACGGGGCCGCGAGAGCTGGGCGACGTGATGATCTGTCCCGACCACACGCAGGACCTGAGCGAAGCCGTCGTCCACGGCGTGCTGCACCTGTGCGGCTACGACCACGAGGCAGACGACGGCGAGATGCTCGCGCTCCAGGACAGGATCATCGAGGGGCTGTGACGCGCGCGGGATTCGTGGCGCTCGCGGGCCGGCCCAACGCGGGCAAGTCCACGCTCGTCAACGGGATCGTCGGCGACAAGGTGGCGATCGTCTCGGACAAGCCGCAGACGACCCGGCGCGAGATACGGGGGATCGCCACCGGCGACGACTGGCAGCTCGTGTTGGTGGATCTGCCCGGTGTGCAGCGGCCGCGCGACGCCCTCACCGAACGTATGCAGAAACAGGTCGAGCGCTCGCTGGCCGACGCCGACGCCGCGCTGTTCGTGCTCAACGGGGAGCAGGAGATCGGCTCGGGCGACCGCTTCATCGCCGAGGCGATCCGCACCGTCGGCCTGCCCTGCGTGACCGTGCTCAACAAGGTCGACCGGCTCGACCGGCCGCGCACGGTGCAGGCGCTCAGCACGGCCGCGGAGCTCGACGTTCAGGGCGAGCTGTTCCCGGTCAGCGCCCTCCACGGCTCGGGCGTGGCCGAGCTCACCGCGCACGTCGTGTCGCTCATGCCCGAGGGGCCGTTCCTCTATCCGCCCGAGGATCAGAGCGACCTCTCGCTCGAGGTGCGCCTGGCCGAGCTGGTGCGCGAGCAGGTGCTGCTGCGCACCCGCGAGGAGGTGCCCCACGCCGTGGAGGTGGAGATCGACGAGATCGAAGAGCGCGAGGACGGCCTGCTGATGATCCACGCCCGGGTCTGGGCCGAGACCGAGTCCCAGAAGGGGATCCTCGTGGGCGCCGGCGGCCGGATGGTGAGAGCGGTCGGCACGGCCGCGCGCAAGGAGATCGAGCGGCTGCTGGATCGCCAGGTCCATCTGGACCTGAGCGTCCGGGTCCGCAAGGGCTGGCGTCGCGACGACGGCCTGCTGGATCGCTTGGGCATCGGGTGATCGACGACATCCATCGCTTTCTGCGTCATACCGACGCCGCGCTCTGCGACGAGTTGGTGTGGACCTCCCACGGCACGGCGATGGTCACGCCCACCCTTCCGCTCGTCTGGCAGCTCAACGCGATCTTCGTGTCCGACCCACACGCTTCGCCGTCCGCCCTCATGGCCGATGCCGAGCGCTTCCAGGGCGATCTCTCGCACCGGAAGCTGGTGGTCCACGACGACGCCCTCGGTGCCCGGCTGGCCCCGGCCCTGTCGGCGGAGGGATGGAACGTCTTCCGGTTGCTGGTGATGGTGCGGCGCCGCGAGCCCGATCCGAGGCCCTCGACCGTTCCGGCCGCGGAGATCGGGCGCGCCGAGGGCGCGGCGGCGCTCGAGGCGTTCAGGCGCGAGCAGCCGTTCGGCTGGCAGCAGGAGGCGCTGCGCCAGCTGGCGGCGATGGACGAGCGCTACAGCCGTGTCTGCGGCGCGCGCGACTTCGCGTCGCCTCCCGGCGATCCGGCCTGCTCCTGCCGGCTCTACTCCGACGGCACGCTGGCCCAGATCGACGAGGTCGGCACGGTGGAGGCACGGCGCGGGCGCGGCCACGCCACGGCCGCCGTGCTCGCCGCTGTGGACGCCGCCGTGGCCGACGGCAGCGACCCCGTCTTCCTCCTCACCGACGCGAGCGACTGGCCGCAGCGGCTGTACCGCAGGCTCGGCTTCGAGGAGGTCGGGCGGGTGTACGAGTTCCTGAAGCTCCCGCTGACCGCTGCGCCGGGGCGGGCCTGAGTTCGCCCCTGCGAGAATCGGCCCGTGGCTCCGCTGAGCTCCGATCGCGAAGGTCTTTGTCCCTGCATCGTGCAGGACTCGCGCACCGGCGAGGTGTTGACCCTGGCCTACGTGAACGAGGAGTCGCTCGCGCGCACGCGCGAGACCGGAGAGATGTGGTTCTGGAGCCGTTCCCGCGAGGAGCTGTGGCACAAGGGCGCCACCTCCGGCAACGTCCAGACGGTGAAGGCGCTGCGCTACGACTGCGACGAGGACGCCTGGCTGGCCCTCGTCGAGCCCGCCGGTCCGGCCTGCCATACGGGCGAGCGCACCTGCTTTTTCCGCGGTGACATGGAGCTCCAGCCGGCGGAGGCGCTGCCGGCCCTCGAGCGCACCATCGAGCAGAGACGCGCGGCCGACCCGGGCGAGAGCTACACCGCCGGCCTGTTGGCCGAGCCCGCGCAGATCGGCGACAAGGTGCGGGAAGAGGCCGAGGAGGTCACGCGCGCGGCGCGCGAGGAGGCGGACGAGCGCGTGGCCGAGGAGGCCGCGGACGTGCTCTATCACCTCTCGGTCCTGCTCGCGTCGCGCGGCCTTACCCTCGGCGACGCCTACGAGGTGCTCGGTGAGCGTCGGCGTTGACCTGGAGCTGACGCCCTCCCTCGAGGAGGTGCGCGAGCTCGCGCGCGAGCACACGCTCGTGCCGCTTCGCCACACCTTCATCGCGGACTGCGAGACCCCGGTGTCGGCCTACCTGAAGCTCCGTGGCGACGGGCCGTCGTTCCTGCTCGAGTCGGCCGAGCAGGGGCAGCGGGTCGGCCGCTGGTCCTTCCTCGGCTTCAGGCCGCGCGCGGTGCTGAGAGTGGACGAGGGCGAGAGCTCCGATCCCTACGCCCTGGTCACCGAGGAGCTGGCCCGCTACCGCATCGCCCCGCTGGAGGGCCTCCCGCCGTTCGCGGGGGGAGCGGTGGGGATGTTCGGCTACGACCTGGCGCGGTCGCTGGAGCCGAGCGTCGGGCCGGCCAATCCCGATGCGCTCGCCATGCCCGAGCTGGCGGTGATGATCACCGACGTCCTGCTGGCCTTCGACCACCTTCGCCATGAGCTCACGGTGCTGGCCAACGTCGTGGCCGAGGGCGACGTGGACCGGGCCTACGAGGAGGCCGCCGCCGCGATCGCCGAGGTTCGCGAACGGCTGCGAGGACCGGTTCCCGGTGGCCGCGGCGCACGGCCAGAGGCGCCCAGCTTCGAGGCCAACCTGGGCCCGGACGGCTACAGCCGGGCGGTGGAGCGAGCCAAGGAGTACATCCGCGCGGGCGACATCTACCAGGTGGTGCCCAGCCAGCGCTGGAGCGCGCCGTGTCCGGTCGACGCGTTCTCGATCTACCGCGGACTGCGCGCCATCAACCCCAGCCCGTACATGTACTTCCTCGACTTCGAGGACTTCGAGATCGCCGGCGCGTCGCCCGAGTCGCTGGTCAAGGTCAGCGGCCGCCGCGCCGAGCAGCGGCCGATCGCGGGCACCCGGCCGCGGGCCGGGTCGACCGAGGAGGACCTCGAGCGCGGGCGCGAGCTGCTGGCCGACCTCAAGGAGCGGGCCGAGCACGTGATGCTCGTGGACCTGGGCCGAAACGACCTCGGGCGGGTGTGCGCCTACGGCAGCGTCACGGTCGACGAGCTGATGGCCGTGGAGACCTACTCACACGTGATGCACATCGTCTCGTCGGTGTCGGGGACGCTGCGCGACGGCGTCTCGGCGATGGACGCGTTGCGCGTGTCGCTGCCGGCCGGCACGCTGTCGGGCGCTCCCAAGATCCGGGCCATGCAGATCATCGACGAGCTGGAGCCCGTCAAGCGGGGTCCCTACGGCGGCGCGGTCGGGTACCTGTCCTACACCGGCGACCTCGACACCTGCATCTACATCCGTTCCGCGCTGGTCAAGGACGGCGAGGTGCACGTGCAGGCCGGGGGCGGAATCGTGGCGGACTCGCAGCCCGCCTACGAGGTGCGCGAGATCGAGGCCAAGTCGGGCGCCGTGATGGACGCGATCCGCCTGGCCTGCGCGCAAGGAGACTGGGGTTAGCCGTGGCCTCGGTGCTGGTGGTCGACAACTACGACTCGTTCACCTACAACCTGGTCCAGTACCTGGGCGAGCTCGGCGCGACGGTGGAGGTCGTGAGAAGCGACGTTCCCGAGCTGCTCGAGCGGGAGGCCGACCGGGTGATCGTGTCGCCGGGCCCGTGCACTCCCGACGAGGCGGGCCTTTCCAAGCGGGCCATCCGTCATTACGCGGAGGCCGGGACGCCCGTGCTCGGCGTCTGCCTGGGCCATCAGGCCATGGCCGCGGAGTTCGGGGGGCGGGTGGTGCGCGGCGAGCCGGTGCACGGAAAGACCGCGGAGGCCGAGCACGACGGCAGGACGATCTTCACCGCACTCGGGTCCCCGCTGACCGTGGGCCGCTACCACTCGCTCGTGGTCGCGCCCGAGCCGCTGCCGAAGGAGCTCGAGGTCTCGGCTCGCTCCGGCGAGGTGATCATGGGCCTGCGCCACCGCGAGCTGCCGCTCGAGGGCGTCCAGTTTCATCCCGAGTCGGTGCTCACGCCGGACGGCAAGCAGATCCTGCGCAACTTCCTCGGTGCCTAACCCGGTTCTGACAGACGCCATCGACCGGCTCGCCGAGGGGCAGGACCTCTCCAGCGGCGAGGCGGCGGCGGTGCTGGCCGAGATCATGCGCGGCGACGCCTCCGAGGCCCAGGCGGCGGCCTTCCTGATCGCCCTGCGCACCAAGGGCGAGACCGTCGAGGAGATCGCCGGCCTCGCGCGCACGATGCGCGACCTCGCGGTGAGAGTCGAGGCGGGCGACGACCTCGTGGACACCGCGGGCACCGGTGGCGGGCGACCCACCTTCAACGTGTCGACCACGGCGGCCTTCATCGCCGCGGGGGCGGGTTGCCGGGTGGCCAAGCACGGCAACCGCTCGGCCACCAGCCAGTGCGGGTCGGCCGACGTGCTCGAAGCGCTGGGCGGCCGCATCGATCTCGATCCGCCCGCGGTGGCGGACTGCATCGACGAGATCGGCTTCGGCTTCATGTTCGCGCCGCTCCACCACGCCGCGATGAAGCACGTGGTGCCGATCCGGCGCGAGCTGGGGGTGCGCACAATCTTCAACTTCCTCGGACCGCTCACCAACCCGGCCGGCGCGCGCCATCAGGTGATCGGGGTCTCGGACCCGGGAAAGCTGGAGGTCATGGCCGCCGCCTTGAGGGAGTTGGGCACCACAAGTGCCCTGGTAGTGTCGAGCTCGGATGGCCTCGATGAGTTCTCGGTCTCGGGCGCTACCCGGGTGGTCGAGCTGAGAGACGGCCGGCTTGCCTCCTACGACGTGACCCCGGCGGAGGTCGGTCTCGAGCCGGCGGGAGACGGTGCGGTCAGGGCGGGCTCTCCCGCCGAGAACGCACAGGTGCTGCGCGGCGTGCTCGACGGCGAACGGGGCACCGAGCGCTCGCTCGCCGTCCTCAACGCCGCCGCCGCAATCCACGTGGCGGGCCGCGCTCCTTCGCTCGGCGACGGAGTTCGCCACGCCGAGGACGCCATCGACTCGGGCGCCGCGGCCGGAGTGCTCGCCCGCTGGGTGGAGGCCACCGCCCGATGAGCGCGCGGCTGGACGCCATCGTCGAGGCCACGCGCCAATCGCTTGCGGCACGCAAACGCGAGCACCCGCTGTCCGAGCTCGAGGGCCAGGTCGACGTGGGGCACGAGGGCCGCCCGTTCGCCGAGGCGCTCTGGAGCCCGCGCACATCGCTGATCGCCGAGTACAAGCGGCGCTCGCCGTCGGCGGGAGAGATCCGCGCCGGAGCGAGCGTGAGCGAGGTGGTTCAGGCCTACGAGCGTGGCGGCGCGGCCGCGCTCTCGATCCTCACCGAGGAGGTCCACTTCGGCGGCTCGCTGGCGGACCTGCGCGAGGCCCGCGCGGCGTGCGACCTGCCGCTCCTGCGCAAGGACTTCACCGTCGATCCCTACCAGCTCTACGAGTCGAAGCTCGCCGGGGCCGACGCCGTGCTGCTCGTGGTGGGCTCGCTCTCCGACAACGAGCTGACGTCGCTGTGGTCCACGGCCAACGATCTCGACCTCGACGCCATCGTCGAGATCCACGACGACGAGGAGCTCGAACGGGCCCTCGCGCTCGACTGCGACGTGATCGGCATCAACAACCGCGACCTCGAGAGCTTCGAGGTCGACATCCAACGCACCTTCGACCTGCTCCACGACGTTCCCGCGGGCAAGGTCGTGGTCTCGGAGTCCGGAATTCACTACCGCGAGCAGATCGAGGAGCTCGAGCAGGTGGGCGTAGACGCGGTGCTCGTCGGCGAGGTGCTGATGCGCTCGGCGGACCCCGAAACGGCGGTGCGTGAGCTGACCGACTCCGAAGAGGCCACCCAGGTCTGAGATCCGGTTTCGTACCCATCGCGGAACCGTTGGCCCGACTGTCGCGTATCCCTACCATGGTGCTGCATGGCGACTGTCCCTGAGCTCGACCCGCCGCAGGTAGCCGAGCTGGGCGCCCGGCTGCGCGACAACGTCGCTCGCGCGGTCAAGGCGCCCGAGCAGGTCCTGCGCGACGTGCTCGTGGCCGTCTTCGCCGAGGGCCACGTGCTCATCGAGGACTACCCGGGCGTGGGCAAGACCGCCCTGGCTCGCGCGCTGGCCGCCTCGATCGATGCCGAGTACGCGCGCGTGCAGTGCACGGCGGACCTGCTGCCGGCGGACGTGGTGGGCACCAACGTCTACAACCAGCGCGAGAATCGCTTCGAGTTCCGGCCCGGCCCGGTGTTCGCCAACGTCGTGCTCGTGGACGAGGTCAACCGTGCCTCGCCCAAGACGCAGTCAGGCCTGCTCGAGTGCATGCAGGAGCGCCACGTGACGGTGGACAAGCACACCCACGAGCTGGCCCGCCCGTTCCTCGTGGTGGCCACCCAGAACCCGGTGGAGTACGAGGGCACCTACCCGCTGCCCGAGGCCCAGCTCGACCGCTTCATGGTGCGGGTGTCGCTGGGCTATCCGAGCGCGCAGCAGGAGTCCGACATGCTGCTCGACCATGCCGAGAGCGACCGCGTGCTCGACCTCCAGGCGGTAGCGGACGTCGGCGACGTGCTCGCCGGCCAGGTGGCCGCCGCGGCGGTGCACGGGAGCGAGGCGCTGCGCCGCTACATCGTGAACATCCTCGACGCCACGCGCGCCGATCCTCGGGTGGAGCTCGGCGCGAGCCCGCGGGCCGGCCTGATGCTCTTCCGCGCCGCCAAGGCCTACGCCGCGCTCGACGGGCGCGACCACGCGCTGCCCGACGACGTGCAGAAGCTCGCAGGCGCGGTCCTCACCCACCGCCTGCTGCTGTCGCCGGGCTCCAGCGCGGAAGAGCGCGGTGCCGTGGTGCGGGACGCTCTGGAGCGCGTACCGGCGCTCTGATCGCGATGCTGAGGCCACTGGTCACGGCGTTGCTCGGAGTCGCGCTGTGCCTGGCCGCGGCCACCTTCGACTCGCCCTCCCTGTACGTGCCCGGAGTGGCTCTGGTCCTGCTGGCGGTGGTGGCCACCGCCTGGGTCCTGCTGGCCGCGCACGGTGCCGTCATCGACCGCCGGCCGGGCCCGCACACCGTGGTGGAGGAGGAGCCGTACCCCCTGCGGGTGGAGGTTCGCAGCGGGCTCGCGCCCCCGCCGGGCGGCGAGCTGCTCGAGCCGCTGCTCGGATGGCCCGTGCCGATCGCCGGGCGCTGGTCGCGCCGGCTGCGGATCAACGTCCGCTTCACGCGCCGGGGCCGCCGTCTGCTCGAGCCGGCGGTGCTCGTGGTCCGTGACCCGCTGAGGCTCTTCAGTCGTGAGATCGTGGGCCCCGGGGGCGAGGAGGTGCTGGTGCTGCCACGCATCGAGCCCGTCACGGCGCCGGGCGGCGGCGGGGCTGGCGCCGGCAGCCAGCGCGGCATGGGCGCCGCGCCGGGGCTCTCGGGCCGGCGGCTCGACACGTCCCTGGCGGAGCTCGAGATCGACGGGCTGCGGGCCTACCGGGAGGGCGCGCCTGCCTCGCGCATCCACTGGCCGTCGGTGGCGCGCACCGGCGAGATGCTCGAACGGCGGCTCGTTTCGGAGCTCGACTCGGCGCCCCTGATCGTCCTTGACCCCTCGGCGCCGGCCAGCCCCGAAGCGCTGGACAAGGCCGTGCGCGCCGCGGGCTCCCTCTGCGTATGGCTCGCTCACGCCGGTGGCTGCGCCATCCTGCTGCCCGGCGACCACCGGCCGATCGAGGTGAGTCACGACCTGGCGGCCTGGCCGTCCATCCACGTCCGGCTGGCGCTGGTCGAGGAGGGACCCGCTCCCGCGAGCTCGACCCTGGGGCCGCGTGGCGGTGCGGTGGTCTGGGTCACGAGCGCTGATCTCAAGACGGCGCCGCGGACGCTCGAGCGCCTTCCGGCGGGTGCCCGCTACCTCGTCTGCCCCGAGCTCATGCCCGGCGTGCGCGCCGAGTTCGAGGTGGCGGGCTGCAGCGGGGCCCAGGTGGAGCGCGCCCGGCGAGGGGTGGCGGCGTGAGCGGACTGAGCGGTCGTCGGGTGGCTGACGCGGCCGCCGGCGCGTCCCGCGCCGCCGGCGGCGCCGCGCACGACGCTCCGCCCGGCTCGGTCACGGCGGCGCGAGCGGCCTCGGCCCCGCTCGACTCGCTGCTCGTGCGCCTGGCCGCGTTCGGGGCGCTCGCCGCCTTCGGCGCGGCGCACTGGGCGATGCTGGTGGCCGACGCCCCGGCCGGGCGGATCATCCTCGGCGTGGCGATCGCCCTCGCCGGCGCGACGGGCCTCGCTCTCGTCGGCCGCCTTCCCCTCCCGCGCACGGCGCTGTGGGCGGCCGCCGCGCTGATCGGAGTCTTGACGCTTCTGCTGGGCCTGATGGCCGCGGGCCTGCCCGCCCGCCTGTTGCTCCCGGCCGGCTGGGCCGAGCTCGCCGACGGTCTCGACCGCGGGCTGGCCGGGGTGCAGGGGGTGGAGTGGCCCTACGACGGGCCCGACGAGTGGATCCGGCTGTCGATCCTGCTCGGCGCGCCTCTGCTGCTGGCGCTCGCCGCGACCCTGGCCTTCTGGCCTGCCCGACGCACCGCGCCGGTCCTGCGCGCGGCCGGGCTGGTGGCATTGCTCGTCCTCTACGGCGTCCCGGTCACCGAATACGACCCGGGCACGCCCGCGCTTCGAGGACTCGTGCTGCTCCTGCTGGTGGCGGCCTGGCTGTGGCTGCCGCGCGTGGCCCCGCGCGAGGCGGCCCTGGGAGCCGCGGCCGTGGCGGGCATCGGGGTTTTGTCCCTGCCGCTGGCAGCGGCGCTCGACGGCGACCGGCCGTGGTGGGACTACCGGGCCTGGAGCTGGTTCGGCGACGGCAAGGTCGTGACCTTCGACTGGTCGCACGAGTACGGCCCGCTCGACTGGCCCCGCGACGGAACGACCCTGCTCAACGTGCGGGCCGACCGGCCTCACTACTGGAAGGTGCAGGCGCTCGACACCTTCGACGGGCTGCGCTGGATCAGGGCGGCCGCCCGGGGCCAGGACAGCCTCGGCGCCGAGGTGGCCTTTCCGCGCTTCAGAGCCGACGGCGCCACCTGGGAATACAACGAGTTCAACCCGGCCTGGGACGAGGAGATCGACTTCACCGTGCGCTCCCTGTCCACCGAGCTGGTGGTGGGGGCGGGGATCACCTACGACGTCGAGGGCGTCGACGAGATCACCACGGCCGACGGCACCACGCTGCTCGAGCCGGGGGAGGAGCTGCGCAAGGGCGACAGCTACACCGTGCGAGCCTACGCACCCGATCCGACCAAGGCGCAGATGCGGCGCGTGCCCGACGGCTACTCGCGCAGCATGATCGCCTACACCGCGCTGTTCCTCCCCGACCGCGGTGACGACGCCACCGAGGGCGTGGGCCTGCAGGGGGACGCGGCGCGGTCCGCCGACACGCTGGGCCGCGACAGCATCTTCGTGCCGCTGCGGGGCGACCCCGACAGCGGGGGAGGCCCGCAGGTCCTCCGGGCCCTCGAGAACTCCCGCTACTCGCGCATGTACGACCTGACCAGGCGCATCACCGCGGGCTCCGCCACTCCCTACGACGCCGTCAAGGGCGTCGAGCGTTACCTCAAGCGCAACTACCCCTACAGCGAGCGCGTGCCGACGCGGCCGCTGCCGCTCAACGGGTTCCTGTTCGAGGACCGGCGCGGCTACTGCCAGCAGTTCTCCGGAACCATGGCCCTGATGCTGCGGATGGCCGGGATTCCGACGCGCGTGGCCACCGGCTTCTCCCCGGGCTCGTTCAACCGCGACAGCGGTGAGTACCGCGTGCGCGACCTGGACGCCCACTCCTGGGTGGAGGTCTGGTTCACCGGCATCGGCTGGGTGCCCTTCGATCCCACGCCGGCGGCCTCGCCGGCCGAGTCGCAGTCCACGGCGGCCGCGGCCAGCGCGGCCGGCACCGGCGCGGGCGACATCCGGCGCGGCCGCGAGGGGGTGGCGGCCGAGCGGGCGCAGGGAGGCGCGGTCACCACGAGCGAGGACGGTGGGGGCTGGCTGCTGCCGGCGCTGATCACGCTCGTTCTCGCGTTGCCCGCCGCCGCGGCCGTCGTGCTGGTGCGGCGCGCGCGCCGGCTACGCGAGCTCGCGCCCGGTGAGCTCGCCGACGCGCAGCTCTCCGAGCTTCGCCGAACGCTCCTGCGACTCGGCTGGGACCTGCCCACCGCCACCACCCTCCTGGGCCTGGAGCGTCGTCTCGGCCGCTTCGCCGGCCCCGCCTCCCAGGCCTACGCGAGCGCCCTCCGCGCCGCGCGCTTCGATCCGCGCGAGCCGGCCGGACCGAAGCTCGGCGACCGCCGCGCGGTGCGCCGCGAGCTCAGCCGCGGAAGCGTCCGCGACCGCCTGCTGGCGCTGCTGGCGATGCCGCCCGTAGGCCCGCGCGCCTGAGCTTTACCCAACTCTAAGGTTGCCTCTCCACACTGGACGGCATGAACTCCCGTGGCGCGAACCTTCTTGCCGGCCTGCTTGGCGGTCTCATCGTGCTCGTGGCCGGCGCCGTCCTGATCTCCACGGACGTGATCGACACGGGCGACGACCAGACCGTCGTGCAGCGCCAGGCCCCGATGACCCAGGCAACCGTCGAGGACGGCGGCGGCCGCACCGTGCGTGACATCTACGCCTCCGAGGGCCGCGGCGTGGCCTTCATCTCCGCCTCCGGCGTGAGCGACTCTAGCTCCGGCTTCGATCAGCCCCAGCAGGGGGACGCCACCGGCTCGGGCTTCGTCGTCGACAAGGACGGCACGATCCTCACCAACGCCCACGTGGTGGAGGGAGCCGACAGCGTGACCGTCAGCTTCGAGGAGGGCGGCAAGGAGATCGAGGCCGAGGTCAAGGGCGTGGACACGTCGAGTGACCTCGCGGCACTGAAGATCGATCCCTCCGAGGTCGAGGATCTCGCCGTGCTCCCGCTGGGTGACTCGTCCAAGCTCCAGGTGGGCGACGCCGTCGTGGCCATCGGCAACCCCTTCGGCTACAGCCGCACCGTCACCACCGGGATCGTCTCCGGCCTGCAGCGTGAGATCACCGCTCCCGACGGCTTCCAGATCTCGAACGTCGTCCAGACCGATGCCTCGATCAACCCCGGCAACTCGGGCGGGCCGCTGCTCGACTCGCAGGGCCGCGTGATCGGCATCAACTCGCAGATCGCCACCGGCGGCGGCCAGGGTTCGGTGGGCATCGGCTTCGCCGTGCCCGTCAACACGGCCAAGGAGCTGCTCCCGCAGCTCAAGCAGGGTGGGGACATCGACCGCGCCTACCTCGGGGTGAGCATGTCCGACGTGACCGCGGACGTGGCCTCCGAGCTCGACCTGCCGGTCGAGGAGGGCGCGCTGATCGTCGAGGCGGTGGAGGGCGGACCCGCCTCCGAAGCCGGCCTGCAGGGTGACTCGGGCGGCGGCGACGTGATCGTGAAGGTCGACGGCGAGGAGATCACGTCCTCCGACGACGTGGCCGCGGCCATCGCGGACAACAGCCCGGGTGACAGCGTCGAGATCGAGTTCTACCGCGACGGGGACCTGCAGACCGAGGAGGTCGAGCTGGGCGAGCGCCCGGAGTCGGCCGAGTCGCAGCCGGCCGTGCCCGAAGAGCAGGACGACGGCGGCGGCCTCTTCCCCTAGGCGCCACACCCCTGGGGCCGCGCGCGCCTGCGACCATAGGTCGCCGTGACCCGCGTGAAGATCTGTGGCATCACCGGCCCGGCGGACGCTCGCCGGGCCGTTGACCTTGGTGCCTGGGCGCTCGGGATGATCTTCTGGCCCGGCAGCCCGCGCGCCTGCGCGCCCGAGGAGGCGGAGGCGATCGGGGCCGAGCTGCACCGTTCGGCCGAGCTGACCGGGGTGTTCGTCAACGCGACCCTCGACGAGGTGGCCGAGGCCGCCGACCGTCACCGGCTCAGCCTCCTGCAGCTGCACGGCGACGAGGGTCCGGTCTACTGCCGCGAGGCGGCCCGGCGTACCGGTTGCCGGGTGATGAAGGCCGCCCGCGTCCGGGACGCGGCGCAGGTGCAGGCACTACGAGCCTTTCCCACGGACTTCCACCTGCTCGACACGTGGTCGGAGCACGCCCCGGGCGGCACCGGCAAGAGCTTCGACTGGGAGCTCGCACGCCTGCATCCCGCCACCCCGCCGGTGGTGCTCTCGGGCGGCCTCACGCCCGACAACGTGGGCGAGGCCATCGAGGAGGTGCGCCCGTTCGCCGTCGACAGCGCCAGCGGCACCGAGGCCGAGCCGGGCCGCAAGGATCCGGCCAAGCTCGAGGCCTTCTTCCGCGCCGTGGCCGCCGCCGACCAGCTCGCCGTGGCATGAGCGCGCCCCCGCTGGAGCGGCGTTTCGGCCCCTACGGCGGCCGCTACGTGCCGGAGACACTCGTGCCGGCACTCGACGAGCTCGAGCGCGAGTGGCTGTCCGCCCGCTCGGACCCCGCCTATCTCGGGGAGCTCGACGCGCTGCTGCGTGACTACGTGGGCCGGCCCACGCCGCTCTACCACGCAACCCGCCTCTCCGAGGCCACGGGCGGCGAGGTGTGGCTCAAGCGCGAGGACCTGACCCACACCGGCTCGCACAAGATCAACAACGCGCTCGGCCAGGCGCTGCTGGCCCGCCGCATGGGCAAGCCACGGGTCATCGCCGAGACGGGTGCCGGGCAGCACGGAGTGGCCTCGGCCACGGCGTGCGCGCTGCTGGGGCTCGAATGCGTGGTCTACATGGGCCGCGAGGACATGCGCCGCCAGGAGCCCAACGTGCAGCGCATGCGCCTGCTCGGGGCAGACGTGGAGGGGGTGGACGCAGGCGCGCGAACGCTGAAGGAGGCGGTCTCGGCCGCGATTCGCGACTGGGTGGCCAACGTGGCCACGACCCACTACATAATCGGCTCGTGCGTGGGCCCGGCGCCCTATCCCGCCCTCGTGCGCGACCTACAGCGGCGCATCGGCGACGAGGCGCGGGAGCAGCTGCTCGAGCAGGCCGGCCGGCTGCCCGACCGGGTCGTCGCCTGCGTGGGGGGCGGCTCGAACGCCATCGGCAGCTTCATCCCGTTCGTGGACGACGACGTCGAGCTCGTGGGAGTGGAGGCCGGGGGCGAGGGGCTCGGCACGCTGCGCCACTCGGCGCCGCTGACCACGGGAGCGCGCGGGGTCCTGCACGGAGCCATGTCGGCCGTGCTGCAGGACGAGGAGGGCCAGATCCTCGAGGCCCACTCGATCTCCGCGGGCCTCGATTATCCCGGCGTGGGCCCGGAGCACGCCTGGCTGCGCGACTCCGGGCGCGTGCGCTACGTGGCCGTGGAGGACAGCGCGGCCCTGGTGGCATTTCGCCGGGTGGCCGAGCTGGAGGGGATACTCCCGGCGCTCGAGCCGGCTCACGCGCTGGCCTGGCTGATGGCCAATCCGAGTCCGGGCCTGGCCCTCGTCACGCTTTCGGGCCGAGGCGACAAGGACCTCGCGGAGGTGCTCTCGCTCGAGGATCCGGCGTGAGCGTCGCCGCCACCGGCAGCGACCGCATAGCCGGCGCCTTCGCCGGTCACGGCAAGCGCGCGGCGCTGATGCCGTACCTGATGGGCGGCCACCCGAGCCCCGACGCGTCGCTCGAGGCGGGCCTCGCGGCGGCGGACGCCGGGGCCGACCTCATCGAGCTGGGGATTCCCTTCTCCGATCCGCTCGCCGACGGACCGGTGATCCACGAGGCGGCCAGCGAGGCCCTGGCGGCCGGGGTCACGCCGCACGCCGTCCTGCGTGTGTGCGAGGGCATCGCGGAGCGCGTGCCGGTGGTGCTGATGGTCTACGCCAACGTGGTGCTCAGCGCCGGTGTCGAGCGATTCGCCCTGCGTGCCGCCGCTGCCGGAGCGGCCGGGATGATCGTGCCGGACATGCCCCACGACGAGGCCGGCGACCTGCGCGCGGCCTGCGACGCCGAGGGGCTGGCGCTGGTCCCCCTGGTGGCGCCCACGAGCACTCCGGAGCGAATCAGGGAGATCGGCGCCGATGCCCGCGGCTTCGTCTACACCGTCTCGCTCACCGGCACCACGGGGGAGCGAGCCGAGCTGCCTCCCGGGCTCGAGCAGACGGTGGCGCGCGTGCGGGCGGCCAGCTCGGCTCCGGTCGCGGTGGGATTCGGCATCTCGACCGCCCAGCACGCGCGGGCGGTGGCCGGGATCGCCGACGGCGTGATCGTGGGGAGCCGCGTGGTGCGAGCCGGGGCCGAGGGCGGACCGGCCGCCGTGGGCCGATTGGTGGGCGAGCTGAGCGAGGCGCTGGCGGCCTGAGCCACCTGACCGGCGTGGCGCCGCTCCGTGGCGGGTGACCTGCCCATCCCTGGCAAGATTGTGGAACAATCATTCAGATCATGGCTCGCCTGCAGGTCATCTGCGCCGCGCTCCTGTTCGGCACCACCGGCACCGCTCAGGTGCTCGGCCCCTCGGCCTCGTCGGTCGTCGTCGGCGCATCGAGGGTCGTGCTCGGCGGCGCGTTGCTGTTGGCCTTCGCCACGCTGGCGCGGCGCCTGAGAGCGGGCGGACCCCCCGCCCTCGTGCTGCTGGCCGGAGTCTGTGTGGCCGTGTACCAGGTGAGCTTCTTTGCCGCGATCGCCGACACCGGCGTGGCGGTCGGCACGGTGGCGGCGCTCGGCTCGGCGCCCGTCTGGGCCGGGCTGCTGGCGCGCCGCTTCGCCGGCGAGCGCCTCGACCGCCGCTGGGCGGCGGCCACGGCGCTGGCCGCCCTCGGGGTGGGCGTGCTGATCCTGGGCGGCTCGTCCGGGGGCGACGTGTCGGCGCCGGGTGTGGGTCTCGCTCTCGTCGCCGGCGCGGGCTACGCGGGCTATGCGGTGGCCGGCAAGCGCATGCTCGACGCCGGCGGCACGCCCGAGGGAGTGATGGCGGCGGTCTTCGCCGCCGGAGGCCTGCTGCTCCTGCCCGTCCTGATCCTCGGCCCCACCGGTGAGCTCGCCGGCCCCGGCGGGCTGGCCATGGTGCTCTACATCGCCGCGGTGCCGACGGCCCTCGCCTACGTCCTGTTCGCCCGCGGCCTCGAGCGCATCGGAGCCGGCGAGACGGCCACGCTCACCCTGGCCGAGCCGCTCACGGCGACGCTGCTCGGCGTGCTCGTGCTGGGCGAGCGGCCGGGGGCCGCGGCGGTCTTCGGAGGGGCGTGTGTCCTCGCCGGCCTGGCCCTGCTCGCGCTCCGCTCGCCCTCGCCGCGCGTCCCGTTGAGGACCGCGGAAGCCGCTGCCTGAGCCCGATCGCGACTGCTGGCGGCCGCTGGGATCACTGGTAGGCTGGGCCGTGATGGCCGAGATCAAGGCGGAGCGCTCCACGGCGGCCGGCGACCCCCCCGAGGCGGCGCCCAAGCCCAAGCGGATCAGCAAGCGCAAGCGGGTCGAGGCGCATTGCCGTTCCTACTTCGAGGCGCTGAATCGCCGCGACGTGCGCGCCATCGGCGAGCACTGGCGCGAGGACGGCGTGGCGGACATCGTGCCGCTGGGCATCTTCCGGGGCCGGGCGGAGATCATGGAGTTCTTCGCGGCCACCTTCGCGGGCGCTCCCGACATGGAGACGACGGTCACGCGCCTCGTTGCCGCCGACAAGAGCGCGGCGGTCGAGTGGCGCATGCAGGGGACCTTCGACGGTGAGACGTTCCAGGGCATCGACCCCACGGGCAAGCCGCTTCAGCTGCGAGGGATCGACCTGCTGGAGATCGAGGACGACGAGATCGTGACCGCCACCGCCTACTACGACGGCATGGCCTTCGCCCGCCAGGTGGGCATGATGCCCGCCCAGGACTCCGGCGCCGAGCGCGCTCTGAAGGGCGCCTTCAACGCGGTCACCCGGGCCCGCCGCGCCGTCTCGGAGAGGTCGGCCTCCTGATGGTCGTGCTGGTGGCCTTCACGATCGGCCTGATCTTCTGGGTGGCGGCCTGGTCGTTCGACATCAAGTCCTTCGACGCGTTCCTGGTCACGGTGCTGCTCACGGTCGCCGCCGCCGGATACATGATCGCCAAACCCTTCGTCGACCAGCTGATGGGCCGCTCGGACGAGCCGGCGGACGATCCCGGCGCCGCCTACTAGCGCCCTGAGCTACCCGAAGAACGTACCGGCGGCCTCGTAGTCCTCCGCGGGGACCGTGCGCAGGTCGGCCACGGCCTCGGACAGAGGCACCAGCTGGATGCGCGTGCCGAGCAGGGCCGGCATCAGGCCCCACTGGTCGTCGTGGGCGGCGTCGGCCGCCGCCACCCCGAGCCGCGTGGCCAGCACGCGGTCGAAGGCCGTGGGGGTGCCGCCGCGCTGGATGTGGCCCAGCACGGTGGCCCGCGACTCGTAGCCGGTGCGCGACTCGATTTCGCGCTCGAGGCGCTGGCCGATCCCGCCCAGGCGGACGTGGCCGAACTCGTCCTCGTCGCCCTTCACCGTCTCCATCGTCCCCTCGTCGGGCAGCGCCCCCTCGGCCACCACCACGATCGAGAAGAAGCGCCCACGCGAGTGGCGCCGGCGGATGAGGCGGCAGACCTCATCGATGTCGAAGGGCCGCTCCGGGATCAGGATCACGTCGGCTCCGCCGGCCAGCCCGGAGTGCAGGGCGATCCAGCCGGCGTGGCGGCCCATGACCTCGACGATCATCACGCGATTGTGCGACTCGGCCGTGGTGTGGAGGCGGTCGATCGCGTCGGTGGCTATCTGCACGGCGGTATCGAAGCCGAAGGTCATGTCGGTCCCGCCGAGATCGTTGTCGATCGTCTTCGGCACCCCGAGCACCGGCAGCCCGTGCTCGGCGTGGAGGCGGGCGGCCGCCCCCAGCGTGTCCTCGCCGCCGATGGCGATCAGCCCGTTGAGGTTCAGGGTCGCCATGTTCTCGCGGATCTGGTCAGGACCATCCTCGCGCTTGAAGGGGTTGGTGCGCGACGAGCGCAGGATCGTCCCTCCTCGCGGCAGGATCCCCCGCGTGGACTCGACCGTCAGCTCCTCGTAGGCGTTCTCGATCGGTCCGCGCCAGCCGTCGCGGAAGCCGACGATGGCGTGACCGTGGGCGTCGATCCCCCTGCGGACGATCGCGCGGATCACGGCGTTGAGACCGGGGCAGTCCCCTCCTCCGGTGAGCACTCCGATCCGCACTGCCGGGTAGTTAAACAAGCCTCGTCACAATGCTCGGCTTGACCCCCCGGAGCCTCACAGCAGCTCTCTGCGCGGTGGCCGCGGCCGGGCTCGGCCTCAGCGGCTGTCTGGGCGACGACGCAAGCGACGATCCATCCGCGGTCGAGGGCGACCGGGCGACCGTCTATCTCAGCCTGCCACGCGACGGCGTTGCCGCGCCCGCGGCCAGGGCGGTCGAGGCGGGCGCGCGAGTTGCGCTCGAGGACGCCGGCGGCCGGGCGGGGGACCTGCGCATCCGCTTGCGGGACGTGAGCACGACCAAGCGCGACGAGCTCTCCTGGGATCCGGAGCTCGTGAACGCCAACGCCGACCGGGCGGCCGACGACCCGCGAGCCATCGCCTACCTGGGCGAGCTCGGCCACGGTGCGTCCGCGATCTCGATGCCCACTCTCAACGACGCCGGCCTGCTGCAGGTGTCGCCCGAGGACGGTCTGACCTCGCTCACCACCACCCCTCCGGGCCGCCCACGCTCGCTGCCGGAGCGCCTGTGGCCCAGCGGCCGCCGCAACTTCGTGCGTGTCGTGCCGCGTGACCTGCTGCAGGCCGAGACCCTGGTTGACCTGCTGGGCGAGCGAGGGGCGGAGCGGCCGGTGGTGGTGTTCGACCAAGAGGTCTACGGCCGCGAGCTCGCCGCCCAGATCATCTCCAGGCTGCGCCGCG
Organism: uncultured Thermoleophilaceae bacterium; assembly: GCA_963808545.1. Taxonomy (GTDB): domain Bacteria; phylum Actinomycetota; class Thermoleophilia; order Solirubrobacterales; family Thermoleophilaceae; genus JACVRW01. The sequence goes on along the minus strand of CAWEGB010000008.1, from coordinate 714,912 downwards.
CCGGCATTCCTCCGCTGCAGTCGGAGGAGTACCGGGGCAAGGTCGACGAGATCCCCGACATCGCCGACAGCCTGGCCAGGGCCGAGCCGGACTCGATCGTCTACGCCGGCGTCGCCGGGCCCGGCACGGGGCGGCTGATGGCGGCCTTCGACTCACTCATGCCCGGCGTCCCGGTCTACACGACCGCCGGCGTCCTCGCCCGCGACCCGCGGCGGCCCTTCCCCGTCGCGCCGGTGAGCGTGGAGGCGCTCACCTCGGTGCGCGACGCGGGGGAGCTGAACGCGGCCGGGCGGCGGGTGATGCGGCGTGCCGGGCGGCTGGGAGGACCAGAGGCGGAGCGGCCAGAGGCCGTGTACGGCTACGAGGCCATGCGCGTGATCCTCGACGCCGTGCGGATGGGCGGACGCAGCCGTGAGCGCGTGGCCCGGGCGGCGCTGGCGATGCGCGAACGGCGCTCGCCCCTGGGGGCGTACACGCTGCGGGGAACCGGCGACGTGGACGACGAGCGTCAGTACCTGTACGCGCTGCGCGACGGGCGCTTCCGCTACGTGCGCGAGCTCGACTGATCCCCTCTGGGGCCAGATTGTCTCCCCGTTAAGCCGCCCCGTGCCGATTGTGAGCGCCGCCGACGGTCCTTAGGATGCCGCGGCAGGTTGGAGCTATCTCCATAGGAGGGAATATCTTGAAGGTACGTTGGCTGGCAATCTTCGCCTGCCTCCTCGGAGTCTTCGCTGTGGGCATGACTGCCTGCGGCGGCGACGAAGACGACGGCGGCGATTCGGGCGACAGCGGTGGTGACGGCGGCGGCAATTCCGTCAACGTCTATTCATCGCTCCCGCTCCAGGGTGCATCGAGGCCGCAGACGACCGCCATGGTCGAGGGCATCAAGCTCGCTCTCGAACAGAACAAGGGCAAGGCGGGTCAGACGACGGTGAAGTACACGTCGCTCGACGACTCGACCGCCCAGGCGGGCACGTGGACGCCGGAGGCGACCTCGGCGAACGCCCGTAAGGTCGCGCAGGACGACGCTGCGGTGGCCTACATCGGCGAGTTCAACTCGGGGGCGTCGGCGATCTCGATCCCGATTCTCAACGAGGTGCCGATCGCTCAGATCAGCCCGGCCAACACGGCCGTCGGTCTGACCTCGGACGAGCCGGGCGCCGACAAGGGCGAGCCGGAGAAGTACTACCCCACCGGTAGCCGCCACTACATGCGGATCGTGCCCAAGGACACGATTCAGGGCGCGGCGCTGGCCTCCCTGATGAATGAGGATGGCTGCAAGTCGGCCTACATCCTCAACGACAAGGAGGTCTACGGGGCCGGTCTGGCACGCAACATCGAGAGTGCTGCGGGTGAGATCGGGCTGGAGGTCGCGGGCAACGAGGGCATCGACCCGAAGGCTCCGAACTTCCGCTCCCAGGCCGCGACGGTCAAGAGCTCCGGGGCTGACTGCTTCGTCTTCTCCGGGATCACGGCCAACGGCGCCGTCCAGCTGTACAAGGACGTCTCCGCGGCCGGCATCACGAAGCTGTACGGGCCTGACGGTGTGGCCGAGTCCGGCTTCGCCGACCCGAAGGAAGGCGGCATCCCCGCCGACGTGGCCAAGAACGTGCAGGTCTCGGTGGCGACGCTGTCGCCCGACGAGTACCCGCCGGAAGGCCGGAAGTTCTTCTCCGACTTCGAGGCGAAGTACGGAGAGGCCAATCCGGATCCGTATTCGATCTACGGCTACGAGGCGATGAAGCTCGTGCTCGACACCTGCGAGGAGCTCGGTGCTGACTGCTCCGACAAGCAGGCCATGATCGATGCGCTGTTCCAGACCAAGGGCCGCGAGTCGGTGCTCGGCACGTACGACATCGACGAGAACGGCGACACGACGCTGACCGACTACGGGATCTACTCCATCGAGGGTGGCGAGCTCACTTTCGAGAAGACGATTCAGGCAGAAGGCGGCTGATCGCCCAGACCCGATTGAGGGACCGGGGGGTGGACGACCTTGTCGTCCGCCCCCCGTTTCTGATTGGATCCGCACGAAGGGAGGGTCTTGGAAGCGAGCAGCGACGCACCACGCCTGCCGGTACGGGCGAACACCGGCGACAGGATTCGCAAGTACATCGGCGAGTACGGCCTGATCGCCCTGCTGCTCGTGATGCCGGTGGTCTACGGCGTCCAGGACATCTCCAACGACGGCAGCCTGGCCCGGCTGGGCAACAACGTCGTCGACGGTCTCTCCAACGGCGCGATCTGGGCGCTCGTGGCGCTCGGGTACACGCTGGTCTACGGAATCATCGAGCTGATCAACTTCGCCCACGGCGAGGTGTTCATGATCGGCTCGCTCGTATCGGCCGGCCTGTTCGGCACGATCGGGCTCACGGCGTCCACGGGTGTCGGCGGCCTCTTCATCGGCCTGTTGCTCGTTCTGGTGCTGGCCATGCTGGCCAGCAGCTCGCTCAACGTGATGATCGAGAGGGTGGCCTACCGGCCGTTACGCACGGCACCGAAGTTAGCCCCGCTCATCACCGCGGTGGGCTTCAGCTTCATCCTTCAGAACGTCGGCATCCTCTGGATCGGCGGCTCCCCGGAGGGCATTCCGGACCTCATCAACGCTCAGAAGGAGCTGTTCAGCATCGCCGGGGTATCGGTGTCGCAGGGCGACGTGCTCGCCGTGGGCGCCACCATCCCGCTCGTCTTCCTCCTCACCGGCTTCATCAGCCAGAGCCGATTGGGCAAGGCCATGCGCGCCACCGCCCAGGATCCCGAGGCCGCGCGCCTGATGGGCATCAACGTGGACACCACCATCTCGGCCACCTTCCTGCTCGGCGGCATCATGGCCGGCGCCGCGGGCCTCATCTACGCGCTCTACCAGACCACGATCTGGTTCTTCCAGGGCTTCCAGGCCGGGCTGATCGCGTTCACCGCCGCGGTGATGGGAGGCATCGGCAACCTCTGGGGGGCGGTGCTCGGCGGCTTCATCATCGGGATCATCCAGCAGATCTCCGACAACCGGATCGGCGGTGAATGGACGCCGGCGATCGTGTTCGCCTACCTCGTGCTGATCATGGTCTTCCGCCCGCAGGGCCTCCTGGGTGAGCAGACGAGGGAGGCCGGATGAGCACCGTCGTCCCCGAGGTGCAGCGCGGGGACCTGAAGACCGACCGGCGCACCCTGCTCGGTCTGGCCGCAGCCCTCGTGGTGGCCCTGTGGATGGGCGATCAGATCCAGATGAACCTGTTCATGGCCTTCGCGCTGTGGGCGCTCATCGCCGTTCGCACCGTCTTCCGCGAGAACGAGCTGATCTCGCGAGGCGCCCTGCTCGCGCTCGCCGTCTGGGCAATAGTCCTGCCCTTCTTCCAGGATTCGGGCGGGGCCTTCATCGAGGACGCGATTCAGGCGCTCGCCCTGGCGGTGATGGCCCTGGGGCTCAACATCATCGTCGGCTTCGCCGGTCTGCTCGACCTCGGCTATGTGGCCTTCTACGCGCTGGGCGCGCTCACGTCCGGCTGGTTCATGTCCGGCTTCTTCGTCAACGCCGGCGGCGGCGAGGGCTGGTCCTTCCTGGTCGGAGCGCCGGCCTCCGAGCTGCCGGGCATACACCTGAACTTCCTGCTGGTGCTCATCATCGCGGTGGTGGTGACCACGATCGCGGGCATGCTGATCGGGTTACCCACGCTTCGCCTGCGCGGCGACTACATCGCGATCGTCACGCTCGCATTCGGCGAGATCATCGGGCGCATCGTCATCAACGGCGACGAGATCCAGATCGCGGGGGAGAAGATCACCAACGGCCGCCAGGGGATCACCCCGGTCGACAAGATCGACCTCCCCTTCCTGGCACCGTTCCAGTCGCTCGAGCTCAGACCCTGGTACTTCGTGGCGCTGGCCATGGTGTTCCTCTCGCTGTTCATCAACTACCGGCTGCGCGATTCGCGTCTCGGCCGGGCCTGGATCGCGCTGCGCGAGGACGAGGTGGCTGCGGCCTCGATGGGCGTTCCGCTCGTCAAGACGAAGCTGTTCGCCTACGGCACGGGGGCCGCGTTCGGCGGGGTCGCCGGAGTGTTCCTCGGCTCCTACCTCAACACGGTCAACGCCGACCAGTTCCAGTTCTCGTTCTCGATCTTCGTGCTGGCAATGGTCATCCTCGGCGGCCTCGGGTCGATTGAGGGCGTGCTGCTGGGCGCGATCGTGCTCTCGTTCATCAACTACAACCTGATCCCGGACGTCTTCAACGACTACCCGCAGAAGATCGGGCTGGACTTCGACCTCACCGAGCTGTCCTTCGGCATCTTCGGCTTCCTGCTGGTGATCATGATGGTGCTCAGACCCGAGGGCCTGATACCCGAGCGAAGACGGCAGCTGGAGCTCCGCGAAGGCGTGGGAGTCGGCGACACCGACTTCGGCACCGACGACAAGACCTTCGAGGCGCGGTCGTGAGCGAACCCGACACCACCGCCGACGAGACGCGCGAGAGCAACGGCGAAACCCTGCTCGAGGCGGAGAACGTCTCCAAGGTGTTCGGCGGACTGGTGGCCGTCGAGGACGTGAGCTTCACCATCCCCGAGCGGGGGATCGTGTCGATCATCGGCCCCAACGGCGCCGGCAAGACGACGTTCTTCAACATGCTCACCGGGCTCTACAAGCCGAGCTTCGGGCGGATCACGTTCAACGGCCGCAACATCACCGGCCGCCGGCCCGACCGGATCATGAGCGACGGCGTGGCCCGCACGTTCCAGAACATCAGGCTGTTCGGGACGATGACCGCGGTCGAGAACGTCATGGTCGGCCAGCACGGCCGTATGAAGGCCGGGTTGTTCGGCTCGATCCTTCGCGTTCCGCGGGTGCGGCGCGAGGAGAAGGAGGTCGACGCGAAGGCGCGCGAGGTGCTCTCTTACGTGGGCATCGCCGAGGACCAGCACGACGACCTGTCGGTCAACCTCTCCTACGGCGACCAGCGCCGCCTGGAGATCGCCCGCGCGCTGTCCTCCGACCCCAGGCTGCTGCTGCTGGACGAGCCCACCGCCGGGATGAACCCCCAGGAGTCGGCTGAGCTGACCAAGTTCATGAACCGGCTGCGCGACGAGAAGGGGCTCACCATCCTGCTGATCGAGCACGACATGCAGGTGATCATGGAGGTCTCCGAGCGCATCACCGTGCTCGACCACGGCCAGAAGATCGCCGAGGGCTCCCCGGCCGACGTGCGGGCCAACCCGCGTGTGGTGGAGGCCTACCTGGGCAAGCAGGGGGCGGCCGAGGCCGAGGCCGGTGCGGCCCGGCGGGAGTCGGCCGGCGGGCAGGGCGGGGGAGAGGACTGATGGCGCTGCTCGAGGTCTCCGACCTTCACACCTTCTACGGCAACATCGAGGCCCTCAAGGGCATCTCGATCACGGTCGAGGAGGGCGAGGTCGTAACGCTGATCGGGTCCAACGGCGCCGGCAAGTCCACCACCCTGCGCTCCATCTCCGGGCTCACCCCTCCGCGGCAGGGCACGATCCGCTTCGACGACACGGAGATCGGCGAGATACCTCCCCAGGAGATCGTCGAGATGGGCATCTCGCTCTCGCCCGAAGGCCGCCATGTCTTCCCGCGCATGACGGTCCGGGAGAACCTGGAGCTCGGCGCGTACCTGCGTCGCGACAAGGACGGGATCGGCAACGACCTCGACCGCGTCTACGCCCTGTTCCCCCGGCTCAAGGAGCGCGAGAAGCAGAAGGGCGGCACCATGTCGGGCGGCGAGCAGCAGATGCTCGCGATCGGGCGCGCGCTGATGGCCAATCCCAAGCTGCTGCTGCTCGATGAGCCGTCGATGGGGATCGCGCCGATCCTGGTCGAGCGGATCTACGAGACGATCGCCGAGATCAACCGTCAGGGCACGACGATCCTGCTCGTGGAGCAGAACGCCAACTATGCCCTCGACGTGTCCAAACGCGGCTATGTTCTGGAGACCGGGATGGTCGCCCTCGAGGACAACTCGAGCGAGCTGCGGACCAACCCCGAAGTGCAGAGGGCGTATCTGGGGGCATGATGGACCTATTCGACACCTTCGCCGTGATCGGCGCCCGAGCGCTGTGGCTCACCTACATCTGGCTGATCTCGGCCATCGTGGCCTCCTACCTCTCGGCACGCAAGGGCTACGGCGAGAAGCTCGGGCTGGCCTTCGGCCTGCTGCTGTCGTTCGTCGCGGTCATCATCTGGGTGCTGTGGCCGGCCAAGTCCGACTCGCGCTGGAAGCTGCAGGGCCCGTTCGGCAGCGGCGGCAAGACCGTGGCCGAGCTGCGGGCGGAGCAGCAGGCCCTGCGTTCCGGGCCCGAGTAGCCGCCCCGCACAACCAGCGGGTTGGGGCGGGTGGCCCGGGCGTCTGGCGATTTATGCACCTATAGCGGTGCGTTTCTCGTCGAACGCTCCGCCGATCGCGGCCACCGGCAAGGGTCCGAGGCGAGTGCTGGCCCGAGCGGAGCGCAGCCCGGCTAACCGCTGCCCGTCGCGTCGCGCAGCGCGCCCTCTAGATCCGGGCGCCGGAACACGTAGCCGAGCTCGGTGAGCTTCGCCGGCACGGCGCGCACGCCCGTGGTCACGATCTCGGCCATCTCTCCGTAGAGAGTCTTGACGGCGAGGCCGGGCACGGGGGCGAAGGCGGGGCGGTGGAGCACGCGGCCGAGCGCCGACGAGAGCTCCTTGTTGGTCACAGGCTCGGGCGCGGTCACGTTCAGCGGGCCGTCCGCGCCGGCCGTGTCGACGGCGAACACGAGCGCCCCGACCACGTCGTCGAGATGGACCCAGGGCACGTACTGCTTTCCGCCCGCCACCGGGCCGCCGACGCCCAGCTTGAAGAAGGGCAGCATCTTCTCGAGCGCTCCGCCGGACTCGGACAGCACCACCCCGGTGCGGGTGAGCGCCACTCGCAGCCCCAGCTCGGCCGCCCTGCCGGCCTCGGCCTCCCAGTCCGCGGTCACCCGGGCCAGGAAGTCGCCCGCCGCCGGCGCGGACTCGTCCACGCGCTCGTCGCCATGGGCGCCGTACCAGCCGGTGGCGGACTGGCAGACCAGCACGTCCGGGCGCTCGCCCTCGGGCAGCTCGCCCAGCGCCTCGACCAGGTTGCGGGTGGAGAGGATCCGCGAATCGCGGATCTCGCGCTTGACCTCGTCCGACCAGCGCTGCGCCACCGTCTCGCCCAGCAGGTGCACGACCGCGTCGCGACCGCGCAGGGAGTCGAGCGGCGGCCGCTCGCCCTTGGGGTCCTTCCACTCATCGGCATCGACGCCGAGCGCGGCGCCGGCACGGCTCGCGTCGCGCGACAGGGCAGTGACCTCGTCGCCGCGCGCGGAGAGCTCGCGCGTGAACGCGCTCCCGATGGTGCCGGTGGCTCCTGTGACTGTGACTCGCATCAGCGGAGGGCGGCGCGCTCGACCGTCGGCGGATCCAGCTCGACCTCGGTCCCGGCCGCGCGCGCGGCCACCTCTGCTACGGCGCTGGCCACAGCGCGGCTCACATCTCGGTTGAAGACGCTGGGCACGATGTAGTCCTCATCGAGCTCCTCGTCGGTCACCACCTCGGCGATTCCGCGGGCGGCGGCGAGCTTCATCTCCTCGGTGATGGCGGTGGAGCGAGCGTCGAGCGCGCCCCGGAACACCCCGGGGAAAGCCAGCACGTTGTTGATCTGGTTGGGGTAGTCGGAGCGGCCCGTGGCCATCACCCTGACGTGCGGGGCGGCGTCCTCCGGCTTGACCTCCGGGTTCGGGTTGGCCATCGCGAAGACAAAGGGATCGGGGTTCATGCGCTGCAGGTCGGGCGCGTCGATGATGCCCGGCCCCGACAGGCCGACGAACAGATCGGTGCCCTCGATCACCTCGCGCGGCTGGCCCTCGCGCCGGCCGGCGTTGGTGTTCTCGGCCAGCCAGCGCTTGGGAGCGTTCATCGAGCCGGCGGCGTAGTCGTCGCGGCCGGCGTGGATAGCTCCGAATCGGTCGCAGGCCACGATCGAGGTCACGCCGGCGTCGAGCAGGATCTTGGCCACGGCCACGCCGGCTGCTCCCGCACCCACCATCACCACGTCCAGGTTCTCCATCTCGCGTCCGGTCAGACGGCACGCGTTGATGAGCGCGGCCAGGGTGACGATCGCCGTGCCGTGCTGGTCGTCGTGGAAGACGGGGATGTCTAGGGCCTCCTTCAGGCGCTGCTCGATCTCGAAGCAGCGCGGTGAGGAGATGTCCTCGAGGTTGATGCCGCCGAAGGTGGGCGACATGCGGATCACCGTCTCGACGATCTCGTCGACGTCCTTGGTGTTCAGGCAGATCGGGAAGGCGTCCACGTCGGCGAACTCCTTGAACAGCATCGCCTTGCCCTCCATCACGGGCATCGCGGCCTCGGGCCCGATGTCGCCGAGCCCGAGCACCGCCGTGCCGTCGGACACCACGGCCACGGTGTTCGCCTTGATCGTGTACTTGAAGGCCTTCTGGCGGTTCTCGGCGATCGCCGTGCACACACGGGCGACGCCGGGCGTGTAGGCCATCGAGAGGTCGTCGCGCGTCTTCACCGGCATGTTGAGCCCGGTGTGGATCTTGCCGCGGCGATGCACCTCGAAGGTGCGGTCGCTGATCTCCACCAGCTCGGCGTCGCGGACGGCCTGGACCGCCGAAATGACCTGCCCGCGGTGCTCGACCGACCAGCACTCGACGGTGATCTCTCGCAGGGTCCGCTCGCCCTTGGCCTGCACCGTGTCCACCGCCACGATCGCGCCTCCGGCGCGGGTGATGGCGGCCGTCACGCGGCCCAGCGCCCCGCCGGTACGCCCGGGCAGGGCGACCCTGAGGGTCAGCGAGAATTGGGCGGAGGGAGCGGGCATGGGCAGGCCGGATGATAGGGCGGGTGTGGCGGGCCGCGCCGATAGTGTGGAGACGTGCCCGACGAGACCACCAAGGAGCTCCTCCTGATCGACGGGAACAGCCTCGTCTATCGCGCGTTCTTCGCCCTACCCGAGTCGATCGCGACGTCCAAGGGCCAGCCCACCAACGCGATCTTCGGGTTCGCCTCGATGCTCGTGAAGATGATCTCCGACTACGGGGTCAGGCCGACGCTCGTGGTGTGGGACGCGGGCATGTCCGGCCGCGAGGTGATCTACGAGGAGTACAAGGGCCACCGCGAGTCGCGCCCCGATCTGCTGCAGGAGCAGTGGCCGCACATGCAGCCGCTGGTCGACGCCTTCGGCTACCAGAACGTGCGGGTGCAGGGCTACGAGGCGGACGACGTGATCGCCACGCTGGCTCGCCAGGCGCGGGAGCAGGGGATCGACGTGACGGTGCTCACCGGCGACCGCGACCTGTTCCAGCTGATCGAGCCCGGGGTGACCGTGATGGCCACAGGCCGCGGCGTGACCGACACGAAGGTCTACGACCGCGACGCGGTGATCGAGCGCTACGGCATCCCGCCGGAGCTCGTGCCCGACTTCGTGGGGCTCAAGGGCGACACCTCGGACAACATCCCCGGGGTGCCGGGGATCGGCGACAAGACCGCGTCCCAGCTGCTGCAGGAGTGGGGCGACCTCGAGGGGGTGCTCTCGAACATCGATTCGATCTCGGGGGCCAAGCGCAAGCAGAACCTCACCGAGCACGCCGACAACGCCCGCATCTCCAAGCAGCTGGCCACCGCCGTGCGCGACGTCGACGTGGAGGTGGACTTCGACGGGGTGATCGCGCGCGAGCCGGACCGCTCGCGCCTGCGCGAGACCTTCCGTGAGTTCGAGCTGCGGGCTCCCCTCGAGCGCCTGGAGGAGGCTCTGGGCGAGGACGGCGCCGCGCCCGCCGAGCGGGTCGAGGAGGTGATCCGGGTGCCGGCGCGCGAGGTTCCGGTGGCCGAGCTGGGCGGGCTCGAGGGCGAGCTGGTGGCGGTCGCAGCCCTGCGCCCGGGCGAGCAGCCCGACGAGGCGGTCACCGGCGCCGGGGCCGCGGCGGGCGCCGATCTCGACCTCAACGACCCCGACGCCCCCGAGCTCGCCGGCGAGCTCGACCCCGAGGCCGAGGCCCAGCCCGAGGCGACCCAGGCGCCGGCCCCGGTCGCCACCGCCGCGGCCGGCGGCTCGCCCCAGGGCTCCTTCGATCTCGACGCCGTCAGCCGCGGCCCGCTCACCGTGGCCGCCTGGGCGGGCGACGAGGTGCTGGTGGCCGAGGCGGAGACGCTGGCCGCCTTCACCCTCGCCCGCGGTGAGCGGCCTGTCGTGGCCCACGACTGGAAGACGATCGCCGTGGCCGACGACCCCGCCGATCCGCCGCCGCTCGAGCACGACACGATGGTCGCGGCCTACCTGATCGACCCGGCTCGGCGCGGCTATCCGCTCGACGACCTGGCCACCGAGAACGGCATCGGCGCCAAGGTCGAGGGCGCCGACGGCGTGGCCGAGCGCGCGGTCCTGACCCGCGTGCTGGCCGAGCGCCAGCGCGAGCGCCTGGAGGAGGACGGCCTGACCAGCCTGTTCCGCGAGGTCGAGCTGCCACTGGTGGACGTGCTGGTGGAGATGGAGCGCGAGGGCATCACGCTCGACGTGGCCCGCCTGCAGAAGATCAGCAAGCGCTTCGGCGTCCGCTCAGCCGAGCTCGAGCGCCGCGTCTGGGAGCTCGCGGGGGAGGAGTTCACGATCGGCTCGCCCCAGCAGCTGGCCCCGATCCTGTTCGACAAGCTCGGGCTGTCGCGCAAGCGCCGTGGCAAGACCGGCTTCTCCACCGACGCCCGCGTGCTCCAGGCCATTCGCGACGAGCACGAGATCGTTCCCGCGATCGAGGAGTGGCGCGAGGTGACCAAGCTCAAGTCCACCTATCTGGATGCCTTCCCCGAGCTGATCTCGGACGACGGCCGGCTGCACACCACCTTCAACCAGACCGCAACGGCCACGGGCCGCCTGTCGAGCACCAACCCGAACCTGCAGAACATCCCGATCCGCACCGAGCAGGGCCGTGAGATCCGGGCGTGCTTCACCGCCGGGCCGGGCCGGCGGCTGATCTCGGCCGACTACTCGCAGGTCGAGCTGCGGCTGCTGGCCCACATCGCGGAGGAGCCGGTTCTGAAGGAGATCTTCCGCCGCGGCGAGGACGTGCACACCGCCACCGCCGAGGCGATCCTCGGAGGCAAGACCGATCCCGGCACGCGCTCGAAGGCCAAGATGGTCAACTATGGGATCGTGTACGGGCTGTCGGCCTACGGGCTCGCTGACCGCCTGCAGATCCCGCAGGAGGAGGCGCAGGAGTTCATCGACCGGTACTTCGAACGCTTCCCGAAGGTCAAGGAGTTCATCGAGAGCACGATCGAGAGCGCGCGCGAAGAGGGCCACGTGACCACGCTGTTCGGCCGCATCCGACGCGTGCCCGAGCTGCGCTCCCGTCAGTTCCAGACCCGCTCGCTGGGCGAGCGCCTCGCCGTGAACATGGTGATCCAGGGCACGGCGGCCGACATCATCAAGGTGGCCATGGTGCGGGCCCGCGACAGCCTGCGCGCCGACGGCCTCGAGACCCGGCTGGTGCTACAGATTCATGACGAGCTCCTCTACGAGGCGGCGGAGGCGGAGGTGGAGGCGGCGTCGGGGATAGTGATCCGCGAGATGGCCGGCGCGTTCGAGATGGACCCGCCTCTGGAGGTCGACCTCGGCGTCGGCGAAAACTGGCTCGAGGCCAAGTGAGCAAGGAGGTCGCCGTACTCCTGACGGTGGCCGCGGGCGGGCTGGTGGCCGCACAGGCTCCGGCCAACAACGTCATCTCGAACTCGGTCGGAAGCCTGGGTGCGGCGCTCGTTAGCTTTCTGGTCGGAACCGCCGTCATCCTGGTGCTGACCTTCACGGTCGGCGGCGGGCTCAGTGGCGACGAGGGCGCCGAGTCCCCGGCCTGGTACTACTGGATTCTCGGCGGAGTTGGCGGCGCGGCGATCGTTCTGATCACCCTGATCACCGTGCGCGAGCTGGGTGCGGGCGGGGCCACGGCCGCGGTGATCGCGGGGCAGCTCGCCCTCTCGGTGGTGCTCGACCGCGCCGGCGTGCTCGGCCTCGACGAGCGGGCGATCACCTGGCAGAAGCTGCTGGGCATCGCGCTCCTCGCGGCGGGGACGGTGCTGATCGTCCGCGAGTGACCCGCGGGACAGTCGGCGTCCCGCCCGGCCGACGGCAGATCATCGATTATCTACGATCGAATCGGGGAAGGCTCACACCAGCGGTTCGTTCGAGCGGAGGAGGAGCAGCGTATGACGGTCACGAGTGCGGGTGAGGAGGTGCTCGGCGAGTTCCACGGGAGCGAGGAGTTCCCGATCGAGTGGGACGACGGCGAGAAGGAGCTCTTCTGGATCTACGACGATCTGCACTGTCCCAATCCGGTCTCGCCGATGTTCTTCGACATCGGCGGCTGGTGGCTCACCTGCGACCACATGTTCCGCCGCTTCGGCACCCCCTTCGCCTGCGACTGGGTGGCCAAGGCGATCAACGGCTACGTCTACACCGCCGCCGTCCCCTCCGACCCGGGCATCCACTCGGAGGCCACGGAGTACCAGTCGCGTTACGTGCCCCGCGTCCCGCGGGACCCGGACCACGCCGAGAAGATCGGCGCGTACCTCGGCTGGGTGCTTCCCCATTACGCCGAGAACTTCCTCGACTGGTGGAACGAGCGCCTGCGCCCCGAGATCGAGCGGAACTTCGAGTACCTCGACGGCTACGACACCGAGGGCGCGTCCTTCCTCGACATGGCGGTTCTGCTCGAGGACGCCATCGACATCCACGACCGCCACTGGAAGATCCACTGGATGCTCAACTTCGCCCAGTTCGCCTCCACCCAGGCGCTCAACGGCCTGCTGGAGGAGGAGAAGGGTGACGCCGCCGCGGCGCTGATGGGACGCCTGCAGAGCTCGGTCGCCGACCGCAACTGGGACTCGATCGAGGACCTCTGGAAGATGAAGGAGGAGATCAAGGACGACTCCGAGCTCTCCGCCGCCTTCGAGGGCGACACCGCGGCCGACGTGACCGCCGCGCTGGAGGGGTCCGACCGCGGGAAGCGGTTCATCGAGGAGCGCATCGAGCCGCACCAGCAGGCCTTCGGCTACAAGGCCATCTGGTCCCACGAGTTCGCCTTCCGCACCTGGGTCGAGGATCCGGCGCCGATGATCGAGGCGGTCCGGGGCTACCTGGCGACCGACTACGACTATTCGGCGAACATCGGCGCGGTGCGCGACGACCTGGAGGCCGCCAAGAAGGAGGCGCTCGAGGGCGTCGAGGGCGATGAGCTCAAGTCGGCGCTCGAGCGCTCGCTGAGCATGAACCCACTCACCCCGGACCATCACTTCTACATCGACCAGGGCACCAACGCCCGGCTGCGACTGGTGCTGATCGCGATCGCCCGCAAGCTCGTGGATGCGGGGACGCTCGACGATCCCGAGGACGTGATGTACCTCCGCTACAACGAGCTGCGCCTGCTGATGGCCGACCAGTCGTCGGTGGACGCGCGCGAGCTGGTGGGCGATCGCCGCGACCAGCTGGAGGAGGCTTCGGAGAAGCGGCCGCCATCGTGGGTGGGCACGGCCACCCAGCCGGCGCTCGACTTTCCCTACAACGCTCTCTGGGGCTTCCCGGAGAAGTTCCACGCCGGCGAGCCGTCCACCACCGGCGAGGTCAAGGGCCTGGCTGCCTCGCCCGGGGTGGTCGAGGGCGACGCCCGCTTCGTGCGCTCCCTGGACGAGTTCGACCAGGTCAAGGACGGCGAGATCCTCGTCTGCCGCATGACCAATCCCGCGTGGGTGGTGCTGTTCACGAAGATCACCGGCCTGGTCACCGAGGCGGGCGGCGCGGTGTCGCACCCCGCCGTGGTTGCGCGCGAGTTCGGCATCCCGGCGGTGGTGGGCACCACCAACGCGGGCGATCGCATCTCCACCGGCGACCGCATCCGCGTGAACGGCACCACCGGCGTCGTCGAGATCCTCGGCTGAGCTCGAGTGGGGGCCGCTGACCCGGAGTGGCTCTGCCCGGCCACCCTCGAGGAGGCGCTCGCCGCGCGCGGCGAGCGGGGCGATGACGCCACGGTGCTGGCCGGCGGCACCTTCCTGGCGATCCTGATGAACCAGGACCTGATCGGCCCCGAAGCGCTGCTCTCCCTCGGCGGTGTGCGCGGGATCGACTACGTGGAGGTGGTGGAGGGCGAGCTGCGGCTCGGCGCCATGGCGCGCCACCGGGCGGTGGAGCGCTCGGGGGCGGTGCGCGCCGGCTGGCCCGTGCTGGCCCGCGCGTTCTCGCTCGTGGCCAGCCCACGGGTGCGCAACCAGGCCACCGTGGGCGGCGTGCTGGCCGACGCCGACTACGCCTCCGACCCGCCGGCGGTGCTGGCGGCGCTGGGGGCGCGGGCGGTGCTGCGGTCGCGCCGAGGTACGCGCACGGTGTCGATCGAGGAGCTGATCCTCGGCTTCTACGAGACCTGCATCGAGCCGGACGAGCTGCTCGTTGAGGTGCGTGTCCCGCCCTGCCCGTCACGGGCGGTCTACCGCAAGTTTCGCTCGCGCGGGAGCGAGGACCGTCCCTGCGTGGCCGTGGCGGCCGCGCGCGGCGAGCAGGGGCTGAGGGTGGTGGTGGGTGCCGTGTCCGACCGCCCGCGCGAGCTGCCCGACGCGCTCGCCCTGGCGGGCGACGGGCCGCCCGGCCCCAAGGAGACGGCGGAGATAGCCCGCCGCTACGCGCGTGAGATCGACCCGCTGGACGACTCGCGTGGCTCGTCGGCCTACCGCAAGCGCATCATCGAGGTCGAGGTGCGCCGCGCCCTGGAGGCGGTGGCGTGAGCGACGCCCGGGTGGACGGTTCGATCCGCTACTCCCAGGACGTCGAGCTGCCCGGCGCCTGGCACGCGGCCTTCGTGCGCTCGCCACACCCTCACGCCCGCGTTAGCTCGATCGATGCCTCCGCGCTCTCGGATGAGACCGTGGCGCTGCTGCCCGAGGACGTGGCCGACCTCGGCCGCTACGGCTGCCAGCTAAAGGATCAGACCGTGCTCGCCGATCCCGCTCGCTTCGCCGGCGACATCGTGGCCGCGGTGGCCGCTCCCACGCCCGCGCTCGCCCGCGCTGCGGCCGAAGCGGTGCAGGTGGACTACGAGGAGCTCCCCGCGGTGCTCGACCCGCTCTCGGCCGTGGCCGAGGGCGCACCGCTGCTGCACCCGGAGGCCGGCACCTCCGCCGACGATGCCGTGTCCATCGGCGTCCGGCCGCTCGAGGACACCAACGTCTGCCACCGCTTCCGGCTCGTTCAGGGCGACGCCGAGGAGGGCTTGGCCTCCGCCTCGGTGGTCGTGGACGAGACATTCCGCACGGCCGGCGCCCAGCACGCGCCCATGGAGCCGCACGCCAGCGCGGCGGTCTGGCGCGAGGACGGGCGGCTCGAGCTGCACACCGGCACCCAGACGCCGTTCAACCTGCGCGACGATCTGGCCGGCCTGCTCGGCCTCGACGAAGAGCGCATCCGCGTGGTGGCGCCTCCCATGGGCGGCTCGTTCGGCGCCAAGACCTTCACCCGGCTCGAGGCTGTGGTGGCCTGCCTGGCGCGCAAGGCCGGACGACCGGTCAGGGCGGTGCTCGGCCGCGCCGAGGAGTGGATGACGCTCAACCGCCACCCGGCGGTGGTGCGCGTGCGGATCGGCGCCCGGCTGGACGGCACGCTGGTGGCCAAGCAGCTCGACTGCTGGGTCGACACCGGCGCCTACGCGGACTGCGGCCCGGGAGTTGCCACCAAGCTCGGCTACGCGGGCGTGGGTCCCTACCGGATACCGCACGTGCGGGTGGACTCGCTTGCGGTGTACACGAACCTGCCTCCCAACGGCGCGTTCCGGGGCTACGGGGCCACCCAGTCGGTGTGGGCGTCCGAGCGCGCGATGGATCTGCTGGCCGAGCGGCTGGGAATGAGCCCGCTCGAGCTGCGGCGCAAGAACCTGCTGCGCGACGGCGACCGGTTTGCCACCGGCGAGGTCATGCACGACGTGCACTTCGAGGAGTGCCTGCAGGCGGCGGCGGATGCCGTCGACTACGAGCGCCACCCCGAGGGCAAGGGCCTGTGCGTGCTGCTCAAGGGCATGCAGACCCCGAGCCGGGCCGCGATCGCCGTGGAGCGCACGCCGGTGGGCTACGTCGTTCGCAGCGCGTCCTGCGAGATGGGGCAGGGCGTGCGCGAATCGCTGCGCGTGATGGGGGCCGAGCTGCTGGGCTGCGAGCCCGGCCAGATCGAGGTTCCGGACCCGGACACCGACAGCTCGCCCTACGACACGAGGACCACCTCCAGCCGCTCGACCCACATGATGGGCCGGGCCCTGCGCGAGGCCGTGGCCGACCTGAACGCCAACGGGGGCGAGCGGGGCTACGGCGAGGTGGAGAACGACGGTGGCCTCGATCCCGACACCGGCCAGGGGATCGCCTCGACGCACTGGCACCAGGGGGCGGCCGCCGCCCACGTGCTGGTGGACGACGAGACCGGGGAGATCTCCGTGGAGCATCTCCACGCCGCTGTCTACGCCGGGAGGGTGGTGGACCGCAAGGGGGCCGAGCTGCAGAACGAGGGCTCGATGATCATGGGCCTGGGCACGGCCCTCCTCGAGGAGGTGGAGCAGTCGGACGGCCAGCTCACCGGCACCAACCTGAGCGACTACAACCTGCCGGCGATCGGCGACATGCCGGGCCGGCTGACCCATGAGCTGATCGAGAGCGAGGGCGCCGAGGCGCACGGCCTGGGCGAGACGGCGCTGCCGCCGGTGCCCGCGGCGATCGGCAACGCGCTCGCCTCGCTCGGCTTGCAGCTGACCGAGCTGCCGATGACGGCCGAGCGCGTGCTCGAGGCCGCCGACGCCCTGGACGGGGGAGCTCCGCGGTGATCGTCGAGCTGATCCTGAACGGCCGGCGGGCCGAGCTCGACGCCCCGAGCGACGAGACCCTGCTCGAGACGCTCAGGCGCGAGGGCTACCGCAGCGTGCGCGCCACCTGCGGAATCGGCGTGTGCGGAGCCTGCACCGTCCTGCTCGACGGGGAGCCGGTGTCGGGCTGCCTGCTTCTCACCGCCCAGGCGGCCGGGCGCGAGCTGACCACCGTGGAGGGGCTCGATCCCGCCGACCCCGTGCCCGCGGCCTTCGCACAGGAGCGGGCCTTCCAGTGCGGCTACTGCACGCCCGGGATGGTGCTCACCGCGTCCAGCCTGCTGCGCGAGCGGCCGCATCCCAGCGACGACGAGATCGCCGAGGCGCTGGGGGGCAACCTGTGCCGCTGCGGGTGCTACGTGAAGATCGCCGACGCGGTGAGGAGGGCGGCGGCGTGAAGCTCGTCACCTATGACGCCGGCCACGGGCCCCGCGTGGGAGCCCTCGAGGACGGCGGCGTGGTCGACCTCGGCTTCGAGGGCGACATGATCGCCTTCATCGAGGCCGGAGCGCCGGCCGGCGACGCCCGGGCGGTGACCTCGGCTCGTCTGCTCGCCCCCCTGCGGCCCCGCTCGCTGCGTGACTTCCTGGCCTTCGAGGGCCACCTCAAGGGCGCGCTGGGCCGCCTCGGGCGCGAGATACCCGACGAGTGGTACGACGTGCCGGCCTACTACAAGGGGATGCCCGACACCGTGATCGGGCCGGAGGCGACGATCCCGTGGCCCGCGTGGACCGACCGGCTCGACCACGAGCTCGAGCTGGCCGCCGTGATCGGCCGCCGCTGCCGGGACGTGGCCGCCGGCGACGCCGACGCCTGCATCTTCGGCTACACGATCTGGAACGACGTGTCGGCGCGCGACGTGCAGACGCGCGAGCTCCCCGTCGGCATGGGGCCTGGCAAGGCCAAGGACTGGGATGGCTCCAACGTGCTCGGCCCCTGCCTGGTCACGGCCGACGAGATCGACGCCTCGGACACGCTCATGCGGGTGCGCGTGAACGGCGAGCTGTGGGGCGAGGACACCAGCGCGAGCATGCACCACCGCTTCGCCGACATGGTCGCCTACTCGTCGCGCAGCCAGACGCTCTACCCGGGCGAGGTGCTGGGCTCCGGGACGGCCACGGGCGGATCAGGGCTCGAGCTCGACCGCCGGCTCGAGCCGGGCGACGTGGTGGAGCTCGAGATAGACGGAATCGGAGTGCTGCGCAACCCAATCGGAGCGAAGGGAGACACCTGACATGGCCTATGTCGTATCGGCGCTGTGGCGTGCCAACGAGGGCGAGGAGGACCGCATCGTCCGGATCATCGAGGAGATGACCGAGCCCTCGCGGGCCGAGCCCGGCAACCTCTTCTACCAGGCGCACCGAACGGCCGAGGACCCGCGCCTCTTCTACCTGTACGAGCAGTACGTGGACGAGGCCGGCTACCAGGCGCACATGGACTCCGAGCACTTCCAGCGGTTGGTGGTGGGGGAGGCCATCCCGCACCTCGAGTCCCGTGAGCGCGCGTTCTACGAGACGATGATCGACGACGCCGGCGGGCTTCGGTGAAGCTCGAGAACGAGCTCATCGTGCCGGCCACGGTGGACGAGGCTTGGGCTGTCCTGCTCGACGTTCGAGCGAGTGGCGCCCTGCCTCCCGGGAGCCAGCATCGACGGGTTCAGAGGGCGATCGCTAGCAGGGCACGATGAAGGTCAAGATCGGCCCGATCGCGTCGACCTACAGCGGCACCATCGAGATAGCGGAGGCCGACGAGTCCGCCCGCCGCGCGGTGCTGCGCGCGAGGGCGCGCGACGCCCGCGGCCGTGGCGGCGCCGAGGCCACGATCACCTCGACTATGGCCGAGGTGGCCGAGGGCACGCGGGTGAACGTGGAAACCGACCTGAACGGGTCACCGGACCGGCGGCCCAGTTCGGCCGCGGGGTGATGCAGGAGGTCAGCGCGAAGATGATGGACCGCTTCGCCGACTGCCTGGCCGTGCAGATGGGGATGAGGCGAAGCGCCCTCCGCCGCTTCGGCCGCCTCCGGCGTACGACCGCCGAGCCGTCGGCCGGCGCAGCCGTGGCTGCCGCCGGAGTGGCGGTGGCGGCGGCCCTTCCGGCCGACGTGCCGGCGCCACCGCCGATGAGCCCCGCATGCGACTGCCGGGCGGGGGTGAGGCCGCCGTGATCGGGGAACGGCGCCGCCGCGCCGGCGGAGCCCGCCGAACGCCCGACCGAGGAGGTGCTCGACCTCGGCGAGCTGAGCGGGCGGCGCGGTCATGAAGCGCGTCCTGCCACTGGCCGGCGTGCTTGTCGTCGGCGCCGGCGTGGCGCTGGCCGTGGTGCTGAGGAGGGGCCGGTGACCGAGTCCGCAGCCACCCAGACACTTCCCTTCACCCGGAGCAACCTGCGCGAGCAGATCAAGGACGTGATCCTGCAGCGCATCGTGGAGGGCAGCTACGAGCCGGGCAGCCGGCTCGTGGAGACGCGCATCGCCCAGGAGCTGGGGGTCAGCCAGGCGCCCGTCCGCGAAGCGCTGCGCGACCTCGAACAGGTCGGCTGCGTGGTGCACGAGCCCTACCGCGGCTGCTCGGTACGTGCCTTCTCGGCCGAGGAGCTCATGGACGCCTTCCCGGTGCGCGCCGCCCTCGAGGCGCTGGCCGCCGGGCTGGCCGCCGAGCGCATAGACGACGACGGGCTCGACGAGCTCGAGGGTCTGATCGAGCGCATGCGCGCCGCGGCGCGCGACGGCGACGCTCATGAGCAGTCGCAGGCCAACGCCTCCTTTCACGCCACCATCGTGCGCGCGTCGGGCAACGGCACGCTGGTCCATCAGTGGAGCATGCTCGAGCCCTACTCGCGCACCTACCTGACGGTGTCTCGGCCGGGCATCGACCTGGTGGCGCTCTCGGAGCGCCACGTCCCGGTCGTCGAGGCGCTGCGGCACGGGGATGCGGAGGCCGCCTCGCGGGCAATGCACGACCACCTCATGGGCGCCGCCGAGCTGCTGCGCGACAGCGTCGGCGAGGAGGCGAGGCGGTGAGACGCATCGTCGACCTGTCCATGCCGGTCCACGCGGACATGCTGACCTTCCCCCGGGTTCCGCCGCCGGCGCTGGCCGTGCTCGAGACCCACGAGCAGTTCGCGGAGCGGATCGGCGCCACCGAGTACGGCGTGACCTCGCTCACCGCCCACTGTCTGGTGGTCCAGGACGACCACGTGGGCACGCACTGCGACGCCCGCCGCCACATCGTCCCCGACGCCGGCGGCCCCGAGACGATCCCGCTCGACTGGTGTGTCTCCGACGGCGTGCTGCTCGACTTCACGTCCGCGGAGAGCGGGCACGGCATCACCGCAGCCGAGGTGGAAGCCGAGCTCGAGCGCATCGAGTACACGGTCAAGGAGCGCGACATCGTCGTGATCCACACCGGCGCCGGGGCCTACAACACCGAGGAGCGCTACCGGACCGACCACTGCGGGATGACCGCCGAGGCCACGCGCTGGCTCATCGAGCGGGGTGTGCGGATGATGGGCATCGACGCCATCACCTTCGATCCGCCGGTGTGGGCGATGTTCGAGCGCGAGCAGTTCTGGGAGGCGCACCGGGTGATGTGGGACGAGGAGTACTGGCACCTCGAGAACCTCATGAACCTCGAGGAGATCGGCCGCCCCCACGGCTTCCAGCTCGTGGTGCTGCCGGTGAAGTGGGTGGGGGTCACGGCCTCCCCGGTGCGAGCGATTGCGATCGTGGACGAATGAGCGTGCTGCGCTTCTCAGAGGCGGGCTGCCGCGAGGTGGAGACCGCGGGTGGCAAGGGAGCCTCGCTGGCGCGCATGGCCGAGCTCGGCCTGCCCGTGCCGCCGGGGTTCGTGGTGCAGGCCACCGCACTGGCCGAGAGCCTGTCCGACGGCGGCGACGAGCTGCGGGGGGTGCTCGCCGAGGGCGCCGGCGAGCGGGCGGCCGAGCGCGCTCAGGAGCTCGTGCAGGCGATCGAGCCGTCGCCGGAGCTGATCGAGGCCGTGCGGGAGGCGCACGCCGAACTGGGCGACGAGGTGCACGTGGCCGTGCGCTCGAGCGCCTGTGCCGAGGACTCGGAGACCGCCAGCTACGCCGGCCAGCAGGAGACCTACCTGCACGTGCGCGGCGCCGAGGCGGTGATGGACCGGGTACGCGACTGCTGGGCCTCGTTCTTCTCCGAGCGCGCTCTGTTCTACCGGGAGAAGAAGGGCTCGCTCGACGACATCGCCATGGCGGTGGTGGTGCAGCGCATGGTGGCCGCGGACGCCGCGGGTGTCCTGTTCACCATGGATCCGGTGCGAAGGCGTCGCGACCGCATGGTGGTGGAGGCCGTGTTCGGGCTCGGCGAGGCCGCCGTGTCGGGCCAGGTGACGCCCGACCATTTCGTTCTCGCCCGCGACGGTCAGGTCAAGAAGGAGAAGCTGACCGTGCAGCCGTTCGCCATCGTCAGCGCCCCCGACGGCGGGACCGTCGAGCGCGAGCTCGATCCCGACGAGGGCGGCGAGCCGGCGGTGGACCCGGAGACCCTGAAGGCGCTGGCCGCCCTGGGGGCGGACCTGGAGGAGCGGCTGGGCACGCCCCAGGACATCGAGTGGGCGGTGGAGGACGGCGAGCTGTTCGTGCTCCAGGCCCGGCCGGTGACCACGTGACCGAGCTGGTCGAGCGCGCGCGAGAGTGGATGGCCGAGGTGCATCCTCACTACGCCCACATGGAGCGTGCCCTCTACTGGGCCCAGCGCCTGGACCCGGACGCCGGCGAGGCCGTGCGGGTGGCGGCAGTGACCCACGACGCCGAGCGTGCCTATCCCGATCCCGACCCGGGGTGGGACTCGGCCGTGTCCTGGGACGACCCCGACTACAACCGCTGGCACCAGGAGCGCTGCGCGCGGATCGTGGGCGAATGGCTGCGCGAGCAGGCGGCCGAGCCCGCGCTGGTGCAGGAGGTCGAGGCGCTGGTGCGCGTCCACGAGGAGGGTGGCTGGCCCGAGGCGGACGTGGTGCAGGCCGCGGACTCGCTGTCCTTCCTCGAGACGATGATGGGCCTGGTGGCCGGCTGGATCCAGTCGGGGCGAACGTCCCGCGAGCGGGCCGTCGGCAAGGCGCGCCACTCGCTCGACCGGATCGCCCCCGGCCTGACCGCCGCGCGCGAGGAGGCTGCACCCCTGCTGGCCGCCGCCCTGCAGCGCCTGGCCGCGGTTCCGGCGCCCGGAGAGGTGGTGGAGGCGGCCCGGCTGGTGCGCGGCGGCCGGGTGTTCGCCCTGGCCCGGGACCGCTTTCCCCGCATGCCGCTGTTCCCCGGCCACCCCAACTTCGAGGTGCTGTCCTACCGCACCCCACAGGGCATCCGCGCCGCCGGCGACCAGCCCTGGGGGCCGGGCAACGAGGTCGGGTTGGGCTACATGTCGGAGCTGGTGATGGGCACCACCCACAGTGGAGCCCACATCGACGCCCACGCCCACATGACGATCGGCGACGGCGACCGCTGGAACGGCGGCGCGGCGGCCGAGCACCTGGGCGACTTCGGCCCGCTGCGCGGCGACGCCACCGAGATCCCGCCCCTGTGGCGGCGCGGCGTGCTCTACGACGTGCCCGCCCACCGCGGGGTTCCCTTCCTGGGCCGCGGCGAGGCCGTCGGCGCCCACGAGCTGAAGGCGATCGAGTCGAGCACCGGCGTGGGGGCGGGGGCGGGCGACGTGGCCCTGGTGCGCACGGGCTACATGCGCCACTGGCCCGACGAAGAGCTCATGGCCGAGCACCGCGGCCCCGGACCGGACATCTCCGCCGCCCGGCTCCTGGCCGAGCGGGGTGTGGTGGCCACGGGCTCCGACACCGAGACCTACGAGGTGCAGCCGGCACCCGACCGCGGCGAGCCGTCGAACCCGCAGCCGGTGCACACGTTGCTCCTGATCGAAAGGGGTATCTACATCATGGAGAGCCTCGACCTGGAGGAGCTGGCGGCCGCGGGCGCGCGCGAGTTCCTGTTCGTGGCCCTGCCTCTGCGGATCCGGGGAGCCACCGGCTCGATGATCGACCCCGTGGCGGTCACCTGATGCGGGCGCTGGTGGTGCACGAGCCGGACCGCTTCTCGGTCGAGGACGTGCCGCGTCCCGAGCCCGGGGCCGTTCGAGGTGCTCTGCCGGGTGAAGGCGGTGGCCATCTGCGGCACCGACCCGCACATCATCGCCGGCGACTATCCGGGCTTCTGGCCCAAGGAGTTCCCCTTCATCCCCGGCCACGAATGGGTGGGCGAGGTGGTCGAGCTGGGACCGGGCGCCTCCGACCTCGGCTGGGAGACGGGCACGCGCGTGGCCGGCACCTCGCACGCCGGCTGCGGTTACTGCCGGATGTGCGTGGAGGGCCGCTACAACCTCTGCGAGAACTTCGGCGACGAGCGTCTCCACCGCCAGTACGGCCATTACACCCAGGGCTCGTACGCCGACTACGTGGTCCATTCGGTCAAGAGCGTGTTCCGTGTGCCGGACTCGCTCTCGGACGAGGAGGCGGCGATGCTCGACCCCACCTCCATCGCCCTGCACACCGTCAAGCGCGGCGGTCAGGCGCCAGGCGACACGGTGGCGGTGGTCGGTCCGGGCGTCATGGGCATGCTCGTTGCCGAGTGCGCCCGCGCCCTCGGCGCCGCGCCGCGTGATCGTCGTCGGTCGCGGCGCGCGGCTGGCAAGAGCGGGCGAGCTGGGGCACGAGACGGTCGACTTCACCGCCGAGGACACGGTCGAGTCGCTGCGCGAGCGCACCGGCGGGCGCGGCGCTGACGTGGCGCTCGAGTGCTCCGGTAATCCGGTGGCGGTGGGTCAGTGCGTGGAAGCGGTCCGCAAGGGCGGGCGCGTGGCGGTGATCGGTATCCCGCTCGAGCCGTCCTCCATACCCGCTGCGCCGCCTCGTTCTCGACGAGGTCGAGCTCGCCGGCGTTCGCGCGGCGGCGGGCGAGATGCCGGAGGCGATCGCGATGGTGGCCGCCGGGCGGCTGCGGCTACGGAGCTGGTGACACACCGGTTCCCGCTCGAGGACTTCGCCGACGCCTACCGGGTCTTCACCGAGCGCGAGGACGGCGCTCTCAAGGTCATCGTGCGCCCGTGAGGGGCGGCATTGACCAGCGAGCGGGCGGTGCCCGCGAGCATTCCCTGTTTCTCTTGGCGGCGCTGTTCCTGGGCGCGCTGGCCCTGCGACCCCAGCTCGTGGGTGTCGGCCCGCTGCTGCCCGAGATCGACGAAGACCTCGACGTCTCGCACGCCGTGGCCGGCCTGCTCGGCACCATCCCGGTGCTGTGCATGGGCCTGTTCGCGCCGCCGGCGGCCTACGTGGCCGCGCGACTGGGCACGCGCGGCGCGATCGGCGCCTGCCTCGCCGGGATCGCCGTCTTCGGGATCGCCCGGGCCGTGGCGCCCGGAGCCCCGCTGGTGCTGGCGCTCACCTTTCCGATCGGCGTGGGAATGGGGCTGGCCGGCGCGCTGATGCCGGTGGCCGTCAAGCAGCGCTTCGCCGACCGCCCGGCCTTCGCGAGCGGCGTGTACACCACGGGCATCAACATGGGCGCGGCGCTGTCGTCGGCGCTGGCCGTGCCGATCGCCGCGGCCTGGGGCGGCTGGCGCGCGGCGCTCCTGGCCTTCTCGATCTGCACGATTCTCTTCTTCGCCGGCTGGCTGTTCTTCACCCCGGCCGAGCGAGAACGGGTCCAGGCCGAGCCGCCGCCGCGCCTGCCCTGGGGCCGCCGCGTGGTGTGGGCGCTGGCGGGCGTCTTCGCCCTGCAGTCGATCGTCTACTACGGCCTCGTGTCCTGGATGCCCGACTCCTTCCAGGAGCGCGGCTGGAGCGACACCGACGCCGGGGCGCTGCTGGCGGTGATGGCCATCGCCGCGCTGCCCAGCGGCCTGCTCGTGCCCTGGCTGGCCGACCGCGGCGGCTCGCGGCGCCAGTGGCTCACGCTCTGCGCGGGCTCGCTGTTCGTGGCCACCGTCGGGATCGCCGCGCTGCCCGGGGGCGGCTTCCTGTGGGCCGTCCTGGCCGGCCTCGGGATCGGGGCGACCTTCCCGCTGACCATGACCCTGCCGCTCGACGTGGCCGGCAACCCGGCCGATACCGGCGCGGTGGTGGGCCTGATGCTGGGCGCCGGCTACACCATCACCGCGGTGGGGCCGATCCTGCTCGGGGCGGTGCGCGACGCCACCGGCTCGTTCTCGGCCAGCCTGTGGGTGCTCGTGGCGGTGGCGGCCGGGTTCGTGGCCTCGGTGCTCCCCTTGTCGCCCCGGCGACTGCGGCCGCCCGAGCGGCTCGAGGCGGAGGTGGTGGCGGCGCCGTGAGCCTCCAGCCCGTGTTCCTCTCCTGCGCGCTCACCGGCGGAATGAGCGTGCCCGGCCAGAGCGCGGCGATCCCGGTCACGCCGGAGGAGATCGTCGCCTCGGCGGAGGGCGCCTCGAACGCGGGCGCGGCCATCGTGCACGTGCACGTGCGCGAGCCCGAGACGGGCAAGCCGGTGGCCGACATGGGCCTGTTCCGCGAGGTGCTCGCCGGCATCGGCGAGCGCTGCGACGCGATCGCCCAGCCCACCAGCGGCGGCGGGGTGGGGATGACGATCGAGGAGCGCGCCCGCGTGGTCACGGAGTGCCGCCCCGAGATGGCCACCTTCAACTGCGGCAGCTTCAACTTCGGGATCTTCCAGGTCCATCACCGACCGGAGATGGCGAACTGGGAGACCGAGTACCTCGAGTCCACGCGCGACTACGTCTTTCGCAACACCTTCAGCGACCTCTACCGGTTGTCCGAGCTGTTCCGCGAGGCGGGCACCAAGCCGGAGTACGAGGCCTACGACGTCGGCCACCTCTACAACCTCCATCATCTGGCCGAGCAGGGCCTGGTGGACTTCCCCTTCCATGTCCAGTTCGTGCTCGGGGTGCTGGGCGCCAACGCGGCCTCGATCGACCAGATGGTCCACATGCGCCAAACCGCGACCGCGCTGTTCGGCGAGGACCGCTTCACGTGGTCGGCGGCCGGCGTCGGCTATCCCGGCCAGTTCCACCTGGCGGCCACGGCGCTGATGACGGGCGGTCACATGCGGGTGGGCCTCGAGGACAACCTGCGGGTGACCGCGGACCGGCGAGCCGGATCTAATGCGGAGCTCGTGGAGAAGGCCGTGACGCTTGCGCCGCTGCTCGACCGGCGGCCCGCGGATGCCGCCGAAGCGCGCGGGCTCCTCGGCTTGCCGGCGCGCGGCTGACAGCCCGTTTGTCACTGCAATCGATTGCGCTATCCTAGCTGCGGCTTGGCCACGGAGAGGAAAGCACGACGAAAGACGCCCGTCGGCGAGCCCGAGCGCTCGGCCGTCAGCGATGTGGAGATACTGGGGACGGAGCTACCGGAAGCCCCCGCGGTCCCGGCGCCTTCGATAGAGCACCCCGAGCGCTACGTCCGTGCCTTCGAGCGGATGGCGCTGATCCGTGAGTTCGAGCACGAGATGCATCGGCTCTTCCTGAAGGGGGAGGTTCACGGTACGACTCACCTGTCGGCCGGGCAGGAGGCCGTCCCCGTGGGTGTCTGCATGGCCCTCGACCCCGAGGACTACGCGGCCGGTACGTACCGCGGGCACGGCCACGCGCTGGCCAAGGGAACCGAGCCGGAGCCGCTCGCGGCCGAGATGCTCGGCCGGGCCACCGGAGTGTGCGGTGGCCGCGCGGGGTCGATGAACGTGATCGACCTCGAGCACGGCCTGGTCGGCTGCTTCGGCATCGTGGGCGGCAGCATCGCCGCCGCCACCGGCGCAGGGCTCAGCGCGCAGCGCCAGGGGCGCGTGGCGGTGGCCTTCTTCGGTGACGGAGCCACCAACCAGGGCTACTTCCACGAGTGCCTCAACTTTGCGCAGGTGCTGCGGCTCCCAGTGGTCTTCGTCTGCGAAAACAACCTCTACGGCGAGTTCACGCCGATGCAGAAGGTCACCGCCGGGGGCTCGATCGTCGCGCGCGGCGCCGGCTACGGCATCCCGTCGCGGATGGTCGACGGCAACGATGTGATCGCCGTCCACGAGGCGGCGCAGGAAGCGGTCCAGGTGGCGCGCGCCGGGGCGGGCCCGAGCCTGCTCGAATGCGAGACGTATCGCCACTACGGCCACTCGAAGTCCGACCCGGCCACGTACCGGCCCAAGGGCGAGCTCGAGACCTGGCTGGAGCGCGACCCGCTGATAGTGGCCCGGAGGCGGCTGGCGGAGGCCGGCGTTCCGGACGAGGAGCTCGATGGCGCAGCCGCTCGCGCGAAGGAGGCGATGCAGCGCGCGAGTGAGGCAGCGCTCGGCGCGCCCTACCCGGAGCCGAACTCCGAGCGCGCGACGGAGTTCGCGCCCTGAGCGACTCCAGCTCGCAGCTGGAGTTCCGCGTGGCGCTCCGCGATGCGATCGCCGAGGAGCTGGAGCGCGACCCGTCGGTCATCTTCTTCGGCGAGGACGTCGCCGCACCGGGCGGCGTCTTCAAGGTGACCCCCGAGCTGCACGAGCGCTTCGGGGACGAGCGCGTCTTCGACACCCCGATCTCGGAGCTCGCGCTGGCCGGTGCGGCCTTCGGGGCTGCCACCACCGGGCTTCGGCCGGTCTTCGAGGTCATGTTCGGGGACTTCATGGCGCTGCCGATGGACAGCCTCGTCAACCAGTCGGCCAAGTTCTGGTACGTCTCGAACGAGCAGGGCCCGGTGCCGCTCGTCGTGCGGTCGGCCGTCGGCGGCGGCGGCCGGTTCGGGGCGATGCACTCGCAGATCCACGCCACCTGGTTCCAGGGCGTTCCCGGCCTGAAGATCGCCGCGCCCTCCAACCCGGCCGACGCCAAGGGCCTGCTCAAGGCGGCGATCCGCGATGACAACCCGGTGGTCTTCCTCGAGCACAAGCGCCTCTACTCGGTCAAGGGTCCGCCCCCGCAGAACGGTGACGTTGTGCCGCTCGGCGAGGCCCACGTTGCCCGGCGCGGATCCGACCTGACGCTCGTGTCGGTGGCCAAGGGCGTACGGGACTCGCTCGCAGCCGCCGAGGACCTGGCCGGACAAGGCATCGACGCCGAGGTGATCGACCTGCGCACGTTGCGCCCGCTCGATCTCGACACGGTGCTCGCCTCAGTGGAGCGCACGAATCGTCTGGTCGCTGTCGAGGAGGGGCCGAGGTTGGGGGGATGGGCGGCCGGATTGCTCGGCGCCGTGGCGGCCGAGGCGCTTCACGATCTCGACGACGCCTGGGTGATCGCCACCGACGAGACGCCGATCCCCTACAGTCCTCCGCTCGAGGACGCCTTCATGCCGACGCCCGACTCGATCGTCGCCGCCGTCCGCGAGCGCGCGGGCGCCTCGGTCAGCTAGCCACCTCGGGGGCCAGCCCGGCCTCCGTGTCGGCCATGTACTCGCCGTGCTTGATCCGCACGGTCTTGAGCATGCGCTGCTGGCCGAGGGTCAGCGCGATGAAGTGGCCGAGCTCGATCAGCTGCGGCTCGCTGAAGTGCCGGTGCAGTTCCGCCCACGCTTCGTCGTCGGCTATGTCCGCGTCCCAGGCGATGGCCATCGCCCAGGTGAGAGCCGCCTTCTCCCTCGCGTCGAACCGGTCAGAGCTCTCGAACTCGAGGATCTCGTCGATCTGGCGCTCCGTCGTGCCCTGCTCGGCCGCCGTCACCGACCTCTGCCCACCGCAGTACTCGCAGTCCACCGACTTCGAGATGTACAGCCGGCACAGCTCCTTGACCGAGTGGTCGGTCACCCCCTGGCGAAAGAACGTCTCCCAGGCCTGGTTGAAAGCCTTCATCACCTCGGGGTGATGGGCGCGAATGGCCTGGCTCTCGGGCCTCGGCGTGCCGAGCTTGCGCGCGCGTTCGAGGATGTCCAGCACCTCTACGTCCTCGATGGTCGCCGGGTCGACGTAGCTGATGTAGGGCATGGACGACACGGTACTGCGATCGTTTGCGGACGTCACCCGGGGGAAGTGCGCCCGCTGGATGTTGAGCTCACGGGGCCCGGCCTCGCGCGGCCCAGGCGGAGAGCAGATGACGCGCCACGGGCGGCCCCGGGCCCACGTGCAGCTCCCTGACCCGCCGCTCCACGTCGAGGTCGGCCACCGTGCCGCGCTCGTGCTGGCGCAGGTGCTCCTCCCACGAGGCCACGGTGAACGTCTCGAGGAAACGGCCGCGGTCCTCGAGGTCCTCGTAGAGGTCCCAGGCGTGGGCCCCGTCGCGCCTTCTGACGCGGCCGAGCTCGGTCATCGCGGAGACGAACTCGTCGGTTCGCTCGGCCCGCACGCGGTACTCGAGCGTGACGAGCACCGGCCCGTCGGCCGGCCGCGGCTCGAGGGCGACCTCGGGAGACGACCAGGGAGACGCCGGAGAGAGGTCCACGTCCTCTCCCGGCGCGAGCGGCCAGCGCAGTCCCGCCACGACTCCGGCCAGCAGTCCGCCGGCGGCGATCAGGAGCGCGGTCTCCACGCCGAGCCCGGCGGCCGTGAACCCCCAGGCCAGGCTGCCGAGCGCAAGCGAGCCCTGCAGGACGAACTGGAAGCTCGACAGGGTCCGCGCTCTCACCCAGCCCGCGGCCGCCCGCTGCGCGGCGGTGTTCAGCGAGGACAGGACCGTGAGCCAGGCGGCGCCGGTGAAGAGCAGGGCCACGGCCACCACGGCGGGCTCGCGCACCCACGCCAGCGCGGCGAACCCGGCGGCCAGCACGCCGCTGGCCACCGGGATCAGCACGTCGAGCCCGAGCCGGCGCCGGGCGCGCGGCATCACGACAGCCCCGGCCAGGGCACCAGCGCCAACGCAGCCCATGAGCAGCCCGAGACCGCGGGAGTCGAGGTCCAGAGGCCCCACGGCCACCACCGGCAGCAGCGCCCAGAGCGCACTTGCGCAGACGGCGAAGAGCCCGGCCCGGGTCAGCGCGTTGCGCGCCGGTCCATAGAAGCGAACGTAGCGGGCGCCGGCACGCAGCGCTGAGCCGAAGGGCTCGGGATGTGCCGGCCGTGGCGAGGGCACCCGCAGCAGGAAGACCACCACCATGATGGCCACGATCACCACGGACTCGATCGCAAACAGCGCCCCTGCGCTCAGCGCGACAATGAGCAATCCCGCGAGCGCCGGCCCCACCGCCCGGGCGAGGTTGATCGCGACGCTGTTGAGCGCAACCGCCTGTGGCAGCTCGTCCTCGCCGATCGCATCGGGCGTCATGGCCTGGTAGGCGAGGATCGTGGGAGCCATGCCGGCGCCCAGGGCGAGCGTCAGGCCGAGCACGAGCCAGGGGGTGGCGGCGTCCGCGAGAGTCACGGCCGCCAGGGCCGCGGTGGCAAGGGCCATCCAGGCCTGGGCGGCGAGCACCAGACGCCGGCGGTCCACGATGTCGGCCGTGACTCCCGCGGCGAGGCTGAGCACCACCGCAGGAAGGCTCGTGGCCGTCTGGACGGCCGCGATCAGCGTGGGGGAGTCCGACAGCGAGGCCACCACCGTCACCGCTCCGACGTTGTGCATCCA
Organism: uncultured Thermoleophilaceae bacterium; assembly: GCA_963808545.1. GTDB lineage: Bacteria > Actinomycetota > Thermoleophilia > Solirubrobacterales > Thermoleophilaceae > JACVRW01. The sequence goes on along the minus strand of CAWEGB010000008.1, from coordinate 684,545 downwards.
CACCACGACCTGAGACCCGAGCAGCGCCGTCCAGATCGAGCGGAACGCCGGCCGGCGCAGGGGCGCCCACGCGGAACCGCGGCTGACGGTCTCGGTCCTCACCCCGAAACGACTGCAAACGCGTGCATAATCCCCCCATCATGGCGGTGAGGCCAGAGAGCGTGACCGCCCGGGCGACGCTGCGGGACGTCGCGCGGGTGGCAAACGTGCACCCCGGCACCGCCTCGCGGGCGCTCAATGTGGAGACCCGGGCTCTGGTGAATGAGGAGACCGCGCGTCGCGTGCTGGAAGCCGCGGAGAAGCTGGGGTACCGGCCCAATCCGATCGCTCGCGGGCTCAAGACCAACCGCTCCTACACGATCGGCGTGCTGATCCCCGATCTCACCAATCCCCTGTTCCCTCCGATCCTGCGCGGCATCGAAGACCGTCTCGAGGAGGACGGCTACACGCCTCTGATGGCGAATACCGACAACGACCTGGAGCGCGAGCGCATCGACTGGCAGGCGATGCGCGCCCGCCAGGTCGACGGGATCATCGCCGCCACCTCCCGGCGTGACCACGAGCTCCCCGACGACCTGCTCGACCCGGGCATTCCCGTCGTACTCGTCAACCGGCGCAGCGAGGACGGCCGCTTTCCCTCGGCCACGGCGGACGACGGGCGCGGCATCCGTCTCGCGCTCGATCATCTCGCCGAGCTGGGACACAGCCGGATCGCCCACATCGCCGGCCCGCTCGAGCTCACCACCGGCTCGGACCGGCACCGGGCGTTCCACGAGTCCATGCACGAGCTCGGGCTCGAGGCCGATCCCGAGCTCGTGGTTCAGGCCAACGCGTTCACGGAGGCAGAGGGAGCCGCCGCCTGTGGCGAGCTCCTCGCCCGCGGCCTCGATCCCACCGCCATCGTCGCCGCCAACGACCTGATCGCGCTCGGATGCTACGACGTGTTCGCCGAGCGCGGTGTGGCCTGTCCGGCCGAGATATCGGTGGTCGGGTTCAACGACATGCCCTTTGCCAACCGGTTCCAGCCGCCTCTCACCACGATCCGGATCCCCCACTACGAGATCGGTGCCGCCGCGGCGCGGCTCATGCTCGAGCGGCTGCAGGCTGAGGCGGCCGCGCTGAGCGACGTTCAACTCGAGCCGAGCCTGGTGGTGCGAGCGTCCACCGCGCGCCCGCGCCAACATGTAAACGACGCTTAACGGAACCGAGTTGACCGCTGTACGCTACGCGGGATACCATCGCAAACGATTGCACAAACGTTTGCGAGCCTGGAGGAGCGGGAGCCCGCAAGACGCTGTGACAGCCGCTGGCGAGGGAGGAGAGGAGGACGTGCGAGTGCTGGCCGAGGACCAGCGTGAGGTGGGTGTGGCCGCGCCCGGGCGGGGGACGATCGAGGTCGAGGACGCCGTGAAGCAGTTCGACGGCGGCGTGCTCGCAGTCGATCGCGTCAGCTTCGACGCCTCCCCCGGCGAGTTCGTCTCGATCGTCGGGCCGAGCGGCTGCGGCAAGTCCACGTTGCTGCGGCTGATCGCCGGGCTCATACCACTCACCGGCGGATCGATCTCGGTGAACGGCACCAACGTCGTCGAGCCGCGGCAGGACGTGGCGCTCATGTTCCAGCGCCCGGTCCTGTTGCCGTGGCGCACGGCGCTCCAGAACGCGCTGCTGCCGCCCAAGCTCGGCAAGCGCCTCGACTCGAAGGCCGAGCAGCAGGCCTACGAGCTGCTCGACCTGGTCGGCCTTGCCGGCTTCGAGCACACCTATCCCCGCCACCTCTCCGGCGGCATGCAACAGCGCGTGGCGCTGGCGCGTCTCCTGATGGTGGGCGTGGACGTGCTCCTGCTGGACGAGCCCTTCGCCGCGGTGGACCAGCTCACCCGTGAGCGCCTGAACCTCGAGCTGCTGCGAGTGCACGAGCGCATGCAGGCCACCGCGATGCTCGTCACGCACAACATCACCGAGGCGATCCTGCTCGCCGACCGCGTGATCGTCATGACCCCCAGGCCGGGGCGCATCGCGGACGTGATCGATGTGCCCTTCGAGCGTCCGCGGGTGCAGGAGATGGTGGCCGAGCGGGAGTTCCAGGAGCTGGTCCTGCGCGCCTACCGGGGCCTGAGCAGCACCGGCCTGGAGAAGGTCGACGATCCCGAGGCGGGTCTCCATGAGCAGTAAGGTGCTGCGCGCCCTCTCGCCGGCGCGGCTCGCGCGGCGGCTGTGGCCGCCGCTCCTGTTCCTCGTCCTGATCATCGTGGTCTGGAAGGTGGCTCTCGCGGCCGACTGGGTGTCGGACAGCATCCTTCCGCAGCCCGAGGACATCGCTGTGTCCTTCTGGGAGCTGATCCAGACCGACTTCATCTGGGACGACGCCGCCGCGACTCTGTACGAGTCGGTGATGGGCTTCCTGCTGGGTGCCGCGCTGGGCCTCGTGCTGGCCATCCCCGCCGGCCTGTCGCCGACGATGCGCCAGATGCTGAACCCGTACGCGGTGGCGCTCCAGGTCACGCCGCGCATCGCGATCGCTCCGCTCATCATCGCCTGGGCCGGCTTCGGCTACAGCTCGAAGATCTGGATCGCCGCGATCATCGCGTTCTTCCCGGTGTACGTGAACGCGCTGACTGGCATCCTCACCGTCGACGAAGAGGCGCGCGAGATGTTCCGCTCGCTCGGGGCGAGCAGGTGGCAGACCTTCGTGCATCTCATGGTCCCGGGCTCGCTGCCCGTGATGTTCGCCGGCCTCAAGACCGCGGCCGGACTCGCTCTGGTGGGAGCGGTGGTCGGCGAGTTCATATCGGCCGAGCGCGGTCTGGGGGTGCTCGTGCAGCAGTTCTCCAGCCAGCTCGCGGTCTCGGACGCCTTCGCGGTGATCCTCATGCTGATGCTCCTCGGCCTACTCCTCTACGGCGTCATGGAGTGGCTCGAGCGCACCACGGTCTTCTGGCTGCACGACAACCGGCTGATCGCGCGTTCGCGGCGACGCGCGGCCCGGGCGAACAAGAAGCTCGGCCGCAACGGCGAAGTGCCGTCCAAGCCGCGGCCGACGCTCGCGGGTCGCAGTTCGGGCGGCAGGTGAAGGGCTTTAAACGGAGGAGGAGGCAGTGTTGAGCTTCAAGCGGTTGACGGTCGTGATGGCTGCGGGCGCGCTCGCCCTGGGCGCCGGCTGTGGCGACGATGACGACGACGGTGGCGGCGGTGGCGGCGGAGGGGACGGTGGCGGCGGCGGTACCGAGGAGGTCGTGTACAACCTCCCGACGCCCGAGTCCACGCTGTTCTATCCGCCTCTGGTGGCCGAGGAGCTCGGCTTCTTCGAGGAGGAGGGCGTGAGCCCCGACCTGGCGCCGGCGGCCGAGGAGATAGCCGCCACGGCGTTCCTCGACAACGGGGACGCGGACGTGGCGTTCGCCGACGTCGACGAGGTCATCCTCGCGCGCGAGAACGGCGGCGAGCACGAGGTGATTTTCAGCCCGCAGCACACGAACACGGCGGGCATAGTCGTGCCCGCGGACAGCGACATCCAGGACTTCTCGCAGGTCGCCGGCAAGACAATCGGCCTGGAGTCCGAGGAGAGCACCCGCCTGGTCGACGCGATGCTGGAGACCGCGGGGATCTCCAAGGACGACGTCGACACGGCGGTCGTGGGCACCAGCGGCCCGCTGATCGCCAAGACATTCGAGGACGGCAAGATCGACGCCTACGTGGGCAACGCCTCCGACTTCACCGCGCTCGGTGCGAACGGCGTGGAGTTGCGCAACATCACCCCCGACGACGTGGGCCGGATCGACGGCAATCCGCTGGTCGTCCTCCCGGGCACGCTGGAGGAGAAGCGTGAGGCGCTCGTCGGCTTCCTGCGCGCGTGGGCCAAGGGGCAGCACGTCGGCCAGGTCAACCGCGAGGTGGTGGAGCAGATCGTTCGCAAAAGGGTGCCGGCGGAGTGGCGCAACGAGGCGAGCGGCGAGGCCACTCTCGACCTCGCGATCAACCTGATGAAGCCCGACGACGAGCAGCGCATCGGGGACCTGCGCCCGGACGTCTGGTCCACGGGGCAGGACGTGCTGATCAGCGCGGGGATCCTCGAGGAGAAGGGCGACGTCGAGGCGGCGCTGAACGATGAGTTGATCACCGAGGTGAATGACTTCGACCGCGCCGAGGTCGAGGCCGCCGCCGAGGCGTACGGGCAATAGACCAACGTCCGGGCAAGCATGATCGCGAGCCCCGCTGCGGCGGGGCTCGCGCGTTCGAGACGGGGAGGCGAGGTTCCCGTCGTGCGCGGGGCTGGGTTTGACAAACCTGGCGCCCGCGCCATACTCTGCACACGATTGCAGCAATCGTTTGCAATGCTTTCGGCGCGGGTTTGCAATGCTTTCGGCGCGGACTTCAGCGCTCGCGAGCCGGACGAGTGGAGGAGGCTCTGATGGGAACTAAGGTGCGCTGGCTGGTGGCGGCTCTCGGTGGCGGCGCTGGCGCTGATCGTCGTCGCGTGCGGCGACGACGACGACGGAGGGGGCGGCGGCGGTGGCGGTGGCGGTGGCGAAGCCGTCAAGGTAGGCGCCTCGCTGCCCCTCACCGGAGAGTTCGCTGAGCCCGGCAAGGCTGCGCAGCAGGGCTACAAGGTCTGGCAGGCGATCGTCAACGAGGGCGGCGGCCTGATCGACGGGCGCAACGTCGAGATGGTCATCAAGGACGACGCGAGCAACCAGAACACGATCGTGGCGGACTACAACGCGCTGATCAGCCAAGATGGGGTGGACCTGCTGCTCGGCACGTTCTCGTCGCTCCTGAACCTGCCGGCGTCCGCGGTGGCCGAGCGCAACCGCATGCTGTTCGTCGAGCCGGCCGGAGGCGCGCCGGAGTTGTTCGAACGCGACTTCAAGTACCTGTTCTTCGCGCAGCAGGCCACCGCCGACAAGCAGGGCGACGTGTGGGCGGACTGGCTCACCACCGAGCTGCCCGAGGGCGAGCGGCCCAAGACGGCCGCCTACCCGACGCTCGACGACCCGTTCGCGCAGCCGACCTCGGAGGGCATCGAGAAGAAGCTCTCGGCGGCCGGCATTAAAACCGTGTACCGCGAGACCTACACGATCGACAACCCGAACTACGACGCGATCGCCAGCGCGGTCAAGTCCAGCGGCGCCGATCTCGTGGTTCACGGCGCCACGTTCGAAGACGGCGTCGGCATGGTGCGCGCGCTCCAGAAGGCGAGCTTCACGCCACAGATGCTCTACCAGACGACCGCGCCCTCGCTGGGCGACCAGTACGCGCAGGCGATCGGCAAGGACGCCACCGAGGGCATCTTCTACGCGGTGAGCCACAGCAAGGAAGCCGCGACGCCCGGCAACGAGGAGTTCGTGGCGAAGTACCAGGAGATGTTCGGCGGCGACGAGGTGCCGGAGGACGCGGCGGACGCCTACGCGGCCGCGCAGGTCCTCGAGGCGGCCGTCAAGGCGGTGGGCTCGATCGAGCGCGACGACCAGATCAAGCTGGCCGACTGGCTGCGAGAGAACGAGGTGGACACGATCCTCGGCCCGTTGAGCTGGGACGAGACGGGCGCGCCGACCGGTGAGTTCCTGGTCGGGCAGTGGCAGAACGGCATACCCGAGATCATCTTGCCCGAGGCGGCGGCGACCGCGGACGAGATCCTGCCTCGCTGGGACCCGGGGGTGTCCAACTAGGTAGGAGGGGAGGCCCGCGGGGATCAGCCCCGCGGGCCACCGCCGGAGGAGACCGTGACCGAGCTAGCCCAAGCCCTCATCCTCGGCCTCTTGATAGGCGGCGTGTATGCGCTGCTGGCGTCGGGGCTGACCCTGATCTTCGGCGTGATGAACGTCATCAACATCGCGCACGGAGCGTTTCTCATCCTCGCGGCGTTTCTCACCTGGGCCCTGTGGGACGCGTTCGGAATGGACCCGTTGCTGGCCATCCTGTTCACGACCCCGGCGATGTTCGCCTTCGGCTGGTTGCTGTACCTGACAGCGGTGGGCCGGATCCGCACCGCCCCGCCGGCGGCGACGGTGCTGCTGACGTTCGGGGTCGCGCTGGTGCTGGAGGGGCTGATGGGCGTGATCTGGGGCAACACGTCGCACTCGGTGCGGCCCGCCTACTTCAACGAGTCGTTCGAGATCGGCTCGCTGTTCCTGCCCAAGGCTCAGGTCTACGGCGGCCTGGTGGCGATCGCGGTCCTGGGGGCCCTGTACGCGGTCTTGAACCGCAGCTGGGTGGGCCGCGCCATCCGCGCGGCCGCGGTGAATCCCCAGGGCGCCGAGCTGGTGGGCGTGAACGTGGCAGCAGTGGCGACGCTCACGTTCGCCGTCGGCGTGGCGAGCGCGGGGGCGGGCGGGTCGATCGCGAGCGTGCTCTATCCGTTCCTGCCGGGATCGCACTATCAGTGGATCGCACGGCTGCTCGGCATCATCGTCCTGGGTGGCCTGGGGTCGCTGCCGGGAGCCGTGGTCGGCGCGCTCGCGCTGGGCGTTGCCGAAACGCTCACCGTCACCTACATCGGGCCGGAATGGGCCACCGCCGTGCCGTACGTGTTCGTGATCATCGTGCTGCTGCTGCGGCCTCAGGGCCTGCTCGGCTCGCGTCTGCGCCAGGACGTGGCGACGGCATGAGCGCGCGCCTACGGTCGCCCTCCTTCATCCTCCCGGCGCTCGGGATCGTGCTCCTGGCGATCTATCCGCTGTTGTCGGACGACCTCTACTACCAGAACATGATCATCCTCTCGATGGTCTTCGCCATCGGGGCGGTTGGGCTGAACATCATCACCGGATACACGGGCTACGTGTCGCTCGGGCAGGGCGCCTTCTTGGGACTCGGTGCGTATGTGGTCGCCATCGGCGTGACCGAGGTGGGCGGCTCGCCGTGGCTCTGGATTTTCGCGGCCGGCCTGGTGGCTGCGCTGTTCGCCGCGCTGCTCGGCGTGGTGGCGATGCGCGCGCGCGGCCACTCGTTCGTGATCCTCACGATCGCATTCCTGTTCCTGCTGCAGATCATCGCGACGAACTGGGACTCGCTTACGAACGGAACCGGGGGCATCACGTTGCCGCTCCCCACCTGGAGCGTCGACTACCAGTACTGGCCCTTCTACTACTCGCTGATGGGGATTCTCGGCGCCTCGCTGCTCATGTCATGGTGGATCAGGCGCAACAAGTTCGGCATGGGCCTGATCGCGATACGCGAGGACGAGGACAAGGCTGCCACGGTGGGCGTCAACACGCGCGTCTACAAGATCCTGGCGTTCGTGGCGAGCGCGGTGTTCGTGGGGATGGCGGGAGGCGTCTACGGCTACTACCTGGCCTTCATCGACCCGATCGGGATGTTCAACATCCTGCTCAGCGTCCAGATCATCCTGTCGCTCCTGCTCGGCGGACGCGCCACGCTCTGGGGGCCGGTGCTCGGCGCATTCCTCGTCGAGCCGCTCAACGAGGTGGCGAACAACGACCTCGGAGGCGGCAACGCCCGGCTCTTGATCTTCGGCGGCCTGCTGACCCTCGTGGTGCTGTTCATGTCGCGCGGGATCATCCCGACCGTGAACGACTGGATCGAACGCTGGAGAAGGCGGGGCGAAGCGGGCCTGGTCGGCGAGCGGCTTGCGGGAATCGACCTGGCCGAGCGCGAGGCGCCGGCCGGCCCTCCTGCGCGGGCGGATGGCCCGCCGCTGCTCGAGGTCAAGGGCCTGGAGCGCCGCTTCGGCGGCGTGCGCGCCGTCGACGGCGCAAGCTTCGTGGTCCCGGAGGGGTCGATCACCGGTCTGATCGGTCCGAACGGCTCCGGCAAGACAACCGTCTTCAACCTCATCGACGGCACCATGACGCCGAACGCGGGCGAAGTCTGGTTCGACGGCCGCCGCATCGACGGCCTCAAGCCCTGGTCGCGCGCCCATCTGGGCATCGGGCGCACCTTCCAGATCACGCGGCTGTTCCCACGGATGACGGTGCTGGAGAACGTGGTGGCGCCGTTGCCGTCGTTTCGCCTGGGACAGCTCGCCGCCGACGCCGTGAGCGGACCGGAGGCCGATCGCGCCGAGGAGCTGCTCGACTTCGTGGGCATGAAGAAGTACAGAGACCAGCCCTGCTCAGCTCTCTCCTACGGGCAGATGAAGCTGGTGGAGCTGGCGCAGATCCTGATGCTCGACCCGAAGCTGATCATGCTCGACGAGCCGGCCGGTGGCATCAACCCGACGCTCATCGAGCGCATAGCCGGGATGATCCGCGAGCTGAACGCGCAGGGCAAGACGTTCCTGATCGTGGAGCACAACATGCCGTTCGTACTGGGGCTATGCAACCCGGTCCAGGTGCTGGCGCGCGGCGACACGATCGCGAGCGGCTCGCCCGACCAGATCCAGGGCGACCCGAGGGTCCTCGACGCCTATCTCGGCGAGGACTTCCGGCTCGAGCAACCGGTGGAGGCATAACCCGATGCTGACCATGAAGGGCGTGTTCGCGGGTTATGGCGGCGGGGACGTCCTCCAGGGAGTCGACCTCGATGTTCCGGCGGGCTCGGTGTCCTGCATCGTCGGCCCCAACGGGGCCGGCAAGTCGACGGTGCTGAAGGCGGTCAGCGGTTTGATTCAGCCGCGGACGGGTGAGATCGAACTGGAGGGCCAGTCCGTCTGCGGCCTCCACCCGTCGCGCATCCTCGCCATGGGCGTCTCGCAGGTACCGCAGTCCAACGCTCTCTTTCCGAACATCACGGTCCGCGAGAACGTCCTGATGGGCGCTTACATCCGCCGCCGTGACCGCAAGTACGTGCAGGCGCGCTACGACGAGGTGGCCCAGCTCTTCCCGGTGGTCGAGGAGCGTGCCGCGGACAAGGCGGGCAACCTGTCCGGCGGGCAGCGCCGAATGGTCGAGTTCGCCCGTTCGCTCATGCTGGAGCCGCAGCTGGTTCTACTGGACGAGCCGTCGCTCGGCCTCGACCCGAAGGCACTCAAGCACGTGGCCGAGTCGGTCAAGGTGATGATCGACGCCGGCAAGACGATCCTGCTCGTGGAGCAGAACGTCCGCTTCGGTCTGCGCATGGCCAGTCAGGGAGTGGTGATGGAAAGCGGCCGCGTGCTCCTTTCAGGGGAGTCGAAGGACGTGCTGAACAACCCCGAAATGGCCGCGCTCTACTTCGGTGGCTCGGTCGAGCAGTCGAAGCAGCGGGCCGCAAGCGCGTGAGCACCGCCGCACTCAGCGCGGCCAAGGCGCTGGCGCGCGAGCAGGTACGCGGCTTGTGGGTCGCGATCCCGACGCCGTTCAGCGCGGACGGCGCCGACGTGGATGAGGATCTGCTCGCGGCGTCGGTCGATCACTACGTCGACGTGCTCGGTGTGGACGGGATCTTCTGTGGCGGCGTCATGGGCGAGTTCTGGGCGCTCTCCGTCGGCGAGCGGATGCGCGTCCACGAGCTGGTGGCCGAGCGGGCCGGCGGCCGCGTGCCGGTGATGGCCCAGGTCGGGCACCACGTGCTCGGAGACACCGTCGCGCTGGCCGAGCACGCCCAGGAGCACGGCGTCGCGTTCGGCATCGTGATGAACCCGTACTACCCGCCTGGCCTCTCCGATGAGCTGGTGCGCGAGTGGTACCGGCGCCTGGACGCGGCCGTATCGCTCCCGATGTTCCTGTTCAACACGAGCTACTCGGGCACCTCGCTCTCACCCGAGCTGATCGACGAGCTCGCCGACCTCGACATCGTCTGCGGCATCAAGAACCCGCGCGGCCGCAGTCATCTCCTGCGCGTCCAGGAGCTGGCCGGCGACCGGATCGTCGTGACCGACGCCTCCGAGCGCGACTGGCTCGAGCTGCACACCGAGCACGGCTTCCAGTCGCTCATGTCGACGCCCGCACTCGCGCTGTATCAGACCGCCGGCAACACCCCGGTCGCCGACTACACGCGTCTCGCGGATGCGGGCGACATCGATGCCGCCGGCGCGATCAGCGCCCGGCTCGGTCCGGCGCGCGACGCCTTCGACCGCTGGGTGCGCGCTCCCTGGACCGAGCGTGGCACGATCCCGATCGCGCAGCTCAAGGAGTGGCTGGGACTGATGGGGCTCCCGCAAGGACCCGTCCGGCCGCCGCTCGTCCCGCTCGGAGGCGACGAACGGGACAAGCTCAGGCGCGACCTCGAGGCCCTGGAGTTGATCGGGTGAATGCGACGTGAGCGGCGTCATATGGGCGGCCGCGTCCGGCCTTGGATTCGGGCTCTTCCAGTCCGTGAACGTCCGCGCCGTCCGGCAGCTGGACGACGTTTACGTGTCGACCTTCCTCCAGTTGATCAGCGCGTCCCTTGTCCTGGTGCTTCTGTCGTCCATCACCGGGGAGCTGTCCGCGGTGGGCGATTTGACCGCCTGGGCGATCGTGAGCTTCACCATCGCGGGCGCGGTCCACTTCTTCATGGGCTGGACACTCCTCAACACGAGCCAGCACCGGATTGGCGCGGCGCGAACCGCGCCCCTGCTCGCGACGGTGCCGCTGTGGGGCATCGCGATCGCGGCGGTCGTGTACAGCGAGCTGCCGCCGGCCGCGGCCTGGATCGGGATCGTGGCGATGGTGGCGGGGGCACTCACGGTCTCCTCGCCGAAAGCGATGGCGGGGATGCGCTGGGGCGACGCGCGCTTCGCGCTCGCGACGGCCTTCCTGTGGGCGCTCAGCCCGATCTTCACGATCGAGGGCCTGGAGGAGCTGGACTCGCCGATCCTCGGCGTGACGATCGGGATGGTGTCGTCCGCGCTCGCCTACGGGGCGCTGACCGCAGTGGGGGCGGCCAGCCGGGCACGGCCACGCGACCTCCCGCGCGCGGGCCTCGCGGTGAAGATGTCGGCGGGAGCGCTGGTGGCGATCGCGACCTGGTGGCGATTCGAGGCGCTCGGCCTGAGCCCGGTTGGCGTGGTGCTGGCGCTCAACCTGCTTGCCGTGCCGACCGTGCTGCTCCTCGCGCCGATGCTTGCCGGGAGGCGCTCGGAGCGGGTGACCGCGCGCGTGTGGCTCGGCGCCGGGCTTGTGATCGCCGGGTCGCTCGCCCTGATCGCGGTGGAGGCCTGAGAGTGTGATCGTCGACGCCCACGCCCACGTCATCGTGCCGCAGATCTGCCGCGTGGCGGCGCCGGACGAGTCGTGGCGCCCGCATGTCTTCCGTGACGAGAACGGCGCACAGGTGGTGGAGCTCGACGGCCGGCCGATCCGCGCCGCGGTGGGCGAGTTCGTCGAGGTCGACGCGATTCTCGCGGCGCAGGACGCGGCGGGCGTCGACCGGATCGTGCTGTCGCCGTGGGTGCCCCTGCTCTTCTACGACGTCGATTCCGACGAGGCGCTGCGCCGAGGCGGAATCCAGAACGAGGGGTTGTCAACGCTCGTGCACGCTCACCCGGAGCGCATCGCGGCGCTCGGCACCGTGCCGCTTCAAGATCCGGCGCTTGCGGCGACCGAGCTCGAGCGCCTGATGGGGCTGGGCACGCTGAGCGGGGTCGAGGTCGCGGCCAGCGTGCGCGGCACGTACCTCGGCGACGAGCGCTTCGAGCCGTTCTGGGAGGCCGCGGAGCGCACCGGAGCACTCGTGTTCATCCATCCGACGACGCGCGGCTTCGACGCCCGGGCGTTCCAGGAGTACTACCTCTGGAACACGGTCGGCAACCCGATCGAGACGACCGTCACGGCCGCTCACATGGTCATGGCCGGCGTGATGGAGCGCCATCCTCACCTGCGCGTCCTCCTGGCCCACGGTGGCGGCGCGGTCCTGGCATTGCGCGGGCGGCTGGCCCACGCTCACGGCTTCCAGCCGCAGGCCGGCTCGCGGCTCGTCGAGTCGCCCGAGGAGTCGCTTCGGCGCTTCCACTACGACACGGTCACCCACGACGCCGGGTTGCTGCGCGCACTGGTCGAGTTCGCCGGCTCCGAGCGGGTGCTGCTCGGCTCCGATTATCCGTTCGACATGGGCGACGAGCAGGCGGCCGACAGCGTGCGCGCCGCCGGCCTCGGCGCCGACGCGGAGGAGGCGATCTTCGCCGGCAACGCCGAGCGCCTGCTCGATTCAGGCCAACGGGAGGAGATGATCGGATGACTGTCAGCGCCGACATAGTGGTGGCGGGCGGCGGCCACAACAGCCTGATCACGGCCGCATACCTGGCCCGTGCCGGATATGAGTGTCTGGTACTCGACGCTCGCGCGATTCCGGGCGGCGGTGCGGCCACGGAGGATCTGCTCGGCCCGGGCTACCGGATCGACTCCTGCTCGACGGGGCACACCCTGATTCGGGTCAACCCGCTGCTGGTGAACGACGAGCTCGGCCTGCAGTCGGAATACGGACTCGAGTATCTCGAGCCCGACCCGGTCGCACACGTGGTGTTCCCGGACGGCGAGCAGTTCACGCAGTGGATGGACCTCGACCGCACCTGCGAAGAGATCGAGCGCTTCTCCGCAGCCGATTCTGCGGCCTACCGGCGGATGGTCGGCGAGTACGACGAGATCAAGGAGATCTTCGGCCGCGCGCGCATGACGCCGCCCGGCTTCGGCCCCTCGCTCGATGAGATGCTGGCAGAGCATCCGCGCGGCCGGATCTGGATGCGGCGCAACGCGATCAGCGCATGGGACGTGATCCGGCACGAGTTCGAGAACCGGCACGTGCGCTCGTTCATGTGCTGGCAGGCGTTCCAGACGCTCGTGCCGCTCGACGCGGCGGGCTCCGGCACACTTGCCTACTCCATCGTCTACGGCCGCCAGCGTCGAAGCTGGTCGATCCCGCGCGGCGGCTCAGGCTCGCTGACGCAGGCCCTGGTCGCCTTCCTCGAGGACCACGGCGCGACGATCCTCTGCAACCGCGTGGTCACCGGGCTCGTGCTCGAGGATGGGCGCTGCACGGGCGTCGTGACCGACGACGGAGAGCGCCACATGGCGTGCACTGCCGTGCTCTCGACGGTCCACGTCAAGGAGCTCGTGAAGCTCGCCCCGGCCGAGGCATGGGGGGAGGAGTTCCTCTACGGCGCCGAGATGTACGACGTCGGCATGTCGGGCATGGCCGCTTACTTCGCCACGGATGAGGCGCCGCTGTTCGAGACCCCCAGCGGGCCGATCGGCGCCGTATCGGCGGGCACCGTGGGCTGGCCGGAGGAGGTGCTGGCGCTCGGCCGCGCCGTGCGCGACCGGCGCGCCTACGACCACGGCGTGCCCTGGCTGCTCGTGGCGACGCCGACGCTTATCGACGATCAGCGTGCTCCCTCGGGGCACCACACGGTCAAGCTGCTCTCGCCGCAGACCTGGGACCTGCCGGACGGCGTCGCGAGCTGGGACGAGCACAAGGAGGCGCTCGCCGACCGCCAGCTCGAGCACGTCCGCCGCTACATCCCCGGCCTCGCCGAGGAGCACATCCTCGAGCGTTACGTGAAGAGCCCCGAGGACATCCAGCGGGGCAACAGGCACATGATGCAGGGCGCGTTCCACGGCGGTGACCGCAGCTACGCGTTCAGCGGCAAGCTGCGGCCGGTGCCGGGCTGGGCCGACCACCGCATGCCGATCCCCGGGCTCTACCAGACGGGCGGCACCACGAGCGTGGGCGGCTCGATCACCGGCGTGCCGGGCCGCAACGCGGCGATGGTGATGCTCACCGACCTGGGGCACGACGCCGAGGAGGTGATGAGCGGTGCCGGACGCGCGCGTGCAGGCAGCCATTGACCACTGGGCGCCGCGCTTCATCCAGGCGGGCGTCGACTACAACGACTTCCTCACGACCACTGCGCGCGTCGCCACCTGGGACGAGTGGCTCGGGGCCTGGTGCGATACGGCGGAGAAGCACGCCGGGCTCGGCCGTGAGGCTGAGGAGAGGGGCCATCGCCGCAGCGCGGGGGAGGCCTGGGCGCGCGCAGCGGTGTGTTTCCACTTCGCGAAGTTCGTATGGGTGGTCGACGCTGAGCGCAGCCGCGCGGTCGCGGACCTGGCCGTGGAGGCGCTGATCCAAGCGCACCAGCTGCTCGACACCGGGGCGCAGCGTGTCGAGGCTCCGCTGGACGGCGGACGCATAGTGGCCAATCTGCGCAGCCCGGCAGATGCCGAACGCCCACCGCTCGTCCTCCTCATTCCGGGGCTGGACTCGACCAAGGAGGAGTTCATGCGCCTCGAGGACGTGTTCCTGGAGCGCGGCATGGCGACGGCTTCGCTGGACGGGCCGGGCCAGGGCGAGAGCGGCTACGAGCTGCCGATCCGGCACGACTACGAGGTCGCCGTCGCCGTGCTGCTGGACGAGCTCGAAAGGCGGAGCGGCCACCTCGACCTCGACCGTGTCGGTGCGCTCGGCGTCTCGCTGGGCGGCTACTACGCCCCCCGCGCGGGCGCATTCGAGCCCCGCCTGAAGGCCGTCGCCGGGCTGAGCGGGCCCTACAACTTCGGGGAGATCTGGGACCAGCTGCCGCCCTTGACGCGAGAGACGTTCACCGCCAAATCGTTCTCGGCCGGCGAGGCCGAGGGCCGGACCAAGGCTTCCTCGCTGGACCTCACCGGCGTGGCCGAGCAGCTCGACAAGCCCTACCTGGCCATCACGGGCAAGCTCGACCGGCTGGTCCCGTGGGAGCAGACCGAACGCGGCGCGCGCGAGGCGCCCGGGGGCACGTTCGTGCTTCATGAGGACGGCAACCACGGATGCGCAAACGTGCCGTTCAAGACGCGCGCGCCGGCGGCCGACTGGATGCGCGAGCAGCTCCGATGACGGGCATCGCGATGGTCGGGACGGGCATGTGGGCGCCGCGGCTGGCGGACGCGGCGCAGCGCGCCGGGTTGGAGCTCGTCACCTGTCACAGCCGCAACGCGGAGAAGCGCGTGGCCTTCGCCCAGCGCTTCGGCTGCGCCGCCGCGGACTCGCTCGAGGCGGCGATCGAGCATCCGGACGTGGAGGGTGTGATCCTCGCCACGCCGAACGACACGCACGAGGGGCAGACGCTCGCCTGCGCTGCCCGCGGGCGACATGTGTTCGTCGAGAAGCCGATTGCGGAGACGGTCGAGGCGGGCGAGCGCATGCGCCACGCCTGCGTCGACGCGGGGGTCGCGCTGATGGTGGGGCACGCGTTCAGGCGGCTGGGCGCGGCGCGACGCACGCGTGAGCTGATCGACTCCGGCGCTCTCGGCGAGGTGGTGCTGGCCGAGGCGAACATGTCGCTGCCGGGGAGCTTCAAGCCGGGCGCCTGGCGCGGCGTGCGCGCCCGCAACCCGGGCGGGCCGATCATGCAGCTCGGCATCCACCACGTGGACACGCTCGCCTACTGGCTCGGCCCGATCGAACGGGCGACGGGTGTGTTCGCGAGGGTGCACGCGGACGCGGACGTCGACGACGTGGGTGCGGTCACGCTCGCGTTCCGGTCGGGGGCGCTCGGGATCGTCACGGGCAGCTACGTGTCGCCGAAGACGCTCTCGCTGCGCGTGTTCGGGAGCGAGGGCGTGCTCGACTACCGGACCGACTTCTCGGTCTGGCCGGATGCGGCCGCGCTCGACGGCGTGACCGAACTGACCGTCGACGGCGAGCCGGTGGAGTTCGAGGAGCGCGACATGCTGGCGGAGGAGCTGGCCGAGTTCGGCGCCTGCATCCGCGGCGAAGCCGAGGTCGAGACAGGGGCCGCGGAGGGTCTGGCGGCGCTGGGAGCCGTACTCGACGCGCTGGGCGAGCGGCGCAGGGCGGTGGCGTGATACGCGCCGCGATCCTCGAGGAGATCGGCGTGCCGCCGCGGCCCGGGGACAGGGACGCTCCAACTCCTGCCGCCGGCGAGGCCTTGGTGAAGGTCGTGGCCGCGCCGCTCAACCCGATCGAAATACGCGTGGCGTCGGGAAACTTCGCACGGCGCCCCGAGCCGCCCTACGTGCCCGGCGCCGAGGGCAGCGGGCGCGTGGTCGAGTCCGATCGCCTGGCGCCGGCCACGCGCGTGCGTTTCGAGCCCGCGGCGTTGCCGGGCTTCGGCCGCGACGGCACGCTCGCCGAGCTGGCGGTCGTGGACGAGGACTCGCTCGTCGAGTTGCCCGACGCCGTCGACGACTTGCAGGCCGCCGCCCTCGGGATCGTCGGCATCACCGCCGCGCTCGCGCTCGACCGGGCCCGGCTCGAGGGCGGCGAGCGCGTGCTCGTGCTGGGCGCGACGGGGGCCGTGGGGCAGGCGGCGGTACAGCTCGCCCGGGCACGCGGGGCGAAGCGCGTCGTGGCGGCGGGCCGCAGCCGCGACGGCCTCGCGCGAGCGCTCGAGCTCGGCGCCGACGCCGCGGTGCGGCTCGAGGGAGAGGGCCTGGCCGGCGCGTTGACGGACGCCGCCGGCGGAGAGCTCGACGTGGTCGTGGACCCGCTGTGGGGCGCGCCCGCGATGGCTGCGCTCAGCGTGCTCGCCGAGCGCGGCCGGCTCGTCAACGTCGGCCAATCGGCTGGTGCGGACGTCCAGCTGCCGCTGGACCGCGTGCGCAACCGGCAGGGCGCCATCCACGCAATCTCGTCAGGCTGGACGCCGATGCCGGAGAAGGCGACCATCTACCGGGCGCTGGTCGACGACGTGTCCGCTGGGCGGCTGGCGATCGACCACCACGTCGTCCCGCTCGCGGAGATCGGTGACGCCTGGGAGCACCAGGCCGAGTCGCCGAACCGCAAGCTCGTGATCCGGATTGCTACCGGCTGACGTGACCGTCTCGGGGCCCGTCGGCCGGCCATTGGCGCGGGCGGAGGACGCCCGGGTCCTGAGCGGACAGAGCCGCTTCCTCGACGACATCCAGCCCGATCGCGCCCTGCACGTCGCGTTCGTGCGCAGTCCATACGCGCACGCCCGCATCGCCGCGATCGAATCGCCGTCGCCGGTGGACGGGCTCGCCGCCGTCCTGACGGCGGCGGACCTGAGCGGCCACGCCCGCTCGCTGCCGATACAGCTGCCCGAGGACGCCTGGGGCGCGGATGAGCCGCATCCGCTGCTCGCCGCTGATGAGGTGCGGTACGCCGGCCAGCCGGTGGCCGCGGTGCTGGCGAGATCACGCGCTCTGGCGGAGGACTTCGCCGAGATGGTCGAGGTCGACTACGAGGCGCTGGACGCTGTGGTCGATCCCGGCGCCGCGAGCGAGGACCTGATGCGATGGTCGCGTGCCGGCGGCGACGTCGACGGCGCCTTCGCTGCCGCCGACAGGGTGGTGCGCGGGCGTTACTCCATGCCGCGGCTGGTGGCGGCGCCGATGGAGACGCGCGGCGCGATCGCCTTCAACGACCCCGACGAGGGTCTGCTCACCGTCTGGTGCTCGGCCCAGGACACCCATCGCCACCTGCGCAACCTCGTGCACGTGCTCGAACGGCCGGCCGAGTCGATCCGGGTCGTCGTGCCGGACGTGGGCGGCGCGTTTGGCTCCAAGGGAGTTCTCGCGCCCGAGGCGGGAGTCGTCGCGGTCGCCGCTCTGCTGCAGGACAGGCCGGTCAAGTGGGCCGAGGACCGGCTGGAGAACTTCACGGCGGCCTACCAGGGGCGCGGTATGCACGCCGAGGTCGAGCTGGCGCTGACCCGCGACGGCGTCATGCTCGCGATCCGGGCCCGGATGGTGGCCGACCTGGGCGGCTACCTGATGCCCACCACGGCAATGCCGCCGCATACGGCGGCGATGCTCATGTGCGGGGTCTACCGCTTCGAGGCGGCTGACATCGCCGTGGCCGGACGGCGCACGAACAAGGTCCCCACGGGCCCCTACCGCGGTGCCGGCCGGCCGGAGGCCGCCTATTTCGTGGAGCGCGCGGTGGACGACGCCGCGCGCGAGCTCGGCATCGATCCGGTCGAGCTGCGCCGCCGCAACCTCATCACGGATTTCCCGCACGTCACGCCGCTTGGGTGGACCTATGACTCTGGGGACTACGAGCGCTGCCTGGACCGCGCGCTAGAGCTGGTGAGGCCCGAGCACTCGGATGACGGTGAGCGGATCGTCGCCACCGGCGTCGGCATGTACGTGGAGCGCTCGGGCGGCCAGTTCGAGAGCGCGACGGTCGAACGAGCCGGCGACGGAACCGCGACGATCCGCAGCAGCGCCTCGCCTCACGGCCAGGGCCACGCCACGACGTTCGCGCAGATCGCGGCCGAGCGTCTGGGCATCGACGTGAGTGCCGTGAAGCTCGAGTTCGGCGACTCCGCACTGGTGCCGCCCGGCACGGGCACGTTCGCGAGCCGCTCGGTTGCCATGGCGGGCTCAGCGATCGTCCGGGCGATCGAGGATCTGGAGGCGAGCGACGACGGGCGGCGCGGCAGCGCCCGTTTCGAGTCCGACCTGGTCTTCTCGTCAGGCGCCTACGCCGCGGTTGTCGAGATACAGCGGGCAACAGGCGTGCTGCGCGTCCGCCGCCTAGCCGCCGTCGACGACGCGGGCCGCATCATCAATCCGCTGCTCGCCGAGGGTCAGGTGCTCGGGGGGACCGCGCAGGGACTCGGTGAGTCGCTGCTCGAGGAGGCGCTCATCGACGAGCACGGCCAGCCCACCAGTGCCTCCTTCCTCGACTACAGCCTCGTTACCGCCGCGGAGATGCCGCCGGTGGCGACCGCGTTCGTCGAGTCGCCGTCGCCGCTCAACCCGCTTGGAGCCAAGGGCATCGGCGAGGGCGGGGCAATCGGCACACCGGCCGCGGTGGGCAACGCGGTTGCCGCGGCGCTCGGCGGCATATCGCTCGACCCGCCGTTCACCGAGGAAAAGATCTGGCGTGAGCTGCACCGAGACGCGCCTGCGCTGGCGGCGGTCCCACGCGTGGACCTGGTCGCTGCTGCGCGTCCTGTCGCCCAGCGCGCGCTCGTCGTGGTCGGCGCCCTTGCGGCCGGGGCAGTCGCCGTCGCGCTGATCAGGAGGCGCCGTTGAAGCCCCCGCCCTTCGAGTACTCGGCACCCGAGTCGGTCGACGAGGCGCTTGCACTGCTCGACGAGGACGCGAAGGTGCTCGCGGGCGGGCAGAGTCTCGTGCCGCTCCTGAACTTCCGGCTCGCACGGCCGGAGCGCATCGTCGACATCAACCGCATCGGGGCGCTTGACTACATCCGGGCCGGCGCTGACGGCTCGCTCAGCATCGGCGCCCTGGCGCGCCAGGCGGCGCTCGAGCGTTCGGAGCTCGTGGCGTCGCGCTGGCCGCTGCTCGCCCAAGCGGTTCGGCTGGTCGCTCACCCGCAGATCCGTAGCCGCGGCACCGTCGCCGGCTCGGTGGCTCATGCCGACCCGACGGCGGAGCTGCCCGTGGCGTTGACGGCTCTCGACGCGCGCTTCCATGTCCGTTCGGCGGACGGGGAGCGCACGCTCGGCGCGGCCGAGCTGTTCACCGGCCCGCTCATGACGTCGCTCGATCCAGGCGAGCTGCTCGCGGAGATCGAGGTGCCGGCACTGCCCGCCGGGACACGCTGCGCCTTCACCGAGCACGCACGCACGCACGGCGACTTCGCGATCGCGGGCGCGGCGGTCGCGCGCGGGCCCGGGCACGTCTCGATCGTTCTGCTCGGCGCTGGCTGGACGCCGCTGCGCGCGCCAGAGGCCGAGGGCGCGCTTGCCGGCGGCGCGCCCGCCGAGGAGGCCGCCGCGCTCGCGGCAGGGCTGGTGGAGGACGACTATCGCCGCGCCCTGACCGCGGCGCTGGTGGAGCGAGCACTGCGGGAGACAGAGACAGGCGCATGAGAGTCGAGGTCGAGATCAACGGCGAGCGTCACGCGGCGGACGTGGAGCCACGCACGCTCCTATCCGACTTCATCCGTCACCATGCCCGCCTGACCGGGACGAAGGTGGGCTGCGAGCACGGGGTCTGCGGCGCCTGCACCGTCCAGCTCGACGGACAACCGGTGCGATCCTGCCTGATGCTCGCGGTCCAGGCCGACGGCCGCACTCTACGGACGGTCGAGGCTCTGGGAACCGAGCACCCGCTCGCTCGCGCCTTCCACGAGAAGCACGCCCTCCAGTGCGGGTTCTGCACCGCGGGCTTCCTGATGTCTATGGAGCCCTTCCTTCGCGAGTGCCCCGCCCCCGATCGGACTCAGATCCGAGAGGCGCTCGCAGGCAACCTCTGCCGCTGTACCGGCTACCAGGGGATCGTCGAGGCGGTCGAGCAGGCGGCGCGCGAGGCCGCGGGGTCCGACCCGACCGGCTAGATCCGGAGCAGCCCCCGATCGAAGTGGTGCAGCCGCTCGAACCCGTCGCTGGTCACGGCCACCAGTTCGCCCGTCTGGACACCCGCGCGCTCGTCCGGCGTGACCACATTGGGCTGCACCACAACCGTCATGCCTGCCTCGAAGGTGAAGTTGGGAACCTCTTCCAGCGTCCGGCTGGCGCTGCCGAGAACCGGTGGGAGATAGCCGCCGACGAACCCGTGCACCAGGTCATCGCGGGTTGTGAAGCCCGCGTCCTCGATCACGCCCGACGCCTCCACCAGGTCGGCGGCGGTCGCGCCGGCACGAAGTGAGCCGAGGATCGCCTCCAGCGCGGCGGCGGCCGTCTCGTGGAGCTCCCGGTACAGCGGTGTCGGCTCGGCGCCGACGGTGAACGTGCGCAGCGTCTGGCCCGTGTAGTCCCAGAACGACGCGCTGATCTCGCACACCAACACGTCGCCCACATCGAGCCTGCGTGCCGAGGGCCACTGCGCCGGCGCCGCGAGGGCGGGTTCGCTCATCGAGGTGGCGCCGAAGTAGTGGATGTGCGTCGTGCCCCCGTCGGCCACGTAGGCCCGCTCGACGATGTCGCCGAGCTCGCGCTCGTCCAGGCCCGGTCGCCCCTGATCGGCGAGGGCCCGCAGGGCGGAGTCGGTCATCTCCGCGCCGCGCCGCAGCCAGTCCAGCTCTTCACCGGACTTGACCAGACGGAGTCGTGTGTAGGCATCGTCGAGCGGGACCGGCTCGAAGGACCCGGAGAGCGCCGCGAAGGGCCGGTGGCCGAGCGGTCCTATCACCGCGACCCGCCCGCCGGCGCCGCCGCGCCGGCCGAGCTCCTCGATCGCGGCCGCCATCGGCTTGGGTCCGCCCCAGACCACCTCGGCTTCGGTGGCGATGCGCTCCGCGTTGGGGAGGTGGTTGTAGAAGTTCACCAGCAGCAGGTCCCGCTCCCCGGGCGTGAAGACGCACAGGGCTTCGCGGGTCACCGGCCAGCGAGTGAGCCAGCCCACCGCCGGTCCCGAGCGGTTGGCTCCGTAGAGGAGCGCGTGGGACGTTCCTGCGCGCTCGAGCTCGGTCGCAAGTGCCACGCGACGGCGCTCCATCTCGGCGTCGCTGAAGCGCGGATAGGGAGCGCTCATCCGGAGGGCCGGACCACCAGCTTGCTTCCCGCCGAGCCCGCGAGTCGCCGCCAGCCATCAGGCATCTCTTCGAGCGCGAGCTCCTCGACGTCGAGCGTCAGGCCCGGGCCGGTCGCAATCTCCTGCACGCGCTCGAAGGCCGCGATCCGCTGCTCCGGTGTCGTCCACGCGCCCGAGTGCCCGACGAGGGTGATGCGTCGGTTTCGCAGCGGCAGCGAGGACAGCTCCGCCTGGATACCGGCGGCCTGACCGAAGTTGACATGGACCCCGCCGTCCGAAAGCGCTTCCATGATCGCCCGCGCAGGGGCTCCCCAGAGCGGCTCGAGGGCGATGTCGAGCCGGCCGCCACTCGCCTCGCGGAGCCGTTCCACGAGCCCTTCGCCGTCGAGCACCACCGTCGTGTCGGCGCCCAGCTCGCGGGCCCGCTCGAGCCGCTCGCGGTTGCGGCCCGCGGCTACCACGCGGGCGGCGCCCATGGCGCGCGCCAGCTGTACGGCGCACTGGCCGACAGCGCCCGTGGCCCCCGCCACGAGCACGTGGGCGCCCTCGAGACGCGCCCCCGCCGACTCAGCGCGTTCCAGGACCATCAGCGCCGTCCACGCCGACGCCCCCAGCGCCGCGCCGAGCACCGGCCCCATGCCGTCGGCCAGCGGCACCGCCAGCGCCTGCGACTCACGCCGGCGGGCGTCCGGGCGCTCGGGCACCAGGGCGTACTCGGCCAGCGCTCCGTCGCGGCCGTACCCGGGGTGGACGAACTCCACTCGCACGCGAGTACCGGGCGCAAGCCGCTCGCCCGCCTCGACGAGCCCGGCGCCTTCGATGCCGGGGACGTAGGGAACCTGCGGCGGGCCGTCGAACCAGCGTCCAGAGCAGATGTGGAGGTCCACGGGACTGAGGCAGGCGGCCTCGATGCGCACGAGCGCCTCCCCGGGACCGGGTTCCGGCATTGGAAGGTCCGCAACCTCGGGCGCCGCGCCCACGCGCTCGACCAGAGCCGCGCGCACGGGCTAGAGCTGGACCGCGTCGGCGCTCGGCAGCCGGCCGTTGCCGGGCGTGGCCTCCTGTGTCGAGGAGTCGAGCCGCGTGTTGAGGTTCGACTGCGGGTCACGCTCGAGTGGCAGCGGCCCGCCGGGCGTGTAGTAGCGCGTGCCGGCCACGATCAGGTCCTCTGCCGGGAAGCGGGTGATCACCTCGCAGCCGTCCTTCGTGACCACCAGTTGCTCCTCGATGCGCGCGGCGGACCAGCCGTCGGAGGCGGGCCAGAAGGTCTCGAGGGCGAAGACCATCCCCTCCTGGATCTCCTCGGGGTGGTCAAGCGACACGAGCCGGCTGAAGATTGGCTTCTCCCAGATCGCGAGGCCGACTCCGTGTCCGAACTGGAGCGCGAAGGCCGCTTCCTCGTTCGGGAAGCCGAATTCCTCGGCCTTGGGCCAGAGCGACACGACGTCGGCGGTGGTCACTCCGGGGCGGATCGCCGCGATGGCGGCGTCGAGGTAGTAGCGGCAGCGCTTGTAGGCGTCGATCAGGGAGCGCGAGGCGCTGCCGATCGCGAAGGTGCGGTAGTAGCACGTGCGGTAGCCGTTGAAGCTGTGAAGGATGTCGAAGTAGGCGGGGTCGCCGGGACGAAGGGCACGGTCGGTGTAGACGTGCGGGTGGGGATTGCAGCGCTCGCCGGAGATCGCGTTCACGCCCTCCACGAACTCCGAGCCCATCTCGTAGAGCGCCTTGTTGACCAGCGCGACGCACTCGTTCTCTCGGATGCCCGGGCGCATGGCGCGGTAGAGCTCCTCGTAGGCGGCGTCGACCATCGCGCACGCCGTGTTGAGGAGCGTGATCTCGTCCTCGGTCTTGATCATCCGGGCAAGCTGCATGAGCTGCTGTCCGTCCACCACCTGCACGCCCTTCGCCTGGAGGGCGAAAAGCACCGGGAGCTCGAGGGCATCGACGCCCACCGGCTCGCCGAGGAGGTCTCGCCGCTCGAGCTCGACCCAGATCTTCTCGGCCACGTCCTCGGCCCGCCCCGACTCGGGGGACATCGCGCCGCGGAGGGTCGAGATGCCGGCGCGCGAGCGCCCGTCGCCCAGCCAGGGGTTGTACAGCTCGTGATGGCGGGCCGCCGAGCCGAAGTCCCACATGATCGGCTCGTCGCCCTGGGGGAGGAGGCAGAAGCGGTTGAGCTTGTCCTGCGCCCACGTCCCGATGTGCGTGGCGGTGACGTAGCGGATGTTGGTCATGTCGAAGCACAGCAGCGCGCCCAGCTCCGACTGCTCGAGCAGTGCACGGATGCGTGCCAGCCGTTCGTCGCGCAGGCGGTCGAAGCGAACGCGCTCCTCCCAGTCCACGCCCATCGAGCCGTATGTGTGTAGGGCCATCCGCTCACGCTCCCCTTCTGACGCCGGCGCAGGACGCCGTCCCAGTCCGTGCAAACGATTGCAGCCTACCAGAGCCCAATGGGTCGACCTGACGCCGGACACGCGGCCGTCGACGGGCTCCCGCGACCTCCGGCCGCACGCCGCGTTGACTCTCCGGGGGCCCGTCGCTACAGTGTGCAATCGATTGCAGGAAGGGTGGGGCCATGAGGCGGAGGGAAACACGCGAATGTCCGAAGCGGGTCTGAGGGAGAAGAGGCTGGGCTGGGTCGGGGCCGGCCGCATGGGCTCGGCGTTGGCCACGCGCCTTCTCGACGCCGGCTGTGAGGTGGCGGTCTACAACCGCACCCGCGCGAAGGCCGAGCCGCTGGCGGCGCGTGGGGCGACCCTCGTCGACAGCCCGGCCGACCTGGCGGATTGCGAAATCGTGTTCACGATGGTGGCCGGGCCGGCTGACTTCAAGGAGGTCGTGTGCGGCGAGGCCGGCCTCTTGTCGCGTGAGGACGCGACGCCCGGCATCGTGGTGGACGGCACCACCGTCTCCCCTGAGGCATCCGCCGAGGTGCGCGAGCAGGCGGCGTCGAGGGGGACCGATCTCCTCGCTGCGCCGGTGAGCGGAAACCCCAAGGTGGTTGACGCCGGCAGGCTCACCGTCGTGGTCTCCGGTCCCGTGATCGCCTACGAGACGGTGCGGCCCTACCTGGATCTGCTCGCGGCGGGCGTGACCTACGTCGGGGAGGGCGAGCGGGCGCGGCTGGTCAAGATCTGCCACAACATCATGCTCGGCGTGGTGGCCCAGTCGCTCGCCGAGATCACGGTGCTGGCCGAGAAGGGCGGCATCTCGAGGGCGGACTTTCTGGCCTTCCTCAACGACAGCGTGATGGGTTCCACCTTCACGCGCTACAAGACCCCGGCGCTCGTCAACCTGGATTTCACGCCGACCTTTACTCCGGAGCTGCTGCTCAAGGACTTTGACCTCGGCTTCGATGCGGCCCGCGACGCGGGCGTTCCCATGCCCGTGGCGGCCGCGGCAGCGGAGCTCGTCCGGGCGATGCACGGCAGCGGCTACCACGACGTCGATTTCGCTGCGCTGCTCGAGCTCGAGGCGCGCGCCTCCGGGCTGGACCTGCGCCCGGAGGACGTGGAGATCTCCGACGGGCTCGCGCGGAAAGACGGCGCGGCGGCCGCCGTGTCCGCGCGCGCATAGCGCCGAGCTTTTCGGCATCATGGAGCGCGGCAGCGGATGTCCGGCTCCGGCGACAACCCGTGGAGCTCAGGCGGCGAGCGAAGCCGCTCCGAGGTACGCGACATCTTCGCGCAGCACGCCGAGCGCGCGGCAAACGCGGGCAGCGCCGCCGGCGAAGGTGAGCGTCACCGGCCGCTGCCCGGCTTCCTCGGCCTTCCGGGCCGGCTCTGGACGATCCTGCCGCGGGCGGGAAAGGTCGCCCTCGGCGCCTGTCTGGCCGCGGTGGCCGTGGCGCTTGCGCTGCTCGTGCCGCCCGCCCTCGACAACGCCGGCGAGAACCGCGAGAACCAGCGCCGGGCGGCGGCAGCGAACCTGGAGCGCATCCGGCTCGAGCTCGTGGAGGAGCAGCGCCCGCGTAGGGCGATCCTCCCGCTGCCGCTGGAGGTCTCCTCTCTCGAGGCTGCCGTGAGCACGGACTTCGAGAGCCGCGTCCGCGCGGGCGACCTCGACGGGCCCGCGGGTGAGACCGGCTGCCGCCCGGTGGAGGGGCGCCAGCGCCCTGGAGCCACGGTCTTCACCTGTCTGGCGCGCCAGGGCAGCTCGACCGGGGTCTACGGCGACCGCGACCTGGTGAGCGGCTACCGCTTCCGCGCGCGCGTGGTTGAGGCCACGGGCGCGGCGGCCTGGTGCAAGGAGAACCCGCAGCCGCTGCACGCCGACCAGGAGGAGTTCGTGGTGGTGCCGCTGTCGAAGGCGTGCACCGGCTAGGCGGCACCGGTCCCGCCTCATCGCTACCGGGTGGCTTACCCGGTGATCGTGATGTCGCCGCCCGAGAATCCCAGGTCGAAGTAGCCTGCCTGGGGCAGGGCGCAGCCGCTTCCGGTCGTCGCCTCGACGCGGTCCCCGGTCGTCCCGAAGTCGGTGATTTTCAGCGCCACGGTGCCAAACGTGCTCGTCTCGATGTTCAGCAAGGCGACGTTACCGGTCACGTTTAGGCACGTCACTGGCCCCCCGAAGAAGCTGCCGCAGGTGACCTGACCGGTCGGGTCCTCACCAGTCGGTCCGCTCTGGGCGTTGACCTCGAAGGTCCCGCCGCAGAAGCTCGTGTCCCCGCTCCCGGTCACCGCCTGTGCGGGGCCTCCTCCGGGCCGACCGGGCTCGTTCTGGCCGGGTTCGTTTCCGCCGCGCGTTGTGACGTACGCGACGCAGTCGCCTTGGCTCTCGAACAGGCCGAATGATCGCCAGCCCTGGTTGCTGCACTCTTGCGCGCGTGTGGGGCCCGGGATGACAGCGCGAGATCAGGCTCGTGGAGCTGATGGTCGGCTCCCCCGGGTCCTGCACGTCGTCCTGGTCAAGGTCTTGGAAGAAGATGATCGTCAAGCGGCCGAGTGGGGCCGGTCCGACCGAGACGCTCGCCCCGTTGACGTCGAAGCCGGCCGGAAGCGTGATATGGAAAACCTCCCCCCGTACGCTCGAGACAACGGAGATGTCGAACTCGGTCGATGGGACCGGCGCGTCGGTCGCGGTGATGACCGTAAGGACGCCCGTGCTCGTGGCCAGGCAACCCACACCGGAGGGAGCAGCGGATTGTGCAGAGGCCGGCTGCGTCCCAGCCAATAGGCCGACACACGTGATCGACAGAAGGGTCGCCCAGCGCTTCATACAACACCTCCACGGGTTGAATCCGTTCCGTACGATCTCCCGGGCGTGGCCTAACAGGTCCAGAGCGGCGAGTCAAGATCCACACCCCGGCGGGGCCGGGCTCGAACGGGCGACCCCCTGCTTGTAAGGGGAGGAGGCTGAACGCGGCCCTTAGGCGGCGAGCTGCTCCGCGGGCCGGCGGACGGCACGGGGCGACGGTCCGGCCGAGGCGAACTCCGGCGGCGCGATCGAGAGGTAGTGGCCGAAGGACCAGTCCACGAAGCGCCGGGCGCTCATAGCCGCGATTGCCGGCCGCAGCAGCCGTGGCGGCACGCGGGGAACGGCACGCTGGGCGGCGAGCATGCACTCGAACTTCCAGTTGTGAGAGGCCGAGAAGTCGCCGTAGCTCACGAGCGCCTGTGCCGTGGTCTGGCGGCCCTGCACCACCTCGCGCAGCTCACGCCCGCAGGCGATTCCGAAGTACAGCGCGGTGCGGATGCCCTCCGCGGTGAGCGGCAGGCAGTGTCCGGCCGAATCGCCGCAGAAGAAGATCCCGTCGCCCGTGGCCGGTCGCAGACGGTGCGGGATCCAGTTGCCCTGGTAGCGGACCGGATCGCGTTCGAGGTCCTCGGCCAGCAGCACGGTGGTGTCCTTGACGTGGAAGCGTGGGTCGAAGGAGCCCACGCCGATGCGCAGCTCGTCGCCCGCCGGGAAGCTCCAGCCGTAGCCGGCGGGCACGTAGCGCCGGTCGATCCAGAGCTCCATCTCCTCGCCACTGCCGTGAGGATGGACCTCGAGCCCGCGCGAGAGCGGGGCGTCGGGGGGCTGGAAGCCGTTGCCCAGCACCCGCCGCCAGCCGAGGGCGTCGACGATCAACGGGGCGCTCAGGTCCCCGCGGTCCGTGTGGATCACGTTGCCGCTGCGGCCGTCCACCTTCGCTGTCTCGAAGTCGGCGTCGGACTGCTCCCACAGCAGCCGGCACAGCTCCGGATAGTCGAACGTGGAGAAGGTCCAGGGCAGCTCGAAGGTCGAGGTGCCGTACGGGGTGTGCAACACGAGCCGGCCGAAGGTCTGCCGGTGCGAGCCCATCAGCCCCATCACTCGCAGCCACTCCGTGGGAATCCCGCAGGCGGAGGTCTGGCGCTCGCCGATCTCGTAGCGGTCGACCACGAGCACTCGGGCCCCGCTTCCGGCGAGCTCGCGCGCCACCGCGAGCCCCGCGAAGCTCGCTCCGCAGACGAGAACGTCGTATTCCCCGGACAGGGGAGTGCGGTCGGCGCCGCGGAGGGTGCGTCGGACGGGCATGACAACGGCAGGGTACTGACCAGCTTCTGATCGCTAGGCTTGTCCGCTTAGTGCCGGAACTACAGACTGCACCTGAACCTCGCGCCGTCGAGGGCTCGGGGGGAATGCTCCTCGAGATCGATGGCCAGATCGTCCCCAACTACGACGCCACCATCGTCCCGTTCGACGAGGGCGACGTGGTGTCCGGGAAGGTCGTGCGCATAGACCAGGACGAGGTCCTGGTCGACATCGGCTACAAGAGCGAGGGCGTCATTCCCATGAATGAGCTCTCGATCCGCAAGTCGGTGGATCCGCACGACGAGGTCGAGATGGGCGAAGAGGTGGACGCCCTCGTCCTCACCAAGGAGGACCAGGACGGCCGTCTCGTCCTCTCCAAGAAGCGCGCCCGCTTCGAGAAGGCCTGGCGCAAGATCGAGGCCGCCGCCGAGTCCGGCGAGCCGGTCGAGGGCACGGTCATCGAGGTCGTCAAGGGCGGCCTCATCATCGACCTCGGGGTGCGTGGCTTCCTGCCCGCCTCGCTGGTCGACATCCGGCGCGTCCAGAATCTCGACGAGTTCCTCGGCACGAAGATCGAGTGCAAGGTCATCGAGCTCAACCGCTCGCGCAACAACGTCGTCCTCTCGCGCCGCGCGGTGCTCGAGGAGGAGCGCAAGGAGGTCCGCCAGCAGATCCTCGACCGTCTCCAGCCGGGGATGGTCGTGGAGGGCGCGATCTCCAACATCGTCGACTTCGGCGCCTTCGTCGACCTCGACGGCATCGACGGCCTGATCCACATCTCCGAGCTGTCCTGGTCGCACGTGAACCACCCCTCGGAGATCCTCTCGATCGGCGACGTGGTGCCGGTCAAGGTGCTCGACATCGACCGCGACCGCCAGCGCATCTCCCTCGGTCTCAAGCAGACCCAGGAGGACCCGTGGCAGAGGGTGATCGACACCTACCGGATCGGCGACGAGCTCGAGGGCAAGGTCACCAAGGTCGTGACCTTCGGCGCCTTCGTCGAGATCATGGACGGCGTCGAGGGGCTCGTGCACATCTCCGAGCTGGCTCACCATCACGTGGAGAACCCGCGCGAGATCGTCGAGCCGGGCCAGGACGTGCGCGTGAAGATCCTCGAGATCGACTCCGAGCGCCGGCGCCTGTCGCTGTCGGTCAAGCGGGTCGAGGAGCAGCTGGCCCACATCAAGTCGGCCGCCGCTGCCGGCGCCGCCGCGGCCGGGGTGCCCGAGGAGATCGGCGACGTGCCGGACCTCGGCCTGTCCGAGGACGTGTTCGCCGGTCCGCAGGTGAGTGGTGCGGACGACCTTCGCGCCGCCCTCTCGGGGGTGCAGACCACCGAGGGAGAGCCCGCGGTCGCCGACGATGCGGCGCCTGCCGTGGAGGAGCCGGCCGCCGTCGAGGAGGCCCCCGTCGAGGAGCCGCCTGTCGAGGAGCCCCCCGTGTTGGAGACCCCGGTCGAGGAGCCCCCCGTGGAGGAGGCCCCGGTCGAGGAGCCCCCGGTCGAGGAGGCGCCCGCCGCCGAGGAGCCTGCCGCGGGAGCGGCCGCGGACGCCGACGCTCCGGAGAACGGGAGCGAGCCCGCTCCCGAGGGCGCGGACGCGCCCGAACAGGCCGCCGAGCAGACCTCCGAATAGCCGGTGCCCGGCCGGGTAGCGGTCCCGTTCGTCGGGCTCACCGGCGGTCTGGGTGCGGGCAAGTCCGAGGCACTTCGCTCCCTCGCCGAGCTCGGCGCCGCCACGCTGTCCAGCGACGAGGTCGTGCACGAGCTGTTGCTCTCGGACGAAATGCGAGACGCAGTGACCGAGCGTCTCGGTCCCGAGGTGGCCCCCGAAGGCGCTCTCGATCGCACTCGCATCGCCGAGCGGGTGTTCGGCGACGACGACGCCCGCGCCTGGCTCGAGGGACTGCTGTGGCCCCGGGTGGGCGAGCGGATCAACGCTTGGCGTTCCGCGGTCGACACGGCCGACCCGGCGCCGCGCGCCGCGGTGGTCGAGGTGCCGCTCCTGTTCGAATCGGGGATGGAGAACGCCTTCGACGCGACCGTTGCCGTGGTGGCGGACGAGTCGGTTCGCCGCGAGCGGGCCTCCGGACGCGGTCACGCCGCCCCCGACGAGCGGGCCGGCCGGCAGCTGTCCCAAGAGGAGAAGGCGCAAAGAGCGGACTTCGTGGTCCGCAACGACGGCTCGATTCGCGAGTTGAGGCAGGCACTGTCCCGAGTGCTTGCGAAACTCGCACCAACCGCCCGATGAGCTCTCACGCTGCCCGCATGACCCGCCGGCGCACGCCGGCTCGCGTCAGGCGCCGCCGCCTGGTCGTGCTCGTGGCTGCCTTCGCACTGGCCGGAGTGCTGCTGGCCGCGGCCGCGGGGGTGGGCCCGCTCGGTGAGGCGGTGCGCGAGATCACCCTGCCATTGCGCCACGACGACATCATCCGCCAGCAGGCGTCCGAGAAGGACCTCGATCCGACGCTGATCGCCGGCGTGATCTACGAGGAATCGCGCTTTCGCGATCAGACCTCCGGCGCCGGCGCCCGCGGGCTGATGCAGATCACCCCCGAGACGGCCGACTTCATCGCCCGGCACTCGGGCGGCAACCGCTTCGAGCAGTCCGACCTCGCCACCCCACAGATCAACATCGCCTACGGGACCTATTTTCTTCGCTACCTCATCGACCACTACGAGGGTGACGAGGACGCGGCGCTGGCCGCCTACAACGCCGGCATCACCAACGTCGACGGCTGGGTCGAGCAGGCGGGAGGCATCGACAGCTTCGAGGTCGGCCGGCACGTGCCCTTCCCCGAGACCCGCGCCTACGTGGAGAACGTCCAGGAACGTCGCGACCAGTACCGGGAGCACTACGGTGACGATCTCGGTATGTGAGCGCCGAGGCCTGGCGCCGCTCGCCGACCGCGTATAGGGTGGACCACGCCTTGCCCGCCGGACTCGCTCTGTCCCGCCGCGGCTTCCTAGCCGGAGCCGGCGGCGTCGCACTCGCCACCGCCGCGGGCGGAGGCGCGAGCGCGTGGGCGGCTCGCCCGCGCCGCAAGCCGAGCCTGCGCGGCGGGCGCTTCGCAGAGGGCGTGATCTCGGGCGACCCGTCGCCCGACGCGATCACCCTGTGGACGCGCGTGGCCGACGTGGAGGGCACGGGCACGGTGGAGCTCGAGGTGGCCCGCGACCGTGGCTTTCGCAAGGTCGTGGCGCGCGACCTGGTCAGGACGTCGCCGGGGGTGGCCTACTCGGTCAAGGCTCGCGTCGCCGGCCTCGACCCGCACGAGCAGTACTGGTACCGCTTCTCCACCCGAGGCGAGGAGAGCGAGGTCGGCCGCTTCCGCACCGCGCTGCCTCCCGACTCGCGCCAGCCGGTGCGCTTCGCCTTCTTCTCCTGCCAGGACTACACGTTCGGCTACTTCAACGCCCACAACCTGCTCGCCAACGAGGATGTGGACTTCGTCGTCAACCTGGGCGACTACATCTACGCCGAGGCCTACTACCGGCCCGGCGACGCCTTCGCCGGAATCCGGGAGGACCCCATCGGGTACTCGGAGACGCTCGACCAATACCGGGCCAAGTACGCGCTGTACCGCACCGAGGCGCCGCTGCGCCGGATGCACGCCAAGTTCCCGATGATCTCGATCTGGGACGACCACGAGGTGCAGGACAACTACGCCGGCAACGCCGGTCCCGGCGGCGGCCTGGCGCCCGAGCTGCGCTACACCGAAGCGCGCCGCGCCGCGGGCTATCAGGCGTACTTCGAGAGCATGCCCACGTTCCGGGTCAAGCGTGGCAGCGACCGGATCTACAAGGCCCTGCGCTTCGGGCGCACGGTCGACCTGATCCTGCTCGACCAGCGCCAGTACCGAAACGACCAGCCCTGCGGGGATCCGCAGCTGGGTCCGCCCTGCGCCGACCTCGAGGCGCCGCGCGGGTTCCTCGGCTCCGCGCAGCGCGGCTTCGTCAAGAGGCGCCTGAAGTCGTCGCGCGCCGCCTGGAAGGTCATGGCCAACCAGGTGATGGTCATGCCGACGATCTACCCCGGCGGGGACTACATCGGCTTCGACTCCTGGCAGGGCTACCCGCAGGAGCGGCGCGACCTGCTCGAGCACATCAGGCGCCGCAAGATCAGGGACGTGGTGTTCGTCACGGGCGACATCCACACATTCGTCGCCGGCGACGTGCGCGTGAACAACGAGGACGAGAAGCCTGTGGCCACGGAGTTCGTGGGTGGGTCGATCTCCTCGCCGGGCCTCGGCGAGGGAGGCGGCGGAGTCCTGCCGGGCGCCAACCCTCTCGATCCCCAGACGCCCGAGTCGATCATCGACCTCCTGCGCACCACCAACCCGTGGGCCGTCGACGCCGAGTTCGACCATCACGGCTACGGGCTCGTCACCGCGACGCAGGACAACTTCAAGTGCGTCCTCCGCAGGGTCGACACCGTCAAGCGGCGCTCCCGCACGGCGCTGCCCGACAAGCGCTATACGTACAAGATCGGCCGCGGGCAGCCGAGCCTGCTGGACTGACCTCTCAGCGCGCCGCCTCCTCCCAGGCCGCGTAGGCCTGCTGCACCGCCTGCCTTGCCTCGCGATGGCGCCTGGTGGCCCGCTCCGTGCGCGTGGGGCTGCTCCACTGGGCCGGGTCGGCGAGCTCGTCCTCGAGCGCGGAGAGCGCCGCTTCTGCTCGCTCCACATCGCGCTCGAGCTCGGCCATGCGGCGGACCGCGTTCTTGGACGGCGCCGCGGGGCGCTCGCGCTCCGGGGACCCGTTCCGTTTCTGGCGGCGGCCGGAGCCTCGTGCAACCGACTCCGCCAGCCGCCGCTCCTCCCGCACCCGCGAGTACTCGGCCCAACCGCCGTCGTAGCTGCGCAGCCGGCCGTCCTCGAGCGCCACGGTCCTCGTTCCGACCGCATCGAGCAGCGCACGGTCGTGAGATACGAGGAGCACCGCGCCGTCGAACGCGAGCAGGGCGTCCTCGAGCGCCTCACGGGCATCGAGGTCGAGATGGTTGGTGGGCTCGTCGATCACGAGCACGTTCGCCCCTGACTGGACGAGAATGGCCAGCGACAGCCGCCGTCGCTCTCCTCCCGACAGCCCGTCGAGCGGCTTCTCCACCTCCTCGCCGCTGAACAGGAAGCGGCCGAGCAGGGCCCGTGCCTTATTCGGCGTGAGCCCGGTGGCGCGCTGGGCCGCCTCGAGCACGGTGCCGCTGGAGCCGAACTCGTCCGCGTGCTGGGACAGGTAGCCGAGCTTGACGTTGTGGCCCGATCGCAGCCGGCCGCCGTCGAGCTCACGCCTGCCCACGAGCGTTTCGACGAGCGTGGTCTTGCCCGCTCCGTTGGGCCCAACGAGCGACACGTGCTCGCCGCGTTCGAGCCACAGGTCGCCTTCGTCGAGCAGGGTGCGCCCGGGCACCTCGAGGCGGGCGCCGGTCAGGTCGAGCACCACTCGACCCGTGCGTTCGGCGGGGGCGAACTGGAAGCCGAGCGAGCGCTGGTCGCGCGGGTCGCGCTCTACGGGCTCCATCCGGTCGATCATCTTCACTCGCGACTGGGCCTGCCGCGCCTTCGTCGCCTTGTAGCGAAAGCGCTCGATGAAGCGCTCCATGCGGGCGATCTCGGCGCGCTGCTTATCGATCTGCTTTCCCAGCTGCAGCTCCCGCGCCGCCGCTTCCCGGCGCCAGTTGTGCCACGAGCCGGGGAAGAAGCGGGCTCGCCCCGCCTCGAGCTCCAGCACCGACGTGCCCACGGCCTCGAGGAACCAGCGGTCGTGGGCCACCAGGATCACGGCGGCGTCGAGCTCCACGAGATAGCCCTCGAGCCATTCGAGCGAGGCGATGTCGAGGTGGTTGGTCGGCTCGTCGAGCAGCAGCAGGTCCGGGTCCCCAGCCAGTGCCCGCGCCAGCGAAGCCCGGGTGAGCTCGCCTCCGGAGAAGCTCTCCAGGCCGCGATCGAGCTGATCGTCGGCGAAGCCCAGGCCGTGGACGGGTGCGAGCGCCCGGGTGCGCCAGTCCCACCCCCCGGCGTGCTCGAGCCGGGCCTGGGCCCGGGCGTAGCGGTCGAGCACGCCGCGCTCGTCGGGCCGCTCGGCCATCGCAGCCTCGAGCCGGCGAAGTTCGTCCTCCAGGGCCACGAGGTCGCGACAGCCCGAGAGCACGTAATCGCGCAGGCTCAGGCCGCGCTCGCGCGGTGGGCGCTGGTCGTGAAGCGCCACCCGAGTGCCCTTCTCGAAGACCAGCTCACCGCCGTCGAGGCCCGTCTCGCCGGCCACCATGCGCAGCAGGGTTGTCTTGCCGGCGCCGTTGCGTCCGGCGAGCGTCATGCGGTCGCCGCGCTCGAGCTTGAACGAGACACCGCTGAACAGCGGGGACCCCGCAATGTCCTTCACGAGAGCGCTGGCGATCACCACGGCCATGTCGCTCAATCGTCACACACGGCGCCGTGCAGGACCGGGAGAGCGCGCGGTTGCGCTATAAGGCAGGCGGGTAGGACGGCACAGGTGGAGCAGCAGACCCGCATATACAGGCGAGAAGAGGCGCGGCGCCGGACCCGCCGGCGGCGCCAGCTCACCCTGGGCGTGCTGGTCGGCGTGGTGCTGGTGGCGGCCCTGGGGGCGACGTTCCTCGTGGGTGGCGGCGACGAGGACACCTCTGATGCGAGCGACGCTCAGGAGGGCGAGCCGCCCGAATTGCCCCGCGGGGGGCGCAGCATCTTTCCCGAGCGCCGCGTGGTGGCCTTCTACGGGGCGCCTCAGGACCGTGAGCTCGGAGCGCTCGGAGCCACCGCGCCCGCGCGTGCCGCCCGCCGGCTCGAGCGCCAGGCCAAGCCGTACGGGCAGCCCGGGCGTCCGGTGCTGCCCGCCTTCGAGCTGATCGCGACGATCGTCCAGGCCGACCCCGGCGATGACGGCGACCATGCGGCGCGCCAGGAGGACCGGGTGATCGAGCGCTATCTGCGCGCGGCCCGCCGCGAGAAGATGCTGCTCATCCTCGACATCCAGCCGGGCTACGCGTCCTTCGTCGAGGAAGCGCGCTCCTTCGAGCGCTTCCTGAAGGAGCCCGACGTCTCCCTGGCGCTCGATCCCGAGTGGAGCCTCGAGCCACCGGTGCTGCCGGGGCAGGCGATCGGCTCCACCGATGCCGCCACCGTGAACCGGGTGTCGGCCTACCTGTCGCGCATCGTCCGGGAGAACGACCTCCCGGAGAAGCTGCTCGTGCTGCACCGCTTCACCAACGACATGATCGCCAACGAGCGCGCCCTGAAGCGGCGTCCGGGGGTGGCGCTGACCGTGAACGTGGACGGCTTCGGCAGCCGTCCGGCGAAGATCTCGAAGTACAACGAGTTCACGGGGGGCGGGCGCACCCGCGGGCGCAACAACGGCTTCAAGCTGTTCTACAGCGAGGACACGAACCTGCTGCCGCCGGCCCGCGTGTTGCGGCTGCGGCCCCAGCCGGATCTCGTCGTCTACGAGTGATCCTCGCGCCCGCCGGGCCGCCCGGAAGCGTCGCTAACGTCTGAAGTCATGCCCGAGTTCAAGGTCAATTCCGCCTACCGTCCGGTGGCGGACCAGGCGCAGGCCGTTGCCGGGCTGGCCAAGGGCATCGAGGCCGGGGACCGTTTCCAGACCCTGCTCGGGGTCACGGGGTCGGGCAAGACGGCCACCATGGCCTTCGCCATCGAGCAGGTCCAGCGGCCCTCGCTCGTGATCGCCCACAACAAGACGCTGGCCGCCCAGCTCTGCAACGAGTTCCGGGAGCTCTTCCCCGGCAGCGCGGTCGAGTACTTCGTCTCCTACTACGACTACTACCAGCCCGAGGCCTACGTCCCCGCGCAGGACCTCTACATCGAGAAGGACTCCTCGATCAACGAGGAGATCGACCGCCTGCGCCACGCGGCCACGAGCGCGCTCTTCGCCCGCCGCGACGTGGTGGTGGTCGCGTCGGTGTCCTGCATCTTCGGACTCGGCTCGCCCGACAAGTACAACGCCCAGGTCACGCTCCTGAAGAAGGGCGACATGGTCGACCGCGATGACATCCTGCGCAAGCTCGTCGACAACATGTACACCCGCAACGACGCCACGCTCGGCCGCGGCACGTTCCGGGTGCGCGGCGAGACGCTGGAGGTCTTCCCCGCCTACGCCGAGTCCGCCTACCGCGCGGTCTTCTTCGGTGACGAGATCGAGCTGATCCAGCATTTCGATCCCCTCACCGGCGAGGTCCTCCAGGAGCTCGAGCATGCGGGCATCTGGCCGGCCACCCACTACGCCACCGACAAGCCGACGATCGAGCGGGCCATCGGCGAGATCAGGGACGAGCTCGAGATGCGCACCAAGGAGCTCGAGGAGCAGGGCAAGCTGCTCGAGTCGCACCGCCTGCGGCAGCGCACCCAGTTCGACATGGAGATGCTGCGCGAGCTCGGCTTCTGCAACGGCATCGAGAACTACTCGCGCATCCTCGACGGCCGCCGGCCGGGCGACCGCCCCTACTGCCTGCTCGACTTCTTCCCCGACGACTTCGTGGTGTTCATCGACGAGTCGCACCAGACGGTGCCCCAGATCGGCGGCATGTACGAGGGCGACCGCTCGCGCAAGCAGACGCTCGTGGACTACGGCTTCCGGCTGCCGAGCGCGCTCGACAACCGGCCCCAGACGTTCGAGGAGTTCCTCGGCCACACACCGCAGATGGTGTTCGTGTCGGCCACCCCCGGGGACTTCGAGCGCAACCACTCCAGCGGCATCGTCGAGCAGATCGTGCGTCCCACCGGGGTCGTCGACCCCGAGGTCGACGTGCGGGAGACCCGCAACCAGATCGACGACCTGATGGAGGAGATCCGCAAGCGGGTGGAGGTCGAGGAGCGCACGCTGGTCACCACGCTGACCAAGAAGATGGCCGAGGACCTCACCGACTACCTGCTCGAGTACGGCTTCAAGGTGCGCTACCTCCACTCCGAGATCGACACCCTGGAGCGCATCCAGATCATCCGAGAGCTGCGGCTGGGCGAGTTCGACATCCTGGTCGGTGTCAACCTCCTGCGCGAGGGGCTCGACCTGCCGGAGGTGTCGCTGGTGGCGATCCTCGACGCCGACAAGGAGGGCTTCCTGCGCGGGGAGACCTCCCTGATCCAGACGATCGGCCGGGCGGCGCGCAACATCCGCGGCCAGGTGATCATGTACGCCGACAAGGAGACGGCGGCGATGCGGTCGGCGATCCAGGAGACCGACCGCCGCCGCGCGATCCAGGTGGCCTACAACGAGGAGCACGGCATCACGCCGGCCACCATCCAGAAGGGCATCTCCGACATCACCGACTTCCTGATGATGGAGTCGAAGGTGCCGGCCGGTCGCGGACGCCGGTCACGGGAGACCGAGGGCATGTCGGCGGAGGAGATCCGGCGCACCATGGTGGAGCTGGAGGAGGAGATGCTCGCCGCGGCGGACGACCTGCGCTTCGAGTACGCCGCCAAGCTGCGCGACGAGATCAAGCTGCTGCGGCGCGAGCTCGAAGAGGCCGAGGCGAGCGCGAAGTAATTTCGCACCGGCTGCGCAAATAGATAGAGTGTTCAGGGTGCTGCCGCCCGGGAGGAGCGTCGTCAAAGCGTTTGCGCTGTCGCTCGGCGTGCTGCTCGCCGCGGCGCCCTCGGCCATGGCGGTCGAGGCGGTGGCCGCCGGCAAGGCCGTCTCCGTGACGGACGCCGCCAACGGCGCCAAGCGGATCAAGTACCGCGTCGGTCCCTTCCGGATCACACCGGGGCAGAACGAGATCGGCAACAAGATCATCCTGGAGAAGCCCCAGGAAGACGGCTACTTCACCCGCATCCGGCCCGACCTGACCTACATGAACGGGAAGGTCCCGGGCGTCGACGTGATCCACCTTCACCACGGGGTGTGGCTCAACCTCGGTCGCCCCGACGCCACGAGCGGACTGCCCGAGCGCTTCTTCGCCGCCGGCGAGGAGAAGACGATCATGGAGTTCCCCCGCGGGTACGGCTACCCGGTAGGGGGCAACGACGCTCTGCTGCTCAACCACATGATCCACAACCTCACCCCGGTGCCGACCCGGGTGTGGATGGTCTACGAGGCGGACTTCGTGCCCGCCGACTCGGCCGCCGGCCGCAGGATCAAGCCGGTGCGCCCGGTGTGGATGGACGTCCAGAACGGCAGCGCCTATCCGGTCTTCAACGTGCGCAAGGGCTCGGGTCAGGGTGGCGAGTACACCTATCCCGATGATGCCCGGGATCCGTACAAGGGCGGGGCCAAGCGCAACGAGTGGGTGGTCGACAAGCCCGGACTGCTCGTGGCCACCGCCGGCCACCTGCATCCCGGAGGCCTGTACACGGACCTCTACGTGAGGCGAGCGGGCGCCCGCATCCGCTCGGCCCGCTGCGGCACCCGGGCC
The DNA here is from genome assembly GCA_963808545.1 of uncultured Thermoleophilaceae bacterium. Taxonomy (GTDB): domain Bacteria; phylum Actinomycetota; class Thermoleophilia; order Solirubrobacterales; family Thermoleophilaceae; genus JACVRW01. The sequence continues at coordinate 646,462 of CAWEGB010000008.1, read as the reverse complement.
AGCGCGTCGGCCAAGCGGCGCTGCCGCCGCAACGCCCCGCGCGGGAGCGGCAATCGCGCTCATCTGTTCCGCTCGAAGGCCAAGTACTACGAGCCCGCCGGCGCCGTCTCCTGGGACGTGTCCATGACCGCCACCGGTGAGGACTACCGGGTCAAGCTGCGCAAGGGCGACGTGCTCTCCACCTCGGCCACCTACGACACCAAGCGCGCCGCCTGGTGGGAGTCGATGGGCATCATGGTCTCGTACGTCGCCGACGCCGGGAAGGGCGTGGATCCGTTCAAGAAGCGGGTGAATTACCCCGGGAAACCGACCCACGGACATCTCGCCGAGAACGACAACCACGGCGGGAGGTCCACCCAGCTGCCCGACGCCCGCAAGCTGCCCGACGGGGTGGCCAATCCGGGCAACGTCGACATGGTCGACTTCAAGTACCAGTTCGGCGACCTCAGCCTGCCCGCTCCCAGCGGGCTGCCGCCGGTCATCCAGGGCGGGCAGACGCTCAACTTCCGCGGACAGGCCGACGACGCGAAGGCGATCTACCACTCGATCACCTCCTGCAAGGCCCCCTGCAACCGCTCGACCGGCATCGCCTACCCGATCGCCGACGGCTCGGTGCAGTTCGAGTCGGGCACCCTCGGAAGCGCCGTTCCCCCCGCCACGGGTGCGCTCGAATGGAAGACGCCGGGCGGGCTGAATGCCGGCACCTACACCTACTTCTGCCGCATCCATCCCTTCATGCGCGGCGCCTTCCGGGTCAAGGACTGAGCCGCTCCCCGGCGCGGCGAGCGTCGGTACCCTTCGCCGTCCGTGAGCGAGGAACGCGAGAAGCAGTCGGCGGCCGCCGCGGCAGCCGAGCAGGTGCGGGCCATCGTCGAGGCGGCGGAGCGCGAGACCGAGGAGCAGCTGCGCCGTCTGCAGGGCACGGCCGAGAGCCTGGCTGCCCGGGCCGACGAGATCGAAGCCCAGCTCGAGCAGCTGGCGCAGGGCGTGCGGGAGTCGATTCGCGGCCTGCGGGAGGATCTGCGCGAGCTGCGCGGGACGCCCGGCGAGACGGTCGCTCCCGCGGCGCCGGAGCCGGTGGTCCCAGAGCCGCCGACCGCGGAACAGGTCCCGGCGGGAATCAAGCCCGCCAGTGAGGGCGCGCGGGTGATCGCGCTCAACATGGCGCTCGGGGGCTCGTCGCGCGAGGAGACCGCGTCGTATCTGGCCGAGAACTTCGAGCTCGACGACCCCGAAACGCTGCTCGACGAGGTCTACGCCCGCGCCGCCGGTGGCGCTAGCTGACCGGCGAGGCGATCTCCACCAGGTTTCCGTCGGGGTCGCGCACGTAGGCCACGTCCTGGCCCCAGGGTTTGGTCTGGGGCGGCGTGACCGCCTCGGCGCCACTCTCGAGAGCCCGCTCGTAGCCGGCCAGGACGTCCTCCGTGACGAAGCAGATCTCGAATGTCGTGGCGGCACCGTCGGACCCGGGGGCCCGGTGCACGCCGGGAAGGTTCATCCCGGCGAGCTCGTGTGAGGCGAAGGCCAGCGAAGTGGCCCCGGTCTCGAGCTCGCCGTACTGACCGCTCTCGTGGACGAAGCTGCGCGCCTGCCCGAACGCCCGCTCGTAGAAGTCGAGGCTCGCGGACACGTCTTCGACGTAGAGGATCGTGTACCCGAAGCGCACTAATCGCCCGTTCCACGGGCGCGAACGTGCCAGGCGCGGGACGCGGGCCTCCCCGGCTCCCCAACAAGCCCGCAAGTTGCGGCAAGCGAACACAGGTTCGATCCGAATCCGGCTCTAGACTCGTAATCCGCGGTGTCCGCTCGTGGTGAAATCGTCGTCTCAGGTGCTCGGGAGCACAACCTCAGGGACCTACACCTGAGGCTGCCCCGGAACGCCCTGATCGTAATCACGGGGCTGTCCGGCTCGGGCAAGTCGAGCCTTGCGTTCGACACCATCTACGCCGAGGGCCAGCGCCGCTACGTGGAGTCCCTGTCGGCCTACGCCCGACAGTTCCTGGGCCAGATGGACAAGCCCGACGTCGATTCGATCGAGGGCCTGTCGCCGGCGATCTCGATCGACCAGAAGACCACGTCGCGCAACCCGCGCTCAACGGTCGGCACGGTCACCGAGATCTACGACTACCTGCGCCTGCTGTGGGCGCGCGTCGGCCACCCTCACTGCTACAACTGCGGCCGTCCGATCGCCGCCCAGTCGGCCGAGCAGATCATCGATCAGGTGATGACCATGGCCGAGGGCACGAAGTTCATGGTCCTGTCCCCGGTGGTGCGTGGCCGCAAGGGCGAGTACGGCAAGCTCTTCGAGGAGCTGCGCGGCGAGGGCTTCACCCGGGTCAAGGTCGACGGCGAGCTGCGGCGCCTCGAGGAGGAGATCGTCCTCGACAAGAAGTACAAGCACGACATCTCGGTCGTGATCGACCGGCTGGTCATGCGCCCCGACCTGCGCAAGCGCCTGGCCGACTCGATCGAGACGGCGGTCTCGCGCGCCGAGGGGATCGTCGACATCGAGGACGTGGCCTCGGAGAAGGTCACCACCTACTCCGAGCGCTTCATGTGCCTGCACTGCGGCACCTCGATGCCGGAGCTCGAGCCGCGGATGTTCTCGTTCAACTCGCCTCACGGGGCCTGCCCGCGCTGCACCGGGCTCGGATCACAGATGGAGATCGACCCCGAGCTGATCGTGCCCGACCCCTCGCTCAGCCTCAACGAGGGGGCGATTCTGCCGTGGTCCACCAGTGCCTCCAGCTACTACGAGCAGATGACCCAGGCGATCGCCGACAAGTGGGAAGTCGACATGGACGCCGGCTGGGAGGACCTGCCGGAGGACGTGCGCCGCTGCTTCCTCTTCGGCACAGGGGGCGAGAAGCTCTACATCTCCTACCGCAACCGCTACGGCCGCAAGCGCTCCTACACCACCACCTTCGAGGGCATCGTGCCGAGCCTCGAGCGGCGTTACCGCGAGACGGACTCGGAGTGGTCACGCGAGAAGATCGAGGAGTACATGACGCTGCGGCCGTGCCCGGAGTGCTCGGGCGCTCGGCTGCGGCCGGAGTCGCTGGCGGTGCGGGTCGGCGGGCTCGGCATACACGAGTTCACCGCGATGTCGGCCAGGCGCTCGATCGAGTGGCTGGACGACCTCGAGCTGTCCGACACCGAGCGCCAGATCGCCCGGCTGATCCTGCGCGAGATCGACGAGCGGCTGCGCTTCCTCGACAACGTCGGGGTGGGGTACCTGTCGCTGGAGCGAGCGGCCGCCACGCTGTCCGGAGGCGAGGCACAGCGCATCCGGCTGGCCACTCAGATCGGGTCGTCCCTGGTGGGGGTGCTCTACATCCTCGACGAGCCGTCGATCGGCCTGCACCAGCGCGACAACGAGCGCCTGATCAACACGCTCGAGCGCCTGCGCGACCTGGGCAACACGGTGATCGTGGTCGAGCACGACGAGGGCACCATGAGGGCGGCGGACCATCTGGTCGACCTCGGCCCGGGCGCCGGTGAGCACGGCGGCCACCTGGTGGCCCAGGGCACCCCGGCCGAGGTGATGGCCACTCCGGAGTCGCTCACCGGCCAGTTCCTATCCGGCGAGTGCGAGATCCCCACGCCGCGCAAGCGGCGCCGGCCGAGCGGATATATCCAGGTGGAGGGCGCCGCCCAGCACAACCTTCGCGACATCAACGTCAAGGTGCCGCTGGGCGTGCTGTGCGCGGTCACCGGTGTGTCGGGCTCGGGCAAGTCGACGCTGGTCAACGAGGTGCTGTTCAAGGCCGTGGCCAACCGGCTCCATCGCGCCAAGCAGCGCCCGGGAACCCATCGCCGCATCCGCGGCCTCGACCAGGTCGACAAGATCATCAACATCGACCAGTCACCGATCGGTCGCACGCCGCGGTCGAACCCGGCCACCTACATCGGGCTGTTCGACCACATCCGCGAGCTCTACTCGAAGACGCAGGAGGCGCGGGCACGCGGGTACAAGCCGGGACGCTTCTCGTTCAACGTCAAGGGAGGCCGCTGCGAGGTCTGCCGGGGCGACGGCCAGATCAAGATCGAGATGCACTTCCTGCCCGACGTGTACGTGCCCTGCGAGCAGTGCGACGGCAAGCGCTACAACCGCGAGACGCTCGAGGTCCGCTTCAAGGGCAGGACGATCGCCGACGTGCTCGACATGACGGTCGAGGAGGCGGTCGGCTTCTTCGAGCACATCCCCAAGATCAAGCGCCGCCTGCAGGCGCTGCACGACGTGGGGCTCGACTACATCCGTCTCGGACAGCCGGCCACCACGCTCTCCGGCGGTGAGGCCCAGCGGGTGAAGCTGGCCTCGGAGCTGTCCAAGGTCGCCACGGGACGCACGCTCTACATCCTCGACGAGCCCACCACCGGCCTCCACTTCGCCGACGTCCAGCGGCTGCTCGAGATGCTGCAGCGGTTGGTGGACCAGGGCAACACCGTGGTGGTCATCGAGCACAACCTCGACGTGATCAAGACGGCCGACCGGATCATCGACCTCGGCCCCGAGGGCGGCGAGGAGGGAGGCGGCCTCGTGGCCCAGGGCACGCCCGAGCAGGTGGCGGCCACAGCCGGCTCACACACCGGCAGCTTCCTGGCGAGCATCGTGGAGCCGGCGGCGCCGCGCAAGCGGCGGCCGGCGCCCAAGAAGGTGGCGGCGGCGGCCTAAGCCGGTCTGTTTCCTCGGGCGTTGGTGCTTTGGGGCGCCGTGGTTGGCGGGGCGGGTTCCGCGCCGCCCGACCGCAGACCTCTCGCGCCTGCGGCGCTCGTTCGCTCGCCGCGGGGCGGCTCGCTCTGACATGGTCTGCGGCCGGGGACGCCGAACCCGCCCCGCCTCCGCGGCGGTTCTGGGTTCGGCCGTTCGGGTATCCGGCTGGCCTTGGGTGATACGCCACGGCAGGGGTCTGACGCGTTCTTCGCCCTATAGACGAACAAGTCGTCACACCCCCCGGCGAACGCCGCGGAAGCGGTGGTCCCGACCCCCTCATTGCCCAACGGACCGCACTCCGCCCCGCAGCGTACGACCGAGCGGAGCGCAGGCGGGGGCGCGGAGGGGAGCGCAGCCGATCTCAGCCCAGATCCACGTACCCGCCGAACCGGCACGTGCCCGGCCGGCCCAGGGCGTTCACGGCCACGTAGAGGGAGGCGTCGACGATCTCCTCGGTGCCGTCCGGAGCCAGCGCGAGGCCGTCCTGGAGGGAGTCGAGCGCGACCGTGCCCGGTGTGGCAATCACGCTGGCGAACACGCGCTGGGCCTCCGGGGTGCCCACGTCGAGCTCTCCCGAGCCTGAGGCGTCGAAGGCCGCGTTGTCGGCCGACGTGGCGATCAGCACCTCGGCGATGTCCCTCTGCCCCGCGAGGGTGGCGGTGTTGAGGCGGCAGCGGGCGGTGAGCACGAACGGGCCCTCGCGCAGGACCTCACGGGCCTGGGCGTTGACGAGCGTGAAGGGGGCGATGTTGACGCGGCGCCGGCCCTCGAGCGCCTGGGCGTTGGTGGCGCTCGGCACTCGCGACAGGCGGGGCTCGTCGACCACACGGCTCCCGAGCGAGTCGAGCGCCAGATCGCGGGCGCGGAGCGAGCGGTTGCGCACGTCCTTGCCCCGGAGCGAGTTGTCGGCCACCTGTGCGCTCGTGATCCTGATGGCCGCGTAGGCGCCGCCTCCCAGCGCAACGAAGAGGGCGATCAGGGCGATGACCAGAGCAGGGGAGGGAGAGCGGAGGCGGCTCACGCTGCCCTAACGGCCGCGGACGCCGGGAGTTGCGCGCCTCGCGACGATCGGCGTCAGCCCTCGCTCTCGCGCGCCCGCCGCAGCTTGCGCACGGTCTGGATGATCTCCATGCGCCGCCGGGCCCGGGCTGCCACCTCCATCAGGGTCGGCTCCTCGCTGGTGTCGGCGAGGCCGACGGCGCAGGTGAGAGGGCCGGCGGGATGAGTGGCGGAGCCGGTCCCGAGCGCCTCCTCGAAGCGCTCGACCCAGACGGCGACGCTGCTCGCATCGGTGGCGTGGAACAGGACGCAGAACTCGTCGTGGTCGGTGTGAGCGACCTCGTCGACGGTCCGGATCGACCGGGTCAGCGTGGACGCACACAGGCGCAGCGCCTCGGCCCCCGCGGCCGCCCCGTGGCGCGACGCGAGCACACGCATGCCGTCCACGTCCAGCACCGCCACGGCGAGCGACTCGCCCGTCCGTGAGCGGCGCATCTCCTCTCGCGCGAGCAGCGACTCGAACTCCTCGACGTCGAGGAGAGCGATCAACGGGTCCATTTCCGTTCGCATAGGAGTATTCATCGGCCGCTGGGCTCGTGACCTGACACGCGCAGTACATCATCCGCCCACCTGCGCGCGGCGTCCGGCACGAATCTGCCCATCAGCGTGCGGTGATCGGCCACCCAGCGGTAGCCCCGGTCGAGCGTCCCGGGGAAGCGTCGCCCGAGGGCCGCGAGCCGCCGGCCGCGCGGCAGCACGTCGAGCACCGGACCGAAGGCGTCGCCGCCCGACCGGACGGCGCCGGCACCGTCGACGGCGTGCCACGAGGCCGCCTGGTCGGCCTCCGGCATGCCGGCCAGGAGACCGGCGGCCTCCGAGCCGAAGAGCGGCACCGGCCGCAGGCGGTCCCCCCGGTCCCAGCTCAGCAGAACGGCCACGCAGACCCGGCAGAAGCCACAGTCGGGGTCGTAGAGGACATTCACCGGTTCAGCGCTCACGAGGGGTGGGGAAGCTACTCCAGCCCACGCCTCTGAAAGGCTCCCGCCATGAGCAACGCCCACCTGTGGTGGCAGAAGTGGCGCTGGTACGAGCGCAACTCGCTGCCCTGGAACAGGGCGCGCATTCACGGCGAGCTGGCCCGCCGGCGCGCCTTCGCTCGCTGGCCGCTGCACGGCAACGTGCTGGAGATGTTCACCGAGGGCCGCCTGGAGGTGGGGGCACACACGCTGTTCGAGCCCAACGTCTGGCTCACGGCCACCGCCCCGGCGCGCATCCGCATCGGCTCGGGCAGCTTTTTCAACCTCGGCGTCATGGTGGCGGCGGTCGAGCTCGTTGAGATCGGCGACCACTGCATGTTCGCCAACGGCTGCTTCGTCACTGACGCCAACCACCGCTTCGACGACCCTGAGGAGCCGGTGCCGTGGCAGGGCTTCTCGACCAAGGGGCCCACCCGGGTGGAGGACAACGTCTGGTGCGGCGCCAACGTGGTCGTCACGAGCGGCGTGACGATCGGCGAGCGCTCGGTGGTCGGCGCGAACAGCGTGGTGACGTTCGACATACCGCCGTTCTCGATTGCCGCGGGAGCTCCGGCGAGAGTGATCAAAGACGTGGAGTACCCGGGGCGATCCGGCTGAATCGCCCCGGGCACACGCTGTCTCAGCGGCTCAGCAGAGGACGACGAGGTGGAACGGCCCGTCGACCTGGGTGCCATTGTTGGCCTCGATACGCACCGCGACGCCGTTCACGTTCGAAGCCAGCGACGAGACGCTGACCTTGCGATTGACCGGCGGCGCGGAGGCCGTGGGGCCGCCGACCGTCGCAAAGTACCCGCAGTTGCGCACGTCGGCGTCGAAGATGACCTGGTAGCGGCCGGCAGCGGTACGGGCGGCCGACGTGACACCCCTGCCGCGCACGTTTGCACCGGCAGCGTTGACCACTGAGAAGCGAGCGGCGCCGTACGTGAGCATCGCGCTCGGGACGGTGCTCAGCGTGGACTCCTTGATGGCGCCACCACCCCAGGACTCAGCCTTGCCCTTGCTGCCGGTGAGGGAGCGGTTCTTGATGTCCTTGCCGGTGATCGATCCGTTGCGGATGCTCTTGCCGGTGATCACCAGGGCGTAGGCGGAGCCTCCCATCGCCACGAACAGCGCCACCAGGGCAACGATCATCGCCGGCGACGGCACGAGCCGCCGTGCCCATCGAGACATGTGCAGATCCTTTCCTTTGGGAACTGGGCGTACGCGTCAACCCCCACCCTTCCCCAAAGTTGCTCAAACTCCTCGGCCCCCAGGGCGGCGGTGGAAGCCGCTCAGAGGCTGAAGCCGCCGGTGAAGGGCTCGCCCGCCGGCTCGTCGAGCTGCTCGCTCAGTCGGGCGATCTCGTCCGGAGCCATCGTGTAGCCGTGCTCGGGCGCGGGGTAGCGCCGCTCGCGGACGTCCTTGGCGTAGGCGGAGACTCCCTTGGTCATCTCCTCGCGCACGTTCGCGTAGCGCTTGACGTAGCGGCCGACGTGGCCGTCGTAGATGCCCAGCAGGTCGTGGAACACGAGCACCTGACCGTCCGCCGCCGGGCCGGCGCCGATGCCGATCACCGGCACGTGTATGCGCGGCATGATCATTTCGGTCAGGGCGCTGGGGATGGCCTCGAACACGATCCCGAAGACGCCCGCCGCCTGGAGCCCCAGCGCGTCCTGCATCACGGCCAGGCCCCGCTCCGCCGTGCGCCCCTGGGAGCGGTATCCGCCGAGTGCGGTGGCGGTCTGCGGGGTCAGGCCCACATGGCCCATCACCGGGATCCCGGCGTTGACGATGGCCGCCGCGCGCTCCACCGTGCTGCCGCCGCGCTCCAGCTTGACGGCGTCGCACCCGGCCTGCTTGATGAAGCGCTGAGCGTTGTGGATCGCCTCCTCGTTGGAGGCCTCGTAGGAGCCGAAGGGCATATCGCCGACGAGCAGGGGCGTGGACAGGCCGCGGCGCACGGCCGCCGCCAGCATGAGCAGCTCGTCCAGGGTCACCGGCACGGTGGAGGGGTAGCCGAGCACGGTCATGGCGCCGGAGTCGCCCACCAGCACCACGTCGACGCCCGCCTCCTCGGCCACCTGGGCGCTCGGGTAGTCGTAGGCGGTGACCATCACGATCGGTTCGCCGAGTGCCTTCTTCTCGGCGAGCTTCGACAGAGTCACGGTGGGCCGCTTGGCGGGCGGTGCGCTGGCGTGTGATCCGCTGCTCATTGAGTGCCTCCGAGTATCGCGTTGTCGATGAGCCGCGCCCTGCCCACGCGGGCGGCTACGGCCAGAAGGGTGGATCCGTTCACCCGTTCGGCGGGTGAAAGGTCGGCCATGGAGCGAAGCTCGAGGTACTCGGGCTCGATGCCGGCCCGGTCGAGCTCGGCTCGAGCGGCCGCGAGGACGCTGGCGGCGTCGAGGCGGCCGTCGGCCACGCTGCGCTGGGCGGCGCGCAGGGCGCGGCTGAGAGCCAGCGCGCGCTCACGCTCGTCGGCGAGGAGGTAGCTGTTGCGGGAGCTCAGAGCGAGGCCATCGTCGTCGCGGATCGTCGGGCACACCTCGATGCGCACCGGGATGTCGAGGTCGCGGACGAGCTTGGCGATCACCAGCGCCTGCTGTGCGTCCTTCTGCCCGAAGTAGGCCACGTCGGGACCCACCATGTTGAAGAGCTTCGTGACCACCGTGGTCACCCCCGCGAAGTGCTGCGGCCCCCGCCGGCGCGGATCTCCGTCGAGCACGGTGGTCAGGCCTCCCACCGTCACGGTGGCGTCGAACCCGTCGGGGTACACCTCCTCGACCGGGGGGACGAAGAGCACGTCCACCGCCTCCTCACGCGCGAGCTCGGCGTCGCGGTGCTCGTCACGCGGGTAGCCGCCCAGGTCCTCGTCGATGCCGAACTGGGTCGGGTTCACGAACAGCGACACGACCACCACGTCGCAGGCCTCGCGCGCCCGCCGCATCAGCGACAGGTGGCCGCCGTGGAACGAGCCCATGGTGGGGACGAGCCCGATCGTCCGCCCCGCCGCGCGCTCCGCCGCGAGCGTCTCGCGCAGCTCGGCCACGGTTCGGACGGTCCTCATGCGGGTACCTCGCGCCCCGCCAGGGAGCGAGTGTGATGCACGAGCTGGTCGAAGAGGTCGAGCAGGTGGGGAGCGGCGTCGGCAACGGCGGCCCGCTGCGCCTCCACCGTCGCGTGGTCGCCGCGAGCGACGGGTCCCGTGAGCGACCCCTCCGGCCCGAGCTCGGCCAGATTCTCCACCGTGCGCCGCAGCAGGGGCACCAGCAGCGCCCGGGCCTCGTGGGGGCCGAGTCCCGCGCCCGCGGCGATGCTCTCCGCGGCCGCCTGCAGGGTGACGAGGAAGTTCGAGGCCACCGACGCGGCGGCGTGGTAGGCGGCCCGCCCCTCGTCGTCGATCTCGAACGCGGTCATGCCGAGCCGCCGCGCGAGCTCCGAGGCAAAGGCGAGCGCCTCCGGGCTGGAGCCGGCGATCGCGGCGCCCGCTCCCGCGAAGCCGCCCCGAGTGGGCCCGGAGACTGCGGGTCCCGCGAAGGTCTGGAGGGGGTGCAGGCCGAACAGCCCGGCGCCGGCCCGGGCGGCGGCCTCCATCGCGGCGAGCGGGGTGGCCCCGCTGGTGTGACCGACGAGCGGGGCCGTGCCGGCCACGGTCTCGGCGGCAGCGGGGATCTCGGCGTCGGGCACGCACAGGATCACCGCGGCGCAGCGCTCCGGGCGCCGTCCGCGCCCGAGCGGGCCGGACACGTCGAGGCCGGATTCACGCAGCGCGGCGGCCAGCGGCGTGCCCAGCCGGCCCGCTCCTACGACGGCCACGCGCTCGCGCGCGAAGCGACGCTCCTGTTGTTGTGGTGTGGGGGTCACGAACCTGCCGGTCCACTCCGGATGGGTAGCGGCCAACGCCCCCAAGGATACTCGCGGTTTGGCTCCGTCGCCCCGGCCGCGTAGGCTGCTCGCCATGCTTTCGCGACCCGCAGGGGAGCGGCGCGAAGAGCTCGTCGCCCTCTACCGAGAGGCGTCGGGATGCATCCGCTGCCCGCTTCACGAGAACCGCACCCGGGTGGTGTTCGGCGCAGGCAACGCCGACGCCGATCTGATGTTCGTGGGGGAGGCGCCCGGTCAGCAGGAGGACCTTCAGGGGCTTCCCTTCGTGGGCCGGGCGGGCAAGCTGCTCGACGAGCTGATCGGCGAGCTCGGCCTCGAACGCGGGGACGTGTTCGTCGCGAACGTACTCAAATGCAGACCTCCCGGAAACCGCGACCCCCAGCCGGACGAGATCGAGACCTGCCGCCCCTATCTGCACCGCCAGGTGGAGCTGATCGAGCCACGGCTGATCTGCACGCTGGGCAACTTCGCCACGAAGCTCCTCACGCGCTCGAATCGCGGCATCACCTCGGTTCACGGCCGGCCCCAGGTGCACGAGCTCGGCGTCCGGACGGTGAGGGTCCTGCCTCTGTTCCATCCTGCCGCCGCGCTGCGCTCCACCGGGACGCTCGGGCAGCTGCGCGACGACTTCGCCCGCATCCCGGCGCTCCTGGCCGAGCCGGCTCCGGTGCCGATCGGGGTGGTGGCGCCGGTCGCGTCCGCACCCGGCCCGCCGCCCGAGCCGGCACAGACGAACCTGTTCGGGTAGGGGGTGGTGGCCGCCGCTCGCCGTGCGATGCGGCGCGAGACCACCACTCCGCAGGAGACCGAGGCGCTGGGAGCCGAGCTCGCCGCGCGCCTCCGGCCCGGCGATGTCGTGCTCGTCAGCGGTGAGCTCGGCAGCGGGAAGACCACCTTCGTTCGCGGAGCCGCGCGGGCGCTCGGCGTCGAAGGGCCGGTGACGAGCCCGACGTTCACCATCGGGCACGTGCTCTCCGGCCGCTCCGAGGTGGCCCACCTCGATCTCTACCGGCTGGGCTCGCTCGCCGGTGAAGATCCGGGCCTGCTGGACGACTACCTCACTCCGGAGCGGATCGCCTTCGTGGAATGGCCTGAGCCGGCGCGGCCACTGGTGGAGCATCCGGCGGCGCGGGTTCGCCTGGAGCACGGCGGCGGCGACCGGCGGCTGGTCACGGTCGAGTGAACATCCTCGGGTTCGACACCTCCACCGCCGCCTCGAGCGCGTGCCTGCTGCGCGAGGACGGCGAGGCATTCGAGGTCACCCCGTCCGTCGAGCGGCTCGGCGGCCGGCCCGCTCACGCGTCGGAGCTGATGCCCGCGGTGGCGGAGGTGATCGAGCGCTCCGGACTCGATTGGGGCGATGTCGGCGCGATCGCGGTGGGGACCGGTCCGGGCACCTTCACCGGCTTGAGGATCGGGCTGGCCACCGCACGGGCACTGGCCGTGGCCGGGGGCGTGGGCCTGCGTCCGGTGTCCTCGCTCGCCGCGCTGGCGGAGGCCATCGACGCCGAGCAGCGATTGCCGCTGATCGACGCCCGGCGAGGAGAGCTGTTCGCAGCGCTGTACGGGCCCCAGGGCTCGATCTGGGAGCCCTTCGCGTCGGCACCGGACGCCCTCACCGAGCGCGTCCGGGAGGCCCGGGCCGATCCGCTGGCTGCCGGGGACGGCTCGGTACGATTTCGGGCGACGCTCGAAGCGGCCGGCATCCAGGTGGCGCCGGACGAGGCGAGCGCCCACGTGGTTCGCGCCCTGCACGTCTGCCGGCTCGCGCTGAAGGTGCCGGACGAGCCGCCGCAGTCAATCCTCCCCGACTACGTCAGAGCCCCCGACGCCCAGCCGCAGTGACCGACCTCGAAATCCGCCGAATCACCTACGCCGACCTTCCCCAGGTCATCGCGATCGAGCGGCGCGCGTTCCCCACGCCGTGGTCGCTGGCCATGTTCGTGCTCGAGCTGTCGAAGCCGTCAGGCATCTGTCTGGCGGGCCTGCAGGAGGGCCAGATCATCGGCTACCTGGTCTGCTCGCGCTACGACACGGTGTGGCACCTCATGAACATCGCCGTCGAGCCCCACCTGACCAGGCAGGGCATCGCGAGCGCCATGCTGGAGCGGCTGTTCGAGCTGGCCGACCGCCCCAACGAGCAGTACACGCTCGAGGTGAGAACGTCCAACGACGGCGCGATCCGTCTCTACGAGCGCTTCGGCTTTCGCGCCGCAGGCAAGCGCCGCGCCTACTACCACGACAACCGTGAGGATGCCCTGATCATGTGGCGCACCGCTCCTGACCGCGCCACCGCGTGATCCTGGCGCTCGAGACGAGCTGCGACGACACCTGTGCCGCCGTGGTGGGCCCCGACGGGCGGATTCACTCGAACGTCGTGGCCTCGCAGGGGCTCCTGCACGCCCGCTACGGAGGGGTGGTGCCCGAGATAGCGGCGCGCCATCACCTGGAGCTGCTGGACGCCGTCACAGCAGACGCGCTGGAGGCGGCCGGCACCGGTCTCGACGGGATCGAGACGGTGGCCGTGACCCGAGGGCCGGGCCTGATCGGGGCGTTGCTCGTGGGCCTCTCCTCGGCCAAGGCCCTGGCCGCGCAGCGACGCCTGCCGCTGGTGGGGGTTGACCATCTGCAGGGGCACGTGACAGCGAGCATGCTCGAGCCCGAGCCGATCGAGCTGCCCTATCTGTGCCTCGTGGCGAGCGGAGGACATACCTTTCTCGCCCGGGTCGACGAGCCCAGTGACTACACGATCCTGGGCCAGACACTCGACGACGCTGCTGGCGAGGCGTTCGACAAGGGCGCTCGCCTGCTCGGGCTGGGCTACCCCGGCGGCCCCGCCCTCGACCGCCTGGCCCGGGACGGCGATCCCGGCGCCTTCGACTTTCCCAGGAGCGCGCCCGGCGAGCTCGACTTCAGCTTCAGCGGGCTCAAGACCTCCCTGCTCTACCGCATCCGCGACCTGGGCGACGGGGCCGAGCCGAGGGCGGCCGACCTGGCGGCGTCGTATCAGCGGGCCATCGTCGACGCGCTCGTCGCCCGGACCGAGCGGGCCCTCGAGCGCGAGGGCCTCGAGCGCCTCGCCATCGGCGGCGGGGTGGCGGCCAACTCCGCGCTGAGGGCGGCGGTCCGCGGGCTGGCAGCCCGGGTGCACGTGCCGCCGATGGAGCTCTGCACGGACAACGCGGCGATGATCGGCGGCGCCGCTCGCTTCCTCGAGCCGCTGCCCTATCCGGCGTACCTGGGGCTCGACGCCGCGGCGCGGCTCGAGTGACCCAAAAGGCTCGGGGGCACCGCCCCCTCGCCGGTCGGGTCAGTCCTGCAGCCGGGATTCCTCCAGGTCGAGGTCGCGCTCGACCCTGCGCCGGATCTCGTCGCTGATGTCAGAGGAGTTGCGCATGCCGATCAGGGCCTCGCGCTGGGCGTCGAGCAGCTCGAACATCAGACGGGTGTAGGCGCTCGTGCGCTCCTCGTACTCGGATTCGTCCCCGTCCTGCTGGGCCGAGAAGCGGCGCTGGCGATAGGTGTACATCCCCTGCACGCGCTCGACGGTGTCCTCGCGCACCCAGTCCTCGGCGCTCATCTCCTCGAGGCGCTGCAGGGCCGCCTCGGCCAGCCGGGTCCGGGCCGCCGTCTCCTCGCGCTCGTCCGTGCCGTCGTCGTCGATCCCGAGCCGGTTGATGAGCGGACCGAGCGTGAGCCCCTGGCCCACCAGCGTCGCCACCAGAACGGCGAAGGCGATGAAGATGATCAGCTCACGGTCGGGAAAGGCAGCTCCGGAGTCGGTGCTGAACGGGATGGCCAGTGCGGCGGCGAGTGACACGGAGCCGCGCATCCCGGCCCAGCCGGTGACCATCCGCTCCTGCCAGCGCGAGCGCCGGGCGCGCTGGGACTCGCGGCGGTCGAGCGCGCGTATGGCAAACGGGGTGGTGAGCACCCAGAGCAGCCGCACGCCGATCACCGCCGCGGCGACGAGGGCGCTCCAACCCAGCAGCTGACCCGCCGACTCACCCTCGAGGTCCTCGATGATCCCCGGCAGCTGGAGGCCGATCAGCAGGAACAGGATGGCGTTCAGCAGGAAGGTGAGGATCTCCCACACCGACACTCCCTGGAGCCGCATCACGGCGGTGGTCAGCTCCGGCGTGTGCCAGCCCATGTAGATGCCGACCGTCACGGCGGCGATCACACCCGAGAAGCCCAGCTCCTCGGCCGGGAGGTAGGCCGCGTAACCGCTGAGGATGGAGATGGTGATCTCGGTGGGCGGGTCGTCGATACGCCGGCGCAGCTCCCGGATGATGCGGCCGGCCACCAGCCCCACGGCGAGGCCGCCCACACCGCTCAGGACGAACTCGACGCTCGCCTCGAGGAGCGAGAACGAGCCGGTCACGACCGCCGCCACGGCGACGCGGTAGAGCACGAGGGCGGTCCAGTCGTTGGTCAGGTTCTCGCCCTCGACGATCGTGACCATGCGCCGTGGCGCCCCCACCCGCCGCATGATCTCGGCGGGGGCCACGGCGTCCGTGGGGGAGACGATCGCGCCGAGGACGAACGCGGGGCCCCAGTCGAGCCCGACCACGTAGTGGGCCACCAGCGCGACCACGCCCATGGTCGCCATGACCGCGCCGATCGAGAGCATCGCGATGGGCCGCGCGTTGCGGCGCAGATCGCGCAGCGAGGTGAAGAAGGCGGCGCCGTAGAGCAGCGGCGGGAGGAAGATCAGGAGCACCAGCTCGGGGTCGAGCTCGATGGTCGGAATGCCCGGCACGAAGCCGATTCCCAGCCCGCCCAGCACGAGGGTGATCGGGTACGGGACGCGCAGCACCAGCGCCAGGACGGCGAAGGCCACGATGCCCAGCAGCAGGCCGAAGATCACGAGTTCCGTGTGCTCCACGCCACTAGGGTGACAAGCGATGCCGTCCATGACGTTCTACGGCAAGCCGGGCTGCCATCTGTGCGACGACGCGCGGGAGGTCGTGGAGCGCGTGCGCGCGACCCACTCCTTCGACCTGACGGAGGTGGACGTGTCGCTCGACCCTCTCCTCCACCGTCGCTACGGCGAGCGGATTCCGGTGCTGGAGCTGGATGGCGAGGAGGTGGCGGAGTTCTTCGTCTCCGAGGCCTCGCTGCGGGAGCGGCTCGATAGAGTTGGCCGCTCGTGAGATACGACGACCCCTCACCTGGTGGCGTCGGGCTGCAGCCGACGCGACCGGATGGCGACCCGGGGCCGTCTGAGCGGCTCTCGCTCGGCGTCGCCGCCCGGCTGTCGCGCTATCTCCAGGTGCTGACCCAGGCCAAGAAGATGGGGAGGGAGACGATCTCCTCCCAGGAGCTGGCCGACTACACGCACGTCAACTCCACCCAGATCCGCCGCGACCTGTCCGGCTTCGGCAAGTTCGGAAAGCGGGGTGTGGGCTACAACGTCGATTCGCTGGTGTCGCAGATCCGCAAGATCCTGCGTACCACCGGCAAGCACAACATCGCCCTGTTCGGCGCCGGCAACCTCGGCGCGGCGATCGCCGGCTCGGACATCTTTGCCGACCACGGCTTCCGTGTCGTGGCCCTGTTCGACAAGGATCCGTCGAAGGTGGGTCAGAGCGTCAACGACAACCTGACGGTCAGGCCCTACGACGATCTCGGCCGGGTGATCCGCGAGGAGGACGTGGTGGTCGGCGTGCTGGCCGTTCCCACCGGCGCCGCGCAGGAGGTGGCGGACGACCTGGTCGAGGCGGGCGTGAAGATCATCTTCAACTACTCCGAGGCTCTTCTGCAGGTGCCGCCCGAGGTTACGGTCCACACCTCCAGCCCCGCGGTCGACCTGCTGTACGCGCTCTACTTCTACCTCACGTAGAAACACCCAATGCTCGACATGCCGAGGGTCAGGGAGGTCTTCGAGGCCTCGACGGATTTCACCGTCGGGATCGAGGAGGAGTTCGGGATACTCGACCCGGGCACGCTCTCGCTCGACCAGCGTTTCCAGGACCTGCGCGACGCCGCTCAGGACGATCCGGTGCTGGCGGAGGCGGTGGCGGGCGAGCTGATCAGCTCGGAGATCGAGATCCGCTCCGGACGCGGAGAGAGCTTCGCCGACGCGGTGGCTCGCCAACAGGACGCGCGCACCCGTCTGTTCGCGCTGGCGGCCTCGCCAGGACGCGCTGCTGTCCACCACGGGGACCCATCCCTGGAGCCCGTGGCAGGAGCAGGAGATCATCGACACCGAGCACTACCACCGCGTGGAGGCGCTGCTCCAGTACGTCGCCTGGCGCAACAACACGTTCAGCGTCCATGTGCACGTCGGGGTCAGCGGCGCCGAGCGCGCGATCCGCGTGTGCGACCGCCTGCGGCCGCTGATGCCCGAGTTGCTGGCGCTGTCGGCCAACTCGCCTTTTCTCGACGGACGCCACTCGGGCCTGCATTCGGCGCGCTCGCAGATCTTCACCAAGAGCTTTCCGCGCTGCGGCATCCCCGACGCGTTCGGCGGTTGGGAGGCCTACGCCTCGTACATCGACTTCCTGAGGGTGACGAACTCGATCCAGGAGTTCACCCAGGTGTGGTGGAGCGTGCGACCCCACCATTCGTACGGAACGGTCGAGATGCGCATCTGCGACGCACAGACGAGCGGGGCCGACTCCACGGCCATGGCAGGACTGATCACCGCCTGCGTGGCCCAAGCGGCCTTCGACTTCGACGAGGGTGTGCCCTTCGACGATCCGCCGCATCGACTGGTGGAAGAGAACTTCTGGCGCGCCATCCGCCACGGCCTGGACGGCGAGCTGATCGATCTCCCGAGCGCGACCGAGTTCCCGGCCGCCGCCGTGGGCGAGAGGCTGCTGGAATGGACCGCTCCGGCGCGGGCCGTGCTCGGGATCGAGCCGACCCTGCCCGCTGAGAACGGTGCTCAACGCCAGAAGCGGTCGCTGGCCGGTGGCGCATCCATCCAAGAGATCTACGCTGCGGAGGTCGAGCTCACCCAGAGCACCTACGCCGTCGAGGAGGTAAAGACGTGAGCCAACCGCAGGAGCCCACCGAGGAGCAGCTGATCGAGGCGCTGCGCCGCGTGAAGGTCGACGACGTGCTGGTGCAGACGGTGGCCACGCTCGTGAACCTGGCCGGCCAGAAGCTGACCGTGCCCGAGGCCAAGGATCCCGTGGAGGCCAAGAAGGCCATCGACGCCGCGCGTGCCATGTCGCCGCTTCTGTCCGACGACGCGGCCGCGGCGGTGCGAGACGCTCTCGCCCAGGTGCAGATGCTGTACGTCAAGGAGACGGGCGAGGGCCCGGCAGCGCCGGGCGATCCCGATCCGCGGGCCGGCGACGCCGAGGGGCGGGAGGCCGAGGCCCGCGACGCCGAGGAGCGAGCAAAGGCGCGATCGAAGATCTGGACGCCCGGCTCGTGATCGGCATCTTCGGAGGCTCCGGCTTCTACCGCTTCCTCGACGACATCGAGGAGATGCCGCTGGCCACTCCCTACGGCCCGCCGTCGGCTCCCGTCAGGGTCGGGCGCTTGGACGGCGTGGAGGTGGCCTTCATGCCGCGCCACGGCGACGAGCACACCCTCCCGCCGCACCGCATCAACTACCGGGCCAACATCTGGGCGATGAAGGAGGTGGGGGTGCAGCGGATCATTGGCCCCTGCGCCGCGGGCTCCCTCAAGCCCGAGCTCGCGCCCGGCACCTTCGTGATCTGCGACCAGTTCGTGGACCGCACGAGCATTCGCGAGGCCACCTTCTACGACGGCCCTCAGACCACGCACGTGTCGGCGGCCGACCCCTACTGCGCCGACCTGAGCGCCGTGCTGGCCGCCGCGGCCCGCGAGGAGGGGGTCCCTGTGGTGGAGGGCGGCACGGTGGTGGTGGTGGAGGGTCCGCGCTTCTCGACCAGGGCGGAATCGCGCTGGTACACCTCCGCCGGGTTCGACGTGGTGAACATGACCCAGTACCCGGAGTGCTGGCTGGCCCGCGAGCTCGAGCTTTGCTACGCCAACGTCTCGCTGGTCACCGACTACGACGTCGGCCTCGAGGGCATGCCCAGCGTCGAGCCGGTGTCCGCCGAGGGGGCCTTCGGGGTCTTTCAGGACAATCTCGAGCGCCTGCGCAGCCTGTTGCAGCGCGCCCTCCCTCGAGTCGGCCCGCAGCCACAGGACGCCTGCGCCACGGCGCTGTCCAGCGCCATGGTCCATCGCGTCCGCTAGACTGCCCGCCCTCTTTTCGGGCGGTGCCCCTCACAACCGTGCGCCCTCGCGCTCGAGCCGCTCGCTGACTGCACTTACGGAGGACGAAACCCCTTGGAATTCCTGACTGACTGGGGCGTGCCAATCGCGCTCGCCTGCGCCGGAGCCGCGTTGATTTACGGCATCGTGACGTCGCGCTGGCTGCTGGCGCTATCGCCCGGAAACAATGAGATGCAGGCCATCTCCACGGCCGTGCAGGAGGGCGCCACCGCCTACCTGCGCCGCCAGTACACGATCATCGCGGGAGTGGCCGCGGTGCTCGCGGTGGTGCTGGCCGTGGCGCTCGAAGCCAGCGGCTCCGAGGGCATCCTGATCGCCATCGGCTTCCTTATCGGAGGCACCTTCTCGGGCGCGGCCGGCTTCATCGGGATGAACGTCTCGGTGCGGGCCAACACGCGCGTGGCCGAGTCGGCCCGCAGCGGCGTCTCGAAGGCGCTCAGCGTGGCCTTCAAGGGCGGCGCGGTGACCGGGATGCTCGTGGCCGGCCTGGCCCTCTTCGGTGTGGCCGGCTACTACGGCATCCTGATCCTTGCCGGCGTGGAGGAGCGCGACGCGATCGACGCGCTCGTGGGACTCGGCTTCGGCGGCTCGCTGATCTCCGTGTTCGCCCGGCTGGGCGGCGGCATCTTCACCAAGGCGGCCGACGTGGGCGCCGACCTCGTGGGCAAGATCGAGGCCGGCATCCCCGAGGACGACCCTCGCAACCCGGCGGTGATCGCCGACAACGTGGGCGACAACGTCGGCGACTGCGCCGGCATGGCGGCCGACCTGTTCGAGACCTACGCGGTCACCGCGGTGGCCGTGATGCTGCTCGGCGTCCTGACCTTCAACGAGATCGGGACCGTCGCGGTCTACCCGCTGGTGATCGGCGGCGTGTCGATCCTGGCCTCGATCATCGGCACCTACGCCGTGCGCTCAGCCGCGGGCAACGTGGAGCGTGCCCTCTACCAGGGCCTGATCGTCTCCGGTGTGCTGGCCGCGCTCGCGTTCCTGCCCATCACGCTGCTGATGATGGACGACCTGACCTTCAAGGACGGGCTGTCGGCGCTGCTGCGCGGTGGCGCGGACGCCGCTCCGTCGGGCATCGACCTCTACCTCTGCACGCTCGTCGGCATCGGCGTGACCGCCGGGCTGTTCGTCATCACCGACTACTACACCTCCACGCGCTTCCGGCCGGTGCGCACCACGGCCCGGGCGTCGCAGACGGGCCACGCCACGAACATCATCCAGGGCCTTGCCCAGGGCTTTCAGTCCACGGCGGCTCCGGCGATCCTGCTCGCCGTCGGGATCCTGGTCGCGAACGAGCTGGCCGGCATCTACGGCATCGGGGTGGCGGTGATGTCGCAGCTCTCGCTCACCGGGCTGATCGTGGCCCTCGACGCCTTCGGGCCCATCACCGACAACGCGGGCGGCATCGCCGAGATGGCCGATCTGCCCGAGGAGGTGCGCAACGTCACCGACCCGCTCGACGCGGTCGGGAACACCACCAAGGCCGTGACCAAGGGCTACGCGATCGGCTCCGCCGTGCTCGCCGCGCTCGTGCTGTTCGCGGCGTTCGTGGAGGAGCTCCGCGAAGAGGCGGCCGCCGAGGGCTCGGAGGTCGTGACCTTCAACATCTCTCAGCCCGAGGTGCTGATCGGCCTGCTGATCGGCGGCATGATGGTCTACCTGTTCGCGGCTCTCGCGATCGAGGCCGTAGGCCGCGCCGGCGGTGGCGTGGTCGAAGAGGTGCGGCGTCAGTTCAAGGAGAAGCCGGGCATCATGGACCGCACCGAGCAGCCGGACTACGCGAAGGCGGTCGACATCGTGACCGCCTCCGCCCAGCGGGAGATGATCATCCCGGCGCTGATCCCCATCGTGGTCACCGTCGTGGTGGGCCTGTTGTCAGTAGAGGCCCTCGGCGGTCTGCTGATCGGCGTGATCGTGGTGGGCTTCTTCGCCGCCGTCTCGATGACCGCCGGCGGCGGGGCGTGGGACAACGCCAAGAAGCTGATCGAGGACGGCGAGTACGGCGGCAAGGGCTCCGAGGCCCACGCGGCGTCGGTCACCGGCGACACCGTAGGCGACCCCTACAAGGACACCGCCGGGCCGGCGATCAACCCGATGATCAAGGTCGCGAACATCGTTGCGCTGCTGATGATCCCGTTCCTGGTGTAGCGGGCGTTGCCGGCGGGCGGCGCTGCAACCCGCTGCCTCCCGTCGGGGCGAGCTTCGACAGACCACCGGGCCCCGCTGCCGCGGGGGTAGGGTGTAGCGCCTGACTCGCGCCCCCGACATCCACTCTCTGCCGGACGACTTGCCGGTGCCGGAGGACGACGGCGCGGCCGACCACCTCACGGGCATGAAGGTCCCGGGCGTGTCCCTGCCGTCCACGCAGGAGGACGAGGTGCGGCTCGACCGCCTGCCGGGCCTCACGGTCCTGTTCTGCTACCCCCGCACCGGGCGGCCCGGCGAGGAGAATCCGCCGGGCTGGGACGCGATTCCGGGTGCTCGTGGCTGCACTCCCGAGACCTGCGGCTTTCGCGACCGCAACCAGCAGTTCGCCGACCTCGGCGCGCGCGTGCTGGCGCTCTCGACCCAGGACGGCGCGTACCAGCGGGAGATGTCCGAGCGACTCGAGCTGCCCTTCCCGGTGCTGAGCGACGAACGGCTGGAGCTGGTCGCAGCCCTGCGGCTGCCCACCTTCGAGACCTCTGGGATGACTCTCGTGCGGCGCATCACGCTCGTGATCAGCGACGGCGTGATCGAGCACGTCTTCTATCCGGTGTTCCCGCCGGATACCCACGCGGGCGACGTGCTCGAGTGGCTGCGCCGCCGCAGCGCCTAGGCTGAGAGGCCTGGCCCGTCAGTCCGTACAGCACCCGTCGCTCGCCGACGCCGAGCAGAGCGTCTTCTGGCTCGACTCGCCCCGCGCTCCCGAGGCCCGGCCCGCCCTCGAGGGTGAGCGGCGCTGTGACCTGGCCATCGTGGGTGGTGGCTTCACCGGGCTTTGGGCAGCGCTCCTGGCGGCGCCGGACGAGGACGTGATGGTGCTCGAGGGCGACCGCTGCGGGTGGGGGGCCAGCGGTCGCAACGGTGGCTTCCTCGATTCGTCGCTGACCCACGGACTGGAGAACGGGCTGTCGCGCTGGCCCGACGAGATGCCCACGCTCAACCGTCTGGGCGACGAGAACTTCGCCGCCATCCGCGAGACGCTCACCACCCGAGGAATCGACGCGGGCTGGGCGGAGCCCGGCTTCATCGACGTGGCCACGCGCGAGCACGAGGTCGAGGTGCTCCGTGAATACGGCGACACGGCCCGGCGAATGGGCGAGGAGGTGCGCTTCCTCGACCGTGAGGCGCTGCGTGACCGGATCGACTCGCCCACCTACCTGGCCGGGCTCGAATGGCCCCACGGGGGAGCGCTGGTGGATCCGGCCGAGCTCGCCTGGGGCCTGCGCCGCGCCGCGCTCGAAGACGGCGTGGAGATCTTCGAGAACACCGCCGTCAGCGGCATCCAGCGCGACGGTGAGGACGTCGAGCTGCGCACGCCGGGCGGCACGGTGCGGGCGCGGCGGGCGTTGCTCGCCACCAGCGCGTTCCCCCCGCTGCTGCGCTCCGTGGGCCTGTTCGTGCTCCCGGTCTACGACTACGTGCTGGTCACCGAGCCGCTCGGCGCCTCCCGGAAAGAAGCCATCGGGTGGCGCGGGCGGGAGGGGCTGTCGGACAGCGGCAACCGATTCCACTACTACCGGCTGACCGCCGACGACCGCATCCTCTGGGGCGGCTACGAGGCCGTCTACCACTACGGGAACGGCATGCGCCCGGACCTCGAGGACTCGCCCGATGTGTTCGGCCTGCTGGCGCACAATTTCGCCGAGACCTTCCCCCAGCTCGACGGTCTGCGCTTCACCCACCGCTGGGCCGGCGCCATCGACACCTGCTCGCGCTTCTGCGTGACCTTCGGCACCGCATTGGGCGGACGCGCGGCCTACGCGGTCGGCTACACCGGCCTCGGCGTGGGGGCGAGCCGCTTCGGAGCCCGGGTCGCGCTCGACCTCGTTCACGGCCGTGAGACGGAGCTGACGGCGCTCGACATGGTGCGCAGCCGGCCGCTGCCCTTCCCCCCGGAACCCCTGCGGTACGCCGTCGTCCAGGCCACCCGGCGCGCACTCGTGAACGCGGACGAGCGCGGCGGGCGCCGCGGCCCGTGGCTGCGGCTGCTCGACAGCGTCGGCGCGGGCTTCGACAGCTGAACCGGAACCGGAAGGACTAACTTCCCGCCAGCCCATGGCCGAGTACCGACCCAAGAACCGCGGTCTCGAGCGGGTGCTGGGCACCGGAGCCCTGTTCTCCACGGCCTACGGCAACGTCGGCAGCTCGATCTACTACGCCCTCGGCTTGGTGGCGGTCTACGCCCTGGGCATGACGCCGGTGGTCTTTCTGATCGCCGGCCTGATCTTCGCCGCCACCGCGGCCACCTACGCCGAGGCCACCACGATGTTCCCGGAGGCCGGCGGGTCGTCTTCGTTCGCCCGCCGCGCGTTCAACGAATTCTGGTCCTTCTTCGCGGCCTGGGGCCAGATGCTGACGTACATCATCACGATCTCGATCTCGGCCTTCTTCGTGCCCCACTACCTGGGCGTGTTCTGGGAGCCGCTGGGGGAGTCGCCGGCCGACATCGTGGGCGGCATCGTGGTCGTGATCCTGCTCGGAGCGTTGAACGTGGTGGGAGTGAAGGAGTCGGCGGGCATCAACGTCGGCTTCGCGGTGGCGGACTTCCTCACCCAGGTGCTGCTCGTGGCGGTGGGGATCGTGCTCGTCTTCAACCCCGATCAGCTGGTGAACCAGGTGGACTTCGGAACCGTGCCCACGGTGGGCGACTTCCTGATCGCCATCCCGGTGGCGATGGTGGCCTACACCGGCATCGAGACGGTTTCGAACATGGCCGAGGAGGCGCGCGACTACCAGAAGACGATTCCGCGCGGGATCGGGCTGGTGGTGGGAGCCGTGGCCGTGATCTACGTGTTCCTGCCCGCCGTCGCGCTGTCGGCGATGCCGGTGGTCAACGGCGAGACCGCGCTCGCCCAGCCGAAGGAGGAAGGCGGCTTCGCTGACGACCCGATTCTCGGTGTGGTCGAGAACATGGAGCTCGGGGCGCTGCAGGGGCCGGCGGAGATCTACGTGGGCATCCTGGCCGCCACGATCCTGTTCATCGCCACCAACGCGGGCATCATCGGCGTGTCGCGGCTGTCCTACTCGATGGGCCAGCACCGGCAGCTGCCCGAGGTGCTGAGGGCCCTGCACCCGCGCTTCAGAACACCGTACGTAGCCATCACGCTCTTCGGCCTGATCGCGTGCGTGGCCATCCTGCCGGGCCAGGCCGACTTCCTGGGGGTGATCTACGCCTTCGGGGCGATGCTGTCGTTCACCATCGCCCACGTGTCGGTGACCGCGCTGCGGATCAAGCGGCCCGACATGGAGCGGCCCTACAAGGTTCCGCTCGGCGTGCGCGTCCGAGGCCGCGAGCTGCCGCTCACCTCCATCCTCGGCGGGATCGGGACCGGCATCGCGCTCCTGGTGGCCACGATCCTCGACCTGCGGGTGCTGGTGTCGGGGATGCTGTGGCTCGCACTCGGCATAACCACCTACGTGATCTACCGGCGCCGCCAGGGCCTGTCGCTCACCGAGACGGTCAAGATCGTCGTGCCCAAGCCCGCGGTGGAGCACGAGGTCGAGTACGAGTCGGTGCTGGTGGCCTTCGAGGACGGCAACTACTCGGCGGAGGCGGTGGCCACGGCGGCTCGGCTGGCCGCTCGCCGCCGCCGGGGCATCCACGTGCTGGTCACGATCTCCGTACCGCCCAACTCCCCGATCGACGCCTCGATGCCCGATCAGGAGGCACGGGCGGCCTCGCTGATCGACTCGGCCCGGGTGCGCGGCGGGAGGCGCGTCACGGGCCACTGGGAGAAGGTGCGTCCCGGTCAGGCCGGCCGTCGCATCGTGGAGGAGGCGGAGGAGATCCGCGCCCGCGCGATCGTGATGTCTCTGCCGCCGCGCCGGGCCGGGATGTCGCTGTTCGGCAAGTCGCTCGAGACGGTGCTCGCGAACCGGCCCTGCCGCGTGATCATCGACTCGTCGCGCAACGTCGACGGGCAGGCTGACGGTTCCTGACCGCGCCCGGGCCTCGCGCCCGCCCGGGACTACCATCTAGCCCGTGCAACGCGCATACCTGGCCTCGACGCGTCTGCTGAGCCTTGCCCTGCTCGTCGTGGGAGTGGCCATGGTGGTGGCGGCGCTCGCCGGCGGCGGCGGGGTCACCGCGCTGGGCGTGGTGCTGGGGACGCTCATCGCCCTGCTCGGGGCGGGCCGGCTCTACCTGGCCGCGGGCACCACCCGCGACGCCGGGCGGTGAGCGAGCAGACCCCCGAACGCAGGGCGGCTGCAGCCGCAGCCGCCGTTCGCGCACGCCGGGGCCTGCGGCGCGGCTCCGAGCGGGCGGGGGTGCGCATCACCCGTGGCCTGGGCGAGCCCGCGCTGTTCGCCATCACCCTGAGCGCAGTCGTCTCGGGGCTGTTGTTCACACTCGGCGTGGTCTCGGGCGAGGCGCTGGGCCTCGCGCCCCTCGTCTACCTGCTGGCCGGGCTCTTCTTCGTCGCCACGATGGCCACCTACGTGGAGGGCAGCTCGCTGCATCAGGAGCGCGGCGGCGCCTCGAGCTTCGCCCGCTACGCATTCGACGAGCTGTGGAGCTTCATCGCGGGCTGGGCCATCCTGCTCGACTACGTGATCGTCCTGGCCGCGGGCGCCGTCGTGATCTCGGACTACCTCTCGGTCTTCTGGAGCGGACTCGACGACGGCGGGGTCGAGATCTTCATCGCCGCTGTCGCCCTGCTGGCCGTGGCCTTCCAAAACGTCCGCGGCCTCGGCGCCCGGCGACTCCGGGTGGTGCTCCGGGTCTCCCTCTTCATGATCGTGGTGCTCGCGGCGGTGACCTTGCTGGCGCTGGTTCAGCTGTTCGACGTAGGCCTGATCGTCGACTCGGTCGAGCTGGGCCGGACGCCGCCGTGGGAGGACGTGGTCTTCGCCCTCGGCGTGGCCTGTGTCGGGCTGATCGGCGCGGAGGCCGCGTCCGGCCTTGCGGGCGAGGTGCGCGTGGGGCGCCGCGGCCTGAGGCGCGTGGTGCTCGCCAGCGCGGCCGCGACGCTGATCCTGTTCGTGGGCGTTTCCGCGGCTGCCCTGATGGCCCAGCCGGTGCAGGGCGGAGCCACCGCGCTGGGCGGGCGCTTCATCGAGGCGCCCGTGCTCGGCATCGTCAACGGCCTCGAGACCGCGTGGATGGTTGACGTGGGCCGCTACCTGGTGGGCGCCAGCGCCGCCGCGATGCTGTTCGTGGCCATGAACGGCCAGATGCTCGGGCTGGCGCGGCTGGGCTACTCGCTCGCCACCAACCGCCAGATCCCCAGCGCCGCGGGCCGACTGAGCGGCCAGTACGGCACGCCCTACGTGGCGATCGCCATCGCGGCCGTGATCGCGTTCGCCCTCGCCGTGCCGCACGACATCGAGTTCCTCGCCGGGATCTTCGCCTTCGGGGCGATGATCACCTTCGCCATCGCCCACCTGTCGATCATCATGCTGCGCTTCCGCGAGGCCGACCGGCCGAGCGCCTACCGGGTACCGCTGAACGTCCCCTGGCGAGGCCGGCGGGTGCCGCTCCCGGCGGTCTTCGGGCTCGTGCTGGCGGTGGCCGTGTGGGTGAGCGTGATCGCGCTGCACGAGGGCGCGCGTGTGATCGGCGGGATCTGGATGGCGGTCGGCGTGGCGCTGTACGTGGGCTATCGCCGTGCCCAGGGCAAGTCCCTGACCCGACGCTTCACCATCCCCGCCGAGGCCCTGCGCGAGCGCGAGGACCCGGAGTACGGCAGCATCCTCGTGCCGGTGTTCGGCGAGACGCTCGACGACGACATCATCGGAACCGCAGGACGGCTCGCCGCCGAGCATGCGGACGAGAGCGACGGTGGCGCGGTGCTGGAGGCGCTGTACGTCTTCGAGATCCCCATGTCGCTGCCGATCGACGCCCGGGTGCCCGAGGAGCGGGTGACGATGGCCAAGCGCGTGCTGGCCCGCGCCAAGGAGGTTGGCGAGGAGTACGAGGGAGTCGAGGTGGCCACCGCCATGGTGCGCGGGCGCACCACTGGTCAGGCCATCGTCTCCGAGGCTCGCCGGCGCGGCGTGGAGGCCATCGTGCTGGGCGCCGAGGAGCCCACTCAGGTGCGCGGCGGAGCCATCCTCGGCGGGCGAGGACGGGTGCGCGACCGCTTTGTGGGGGAGACCACCCGCTACGTCGTCGAGAAGGCTCCCTGCAAGGTCATCATCACGGCGCCACCGGCCGGCGAGGAGGGCACGCGTGAGGGCGTCCTGCCGTAGATGACCGACCCCTCGCCCCGCCACCCGTGACAAGGGGTCTGTCATCTAGAGTTGCTCGCTCATGTTCGTACTGATCGTCGGCTGTGGACGGGTGGGGTCCGCGATCTCTCACGCCATGCTCGAGGAGGGCCACGAGGTTTCCGTCCTCGACGAGGACGCCGAGGCCATCGCGCTGCTCGACCGCGGCCAGGCCCAGAGCTGGGAGGAGCGCGGCGGGCGCTTCACCGAGGGGACGGCGCTCGAGATGGACGCGCTGCTGGCGGCGGGGATCGAGCAGGCCGACGCCTTCGTGGCCTCCACCGACGGCGACAACACGAACCTCGTGATCGCCCAGATCGCCCAGCGGCGCTTCAACGTCGACCGGGTGGTGGTGCGGGTGCTCGACCCGGCGCGGGCGCGCTGGTACGCCCAGCAGGGCCTCCAGACGGTCTGTCCGACCCAGACGGCGATCGAGCTCCTGGAGGCGGCGGTCCGCGGGCAGATCCGCTTCGAGGGAGTCTCCGGCTAGCCATGTACGTGGTGATCGTGGGGGCGGGGAAGGTCGGCTGGAACCTCGCCCGCGAGCTCATCAACAAGCGTCACGAGGTGACGGTGATCGAGGCCGAGCCCCGTCGCTACGCCGTGGTCGAGCAGGAGCTCGAGCACAGCGCGCTGTACGGGGACGGCTCGGAGCTGTGGGTGCTCGAGCGCGCCGGGATCGAGCGCGCCGACCTCGTGGTGGCCGTGACCGGCGACGACGAGGACAACATCCTCATCTCCCAGGTCGCGCGGGAGAAGTACGGCGTCGGCCGCATCGTGGCCCGCTGCAACAACCCGCGCAACCTCCAGCACTTCGAGCTCCTCGGCGTCAAGCCGGTCATCTCCGCCACCGATCTGATCCTGCGCCTGATCGAGCACGAGGTGCCCAAGTACGGGCTCGTTCACCTGCTCGACCTCCCCGAGGAGCGGCTCGAGATCATCGAGCTCGAGGTAGCCGAGGGATCGGAGGCCGCGGGCAAGAGCGTCAAGGATCTCGGCCTTCCCGACGGCTCGCTCGTCATCTCGATCCTGCGCGACGGGGGCGGCTTCGTACCCGCCGGCGACTCCCAGGTCCAGGCCGGGGACGAGGTGCTGCTCGTGCTCGACGTGGGCATCGAGTCGCGGGTCACGGAGCGGTTCACCGCCCGCTCGGCGGCCTAGCCTCGGCCGTGGCGCGACGCAAGGTCGATCATCTGCTGGTGGGCGGCGGTCTGGCCGCCGCCAACTGCGCGCGCTGGCTGCGGGAGGCGGGCGGCGAGGGCTCGATCCTGCTCGTGGGACGCGAGTACGACCCGCCGTACAACCGCCCTCCGCTCACCAAGGGGTATCTGCAGGGCAAGGAGTCGCGCGAGGACACCCTGTTTCGGCCCGACGACTGGTGGCCGGAGCAGGAGATCGAGCTGCTCACCCGCACGAGCGTGATGAAGCTCGATCCCGGCGAGCGCGTGGCCACGCTCTCCACCAAGGACGAGGTCGAGTTCGGGAACGCGCTGCTGGCCACCGGAGCCAACGTCCGGCGGCTGCGCGCGGAGGGCGGCGAGCTCGAGGGCATCCACTACATCCGGGCGCTTGGCAACTCGGATGCGCTGAGAGCCGAGGCCGAGCAGGCCGAGCGCGTGGTGATCATCGGCGGGAGCTACATCGGGACCGAGGTGGCCGCCTCGCTCACCGCCGCCCACGGCAACAAGTGCTCGATCGTGATGCAGGAGGACGTGACCCTGGAGCGTCATTTCGGCAGGGAGATCGGCGGCTTCTTCCAGGGCGTGCTCGAGGAGCACGGAGTGGAGGTTCACGGCGGCGACGAGCTCGAGCGCTTCGAGGGCTCGGACGGCCGGGTGGGCCGCATCGTGACCAAGGCTGGGCGCGAGCTCGACTGCGACCTGGTGGTGATCGGCGCCGGCGTGATGCCCGACGTGATGCTGGCCCGCTCGGCGGGCCTCGAGCTGGGTGAAGCCGGCGGCGTGCTCTGCTCAGCCGGCCTGGAGAGCTCGGCGCCGGGGATCTTCGCGGCCGGCGACATCTGCGAGTGGGACAGCCCGCTTCACGGCCGTCGCCTGCGGCTGGAGCACTGGGACGTGGCGTTCAACCACGGCAAGACGGCGGCCCACAACATGCTGGGCCGGGGCATCGAGCACGACGCGGTGCCCTACTTCTTCTCCGACCTCGCCGACTGGACGTCGATGGAGTACGTGGGGCCCGGGGAGGGAGAGCCGCTGGTGCGCGGATCGCTCGACCAGGGCAGCTTCACCGCCTTCTACGTGGACGAGGGCCGGGTCACGGCGGCACTGACGGTGGGCCGCTCCGACGACCTCGACCACGCCCAGCGCTTCATGAGGTCGGGCGAGACGCTCGACGCGGGCGCCCTGGCGGACGAGGGCACCGACCTCGGCTCTCTGTAGCGACCGGTTTCTAGCCGGCCGCGGCCACGTAGGCCAGCATGCGGTTCGTGATGGCGGTGGCACGCTCGACGGCCTGCTTGTCGAGCACGGGCGGATCGGAGAAGCGCTCCGGCACCATCCCCTGCAGCGACGGCATCTGGCGAGCGGCCAGCTCGAGGCCGAGGCGGGCGCCCTCGCGCACCACCTCAGGTTCAACCGACCACAGCATCTCGAACACCCGGGCGCCGGGAGAGGGCCGTTCCCAGCCGGCCAGGCAGGCCGAGAAGTCGGGTCCGTCACAGACGATGGCCCACTCGTTGGCGAGCGGATGGCCACGCTCTATCGGGATCTCGATGGGGCCATCGTCGGGCTCCCTGGGCTCGTCGAAGTCGGCCAGCGCCACCGCGACCTCGGCTGTCCGGGCAAATCCCTTCCAGCGCTTCTCGGCCTGCCGATAGAACGCTCACGCTGAAACGAGCCGATGAACACCGCACGCTCGCCTCGCACCGAGCATTCGTCTTCGATCGCGTGGGAGATCGGGATCATCAGGCGCTTCGGAACCGGATAAGGGTGTAGGTCGGGTCGCAGCCTGCGCAGGCCCGCGTAGATCGAAGGGGTGGCCTTGGCATCGCCGTTCAGCACTCGCTCGATCGCCGCCGCGAGCGAGAGCCCACCGTCCCGCGCCTGCAGAACTTCGATGACGCGTGCCACCTCCCGCTCCGGGTAGCGCCGGTGTCCGCTGGGCAGCCGTTCGGCGCTCGGGAAGCTGTGGCGCTGCTCCCACATTCGCAACGTGGGGGGCTGCACCCCGGTGCGGTCCGAAAGCTGGCCGATGGTTAGGTTCTCGGGCAAAATCTCAACAACCTGTTCGATTTATGCTAGACATAGCGTTTAACTAACGGTCTATCTGGAATGAGGGCTCCATGAACGCACTTGCCACTCCCAGCGGTTTCAGCAACGCCTACCAGGCGCATGCGTCGCGAGCCTTCGCCGCCGCTTATCGCGTGCTCGGCGACGTGGCCGCGGCCGAGGATGTCGTCCAGGACGTCTTCATCACCATCTGGCGCGATCCCAACAAGTTCGATCCCGACCGAGGGAGCTTGGCCGGCTACCTGGCCATGATGGCTCGCAGCCGCGCGGTCGACCGGATGCGTTCGCGCCAGGCGCGTGACTCGGCCGTGGAGCGCCTCGGCCGCCGCGACGAGCGCGACGTGATCTCCGAGTCCCCCGACGACGCGGTCATGCGGCGCGACGAGAGCACCCGGGCCCTGCACGCGCTGGCCGAGCTGCCGGCCGCCCAGCGCGACGCCGTCCTGCTCGCCTACGGCCGCGGCCTGTCCGCCACGGAGCTGGCCGACGCGTCCGGCGTGCCGCTGGGAACGGCAAAGAGCCGGCTGCGGCTCGGCCTTCAGAAGGCTCGCGAGAGCCTCGCCGCCGCCTGAGCGGTGGCTCATCACCTCCATGCGGTATCCACGTCCTGCTCGGCCTCCTCGGGGTTCTGTGGCCGGATGCGGCTCTCAGGGGCGGTACGGCCGAGGTATCGCGGGGGGTCACTGTCCCGGCGGGCCTGGCGCGATCCGTACCCTGACGTGATGGGCGGACGCTGACGCGATGGCCGGCTATTTCGACGATTCCTCGATGCTCAGACGGGTCAACCGCGAGCGTGCGCTAGCGCTCTCCGGCCCGCGCGCGCTTCTGATGCAGGCTGCCCATCCGCTGGCGGTGTCCGGGCTCCTGGCCCACTCGACGGCCATGGACGAGCCCTACGACCGCCTGGCACGGACGGCCGAGGTGATGAGCACGATCGGCTTCGGCGAGCGCGAGGACGCCGACCGGATCACGCGCCAGGTGCGGGCGATGCACCGGCGCGTGAGCGGCAAGCTGCGCGAGCCGGTGGGGATCTACCCCGCGGGCACCCCCTATCGCGCCGACGATCCCGAGCTGCTCCTGTGGGTGCTGTTCACCCTGGTGGACTCGAGCCTGGTCGTCTACCGCGCCTACGTGGGCTCGCTGTCGCGCGAGGAGGAGGGCGCGCTGTGGGCGGACTACAAGGTGATCGGCCGGCTGTTCGGGCTGCGCGTGCGCGACATGCCGAAGACCTTGGCGGACCTCGACGAGTACCGTCGCTCGATGCTCGAGGGTGACACGCTCCACGTGACCGACTGGGCCCGCGAGCGGGCCCGGGCGATCGTGCTCGACCCGCCCGTGCCCTGGGTGGCTCAGCCACTGCTCGAAACCGCGAACTTCATCACCATCGCCCTGCTGCCGGACAAGATCCGCGAGCAGTATGGCTTCGCGCCGGTCCCTCCGCCCCTCGTGCGAAAGGCGCTGGTCAGGGCGGGCGCCGTGTACGTCAAGCGCGCCGTGGTGCCGTTCCTACCGGAACGGCTGAGGCTGGTGCCGGCGTCGCGAGAAGCGGCTTAGCTACCGGCTATCCTCCAACACCGTCCTTGGGGAGTCGTCTAATGGCAAGACGCCAGCCTCTGGAGCTGGTTATCGGGGTTCGAGTCCCTGCTCCCCAGTCTTGCCCCGCACGCGGGCGCGCACCCGCAGGCGCGTGGCCTTGCCGCGCCCGTCCTTCAGCACCACCCGCACGCGAGCGCTGCGCTTGAGGCTGCGGCCGGCCTTCAGTCCCGGCCAGCTCAGCGAGGCCGAGCGGACGCCATCGCCCGGGAAGCGCACGGTCAGGCCGCGGCGCTTCAGACGCGGGCGCACCCTGCGGCCGCCGGCTCGCACGCGCGGGCGGGCCTTGCCGCGGCGCAGGCCCTTCGGCAGGACGAGCGTGGCCGACGTGATGGCCGGGCCCTCGCGCGCCGCGCTCAGGCGCGCGCTGAGGCGTGCCCGCGCGCCGCGCCGCTGGATGGCCGCTCTCGCCCGCGGATCGCAGCCGGGCGTGGCCAGCGGCCGCCTCAGCTCGACCCGCTTGCCCGAGTGGGACACCAGCTTCACATCCATCGTGGTGTCGGTCCTTCGGTCGCACAGGTCCTGGGTCAGCTGCAGGAGCGAATCGGGAGCGGAGTCGAATTGGAGCGTGAAGCTGCGCACCGGCAGGTCCGGGTTGGACGGAAACACGTTCCTCGTGCCGAACGAGCCGAGCTCGGTCACGCCGTCGAGGCGCACCCCCACCGGCTGCGGCAGCATCACCATCAGGCCAGGTAGGGCGGCGGGAGTGTTGAGGGCCAGGAAGACGGGCCCGCGCACCGGGCGGGACTGGAGCGGAGAGTCGATGATCGCCGTGCCCACGCGCGAGCTCTCGGGGCAGGCGCCGGCGTTCGCCTGCGGGCGCAGGCAGGAACGCGACAGCGCGGCCTGGCCGGGCGCTATCGCCTTCGGGAGCACCACTTCGGCGCGCTTGAGCGCCGCGTGCTCGGGGTCGAAGCGCAGGGTGGTGGACACCGGCGGGTGGTCGCCGCGCTCGGTCAGCCCGGGTGCGCCCACCGAGCCCTCGGCCGACGCCTCGAAGGGAAGTCTCGCGCAGTTCGTCGGCGTGAAGGCAAAGCTCTTCTGTGAGACCGTCGCCGCCGCCTCGTACGAGTTGGCCCGGGTGACCGAGGTGGCCGGCGCGCAGGCCGTGGGCATGCGCACGAAGGCGCCGCGGGCGGCGCGGCCGTTGAGGGTGAGCGCGATCTTCTGGATCTGCACGTTCAGGCCGGCCGATTCGCGAGGTTGATCGGCGAAGGTGGACTCGAGCCCGTAGCCGTCAGGACCGTTCCGCAGGGCCACCGGTGCCTGCAGAAAGATCTTCGAGAGCCCGCCCACGGCCTCGAGCACGAAGCCGAGGCGCGCCGGCTCCGAGCCGGCGGGCCGCAGGTTGTAGACCACGCCGTTGACCGGAGGCGCCGGGGTGGTGGGGAGGAGGCCGGGAAGCAGCGCGACGTTGGCGTTGACCACCACGCTCCCGACCACGGCTTCGCGGGCACAGCCGTCCGCCGCGAACTGCTGTGGGCCGCACAGCGCCGCGGCCTGCGGGTTGCCGAGCAGGCCGGGCGCGAGCCGCACGAACGCGTCCTTCACGTCATCGGAGGCCGAGCTGTACGACAGGGTCTGGGTGATGGTCACGTTGGGGTGACCGCCGGCCAGTGGCGACTGCGGCACCACGCTGAATCCGGACATCCTCACCTCGGCGGATGCGGGCCCGGCGCTGAGCGCCAGCACCACGCCGAGAACTGCGATCACAAACAGTCGGCTCCTCATCCGACCGAAAATACGGGTTGTCCGGCGAGCTTGCGCCGGTTCCCGGCTCAGGCCGCTGCCTGCTCCGCCCAGTCGCGGTACAGGCGCGCGTAGGCCCCGTCGGCCTCGAGCAGCTCTTCGTGCGTTCCCTGCTCGGCGATCCCGCCGTGGTCGAGCACGACGATCCGCCCGGCGCCACGGATGGTCGACAGCCGATGCGCGATCACGATCGCCGTCCGGCCGGCCAGCAGGCGCCGCAGGCCGCGCTCGATCTGGGACTCGGTGCGCACGTCCACGTTCGAGGTGGCCTCGTCGAGGATGAGGATGCGCGGATCGGCCGCAGCGGCGCGCGCGAAGGCCACCAGCTGGCTCTGTCCGGCCGACAGGTGTCCGCCCCGCTCGCCGACCTCGTAGTCGTAGCCGTCCGGCAGGCGCTCGATGAAGTCGTGCGCTCCCACCGCCTGCGCGGCGGCGCGAACCTCCTCATCGGTCGCGTCGGCCTTGCCGAACGCGATGTTGTCGCGAATGGTCCCCGAGAACAGGAAGCTCTCCTGGGGAACCACGCCGAGCTGAGAACGCAGAGAGTGCTCGGTCACGTCGCGCAGGTCGTGACCGTCGATCAGCACGCGTCCCCGATCGGGGTCGTAGAAGCGGGCCACGAGCTTGGCCAGCGTGGACTTGCCCGCACCGGTGGCGCCCACGAGCGCCACCGTCTGCCCGGGCGGCACCACCAGGGACACATCGTCGAGCGCCGGCGCCCCGTCGACTCCGGCGTAGCCGAAGGTCACGCCGTCGAATTCGATCTCGCCCCTCACCCGCGGGAGATCGATCGCTCCCGGACGGTCGCCCAGGTCGGGCTCCTCGTCGAGCAGTTCGAAGATCTTGTCCAGCGCCGCCATGCCCGCCTGGTAGGTCGTGTAGAGCTGCGAGAGCGACTGGATCGGATCGAAGAACGTGGCCAGGTAGAACACGAATGAGGCCAGCACGCCGATCGAGGTTTCGCCGTCGAGCACCTGGTTGCCGCCGTAGATGAGGATCACCGCCGTGGCCACCGCGGACAGCAGCTCGACCGCCGGGAAGTAGGCGGCGTTGAGGTAGACGGTCCTCATGTTGGCCTCGCGGTGCTCGTCGTTGAGCTCGGCGAAGCGCCGGCGGTGGCGCGGCTCCTGCCCGAAGGCACGAACTACCCGCACCCCCGAGAGGGTCTCCTGCAGGTAGGCGGTGACCTGGGCGATCTTCTCGCGGGTGAGCCGGTAGGCGCCGGTCGAGACGATCCGGAAGACGAGGCTGCCCACCAGCAGCACCGGGAAGGTCAGGAAGGTCACGAGCGCGAGGCTCGGATCGAGCACGAACAGGATGACCGCGGTGCCCGCCAGGGTGAGCGTGGAGGAGAACAGCGTCTGAATCCCCTCGGTCACGAGCTGGTCGAGCGCCTGCACGTCGTTGGTCAGCCGCGAGATCAGCACGCCGGCCCTGTTTCGCGAGTAGAACCCGATGGACAGCCGCTGCAGGTGCTCGAACAGCTGGACGCGCAGGTCCTGGAGCGCGCGCTGGCCGACCCAGTTGATGAGGTAGGTCTGCACGTAGGTGGCCGCCCAGTTGACCACGGCCGCGGCCACGAACGCGATCAGGATGAGGGTGAGCGCGTTCAGGTCCTCGTCCTCGATGCCCTTGTCGATGGCCAGTCCCGCCAGATACGGCGGCACGAGCGCCGCCGCGGTGGCCAGCAGCAGCGCGAACAGCATCACGATCACGCGACCGCGGTATGGCCGCAGCAGTGTCACGAGATGGCGCAGCTTGCCCAGCCGGCGCTCCTCCCCGCGCACCGCGGAGAGGACGTTCATCGTCCGCTCGCGGGCGCTCACAGTCCCGCCACCTCGCGCTCGGGGTCGTCGCGGTTGAGGAACACCTGGTCGGGCAGTCCCTTCTCGGCGATCTCGCGATAGAGCTCGGAGTCGTCCAGCAGCTCACCGTGCGTGCCGCGGGCCACGATCTCACCGCGCTCCAGCACCACCACGTCGTCGGCCAGGGCGATCGTGGACAGCCGGTGGGCGATGACGAAGGTGGTGCGCCCCTCCATCACCTCGCGCAGAGCCGCCTTGATGCGGCTCTCGGTCGTGGCGTCCACGCTCGAGGTGGCGTCGTCGAGGATCAGGATGCGCGGCTCGGCCAGCAGAGCCCGGGCGATGGCCACCCGCTGGCGCTGGCCGCCGCTGAGCGTTAGGCCCCGTTCACCGACGAGGGTGTCCAGGCCATCGGGCAGGTCGTCGAGCAGCTCGAGCAGCCCGGCGCGGCGCGCCGCGGCCACCACCTGCTCCTCGTTCGCGTCCGGATCGGCGTAGGCGATGTTGTCGCGCAGGCTGGCCGAGAACAGGAACGCGTCGTCGGAGACGACGGCCACGTCGCGGCGCAGGGACGCGGCGTCGATGTCGCGAACGTCGGCGCCGTCCACGAGCAGGGCGCCCTCGTCCACGTCGTAGAGGCGCGGTATCAGCATCACGAGGCTCGACTTGCCCGAGCCGGTGGGGCCGACCAGGGCCACCGTGCGGCCGGGCTCGACGGTGAGGTCGACATCGCGCAGCACCGGCTCTCCCTCGCCGTAGCCAAAGCTCACGCCACGCAGCTCCACGCGGCCCCCGCCCGGTGGCAGCGCCGGTGCGCCCGGGGGCGACACGAGGCCGGGCTCGCGGTCCAGGATCTCGAAGACGCGCGCGCCGCTGGCCACGGCCCGCTGAGCCATTCCGAGCGCCATGCCGAGCATCCGGACCGGCGAGATCAGCAGCAGCACGTAGCCGTAGAAGGCCACGAACTCGCCCACCTCGAGCGTTCCGTTGATGGCCTGACGCCCGCCCACGAACAGGAGTGCGGCCAGCCCGAGCTGCGGGAGGAAGCCGATGAACGGCGAGTAGAAGGCGCGCAGCCGCGTGGACACCATCGACTGGTCGAACACGCGCGCCACCGAGCGCCGGAAGCGGGCCAGCTGGCGCTCCTCCTGGGCGAAGGCCTTGACCACCCTCACCCCGGAGATGTTCTCCTCGGCGTCCGCGGTCAGTTCGGCGATGCGCTGCTGCACCTCCTGGCTGGCGGGCCGGTTGCGGCGCCCGTAGCGGAAGGCCACCCACACCACGAACGGCATCGGGGCGAGGGCCACGAGCGCGAGCAGCGGGTCCACCGCCAGCATCACACCGGCAGCGATCAGGATCGTCAGCGCGGACTGAACGATGAAGATGAGCCCATAGCCGAGGAAGAAGCGCACCGACTGCAGGTCGACCGTCGAGCGCGACATGAGCTGGCCGGTCTGCTGACCATCGAAGAAGCCGAGCTCGAGGGAATGCAGGTGCCGGTACATGCGGTTGCGCAGGTCGTACTCCACGCCCAGGGAGACGCGCCCCGCAACCAGCCGGCGAGACACGCTGAACGCGAGCCGGAAGACGCCGGCGGCCGCCACGGCGATGGCCAGCGGCCACAGGTTCACGCCGCCGTTGTCGATCTCGTCGACCGTGCGCCCCACCAGGTAGGGGATGAGCACCCCCGCGCCCATCGCGAAGGCGGCAAGCACGAAGGAGACGATGACCCCTCGGCGATAGGGGCGCAGGAAGCCCAGAAGCCGCCAGAACGTGCGCATCGACCCTTTACTTTACTTACTGAAGTGGGGTGACAGACGGTCGGCCACCGCCGCCTGGCGATGGTCGAAGATGCGCTCGAGGTCGCGGGAGACGAACAGCCTGTGGGCCAGCTCGCCCGCCGGTCCGAGCGGCATCTCGTAGCGCACGCGATCGCGCACCATGGTGCCCTCGGCGTGGGGCTCGAAGGTGTGCGTGTGGTGCCAGAGCTTGTACGGGCCCCTGATCTGGGCGTCCACGAAGCGCACGCCCGGCTCCCAGACCTCGATCCGGGTGAGCCAGCGGACCGGGACGCGGTGGAGGCGCAGGCGGTACTCGATCAGCGCGCCCTTCCTCATGTCGATCGGGCGCGGAGTGACGATCCGAAATCCCAGCCACGCGGGCGTGATCGCCTCGAGGTTGTGGGCGTCCGCGAAGAAGGCGAAGACCTCGTCCCGGTCCCCGGAAAGTATCTGGCGTCGCTCGAGCACGTGCTCCACGATGAGAGATACGCGCCAGCGCCGCCGGTGGCTTGCAGGAGCCCGGCACGGAGCCTGGAACTCCATCTCCGTGAGCCCTCGCTGCGCAGCCCTTGCGGAGAGCATGACGCCACAGGGCCGACGCGCGCTCGCATCGTTTCTCGACGGGCGGCTGCCGGCCGGGCAGCTCCACGACGAGCTGCTGCGGGCGCTAGCCGCTGGGGCCCACGCAGACGAGCCGGTCGTCGGCGCGGAGTTCCTGGCAGCGCGGGTCGTCGAACTGGATGAACTCGCCGTCACGCACGATCGCGAGCACATGACCGTCCAGTCCGCTTAGCCCTGCTTCAGCCTCCTCGGCCGTGACCTCACGCTCGAAGAGCTTCAGGCCGTCGGCCGGAACCAACAGGTCGTCGAGCAGGGTCAGCAGGTGGGGCGACACGACGCCCGAGGCCAGAAGGCGGCCCGTGGCGGCCGACCCGCGTACTACCGCGTCGGCCCCGCTCTGCTCCATCAGGTGGGCGTTCTCGTCCTCCGCCACCGCGGCCACTATCCGGCAGTCGGCATTCAGCTCGCGCGCCGTGAGGGAGACCAGCACGGCCGTGTCGTCACCGGTGACGGCGACCACCACGGTGCGCGCGGACTCGATGCCTGCGTGCTGGAGCACCGCGCGCTGGCTCGCGTCACCCTCGATGGCGGCGATGCGATGGTCGCTGGCGGTCCGCACCGCCGCCGGGTCGGAGTCCACCGCGACGAGCGACTCGGCGGGTATGCCGTGGCCGATCAGCTGCTCGGCGGCGGCGCGGCCCCGCTTTCCGTATCCGCAGAGAATCGTGTGGTCGCGCAAGGTTCGTCTCCAGCGCCGCTCGCGGTAGGCCGCCACCGAACGGCTGGCCAGCAGCTCGAGGGTGGTGCCCACGAGCAGCACGAGGAAGATAACGCGGGCCGGGGTGGTGATGAAGGTGGTGAGCAGCCGCGCCGAGTCCGACACCGGCGTGATGTCGCCGTAGCCCGTGGTGGTCACGCTGACCGTCGAGTAGTAGAGCGAGTCGAGGAAGTTGACGCTGTCGTCGGCGGTGTCGCGATAGCCGGCGCGGTCGAGCCAGGTCATCACGGCCACGCCCAGGATCAGCCCCGTGGCTATGCCGATCCGCACGGCCAGCACTCGCAGCGGGCTGCCGCCGCGCTCCGGCAGGACCAGCTCGGGAGGCTGAGGCGGTGCGCTCACCTGCAGCATGATGCCTGCCATGGCGGTCTACGTCGACGAGGCCATCTGGGAGTGGCGCGGCCGGCGCTGGTGTCACCTCACCGCGGACGGCACCGAGGAGCTCCACCGCTTCGCCGCCGAGCTGGGCCTGCGCCGGCGGTGGTTCCAGTCGAAGCCGGGACGACCCTGGCACGACCACTACGACCTGCCCGAGGAGGTGCGCGCGTACGCGCTGGATCAGGGGGCGGTGGCCCTCAGCACCCGGGAGATGGGCCGGCTCCAGGCGGATAGGCGCAGAAGCGCGCGATTGGCCCGCGGGGATCCGGGCAACGTCGAGACGTGGACGCAGGACGACTGATAGCCCGCCTCGTGATCGGTGGAACCTTCGTGGGGCACGGAACGCAGAAGCTGTTCGGCTGGTTCGGCGGCCCGGGCCTCGACAACACCGCCGGGATGATGGAGAGCCTCGAGCCTGCGTCTCGGGCGGCGGCCGGAGCGATGCTCACGGGCACGATGGCCACGGTGGTGCGCACGGTCCACCTCGACAGGACAGGCCGGCGTGGTTGAACGTCAACCGCAGGCCCCCGCCGCAAAGGTGATTCGTCAGCGGGCGCAGTCGATGCAGACGACGCTCTCCGGCGCGGCGCGCAGCCGTCCGGGCGCGATCGGCCCGCCGCAGCGATCGCAGACTCCGTAGCTGCCGTCCTCCACTTTGGCCAGCGCCCGCTCCAGCCGCTCCTCGGAGCTCTCGAGGCTGTTGCCGACGCCGATCTCGTTGCGCCTGCTGATCGCCTCGGTGGTGCCGTCGCCGATTCGCTTGCCGAAGCCGATGCCCGCCCCGGGCTCGGGTGCCCTGGCCAGCTCGGCGAGGCGCTGCCGGATCTCGTCCAGCCGCCGGCGCAGCAGTCCCTCGACCTCGGCCGTATCGAGCTGGTCGCCGCCATCCACCACCCCTCGAGCCTAGCCGCGGCGGACCGGCCGCCGATGAGTTCGCACGGCGCCGGCGGTCTACCTTCCTGTGAACCATCGACCTAGGCTGCTATCCCTGGAGATCAAGTGAGTACCCAGACCTCCCTCGCCATCGAGGCCTCGGGCCTCAAGAAGGCCTTCGGCGACACTCAGGCCGTCGACGGCGTCGATCTCGCGGTACGCCGGGGCTCGGTCTACGGCGTGTTGGGCCCCAACGGTGCTGGAAAGACGACCACGATCCGCATGCTGGCCACGCTGCTCGAGCCGGACTCGGGTTCCGCGCAGGTGCTCGGCCACGACATCCTGGGCGAGCCCGATGAGGTCCGCGCCCGGGTCAGCCTCACCGGCCAGATGGCCTCGGTCGACGAGGACCTGACCGGCCGCGAGAACCTGATCCTGCTCGCCCTGCTGCTGGGCTTCAAGCGCGCCGGAGCCAACACCAGGGCGGATGAGCTGCTGAGCGCCTTCGACCTAGCGGACGCCGCCGGGCGCCAGGTCAAGAACTACTCGGGAGGAATGCGGCGCCGGCTGGACATCGCCGCCAGCCTGGTGGTGACCCCGGAGCTGATGTTCCTGGACGAGCCCACCACGGGACTCGACCCGCGTTCGCGCAACCAGGTGTGGGACATCATCCGTGCCCTCGTGGCCGAGGGCACCACGATCCTGCTCTGCACCCAGTACCTCGACGAGGCGGACCAGCTGGCCGACGGGATCGCCGTGATCGACCATGGCAGAGTGATCGCCGAGGGCACGCCGGGCCAGCTCAAGGCGTCGGTCGGGTCCGGCAGCCTGCAGGTGCGC
This sequence comes from uncultured Thermoleophilaceae bacterium, assembly GCA_963808545.1. Lineage (GTDB taxonomy): Bacteria > Actinomycetota > Thermoleophilia > Solirubrobacterales > Thermoleophilaceae > JACVRW01. The sequence goes on along the minus strand of CAWEGB010000008.1, from coordinate 605,595 downwards.
CTGCTCGATCCCGACCAGCGTCCGGAGGCCGAGCGGCTCCTGTCACGCGAGCTCGACACGGTTCACCTGGAGCCCGATCCGGCGGCGCTGTCCGTCTCATGCGCGGACGCCGACCGCGCCGCCGAAGCCGTGGCCGGTCTCACCCGCGCCGGCATCAGCATCGCCGACTTCTCGCTCGGCCAGCCGAGCCTCGACGAGGTCTTCATGGCTCTCACCGGTCACCCCGCCGAGGAGAGCGGCTCTGACAACGGAACCGCGAACGAAAAGGAGCACGCGGCATGAGCGCCGATCCCACCGTCCAGCGTTCCGTCGCGACCAGCGGCGACGCCTCGCTGCGCCAGGCCATCTCGTCGGTCCCGCGTCCCGCGCGGGCCAGCGCCCTGTCCGCCGGACTCGCCTTCGGCTGGCGGGGGATGCTCAAGATCAGGCACGTCCCGGAGCAACTCGTGGACGTGACGATCACGCCGGTGCTGTTCACGGTGATGTTCACCTACATGTACGGCGGCGCCATCTCCGGCTCCACGGGCGAGTACCTCCAGTTCATCCTGCCGGGCACCCTGGTCATGTCGGTCCTGTTCACCACCGTCTACTCCGGGGTGGCGCTCAACACCGACATGACCAAGGGCGTGGTGGACCGCTTCCGCTCGCTCCCGATCTGGCGACCGGCGCCGCTCGTGGGAGCCGTGCTCGGGGACGGGGTGCGCTACCTGGTGGCCGGCACGGTGGTGATCGCTGTTGGCGTGATCCTCGGCTACTCGCCCGAGGGCGGGGTTCAGGGCGTGATCGCCGCTCTCGCGCTGGTGATCTTCTTCTCGCTCGGTCTGGCCTGGGTCTTCACCACTGTCGGGCTGCTCATGCGAGCCCCCAATGCCGTGATGAACACGGGCTTCATGGCGCTCTTCCCGCTGCTGTTCCTCAGCAACGCGTTCGTGCCGCCGGACACGCTGCCCGCGGGTCTCAAGGCCTTCGTCGACGCCAACCCGGTGTCGCAGCTGGTCACGGCCGCGCGTGGGCTGATGAACGGGACCGCCACCACGGGCGACATCCTGTTGGTGGTGGCGATCGCGCTGGCGCTGGCCGCGGTGTTCGCGCCCCTGACCTCCCATCTGTACCGCAGCCGGGCCTGAGCGCGGCCGGGGTGTCGAAAATGCCCGGTCGCGTTCGTCGCCCGGGCAGAGGAAGCTTTTCGGCAACCGACACGAGGAGGACGAACGATGCGCTTCATGCTTCTGGTCAAGGCGGACGAGAACTCGGAGGCCGGCGTGATGCCGAGCGAGGAGCTCTTGACCGAGATGGGCAAGTTCAACGAGGAGCTGGTCAAGGCCGGCGTGATGCTCGCCGGTGAGGGGCTGCAGCCGAGCTCCAAGGGCGTGCGGGTGCGCTTCAAGGGCAGCGACCGCAGTGTGATCGACGGCCCCTTCACGGAGGCAAAGGAGCTCGTGGCCGGCTACTGGCTGATCGAGGTCAAGTCGCTCGACGAGGCCATCGAGTGGGTCAAGCGCGTGCCCAACCCGACGGAGGGCGAGTCCGAGATCGAGATCCGCCAGGTGTTCGAGGCCGACGACTTCGGCGAGGAGTTCACGCCCGAGGCGCGTGAACGGGCCGAGCGCCTGCGGACCGAGATCGAGGACCGTTAGGCACGGGTCAGCGGATTTGGCCGAGGCCATGCCTTCCACGGCCCACCGCTCGATCGAGGCGGTCTGGCGAATCGAGGCCCCGCGGCTGATCGCGGGCCTCGCCCGCATCGTGCGCGACGTCGGCCTGGCCGAGGATCTCGCCCAGGACGCGCTCGTGGCTGCCCTCGAGCGCTGGCCGGAGTCGGGCGTGCCGGATAACCCGGGCGCCTGGCTCATGGCCGCGGCCAAGAACCGCGGCATCGATCAACTGCGCCGCCGGCAGACGCTCGAGCGAAAGCAGGAGGAGCTGGCGCGGGACCTGGCGACCCGCCTCGAGCCCGACGGCCCCGATCTCGACGCCGCCATCGACGACGACATCGGCGACGACCTGCTGGGGCTCGTGTTCACCACCTGTCACCCGGTGCTCTCCACCGACGCGCGGATCGCCCTGACGCTGCGGTTGCTGGGCGGTCTGACCACTCGTGAGATCGCGCGGGCCTTCCTGGTTCCGGAGCCGACCGTCGCACAGCGCATCACCAGGGCCAAGCGCACCCTGGCCGCGGCCAACGTCTCCTTCGAGATCCCGGCGGGAGCCGACCGCAAGGCGCGGCTGTCCTCGGTCCTCGAGGTCGTCTACCTGATCTTCAACGAGGGGTACTCGGCGACCGCGGGGGACGACTGGATGCGGCCCGAGCTGTGCCAGGACGCGCTGCGCCTCGGCCGCATGCTCGCGGGGCTCGCCCCAGAGGAGCCGGAGGTTCACGGCCTGGTGGCGCTCATGGAGATCCAGGCCTCGCGCCTCCGCGCACGGGTGGGTCCGGCGGGCAGGCCGGTCCTGCTGCTCGACCAGGATCGAGCGCGCTGGGACTACGTGCTGATTGGGCGGGGGCTCGACGCCCTCGAGCGCGCCGTCCGCACGGGTGACGGGCTGGGCACCTACGTGCTGCAGGCCTCGATCGCCGCCTGCCACGCTCGGGCCCGGACGCCCGGGGAGACCGACTGGGAGCGGATCGTCGCCCTCTACGACGCCCTGGCCCAGCTCGCGCCCTCACCGGTGGTGGAGCTCAACCGCGGCGTGGCCGTCGGCATGGCCTACGGGCCCGCCGCCGGCCTGGAGCTGATCGACGAGCTGACGTCGGAGCCGGCGCTGGAGGGCTACCACCTGCTCCCGAGCGTCCGCGGTGACCTGCTGCGGAAGCTCGGCCGGCTCGACGAGGCCCGCGCAGAGTTCGAGCGGGCGGCGGCGCTGACCGCCAACGAGCGCGAGCGGGCGCTGGCGCTCGAGCGGGCCGCGGCGCTTTCGAGCGCCGACGGGGTAGCCCGCTAAGCGGCCAGCACGTCCGTGGCGCGGTGATCGCGCGAGACGCCGTCGATGATGAACACGGAGCTGTCAGCGTTCTCGGTGCGCAGCGGCAGGATCGCCCGGTACGCGTCCGACTCGTACCAGCCGCTGGCGCGCTCGCGATCCGGAAACTCGATCACGATCAGCACGCCCGGCCACTCGCCCTCGCGCACGTCGGCCTCGCCGCCGTGGATGAGGAAATGTCCCCCGAAGGGCTCGAGCGTCGCGTCGATGCGCTCGAGGTAGCGCCGGATGTCGTCGTTCAGGTCAACGGAGCGAAGGTGGCCGATGGCGTAGGCGTTCATGGGCGCCACGGTAGGCCGCGGCGCCCATGCCATCCATTACCTGCGAGGTAGGTCTAGGCGTCGCTCTTGTCCGCGGCTGCCAGCGCGTCCTGCAGCGCCTGCTCGTCCTCGTTCGACAGCGACGTCTGGATGACCGTACCCGGCTCCTTGATCTGCGGGAGGACCTTGTCCGCGGTCACCCTCCGTACCAGCAGGATGACCGCCGCTCCGCCGGGATCGAGCTCGTCGCCCAGCTTCTTCATGAACTTGTCGTCTACTCCGGTGTCGCTGAGCGCTCCTGCTGCTGCGCCGGAGGCGGCGCCGATGGCCATGCCCAGCAGCGGCATGAAGAAGATCAGGCCGATCAGCCCGCCCCACAGCGCGCCGCCGGCGGCTCCAACCCCGGCCAGCGAGGGCTGGTGGAGCTTGACCTTGCCGTCATCCCTGTGCTCGACGATCACCATGTCGTCGAGCTCGATCAGATGCTCCTTCACCGCCTCGCCGAGGTTGCCGGCCACTCGGTGCGCGGTGTTCAGGTCTTTGTAGGCGATTGCTACGAGGTCACTCACGTTGAGTCCGTTCGTTCGGGGCCTGGTGGCGACAACCTATCTCGTTGACTCCCACTACGCCGGTGCGTTAGAACCGCACCCAGAGCTCGCACTCGAGCTTCGCCTCGATCGCTCAAAAGCGGACCGCGGTCTGGCCCCGCAGGGCCGACCAGCTCGGCCGCCGACGGTGATGGCTGGACGACAACTCGGTCATCCGCAAGCTCGAAGCCGCGGAGGCCGCGCTCGATCTGGCCGGGGTGATCGCCAGCTTCCACCTCAACGATGCGCAGGATGACTTCCGGCTACGGGAACTCCTGACCGCGAGATGCGGCTGGTGGACGTGCTGCCCACCGTGCTGGATTCCATGGGGATCGACTACGACGACGACGATGTGGACGGAAGGGCGGTGGAGCTGGGCCGGCGGTGAGCCGGTAGATTCGCTGCCCATGGCGAGTCTCATCGTGCAGGTCCCGGAGGGAGGCCGGCTGGAGCGGCAGCTCCGCGATGGACCGCTGGCCCGCGACACGGTGCTCGCGCCCGTGCGGCCGGTCAGCCCGGGCCGGATCGACCCGCCCGACGCGGCGAAGGCCGTCTTCTCCACCGCGTCGCCCGAGGGCTTGGTCCGCGAGCGTGATGAGCTCGCGCGCGCCGTGGCCGCGGAGCGCTCGGACACACGGCCGGTCGCCATCCTCGTCGAGGGGGCCGAGGAGCTGCGGGAAGACGAGTTGGCCGCCGCGCGGGAGGCAGCGGACCACGCCCACGGCGATGTGATCCTCGTGCTGCTGCGCGACATCGAGCCGGCCTGACCCCCGCCCACAGCCTCGGCGGGGCGTGATACGTTCGCGCCGCCGCAGCGTCGAGCGCATCGAAAGGAAGCCCGTGGCCGAGTACTCACCGAACGGGGACGGCGAACTGCAGCGCGAGTTCGTCGAAGAGTGGCGCAACAACGCCTACGGGTGCTTCTCCTCGGGCCACAAGTTCTGTCGCGAGGTGTGCCCGGTGATGCAGGTCACCCGCAACGAGAACCACACGCCTACCTCGTTCCACGCCAGCATCGTCGCCATGGAGAAGGGCCTGGTGTCGGTCGAGGACGTGGCCGACGACTTCGTGCACTGCACCCAGTGCGGGGCCTGCGAGCTGCGCTGTCCCAACACCCTGTTCACGGGCGACTTCTATCGCCACCGCACCCGCACCGTCGACGTGGTCAAGGCGATGCGCGCGCTGATGGTGGCCACCGGCAACGAGCGCGAGGGCTGGAAGCTCTGGAACGAGCGGCTGGCCGCCGCGGGAAACGAGCCGGTGCTGGGCGACGTGCCGGTGAGCCAGGAGCACGTGCGCGACTGGGCCGACGGCCTCGACATCCCGGTGGGCGGCGACACCATCCTGTTCGTCGACTGCGAGGCGGCCTTCTACCGCACCTCGTACTCGCGGGCCTTCGCCCAGCTGCTTCAGAAGGCTGGTGTGGAGTTCGGCCTCATGGGCGAGCAGTGGTGCTGCGGCGGCCCGGCAGCCGAGATGGGCTACGTCGACCTGGCCCGAAAGCACGCGGAGCACAACGTGGCGGACTGGCGCGCGGTCGGCGCCACGCGCATCCTCGCCCCCGACCCGCACGACTACATCGCCTTCACCGAGGACTACCCGAGGTACTTCGGCGATTCGTATGACTTCGAGATCGTCCTTGGGGTCGAGCTGATCGCCGAGCTGGTGCGCGACGGACGCCTGACTCTCACCGAGCCGGTCGAGCGCACCGTCACCTACCACGACCCCTGCCGGCTGAACAAGCGCAAGGGAGTGCACGAGCCGCCGCGCGAGCTGCTGCGGGCGATTCCGGGACTCGAGTTCAAGGACGTCGATCATGTGACCCAGTGGTCCTACTGCTCGGGCGGTGGCGGCGGCCTGCCGATCGAGAAGCCGGAGATCACCGCGGAGATCAGCCGGCGACGCGTGGAACGAGCCGAGGGCCTCGAGGTTGACGCCCTGGTGAGCGCCTGCCCCTGGTCGGAGCGCCCGCTGTCCGAGGCGGCCGATGGCTCGATGGAGGTGATGGACCTGTTCGAGCTGGTCGCGCGCTCGGCCGGGATCGAGGTCGGAGGCCACACCCAGGGACCCGCGACGGCGGAGGCGGGGCGGTGAGCGTCGCGTTCAAGAGCGCGGTCGACGACGCGGTGGTCGACGAGTTGCGGGCGATCCTGGGCGACGAGGACCGGGTCCTCCCCAACACGAGCTCGCGCGTGAACCGCACGCGCGTGCCGGCGCCCTTCCCGGTGCACCGCTGGGCCGAGTTCATGCCCGATGTGGCCGTGCTGCCGCGCACCGCCGAGGAGGTCTCCGGCGTGGTCAAGCTGGCCAACCGGCTCGGCATCCCGGTGGTGCCGCGCGCGGGCGGCACGGGTCTCGCGGACGGCGCGGTGCCTCTGCGCGGTGGCATCTGCGTGGACGTGAAGCTGATGAACGAGATCCACGAGGTGGATCTCGTGGACCGCACCGTGACCGTGGGGCCGGGCATCAACATGCTCAAGCTGAACGAGGCCCTGCGGCCGCACGGCGTGTTCTATCCCGACGACCCGGCGTCGTACCCGTGCTCGCTCGTGGGTGGACGGATCGGGACGGGAGGCTGGTCGCTGCTGGGCTCGCGCTTCGGGCACACGCGCGACCTGGTGATCTCGATGGAGGTGGTGCTGCCCACCGGCGAGATCGTGGAGATCGCGGAGGGGGGAGGGCGAAAGCTGCGCAAGTCGTCGACCGGCCTCACGCTCAAGCACCTGTTCACCGGGCACCAGGGCACGCTCGGCATCACCACCGAGGCCACGCTGGAGCTCGTGCCGCGGCCGGAGCTCGAGTTCTCGGCCTTCTTCGCCTTCGAGGACTACATGGACGCCCATCGCACCACCGGCGCGCTCACCAAGTCGGGACTGGCCACTCTCGCCGGTGTCGTGCTCTTCGACGAGTGGAAGCTGCGCTACCTGCGCCGCGACGACGAGGCCTATATCCCGCAGCCCGAATCGGTGAAGGCCGTGGTGGCCGTGGCCATGTACGGCACGCGCGCCGAGGTCGAGCCCGCCGCGCAGCGGGTGATGGAGCTGGGCCGCTCCGACGGGGGCAAGTACCTCGGCGACGAGATCTCCCAGGGAGACTGGGCCTCGCGCCACGACCGATACGCCACGCCGCTCCACGGGCGCACCCAGGAGGGCCAGGTGGTGCCGATGTCGTGGCACTGCGAGGACGCGGCCCTCAACTACTCGGTCCTGCCGCGGGTGCGCGAGGAGTGGCACGCGATCGTCGAGCGCTACATCCAGCAGTACGGCATCTTCGACGACTGGGGCATGTTCGCCTACACCAGCGGCGCCCACAAGCCGTGGGGCGACTACCTGGTGGAGATCGACGTGGGCATCTGGGAGCAGCGTCTCGACGACGACACGTGGGCCGGCTGGGTGGCGTGCAAGCGCGAGATCGCCGAGGTGGCGCTCAAGCACGGAGGCTCGATCACGGCCTGCCACGGCGCCACGCGCGAGGGCGACGCCGAGCTCGTGCCGACCGAGATGGGGACGTCCTGGGAGGTGGTCAAGCGCATCAAGGCGGCGCTCGACCCGAACAACATCATGAACCCGGGCAAGCAGATGATGGACGAGGCCTACTGATGGGAATCTTCCGCCTCGGCGACCAGAAGCCCCCCGAGCCGCAGCGAATCAACGACGACGTGGTCCAGCGCTTCGAGCACGTGTACGAGGTCGAGCCGTCGAAGATGGAGCTGTTTCCGCAGCAGGTCCTGCCGGCGTGGGACACCAAGCGCATCGTCGCCGCCCGCTGGGACCACCTCGCCTGGATGCACGACCACTTCGCCGACGACAAGCTGACCCTGGGGCTCGAGTCCGAAACGATGCCGGAAGAGGGAGAGGGATGAAGTTCAGCTACTGCATGCTGCCGGACTACCCGCTGTCGGACTCGATCGAGATGATCAAGACCGCCGACGAGCTGGGCTTCTACGCCTGCTACTCGGTCGACGAGACCTGGCACAAGGATCTCTGGGTGCTGTTCGCGGCCGCCGCGGACAAGACCAGCCGCATCCGCTTCGGCCCCAACGTCACCCACGTGTTCCTGCGCGAGCCCACGCTGATCTGTCAGCAGCTCGCCACGCTCGACGAGCTCACCGACGGCCGCATGGAGGCGGTGGTCTCTACGGGCAACTTCGGGATGATGGCGCAGTACCACATCGACTGGGAGCACCAGAAGCCGCTCTCGCGCCTGAAGGAGGCGCTGCACGTCATGCGCACCTTCCTGGACGACGGCAAGATCGACTTCGAGGGTGACTTCTTCCAGTACACCGGCCTGTTCACGGCGGCCCGGCCCGTGCAGGAGCGGCTCCCGCTGAAGATGGGCGCCATGAAGGGCCCGCGCTCCTTCAGGGCGGCCGGCGAGCTCGCCGACGGCATGCACCACGCGCTCTCCTACTCGCGCGAGGCCTACGACTACGCGGTCGAGAACGTGCGCAAGGGCGCCTCCGACGCCGGACGTGAGCTCAACGGTTACGACATGGGGGCCTGGGTCGTCACCGTCGTGGCCGAGGACTCGGCGGCGGCGAAGCAGGCCGCGCGCATCCTGGTGGCCTTCTACATCTCCTCGATGCCGCCCGAGCAGCTCCAGCGCCACGGGATCACCACGGAGGAGGTCCAGCCGGTGGTCGACGCGCTAGGGGCGGGCGACGTGGCCAAGGCCATCGAGCTGTTCCGGCCGGAGCTGTCGGAGAAGCTCTCGGTGGCCGGAACTCCCGAGGAGTGCGTGGAGAAGATCAAGACGGACATCGAGCCGGCCGGGGTAAACCACATGATCCTCGCCCTCTCCGACTCCCACCTGGTGGAGTTCTTCGCCGGCCAGGCCGTGGAGGGTGTGCCCGACATCCAGACCCAGCTGAAGCTGGTGGCCGACCGCGTGATGCCGGAGTTCAACTGACGTCGAGCACGACCTTCCCGAACAGCTCGCCGCGTTCCATCGCCGCCAGGCCTTCGGCCGCCTGAGACAGCGGAAGCTCGCGGTCGATCACCGGGCGCACGCCGCTCGTCTCGCACAGCCGGGTGAGCCGCTCGAGCTCGTCGCGCGTCCCCATCGTCGAGCCTTCGATCCGCAGCTGGAGGAAGAACACCCGCTGCAGCTCGGCCGAGGGCGCCGCGCCGCTGGTGCTCCCCGAGACGACCAGGATGCCGCCGGGCCGCAGGGAGCGCAGGGAGTGGGGCCAGGTGGCCTCGCCCACGGTCTCCATCACGGCGTCCACGCGCTCGGGCAGGCGCGCACCGCTCTCGAACGCCGCGTCGGCTCCGAGCTCGAGGGCGCGCTCGCGCTTCGTCTCGTCGCGGCTGGTGACCCACATCCTCACGCCGGCATGCGCGCCGAGGACGATCGCCGCCGTGGCCACGCCTCCGGTGGCGCCCTGGACCAGGACGGTCTGGCCGGGCTGGACCGCGGCCTTCACGAACAGCATCCGGTAGGCGGTGAGCCACGCGGTGGGCAGGCACGCGGCTTCGGCGAAGGACAGCGCGGGCGGCTTGGGCACGAGGTTGCGCGCCGGCACGGTCACGCGCTCGGCCAGCGCGCCCTGATGGAGCTCGGACAGGAGCGTGCGCTTCGGGTCCAGCGTCTCGTCGCCGCGCCAGCCGTCGGAGGCGATCACGGCGTGGACGATCACCTCGTTGCCGTCGGGATCCACGCCCGCCGCGTCGCAGCCGAGGATCATCGGCAGGTGCTCGTCGGCCAGCCCGATGCCGCGCAGCGACCAGAGGTCGTGGTGGTTGAGCGAGGCGGCCCGGACGTCGACGGTGGTCCAGCCCTCCGGCGGACTCGGGTTCGGGGCGGTCGTCCACCCGTAGCCCGTTCAGCGGGTCGTCGTTGTCGGTCTCTGCGGCGTAGGCGGCTAGCACGGCGGAGATCCTAGGGGGCTTGCCGGGTAAGCAGCCTTCATGGACGCTCTCCCCGCCGGCGCCGCCTTCCGCCGCGGGCCATGGCCGTGGCAGAAGGTGCTCCGAGTGGGCGCACGCTGGTTGGTGAGCCGACGGACGGGCGAGGCTCCTGTGGGCCGCCCCGCAGGAGGTCACCTGAGAGCCGTCAGCCGGGAGAGTCGATCAGCAGGTGCCGGACGGGGATGTCGAAGCGCTGCTCGGCTTCCTCCAGCACACCCTCCTCCTGCCAGTTGCGGGAGCCGCTCGGATGGGTGAACAGGACCACCTCGTCGGCGGGAAAGGTGGCCAGCGCGTCCTCCAGAGCCTGGATCGGTTCCGGCTCCCCGGTGTCTCCGGTTGCCGAGATGCCGGCCTCCTCGAGCCGCTCGACGCTCTCCTCGGCCACCTCCTCGGCTCGCTCGATGGAGCCGTCGACGTCCGACATCACCAGCCGCGTCCGGGAGGTGAGCGCCGGGGCCACCACCATCACTTCGGCGTCCCGGGCGTCGCCGCCGATGGCGCTGGTCAGTGCCTCGTCGGAGATGGGCTCGGACACCAGGGCGAGAATGCGTTTGCTCATGGCTCCCGTGTCTCCGCAAGGGCGGGCGGCTAACCGGGGTCGAATGGGACCAGCGCGCCAACTAGGGTGTCGCCGGACGTGCCCCCGATCTACGTCACCGGCCACCGAAACCCCGACGCGGACTCGATCGCAGCGGCGATCGGGTACGCCGAGCTCAAGCGCCGGCTCGACCCTCACAACGAGTACCAGCCCGTGCGTCTCGGCGAGCCCAACGCGCAGACGGCCTGGCTGATCGAGCGCGCCGGCGCGCCACTGCCCGATCTGTTGCCACACATCCTGCTGCGGGTCCGAGACGTGATGCGCGAGAGCTTCCCCACCGCACAGGACGACGAGCCGGTGCGCCAGGTCGGACTCACGATGGCCCGCGAGGGGCTGGACCTCCTGCCCGTGGTCGAGGCGAGCGGCGACCTCGTGGGCGTGATGACCGAGCGGGCGCTCGCCCGCCGCTACATCCGCGAGTCGCGCGAGACGTCGCGCCTCGACGCACCCACCACCGTGGCGGCGATCGTTACGGTGCTGGAAGGCGAGCTGGCGGCGGGGGAGGCCGAGCGCGAGCTGACCGGCCGCGTTTGGGTGCTGGCCATGGACGTCCGCTCGCCGACTCAGGTGGCGGAGGGGGACGTGGTCGTGGCGGGCGATCGTCCCGACGTGCAGCGTCGGGCCCTCGAGCGCGGGGCCGCCCTGCTTGTCTTGAGCAACTCGTCGGCTCCCGGAGAGGACGTGCTCGAGCTGGCCCGCGAGCGCGGCGCGGCGGTGGCCACCTCGACGCTCGACTCCTACGTCACCGCGCGGATGATCACGCTGGCAGCACCGTGTCACGCGCTCATGGACGCCGAGCCCCTGACGGTCCGGCGCGACGACCTGATAGCCGACGTGTCCGAGCAGGTCAAGGACGTGCACTACCGCGCCGCGGTGGCCGTCGATTCCGCCGGGCACCCCGTGGGTCTCGTCACCCGTTCCGACCTCGTCCGGCCCCAGCCGCGCCGGGTCCTGCTGGTGGACCACGCCGAGCAGGCCCAGAGCGTGCCCGGGGTGGAGGAGGCCGAGATCGTGGAGATCCTCGACCACCACCACATCGGCTCGATCGAGACGAGGGTGCCGGTGGCGGCCACCTTCGATCCGGTGGGGTCGACCGCGACTCTGGTGGTCGAGCGCTACCGCAACGCCGGCATGGAGCCGGCTCCGCCCACCGCGACCATGCTGCTCGGCGCCGCGCTCTCCGACACCGTCATCCTCAACTCGCCCACCACCACCGAGCGCGACCACACCGTGGTCGAGTACCTCGAGCGCGTGCTCGAGCTCGACGCCACCGAGTTCGGCCGCGAGATGTTCGAGTCCACGTCCGACGTGTCGCACGTGGCCGCGGAGGAGATCGTGGGCCGTGACGCCAAGCAGTACGAGGTGGAGCCCGGCGAGACGATCTCCATCGCGCAGATCGAGACGGTCGGCGAGTCCCTGCTCGAGCGCAAGGACGAACTGCTCGAGGCCCTGGCGGGCCAGCGCGATCGCGAGGGCCACGCCCTCTCCGCGCTGATGGTCACGGACATCATGGCCAAGGGCAGCGAGCTGCTCGTGGCCGGAGACCTGGCGCGAGTGGAGCGGGCCTTCGACAGCGAGGCCAGCGACGGCGTGCTCGAGCTCCCCGGCGTGATGAGCCGCAAGAAGCAGGTGGCGCCCAGGCTGCTGGCCGCAGCGGCGCGCTGAGGGGGGCTGGGATTTGGTCACCAGGCGCCACGATCGCCGCACGCGTGTCCGGATAGAGGACAATGTGGGATCGACGGGAGCAATCACAGGAGGGAAGGACCATGACCGAGAAGCGCGATCGCCCAGCACAGTCGGAGCAACCCGGCGAGGGCGGCTTCGAGGAAGGCTCGGAGACGGGGCAGGACGAGGAGCGCGTCGGCAAGTTCAGCGACGGCGTGGAGAAGGAGCCCAGAGAGGGACACAAGGGCCAGTTCAGCGACGGCAACGAGCAGCTCCCCGACAAGGAGCGCGAGGGGGAGTTCGACGACAGCGTCGAGCCCGAGCAGACATAGGCTCGAGGGCCTCGACGCGACGCGGCGTGCCGAGGCCCACGAGCGGGGCTTGGGCTACGGGGTGACGAACGCGTAGAAGCGTCCTGCGTCGCCGGGCGCCGGAGGCGTGGTGCCCGGGGGTCGGGGCCGTGCCGTTCAGGTCGCCGGCCGCGTTGCGGTTCGCCGGCACTCCTCCAAATGGCTCACTCGCGCAACCCGCGTTCGCGATCGGGGGCGATACATCCGCCCTTGGCGGGAGCATGTATCCCTTGAAACGATCGCCAACCCCGCAGTGGAGGGAGCCGACGTGAACGAAGTACGCCCCGGCGGCGTCATCGGACGCGCATGGGATATCTACAAGAGCCAGTTCGGCCTGCTGTTCATCGCCGCTGTGCTGCTCACCCTGATCACCCTGGCGGTGGCGTTCATCATCGGCCCTCTCGTCGGCCTCGTGAACTTCATCCTCGGCCTGTTCTATACCGGCGGCGTGGTCCGCTTGGTCCAAGACGTGGAGGACGGGCGGCGCGACGAGGAGGCGAGCTCGCTGTTCAAGGGGGTCGCCCCGGTGTTCTGGCAGCTGCTCGGCGTCGCGATCCTGGCCGGCATCGGCATCGCGATCGGGTTCGTCCTGTTGATCATTCCGGGCCTGATCCTGATCACCATCTGGTCGGTGGTGATCCCGGTCGTGGTGCTCGAGAAGCCCGGAGTGTTCGCGTCCTTCGGTCGCAGCCGCGAGCTCGTTCGCGGGCACGGCTGGCAGGTGTTCGGCACGCTCGTGCTCGCGTGGCTGATCGCGGTCGGCCTGGCGGTGGTCGTGGGCGTGATCGTCGGGATCGCCGGAGCCGGCGACGCCGTGGTCGCAATCGCCAACTGGCTCGTCACCGCGCTCACGCTGCCACTCGTCGCGCTCGTGTCCTCGGTCCTCTACTTCCGCCTCAGGGCGGTCCAGAGCGAGGCAACCGCTGTCGCGCCCCAGCCGGCCGACGCGAGACCGGAGCCCGCGACCTGAGCGCTCAGCCGAGTCCCTGAGCGAAGCCCTGCCGCCAGCTGGGATACCGGAGCTCCCAGTCGAGCTCACGCTTCGCCTTCTCGTTCGAGGCTCCCTTCGCTTCGGTCATCATGGCGGTCGCCGCCTCACCGGCCAGGAGCCGAGCGAGCCAGCGTGGGACACGCCGGGGTGGCTTGGCGCCCAGCGCGCTCGCCAGCACCGGCAGCCACTCCCGCACGGGCGCGGGGTCATCGTCGACGACGTAGTAGACGCCCGGCCGGCCGCGCTCGACAGCCCCTACGGTCGCCGCCGCGGCGTCTTCGATGTGGACGTGCGACGTGACGCCACCGCCGTCGCCGATGATCGGGAACCGGCGCTTGCGGATCGGCGCCGCCATCTGCGCATCGGGAGCCAGGCTGGTACTGGTCCCCGGACCGTAGAAGCCGCCGTAGCGCAACGCGAGACCCTCGCCCCACTCGATCGTCGTCACCGCCCGCTCCAGGTAGAGGTACGCCGCCTGCACCGGCCGCAGCGCCGCCGGCGGGGCGTTGGGATCGAGGGGATCGGCCTCGGTGTGCACCGGCCCGCCTGTACGGGCAAATCGGAACGCACCGAAGCTCTGCGCCACGAACCGCCGTGCCCCCACGGCGCGGCCGGCGGCCAACAGATGGTCCGTCCCCTCCGTGCGTAGCCGGTTGGTCATGGTTGCCGCGACGGAGCGGTCGGGGTTCCGCGCTTCCCGGACGCTCATCGGCCCCGACAGTGCCGTGAGCTGATGCACGATCACCTCGGGCTCGGCGCACGCCACCGCCCGGGCCACCGCGTCGGGGTCGAGAGCGTCGGCCACGACCGGGCGCGCTCCCAGGCTGCGCACCAGGTCCTGCTTCGAGGCGCTTCTGGTCATCCCGACCACCTCGTGGCCTCGCGCCGCGAGCTGCGGGACGAGCTCTCTGCCGAGAGCGCCGGTGGCGCCGGCTACGAAGACCTTCATGACTGCTCCTCTCGTCTCGTTTGCCTGTGAGACGAGATGGAGGAGCTGCCTGTGACAGCGGTCAGCCCTTGGCAGGCAGCGAGCGCGCGAAGGCCACCCCTCGCTTCACCCACGGCGCGAGCTGACGCTTGGTGCGCACACCCTCCGCGTCGACTCGAACCCAGCCCTTCAGCTCCCGGCCCCGCATCTCGAACGGCCGGGCGCCGGCCTTGGCGATCAGCGCCTCGGTGTGCTCGGGGTCCACCCGCACCATCAGCCCGCCCTTGCTGCTGGCCGCCACGGACATGTTGCCGGCGACGAGGAACGCCAGCCCACCGAACATCCGCTGTTCAGTCACGTCCGGCTCGCCGCTGATCAGCTCGCGGACGCGATTGGCGAGGTCCTCGTCGAACGCCACGCCCGGCATCGTGCCCGCTGACCCGCCGTGGAGTCAAACGGGGGAGGGGCCGCTTTCTATTTCGTGCCGAGGGAAGCGCTACCTGAGCCCGGTGCCATTCGGCTACCGGGGCAACAGCCCTTGCCGCGCCGGATGTTCGCGCGGTTGACCACGAAGGCCGGGCCGAACGCCAGCGCGAAGCCACCGAGTACCGCTCCCCAAAACAGAGCGTCATCCAGGCCGGCGTCCATCGCGCCCGGAACCGCCAACACGAAGGCGTTGTCAATGGCCTCCATGATCGTGATCGACACGGTGTCCGCTGCCAGGGCGATCGGCACCACCGCCGTCAGCGCAAGCCCCGAGCGCAGCAACGGGAGCGAGGTGAGCGCGTAGCCAAACAGGAAGGCGAGCGTTATCGCCAGCGCCACGGTCAGCAGGTTGCTGAACCCGAGGGCCGTTCCGATCGCCATCCCTGCGATTTCACCGGAGGCGCAGCCCACGAGACAGTGCCCGGTCGCGCTCAGGGCCAGCTGGTTCAGCGACTGTGCCGGCGCGACCGAGGGAACCAGGCCGGGGATGACATGCTCCTTCGCTGCCACTCGACAACGATCATGACGAATTGGCCATGGACTGCGATGGAATAAGACGCCGCCGGAACAGTCTTATCGCCTGGTGCTCCCGAGCACCGTGCGATGGAACGCGTACCCGACCAGGTGAAATCAGAGGCGATGATCCCGCTAGCTCGTGTCCCCCGATTTCGTTCTCTTGCAGTCCTCGGCGTGGCCGGCTCGGTTGTACTCGGGCCGGCGGGAGAGGCGGGCGCGCGTCCCGCCCCGGAAACGCCCGGGGCGGTGGTTTCGGCCGCTCCGCTGAAGCATCGGCTCTGGATCCCAAAGACAACGCGGGCGGCGTACCGGCTGAAGTACGTGACCACGAACGCACGCGGAGAGCGGGCGCTGAGCACCGGAACGATGTTCCTGCCGAAGGGCACGGCGCCGCGCGGCGGCTGGCCGGTGCTCTCCTGGGCGCACGGCACGTCGGGTCTCGGCGATCGCTGTGCTCCCTCAATCGTTGGTCCGGCGCTCCCGGAGCGTGACCTTCCCTACCTGGCCAACTGGCTGCGTGAGGGGTACGCGATCGTTGCCAGCGATTACGCCGGCCTGGGCACTCCGGGGCTGATGGCCTATCTGCACGGACGCTCCGAGGCGCACAACATCGTCGATATGGTCAAGGCCGGTCGGGCTCACGCGCGGCAGCTCCCGGCGCGCAGCCGGCTCGCGCGGAAGTGGGTCGTGGTCGGACAGTCTCAGGGCGCCGGCGCGGCGATCTACACCGCGCGCTACGCGACCAAGTTCGGCGGACGGGGACTCGACTATCGCGGGGCGGTGGGTACCGGCACCCCGGCCTACATCGAGAACGCTCTGGGCCAGCTCGTACCGGCCTTCCCCGCCCTGTCGCCCGGCCTGACCGCCTACGTGTCCTACATCCTCGCCGGCATGCGCTGGACCTACCCGGACCTGGGTATCAACGAGGTGCTCACGAGCACCGGACGCAGGTACCTGAAGCTCGCGGCGACCGAATGCGTCTTCCCGTTCGAGAAGAAGCTGGAGGGCGTGGGCCTGGGCAGCTTCGTGAGCAGGGGGCTGAGCACCGTGCCCGACTTCGCCCGGACGGCGAAGGACTACATGGGGATGCCGGAGAAGGGATTCGACAAGCCGTTCTTCATGGGCCACGGCCTCAACGACACCGACGTCCCGTATTCCCTGACGGAGCCGTACGTCGAGAAGCTGAAGGCCAACGACGAGCCCCTGACCTTCAAGAGCTACGACGCGGACCACAGCGGCACGCTGCTTCGGTCACAGAAGGACACTCACCCCTTCGTCCGGAAGCTGTTCCGGCAGAGGCGCCGCTGAGCCCGGCATCGTGAGGTGCCGTCCCATCCACCCGACGTGACGACAAGCCGCCCGGGTTTGAACGGAGGACTTAGTGGCGATTATGTCTAGCTGCGGGAGCCCTGCGGCCGATTGGAGCCGTAGCCAGGCGACCTCGCTACCTGACTGCGCCGTAAAAGTTCATGCCGATCAGGCCACGTATCGAGGACGGCGGGGGCTCGTTCCTCTGTCCGACCGAGCTCGACCGCGCTCGTGCCGTGGAGGCGTCCGGGCGTGTGCGCATCGCGCGGGCGATCACGATGTTCACCCTCGGCCCGGCGGTCATCGTTGTGGCGGCCGATGTGGGCTGGTGGGCGCTCGGCCTGTTCGCTCTGCTGGCGCTCGACCTGTTCACGCTCGAGTGGCGCATGAAGCGCAGCACCACTCCCGAGAACTCGGCGGCTCGCAGCCAGCTTCTCGCGCTGCTCATCCTGGGGGTGGGCGTTGCTCTGAGTGGCGGGCCGGACAGCCCGGTGCTCCCATGGGCCGTCATCCCCGGCGCGATGGCCGCCGCGCGCTTTCGCTGGCAGGTGGTCGTGCTGGGCGCGGGCATCACCGCGGTCGTCGTGCTGCTCAGCACGGTGGCGGTGGATCCCGAGGGTGCCCTGGAGGACCCTGCACCGGTGGTGGTGACGCTGGCTCTGCTGGTGTGCGTCACCTCGATCACGAGCGTCCTTCTCCACGGCGAGCTGCTGCACCGTAACCGCGCGGTGCTGGACCCCCTCACCGGCCTGCTCAACCGGGCCGCGCTGGAGACCCGGGTGGTGGAGATCGAGCAGCAGGCGCGCCTGACGGGCGAGCCGGCGTCGCTCGTGCTGGCCGACCTCGACGGCTTCAAGCGAGTGAACGACGAGCACGGCCACGACCGTGGCGACGACGCCCTGCGCCAGGTGGCCGATCAGATGCGGGCCTCGCTGCGGAGCTTCGAGCTGGTCTACCGGATCGGGGGAGAGGAGTTCCTCGTGCTGCTCCCTGGAATCGAGCTGCCCGAAGCCACGCAGATCGCCGAACGCATGCGCGCTGCGGTAGCCGACGCCCGTCCGGCGGACCTCGAGCTGACCATGTCCGCGGGCGTGGCCTGCGCCGCCGGCGAGCTCAGTTACGACAGGCTCTTCAAGGCAGCCGACGAGGCGCTGCTCGAGGCCAAGCGCGAGGGACGCAATCGCGTGCGTGCGGGGCGAGAGTTGCCCGCTGTGCCTTAGCCGCGCCACACTGCGCCGCATGCCCGAGGATTCGGTGACGACATCCCCGTCGTGATCGGGGACTTCGCGACGGCGCGGGCCGGAGGCACGTTCTCGCTCGCCTACCTCGTCTTCAACACGATCAACAACCTGACCACCCAGGACGCGCAGGTGGCGTGCTTTGAGAATGTCGCCGCGCACCTCGAGCCCGGGGGCACTTCGTGACGAGGTTCGGCTTCGACGAGTTCGACGTCAGTCAACCAGGGCCTGGTGGGCGCATGTCGTCCTGAAACGTCCAGATCTTCGGTCAGGACTCAGCATCGCGGACAGATACCTGCTTACTGCCGAGCGAGTAAGCCCACGTCTCGGCCACGTCTGCATCGTCAGAGCGGGTCGGGGCCGAGCGACTTGGGACCGTGCCCAGGTGGATTCAAACGCTCAGCGCCTCGAGTGCGGTACGGTCGGGCAGCGTGGACCTAGCTGTCGACGCCGAGCCGCTGTTGACCGAGCCTGACGATGACCCAGCTCGACACGACAGAGACCCACACGACCGACTGGTGGCGCGAGGCCGGATCGAGTGTCGGGGCTGGCGTCACGCCGTTCCAGACCGATGGCGACGCGACGATCCGCCTCGCCGTGGGGGCCGAGCGGCTCGGGTACGCCCGTTTCGGCACGGCCGAGGGGTGGACCCACGACGCGGTCGTGCTGCTCGCGCAGATCGCCGGAGTCACCTCCCGGATCGGGCTCGCCACTACGGTGCTGCCGGTCTGGACTCGCACGCCGGCGGCGATCGCCATGGCTGCGGCGAGCCTACAACGGGCGTCCGATGGCCGCTTCGCACTCGGCCTCGGCGCCAGTAGCCCTCCGCTCGTCGAAGGCTTGCACGGACTTACCTGGCAGCAACCGGCCCATCGAATGCGGACCACGCTCGTCGCTGTCAGGGCGCTGCTGGAGGGCGCTCGCCTGCCGCTCGACCGAGAGCACATTAGGCCGCTTCGGCTGGGGGCCCCGCCCGACCAGCGGATCCCGATCCTCCTGGCAGCGCTCGCTCCATCCTCGGTCCGTCTGGCGGGGGAGCTCGCAGATCAATGGCTGCCTTTCCTGTGGGCCCGCTCGAGGCTCCCCGACGGTCGCACCCTGCTCGCCGAGGGCGAGGCCGCCGCTGAGCGGTCGACATCGACCGGGGTCTCCGCCAGCGTCCCGCTCGCCATCGCCCAGGACGAGGAGACGGCCAGGCAGATCGCCGCTGGCTGGCTGCTCGCGTACCTCACCCGCATGGGTCCGCTGTACCCGCGGATGCTCCGCGATCAGTTCGGCTTCGCGGGCGAGGTCGACGCGCTGCTTGACGCCAACGCCAGCGGCGGACCGCCACGGCTGCCCGCGGCAGCGGAGCGCCTCGCTCGAGATGTCACCGTGATGGGCACCTATGAAGAGGCTCCGGACACCGTCCGCCTCTGGCTCGAGGCCGGGGCCGACACCGTCGACCTGGTGCTGCCCATAGGACTGCCCGAAGAGCAGCTCCACGAAATGCTCGAGGCCGCCGCGCCTGCAGCCGCCTCTCCAGGCTGAGCCGCGTGCTTCATCGACCTCCCCGCCAGGACCAACAGCCCAGGTCTGGCCGCCCGTCGGATCCAAAACCCCTTCAAACCCGCCAGATAGCTCCGACTGGGTCAGGTTCGCTCTAGGAGCGGGATCGAGCGGGGGTCCGCGTCACGATCTGCGTCACGCTTGCCCGCGGCCGCCGCCTTGATCCGGTCGAGCGCACCCATCGACGTGTGGGCGTTGTCGTGGTTCGGCAGCCCGAGGTCCACTCTCACGAACACGGGAGTCATGCCGAGAACGTTCGCCGCGGCGCGGCCGTTTTGAGCCCTCGCGCCGACCACCTTCCCGTCGAGGCTGCGCGTGGCCGGCAGCGACACGTTCGCGCGCTTCAAGTCAGCCTCAATCGTGCGGCGCTCACGCCGAGCATTACCTCGATCGCCCTCAAACTGTCGCCTGGAGGCGTAGCTCGATCGCCGCGGCCCTGCGCCGGGGCGCGCCTTCGGTTTCGTCACCGCTAGCGCCAGTAGCGCTGGGGCCCCGCCGCTATGCCGGGGCCCCAGACTTGAATTAATGCTCCGGTGGGACGCCCCTGCACGCCTCCACGTTGCCGGGGTTGAACAGGTGCGGATCGGCGAAGTCGCCCTTGCCCGCGACGTCCACGCCGTACGACTGCACGAGGAAATCGGTCTGACCTTCGCCCACCACTAAGTCATTCAGCCCGTTGAACACACAGGCGGAGCGGGCGTGGCTGGGGCCCTGAGTTTCCTCGCCGCCACTGCCCGGAGGGCCCTTCACCTCACCAGCGAAAGCGGGACCGCTAAGACCCGCAAGGGCGGTCGCACAGACGGCGACCGCGAGTAATGACTTCTGACGCATTGCACACCTCGCTTCTCCTGTCGGGGTGCGGCGCCTCGTTCCCGCTCTAAAAACTTAGATCAGATTGAGGTATCTCGCCAACTTTGCGCCGGAAGGCCGGCGATGTCTTGAACGGGAAGAGCGACCCCAGGTGCGCCCCGTTTCCTATCTATGCGGTTTGCGGGGCTGTGCGGAGTGGTGCGGGCTACGTGAGGTAATAGCTCCGCCTGGATTCGAACCAGGGACCTCACGATTATGAGTCGTTGCTCCGTCATGCGAACCGCGGCGCAACACGGCCGAGCTACAGCAAGGATACCCTGAGAAATCGCGCGATCACTGGCGCGGCGTGTCGCGGGGATCGCCGGGCGTGCGCGCAATCGTCGACGCCTGGTGGACGTCGTCGGCCCGCCACGGCCGGGCTATCGAGATCACGCGATTGCGGCAGCGGCGCAAGGGGTCGAGCGAGGGCCAGAGAGTGTCGCTCGCATGAGCCAGCAACACTCTCCTCGGTCGTCACGGTCGTGAGGTAGCTCGCTTCTGCTCCCACGCCCGAACCAATCCGGCCACCACTGCGTTCCGGTGGTTGGCTAAGTGGTGACCTCGGCCCGTTCGTGCAGAACCTCAGCTAGTTCGCCCGGTCGTGACAGGAACGGTGAGTGACTACCGGGCAACTCGACCAGCTCGGCATCGAGCCGCTCGCGCGCGACCCTTCGTGCCCGCTCCGGGTTCACCAGGCGATCCTCGCCGCAGACCACGTACGTGCGCGGCGTCGAAGGGAACGCGTCGAGCGGGCACGGATGGGCGTACGGCGTCCGCGCCTGCGGGCGCAATCGCTCGAAAGCCGCCCTTGCCTCCCCTTCGTCACAATCCGCATAGACCACACTGCGCGCGACTCCCTCGTCCACCCAGCGGGTTCGGCCTTGGTCGTCAGGCTCGCTCAGGCCTGCCTCATATCCCGGCCGGAGCGTGTCCGGCTCCATCCCCAGCTGCTCGACCAAGCTGCGTCCCGGAATCGGAACCAAGGCGCACAGGTAGATGAGCCTGCTCACCGCTCGCCGCGCCGCGACGAGTGGAATCGTGAGCCCCGCGAGTGAGTGGCCGACCACGACGACCTCCTCTAGCGCCTCTGCCTCCAAGGCCCGCACGACGACCTCGGCATACGCCTCAAACGTGGCCGTCCCGTCTTCGCAGGGCAGGTCCATGGCAACGACGTGATGCCCGCGCACCTCGAGCTCGGGTGTCAGGCGCTCCCAAATCCAAGCGCCTTCCCATGCTCCGTGGACCAGCGCGAAGGCCGTCACGGCTGCCCAGCCTACTTTCTCCGTCGCATCAGTGCCGAAGCTTGCCAGCAATCGAGTAAGTGGCAGCACCCGTCTTAGGACACGGAGCGACCCACGGAGTGCCGCTTCCCCATGGAAGGAACACTCTGTGGGTGTCTCGGCGGCAACTGTTCCTATGCGCGAGGAGCGACAGCCGTGTAGGTGGTGGGCTGCGGTGTCGCTTTCCATGCAAAGCAGCGGGCCAGCTCATCGAACTGTGCGCTATCGGTCGAGGGTACCTCCCGAAAAAGACCCGCCCGCAGGCGTCTCACCTGACCCGCTCACACCTCCGCAAATCGCCCCTTGAGGGAGCGACCCGCGCTGTGCCGTGTGCTTATGCTCTTCGCGCCAAGGCGCGATCGCGCGACCTACTGGCTACGAAAGGGAGTCGACGATGAACGAGTTTACGAGTCGAGTAATCCAGGTCGCGTCGGGGCAGACCGGCCGATCGTTCTGGGGACCGGGCGACATGTACACGTTCCTCGTTACGGGCGAAGAGTCGGGCGGTTCTATGTTCGCTCTCGACTGCGTCGTCGGCTCGGGCGGTGGCCCGCCGCCGCACAAGCATTTGGCGGAGGATGAGCTCTTCGCGATTACGTCGGGAAGCATTACGTTTACGGCGGGATCGGACACGCGCACGGTCTCGGCAGGCGAATCTGTTTTCGTCCCGCGCGCCACGCGCCATTCCTACCGCAACGAGGAGCCAACGCCCGCGAGGATGGTCGCCGTTTACACGCCCGCTGGAATGGAGGGTTGGTTCCGTGAGGTTTGCACGCCGGTCGAGGATCCGGGGGCAGCGCCTCCTCCGGTGACGGACGAGGTGATCCGCCGGATGCTCGACGCGGGGCCACGGCACAACATCGAGTGGGTCGACTGAGCGTGTCGCCGCCCGTGGGCGCGGTCGCCCGGCCGCCGGCGGGGGCCGAGCCGATCTTGTTTTGCAAGTAGCCGCGATCCGGACTCCGGGCCGTCATGAATGAGCCCGTCGGGGTCCCGGCAAGCTCTTGCAACGGACGAACAGACTCTGCGGGTTCCTACCGTCGGCTCACTATCGCAATGCGCGAGAAGCGACAATCGTGTCGGTGATGGACATGGCGGCGGCGAGCCTCGAACCGCGGTGTCGCGTTTTCGCGCCATGCGATACCGAGCCGACGCTAGGGAATCGCGCTCGCTGTTCGTCCATTGCGGTAGTCGCGCACGAAGTCACCGCGCTACCGCTTGTGCCTGAGAGCGGTAGCGCGCTTCTATCGTTGGAAACGATCGACCCGCGGTCTAGCGGGCAGCGGTAGGCTCGGCCGGGTGAAGAAGCATGTCCTGATTTTGGGCGCCGGCTTCGGAGGACTGGAACTCGCGACGCGGCTCTCGGAGACGATGAGCGACGCCGTCCGCGTCACGTTGCTCGACCGCAAGGACTCCTGGTACTTCGGTTACTCGAAGCTCGACGTGATGCTCGGCAGGCAGTCCGCCGACGACGTACGGCTGTACTACAGCGACGTCGTCAAGGACGCTGTTGAGTTCCGGCGGGAGACCGTGACCGGCATCGACCCGGTGGCCCGGCGGGTCTCCACCGACGTCGCTGCGCACGACGCGGACTACCTCGTGGTGGCGATGGGCGCGGACTACGACATGGCGGCCACGCCGGGCCTGCAGGAGGGCGGCCACGAGTACTACACGCTGGCCGGCGCCGAGCGCCTGCGGGACGCGCTGCAGGACTTCGACGGCGGCAGGGTCCTTGTTTCCGTGCTCGGGCAGCCGTTCAAGTGCCCGCCCGCCCCGTTCGAGGGGGCGTTCATGCTGCACGAGCACTTCAAGCAGCGGGGCATGGCCGACGCGGTGGAGATCTCGTCGGTCTTCCCGATGCAGCGGCCAGTCCCGGTGACCGGCGAGGTCGCGCAGATGTTCCGCGACGGGCTCGTCGCGCGCGGCATCACCGAGCTCCCCGAGCACCTCGTCACCGGGATTGATCCCCCGACACGGACGGCGCAGCTCGCGAACGGCGAGAAGCTCCCATACGACCTGTTCATCGGGATCCCGAAGCACCGCGCGCCCGATCCACTCTCAGCCTCCGGCCTCGCGGTCAACGGCTGGGTCCCGGTCGACCAAACGAATCTCACGACCCAGTTCTCCGGCGTGTACGCAATCGGCGACGTCTGCACCGGCCCCCGGACCGTCCCCAAGGCCGGGATCTTCGCCGAGTCAGCCGCGATCGTCGTCGCCGACGACATCGCGGCCGCAATCACGGGTGGTGAGCCGCCGGCGCCGTTCGGCGCATCGGGGATCTGCTACGCAGAGTTTGGTGGCGGGTTCGTCGGCAAGGTCGAGGTGAACTTCCTGCACGGCGACGCGCCAGAGGCCCAGCGCTACGAGCCCGCGCTCGAGTACGCCGCCGAGAAAGAGGAGTTCGGCGCCATACGGCGCGCGCGCTGGTTCGGGCACTGATCCCGGGCTGAGAGGCGGCGGCCAGACTGTCGGTCGGGGGCGCTTGGGCGTACTCCTCCTCGGCGACGTCGCCCTCGAGCTGACCGGGGGCCGCCGGACTCGTTGCATGGCCACGCGAACCACGAACCGGTTCGAGGCTGCTCCTGGCCGGCGAGCCGCACAGTCTGCCCAGCCAATCTTCCTTTATCGACTACACTGGTCCCTCGGGCAGGACAACCGCATGGGACTCACGTTCGGCGATCAAATTTCTGGCCTGACCGTCGACGGTAGGGAGCTGCACGCCACCGTCTTCGACGAGAACCAAGTCCGTGCCGCGGCCGGCCTGACGCTCGTGATCGGGGCAGTCGCCTTCAGCTTCGCCTACTTCGATCAGCAGTACGTCCCGCTCCAGGTCGCCTCGAGCCTCTTCTTCGTCGAGTTCTTGACCCGGGTGACCTTCGGCATCCGTTACAGCCCTGTGGGCATCATCGCCGGCTGGATGACTCGCCGCCGGCCGCCGGAATGGGTCTCAGCCAAGCCGAAGCGCTTCGCCTGGGAGATCGGCCTGGCCCTGGCCCTCTCCATGACGATCATTACTAACAGCGGCATCACCGGCACACTGCCGAGAACGCTCTGCGTGATCTGCATGGTGCTGATGTGGATGGAGTCAGTGCTCGGCGTCTGCGCCGGCTGCGAGCTTCACGGCTACATGGTGCGGCGCGGCTGGACGACCAGGGATCCAGCCTTCGAGGTCTGCGCCGGCGGGGCCTGTGAGATCCCCGCACAGCCGGCGCCCAGATGACGACAGAAGCGGTGTCGCGGGATCTCGTCGCGGACGGTTGGGACCCCGCGATGTGCGGCGTTTCGAGCCTCAGCTGCGAAGACGCCGACGCTACTTCCGCGGCGACCCGAGCTGATCGAGCCTCGCGGGCGACGCGCCCCGACGTCCAGACGTAGGGGCGGTCGCGGACGGAGCAGTCGCATACACCCCGTCGTGTGAGCAAGACAGGTTCGCGCACACTGTCCTGCTTGGGACGAAAAGCAGTAGCCAGGTCCTCGCTCTCGCTTCGCATGGAAGCAGCAGTCCCGCGTGCGCCTGGCCGAGTGCCGCTGCCAGGCGAGAACGCGGAAGTCGCACGAGGGAGCGGGAGGCGTAGTTTCTCCACAGCTGCCGAACTGCCTGCCCGGCGCTCCAGCTTCTTGCCGGGCGCCTCCGGAAAGGGGCCACCATGTCCGAACCTGACCACGGCGAATCCACATCGCGCGAACCGTCCAGCGGCGACGATCGCCGGCTCGACTTCCGTCCCGGGTTGGGAATGTGGTGGGAGATCACGCGCAGCACAGTCGACACCTCCGGCGAGCTGTTCGAGGCCACGAATTGGATCGAGCCCCGGATGCCTGGCCCTCCCGTTCACGTGCACCCGAGGGCTGAGGAGAGCTACGAGGTCATCGAGGGCGCGCTCGAGGTCTTCATGAACGGCAACTGGAGCCCCGTCCGTGCCGGCGAGAAGGCGACCGTGCCTGCGGGTGTGCCGCACTCGGTTCGGAACGCGAGCGATGAGCCCGCGCGGATCGTCAACATCCATCGCCCGGCGCAACGCTTCGAGTCGTTCTTTCGGGACATGCACAGGCTGATCCACGAAGGCAAGATCAAGCGGCTCCCGCCGAAGGATCCGCGCTCCGCCATCTACGCGGCAATGCTGTTCGGCAAGTACCCGGACGAGATCCGAGCGACCAAACCACCCAATCAGGTATTCCAAGCGCTGGCCCTCGTCGGTGGGGCGCTGCGTTTCAAGATCTAGAGGTGACCGCCGCGAGGAGCCTTAAGGCGTACGGCAGCCGCGCTGCTGCATTGAGGCAGAAGCAGTAGCAGGTGACGCGGAGCCCACTATCGCCTCGGACGAACAGCGATAGCAGTCACGGCGACCTCCTCCGACGCGTCGTGGGCTGTCCCCGAGCATCTTCGTTTGCTGCCTGGGTAGAGGCACCGGAAGCTCAGCCTACTCCGAGGTGAGTCATCGGAGTCTGCCTGCAAGGCGACCGTTTCGCAGGAGCTCGTGGTAGCCGGGTGAATCCGCCCGTGTTCACGTTGGTGGACCCGTGGTGGACCCGCCGGGAGGCGCCCCGCATGCATGCGGCGCGCCGACGACCTCGTTCCTCGTCGCGCGATCGTGTTCCTGACCCGCCTCGTGCCGTGCCGCCTCGGCTTGCTGGTAGGTTCGGCCGGCCTCAGCCGCTCGAGCGTGAGGAGGGGCTCACCCGTGAGCGGATGAAGCTTGCCGACTGGTGCGACTGAGGACGCTCGTCCTCCGCACCGCCTCCGCGGTCGCATCGCGGCTGGCAGGACTCGGTTCGACGCGACACGCGCGGCCGAGGGGTAGCTTGCACCACATCGCATGCTCATCGCCGGCCCGAACCTCACGATCGACCGTACGCTCACAATCGACGAGCTGCGGCCCGGCGAGGTGCTGCGGTTCGATGACGTCGCGGTAACGCCCGGCGGCAAGGGCGTCAACGTCGCCCGGGTCGCGCGGGCGCTGGATGCGTCGGCTCTCCTCGTCGGCTTCGCCCCGGGGCGGACGGGACAAGCCGTGGCGTGGCTGCTCGCCGACGAGGGACTGGACATTGACGCTGTCCCGATCGGCGGAGAGCTGCGGTCGACCGCGGTCGTGCTCGAACGTGGCGGTCGCGTGACGGTCATGAACGAGCCCGGACCGCGCCTCCTGGCTGGCGATTGGGAACGCTACGAGCGCGCGGTCGCCGCGCGGCTGGAAAGCCATGCGGTACTGGCGTGCAGTGGCAGTGCGCCGCCGGGTGCGCCCGACGATGGCTATGCCCGGCTAATCGTGCTGGCGCGCGAGCATCGCGCGCTGGCCCTGGTCGATGCAAACGGGCCGCCGCTCGCCGCGGCGCTGGGCGCGCGGCCCGACTTCGTCACGCCGAACCTCGCCGAGGCGGAGGGGCTACTGCTCGGACGTGCCGACGAGACGGTCGAGGCCGGCGACCCGGCCGAGGTTCGGCAGCGAGCGGCCAGCGCGGCGGCGGGGCTCGTCGCCCGCGGCGCGCGGACGGCGATCGTCACCGCGGGTGCGGCGGGCGCCGCGGTGGTCGTCGAGGGCGGCGAGCCGCGCTGGCACGCGGCGCCGCGCGCGGAGGTCCAAAACCCAATAGGCGCAGGCGACGCGCTCGTCGGCGGCCTGTGCGTCGGGCTCGAGCACGGCGAGACGCTCGACAGCGCGCTCGCGCTCGGTCTCGCGACCGCCGCGGCCAGCGTCGAGACAGCGAAGGCCGGCGCGGTCGACCTCTTCCGGGTGGGGGAGCTCGCGAGGAGGGAGGTGCGGGCGCCGTGAGGCCGGTGGTCCTGCCGCCCAACGGCATAGAGCGCTTCTATCGCGGTGGGCCCGCAATCGCGGCGCTCCGCGGCACCCAGCCGCAGGGTGCGCATGTGCCCGAGGACTGGGTGGGCTCCACGACGACGGTCTTCGGCGAGCAAAAGTTGGGGCTGAGCCGCCTGCCGAGCGGTGAGCTGCTGCGCGATGCGATCGCCGCCGATCCGGTCGGCTTCCTGGGTGGAGGCCATGCCGCCCGGCGAGGGGCCGATCCCGCGCTGCTCGTCAAGCTCCTGGACGCCGGCCAGCGGCTGCCTGTCCACGTTCATCCCGACGGGCCGTTCGCACGGGCCACGCTCGGCGTGCCATACGGCAAGACCGAGGCCTGGATAGTCGTCGGCGCGACCGTGCCGGACGCGACCGTGTACATCGGCTTCCGCGAGGACGTGCCGCCCGAGACGCTCGAGCGCTGGGTCGATGAGCAGGACGGCGCCGCCCTCCTCGGTGCGCTCAACCCCTGCGCGGTAGAGCCGGGGGACACCTTGTTCGTGCCGAGCGGCGTACCTCATGCCATTGGCAAGGGACTACTGATCGTCGAGCTGCAGGAGCCGAGTGACCTCTCGGTGCTGCTCGAGTGGCAGGGCTTCGGCATCGACGACCCGCGTGAGGCCAGCCTCGGCCTGAGTTGGGAGAGTGCCCTCGAGTGCGTCGACCGTTCAGGACAAGACATCGCGACCCTGCGAGGTCCGCGGCCCGAGGGCCCGGTCGCCCGGCTGCTGCCTGTCGAGGCCGATTCGTTCTTCCGCGCTGAGCGGGTCGTGCCCGCTCCGGCGGCCGAGATCTCCCCCGGCTTCGCGGTCCTCGTCGTCTTGGAGGGTGACGGGACGCTCGCGCCCGAGGACGGTGAGCCGCTCGCGCTGCGCCGGGGCCAAACAGTGCTCCTGCCGCACGGCGCTGGGGCGTGCCGCGCGAGCGGCGAGGTCGTGCTTATCGTGTGCCGTCCGCCTGCGTCCGTTGCGAACGGAGCCGGTGTTTGACCGCCCTGCTCGTCGGCATCGACGTCGGCACGTCCGCCTGCAAGGCGGCGGTTGTGGACGAGGACGGGCGCGAGCTCGCCCATGGCAAGGCGCCGACCCCGTGGCGGCAGGTGCCAACCGGCGCCGAGGCTGACCCCGAGGCGCTGTTCGGCGCAGCGGTGGAGGCCGCGCGTGCGGCCGTCGCCGCCGCTCCCGAGGGCCGCGTGCGGGGTGTCGGCGTGACCAGCATGGCCGAGGCCGGTGTGCTGCTCGACGGGGAGAACCGGGTGCTGCATCCCGCCATCGCCTGGCACGACGCGCGGGGCGCAAGCGAGGCGGAACGGATCGCCGCCGAACTGGGCGCGGAGCGTTTCAGCGAGCGCACCGGTCTGGCCGCCAGTCCGCTGTGCACGTTGGCGAAGCTGCGCTGGCTAGTCGACCATCATCCACCGGCGCGCGCCGCGCGCCGCTGGCTGAACGTCGGAGAGTGGGTCGTCCGCCGGCTTGGCGGCCGCGACGTGGCCGAGTTGTCGCTGTCATCGCGCACGGGGCTGCTCGACCTGGCTGCGAAGGCGCCCTTCGCCGACGCCGTTGCGTGGGCTGAGATGCCGGACGACCTGCTGCCCGAGCTCGTGCTCGCCGGGACGCCGGCCGGCGCCGCCGACGGCGCGGCGTTGCCGCAGGTGCGGGGCGCCGCCCTTACCGTTGCCGGCCACGACCACCTCTGCGCCGGCGTCGGGGTGGGGGTGGTCGCCCCCGGCGACGTGCTCGACTCCTGCGGCACGGCCGAGGCGCTCGTCCGTGTTGTCGCGCCGCCGCTTCGGCCGGAGGAGGTCCTCCGCAGCGTGGCCGGAGGAGTGACCGTCGGGTTCCACGTGTCCGAGGGCCGCCAGGCGCTGCTTGCCGGCCTCTGGTCCGGCATCGCCCTGCAGGAAGTTCTCGACCGCCTCGGTGTCGACCCCGCAGGCCGCTCCGAGCTCGCCGCAGGCGCGCTCGCCACCGCTCCGGGCGAGGTTCCCGCGCTCGGGCTCGAGTTGCACTCGCTCGACCGCCGCCCGCTGCGCCTACCGGCCGGCGTGCCGGCGGAGCGCATCTGGCGAGCGGCAATCGACGCCGTGGCGGCCGAGGTCGACTCGCTGCTGCGGGCGACCGAGGAGGTCGCCGGCCGGCACCGGCGTATCGTCGTCACCGGGGGCTGGGCACAAGACGAGGCGGTGCGTGCGTCGAAGGGCCGCTTCGGCGCCGTGGAGGTCCCTTCGGTCGTCGAGGCCGGCGCCCGCGGCGCGGGGCTCCTCGCCGGCGTCGCCGCGGGCCTCTTCGAGAGCGTCGACGACCTTCCGTCCGTGCTCTCGCCAGAGTCGAGTGGGGCGTCGCGCTGAGGTCAGCCCCTGCCACGGCGGGGCGCGGCCTTCAGGCCGCACCCCGCGGCGCGGGTGGCTAGCACTCCGACTTGTAGGGGATGTCCGGGTTCTCCTCGAGATTGTCCTTTGTGAGCGTCACCGAGTCGGTGCCGATCTGCTTCTTGGTGGGCTTGTCGTCCAGCGCGGCCACCGCCTGCTGAACGCCGAGCCTGCCGATGTCGGCAGGCTTCTGGGCGACGAGCGCCTGGACGAGCCCGCTGTCGAGATCCTCCATCTGCTTGGGGCCGGCGTCGAATCCCACGATCTTGACGTCGCCGCTCTTGCCGGCCTCGCGCACGCCGGTCGCCGAACCCTCGGCCGAGAACAGGTTGGTCCCGAAGATGCCCGCGAGATCGGGGTTCTTCGCGAGCTGTGCCTTGGCGATGGTGGCCGCCTTGGCCGGGTCGTCGTCGTTGTACTCCATGCCGACGTACTCGAGGCCGAGGTTCTTGGCCTCGTCCTCGAATCCCTGGGCGCGTGCGTCGGTGGTCGAGATGCCGGGCTTCACGTTGTTGACGAAGACCTTGCCCTCGCCGCCGATCAGGTCGGCTAGCGCCTTGGCGGCCTCGCGGCCGCCGGCCTCGTTGTCCGACGCGATCTGCGAAACGGCAAGGTCGGCCTGCTCGAGCGTGGTGTCCACGAGCACGATCGTTATGCCGGCGTCGGCGGCAGCCTTGATCGGGACATACATCGCCTTGGTGTCGGTCGGCGCGACCAGGATCGCGTCGGGCTTCTTCTGCGTCACCGCGTTGACGATCGGCGTCTGCTGTGAGGCGTCGAACTCGTCGGGCCCCTGGAAGTCGAGCTCGACTCCCTGCTTTCGGGCCTCCTCCTGGGCGCCGCAGTTCATCGTGATGTAGAACTCGTCCCCGCGGACGCCGGCGATGAGGGTCATCGTGTAGCCGTCGCCGCCACCACCGCCCCCGCCTCCTCCATCGTCATCGTCGTCACCACAGGCAGCGACGAGCAGGGCTGCCGAGAGCGCGAGCACGGCGATGAATGCGAGCCGCCACCGCGGGCCTCGTGCTGTGCTTGACATCAGATCTCCTCCTGTTGTTGGGCCAACTTGATCAGCGCCGGTAGCGAGCCCGGCGCAGCTGGTCGAGGTAGACCGCCACGATCAGCACGGCGCCCACCGCCACCTGCTGCCAGAACGGCTGGACGCCGACGATTACGAAGCCGTTCCGTAGAACGGCAGGGATGAAGACGCCGACGACAGTGCCGATCATCGTGCCAATGCCGCCGAAGAGGCTCGTGCCGCCGATGACGACCGCAGAGATCGCGTCGAGGTTGTCGGTCGAGTGGCCGCCGATCGTTGTGGTACCGAAGCGCGCGAGCGACATGAAGCCGGCGAGCCCGGCGAGCGTCCCGCCGATCGCATACACCTTGATGAGGTGCGCGTCCACGTTGACGCCGGCGCGCCGCACCGCCTCCTCGTTCGAGCCGATCGCGTACGTGTAGCGGCCGAAGCGGGTTGCGGCCAGGATGATGCCGAACACGAGCGCCACGGCCGCAGCGATCA
Source organism: uncultured Thermoleophilaceae bacterium (assembly GCA_963808545.1). Lineage (GTDB taxonomy): Bacteria > Actinomycetota > Thermoleophilia > Solirubrobacterales > Thermoleophilaceae > JACVRW01. Next base: position 574,415 of record CAWEGB010000008.1, on the reverse strand, counting down.
GGACGAGGTAGGGGATCTCGTCGAACGCCCGCCCGCTGCCGACCGTGTCGATGAGCTTGAAGGGCACGTCGCGCTGGTCGACGCCACCCGTGATCAGAAGCGCCGAGCCGAGCGCCATGCCCAGCGTGCCCAGCGTGACGATGAACGCCGGAATCTTCGCCTTGGCGACCAGGAAGCCGTTCAGCAGGCCCCATCCCAGTCCGGACGCTAGCGCGACCCCGAGGCCGGCGAGGATCACGCCCCAGTTGTCGCCGCCGATCTCGTTCATGAGCTTCGCCGCCACGACACCGGAGAAGACGAGCACCGCGCCGACAGAGAGGTCGATGCCTGCTGTGATGATTACGAAGGTCAGGCCGACCGCGAGCACGAGCAGGACCGCGGCGTCGGTCGCAATGTTGCGGGCGTTATTGACGTCGAGGAACTCCTCGGGCCGCAGGAACGAGAAGACGGCGATCAGCCCTACCAGGATCAGGGCGATCGCCGTGCTCTGGCCCGTGACGAGCCGCTGCCACCACGGCTCCCGCTCCTCCGCGAGCAGCTCCTCGAGTTCGACCTCGTCGGTCGGCGTCGGGGGCGTGCTCACCCCCCGTCCTCCTCCTCGTGGAAGGTCAGCGCGCCGGTCATCGCGGCCACCACGTCCTCCATCGACACGTCCGTCGGCTTCAGGCGCGCGACGCGCTCCCCGAGCCGCAGCACCTCGATGCGGTCGGCGACCTCGAACACCTCCGGCATGTTGTGGCTGATCAGGACGACCGATAGCCCCTGCTCGCGCACGCGCCGGATGTGGTCGAGCACGTTGCGCGTCTGCACGACGCCGAGCGCCGCCGTCGGCTCGTCCATGAAGACGATCTTGCTCGCCCAGGTGACCGCGCGGGAGATGGCGATGCCCTGGCGCTGGCCGCCGGACATGTTGGCCACCCGCGCACTCGTGTCCTGGATCCTGACGCCGAGCGTGCCGAACGCCTCGTCGCTGCGCCGTCGCATCTCCGGCTTGTCCAGGAAGCCGAGCTTGCCGAGCAGCCCGGGGCGCAGGATCTCGCGGCCCAGGAACATGTTCGCCGCCGGGTCGACCTCCGCCGCCAGCGCGAGGTCCTGATAGACGGTCTCGATGCCCAGATCCCTGGCGTCATGCGGCGTGTTGACCGCCACAGGCCTACCCTCGAAGAGGATCTCGCCGTCGTCGGGAGGATGGACGCCGACCACCGTCTTCACCAAGGTGCTCTTGCCCGCGCCGTTGTCGCCCACGAGGGCGACGACCTCCTGCGGGTAGACAGTGAGGTTCGCACCTCGCAACGCCCGCACGCGACCAAAGCGCTTTACGATCTGGCGCGCCTCCAGCACAGGCTCGGGCATGGCTGCAGCTCCTCCTCGTCAGCTGGCGCATGACTCGCGCGCCGTCCGGGCAGTCTAACTCCGGCCGAGGACTGCATGGACCTCCGTCTCCGTCGGCATGCTTGCGCGCGCGCCACGGGCGCGTACCGCACAGGCGCCGGCCGCCACCGCGAAGCCCGCGGCCGCGCGCAAGTGGTCGCCGGCGGCGATGCGGGTGGCCAACGCGCCGGAGAACGTGTCGCCCGCGCCCGTGGTGTCCACTACCGTCACACCCGGCGGCGAGGGCAAGGCAAGCGCTTCGGCGCCGGGCTCCTCGAGTAACAGGGCTCCGTCTGAGCCGTCGGTGACGATGACGGGCGCGCCGGTTTGTCGCGCGAGCACGGCCGCCGCCCGCCGCTTGTCCGTCTCCCCGGTCAGCTGGCGAGCCTCGCGCGCGTTGGGTGTGAAGATCGGCTTGAGGGCGGCGAGCTCGAGAGCCGGCGGGCGGGCCGGCGCCGGGTTGACGACGACCGGAATGCCGCGCTCTCGCCCCGCGGCGACGGCGGCGCGCACGGCCTCGTGCGGGACTTCGAGGCTGACGAGCAGGCATCCGGATCGATTCAAAGCTCCTTCGAGCGCGCGCCGAACACGATCGGGCGCGAGCGCGGAGTTGGCACCAGCTCCAACGGCGATCTGATTGTCACCGCTCGCATCGACCACGATGAGCGCCGCGCCCGTCGCCTCCTCGGACACCGTGGTCACCCCCTCGATGTCGACCCCCTCGTGGGCCAGCTCCGTGAGCGCGTCCTGGCCCAGAGCATCGTCGCCCACGGCGGCGACGAGCCGCGCCTCGGCGCCCAGTCGTGCCGCGGCGACCGCCGCGTTGGCCCCCTTGCCGCCGCCGTAGCGTTCGAGGCGGCTGCCCAGCACGGTCTCGCCGCGGCGCGGTAGGCGCTCCGTGGCTACCACCAGGTCGACGTTGACGGACCCGACGATGACGACAACCGGGTCGGGCTGGCGGGCATTCGGCTTCCCTCGCACCCTCGCGGTCACCTCCCGCGCATTCTTTCAGCACAAAGTTGCGATGCTGCCTCGATCACCGCTGCCCTCACGACAGCCGAGATCGGCGCGCTGGCGCGGATCGCCGACTCCAGCGGACGGCTCTCCGTGATCGCCGTCGACCACGGCGACCCGCTCGTCGAGATGCTCGAGGCAGCCGGGCTTTCCGCCGACGCCGAGGCGCAGCGCGCGATCAAGTACGACATCGTCGACACCGTAGGGCGCGAGGCGAGCGCGGTGCTCCTCGACCCCGACGTTTCGGTGGTGGACATCGTCGAGCGCCGGGCGCTGGCCCGCGATGTGGGGCTCCTCGTCAGGATCGAGTCTGACGGCTTCGACACCGTCGGCGGGCTGCGCCGGTCGCGGTTGATCGACGGCCTCGGCGCGGCGGGGGCACGTGAACGCGGCGCAACGGCGGCCAAGGTCATGGTCTTCGTCCGGCCGGATCGTGAGGACCTCGACGGCTACACGGCGCAGTTGGTCCGTGCGGCGCTCGAGGACTGCGGCAGGGAGCACCTCCTGTGCGTCATCGAGGCGATGACCTACCGCCTGGATGACGAGACGCCGGCGGCGTTCGCGGCTCGGCGGGGAGATCTCATCCGAGACAGCGCGGTCTTCCTCGCGGAGTGCGGCGCAAAGCTGCTCAAGCTCGAGTACCCGGGCTCGCTCGCCGCCTGCGAGGCAGTGTCCTCGGCGATCTCCACGCCGTGGGCCGTGCTGTCGGCCGGCGTGGATCACGAGGAATTCTGCGACCAGCTCACCGCGTCGGTAGGGGGCGGCGCTGCAGGCTTTATCGCCGGCCGATCACTGTGGAAGGAGAGCGTGCGCATGCCACCCGAAGAGCGTCGCGCCTTCCTCGACGGCACGGTCCGACGCCGCTTCGAGCAGCTCCTCGAGGTGCTTGTCGCCCACGGCGACTCGGTGCGAGGCGTGGCTCCATGAATAATGATATGCGCCCCCAGACCGCCCGGCCGTCGCATCCCTGGTTGCCCTGAGTGGGCGCGGGTGTAGAGGCGAGGTGGACGTCGACCCCACGAGTAGGACCGTGATGTGCGTCCTCGTGCCGCTTGAGAGCGGGATCCGCCACTGAGGCGCAGCAGCGAGCGGATAATCGGCGTGCCATCGCAGTGTGGCTGCAACTCGGTGGCCGATGGCCACCCAGAGGGCTCGCGCACGCAACTCGCCTACGCCGACGCGTTCGCGCGGCTCGGACCGGTGCGCCCACTGATTACGTGGGTCATCGTCTGGCCGCCGACGGTCGTGGGCGCTGTGGCGCCGCGTCACCGGTTCTATGGGCCGTGCCGCCTGTCGCCAAGCGGCGCCAAGCTCGGGCGCCCGCGGCCTCGGGGATGATCCGCCAGTGGATGCCTGGGCGGAACTCGGCGGCCCCCAGCGCGCTGGACGTCTTGCCGGCGGCAACGATGAGCGCTTGATCATGGTGGGTGCCGGCGCCGGCGGGCCAGCCGAAAGCTTAAGTCCGCATCCTCATCGGTTGCACGGATTGCGGTTGTGCGGCGCACTCCGCGCTTCGCCGCGAGTGGGCTCCGTTGTGGACCCGTGGTGGACCCTCGAAGGGGTTAATCAGGCGTGCGGCGCGGAGTCCGTTCCCGCTCTGCACGTGGAAGAGCAGCGTGTCGACGAGCGCACGACAAGATGGGCTGCGGCTCGACATCTTGCGACGATCGCGACAAACCGCTTTCGCTGCGGAACTGGCATAGCTCCGGGTGGATTCGAACCACCGACCTCACGATATGAGTCGTGCTCCGCCGTGTGAAGGGCCGGCTCGAGCGGGCACGAGCGGCCGAGAACCGCCGCAAAACGAGCCATTAGGCAGAGTGCGGGTTGACGGGCGACGGCCGCGGGGTCGAGCGTCGAGTCTGAGCCTCGGCGAGACCCTGGTCAAAGGCGCTCGGGGCTCGGAGCGTCCTCGAGCCACTCACGCTTCGTCACGTGGTGGCGCACCTGCTCGCTGAAGCCGACTTCTTGGCGCAGATCGCCCAGCAACCCATAGCGCTCGGCGACCACGTTGTGCTTGTGGATCGTCTCGAGGTTCTCCTGGCGAGCCGAGACGAAGGTGCCCGCATCGAGCGCGCCGAAGCGCTCAATGGCCATGCGGATCATCTCGCGCACGCAGTCCTCCACGAAGCGCGGCCGCAGGTGCGCCTTCTCGACCACCTCGACCTCATCCGAGCGCTTCATCAGCGCGTAGATCTCGGAGCTCATCGCGGTCTCGACGATCTCGAGCAGTGACTCTGCCTCGAGCGCCTCGCTGACGCTCTCGGGGCAGCCGATGTGGAGGGTCCCGATGCCGCGCTGATTGTGCGTGGCCACTGGCACCGACTCGAACACGCGCGCGATCTCGTCGCCTGTAAAGCCGCCCTCGCGCAGGCGCTCCTGTGAGCGCTCCATCACAAGCTCCTGCGCGCACGGGCACGCCGTCATGCCCTGCGCCTCGACTCCGACGAGGCGGCGGGTCCCGCGCGCCGACGCCACCGCCGAGCCGAAGAGGGTGTAGATCTCCTGTGTTGGCAGACCCGACACCGGGGTCTGCTTGTGCTCCGGGTACCTGGCGGCGATCGCGACCTCGGCGCGCCGGCCGTCCTGGCGGTCGCGTACGCGCTCGGCGATGTGCGACGCCAGCGTCTCCGCCTTGAAGGCCTCGCCGAGGATGACCTCGTCGATCGCTTCGTTCACGATCTCCTCGAAGCGCGACATGTGAGCCCCCTTTTGCTCGGGGCCCAATTCGACGAAGCACTCGAGCTCCGCGTAGAAGAGCTGCTCAATCCCGTTCGAGCGGACGCGGACGACCTTCTCGACGCCCGTCACGCCCACTCGAGAGAGGCTCAGGTGGGTGGCGGGTCGACGCGCCTGGACATCCACGCGGTCCCGCGTAGTTGGCTGGGTCATGGCGCAACCAACGATATCGAGTGGGCCGCGAGGCAAATCCGGCGGTCAATTCTGCGCAGGCACAGGGAAGAGAGGCGCGCCTGCCGCAAGAGCTGCGCACTTGCGTCAGCCGGCCTGCTGCTCAGCGCTCGCTGAGTCAGCTCGCCGCTGAATGGCGCCAGCGCCCGAGAGTCGAGGCGACCGGCGTCAGAGCGTATTGCGCAGCTCGAGCTGAGACGTCCACACCGCGGTGAACGCGGCGGTGTCCTCGTACCGCGTCGAGGTCGGTGAACTCGGTGGTCTGCGACATGGCTGGGGCTCCGGGTCAGAGGTGATGCAGGTACTCGGCGATCTCCCAATCCGAGACCCAGGCGCGGTGGCGCTCGATCTCGAAGCGCTTGACCGCCAGGAACGTATTGATGATCTGCGGGCCGAGCGCTCGGCACAGGACGGCGTCGCGCTCGAGCGCTTCGAGGGCGGCGTCCAGGGAGGCGGGCAGCGGCGGGCCGATCAGCTCCCGGTCCGCGCGGTATGCGTCGCCGTCGACGGGCGGGGGCGGGGTCAGGCCCTCTCGCACGCCGTGCGCACCGGCGGCCAGCACTGCGGCGATCGCCAGATACGGGTTCGCGGCGCCGTCGGCGACCCGGATCTCGATGCGCGTGGCGCCGCCGCGCTCCGGCGGGATGCGGATGAACGTACCCCGGTTGTCCCAGCCCCAGTTCGCGTGCGTGGGCGCCAGCGAGTCAGGCCGGATCCGCCGGTAGGCGTTGATGGTGGGGTTGAGGACCGCCATCAGCCCGGCGGAGTGGGCGAGCGCGCCGGCCGTGAACGCGCGCAACTCGGCGCTGACGCCGTCCTCCTGCCCCGGCGCGTCGAACGCGTTGCGCTCGCCCCGGTTCAGTGAGACGTGGAGATGGGTGCCCGAGCCACCCTGGTCGTTGAAGGGCTTACCCATGAACGTGGCCACGACGCCGTGCTGCACCGCGATGTCCTTGACGGCCGACTTCAGGCGGAACGCTCGATCGGCGGCCTGCAGCGCATCGGTGTGGCGCAGGTTGATCTCGTACTGGCTGTTCATGAACTCGTGGTTGAAGGCGAGTACCTCCACCCCAAGCTGCGTCAACCCCTCGGTCATGCCCCGCACGATGCCATCGGGATCCGCCTGTGCCCCGACCGTGTAGACCATGCTCGGTTGGTCGACGCGCCGCCGGATGCCGTTTGCTTCGGCCGAATCGAGCTGGACCAGGAAGAACTCGAGCTCAGGGCCGACGATCGGGTCCAAACCGATCGCCCTCAGGTTCTCCACGGCCTGGCGCAGCCTCCCGCGCGGGTCCGGGATGGGCGCTCCTCCGGCGGCCGGCTCGAGATTCGCCAGGCAGCTCGCCACCCCCGGCTCCCAGGGGAGCGTCGTCATAGTCGACGTGTCGGGACGGGCGATGAAGTCCGGATAGCCTTCGTCGCGGCCGACCACGGGCGTGTGGCGCAGGTCGGTGCCCATCACCGCCGCGCAGAAGCACAGACCCTTCTCGATGACGTCGTCGAACTGCGCGATAGGGACTTCCTTGCCGCGGGCGATGCCGTGGAGATCGGGGTAGAGCACGCGGATCGACGTCACCGGCGTGCCGGTCGGGCCTTGGGTGGTGAATTCCCCGCCGGCGGGGCCGAGGTCGGGTTGCACCTGGAAGAGGCTAGGCAAGGCGGATGCTCCCGGCGCCGTGCATGCGCAGGTGGTCCAGCGCGGTGCCGCTCGCCTCGCTCAGGCGCAGCAGCTCGACGAGCGGTGCGTAGCGCCCCCCGGCCAGGCCGTCCGCGAGCAGCGCCGCGCCCTCCGCTGCCGTCTTGGCGCGCGTGCCCAGCCCGTTGGCGGCGCGGACGGTTGCCACACCGGCGAGCCGTTCGGTCAGCGCGTCGAGCAGGCCGGGAGCGCCCGCCAGGCGGCCGGCGACGAGGATCTCGCGCGGCGCGGAAACCGAGACCGTCAGGGCGAGCGCAGCCTTCACCGCGCCCTCCTCGAGAGCGAGCCATCCGTCGCGGTGACGGGGATCGCCGCGCAACGCCTCGAGCGCCCCGGGCGCCGAAAGGTCTAGGTCCCCGCGCGGGTCGAGCGCCCCGCCGCTGAAGACGGTCTCCTTGGACAGTCCCGCGCCCAGCAGGTAGGCCGCCTCCGCGTCGAGCGCCCCGCATGAGCGAGCCCCGATTGGGGCGCAGGAGCCGCCGAGCCCGTCAACGATCCGCCCGCGCTCGATCGCGAGCGCGGCGCTGAAGGCGCCGCCGAGCTCGAGCATGATGAATGAGGTCTCCTCGTAGGCCAGACCAAGCCGGCTGGCCTGGTCCACGATGCACAGCGCCGCGCTGGCGACCTTGTCCGCGGTCCCGAGGTCGATGCGGTTCCACTTGCGGTACTCCGGGACCGTAGGCAGGTGGATCGCTCCCGGGCCGAAGACAAGTGGCAGCCCGGCGCCGATGAGCGCGCGGATCATCGCGCGCATGCCGCCGATGCCGGCGCGCGCGCCTGCTTGATCGCTCCGCAGGAGCAGCATGAGGGCCAACTCGCGCTCACCGACCCGCTCGCCCGGAACGAGCGGCAGCCCGTAGCCGGCGGGACCGAGCACGAGGTCGAAGGGGCGGTGGGCAACGAGAGCATCGACGAGCGGTGCCGGGTCGAGCGCCAGATCGGCCGACCGGAAGCTCTCGTCGAGCAGCACCTCTCCGCCGTCGAGCGCGCACACGTCGATGGACACGGTCCCGGGGTCGACGCCGGCCACCCGCGGACCGGGCGTCGACTCAGACGATCTCTTGGGCCACGGCGTAGACGCCATCGGCGTTGAGCACGAGGTCGTTACGCTCGAAGAGCTGGCGCACGCAGGCCTTGTGCGTCTTCATCTTCCAGCCGCCGACGCCCAGCGCGCCGATAACCAGCTTCTCCTCCCGCTCGACGAGGACGTCCCCGGCCTCGATGCCCTCGACCCCGAGCGGGTCGGCCGCGTTGTAGTCGACCAGCAGCTCGATGGTGGGATTGGCGCTCCACACCTCCTTCCCCAGCAGCTGCACGCCGGCAGGCCCCGCGGCCACGACGATGTTCGCCTCCTCAAGCGCCGCCTCCATCTCTGCCCGGTCGGCCACCTCGCGAGCGTAGATTCCGAGTCGCTCGGCGACCGCGAAGCCCCGCGGCCGACGGTAGGAGTCCGTGCCCAGGACGTCGGCCGGGATCGTCACCGCAAGTACCTCGCAGCCCTCCTGGATCAGGAGCGCCGCGGAGCGCAGCCCGACAGGTCCCAGCCCCAAGATCACCGCGCGGCGGCCGCCCAGGTCGCGATCCTTTGCGAGTAGCGCGATGGCGGTGGCCGCCGTCGTGTTGCAGCCGTCGGAGTCGAGCATCGTCGACAGGCGGAATGGGCCGAAGTACGAAGCCTGCACCTCGTCGAGAAGCTTCTCGCCGTCCGCCACGTCAGAGCCGCCGACCCACACGGCCATCGAGGAGTCACCGGGGGCGCGTGTAAAGAAGGCTCCCTGCACAAGCCCGCGCACCGCCTCCGGAGCCACGCTGCCGTGGCTGAGCAGGACATCAACCCCCGCGTCCTGGGCCACGATGGCGTCGAACGGGCTCGGGTGTTGATCGGTGTCGAGCTGTAGGAGAACCTTCTTCACGGCCTGGGCCTGCGGCCCGGCGTCCGGCTAGACCTCCACGCCCCCGGCGAACGGGTGGCGCGCCTCGGCCGCCTGCTCGGCCACGGTCCCCGCGGCGGGCTCGCCGGCCATCGCGCGCGCGATTGACTCCTTCGTCGCCTGGTAGTTCCAGTCGAAGACTTTCTTGTCGTCCTCGGCCAGCCAGTGGATGAAGACGCCGACGATGATGCAGAGATCGTCGGCCTCCGCCTCCGAGATCACACCGTCACGCACCGAGTCGACGACGGCTCGTGCCACCGCCGCCTGGGCGGGCCCGAACATCTGCCCCACCTGCTTCTCACCCTTGATCGTCACCTTGTTGGCCATGATCGTGTCGGGCTTGGCCGGGAGGTTCGGCGCGACCACGGCGAGCAGGTTCGTGTGGCCTTCCTTCTGGTTCAGGAGAGCGCCGGCGAACGCCTCGCCGACCGGCCCATCCTTGGATCCGATCAACAGATCGATGTGAGCGACCTCGTTGCCGTCACCCACCAGTGACTCTCCGACGGACAGGGTCTTGGCCATGTGTGCGCACCTCTCTCTCGGGTCTGCGTGAGGGGGGCGCGAGTCTAGCGCGGCGTAGCGGTCCGGCGCAGAGCGGGTCACCGTCCTCGGCTGGGTATGCTCCGGCGCGCGGATGCCTGAGTACGCAGCGACCTGTGGCGGCTGCGGATGTGGATGTGACGACATCGAGGTCGCGGTTGCCGCCGGAGCGCTCGAGGGCGCGACCGGCACCTGCCCACTGGGCGACGCGTGGCTTGCCGAACGGACGGCCGAGGCTCCTCCGCTGGCCCGCGTCGACGGCCGCGAGGTGGACCTCGCAGACGCCGTCGAGGCGTCGGCCGCGATCCTCGGCGAGGCCCGGCTGCCGCTGTTCTGCGGCCTCGGGGGGACCGACTGTGAGAGCCAGCGCGCCGCCGTGGCCCTGGCCGAGGCGCTCGGCGCCGTGATCGACCCCTCGGACGGTGTCGCAGCGGCCTCGCAGACCCTAGGGGTCAGCACTGCAACATTCGGCGACGTCCGCGACCGGGCCGATCTCGTCGTCGCCTGGCGCGCCGACCCGGTCTCGTCCAATCCGCGGCTGCTTCCGCGCCTGCGGCTCGATCACGCGGCGCGGGCGGCCGAGCGCACGCTGGTGGTCGTCGATGAACAGCGCAGCGCAACCGCCGCGGAGGCCGACGAGTTCATCGAGGTCGCACCCGAGCTCGACTTCGAGGCGCTATGGGCGCTGCGAGCGCTCGCGCGCGAGATCCCGCTCGAGCGCGATCTCGCGGCGCGGTTGCCGCTCGACGCCCTCGCGCAGCTCGCGGCCCGTCTGCGCGCAAGCAGCTACGGCGTGGTGCTGCACGGTCCCGCCGGGTACGCGAACTCGCTGGCGCTGCTCGCCCTCGTGCGCGATCTGGCGCGCGTCGCCCACGTGGTCGCTCTGCCGCTGCGGCGGGAGGGCAATGCGCGCGGAGCCGAGGACGTGCTGGCGTGGCAGACCGGGTACCCGGCAGCCGTGAGCTTCGCGCGAGGTCATCCGCGGGCGCGGTCCGGGGAGTTCAGTGCCGCCGGCCTGCTGGAGCGCGGCGAGCCGGACGCCGCGCTGATCGTGGGCTTCGACGCGCTGCGCCAGCTCCCGCCGCGCGCGGCCGACAACCTTCGCCGGATCCCCATGGTGGTCGTCGACCCGCGCGCCACCGAGACCGCCTCGGTGGCCCGCGTCGCGTTCGCCACGGCCGCCGCCGGAGTACAGCGTGAGGCCACCGCGCATCGGATGGACGGCGTGCCCCTGACGCTGCGCGCGCCGCTCGTATCCGAACGCGTCGGGGACGGCGAAGTGCTCGCCGCGATCCAGGGACGCATCGCCGGGGACGAGGGGGGCTAGCCGGCGATGCTGCGCATCGCGCAAGGGCGCGTCTACGACCCGGCCAACGGGATCGACGGCGAGGTGCGGGACGTCTGCCTGGACGGCGGCAAGGTGGTCGATGAGCTGCCGTCGCACGCCCCGCGCATCGATGCAAGCGGCATGGTCGTGATGCCGGGCGGGGTGGACATCCACTCCCACATCGCCGGTCCGGCGGTCAACGCCGCGCGCAAGCTCGCCCCGGAGGAGCACCGGGCCGACGTGATCGATCGCACCGCGCTCACGCGCTCGGGAACGGGCGGGACGGTGCCGTCGACCTTCGCGACCGGATACCGCTACGCGCTCCTCGGCTACACGACCGTCGTCGACGCCGCCACCCCGCCGCTCGCCGCGCGCCACACGCTCGCAGAGCTGCGGGACACACCGATTGTCGACGCCGCCTTCCTCGTGCTGATGGGCAACAACCTGCCGCTGTTCAAGCTCATCCGCGAAGGTGGCCCCGTGACCGAGGCCGTGGCCTGGTTCCTGGAGGCGACCGGCGGCTATGGCGTCAAGCTGGTCAACCCGGGCGGCGTCGAGATGTGGAAGCACGGCAACGGCAATGTCACGGCGCTGGACGACGAGGTGGAGGGGCTGGGCGTCACGCCGCGCCGCGTGCTGGAGGCGATCGCCGGCTCCGTCGACGAGCTCGGCCTGCCTCACCCCGTCCACGTCCATTGCAACAACCTCGGGGTCGCGGGGAACTGGCGCACCACGCTCGACACGCTCGACGCCCTGCAGGGCCGGCGGGCGCACCTCGCTCACCTGCAGTTCCACGCCTACGGCGGGACGCCTGGCAAACGGCCGCGCTCGCGCGCGCCGGAGCTGGCCGAGCACCTCGACGCGCACCCCGAGCACAGCGCCGACATCGGCCAGGTGATGTTCGGGGCGGCGACGACGATGACCGCCGACGCGCCCGTCTCCGCGGTGCTGCGCGAGGTCACCGGCGGCAAGTGGGTGAACGCCGATCTCGAGGCTGAGACCGGCTGCGGCATCGTGCCCTTCGAGTACCGCGAACGCAACTACGTTCACGCGCTGCAGTGGGGGATCGGCCTGGAGCTGTTCCTGCTCAGCCGCGACCCATGGCGGGTCGTGCTCTCGACCGACCACCCCAACGGCGGCTCGTTCCTGAGCTACCCGCGGCTGATCCGCCTGCTGATGGACCGCGAGTTCCGAAACGAGCAGATCGGGCGCGTCAACCAGAAGGCGATCGGGCGCACCGTGCTTCGCGACGACCTCGAGCGTGAGTACACGCTTGGCGAGATTGCGATCATCACCCGTGCCGGGCCCGCGCGACTGCTCGGGCTGACCGACAAGGGCCATCTCGGGGTAGGTGCCGACGCCGACGTGACGGTCTACCGGGAGCGCGAGGACGTCGAGGAGATGTTCGCCACGCCGCGCTACGTCATCAAGAGCGGACGCGTGATCGTCGAAGAGGGCGAGCTGCGCGAGACGCCGGCCGGGGAGCTCCTCCGGGTGGCGGCCGATCACGACGAGGCGATCGAGCGCACCCTGCGACCGCTCTTCGACGAGCTCTACAGCGTGAAGTTCGCGAACTACCCGGTCCGCGAGCCGTGGCTGCTGGAGCCCGCCCGCCGGATCGCCGCCCGGCGCAACGGGAACGGGCGATGAGGCTGAACGGCACCGAGGTCGTCGACACCTTCGCGGAGGCGTTCCCGATGTGGGGAGCGCGGATCGTCATCACCGCCGAAAGCCCCGCCTGGGCACACGAGGCCGCCCGCTCGCTGACCGGCTTCGCCACGTCGGTGATCGGCTGCAAGTGCGAGGCCGGCATCGAGCGCGAGCTCGATCCCGACGAGACCCCCGACGGACGGCCCGGGACCAGCGCGCTGCTGTTCGCCAACGATCGCGAGGGGCTGGCGAAACGGCTGGTGGAGCGCGTCGGCCAGAGCGTGCTCACATGTCCCACGACGGCCTGCTTCAACGGGCTCGACAGTGAGAAGACGGTTGACGTCGGTGGGCAGCTGCGCTTCTTTGGCGACGGCTACCAGGCCAGCAAGGTGCTCGACGGGCGCCGCTACTGGCGGGTGCCGGTGATGGAGGGCGAGTTCCTGGTCGAGGAGCGCTTCGCCGTGGCCGAGGGAGTCGCCGGCGGCAACATCGTCATCCTCGGCCGCGACGTCGCCGTGGCCCTGCACGCGGCCGAGGAGGCGGCGGCCGCGATGCGGGCGGTCCGCGACATGATCCTGCCCTTCCCGGGCGGCATCACCCGCAGCGGCAGCAAGGTCGGTTCCCGCTACAGCGGTCTGATCGCCTCGACCAACGACGTGCTGTGCCCCACGCTGCGCGCGCAGGTCCCGCACAGCGACGTTCCGCCGGACATCGGCTCGGTGTTCGAGATCGTCATCGACGGCCTGACGGTCGAGGCCGTGCGCGAAGCGATGGCGCGAGGCCTCGAGGCCGCCGCCGCGGCGGGCGCCAGCCAGGTGACGGCCGGCAACTACGGGGGCAATCTGGGACCGCACCACATCCAGCTGCGCGGGCTCGTGCGCGGCTTGAGGGACTGATGCCGCTAACCCTCAGCCTGCGCGAGCAGCCGACGGTGCCGCTCGAGGCCGAGGGCCTGAGCCCGGACCGCCTCGCCGGTCTTCGCCCCGCTGAGGTTGAGGCGCACCCGGTCTGGCATGGCAACCGGCGGGCGCAGCTGGCGGACTTCTTCACCGTCTCGGGCGACGGCGACGGCGACGGCGACGTGCGGGTCGAGGGCAACCTGCGGAGCGTCAAGTTCATCGGGGCGGGCATGACGGCCGGCCGACTGACCGTCACGGGCGACGCGGGTATGCACACCGGCGCGGAGATGCGCGGAGGCGAGCTGGTGGTGGAAGGAGACGTCGGGGATTTCGCGGGCACGGGCATGCGCGGCGGCCGGCTCGTCGTGGGGGGCTCCGCCGGGCACCAGCTCGGCGGAGCGTTGCCGGGCGAGCGAGCAGGGATGCGCGGCGGCGAGATCCTCGTTCAGGGCGACGCCGGCGACCAGGTCGGCGCCGGCCTGCGGCGTGGCCTGATCGCCGTCGCGGGGCGCATGGGCGATGCCGCGGGGCTGAGCATGCTGGCCGGCACGATCGTCGCTCTCGGCCCGCTCGGCGCCGTGCCGGGGGCCGGTATGCGGCGTGGCACGATCGTGGCCATGTCGGAGGTGACGCTGCTGCCCACCTTCACCTTCGCGTGCTCGTACCGGCCGCCCTTCCTGCGCCTGTACCTGCGCCATCTGCGCGGGCTGGGCCTATCGCTGGCCGACGGGCAGGTCGAGGGTCGCTACGCGCGCTGGAGCGGCGACGGCCTCGAGCTGCGGCGCGGCGAGATCCTGATCCTTGAAGCCGACCGCTGACCGCCGACGGTCGCGAGCACCGAACGCGCCTTCAGCAGCATCTCCTCGAGCTCCGCCTCGGGATCGGACGCTGCCACGATCGCTCCGCCGGCGCCGACGCTGAGGCCATCCGAGGACGCCACCAGCGTGCGTATCACGACGTTGAGGTCGGCGGTGCCGTTCACGGCGAAGAACCCAAGCGCGCCGGAGTAGACGCCGCGCGGACGGTCTTCGAGGCGGTCGAGGATCTCCAGCGTGCGGAGCTTCGGCGCACCCGTCATCGATCCGGGTGGGAACGCGGCACGCACACAGTCGATCGCATCGCAGCCCTCGCGTAGGCGGCCGCGCACCACGGTCACCATCTGGTGGACCGTGGCGTACGGCTCCACGGACATCAGCGCCGGGACCTCGACGGTGCCCAGCGCGGAGACCCGGCCGAGGTCGTTGCGCACGAGGTCCGCGATCATCAGGTTCTCCGCCCGGGTCTTCCTGTCGCGGCGGAGCTCGGCCGCCCGGCAGGCGTCCTCGAAGGGCTCCGCCGCCCGAGCCGCCGTCCCCTTCATCGGGCGCGACTCGACGACGCCATCCCTGTCCACTCGGAGGAAGCGCTCGGGCGAGGAGCTCAGCACCGACTGCTCGCCGAGCCGCAGTAGCGCAGCGAAGGGCGCCGGGTTCCGCGCCCTCAGCGCACGGTAGGCCCGCAGCGGGTCGAGGCTTTCGTCGCTGCGGAGCTCGGTGGTCAAGCAGACCTCGTAGGTCTCGCCCTCGATGATCTCGCGTCGGCAGGCCGCAATGTTGGCCAAGTACGCCTCCGGGGAGTCATGGAGCTCGAAACGGAGCGTGCCGGGCGAAGCTGGGGGCGGTGGCAGCGGCGGCGGCTCGCACGCGATCTCGCCCAACCGCTCCGCGCATGTGGCAAGCCAGGCGCAGGCCGCATCCGTGCCGGAGGGGTCGGCGAGTGCGAGCGGGTAGACGTGGCGCTCGGCGTGGTCGAAGGCGATCAGCCGGTCGCAGAGCATCAGCGCCGCGTCCGGCAGCGCGGAGGCGTGCACCGGCCGGGCCCCGCACTCGGCCTTGAGCTCGAAACCGAGATAGCCGGCGAAGCCGCAGGTGAAGTCGAAGGGCAGCTCAGGGGCATCGGTCTGCAGGCGAGCGAGCCGGTCACGGCAGTAATCGAGCACGCTCTCGCTTCGGAGCTCCCGCCCCGACTGGCGCTCGACCGCGAGCGATCGCGTCTCGACGTCGTAGCGCACGACCTCGCCGAGCGGCCCGTCGGGGGCGCCGACGAACGAGAACCGCCCCAAGCCCGGGCCCTCGGTCGCGCTGTCGAGCCAGACCGCGTGGTCATGGTCGCTGTAGAGCGCCTCGAACACCGCCTCGGGCTCGCACCAGGTCTCGAGCCGCCGATGGTGGACGCGCACGCCCGCCTGGGCGGGGCCCTCGGCGTAGCCCTTCGCAGGGCGCCGCGGCCGGGCGAACCGGCTCGGGGCCGGCGCGCCCCGCGCGCGGGTGAGGTCGCGGAAGTTCTCGATGAGCCGGCGGCCGTGACGGGTGCTCACCGACTCGGGATGGAACTGCACGCCGAACAGAGGCCTCTCCTTGTGCTCCAGCCCCATGACCACGCCGTCGGGCGTCCAGGCGCTGACCCTCAGCTCTGCGGGGACGGCTCCGACCACCAGCGAGTGGTAGCGCACCGCAAGGAAGTCCTGCGGGAGCCCGGCGAAGAGCGCGCTCTCGTCGTGCTGGATCGGGCTGAGGCGCCCGTGCATCACCTCGAGCGCGTGTTCGACCGTGCCGCCCGCCACGTGGGCAAGAGCCTGGTGGCCCAGGCAGACGCCGAGCACCGGCACCTCTGCGCGACAGAGCGCATCCAGGGAGACACCGACGTCGCGAGTGTGCTCCGGTCGGCCGGGACCGGGCGAGATCACCACGTTGTCCGCATCCAGGGCGGCGAGCTCGTCCCACGTAAGCTCGTCGTTGCGGACGACCACCGGCTCGTTGTCGTTGACCTCGCCCAAGAGATGGAAGAGGTTGAACGTGTAGGAGTCGTAGTTGTCGATCAACAGCGTGCGCATCCCAGCCCACATTCTTGCGCCTGCGGGGCGCCAGTGAGCGAGCGGCGGCTGCGCGTCGCGGTCCTGGGCTCGACCGGCGGCTGGCACGCTGGTCGGCTGAAACGAGCTCTGACGGCGCGCGGCCACGAGTGCCGCTTCGCGCCGGTGACGCGGATGGTGGGCCGCATCGAGGGTGGCCTCGGTGTGCGCTCGCGCGAGCTGGCGCTCGACGGCTGCGACGTGGTGCTCGTGCGCGGCATCCCGCGCGGCTCGCTCGAGCAGGTCGTCTTCCGTGTGGACGTGCTGCACGCGCTTGCCGCCGGCGGCGTGCGCGCGGTTAACAGCGCGCACGCGATCGAGCGGACCGTCGACAAGTTCCTCGCCTCGACCCTGCTGGCGCGCGCCGGCCTGTCCACCCCTCGCACGATCGCCTGCGAGCGGCCCGCCGACGCCCTGGAGGCGTTCGCCGAGCTCGGCGGCGATGTGATCGTGAAGCCGCTGTTCGGCTCGATGGGGGTCGGCATGGTGCGCGTGGACGATCCCGACGTCGCGCAGCGGGTGTTCCGCGCGCTGGAGCTCGAACGGGCCGTGTACTACCTGCAGGAAACGCTGCCGCACGCGGGCCGCGACGTGCGAGCGCTCGTCGTCGGCGAGCAGGTGGCGGCCTCGATCGAGCGGACGGGCGAAGGCTGGCGCACGAACCTCGCGCGCGGTGGGCGAGCGCGCCCGGTACGGCTCGACGCGCAACAAGGGCGCCTGTGTGTGGCGGCGGCGGCCGCCCTTGGCGCCGACTACGCCGGCGTCGACCTCCTGCGCACGCGCGACGGGCGCGACTACGTGCTCGAGGTCAACGGCATCCCCGGCTGGCAGGGCGTCGAGCGCGCGACGGGGGTCGACGTGGCGGCCGCGCTCGCAGAGCACTTGGAGACGGTCGTCGGGTGACGTCCACCGCGCTCACCCGAGCGCGCGCAACTCGTCGGGTCCGATCGCACTGCCGTGCAGGGCGGTGGCCACGAGCGCGCCGGCCGCCCCGGCTTCGGCCAGGGCGCGCAGGTCGGCGACGTCGCGCACGCCGCCGCCGGCCAGCAGCTCGAGCTCGGGAAAGCGGGCGCAGAGCTCGCCCACCAGGGCAACATCCGGACCCGCGCCGCCGCCAACGCGCGCGAGGTCGAGCACGATCACCTCCCTCACGCCGGAGCGCGCCAGCCGGCCCAGCGCCTCCGCCGCTCCGTGCCGAGCCAGCTCGGCGTCGGGCGAGAGGACGCGGCCCGCCCGGAGGTCGAGGCTGAGCACGAGCGGGGCGTCCGGGAGCTCGGCTCGCAGCCGCTCGAGCGCGGACTGGTCCGGGAGCGTCTCGGTGCCGATCACTACGCGCGCCGCGCCCAGCTCGAGCAGCAGCCGGACCGCTGCGACTCCGTCGACGCCGGCATCGACCATCACTCCCGCCTCGTGCCCGAGAGCGGCGAGGACCCTGCGCTGTGCCGGTCCGCCGGCGATCGCGTCGAGATCGGCGACATAAACTTCGTCCAGTCCGAGCGCATCGCGGACGGCGCGCGTGACCCGGACGGGGTCAGAGCCGGCGACGATCTCGCTGCGCAAAGGGCGATAGCGTTCGCGCTCCCCGCGCACGGCGTGCACGGCGGCTCCACTCTTGAGATCGATGACCGGGATCACTCGCATGGCCGGAGAGGGTCGCTCATGGGCGGCGTGATCGGCCTCGACGTGGGCGGGGCCAACACGAAGGCGGTGTGGCGCAACGGGGTCGAGCGGCGCACCGTCTCGCGACGTTTCGAGGTCTGGCGCGACCGCGAGGCGCTCGCGGCGGTGCTTCGCGAGGTCGTCGCGGGCATTGCGCCGGGGCCTGTGGAGGCGGTGGCACTGACCACGACCGCGGAGCTCTCGGACGCGTTTCGCAGCAAGCGCGAGGGCGTGGGATTCGTGCTCGACGCCGCGGAGGAGGCGTTCGGCGGCCCCCTGCTGCTCGCCTTCACGACCGCCGGGGAGGTCGTCCCCTTCCCGGAGGCGCGGGCGCGCGCAGACGAAGTCGCGGCCGCCAACTGGATGGCCAGCGCGCTCGCGGTGGCTGCGCTGTACCCCGACGCCCTGATGCTCGACGTCGGCAGCACGACCGCGGACGTCGTTCCGATCGCCGCGGGTCGGGTGGCCGCCACCGGTCGCACCGACCTCGACCGGCTGTTGGCCGGCGAGCTCGTTTACACCGGCGCGCTGCGCACAAACCTCGCGGCGATCGCGCCGAGGGTGCCGGTGCGCGACAGCTCTTGCCCGGTCGCCTCGGAGCTGTTCGCGATCAGCGCCGACGTGCATCTGATCCTCGGCCACCTCGCGCCCGGCGCGTACAGCTGCGCCACCCCGGACGGGCGTCCCGCGACCGTCGAGTTCGCGCGCGAGCGCGTGGCGCGGCTCGTGTGCGCCGACGCCGAGCAAATAACCGCGGAGGAGATCGATGCGATCGCCGCATTCCTGCACGCGGAGCAGGTGCGCCAGGTCGAGGCGGCGGTTCGCCGGGTGAGCGGGCGCTTCGAGGGCGACCCGCCCGTGGTCCCGTTGGGCGCGGGGGCGTTCCTGGCGCGCGACGCCGCCGAGCGCCTGGGGCGCGCTGTCACCGAGCTGCCGTGGAGCGCGGCCGAACGCGACGCGGCGCCCGCCGCCGCGCTCGCCGAACTCCTGGCCGGCCGGCTGCGCTCGCGGTGCTGACCGTCGTCAAGGTCGGCGGCGGGCTCGCCCGCGAAGCGGGCGGCGGCGCGCTGCGGACGCTGTGCCGCGTGATCGGCGACGCCGGAGCCCGCCACCCGCTGCTCGTCGTGCCGGGCGGCGCGGCTTTCGCGGACGCCGTCCGCGAGCACGACAGCCGCTTCGCCCTGCGGGCCGCGACGGCCCACCGGATGGCGATCCTCGCGATGGATCAGTTCGGCTGGCTCCTCTCCGACCTAATCCCCGGTGCGGTTCGGTGCACGGACCTCGAGGCAGCCCGCACCGCCGCCGCGCGCGGGGGGACGCCGATCCTCCTGCCGGCGGCACTGCTCGCGGGGGACCCCCTGCCCGCCTCTTGGACGGTCACGTCCGACTCGATCGCCGCCTGGGTGGCCGGTACCGGGCATGCCGCGCGCCTGGTGCTCCTCAAGCCGGTCGCCGGCCTCTACCGCGACTGGCCGGCGGACGGCGAGCCGCTCGCCCGCCTGAGCGTGGGCGAGCTCGCCGAGCTGCGCGCGGCGGGGCGAGCCGCGGGAGTCGACCAGCACCTGCCGGAGGCGCTGCACGCGGCCGGCGTCGAGGCGTGGGTGCTCGACGGCCGCGAGCCGGCTCGGCTCGTGACACTGCTCGAGCACGGCAGCAGCGACGGGACGCTCGTGACGCCACGGGCGGCGGCGCCGACCCGGGGGCGTGCGTCGCCTAGTTAGCGTCCGCACACGGGCGCAACCGCTCGACGAGATCTGGGAACATCGGATCTCGCTTGGTACCTTGCCCGCCATGGCTGACGAGCAGTTCTGGGAGCGTACGGTGGGCGGGCACTTCGTCCTCCCAAAGCGCAGCTTCTGGCCCAGCTTCTTCTCGAAGGTCGTGGCCCGCCTGCAGTGGAATCCGGCGGCCATCGACCTCACCCAGGACACGCGCGCGTGGCCGGAGCTTCCGGATGCGCGCCGCCGCCGCCTGATGACTCTTCTCGCCGGCTTCTGCGTGGCCGAGGACGCGGTCTCCGAGCACATCACGCCGTTCGCCGAAGCGGCCAGGGAGGCGACTTTGGCCTCCCAGGAGAGCCTGATGGCCTGGGTCTTCTTCCTGCAGCGCCGCGACGAGGACCGCCACGCGCGGTTCTTCGACCGCATTGCCGCCGAGGTGCTCGGCGTGCCCGGAGACACCCCGGCCAAGCGGCGTGCCGCCGCGCGGGCCCACGTCCCCCCCGGCGTGCTCGAGCTCTTTGAGGAGCGGCTGCCCGCGCTGGCCGCCGAGCTCTCTGCGGGGCGCGCCGGGCTGAGCGAGGGCATCGCCCTCTACCACATGGTGCTCGAGGGGATCATCTTCGACGCCGCGCATCACGCGCTGCGCGAAGACCTGGCCGACGACGCCCTGCCCGGGGTACGCGAGGGCGTTCGGCGCGTCGAGCTCGACGAGCGCTGGCACATCGGCTTCGGCCTGCGCTGCCTGATCGAGGCCCAGCCCTCCCGAGAGCTCATCGACGACCTGCTGGCGCGGGCCGAGGAGGCCGCCTCGGTCTGGGGCGACGCCGTCACGGATGCGACGCGCGAGCACATCGCGGACATGTGTCACCACCGGCTGGCGGCGGTCGGGCTCATCGAGCCGCACGTGGCCGCGTAGCCGAGTCGTCAACGGACCCGATCGGGAACGCCGGGCCTGGTTAGCGCTGGCACATGGCGCGCAGCCGCTCGATTCGCTCGGCGTCGAGCGGCTCCGTGCGCCGACCGTCGCGGCAGGCCGCCGAGCGAACGCCGGCTATGTCGGCGCCGGTCCCCCGGACAACGCTCAGGTCGTCGGCGTGCAGGGCTCCGGCGAGCGCCATCTCGAGGTCCGCGGCGTGCCCCTCGGCCACCAGCGCCGCGAGCGCTTCCGGGGTGAGCCATTCGAACAGCCCGCGGCCGTCCTTGAGCGCGGTGTCGAGCAGGCAGCCCCCTACGCCCGCGCTCTGTGCGGCCGCGACGACGGCCCCGGGCGGCAGAGGCCCGCCGGGCACGCGCTCGGCGTCGGCGTAGGCGGCCGCGATCACGGCCGCCCCGCCGTCGAGCGCGTCGCGCACCGCGCGCAGGACCGCCACGGCCTCATCCGTGGTAGACGTCCCCCACAGCCCGACCTTCACGTACGCGGCGCCGGAGCGCGCTGCGCCCAGCGCGGCGAGCGCGGCTGTGCCGGGCAGGTTTGGCAGGTCGCCGATCGCGGCGCTGACCGGGTGCTCCGGCGGCACGACCTCCCGGACTCGCTCGATCACTCCGGGGGCGGGGGCGCCCAGCGAGCCCTCGGCGGGGTTCTTGACGTCGACGATGTCGACGCCCGCGTCGACGGCCACGCGCGCCTCGTCGGCGTCGATGACGCTCACCAGCAGCCTCATCCCGCCTCCACTCGAGCGCCACGATTGTCGAAGCCCACGACCTCCACGCGGCCGCGCCCGGCCAGCTCGGCCTCGATACCGCGGGCAAGCTCGCGCCCCGCCGGCTCGTCTTCGACGATCCCGTAAGCGGCGGGTCCCCACGAGCTCTGCCCCGCGCCCGCCGCCCCAAGGCGGAGCAGCGTGTCGACAACGTCGCCCGCGCGCGGATGGAACACACCCCCCTGAACGGAGGCGAACGACTCACCCACAAGCCGCTGGATACGTGTGAGGGCGTCCCCGAACTCGGCGAGGCCGCCCTCGGCGAGCCCCGGGAGCAGCGAGGTCAGCACCAGCTGGGCGATCAGCGCGGCGCGGTCGGGGTCGGGACGCAGCTCCCCGAACGCCTGCTCCTCCGCCCGCCCCGAGAGTCCCGGCTCAGCGTCTGGGATCACGAGCACGCAGCGCCATTCGCCGGGCATGGCATGACGAGTGAGCAGCGGGGCTGGGCGCTCCACGCCGGGACGCCGGCCGCCCTCCACGACCAGTCCGCCGAGGACGAATGTCCACAGGCCGACCGCGGAGCGCGCGCCGCGCCCGGCCGCGCGGGCGATCGTCTCGGGCTCCGCCGTCTGCCCCGCCAGCGCCGCCAGGGCCGCCGCCACGGCGAGCCCGAGCTTGGTCCCCGAGCCGAGGCCGACATGAGGCGGGATCGCCTCCATCACGCGCACGTGCGCGCCGCCCGAGAGCCCGAGCGCCTCCCTAGAGCGACGGGCGATGGCGAGCGCGCGCTCGGCATCAGGGCCCTCGGCGGTCACGTCGTCGCTCGGGCTCGCCTCGACGACCGCGGCGGGGCGGCTGAGGGCGACCCCGAGGCCGCCGAAGCGCCGGACGCCGCCGCCGGCGGCGTCAAGCATGCCCATGTGCAGACGCGCGGGCGCCTTCACGCGAACCGACGTCATCCGCCGGCCACCGCGGCGCGCACGTGACGCCGCACGAGCTTCATCGCCTCGCGCTCCTGCGGCCCCGCCGTCTTGTCGACGAGCACCTGGAGGCGCTCCAACTCGGTTCGTATCTCCTCAGCGGCCAGCCAGCGCGAGCGCGAGGCGATGATCGATGCCTCGAGCACGGCAGAAGAGGCGCGGTTGAAGCCGACGAACTCGCGCCCGCTCCCGCTCGCCACGATCTGCGTCGTCACACGCGCGCGCCGCCCGCTGGCGTCGATCGCCTCGACCGTCACCTCACGCCACGAGCAGGCATCCGCCAGCACGGCGCCGGCTACCGTGGTCGCGGGCCGCGTGGGTGGGTGCGGATCGCCGAGCGCAGCCTCTGTGAACAGCAGTATGTCGTCGGTGAGATTGACCACGGCCTCGCCGGTCGCACGTAGGTTGCGCAGCGTGCGTGTCGTCCGGAAGGGCTTGATGACGATGACCTCGTCGCCCCACTCCACTCCCATCGCGGCGCAGTTCACCGTCCCGTCCGGGTTGATCGTCGTCGTGACGGTCTCGATGATCGCGAGCCCGGGCGGGCGTCTCCTCATCCCCGAAAGGACCGCTCGAGGACCCCGATGTCCACGCCACCGGCGTGAAAGCTGCGTCCGCTCGCCGTGCTCACGAGGCGCACCTCGGCAGGACTGAAGAGCAGCGGGTCGATCTTGTAGAAGTCCCAGTCCGCCCGCTCGAGTACGTCGCCAAACGGCCCACCGTAATCGTCCGAGGCCGAGGCCGGCAGGCGCGGCACGACCGCCTCGAGCTCTTCGTCGGGGGCATCGATGGTCAGCTCGACCTGGCCGCCGTAGAGCACCGCGTCGTTCGTCCGACCGATCGCCTCGGGGTCCTTCTTGGCGACCGGCGGCAGCGGGCAACTCCCGAAGCCGCTCACCACGCGCCCGACGTCGAATTCGAGCTCGTGCAGCTTGTGCAGCGCGGTCTCGACGACGCGCGCGGCAACCTGCACGCCGCCCGCCAAGCTCGCGGTCGGCGCGAACAGCAGCGTCAGATCCGCGGCCGTCAGGCCGGCTCGCTCGGCCACGTAGTCGGCGACCGGCTCCGGCGGCGGTTCGCGCGTTTCGAGGCACAGCACCGCGCTCCGCGCGCGCTCGTCGACCTCGAGGTCGCTGTAGAGCTCCTCGGCCCGAATCAGCGCCCGGCCCGGCCCGCTGGCCATGGCGAAGTACTCGTCGCGATCCAGGCGCCAGCCCGCGTACTGGGACGCCAGACAGGCGAGCGCAGGGCGATCGGTTACCACCGTGAGCCCCGGGAGCCAGCTGCCCTGGAGCACGAGCGGGGCGAACGACACCGTGCCGAGGCCGGCCATGCTGATCTCGGCGAAGCGCCGTCCTGCCTCGAGCCCGCCGGGAACTTCGCTGCCGCAGTCGATCAACCGCGTGCCGCCAGGCAGCGTTGTCACGTTCAAGCGCAGCGCGTCGGCCTCGGCGGCGAGGCGGTCGGCGAGCTCCTGGGCGCGATCGTTGAGCGAGAGCGTCACGGTCCGGCGTGAGCATAGGCCCGTCAGGCGGGGGCACGGATCCCGGCGCACTGACGAAGCTCGGCGCGGAGCGCGGCGGCGCGCGCCTCGAGATCGGCGAGAACCGCATCCGGGGACTCCTGAATCGAGACGAGGGTGCAGATCGGGTGACCGGCGGCGACCCGCTCGCGCGGGTAAGGCACGTCGCGGATGCCGCGCGCCGGCCAGCCGCGGGTGTCACCGACGCGCACGCCCTCCGTGGCGAAGAGGATCGCCTTGCCGGCGGCCCGGCGCGGTGTTCGAGCGGAAGCGATCGACGGCAGGCGTCCGCCGCAACCCTCCAGGTGGGCGGCGAAGACGCCGACCTCGTGCGCCTCCTCGACGCATTCGAGCGACGCCGTCGGACGCGGGTTGACCTCGACGACCCAGGCGCGCTGGCCGTCCCACACGAGGTCTACGCCGAACAGCCCGCGCAGTCCGAACGCGAGCGCCAGGTGCGCGCAGATCGTCCGCGCGGCGACGGCCAGCGCGCGTCGCTGCGCCTCTCCGAGCCGCGGCGGCACGAGGTTGCCGCACCACGCATAGCCGCGCGCGCCGAGCCCGCGGTGCCCGATCAGCTGCTCGCTCACAGCGAGCACGATGGCGGAGCGCCCGTCGGCGACCGCCGCCGCCGAGCATGCGAGTCCCGAGATGTGCTCCTGCACGATGTCTTCCCGGTCCAGCGCCCCCCCGCGCCACTCGCGAACGCCGCGTCCGCCGCCGCCGCGCACCGGCTTGCGCAGCCAGCGGCGGGAGCGCTCCGCCCGCCGCGGTGCGTCGCGAGCGCCGAACGTCAACGGGTAGGCGAGGCCGGCCGCGCGCAGGGACGCGCCCAGCACAGCAGGGTCGCGCACCCGCTCGAGCGTCTCGCGGGTACACCCGAGCAGCCGCCTGCCGGCAGCCAGCCGGGCGACAAGATCCGGCCGGTTCTCGAGTCCCGCGCCGTAGATCACGCTCGGCGCGGGGATCTTCTCCGCCGCGTCCACCAGCGCCGCCATCCCGCCCCGTCCGCCGAGGTCGCGCAGCACGGACACGGTCGGGCAAAGCCGCTGCAGGTCGAGGTCTCCGAAGCGGTCGAGCGCCACGACGTCGTGCCCGGCTCTCACCCCCAGCTCGGCGAGCATGCGCGCGCTGACCGAGACCAGCAGGATCGGCTCACCCACGTGGCTCAGAGCACGCCCTCCAGCAGCGCCACGAAGAGCACGGAGGTCACGAGATCGGCCGTGGTCCCCGGATTGAGCGCGTTGCCGTCCTCGCGTAGCGAGGCGTCGAATTCGGCCAACGCGGTCCAGCCTCCGGCCTTCCGCACGCCACCTGCGGCGAGCACTCGCCGCGCTCCCGCCGACACTCGACCCGCCGCTTCCGCGCCGCGCTTGCGGGCGATCAGCGTGTCGGGCACGGCGGCGACCAGGCACAGGGCCAACTCGACGATTGCGTCGCGCGGACGCAGCCCGTCGCCCAGCGAATTGGCGAGGGCGGGCAGCCCGAGCTCGAAGGTGACCGCGTGGTCGGTGATGTACTCGCTCGCGATTGTGTCGCGCTGAGCCGCCGCCGCCATGGCCTCGCGCAGCGTCACGCGGGGGTCCTCGCGCACGTCGTGCTCGACCGGCTCGTCGAGGCCGCCGGGGCCCGCCACGCGGATCGCGGCGTAAGCGTCTCGCGCGTCCTCGACGGTCAGCGCACGCAGCACGTTGGCGAGGCGCTCGCGCAGCGGTCCGCCGCACGTTCCGAGCTCCGCTCGCGCGAGCGGAGCAAGCAGCAGCGCGATGCCGAGGTTGGTGTTGGCGCCGACGGCGTCGCGCGAGGCGCGAACGGCGGCCAGCACCGTCTCGCCGACTCCGCGCTCACCCGCGCGGCCGAGCTCGGGGCCGAGCGCGATCCCGCTGTACAGCATGTCCTCGTACGTGGTGTCATCGAAGTCGTGGCTCGGCGTGATGTTGCCCGGCTTCTCGGCGCTTGCCTCCAGCACACAGGCCAGCTGCGCGGCGCGCGCGACGTCCTCGGGGCCGAGACGGGCGACCCCGGCCGTCGAGGCCGGGCTGCGGCGCGGGCCCTGCTTGACCGGCATCTGGGGCATCGTATAGTCGGGCAGGCTCATGACCCAGGTGGCCCAGATCGGCGGGCGCCGGCTCGACGGGGTGCGGGCCGTGGTCACCGGCGCGAGCAGCGGCATCGGCGCCGCGATCGCCGAGGCGTTCGGCGGCGCAGGCGCAGCCGTGCTCGTGACGCACCGGGACAGTGCGAAGGGGGC
This sequence comes from uncultured Thermoleophilaceae bacterium, assembly GCA_963808545.1. Classification (GTDB taxonomy): domain Bacteria; phylum Actinomycetota; class Thermoleophilia; order Solirubrobacterales; family Thermoleophilaceae; genus JACVRW01. The sequence goes on along the minus strand of CAWEGB010000008.1, from coordinate 548,414 downwards.
GTCGGCGGTCGCCGAGCGGATCGCGCGCCTCGGTGGCCGCGCACTACTGGCCCAGGCGGATCTCAGTACCCGCGGCGCCTGCGAGGCGCTGGTGGAGCATGCGCGGGAACAGCTGGGCGGCCTCGACGTGTGGGTGAACAACGCCGGCGCGGATGTGCTGACCGGCGAGGCAGCCGACTGCGGCTGGGAGCGAAAGCTCGACCTCCTGCTGGCGGTCGACCTCAAGGGGACCGTCGCGTGCTCGTACGCCGCCGGTGAGGTGATGCGCGAGCAGCCCACCGGTGGGACCATCGTGAACATGAGCTGGGACCACGTGCTCGCTGGAATGGCTGGCGAGAACCCCGAGCTGTTCAGCACCGTCAAAGGCGGCGTGCTCGCCTTCAGCAAGAGCCTGGCGCGTGGCCAAGCGCCCCTGGTTCGCGTCAACGTGCTCTGCCCGGGGTGGATCGAGACCGAGTTCGCGCGGGAGGTCGACCGCGAGTTCCACCGCTCGGTCGCGGAGTCCACGCCGCTCGCACGCTGGGGCCGGCCGGAGGACGTCGCCGCGGCCGCGCTCTGGCTCGCGTCACCCGAGGCCGCGTTCGTCACCGGTCAGGCCATCTACGTCAACGGCGGCGTTGTGATGTAGTGCCCTCGAAGGAGGCGATCGCAGTGGAGACGAATGTAAAGCTCGAGCCGTACACGGACGAGGAGGTCGAGGCCAAGATCCAGGAGGACGGCCTCGACGGTTGGTACCTCGACGGCGGGTGGCTGCGGCGCAAGTACAACACCGACGGCTGGCCTACAACGCTCATGCTCGTCAACACGGTCGGCTACCTGTCCGAGGCGGCCTACCATCACCCCGACCTGGCCGTGACCTGGGGCAAGGTGTGGGTGAAGCTGCAGACGCACTCGAGCGGTGGCATCACCGACAAGGACTTCGCCCTGGCGCGCGAGATCGAGGACCACGTGCTGTGGCGGCCGGAGCCCGACAGCGCGCTCGAGGGGACGCCGAACAAGTTCGTCGTGAGCAAGGGCTCGCGCTAAAGCAGCGCCGCACCCGGACACGCGCGTGGCCGAGCGGCTCCTGTTTGTAACCGGCAAGCTCGCCGCGCCGGCGCTGCGTGAGACGCTGGGCCGCACCGAGCTGCCGTTCGACTACGAGGTCGCGGTGATGAAGATCACGGTCGCCGCGCTGATGACCACGACGTGGATCGCGCGCTTCCTCGAACTCCCCGAAGCGGTCACGAAGATCATGATCCCCGGCCTCTGTGAGGGAGAGACCGACGTGCTGGCCGAGCGCTTCGGAATCCCCGTCGAGAAGGGCCCCGCCGACCTCAAGCAACTGCCGAGTTGGTTCGGTCAGGCCGACGCCCGCGCCAGCTACGGTCCGCGCGATATCCGCGTGTTCGCGGAGATCAACCACGTCCCGAGGCTGAGTCGCGAGCACATCCTCGAGCTCGCGGGCTACTACCGCGACGCCGGCGCCGACGTGATCGATCTCGGCCTTTCGCTCGAGCGCCGCTGGCTCGACGAAGGCCCCGCGGTGATCGCCGAGCTGCGCGAACGCGGCTTCGCCCTGAGCATCGACACGATGGACCGCGAGGAGATCCTGATGGCCGACGAGGCGGGCGTTGACTATGTCCTCAGCCTCAACGGGTCCAACCGCGACCTTGCCGAGCGCCTGCGCGCGACGCCCGTGCTCATCCCGGACACGCCGGAGGACCTCGGCAGCCTCGAGGCGACGATCGACCACCTCGAGCGGCTCGGCAAGCCATACCTCGTCGATCCGATCATCGAGCCGATAGGCATCGGGTTCGCGGCCAGCCTCGGGCGCTACCTGGAGGTGCGCCGGCGTCATCCCGCGGCGGAGATGCTGATGGGGATCGGCAACCTCACCGAGCTGACCGAGGCCGACAGCACCGGGGTTACCGCGCTGCTCATCGGCTTCTGCCAGGAGCTTGGCATCCGCAACGTGCTCACCACCGAGGTCATCGAGTGGGCGCGCGGCGCTGTCCGAGAGGCGGTGCTGGCGGCGCAGCTCATGCACTTCGCGCAGGAGCACGGCACGCCCCCCAAGCACGTCGACGGGCGGCTATTGACGGTGAAGGATGAGGACCTCCGCCCCTACGCGGAGTCCGAGCTGCGCGAGCTGCACGAGCACGTCACCGACCCGAATTTCCGCATCTTCGCCGACAGCGACTGGATCTACGTCTTCAACGCCGACCGGTTCGTCAAGGGCACCGACTTCAACGAGATCTTCGACCAGCTCGGGGTCGACGAGGCCACGCACGCCTTCTACCTCGGGAAGGAGCTGATGAAGGCCACGATCGCGCGCGCCCTGCGAAAAAACTACCGCCAGGAGTCGCCCCTCGACTGGGGTTACATGACGTTCGAGGAGCCGCGCCGGGAGCGCGTGCGGCTGACCGCGCGGCCCAAGAGAAAGTGTTAGGCTCGTGCCCAAATCCGACCCAAAGCGAGGATCGCCGTGGCCAAGATTGCGGAGTTGTTGGATAAGCAAAATGGCGCGATGTTGGGTCGAATGCTCGGGCGGGGAAGCATCGGGGAGGCCGAGGAGGGACCCGACGGCAAGATGCGCGCCACGGTCCGGATCTTGGAGGACGAGCTGGTGTTCGAGCCCGGGATCCTTGTCCTGCCCCATGCAGGCGAGGTCGAGATCGAGTTCTTCAACGACGACAAGAACACCCATTGCGCAGTCCTGCCGTGCAACGGTGACTACAAGTTCATCTGGTTGGTGAACCATTCGCGCGGGACGGCCAACCTCACCCTCGACGGCCCGGGGTACTACTGGTACGGCTCCCGTACCGGCAACGACGAGGGCCGCGGCTTGACCGCGGCGATCGTCGTGCAAGGGGACGCTCCGCCGGAGGCACGTCTGGACCGCCCGCCGCAGCCGCAACCGTAGATCGACCGCTCGGCACAACCACCACCGTGGATAGGAGTACTTGATGGCAACCGAGGAGTACGTAGACGCAGGGCAGGCCGTCGACAACACAACTCTGAGCCCCATCAAAGGCATTGCGCCGCCGGTGGCCAAGGACGTCACCTACGAGCGCATTCTCGACGCCCGCTCGGAACCGCAGAACTGGCTCACCTACTACGGCGCCTACGACGGGCAGCGCTACAGCCCGCTAGACCAGATCAACAAGGAGAACGTCAAGCGGCTTGCCCCGGCATGGGTCTTCCAGTGCGGCTCAGTGGGCCTGCACTCGGGCAAATCGACATACTCGTTCGAGGCCTCTCCGATCGTCGTGGACGGAACCATGTTCGTCTCAGGCTGGGATGGCTGGGTCTGGGCCCTTGACGCCCGGACCGGAGAGCAACTGTGGCAGTACAGGCATGCGATCCCGTACGACGTGTCGCTCTGCTGCGGCAACGTGAATCGCGGGGTCGCCGTGGCCGAGGGAAAGGTCTTCGTCGTCACCCTGAACGCCCACCTCGTCGCGCTTGACGCCGAGACCGGTAAGAAGGTCTGGGACCAGACGTACGGCGATGTGCGGGCCGGCGAGAGCGCCACGGTCGCCCCCCTGGTCGTAAAGGACATGGTCATCGTCGGGAGCTCCGGCGGGGAATTCGGGGTGCGCGGCCACGCCGACGCGTTCAAGCGCGAGACCGGCGAGCGCGTGTGGCGGTGCTACATGGTGCCGAAGCCCGGAGAGCCGGGCTCCGAGACCTGGCCCGAAGGCGAGGCCTGGCAGCGGGGTGGCGGCAACTGCTGGGTCACGAGCACCTTCGACCCGGAGCTGAACCTTCTGTACTTCGGGACCGGCAACCCGTGTCCCGACTTCGACGGAGGCGTCCGCGAGGGCGACAACCTCTACACCGATTCCGGCGTCGCCGTGGACGCTGACAGCGGCGAGATCCGGTCGCACTTCCAGTACACCCCGCACGACCTGTGGGACTACGACTCCACGATGGAGCACATCCTGTTCGACCTCGACGGGCAGAAGCTGGCGGCGCACTTCGACAAGAACGGGTTCCTCTACATCCTCGATCGCACGAACATGGAGCCGGTCCGGGTGGCGCCGTTCGTCGACCGCATCGACTGGGGCGAGGTCGACGAGAAGGGCAACGTGACGCCTAAGGTCTACCCCGACAAGGAGGGCGACCCGGTCCACTTCTGGCCGGGGCCGGCCGGCGCCAAGGAATGGACGCACGCGTGCTACAACCCGAACACCGAGCTGTTGTACGCCCCGGTGCAGGACGTCGGTGCGACGGCCACGCGGCGGCGCAGGGAGTTCAAGGAGAGCATCCCGTACTGGGGAGCGGGAGTCGCCGTGGACCTCGAGGACATGGCGGGGTCTGTGAGCGCCTTCGATCCGCGCACGGGTGAGGAGCGTTGGCGCTGGGCGAATGACATACCGATGTGCTCATCGGTGCTGACCACGGGCGGCAACCTCGTGTTCGCCGGCGAGCCCACCGGGGAGTTCAACGCGCTCGACGCCGAGAGCGGGGAGCTGCTGTGGCACTTCCAGTGTGGCAGCGGCCACCACAGCAGCCCCTCGTCCTACAGCATCGACGGAAGGCAGTACATCGCCGTGCCGACCGGTTGGGGCGCATGGACGGAAGGGTTTTTGCCCGGGATGCTCGGGGCGGGTCAGGGAAGCTCCCTGTTCGTATTCGCGCTGCCGGAGGAGTAACAACGACAAGCCACTAATCAGGGTCTGGAGTTGAGCATGGGTTTCTTACTTCTTGGTATTGACAGCTTTATCGCGTGCCTCGCGATCGGTGCGCTTGTCGAGCGACGGTGGCGCCTGCCGCTCGCCGCGCTCTTCGCCGCCGCCGACGGCGCCGCATTCCTGATCGGGGCGGGCCTCGGTTGGACGATCTCGGAGAGTGTGACCGGGTTCCTGGCGGTTGGGACACTGGCCGTGCTGGCGTACTATCTGATCGTCGTCGCCGCCGGGTCGCGACTGGTCACGGCGTCATGGGCTGTCTGGGTGTTGCCATTTGCCCTGACGATGGACAACCTCGCCTATGGCGTGGCGAGCGACTACTCGGGCTCGCTCGTCGGGCACGCCGCGGAGCAGGCGCTGTCCAGTGCGCTGCTTGCCCTTGTCGGCCTGTACGTGGCCGGGGTGCTCCCGCGCGTGGTTCCGGCGCTGCAGAGTCGAGCAGTCGCGGTCCGGTTCGCCGGAGTCGCTCTGCTCGTGGCGTCTGGTGTGTTCCTACTGCTTGGTTGATCGATAAGAGAATCATTCGCTAAAGGAGGAGTTCCATGACGTTGATCACGCCCGAGCTTGAGCTCGTCGGCCTCTCTTCCGAGGTCACCTCGGAGACCCGTCCCACGTGGGTCAAGCCCGAGTTCGAGTACGTCGACCTCTGTTGCGAGGTCACCCTCTACATGTACCACCGGTAGAGCGGCAGTCCGACGTAGCCTCCGGCGCCCCCCCGCCGGGGCTACCTGTTCTTCCGCCACGTGCGCGTCCGCATTCTCGGCTCGGCCGCCGGCGGAGGCTTTCCGCAGTGGAACTGTCGCTGCGGCACCTGCGAGGCCGGGCGCGAGGGTGTACGGGCGCGACCTCGGACGCAGTCGTCGCTCGCGATTCGCGGTGAGGAGGGGCCGTGGTTTCTGGTCAACGCCTCGCCGGATGCGCGCCAGCAACTCGAAGCGCTCGCGCCCGGTCAGGCAGAGGGGGTGCGCTCGCCCCCGATCGCGGGCGTCCTCCTGACCGACGCCGAGATCGACCACACCGCCGGGCTGCTGCTTCTGCGTGAGTCGGCGGCGCCCGTGTGCGTCTACGGAGCCGAGGGCGTCGAGCGCGCGCTGCGGAGCGGCTATCCCGTGTTGTCGATCCTGAAGCGCTACTCCGGGGCCGAGTGGCGGACGCTGGAGCCGGGGCAGGTTAGACCGCTCGGAGGATCGAGCCTCACGGTCGAGCCGTTCGAGACTGGCGGCGACGCGCCGCGCTACCTGGACGGGTCGGATGTCGAGCTTCAGGCCAGTGGGTTCGTCTTCCGCGACGCAGCGAGTGGCGGCGTGGTGACCTACGCTCCCGGTCTCGCCCGCCTGGACGCCGACATGCTCACCCGGTTCGCCGCGAGCGACGCCGTGCTCGTCGACGGAACCTTCTGGCGCGACGACGAGCTCGCCCGGCTCGGCATCTCGGCGCGTAGCGCCCGCGACATGGGACACCTACCGCTCTCGGGCCCGGGCGGGACGCTCGAGGGGCTGGCGCGGCTCGAGCGACCGCGCACGGTGCTCGTCCACATCAACAATACGAACCCGATACTGCTCGAGGACTCCCCCGAGCGCGAGGCGGTCCGAGTCGCGGGCGTGGAAGTTGCCTACGATGGCCTCGAGATCGAGCAATGAGCGAGACCGCGACGAGACCGACGACGGAGCCTGCGCCCTGGCCACCCGCGGAGTTCGTCGCTCAGCTGCGCGCGCAGGGGACGCGCTACCACAACCTGCACCCGTTCCACAGGCGAATGGACGCGGGAGAGCTCACGCGCGAGGAGCTCCAGCGCTGGGTTGCGAACCGCTTCTACTACCAGAAGTGCATCCCGCTGAAGGATGCGGCGATCCTGTCAAACTGCCCCGACGTCGAGGTCAGGCGGGAGTGGGTGGGCCGCATCATCGACCACGACGGCGGGAGCGACGAAAAGGGGGGTATCGAGTCGTGGCTACGCCTCGGCGAGGCGCTCGGGGTCTCGCGGGAGGAGCTGCTGTCGGAGCGACGCGTGCTGCCCGCCGTGCGCTACGCGGTCGACGCCTACGTGAACTTTGCGCGCCAGAAGCCGTGGATCGAGGCGGTCGCGTCATCGCTCACCGAGCTCTTCGGGCCGGCCGCGATCCGGGTGCGGCTCGACGCACTCGAGAGGCACTACGACTGGATCGACCCCGCCGGGCTCGAGTACTTCCGCACACGGCTCGTGCAGGCGCCACGCGATGCGCAGTACGCCCTCGACCTGACCGTCGAGCGCTGCCGAACCCGCGAGCAGCAGGAGACTGCCGTCGCCGCGCTCCGCTTCAAGACCGAGATGCTGTGGGCACAGCTCGAGGCCATCGAGCGCGGCGAGACGCAGCCGTCGGGGCCGGACGCGTGACCCGCCCCCGGCTCGTCACCGGCGCGCGGCTTCAATATGACGAGGTGCGCGAGGAGCACGTGCTGCTGGTCCCCGAGGGGGCCGTGCGGCTCAACCCCACAGCGGCGGCGGTGCTTGAGCTGTGCGACGGGGAGCGCTCGGTCGACGAAATCGTCGGCACCCTCTCGGCGCGCTACGAGGACTCCGATCTACGAGATGACGTTCAAGGGCTGGTCGACGGCCTGACTCAGAGAGGCCTGGTGGTCGATGCAGCTGCTTAGGCCGTCAACGCTGATCGCCGAGCTGTCCTACCAGTGCCCGCTTCACTGCCCATACTGCTCGAACCCGCTCGACATCGGCGCCGCGAAGTACCGCCGCGAACTCGAGACCGAGCACTGGACCCGCACCTTCCGGCAGGCGCGCGCGCTCGGCGTCCTTCAGCTCGCGCTCACGGGCGGTGAGCCGATGCTGCGCCGCGATCTGGTCGAGCTCTGCTCGGGTTCGCGCGACGCCGGCCTCTACTCGTCGCTGATCACCGCCGGGATCCACTTCACCCGCGAGCGCGCCGAGGCGCTGAAGTCGGCCGGGCTAGACCACGTGCAGATCTCCATTCAGAGCCCGGACGCGGCGGAGAACGACCGCATCGCCGGCAACAGGTCGTTCGAGAAGAAAATCGCGGCCGCGCACGTCGTCAAGGAGCTGGACTTCCCGCTGACGATTAACTGCGTGCTGCATAGGCAGAACCTCGATCGGATCGAGGAGCTGCTCGATCTCGCAATCGATCTCGGGGCGCAGCGGCTCGAGCTCGCGAATACGCAGTACTACGGCTGGGCGGTCCCAAACCAGGAGGCGCTCATGCCATCTTGGGAGCAGCTGCGGCGCGCAGAGGAAGCGGTCCGGCGCTTCCGCGAGCGGGTCGGCCCCAAGGTCGACGTCCTCTGGGTGCTCCCGGACTTCTATGAGGACCTGCCGAAGCCATGCATGGGTGGCTGGGGCCGGACGGCGATTGTGGTCGCTCCGAACGGCGATGTGTTGCCCTGCCAGGCGGCGTCGACGATCCCGGGGCTCGAGTTCGCCAACGTTTGCGAGCATCCGCTTGAGTGGATCTGGAGCGAGTCCGACGCGTTCGCCCGCTTCCGGGGGACGGACTGGATGCAGGAGCCATGCCGCACGTGCCCGCTCGGACGCCAGGAGGTGGACTTCGGCGGTTGCCGCTGCCAGGCGCTGCGGCTCACCGGCGACGCGGCGGCCACGGATCCGGTCTGCCGGTTCTCGCCGCATCACGACCGCGTCGTCTCGGCACGCGAGTCGGGGCCGACGGACGAGTTCGTCTATCGCACGATGAAGCGCCCGGCGCGCGTCTGAGCGCCGGAGGCGCCGTAGGAGGCATGCGCGGCCGGTACTTCGCCCGCACGCTGCCGGCGGACGGCACCCATGAGCAGGCCGGCACCGGTCGCGAACGTGGCGACCGCTCCAAGCGCAAGCCCGGCGCGGGGGCCGGCGAGCTCGGACACCCAGCCGATGATCGGGCCGCCCACACACGTGGAGCCGAGATATACGACGCTCCAGAGCGCCATCACCCGGCCGCGCATCGCGGTCGGCGCAGCGAGCTGGAGCAGTGAGTTCGTCGTAGCGGTGAAGGAGATGGCAGCGGCTCCCATCAGCACCAGTGCCGCGAGCGCAAGGCCCAGCGTGGGCGCCGCGGCTATGGCGGCCAGGAGGGCGCCGAAGGCCAGCGCGGTCGCGCCGAGCCCGGTCAGCGACGGGTTGCCGCGTCCGGCCGTGGTCACCGCGCCGAGGATCGCACCAGCGCCCATCGCTCCGGCGAGCGCGCCGTAGGTCCCGGCCCCTCCGTCGAAGGCATAGCGAGCCATCAGCGGAAGCACGACCTGGAAGTTGAATGCCAACGTGCCGACGACGGCCATGGCGGTCAGAGGTACGCGCAGGGCGGGGTTCGACCGCACCTGGCTCAGCGCCTCACGCAGCTGTCCGGAGTGCCGGCCCGAGAGCGCCGCGCGCTGCAGCGAGACCGGCTCCACCGCGAGCAGGCCGCCTACGGCGACGAGGAAGGCCGCACAGCTGACGGCAAAGCACGGCGCGATGCCGACGCCCGCAATCAGCCCGCCCGCCACGGCAGGCCCGACGAGCCTGGCGGTCGACACAACCGCCGAGTTCAGCGAGACCGCCGCGGCTACCTGATCGCGGCCCACCACCTCCATCACAAACGACTGCCGGACGGGGGTGTCCACCGCGTGACCGAGCCCGCGCGCGAGCACCAACGCGTAGACCATCCACAGCTCCACCGCGCCCGTCGCCGTCAACACGAGCAGGGCCAGCGCGGGAGCGACCATCCAGCCTTGTGCTGCAAGCAGGATGCGGCGCTTGGAGATGCGGTCGGCCCACACACCCGCCCAAGCGCCCAGCAGCAGCATCGGCGCGAACTGGAGCGCGGTGGTCAAGCCGAGCGAGACGCCACTTCCCGTCAAGCGAAGAACGAGCCAGATCTCCGCGACCGCCTGGACCCACGCGCCGCAGCGGGCGAACACCTGGCCGACGAAGAAGCGCCGGTAGTTCGGGATCGACAGGGGCGCGAACGTGCGACGGATGTGACTCCTCATTCGCGTCCGTCCTCCAGCAGTCCTCGAGCAGCTCGCTCGCCTGCGCCAGCAGGGCGCGTTCCTCCGGATCGAGCCGGGTCCAGCCGCTCCCCCAGGGAAGTGGTCTTGCGGCTACGCAGTCCCCGCAGGGTCCGCCGGCCTTCCGGAGTCAGGCGCCGCGGCGAGCGCGTCGTCGCCCGCGTGCAGGGCTGCTCGCGCGGGCCCGAGCAGCACGCGGCCGGCGTCCGTGAGCTCGACGCGCTGAGTTGTGTGGTGGAACAGCGCTACACCCAGGTCCGCCTCGAAGCGCCGGATCGCGGCGCTCAGCGGCTGCTGGGCCATGTGTAGGCGAGCCGCCGCGCGGGCGAAGCTCAACTCCTCGGCGACCGCCACGAAGTAGCGCAGAAGGCGCAGATCGGCAGCCACACTTCACGAGTGTAAATCACCGGCCGAACCGCGTTCTTACTTTCGCTGCGGAATACCGAAGCCGCTGACGCTTTCCCCACCGTCGCGAACAGTCGTCGTGGACTCGTGGTGTCGCGACTGCCGCGCCGAGGCGAACCGCCGCTAGCGTCAACGGAACCCGGTGGCGATCACGCTGCCCGTCGCATCGAGCCTATCCGCCGCGGACGTGCGGCAACTTGCGGTCAGGAGTTCACCTTGGTTCGCGTTGATCAGCGGCGGCGCACGAAGGTAAGTCCGTCAGCCACGAGCACCATCACGCTGTCGACGCGCTCGTCGGCCGCCACGTGGTCGTTGAGCGCGTCGATGACCCGTTCGCGCTCGTCCTGCGGGTTGGTGACCCGGCCGCGGAGGAGGACGTTGTCTATCAGGAGCAGACCTCCCGGCAGCAGGCGCGGCACGATCTCCTCGTAGTAGTCCGGGTAGCCGGTCTTATCCGCGTCGAGGAAGACGTAATCGAAGGTGGGCTCGGCCGGCATCGCGCGCAGCGACTCCAGGGCCGGGCCGACGATGATCTCCACTCGTGCCGCGACGCCGGCGTCCTCGATGTTCCGGTGAGCGATCGTCGCGTACTCCTCCTCGACCTCGAGACACGTCAGCCGGCCGCCGTCATCCAGCCCGCGGGCGATCGAGATCGCCCCGTAGCCAGTGAAGGTCCCGAGCTCCAGGGCACGGCGGGCACCGACCAGCCTGGCGAGCATGGTCAGCAGCGCCGCCTCGTCGGGCGTGGTGGCCATCTCGGCACGCGGCATCTTCGCGGTCTCGCGGGCGACGCGTTCGAGCACCGCGTCCGACCGGGCGTGGCGGGCTAGATAGTCGACGACCCCCTGAGTGACCTCGGTCTTGACGAGCGGCATCGTGGACGGGAAGCATACGTCGCCCGACGGAAGCGTCACGCTCGGACGCGAGACGAGTTAGCCGTTCCCGCCGGCCTTAGGCCCGTGGAGCAGCTGCGCCGCTACAGCGCGCCCATCGGCTTCCTGAGCATCCCTCCGCGCTGCGGTCGCTGCGCCGTTGGCTACAAGCCGGACAGATCGGCAGTCTGCTCGCACAGGCCTTCCTAGACGCGGCACGTAGTGCGGCTGGCCATGCGCTGATGTTCACGAACCAGCGCAGGCCAGAAATCGAACAGCGAGCAGCAGCGCGTAGAGCCCGCCTGCGGTTCGGTAGGCGTTCGCGAGCTGTGGCCACCCCGCTGTGTGACCCACCACGAGGCCGGAGAAACAGTTCCATCGACATCGCCCCGAGGGCGTGGGAGCATGCTCGAGACGACCAAGGGGGGAGACATGACCGGTCTCACGCTCAGCTCAGGAATCAACAGCATCTTCCCGACGGGCACGCGTGTCCAGGCTCGGAGGGAGGCCCAGGTCGTGGCACACTACTCGCGCGGCCGCAGTGGCGAGTCAGACGCTGGCTTCAGGCCAGCGGGCTGAGATGGCCTACACCAGGGAGCAAGTCCGGGAAGCCGTGGAGCGGGGAGGAGACGAGCACTGGCAGGCGCTGATTCGGCATCATGAGGATGCCTATCCGGCGAGCCGCCCGACCCCGGGCGATGTCTGCCGGGCCGAGGCCGAGCGGCTTAACCAGCTCGGGCTCGGCGACGCCGGGGATCTCACACTGGTCGAGACCCGCGTCGAGCGCACCGACTCCACCATCCGCATCGTTCACCACTTCGAGTACGGGCCTCACACGGCTCGCCTGCTGACGGAGCCGTTCGAAGGGTACGGAAGCGAACAAGCGTGAAGAGCGAACGCAGAAAAAGTGAACCGTGTTCGAGTGGCTACCGTCGGCGACGCTCTGGAGTGCTGCATCGCGCGACACGCAAGCGCGACTCGGTCAAGGAGCGCACAACGAGGCCCGTCACTTGGGTGCCAGTCGATGGTGGTCCTGCAGGCCATGTTCGAGCAGGCCATCCGATGGGGTTGGGTGCAGACCAACCCCGTGGCGACCGTCCGTAAGCCCTCGGGAAAGCGCCAGCGGGCAGGTCGTGTGCCTCGCTCCGGCACAGGTCGAGTTGATTCGTGACGAGCTGATAGGCAGCGAAAGCACTACGCCGCCACGATCGTCTCCCTCGTTGCGTACCAGGACCTGCGGGTACCCGAGGAGGTGCCGGCTGAAGGTGAGAGGTTTCCACCCGCGACCGGTCGATCTGCTCGAGCCGGTACGCCAGGACCTCGCTGCTCACCTGCTGGCCACCGCGATTCGCGAACGGCTTCTGTTCCCCCGGCGCGACGGCGAACCGTGGCGGCTCCACGAGTATCAGAACTGCGCCGCCAGGTCTGGAAGCCGGCCCGCGAGAAGGCTGGCGTCGAGAGCCTGCCGCCGTATGACCTGCGACACGCGTTCGCCAGTTTGCAGATCCGTGCCGGCATGTCGACCCCCGAGCTCGCAGAGCAGCTGGGGCACTCTCCGCAGATGACGGTGATGACCTATACGCACGTGTCCACCAGCTCGAGGGAGAGCCCCGAATCTCCGCCGAGAAGCAGATTGAGCGGGCTCGCCGCTCCGCTCGTGGACCCAGGTGGACCCTAGAGCGGGAATAACCAGCGCCTAGCCGTTGGGCTCTGAGGACGAAATTCCTGCAAATCGGCCGAATAGCTCCGCCTGGATTCGAACCAGGGACCTCACGATTATGAGGATTGCGCTCACGTTCCTGACGTAGGCGGCGCGGTGCCGCTCGGGGAGCGGGATCGCGGGCTCTGCGGGGGTCCGGGGCGGGGGCGGGGGAGTGGCCCTAGTGGCCCTTTAGCTGCCCTATCCGGACGTCGGGACCGCCCGGCGGCGCGGCCGGGCGGAGCGATCCCCGCCGTGCGATGATCTTCAGTGCTCATGGAGGTGTCATCTCCTTGGGTCAGGCCCCCGGGCGTTCCGTGCGCCGCGGGGGCCGTTTGTTATGCGAGCTACCTAGCGTAGGTCGGGGATCGGGGGGGCATCCAGCCGCTCACCCGGCGCTCCGCCGCCGCGGCGTCCGCTCCGGCAGGTCCGCCGGGTCGGTAGAGCGAACGGGCAGCGTCCGGGTAGCAGCCCGACCAGCCCGGCTCCGCCGCCGCGTCACGGGACCGCTCCGGGGGCGGGGATCGGGCGGTTGGGAGCCGCCGCCTGCTGATCGTCCGCTCACGGCCGCGTCGACCGCCGCCGCCGGGAACCGGAGCGGACCTCGTGAGTTACGGCCGAGCCGCTCGCCGCCGAGGAGCGCCCGATGCTCACGGACCCACCTGGGGGTGACGGAGAGCCGCCGGGCGACCTCCTCCGTCGTCAGGTAGCGCGGAGCTGGGGCGGCGACGAGGCCGGCGTCGCGGAGTAGCTCAACGACCCGCCGCACGAGCGCCGGGTCCGGGGCGGTCATCGTCTAGGCGTCCCGTAGCACCGCGAGTCACGCGGCCCGCCCGTCAGGACCCGGAGACGATCCCGACCCGTGAGACGCCCGCTCACGTCGCCTCCGCATGTCCGGCCACCGTGTGCAGCAGCCGCCGGGGTGCTCATCCGTCCCCCCGCTCGGCGGCGAGTAGCCGCAACACGCCCGTGAGCATCTCGCGCAGCTCCGCCTCCTCCCGCCCGCCCATCACGGACCGGACCGCCGTCCGCGCCGACGCGCCCCCGTCGACGACCCCCTCCAGCTCGTCGTTCAGGGCGATCAGCGCCCGCCACGACGGGTCCCCAATCAGCACGTTCGGGCCGGGCCGCTCAAGCGCCTGGGCGGCGTACTCGTTGAGGCGGTCGAGCAGGGCGAGCAGGGCGCCGACGACGAGGCTGTGCGAGAGCGCCGCGACGGCCACCTCGAGCGGCGCCCGTCCCTCCGGGCGAAAGATCACGTCGAGGAGGCTGTTCAGGACCGTGTCCGCGACGTCCGCGTCGGTGACCGGGTCAGGGGGCAGCTCGTTCACCGGCCGTCCTCCGCGCGCTCCCGCAGGATCGCCTCGGCGGCGTCCGCCTCGGCGAGGAGCAGCTCCCCGATCTTCCGTGACTCCTCCGGCGTGAGCGAGGTCGAGAGGATCCGTCCGCCTAGCTGCCCGAGCCCGAGCTCGATCCGGGCGGCACCGTCGTTCCTTCGGATCCTCACCACGCGCGCCGGCCGCGTCGTGTGTGGGGAGGCGGCCACGCGGATCTCGCGCCGCGTCATCGCCCCGCCTCCGTCAGCCCGGCTCGCCCAGGCTCGTCCTCGTCGGGGTCCGAGGGGCCGGCGCGGCTCGAACTACGCCGCCGCGTCCGTGACGGACGTCTACGCGTAGTCCGGGACCGACGCCCAGGTGCCCGGCGCACGCATGACGGACGGCGCGACCGTATGACGGCGAGGAGTGGCTGCGCGAGCACGTTCGCCGGGGTCGCGGGAGACCCGCCGCAGGAGCGCGAAGACCCGCGCGTCGCCGCCTCTAGCCGCCATCACCGGGCCAACCTAGCGCCGCCCGCCCGTCGGAGTCCAGCGGCCGATCTAGGCTCCTACCGATCGCCGCCACGGCGGCCGTCATCACAGCGGCGCGGCTCGGCTCCCAACTCCCGTCGGGGGTCGGGCCGGCGCCTCCTCGGGAGCGCCTTCCAGCGACGCCTCCGCTCATCCCGGCTCCTCCTGGAACCGGCCGGCGTTCGCGGCTCGCCTGCCCGGTTGCTGCCCGCTAGGCCCGCCCACGGCATCATCCACCGCTCCTGCCCGGAGGCGGACGGTCCCTCCGGCCAGCGCTCAGTGCAGGCTGAGACGAGGCGGGCGGCGACGCTAGCGACCACCCATACCTGCTCGCGGCGCTTCTCCCCGTCCTCCTCCGGGATCCCGCGCACCGCGTCCTCAATCGCGTACGGGCCGAGCCCCGCCATCTTCGCCGCGGCCTCGGCGAGGGCGGTCAGCAGGCGTAGGACCCAGCCTCGCTTGATCAGTCGGACGCCCCGCCGGTTGGAGACGAGGACGAGGCCGCGCTGATCGAGCGGGACCAGCTCCGCGCCGACGGAGTCGGAGACCTCCTCGGCGATCTTCCGGACCCGCTCGGCCGAGACGCCCTCGAACCCGACGCCGCCGGACTCCACGTCCACGCGCTGCGCGACGTGGGCGCGCTCCTCCGGAGAGAGTCCGTGGAGGGGGCGCGCCTGCCTCTCGTTGAGCGGCGGCGGTGGAAACCCGGGTTCCCACTCGTCGCGGATCCGCGCGAACCTGATTAGTTGGTCCGCCCGGGTCTTCGTGACCGGCAGGAAGTCGTCGCAGTAGGCCGTCCAGCTCTTGGACGCCTTCCGCCACAGCCGCTCGTCCCTGATCTCGCGCAGCGCGCGGCCGGCAGCTAGGCCCGCCTCGACATACTCGTCCACGACGGCACGCAGCTCCTTGAGCCGCGCCGCCTCCTCGTCGGTCAGCTCATTCGGCGCGCCGGTCATCTCCGGCTCGGCGGTCACTGGCCGCCTTCGCCAGTCGGGTTGGTGAGGGCCCGGCCAGCGGAGTCCGCTTCGTTCGCGCTCACCGCGGCCGCCCCTCCTGCCGCAGGTAGGTGGTAGCTACGAGCCGCCCGTCAGGATTGCGCACGACGGGGAGGCAGCCGCCCTCCACGACGAGGTAGCCCTCGGCGCGGGCCCGGTGCCAGAGCGACGGGCGGATCCACGCGGGCTCGGCCGAGTCCCAGGCGCACCCGCGGAGCATCTTCTCGAGCTCGCGGACGCCGTACTCCCGCGCCGACGGGTGGTAGTCAACGCGCTTGAGCCAAGTCTGGAGCGCGTGCTCTGTGACCCAGACCTCGCGGCTGGACAGGGCCACGCTCGTGACGAGGTCAGGCTCCGTGCCGAGCATGCGGGCGACATCGCCGCGCGCTACCCGGGCCGCCTGGATGCGGTCGCGGTCGCGGCGCGTTAACGCGGCCGCCCTCCTTTGGACGCTCGGTGATCCTGGAGCCCGGCCGAGCCGGGCGGGGGTTCGTCGCCTAAGTCGGGGTCGCCGGGCGCCGCCGTTGAGCCCCGAGCCGCCCGGCTGGTCCTGCGGACCGCGGGCCTGCGCTCGACGCCGCCACGCCGCCGGTGAGCAGCGCTCCGGCCGTACGGCGCCGGACGGCGGGATCTAGCGATGGCGACCTGGAGCGGGTCACCAGCGGCGAGGCGGGCGAGCACCGAGTACGGCGAGCGGTAGGGCTGGGCAAGTCGGACCATGAGGGCGGTCCATCGTGCACGGATCCGGCTCCGTGTCAAGCAACTCGCAGACGCTCCGCTCCGGGAGCGGGATCGCGGCGAGAGCTAGTGAGCGAGGTGTAATCCAAACGGGGGCGGCGCGGGTACGGGGCGGCACCCGGATGGGTGAGCGAGGGGTCAGTAGCCGCGCGCCCTGAGCCGCGCCGCCGCCGCGCGCTCACACTCGGCCCGCTGCACCTGCGCCCGCCGCCGCTCACCCTCAAGCGTGCGCCGGAAGCGCAGCGGCGAGCCGCGCCGGCCGAGTCCGGAACGCGCGACGAGGCCGTCCTCGACGAGCCGGTCGAGCGCCGAGCGGAAGCTGTCCCGGCGCGTCCCGAGCAGCCCCGCCAGCTCGCCGAGGTCAACCGCGCGCTCCGGCGTAAGCACGTCAAGTAGACGCTCACGCCACTCGCGGTTACGCGGCAGCCACCCGAGCCAGACCCGGACGCGCTCCAGGTTTTGGTGCGTCGCCCAGAGCGCCGCCGCCCGGAGGAGTCGCCCGCGATCGACGCCGAGCGCCGCCGCCATGGCGTCGATGCGCTCAAGCTCCCGGCGCGGCATCGAGACCGTCGTGATCACGCGCTCATCGGACGCCGGTCGGGTAGCGCCCGGTGACGCGCGGCCGGCGTCCGGCTCCGCGCCCTGATTGCGCGCAGTGCTCATCGGCGGGCGCTCACCGGGCGGGCCCCCGGGTCAGCGCCCCGCCGACGTGCGCCCACGTCTCCCCGTGCGCCGCCTGCCACACGGCGCTCCGAGAGACGCCGTAACGCTCCGCGAGCCGCGCCCCGACCCGCCCGCCGCGAGCCGCGCCCGGATCTCGGCGACCTCCGCCTCGCTCAGCCTCGCCGCCGGGTTGCGCTCCCCGGGCATCGAGGTTCCGGGCCGGAGGTTCGCGTCGCCCCGCTCTCGGGCCAGGCAGCCACAGGACCGGAGTCGGTTCTCGCGCGTCCGTCGAAGCTCGGCGATCTCGGCCCAGAACGGCTCCGACCAGCCGGAGCGCCAGTCGCCGCAGTCGCAGCAGACGAGCACGTGCGTCTCCAGCGGGAACAGCTCCCGCTCGCGGATCACCATCAGCCTCCCGAAGCGGGTGCCGGGGTGGATCACGAGCACCTTCCTAGGCACGGCGCCGGAGGCTACGGGGCGGCGCTTGGGCAGTGGCCGGCGGCGCGCCCCGGGCGGCCCGCTCCGCGCCTGGGTAGCGCGCAGTGCACACGCGAGAGGTCGCCCTACCGAGCGCCGCCCAGCGAGCTGGCCGACACTCCAGCCACGCCCTTGACACACTGCGGGTCAGACCTCGAGACTTACCCCAAGGGCCCGTGGGTACTACCCACCGCGTGGCTCAGCCAACAAAAAGGGGAGGGACAGATGGGCAAGACCATCTTCGCGTGCGTCGTCACGGCTCTCGTGATGGGCGTCGCTACCGCGACTGCCGCCACGCTCATCACGAGCGCAGACATCAAGGACGGCACGATCAAGAGCGCGGACATCAAGAACGGCACCATCAAGCACGACGACATCAAGAAGAGCACGATCACCCGCGATCGGCTGGCGAAAAAGGTACGCACGCAACTCGACGAGGGCGGCCCGCCGGGACCCGCCGGAGCCAAGGGCGACAAGGGCGACAAGGGCGACAAGGGCGACAAGGGCGACAAGGGCGACAAGGGCGACTCTGGCGAGACCAGGATCACTTCGCTGCCGTCTGGCGGCTTCGGGGCGACGAACCCCACGGTGAGCCTCACGCCGGATGGCGTCGAGTTCGGCCCGTACGCTGACGGCGGCGCTGCTGGCGGTTCGGTGCTGTACTCGGGTCTCAATGGGCGGACGCTCAGTGATGTCAGCACGCTGATCTACCGGGCGCTCTACAACACGGACGACGACAACCCGGTGGGCGCTCCGTACCTCCGGATCTTCCTGGAGGGCGGCGCGCACGACGTGATCTTCTCCCCGAACACCCAGCCCATCCCGGCGACGGCTGAAGGGGTGCTGCAGGAGTGGATCGTCACAGATGGCACGGTGCGCTACGACGACGACCCGGGCAACGGACCAGATGAGCCGTGGGATGACGTGAAGGCGGCGCACGCCGGCGAGGTCATCTCGGGCATCTTCATCAGCACCGGCTTCTCGGGCGGTGACAACCTCTCGGCGCTGCTGCGCTCCTTCGAGATCAACGGTGAGCGCTTCACGTTCGGCGGCTAACCCCGATCCACGGGAGGGCCGGCGCCCCCGGAGGGGCGCCAGCCCGCCTGCAGGCGGCCTTCCGGTTGAACCACAGCTGCTCCGCGGCCCCCGCACAACCCGCTCACGCTCCCAGTCGAGCCGCGTCACCGCTCCCGCCTCAGCAGCTCCGCCATCCGGAGGCTCTCCCGACGCGCCGCCCGGACGACCGCCCTCCAGCGCTTGAGGTCGGACGGCCTCCGGCCCTCCCGGAGCCAGCGGCGGACCACGACGGCCGGCGGGACCGCGCCGCCGCGCCTCACCGTACGCTCCCCGCCGTACCGTTCTGAGCGTGAAGGAGACCTCCGTGCCCGAACCCACCTGCGCCGTCCCCGGCTGCGACGAGCACCCCGTCGCCTTCCCCCACTTCCCGACCGTCATCGGCTACTGCCTGACCCACGGGAACGTCCTCGCGAACTTCCTCTCCCTGATCGACGCGCCCGGCCTCGTCGGCTTCGACCGGACGCGCGCCATCTGGGAGCGGGTCATGCTCCGCGAGGGCGTACACCCACGGTCCCGGCCGTCCTCTCTCTAGCGGCGGGAGGCGCTTGAGGCGCCTGACCGCCCCGCACGCCCGGAGCCGCTTGAGCGCCGACGAGACGGCCGAGCCACTACGTCCGAGCCGCCCCGCCGCCCAGTCGACGGCGAAGATCACGGAGCCGTCATCCCCCGCGCCGCGGAGCAGCCCGGAGCAGTGCGCCATGAAGTCCAGGACGCTTCGCATCGACGGCGTCGCCCAGCCCGGAAGCCCCGGGGTCTCCACAGGGATCACGGGCGGCCCCAGCCCAGCCTCCTCCGCGTCAAGCAGCACGTCGAAATCGGCACGCTCACCCTCCTCCCCCTCCCCCCTCTCTGCGCTACTCGGAGAAGGAACAGGAACGGGAACGTCAACTGAACTGCTGGCTACGAGGGGAGAAGTCTCTACGTAGCTGCTCTCTACTACGTCCGGCTTAGGGGGAACGTCCTCTACGTCTACGTCTCTTAGAGCTAGGGGAGAGGGATGGTGAGCGCCCGCGCTCGATTGTTCGCGAGGCTTGGCGGCGGGCGGCTCGGCCGGCGGGCGCGTCTTCGCGGCGGCGCGCTCGTGGCAGTTGAGGCAGACGGGCGCTCCGGCGGTGCCGGAGGGAGAGAGTTCGCCGTAGGGGGCGCGGTCGGCGGGGACGCCGCAGCTCTCGCAGCGGGCCGGCGCGGCGGCGGTGGTGCTCACGACGGGTGGATCTCCTTCCGACTCGTCCAGCTCCTTCGACCTCGGAGCGCGTCCGTTCGGGACGCCGGGGGAAGGATCCCTCGTCTCGAACACGTAAACCGCACACGGCCCCTAGAACGAGGCGGACCCGCCGAGGTGGCGGGCCCGCGCCGGGTCAAGAAGCTCTTACGTCAGACGAGACGG
Organism: uncultured Thermoleophilaceae bacterium; assembly: GCA_963808545.1. Taxonomy (GTDB): domain Bacteria; phylum Actinomycetota; class Thermoleophilia; order Solirubrobacterales; family Thermoleophilaceae; genus JACVRW01. The sequence continues at coordinate 528,590 of CAWEGB010000008.1, read as the reverse complement.
AAGAACGCCCGGGAGCGTACCCGCCCCCGCCGGGCGCACCCGCCCCTAGCGGGCTAGCGGTAGGGCAGACGGCGACGCGGCCGGCGGCGATCCCGGGCTAGGTCCGGGTTGAGCGCAGGAGTGCGGGGCGGCGGCTCAGGCGGCGGCGGCTCTCCTACCCACCGTCGGCCGCGTCCGCCCCTTAGTGAACCCCGACTCAATCGAGATGTTCGCGCCGTGCGCGACGGGCGCGGCCGGCTCCGGCGCGCCGAAGAGCGGCTCCCCGTCAAGCGCCGCCGCGAGGCAGGCGATCGCCGCCGCGCCGCGATAGCGGGGCGGACGTCCCTCGTAGGCGTCCTCCCAGTGCTCGCGCGTGTCCGCGAGCGCGGCCCGGTACCAGGCGCGCGTCTGCGTGTCACCGGGCCAGCGGGCGCCGGAGAGCGACACGCTCCACGCGGCATCGAAGGGTGTCCCCGCCCGGCGCGCGTCCTCGAGGCCGTGGCGCAGGTCGGCGAGTGGGTCATATGTCATCGGGCGGCCCATGCTCTAGCCGAGGTACCGCAGCGCGGCCTTGCCGAGCCGGACGGCGCGGGCGGTCTCATCGATGAGCTTGTCGATCTCCCGGGCTGCCACTAGGCGCTGCTCCGCTCCTCGGACTCCGCCGGGACCTCGTACACGGCGACGTACGCCGCGCCGAGCCGGTCCATCAGCTCACGCAGCTCCGCCTCTCGGTCCCTGAGGTCCCGCGTGACAAGCCCCTTGATCCGCCTCCGGTGCGCCTCCGTCTCCCGGTTCTCCCGATACCCGTACTGGCGCAGCTGGGTCTCCGTCAGCGCCACGCGCTCCCCTCCCTCTCGCTCATCTCAGCTGTTCTCCCGCCCCGACGTGGGCGGGACGTAGACCAAACCTGTTCGGGCCGCCCGACCTCCTACGACAGCGGAGGCCGCGAGGTTCACAGGGCCGGGCACTACGCCACGTGTTCCCGGTCCGCCTCCGCGAGCGCGTCGAGGTATGGGGCGAGCTCCTCCTCCGTCGTCGCGAGCGGCGTCACGTCCGTCCCGGCGCAGTGCGGCGCACGGCCGGCGACCTCCCGGGCAAACTCCCCGGCGATCTCCTTGACGGAATCCTCCCCGCCGAGCGCCGCGACCATCTCCGAGCGCGGCCGGCGGCGCGGACCCTCAACCCCGAGCTCGTGCAGCACCTCCGGGCGCAGCGGCCGGCGGGCAAGTGCGGAGTCGTAGACCTCGTCCGCGAGGCTCGCGTCGATCCCGAGCCGCTCCGCGAGATCATCGAGCGTCACGTCCTCCGCGACGTTCGCGATCGACCGGGCGCGGAACTCCGCCCGCTCCCGCGCTTCGCGGCGGTGCCGCTCCTCAACCGCAGGGGTCGGCGCGGACGGTCGGCGGCAATCGGGCGGACGCTCCGGGGCGTCCTCCGCGAGCGCGCCCCAGTCGGCCTCCCGCAGGTCTCCAAGCTCGGCGTCGTAGTTCATCAGTGCTCCCTTCCGTTCGTCGTGATCAGCGCGAGTCCGGACTGGAACCGCGCGTCGTCCGTGACCCGCCCGAGTACGCGCTCGAACTCCTCGTCCGCGAGGACGGCGCGCTCCGCCATCCGCGCCAGCTCCACGCCCCAGACCTCGTCCATCCGCTCCACCCTCCGGCGCAGGTACTCATCCCCCGGCTCCGGCAGGTAGCCAGTCCGGATCAGCGCGACGATGAGCGCGGAGGTCGCCCTGCTCGCCGCGTTCGCAGCGCCGATCGTGATGTTGTCCCGGCGCCCGTCCCGGAGGATCTCGAGGCAGCGCCGCAGCCCCTCGCCGGTAGCCGTCAGGCCGAGGTAGAGGAGGTGCTCTACGTCCGGCAGGTCTAGCGCCGCGAGCTCCTCCGGCTCCCGCCGCAACGAGGCGGCGTGGTCCCGGGTCGCCCGCTTGACGGTGTTCCTTGAGACGGCGAACTCCTCCATCACCTCGGTGACGCTCGCGCCTTCTAGCCGCCGCCGCGCGATGGCCTCGTTACGGGCGGCGCGCGCCTCGGAGGAGAGCCGTCGGTGGGGCGGGCCGGTTTCTGGACCGGGCTGGGCCGGGGGTCCACGTCGGGGGAGTCTCCCTCGCCCCGCCAGTGAAGCCGTCGGCCGGTAGCCCGCTCGCTGCCCGTTAACGAGTCTGCTCCCGCCGTTTCCCGCCGTTTAGCGCCTACCGGCTCCCCCCGGGCGCGGGCCCCGGAGCAGCCCTCAACGCCGCTCCGGGACTGGATAGCTCCGCCTGGATTCGAACCAGGGACCTCACGATTATGAGTCGTGCGCTCTAACCGCTGAGCTACGGAGCCGCTCGCCCGAGTCTAGTGCGACTCGGGCGGCGGCTCCGGCTCCCAAATCACGGTCCGGCTATCAGCACGTTGTCGTGGTAGACGACGTCCGTCTGGCCGATCGAATCCGAGCGGTAGATGCCGGTCTTGTAGTAGGCCCCGCCGTCTTCCAGCGTCGCCCGGTAGCGGCGCGGCTGGCCATTGGTCATGGTCTGCCGGCGGCCGTCCAGGTAGACCTCCACGAAGCCCTCCGAGGGGCTCGAAGAGAACTTGATGTGCAGCGTGATGTCGTACCAGCGGTTGCGTTGGATCGCCGGGCCGTTCCAGTCGAATGTCGACGAGTCGCCGTGCCCGACCTCGAAGCTCAGGCCCGAGTCCGACTCCAGGAACAGGGCGACCGGCGGGGAGCCGCCGCCCTGGTTGTGGAACTGGGCCACCAGGCGCCAGCCCGACTCCGTCGCCGTACCGGACGGCACGTAGATGGCCTGGCGGATCCAGCGCTCGTCGCCCTCGTCGAAGTCCGGGCCGGTCACCTCGGCGCGGTTGCCGCTGGCTGCCTCGTCGCCCGGCCGGACCTCGAAGCGGCCCCAGTGCGAGCCCTGGAACGGCGCCGGATTGCTTGTCCCGAACGTCACCCGGCCGGGGGCGGACTGCACGTTCCGGAACTGTTCGGCGTCCCCGGTGTCGAAGTCACCGCGGAAGAGGATGGTGCCGCCGAACGGGGCCAGCGGCGACGCAGGCCGGCGCGGCGCTGACGGTGGCGGTGTTGCGCGGGGCTTGCCCTTGCGGCCACGCCGGACGTAGAAGACGCGCGCCACGCGGTCGAGCCGTCCGCCCCTGCGCCTGCCGGCCACCCACAGACGGTGCTTGCCGCGCCCGAGCTGCTTGGTCCTCAGATATCCCGTCTTGCGGAACTTGAAGGGGAACTTGTGATCGACCCACATCCGCCGGCCGTCCACGCCGAAGCGGACCTTCTTGTAGCGCTTCGGAGCGCGCACGATGACCTTCACCCTGCCCTTGACGTTGGCGTTCTCGGCCGGGCTCATGATGGCGAGCTTGCGCGGCTTGGCCGACGCCTGCGCGAGCGGCAGCACGGCGGCGAGCAGCAGCAGCGAGCCGGCCAGCGCCCCTCCCAGCAGCGACAGGCGAATCAGACCGGACAGCGGCATACGAACGTTTCTTCGATGGGTCATGGGCTCCCGTCCTTCCCCTCGATTCGAGTCGCGACCCAGGCAGGATCGCGCGACGCCTGTCCCCCACGGCTCCGGCGCCGCCGAGAGTGTAGTGCCAGGAAGGTGGACCGCCTCCCAGCACCGAACCTCAGTGCATGGACGAGCTCGAGATCGGCCTCATCATCGTGCTCTGGTTGTGGTGTTTCGGGCTCGCCGGGATCGAGCTCGAGATCGAGGGCGGGTACGGCTGGGCCGAGCGCCTGCCCACCTGGTACTACAAGCGGGGACTGTTCGGTCGGGTCTACGGAATCGTCATGGGCTCGAGGCCGCTCACCGGGTATCACGTCTACGCCTTCACCATCCCGCTGGTGCTCCTGCACCTGCCGTTCGGGTTCGGTCTGGAGTGGACGGTCGAGGACGAGTTCGCCGTGGTGGCCTTCTACTTCCTGCTCGCCGTGTTCTGGGATTACCTCTGGTTCGTCCTCAACCCGGCGTACACGGTGCGCCGCTTCAAGCGCGGCAACGTCTGGTGGTTCGAGGTGCCCTGGCTGTGGCGCTTCCCGATGGACTACTACAACGGTGTGGGCTTCTCCCTGATCCTCGCCGGTGCGGCGGCGTTGATCGCAGGGGAAGGCGATCTCCTGTACCGCCATCTCTGGACGCTCGCCGGCCTGATCGTTCTCACCGGCCTTGCGGTTCTGGCCGCTCCCCTCTACTGGCGCTACTACCGCCACATGCGCCGGGCCGGCGCCGACGACCGCCCGGCCACGCACACCTATCCGCCTCCGGCACCGGACGAGGTGTGGAACGGCGGTGACCCCGACCTGCATCCACTGGACACCACCCGGGGCTAGCCTTCGCGGCGTGTCCGACGCGCCTCTCCTGATGGCCGTCCCCAACGTGAGTGAGGGACGGGACCTGGACGTACTCGAGGCGATCGAGCTGGCGTTCGCCCCCGCCCGCTTCCTCGACCTGCACACCGATCCCGACCACCACCGGGCGGTGTTCACCCTCGCCGGCCGCCAGGGCGAGCTGGCAGCCGCGCTCGCGGGCGGCGCGCGCGCGGCCGTGGAGCGAATCGACGTCAGCGCGCACGCCGGCATCCATCCCCACGTGGGCGCTCTGGACGTGATGCCGGTGGTGTACCTGGACGAGGAGCGTCACGGGGCCGCCTGCGCCGAGGCGCTGACGGCCGCCGCGCTGATCGGCGACGATCTCGAGCTGCCGGTCTTCCTGTACGGCGAGCTCGCCACCCGGCCGGAGCACGCCGAGCGGGCGTTCATTCGCCGCGGCGGTCCCGCCGAGCTGGCTCGCAGGATGGAGGCCGGCGAGCTCGTGCCCGACTACGGGCCGCACCGGGCCCACCCGACCGCCGGGGCGGTCCTGGCGGGAGCGCGGCCCCCGCTGGTGGCCTTCAACGTCGACCTGGCGAGCGACGACGTGGCGCTGGCGAAGGAGATCGCCGCCGGCCTGCGTGAGTCGGGTGGCGGGCTGCCGGGTGTGCGGGCGCTGGGGCTCTACCTGGAGGATCGCGGCCGAGCCCAGGTGTCCACCAATGTGCACGACCACCGGGCGGTGCCGTTGCGCGCGGTGGTGGACCACGTGCGCGAGCGGGCCGAGGTGCCCGAGGCGGAGCTGATCGGCCTGGCGCCGCGTGCGGCCTTCGCGGACTTTCCCGAGGATGTGCCCCTGCGGGGCTTCGATCCGGAGCGCCACATTCTCGAAGAGGTGCTGGCGGCCATCGAATAACGTAAGGACACTCAGTGGCCCAGACGAAACGCAAGCGCACCCGCAAGCATCGCGGTACTCCCGCGGGCACCATCGAGCGCTCGGGCCGCACCGGACGCAACCAGAACCGCACCGACGCCAAGTCGGTGGCCCGCCAGCGCCGCGAGGACCGGCTGTCCAAGCCGCCGAACTGGAAGGGCGCGATCAACCGTGCCGCGATCGCCGCGGCCGTGTTCGGCGTGCTCGTGGTCTTGCTGTTCAACCGCCCCATCCCCGCCGGCATCGCCCTCGCGGGCGTGATGTTCCTGCTCTACATCCCGCTCGGCTACGGCACCGACCTGCTGATCTACAACTTCCGTCAGAAGCGAAAAGCGGCAGGCAAGTAGCCGTGGACGTCCGGATGTTCACGGTCGGCCCGGTGGCCGAGAACACCTACCTCATCCGGCGTGAGGGGTCCGACCGCGCGCTGATCGTGGACCCCGGCGACGAGGCCGACACGCTGCTCGGCGCCATCGACGCCCTCGGCGTCACCCTCGACGGCATCCTGCTGACGCACACCCACTTCGACCACGTGGGTGCGGTGGCCCCGGTGGCCAGGGCCACGGGGGCCGAGGTGTGGGTGCCCGAGATCGAGGCCTTCGTGCTGGCGGACATCAACTCGTTCGTTCCCTGGCCGGGCTTTGGCCCGTTCGAGGACTACGAGGCCGAGCACACGCTGAGCGGCGGCGAGCGGCTCGAGCTCGCCGGCTTCGAGATCGACGTGCTGTTCACCCCGGGCCACAGTCCGGGACACGTGACGTTCTCCATTCCCGAAGAGCAGGCGATCCTCTCCGGCGACGTGCTCTTCCAGCAGTCGATCGGGCGCACCGACCTTCCCGGAGGCGACCACGCGACCCTGCTCGAGTCGATCCGGATGCTGATCGACACCCTCCCGGAGCAGACCGCCGTCTATCCCGGCCACATGGCCACCACGAGCCTCGGCGCGGAGCGGGCCTCCAACCCGTTCCTCACCGAGCTCGCGCGGTGAGCCCAAAGCTGCAGGCGCCGCGCGGGACCCAGGACGTCCCGCCCGCCGTCGCGCGCCGGCGGCTCGCGCTTCAGCGCCTCGCCGCCGAGGTGCTCGGGCGCGCCGGCTACGAGCCCTACGAGACGCCGGTGTTCGAGGACACCGAGCTGTTCGCACGCGGGGTGGGGGAGTCCACGGACATCGTCCAGAAGGAGATGTTCACCTTCGAGGACAAGGCCGGCCGCTCGCTCACGCTCAGGCCCGAGAACACGGCGGGGATCTGCCGCGCCTACGCCGAGCACGGCATGCACAAGCAGGCCCAGCCGGTGAAGCTCTGGACCTGGGGCCCGTTCTTTCGCCACGAGGCACCGCAGGCCGGTCGCTTTCGCCAGTTCACCCAGCTCGACGCGGAGGCGCTCGGCTCCGACGACCCCAGCCTCGATGCCGAGCTGATCCTGCTGCTGGCCGAGATCGTGGACCGCGCCGGGGCGGGCCCTGCGCGGGTGCGGCTGGCCAGCCTCGGCACACCCGAGACCCGCGCCGAGTACCTCGAGGAGCTCGCCGGTTACCTTCGCACGCGCGAGGAACAGCTGTCGGGGGAGGTGCGCGAGCGCCTCGACCAGAATCCTCTGCGGGCCTTCGACGCCGATCACGCGGGCACGCGCGCGGTGATGACCGAGGCACCCCGCCTGCTCGACCGCCTGAGCGCCGACGATGCCGAGCACTTCGCCGCCGTGCGCGCCCTGCTGGACGCCGCCGGCCTCGAGTACGAGCTGGATTCGACCCTGGTTCGCGGGCTGGACTACTACACGCGCACCGTCTTCGAGCTCGAGTCACCCCGGCTGGGAGCACAGGCGGCCCTCGGCGGAGGCGGACGCTACGACGGGCTGGTCGAGCAGCTCGGTGGGCCGCCCACTCCCGGGGTGGGCTTCGCGGCCGGAGTCGAGCGCATCCTGCTGGCCTCCTCGGAGGAGCCGGACGCCGAGGAGCGCGTCTACATCGCGCTGGCCAAGCCGGACAGCGCCCGGTCGGCCTTCGCGCTGGCCCGCAGACTGCGTGACGAGGGCATCCGGGTCGAGATCGAGCAGGCCGGCCGCTCGCTCAAGGGCCAGCTCAAGCAGGCCGATCGCATCGGGGCACGGGCCACTGTGATCCTCGGCGACGCAATCGACGTGAAGGACATGGACAGCGGCGACCAGCGCCAGGCCGGCGACCCTGATGAGGCGGTGAAGATGGTCCGGGAGACGCTTCGGTGAAGGCTCCTCGCTCGAACCGCTACCGCTCACACTGGGCGGGGGAGCTGCGCACCGAGGACGTCGGCGGCCGCGTGAGGGTGGCCGGCTGGGTGCACCGCCGCCGCGACCACGGCGGCCTGATCTTCATCGACCTTCGCGATCGGACCGGCCTGCTGCAGCTCGTGTTCCGCCCCGAGGACGCGCCGGAGGCGCACGCCGCGGCGGGCGCTCTGCGGGCCGAGGACGTCCTGACCGCCGAGGGCGAGCTCGTGGGCCGCGACCAGGCGGCCGTGAACCCGGACCTGCCCACCGGCGAGGTCGAGCTGGTGGTGTCCGGGTTCGAGCAGCTCGCCGACGCCCGGACGCCGCCCTTCCAAATCGACGAGGACGACCCGGTGGGCGAGGAGCTGCGCCTGCGCTACCGCTATCTGGACCTGCGCAAGGAGACCATGCGCGACCAGATCATCCTGCGCCACCGGCTGGTGAAGACGATCCGCGATCACCTCTCCGCCGAGGGGTTCCTCGAGATCGAGACGCCGATCATGACCCGCTCGACGCCCGAGGGCGCGCGCGACTTCCTGGTCCCGAGCCGCCTCGTGCGCGGCTCCTGGTACGCCCTTCCGCAGTCGCCGCAGCTGTTCAAGCAGCTGCTGATGATGAGCGGAATGGAGCGCTACTTCCAGATCGCGCGCTGCTTCCGGGACGAGGACTTCCGCGCCGACCGGCAGCCCGAGTTCACCCAGCTCGACCTCGAGATGTCGTTCGTGGATGAGGAGGACGTCTACGCCACGATCGACCCCCTGCTCCAGGAGACGCTGAGGCTCGGGGGCATCGAGGTCGAGCTGCCCGTCGAGCGGGTGACCTACGACGAGGTGATGCTGCGCTACGGGTCGGACCGGCCCGACCGCCGCCTGGGAGTGGAGATCACCGACCTCTCGAGCGTGTTCGCCGGCAGCGAGTTCAAGGTGTTTCGCGGCGCCGTCGAGGCCGGGGGCGTGGTGCGAGCGATCAAGGCGGCAGGCGAGTGGCCGCGAAGCCGCTTCGACAATCTCACCGAGAGAGCCCAGTCGCTGGGCGCGAAGGGTCTGGCCTGGGCGGTCGTCCAAGCGGAGGGGAGCTGGCGCTCGCCCATCGCCAAGTTCCTGTCTGACGACGAGGTGCGGGCGGCCACGGAGGCGCTCGGCGCGCGTGAGGGCGACGCCGTCCTCGTCGTGGCGGACACCGCGGAGGTGGCGGCGAAGGTGCTCGGCGCGCTGCGACCGGAGGTGGCCGAGCGCAAGCCCGAGGGCCACGACCTGTTCTGGGTCACCGACTTCCCGATGTTCGATTGGAACGAGGAAGAGGGCCGGTTCGACGCGCTCCACCACCCGTTCACCGCTCCCACCGGCGACCTCGGCGGCGATCCCGGCAGCTGGCGCTCACGGGCCTACGACGTGGTGCTCGACGGCTGGGAGATCGGTGGCGGCTCCATCCGGATCAACACGCCGGAGGTGCAGCAGAAGGTCTTCGGCGCACTCGGCATCGGCCCGGACGAGGCGCGTGAGCGCTTCGGCTTCCTCCTGGAGGCGCTCACCTTCGGCGCGCCCCCGCACGGCGGCATCGCCTTCGGAATCGACCGCTGGGCCGCCCTGCTGGCGGGTGTGGGCTCCATCCGCGACGTGATCGCCTTTCCCAAGGCGGCCAGCGGCGCAGATCCCCTCACCGGAGCCCCGGCTCCGGTGGGCGAGGCCCAGCTGCGCGAGCTCGGGGTGCGGGTCGACCAGCCGCCGCCGCGGCCCGGCTGAGCAGCGTCCGGATTCCGGTGGTAGCCTCGTCTCAGGCCCGAGCCTGTACGCCAGCCGGCCGTACATGTTGAGCCGAACACCACCGGGACGGGAGTCCCACTCGCGGTAGGGCCGTGGCCCGTCGCGGAGGACACCCAAGCTTGCTCCGAACAGCAGGCCCAACTCTCGGATTTCGGCAGCGGCAGGCTGGGGCCTTTTTCCTCTCCCACGCCGGTGCCCAATCGCGCTAGCTTTGCCCCCCGTGCGCTCATTCGCCGATCACCTGAGCCGGCCCACCGGCCACGGCGCCCTTGCGGAAGAGCCGCACGCAGGGGCCGCGGGCGGGGCCGCCTGCGGTGACGTGGTGCGCGTCTCGGTCCGGGTCGAGGGCACGCGCATCGCGGCCGCCGGCTTCGACGCGGACGGCTGCGGCGCGGTCACCGCCGCCGGCAGCGCGCTGGTCGAGCTGGTTGAGGGCGCTGCGTTCCTGGACGCCGCTCGCGTAAACGCAGACACCGTCTCCGCCGCGCTCGGCGGGCTCGTGCCCGGCAAGCGTCATGCCGCCGAGCTGGCCGCCGACGCCCTACATCGCGCCCTGGGCGCGGCCGCGCGCGACGGCGCGCCGGCGCTCGAGCCCAGCCCGCGACGCACCCTCGTGGCCATGAGCGGCGGCGTGGACAGCGCGGCGGCCGCCCAGCTCGCGCTGGACGCCGGCGACGAGGTGGTGGCGGCCACGCTCGAGCTGTGGGCCGATCCGGCCACCGACGGCGAGGCCAGCTGCTGCTCGCCCCAGGCGGTCACCGGCGCGCGGCACCTGGCCCACAGCATGGGCCTGCCCCACGTGACCATCGACCTGCGTGAGCGCTTCCGGGCCGAGGTGGTGGACCCGTTCCTCGAGGGCTACGCCGGCGGAACCACCCCCAACCCCTGCGTGGGCTGCAACGGTTTCGTGCGCTTCGACGCCCTGCTTCAGCTGGCCGGCGCGCTCGGCGCCGCTCGCCTGGCCACCGGCCATTACGCGCGCATCGCCCGCGACGCCGACGGCCCGTTGATTCGTGCCGCCGCCGATCCCCGCAAGGACCAGAGCTACATGCTGGCCAAGCTCGACCCGGCGCTGCTCGACCGGCTCTCCTTCCCGCTCGGCGGCCTGACCAAGGACGCGGTGCGCGCCCTGGCCCGCGACGCCGGGCTGCCGGTGGCCGACAAGCGCGAGAGTCAGGACCTGTGCTTCGTGGCCGGCCTGGGCGGCCGCGAGTTCCTGCAGCGCCACGGCGGGCCCCGGCTGCGCCGACCGGGCGAGATCGTCGACCGGGACGGCCAGGTGCTCGGGCGCCACGAGGGCCAGCACAACTTCACCGTCGGCCAGCGCCGCGGGCTGGGCGTGGCGAGCCCGGAGCCGGTCTACGTCCTCTCGCGGGACGCCGAACGCAACCGCGTCGTGGTGGGGCCACGCGAGGCGCTGGCCACGCGCCGGGTGCTGCTCGACGACGTCCGTCTTCACCGCGGACCGTCGAGTGTGAAGAGCGTGCGCTTGCGCTACCACGGCGACCCGTTTCCCTGCGTGGTCGGCTACGACGGGGACCGCCTGGTTGTCGACCTGGAGCGTCCCGCGTTCGGCGCGGCGCCCGGGCAGCTGGCCTGCCTGCTCGACGGAGACCGAGTGGTGGGGGAAGGAACGATCGGAGACCCCTCGTGAGCGAGCAGGGCGCCCGCATCGAGCTCGAGGCACCGCTGTCGGGCGATTTCAACGCCGTGGTCCGGCTGATCATCGGCGGCATCGCCGAGCGCGTGGACTTCGGCTTCGAGGAGATCGACGACCTCCAGCTCGCCGTCGAGCGGCTGCTGGCGGAGGCCGGGCCGGTCGGCAGCGTGGAGATGTCGTTCGAGGTGCTGCACGACGGGATCCGCGCCCGGGTGGGCCCGCTGCAGGAGCGGGCCATCGCCGAGGCGCTGGCCGACGGCGACGCGCCTCCCGGCCGGCTCACCCTCAAGCGAATACTCCAGACCGTCGTCGACAGCTTCGGCGTGGAGGAGTCTGACGACGGCAGCGTGGTCGTGCGCCTCGACAAGGTCAAGGGCGTGCTGTGAGCTTTCCCGAGCGACGCACCCAGGCGTCGAGCGAGAAGGCTCGGGCCGAGGACCGCGATCTGCTGCGGCGCTATCACCTGGGTGGAGAGACGAACGCCCGCGAAGAGCTGATCGAGCGGCACCTGCCCCTGGTGCGCTCGCTCGCCCGCCGCTACGCGGGCCGCGGCGAGGCCCTGGAGGACATCGAGCAGGTGGGGGCGATCGGCCTGATCAAGGCGATCGACCGCTTCGAGCTCGACCGCGAGGTGTCGCTGGCCACCTACGCCACCCCCAACGTGGTGGGCGAGATCAAGCGCCATTTCCGCGACAAGGGCTGGGCGATTCGCGTCCCGCGCGCTCTCCAGGAGCTGAACGCGTCGATGTCGGGCGCCATCGAGCGTCTGACCGGCAGGCTGGGGCGCTCACCGAGCATCGGCGAGATCGCGGAGGAGCTCAAGACGACGCCCGAGGACGTGCTCGAGGCGATGGAGGTGGGCTCCGCCTATTCCACCGTCTCGCTGTCCACCGGACCCGGCGGGGACGAGGACCTGGACCCGCTCGAGACGATCGGCGACGAGGACGAGGAGTTCGAGCGCTCCGAGCAGCGCGCGGCGCTGGAGCCCGCGTTCGACCGCCTGCCGCCGCGCGAGCGGGAGATTCTGCGCATGCGCTTCGAGGAGGGCCTACCGCAGACGCAGATCGCGCAGCGCGTGGGGCTCTCCCAGATGCACGTCTCGCGGCTGATCCGCAAGTCGCTGCAGGTTATGCGCGACGAACTCATGCGGGCGCCTCCCGGCGCCCCGGCTGAGCGTTAAGGACAGATTTTCGTTCGATTGACCTGGGGCGGATCTCGCTGCAAACGGGTATGTTGCCGCCCGGCGAGCACACCGCTCGTCCAATCTTAAATTCTGGAGGGAATTGAATGGGGAACCTCGGGAGACGAGCTCTCGTGCTGATGTTCGCCGCTCTGGCCATGTCTGCAATGGCGGCCTGCGGCAGCGACGACGACGGTGGTGACAGCGCCGACAGCGGCGGCGAGGGCGGAGCGGCCAAGCAGGGTGGATCGGTCACGATCTCCCAGACCTCGCAGCCGGACTACCTCGATCCGGCGCTGAGCTACACCGTCAACGGCTGGGAGCCGCAGTGGCTCGTCTATACGCCGCCGATCACCTACAAGCGTGCCGAGGGCTTGGAGGGCACCGAGTTGATCCCGGGCGTCGCCGAGGAGCTGCCCAAGGTCTCCAAGGACGGCAAGACGGTCACCTTCACCATGCGCAAGGGCCTCAAGTTCTCCGACGGGACGCCCGTCAAGGCCTCGGATTTCGAGCACACCATCAAGCGCGTCCTCAACCTCGAGTCCGGCGCCACCGGCTTCTACCTGATCATCGAGGGCACCCAGGAGTACATCGACGCCGGCAAGCCCGACGGCGACATCTCCGGCATCGAGACCGACGACAAGACCGGCGAGGTCACGATCACGCTGACCGGTAAGGACGGCACGATTCTCAACGTCCTGGCCATGAACTTCGCCGGGATCGTGCCGGGCGACACGCCGTTCAAGAACCTGTCGGCCGATCCGCCCCCGGGCGTCGGCCCCTACAAGTTCACCGAGTCGGTGCCCAACCGCCAGTTCGTGATGGAGAAGAACAAGAACTTCAACATCCCGGGCATCCCGAAGGGCAACCTCGACACGATCACCACGCAGATCGTCAAGTCGGCCGAGCGCCAGACCCAGGACGTGATCAGCGGCAAGCTCGACTTCATGCAGGACCCGCCGCCGGCCGACCTCCTGCCGCAGGTGAAGGCGGAGTACAGCGACCGCTACAAGACCCAGGAAACGGTAAACACCTACTACTTCTTCATGAACCAGACGGTCCCGCCGTTCGACAAGAAGGAAGTCAGGCAGGCGGTCAACTACGGCGTCGACTCGCGCGCGCTGTCGCGGCTGTTCGGCGGTCGCCTGGCTCCGGGCTGCAACTTCCTGCCGCCGGGCCTGCAGGGCCACGAGGAACTCGACCCGTGTCCCTACGGCGATCCCAACGAGCCGGGTGACCTCGAGAAGGCACGCCAGCTCATCAAGGACGCCGGTGCCGAGGGCGACACGGTCGACGTCTACACCAACAACGATGAGAACCGGCCCGAGATCGGCCAGTACCTCACCGACATGCTCAACAAGATCGGCCTGAGCGCCAAGCTCAAGGTGATCGACGCCGGGGTCTACTTCCAGACCGTCGGAAACGACAAGACGAAGGCCGCGATCGGGGCTACCAACTGGTTCCAGGACTTCCCGCATCCGGCGAACTTCCTGTTCCTGATCGACGGGGCGACGAACCAGCCGACCAACAATCAGAACTTCGGCCGGGTCGACGACCCGAAGCTGAACAAGTTGATCGATGAGGTCAAGCTGGCCCCGGCCGACGGTGCCACCGAGCAGGCGGCCGAGGCGGACAAGTACGCCGTCGACGAGGCGTACGTGGCCCCCTACGGATCGGAGACGGTCTCGACGTTCATGTCCGAGCGGATGGACTTCGAGAACTGCTCGCATGTTCCATCCGGTCTACCAGAACGACTACTCGAGCTGGTGCCTCAAGTAGACGGCTGACCCATCCCATCGGAGGGCGCTTCGGCGCCCTTCCGGTGGGGTAGGGTGTGCCCCAGGGGAAGCTGAGCGAGGGAGATGGCCACCGAGCCCGTCACCGACCAAACCGCCCTGCAGGGACCGGCGGCCTGGGAAACCGAGGCCGAGCGAGAGGGCGTCCACGGTGTCGGTCCTTGGCGCCTGGCGCTGCGCCGTCTCAAGCGCAACAAGGTGTCGCTGTTCTTCGGCTTCGTCTTCGTGCTGCTGGTGGCCGTCTGCCTGGCCGCTCCCCTGTGGGCGAATCAGGTCGCCAAGACAGGGCCCAGTGAGAACCACCTGACGGACACCGTCGTCATCGACGGCAAGAAGACCGACGTCGTGGCCCTCAACGGTGTCCCGATCGGCCCGACGTGGCAGGGCGAGTTCTTCCTCGGCGCGGACACCAACGGTCGCGACGTGATGGTGCGGCTGCTCTACGGCGGGCGCAACTCGCTCCTGATCGGGCTCACCGCCGCGTTCATGACGACCGTGCTCTCGATCATCCTGGGCATCCTGGCGGGTTTCTTCCGCGGCCCCACCGACTCGGTGATCAGGGCGCTGCTCGATGTGCTGTGGTCGTTCCCGGTGGTGATCCTCGGCGTGGCGCTGGGTGTGGCGCTCGCGCTCGGGGGGCTCAAACTCGGACCGATCACGATCAGCGGCGACTCGCTCGTGGTGCCGATCTTCGTCATCGGCCTCGTGTACATCCCCTACATGGCCCGGCCGATCAGAGGGCAGGTGCTCTCGCTGCGCGAGAAGGAATTCGTGGAGGCGGCGCGCGCCCAGGGGGCCGGCCCGCTGCGGATCATGTTCGGCGAAGTCCTGCCGAACCTGATCTCCACGATTCTCGTCTTCTTCACGCTCCTGATCGCCAACGCGATCCTGCTCGAGGCGGCGCTCTCGTTCCTGGGCGCCGGCGTACGGCCGCCGAACCCCTCGTGGGGCACGATGATCGACGAGGGCGTCGAGCGCATCGCCACCGCGCCGCACCTCGCCATCGTCCCCGGCGCGATGCTCGTCCTCACCGTGCTCGCGCTGAACGTCTTCGGCGACGGCGTGCGGGACGCCCTCGACCCACGGGCCAAGGTCCGCCTGGAGCACTGATGGCCCGCTTCGTCGTTCGCAGGCTGTTTCAGATGGTTCTGGTGATGTTCGCGGTCTCCGTCCTGACCTTTCTCATCTTCAACGTCATCCCGAACGGGGATCCCGCGGTGCGGATGGCCGGCCGCCAGCCGACGGAGACCCAGATCGAGCAGATCCGCAAGGAGTGGGGCTTCAACGAAAACCTCGTCGTCCAGTACTTCACCACCATGAAGAAGGTCTTCACCGGCGATCTGCAGTCCTACTTCACCCAATTGCCCGTGGGCGAGGAGATCAAGAAGGGACTTCCTCGCACGCTGTCGCTGGCCATCGGCGCGGCCATTCTGTGGATGGTCGTCGCGGTGGCCTTTGGGCTCTACAGCGCCGTCAAGGCGGGCAAGTTCGCCGACCGCTTCCTCACGATCATCGCGCTGATCGGGATCTCGGTGCCCGTCTTCTGGATCGGGGCGCTGATGAACTACTACCTGGGCTTCAAGCTCGGCTGGTTCCCCAACGGGGGGTACGTCGAGCTCACGGAGGACCCGCTCGATTGGTTCTACCACCTGATCCTGCCCTGGACGGCGCTCGCCATTCTGTTCATCGGGTTCTACTCGCGGGTGCTGCGCTCGAACGTGCTCGACACGATCAACGAGGACTACGTGCGCACCGCGCGCGCCAAGGGCCTCTCGGAGCGTCAGATCATGGTCAGGCACGTCCTGCGCAACTCGATGATCCCGATCGTCACCCTGTGGGGTCTCGACTTCGGAGCGGTGGTCGGCGGAGGGGCGATCCTCACCGAGACGGTCTTCGACCTCCAGGGAGTGGGTCAGTACGCCGCGGAGTCGATCGGCCAGCTCGACGTCCCGCCGGTGCTCGCCGTGACGATCTTCCTCGCGTTCTTCGTGGTGTTCATGAACGCGGTGGTGGACATCGTGTACGCCTACCTCGACCCGCGCATCCGGCTGTAGTGAGCGCCCCGGAGTCCGCCACCCAGCCACCGCGCCCTGCCGGTTCCGATCCCCTGCTCTCGGTGCGTGACCTGCGCGTCGCGTTCGCCACCGAGGAGGGCGTGGTGCAGGCGGTGGACGGGGTGTCGTTCGACCTGGCCGCCGGTGAGATCCTGGCGGTGGTGGGGGAGTCCGGCTCGGGCAAGTCGGTCACGGCCATGACGCTGATGGGCCTCACGCGCTCGCCCAACGCGAGGTTCGAGGGCACCGCGGACTACAAGGGCACCGAGCTGATCGCGGCACCCGAGGACGAGTTGCGACGAGTGCGCGGAGCCGAGATCGCGATGATCTTCCAGGACCCGATGACCTCGCTCAACCCGGTGCTGCGGCTGGGCGAGCAGATCATGGAGCAGATCCAGGAGCACGACGCGATGCCCGACCGCCAGGCCCGCGAGCGCACCGTCGAGCTGCTCGACAAGGTCGGCATCCCACGGGCGCGCGACCGCCTCGACTCCTATCCGCACGAGTTCTCGGGCGGCATGCGCCAGCGTGTGATGATTGCGCTGGCGCTGTCGTGCGACCCCTCCGTGCTGATCGCGGACGAGCCCACGACCGCACTGGATGTGACGATTCAGGCCCAGATCCTCGAGCGGATCCGGGAGCTGCGCGACGAGACCGGCGCCGCGGTGATCCTCGTGACCCATGACCTGGGCGTGGTGGCCGACATCGCCGATCGTATCGCCGTCATGTACTCCGGGCGGATCGTGGAGCAGGGCACGCTCGATGAGATCTTCTACGACCCTCAGCACCCCTACACGTGGGGACTGCTGGGCTCGATCACACGTGTCGATCGGCCGCGGCCGGAGCGTCTACCGGCGATTGCCGGCCTGCCGCCGTCGCTGGCCCACCGCCCCGAGGGCTGTCACTTCCGGCCACGCTGCCCGCACGAGTTCGCCAAGTGTGCCGAGGTGCCGCCGCTCGAGGAGCGCGTTCAGGAGCGGCCCGGACACCTGGACCGCTGCTGGCTCTCGCCTGCCCAGAAGGAGGAGCTTCGCGAGGTGCGCCCGGGCCAGATCGGGCTCGACGAGAAGGCCGGGGCACCCTCCGCGTGAGCGAAACCGGCGTCCCGCTCATCGACGTTGACCACCTCAAGGTCTTCTTCTCCATCAAGGAGGGCCTGCTCGTCGACCGCGAAGTGGCCCGGGTGCACGCGGTCAACGACGTGACGCTCTCGGTCGCCGAGGGCGAGACCGTCGGCCTGGTGGGGGAGTCGGGCTGTGGCAAGACCACGATCTCGCGCACGATCATGCGCCTGATCGATTCCACCGAGGGGAGCATCCACTTCAGGGGCAAGGACATCACCAGCGCCGGGCGGCGCGAGCTCGAGCCGCTGCGGCGCGAGATGCAGATGGTCTTCCAGGACCCCTTTGCCTCTTTGAACCCGCGCAAGCGCGTCGCCCAGATCATCGGCCAGCCGCTACGGCTGCACGGCACTTCGCGCTCCGAAGTGGAGGAGCGGGTGGGGGAGCTGCTGCGGCTCGTTGGCCTCCAGGCGGAGCACCTGAACCGCTACCCGCACGAGTTCTCGGGGGGCCAGCGCCAGCGCATCGGCGTGGCGCGGGCGCTCGCTCTCGAACCGCGCTTGATCGTGCTCGACGAGCCGGTGAGCGCGCTCGACGTATCCGTGCAGGCCCAGATCATCAACCTGCTCGACGACCTTCAGGACGAGTTCAAGCTCACCTACCTGTTCGTGGCTCACGACCTGTCGGTGGTGCGTCACGTGTCCGACCGGATCGCGGTCATGTACCTGGGCAAGCTGATGGAGCTTTCGCCGGCCGAGGAGCTCTACACGAAACCGATCCATCCCTACACGTCGGCGCTGCTGTCGGCGATCCCGATTCCCGATCCCAGGGAGAACCGCAGCCGCGAGCGCGTGGTCGTCGGCGGCGAGCCTCCCAACCCGATCAACCCGCCCAGCGGCTGCGTTTTCCACACCCGCTGCCCGCGCGCCACCGAGGTCTGCCGTGAGGTAGAGCCCCCCCTGGCGGGCTATGCCAACGGCCACCTGGCCGCCTGCCACCACCCGCTCAACGTCTCGACCGAGGAGGTCGGCGCCGCCGTACGGGACGAGGCCAGTCCCCACAGCGCCGGCGAAGAACTGCCGTCTGCGAGCGCCAACGGCGACTCGCCTGCCGCCTCCGCCTGACCGCCGCGATCGGCCCGCCCGCGTAGGGACGCAGGCGGCGGTGTTCACCTATCGGTAAGCTGCGGGGAAACTTAACCCCCCAAATGGGGGGTATTGGCAAAGCTACGTTTACGCAAAGGGGGGTTTGAGCGAAGCTCCCGCCAGCTAAAGGACGGGTCTGCATACCTTTTGCACGGTCTTAGGCCGTGAAGGTCCCAATTTGCGGGTTCGTCCGATAGTGCACCACCGCCCCAGCACGAGTTTGCTGCCTCGAACCCGTGCAACTGCCCAAACGTCGAGTGCTGTCTACTCGGCACAAACAGAGGAACTCTCCATGCCGTACAAGCGCTGAACCCTTGACTGCGGGACCGCGAAGCGTGGTCCCGACGCCCGCGCACGCCCTCGCGCCGAGGACCGTGTGGCACCGGCCGGAGCACAGGATCCGGCATGACCCGTGAGGAACGCTCAATGCCCTACAAGCGCTAATCGCCCAGCAGCACCGATCGCACGTAACTTCGTCGGCCGGAGTCAGGGGACTCCGGCGAAAGCGGGAGAGACCCTCAATGCCTTACAAGCGCTGAGCAGGAACCAGCAACGAGACCCCCGGCAAGGGGTTCCGACAACAGCTGGCGCATACTTCAATGCCGTGCTCCCCGCTGAGCCACGCGCATGAAACGACTGGCCGACCTACTTCGAGCCGAGCGCAGGGCTCGCACCTTCTTCGCGCTCCTCGCCCAGTCCGCACTGGGCACCGGAGCGGGATATGTCGCCCTTCTACTGGTCGCCTACGACAGGCTCGATTCCCCCTGGGCGATCAGCCTCGTGCTCATCGCCGACCTCCTGCCGCCCATGGTGCTCGGCCCCATCCTCGGCGCGGCGGCCGACCGTTGGTCGCGCCGGAACTGCATGGTCATCGCCGACGTGGTGCGGGCCATCGCGTTCGTCGGCATCGCTCTGGTCGACAGCTTCGCCGCGACCCTGGCCCTCGCCCTGTTGGCCGGCCTGGGGACGGCCCTGTTCACCCCCGCGAGCCTTGCCGCGCTGCCGAGCCTTGTGGCGCGCCCCCGCCTGCCGGTGGCAACATCGGTCTACGGGGCGATCACCGACCTCGGCCTGGCCGTCGGTCCGGCGATCATGGCGGCGTTCCTCCTGATCGCCTCGCCCGAGACCATCCTGGCGGGCAACGCCCTCACCTTCGCCCTCTCGGCTCTCGTGCTTGCGCGGCTCAGCTTCGGCGACGCGCCGTCCGCGGCCGAGTCCACCGCTGCTCGCGGCACGCTGCTCGGTCAGACGCGAGACGGAATCCGCTCGATCGGTCTCGTGCGTGGCCTGTGGCCCATTTTGGCCGCATCGGCCGCCGGCGTCTTCTTCGGCGGCCTCGTGAACGTGGCTGAGCTGCCCTTTCTCAAGGACGACCTCGGCGCGACCGACGCCGCGTTCTCGGCGATGGTCGCTCTCGTGGGAGCCGGCATCGCCGCCGGCTCGCTTGCGGGAGGGGCGGGCGGCGAGCTGAAGACGCTCACCAACCGCTTCACCATCGGGCTGTTGCTCAGCGGCGCCGGCTTCCTGGTCGCGGGGCTCGTGCCGACCCTGGCGGTGGTCCTCGTGATGTTCACGCTCGCCGGATTCGGCAACGGGCTCATGCTCGTCCACGAGCGCCTGTTCATCCAGGAGACGGTGCCCGACGAGCTGACCGCCCGGGTATTCGGCGTCCGTGACGCGACCACGGCGTGGGGCTTTGGAGTCGCCTTCGTGTCGGCGGGCGCGTTGGTCTCGCTGGCGGGGCCGCAGACGGTGATCGTCATCGCCGGAGCGGGCGTCACTCTCGTCGCGCTGGCGGCGGGCTACTTCCTGCGCCACGAGCGGCTGGTGTCGGCCGAGACCGCCGGCAGCACTTCGCCGGTGGCGGCCGAGTCGCGCTAGCCCCTGCTACGTGCGGGGCGGAGTGACGACCGGCTTGCGGACCGGGGCGCTGGCCAGCACCGCCCGGACTTCGTCGCCGACCGCGTCCATCGTGAGCTCGCGCTCCTCCACTGCTATCACGAGGGCGCGCACGACCCGCGGGTCGAACTGACCGCCCGCGTTGTTCGTCAACTCGGCTATGCCTTCAGTCTTGGAACGGGCAGGGCGATAGGCGCGATCGCTGGTGATCGCGTGGTAGGCGTCACAGGCGAAGACGATGCGAGACGCGAGTGGGATCTCCTCGCCCTTCAGACCGTCCGGGTAGCCGCCGCCGTCCCAGCGCTCGTGGCAGGAGCGAACGATCTCGCCGACGCGCCCGAGCAACCCCCCGACGCGGTCGAGCATGAACTGCCCTTCGATCGTGTGGGTCTTCATCACCTCGAATTCGCCGTCGGTGAGGGCGGCGGGCTTGTTGAGGATCTCCTTGGGGATGGCGATCTTGCCCACGTCGTGCAGCAGGGCCGCGAACTCCAGCTCCTGACGGTCGTCGGGCGGAACGCCCAGCTCGTCGGCGACCGCGTTGACCAATTCGACGACCGAGCGTGAGTGCTGTGCCGTGTAGTCGTCCTCGAACTCCACGACGTCGGCGAGCAGCATGACCGTGCCGCGGTACGCGCGCTGGAGCTCCAAGGTCTTGCTGTAGCGCTCCTTGCGGTCGGTGGCGAACGAGTGGAGCAGCCAGGCGAGCGGGCCGATGGCCAGCAGCACGACGGGCGTCTCGAGCGCCGCGAGTGAGACCATGAAGGCGATGGGAGAGAGGATCGCGTCGACCCGGGCCGAGCCCAGCCAACCGGTGGCCAGCTCGCGGAAGGGAACGTCGTCCAGGAGCCGGGCGCGCATGACCGTCCAGGCGAAATCGCCCGCCAGCTGCGCGACGAAGGCGAGGGCGTAGACCCACCAGTCCTCGAGCCGTAGCTCACCGGGGGCGAGCGCAACCAGCACGAGCACGGGCGGCAGGCAGTACCACAGGTCCGCAATCCGGCCGGTCACGCGCTGGCGGTGCCAGCGTCCCTCGAAGATCTCCGGCAGCATCGACAGCGCGTTGGCCAGCGCGATCATCAGCGGGACGTAGGGCAGCGGAGCTAGCAGCACGATCGGGACGAGGATGAGCTGCTCGGCTGTCCCGTAGCCGCCGCCGAACTCGAAGCGAACCCGTTCGATGAGCACGTAGCCGATGACCAGGGCTACGGCGAGGGTCAAGCCGGTGTCGCGCTCGTTGGGCACGAGCACCGCCATCAGGACGGCCGCCGTCAGGAAGGCGAGAGCGGACGCGGTGAGGACCGCGCGCTCGCGCGGGCCCATGCCCTTGGCGCGGCGCGAACGCGCCTCGCCCACCAGTCGCTCCGCCAGAAGCATCTATCGCATCGTCGGCATAAACCGGGCGAACCGCGAGCCTATGGCCCTATTGCACACCTTTGGCCCGCAAAACTCCATAGGTGCTCGCAGGCTTCTCCGCAAACTGGACGTAAGTTGCAGGGTTCGGGTCGCTCGGGCCCCGATTTAGGGTAGGGCACGCGGTTCAGCCCTCCTTAGACTGCTCAGCCTATGAAGGCTGCGGAAATCCGGGAGCGGTTCCTGTCGTTCTTCGAGGCGCACGAACACACGCGCATGCCCTCGGCTTCGCTGGTTCCGAGCTCCTACGACCCGAGCGTGCTGCTCACCACCGCCGGCATGCAGCCGTTCAAGCCCTACTTCCGCGGCGAGGAGGAGCCGCCCTCGCCGCGCCTGACCTCATGCCAGAAGTCGTTTCGGACCACCGACATCGAGAACGTCGGCCTGACCAAGCGCCACCTCACGTTCTTCGAGATGCTCGGCAACTTCTCGGTCGGCGACTACTTCAAGAAGGAGGCGGTGGAGTTCGCACTCGAGCTGTCCACCTCGGCCGAGGGGTTCGGCCTCGAGTTCGAGCGCATCTGGATCACCGTCTTCGGCGGGGACGAGGAGCTCGGCCTCGGCCCGGACGAGGAGGCGATCGAATGCTGGCGCGCCGTGGGTGTGCCGGACGAGCGCATCGTGCTGCTCGGGCGCGAGGACAACTTCTGGCAGTCCGGGCCCACCGGCCCGTGCGGGCCGTGCTCGGAGCTCTACTACGACCGCGGCCCCGAGTTCGGCCCGGACAGCGACCGGCCCGGCGACGACACCGAGCGCCACCTCGAGTTCTGGAACCTCGTGTTCATGCAGTTCGAGCTGCAGGCCGACGGCTCGCTGCCCGAGCTGCCCGCGAAGAACATCGACACCGGCATGGGTCTCGAGCGAATGTCCGCCGTGCTCCAGGGGGTGGACTCGGTCTACGAGACCGACCTCTTCCGGCCGCTGATCGAGCTGGGTGAGGAGCTGTCGGGACGGCCGTACGGCCAGGACTTCGCCACCACCAGGGCACTGCGCATCCTCGCCGACCACGGGCGGGCGGCCACCTTCCTGCTCGGCGACGGCGTGGTTCCGTCCAACGAGGACCGCGGCTACATCCTGCGCAGGATCATGCGCCGTGCCATCCAGCAGGGCCGGGCGCTGGGCGTCGAGGGCTCGTTCCTGCCGAAGCTCTACCGGACGGTGATCGAGCAGGCCAGGGCGGCGTATCCCGAGCTCGAGCGCGACTGGCCGGCGATCGAGCGCTGGGCCCGGGCCGAGGAGGAGAGCTTCGGGCGCACCCTTGCGCAGGGCGAACGGCTCCTGGCCGAGCTCGTCGAGCAGGCCAAGGAGGACAACACGTCGTGGGTGTCGGCCGA
The DNA here is from genome assembly GCA_963808545.1 of uncultured Thermoleophilaceae bacterium. Taxonomy (GTDB): domain Bacteria; phylum Actinomycetota; class Thermoleophilia; order Solirubrobacterales; family Thermoleophilaceae; genus JACVRW01. The sequence continues at coordinate 505,820 of CAWEGB010000008.1, read as the reverse complement.
GGACGCCTTCAAGCTGCACGACACCTATGGCTTCCCCTACGAGATGACCAAGGAGCTGCTCGCCGACTCTGGTCTCTCGGTCGACGACCAGGGCTTCGAGGAGCTGATGGAGCGGGCGCGCGAGGTGTCGCGCGCCGGCCCTCAGCTCAAGGCGGAGGCCGACGCCGGCGGTGGCCACGTGCACGTCGATCACGACGCGGTGCTTCGCTTCGCGCGCGACGCCGGCTTTCGGACCCGCTTCGTCGGCTACGAGACCACCGAGGCCGACACGGTGCTGCGCGTGGCCGAGCGGTCGAACGGCTGGCTGCTGGCCAAGCTCGACGAGAGCCCGTTCTACCCGGAGGGGGGCGGTCAGGTATCGGACGGCGGCATCGTCGAGACGGACTCGGGGCGCGCGCGGGTGGTCGACGTGTACCGGCTCGGTGACGATCAGGCGATCGCTCTCGAGCCCATCGAGGGCGAGATCGGGCCGGGCGAGAGCGTGCGGGCCCTGGTCGAGCGCGACACGCGCCTGGCCACCATGCGCAACCACACGGCCACCCATCTGCTGCACGCGGCCCTGCGCGAACGCCTGGGCGACCATGTGCGCCAGGCCGGCTCCTACGTCGGTCCCGACAAGCTGCGCTTCGACTTCACCCATGGCGAGCGCCTGAGCCCGGAGGAGCTGGCCGACGTCGAGCGGACGGTGGCGGGCTTCGTGGCCGCCAACCGGCACGTGCGCGCGATCGAGACCAGCCGGCAGGAGGCCGAGTCTCTGGGCGCGATGGCCCTGTTCGGCGAGAAGTACGGCGACTGGGTCCGGATGGTGGAGGTGGACGGCGTGTCCCGTGAGCTCTGCGGGGGCACGCACGTGGCCGCCACGTCCGAGATCGGGCTGTTCCACGTGACCACGGAGACCTCGAGCGCCTCCAACGTGCGTCGCATCGAGGCGATCACCGGGCCGGCCGCGGCGCGGCTGTTCGAGGAGCGGACGGCGCGCCTCGGCGAGCTGTCTCGCCTGCTCCGTGTGCCCGAGCACGAGCTCGTGCCCGCGGTGGAGCGCCTGACCGGTCGGGTCAAGGAGCTCGAGCGCAGGCCGAAGGACGGTGGCGGCGGCGCGGGCGCAGACGTGCTCGTGAGCTCGGCCGAGGAAGTCGCCGGCGTGAAGGTCGTGATACAGGCGGTGGAGGGCATGGAGGCGAGGGCTCTGCTCGACCTGTCCGATGCCGTGCGCCAGAAGCTCGGCGATGCGGTGGTGGTGCTGGGCACCGCGCACGAAGGCCGCGTTCACCTGGTGGCCAACGTCTCGCCGGCGGTGGTGGAGCGAGGAGTCAAGGCGGGCGCGGTGGTGCGCGCCGCGGCCGAGGTCGCCGGCGGTGGCGGCGGGGGCCGGGACACCATGGCGCAGGCCGGCGGCCGGGAGCCCGCCAAACTGCCCGACGCCCTGGCCACCGCCCGCGCGGAGGTCGAGAAGGCGCTCGGCGCCGGTTCCTGATGCGTGTGCTCGCCCTCGACCACGGCGCGGCGCGCTGCGGCTGCGCCATCTCCGATCCGTCGGGGACCCTGGCCACGCCGTTGCCGGTGGTGGAGAGTCCCGACACGCGCAAGGGCCTGGCGCGCATCGCCGCGCTGGCGCGCGATGAGGGCGCGGAGCGCATCGTGGTCGGTCTCCCTCTGACCCTCGCGGGCGACGTGGGCGAACAGGCCTCCAGGGCGCAGACGTTTGCCGAGCGCCTGGCGCGGAGAGTGACCGTACCCGTGGAGCTTCACGACGAGCGCCTGACCACGCGTCTCGCGGAGCGCATGGGGGGCGCGGGCGATCCCGACTCTCGAGCCGCCGCGCACCTGCTGGACAGCTATCTCGCCGCGGCCGGAGCGGGCACGCCGGAGTGAGCTCCGGTCCGCCGCCCGTGCCGGGCGGACGATCCTCCGATGAACGGGAGGCGGCGCGGCGCGAGCGGGCCGCACGCCGCGACGATTTCGTCGACGTTCCTCCCGTTGCCGAGCCGGCCGGCGGCTCGGGACCGCGCTGGGGCCGCATCCTCGCCACCGGCGTGCTCCTGGCCCTGATCCTGGCGGCCGCCTGGTTCGCCAACTCACTCTTCCAGCCCTTCAAGAGCGAGAGCGACGGACCGGCTGTGAGGGTGAGCATTCCCCGCGGGTCGACCCTGGGTGACATAGCCACGATCCTGCAGGACAACGGGGTGATCTCGAACGCGGGCTTCTTCGAGCTGCGCGCCCGCCTGGCCGGTCGCAGCGGCGATCTCAAGCCGGGCTCGTTCGAGCTGCGGGAGGACATGACCTTCACCGCCGCGCTCGACGCGCTGGAGAAGGGCGTGCCGCCGGACGTGAGGGTGGTCTCCCTGCCCGAGGGCCTCTCTCGCAGCGAGCTCGCCCCCGCGGTGCGGAGCGCCGGCGTGCCGGGCAACTACCTGCGCGCAAGCCGGCGCAACCCGGAGCTCAACCCGGGCCGCTTCGGCGCCCCGAGCGCTCGCAGCCTGGAGGGCTTCCTGTTCCCGGCCACCTACGAGCTCAAGAAGCGCCGGCCGGCCCGTGGCCTGGTGGAGGAGCAGCTAAAGGCGTTCAAGCGCAACTTCGCGAAGGTCGACCTGAGCTACGCCCGCCGGCGCAACCTCACCCCGTACGACGTCCTCATCATCGCCTCCCTGATCGACCGCGAGGCCGCCGTGGCGAAGGAGCGCGCGCTGGTCTCGTCGGTCATCTACAACCGGCTGCAGGACGGCATCAGCCTGGGCATCGACGCCACCGTGCGCTACATCTACGGCAACTGGACCGAGCCTCTCAAGCAGTCCGAGCTCGCCAACACCAGCCCGTACAACACGAGGGTCAACGAGGGCCTGCCGCCCGGTCCGATCGGCAACCCCGGGCTGGCGGCCATCAGGGCGGCAGCGCGCCCGGCTCGCACGGACTATCTCTTCTACGTCGCCGCGGTGTGCGGCAACGGCCGGCACAAGTTCGCGGAGACCGACGCGGAGTTCCAGCGCTATGTCGACGAGTACAACCGCGCTCGCGAGGAGCGCGGCGGCAAGTCGCCGACGGAGTGCTAGGAACCGATGATCGCCTGCGGCGTCCTCGGCTTTCCGGTCGCTCACAGCCGCTCGCCCGCCATGATGGGCGCCGCCTTCGCCGAGCTCGGCCTCGACTGGCGCTACTTCCATCTGCCGCTGGCGCCCGAGCTGTTCACCGAAACGGTCCGCGCCCTGCCCGGGTCGGGCTACCGGGGGGCCAACGTGACCATCCCGCACAAGCTCGCGGCCCACGCTCTGGCGGACGAGCTGGGTGAGGCGGCGGCAGCCATCGGGGCCGTCAACACCCTGACCTTCGAGCCCGACGGGCGCGTCGCCGGGGACAACACCGACGCCGGGGGACTGATCGACGCCCTGGAGGGCGAGGAGCCCGGCCGTGCGTTGGTGCTCGGCGCCGGGGGCGCGGCCCGCGCCGCGGCGTGGGCCCTGCGCGAGACCGGAGCCGAGGTGTGGGTCTGGAACCGGACCGCCGGCCGGGCCCGCGAGCTCGCCGGCGAGCTGGACGTGGCCCACGGTCGGCCCTCCGGCGCGGTCGACGTGCTCGTGAACACCACATCGGTCGGGCTCGAGGCTGACGACACGCTCGACGGGCTGCCGCTCGTGGATGCCGCGCTCGTGGTCGACATGGTCTACGGGTCGCAGCCCACGCCGCTCGAGCGCCGCGGAGCCGAGCGAGGCGCGCGCGTGATCGACGGGCTGGAGGTCCTCGTCCGCCAGGGAGCCCTGAGCCTCGAGCGCTGGACGGGGCGCGATGCGCCCGTCGAGGCGATGCGCCGCGCCGCGCGGCGCGCGTGAGACCATAGGCTCGCGGGGCGCCGCCCGCTCGCCGTGAGACCATGGGCTCGCGGGGCGCCGCCCGCTCGCCGTCTAGAACACTCGTCCGGTCTCTAAACCGCGCTCCGCGGCGTGCCGATATGCCGGGCAATGGCCGTCTCCCGCCCCTTCCTCCTTGCCCTCGTAGGAATCGTCCTGCTGGCCGCGACCGTGTTCGCCGTCCAGAACGCGTCGCAGCAGACGGGCGCCGGCGCCGCGTCGGCACCGGCGACGCCCGCGCAGACGGCCGAGCCCGCGGCGACGCTGTCGTCCGGCGATGCGCTCGCCGCGGCCTTCAGCACCGCGCCCGGCAGCGCACGCTTCGACCTGGAGGCCTCGCTGCGCGCCGAGGGCCGTACGGGCACGCTCGAGTTGAGCGGCGCGGCCGACGACTCGGCCAAGGACCCGCGCGTCGAGCTCGACCTTCGGGTCGACGCTCTGGGCACCGAGCTTCAGGGTGGCTTCGTGACCACCGGCGGAGAGGCCTGGTTCACCCGCGGCGACACCGGCTATCTCGTGCCGCAGGAGATCTGGGACGGTCTTCGCGCCTCCGGGACCGCGGCGCCGGCCGCGGCCGCCGATCCCGCCGTCGCTCCCGATCCTGCCGCCAACCCGCTGCAACAGCTTCCCTTCGACCCGGCCAAGTGGGTCAAGGACGTGAAGGACGAGGGCACCCAGGCGATCGACGGTGTGGAGACCCGCCATGTGTCCGCCTCGATCGATGCCGGCGCTGCGGTGCGCGACGTCCTCGACGTGGTTCGCCGGCAGGGCGGCGCCCAGGCGGCTTCGCTGCCGCCCGGTACGGCAGAGCAGGTGCAGGACAGCGTCGAGCGAGCCGACTTCGACGTCTGGGTGGGCATGGAGGACCGCGTCCTGCGGCGACTGACCGCCGACATCGAGCTGGCCGTGCCCGGCTCCGGGCCGGTCGAGCTCGCGCTCGACCTCGAGCTGAGCGATGTTGGCAGGCCACAGCAGATCGAGCCGCCGGCCGAGGTGAGCGAGCAGCTGCCCGGCGGCGAGTTCGGGGTCTTCATGCGCACCCTGCTCGAGGGCTCCTCGGTGGCCACCGGTGGCGACCCCGCCGCGGTGAGCGCTCGGCTCGACTCCGGCAACAATCCGCGCAAGCTCCAGCGAGCGCTGCGCGAGCACCGCAAGGTGGTGCTGCTGTTCACGAACTCCCGCGGGCTCGACGACAGGATCGTCGAGCGCTCACTGGACAGCGTCCGTGAGGACACCCGGGCGCTGGTGCTCGCCGACGAGGTCGTGAACGTCGACCGTTACGGCTCCCTCGTGGAGAGCCTCGGCGTGAGCCAGACCCCCTCGATCGTGCTCATCGATCGCAACGGCAAGGCGCGGCTCGTGGAGGGCTACGTCGATGCCGGCTCGCTCGTCCAGGTCGTCACGGACGCGCGATGACCGACACGCAGGCCGGGTCGGCGCAGCTTCGGGCTGTCCCGCCCGGCACGGCCGCCCCCTCGTCGGCGCCCGACGGCCTCACGCCGCCGGAGCGGCGCGGCGGATCGAGGGCCATCACCGACGTGATCGTCGAGATGGGTTTCATCGCGCGCGAGCGCGTAGATCCCCTGCTCGAGCGGGCCAGGCGCGAGGGCAGGGCGGCCGAAGAGGTGCTGCTCGAAACCGACGCGATCACCGGCGACCAGCTGGCGCGGGCCACGGCGCAGCGCCTGGGACTGCACCACGTGGACCTCTCGGCGTTCAAGGCCGATGTCGGCGCCCTCAACCTGATCCCGGCGCAGATGGCGCGTCGCCTGGGCGCGGCGCCGATCGGCTACGACGACCGCGGCCGCCTGCTCGTGGCCATGACCAACCCGTCGAACGTACACGCGCTCGACGACCTCAAGCTGCGTACCGGGCGCGAGGTGCAGGCCGTGGTGGCCTCGGACGACGACATCAACAGCCTGATCGGGCGGATGAGCCGCCTGGACGAAGCGGTGGCCGAGGCGGTCCAGGAGGGCGAGGACGAGCTCGCCGACGTCACCGAGATCCGCGAGTCGGCCGAGGACGGGCCGGTCATCAAGCTGGTCAACTCGATCATCGCCCAGGCGGTGGAGGAGGGCGCCTCGGACATCCACTTCGAGCCCGAGGGCCGCGAGATGCGCGTGCGCTTTCGCGTGGACGGGGTGCTGCGCCAAACGACGACGATCCCGAAGCGCATGACCGCCGGCGTGGTTTCGCGCGTGAAGATCATGGCCGCGCTCGACATCGCCGAGAAGCGCGTGCCGCAGGACGGCCGCGTGTCGCTCACCGTCGACGGGCACGCCATCGACACCCGCGTGGTCACGATGCCGCGTGTGGACGGTGAGGGGATCGTGATGCGCATCCTCGACAAGTCGCAGGCGCTCATCGGGCTCCACTCGCTCGGTATGGCCGAAGTCAGCGAGGACCTGTTCGAGGACGCCTTCCGGCGTGCCTACGGAGCGGTGCTCGTCACCGGCCCCACCGGCTCGGGCAAGTCCACCACCCTCTACGCGGCCCTCAACGAGATCAACGAGCCCGGGCGCAACATCATCACCATCGAGGACCCGGTGGAGTACCAGCTTGCCGGGATCAACCAGCTGCAGGTGAACCTCAAGGCGGGCCTGACCTTCGCCGGCGGGCTGCGCTCAATGCTGCGCGCGGACCCCGACGTGATCATGGTCGGCGAGATCCGCGACGCCGAGACCGCCAAGATCGCGGTCGAGTCGGCGCTCACCGGGCACCTGGTGCTGTCGACGCTGCACACCAACGACGCGCCCTCGGCGATAACCCGGCTCACCGAGATGGGGATCGAGCCCTTCCTGTCCGCCTCGGCGATCGTCGCGGTGGTGGCCCAGCGGCTTGTCCGCCAGCTCTGCACGTACTGCAAGCGGCGCACCATGCTGAGCGTCTCGTCGCTCGAGAAGGCAGGCTTCAACGTCGCCTTCGACCTCGAGGCCTACGAGCCCGGCGGCTGCGGCCGCTGCGGCGGCTCGGGCTACAAGGGCCGCACCGGCCTCTACGAGGTGATGGTGCTCTCCGACGAGATCCGCGACCTCACCGTGGAGCGCGCCTCGGCCGAGGACATCCGCAAGGTCGCCTCCTCACAGGGGATGCGCACCCTGCGCGTGGACGGCTTCGAGAAGGTCAAGAACGGCATCACGTCCATAGCCGAGGTGGCCAGAGTCACGTGACCACGCTCGGGAGCCGATAAGGGGAAACGATGGAGCTCGACTTCGCAGAGGTCCTGCTGCAGGTGATGGAGCGAGACGCCTCCGACCTTCACCTGACCGCAGGCTCACCGCCCATGATCCGCCACCACGGCCGGCTGCACGCGCTGGACTACCCGCGCCTGACGCCGCAGTCCACGCGCGAGATCGTCTACTCCATCCTGACCAACGACCAGCGCCAGAAGCTGGAGACCGAGTGGCAGATCGACCTGGCCTACTCGATCCCCGGCAAGGCGCGCTTCCGCGTGAACGCGTATTTCCAGCGCGCCTCGCTGTCGGCGGCCTTCCGGCTGATTCCCCGCGACATGCCCAAGCTGGGCTCGCTCGGGCTTCCGCCGGTGCTCGAGGAGTTCACGAAGAAGCCGCGCGGATTCGTGCTGGTCACCGGCCCCACCGGGTCCGGCAAGTCGACGTCGCTCGCGGCGATGCTCGATCTGATCAACGACACGCGGCACGAGCACATCCTCACGATCGAGGATCCGATCGAGTTCCTGCACCGGCACAAGAAGTGCATCGTCAACCAGCGCGAGCTGGGGGCGGACGCACAGACCTTCTCGCTGGGCCTCAAGGCGGCGCTGCGCCAGGACCCGGACGTGATCCTCGTGGGCGAGATGAGAGACCTCGAGACGATCTCCACGGCGCTGACCGCCGCCGAGACCGGTCACCTGGTGTTCGCCACGCTGCACACGCAGGACACCGCACAGACCGTGGACCGCATCGTGGACGTGTTTCCGCCCGAGCAGCAGCAGCAGGTCCGGGTGCAGCTCTCGGTGGCGCTGCAGGGCATCGTGACCCAGCAGCTCCTTCCCACGGCCGACGGGCGCGGACGCTGCTGCGCCACGGAGGTGCTCGTTCCGACGCCGGCGGTACGAAACCTGATCCGCGAGGGCAAGACGCATCAGATCTACTCGGCGCTTCAGACCGGCGGCCAGTTCGGCATGCAGACGATGGACGCCTCGCTCGTGCAGCTCGTGCGCGAGCACAAGATCACGCGGGAGCTTGCGGAGTCGCGCTCGAGCGCACCCGAGGAGCTGCGCCGCCTGATGGGAACCGTGAGGGTGGCGTAGGCGATGGCGAGCTATGCGTTCAAGGCCCTCGACTTCAAGGGCTCCTCGACCAAGGGCGAGATCGAGGCAGGCGACAAGATGGCCGTGGCGGCACAGCTCCGCTCCAAGGGCCTGATCGTCATCGACATCGAGGAGCGCAAGCCGGCGAGCGCGGGCGACATCCTCGCCCGCTTTCGCCGCGTCAAGGCGGACGAGCTGGTGATCGCCACGCGCCAGCTGTCGACCATGGTGTCGTCGGGCATGTCGCTCCTCCGCGCGCTGTACGTGATCGAGGAGCAGACCGAGAACGACAAGCTGCGCGAGGTCTTCATCGAGGTGCGCAAGGACGTTGAGGCCGGCGTCTCGCTGTCCGAAGCGCTCGAGCGCCATCCAGACGTCTTCAACGATCTCTACGTGGCGATGGTGCGCGCCGGCGAGACCGGCGGCATCCTGGACAACACCCTCGTGCGGGTGGCCACCCAGCTCGAGAAGGACGCCGCGCTGCGCCGTCAGATCAAGGCGGCCATGGTCTACCCGTCCGTGATCGGCGGGTTCGCGCTGATCGTGCTGTTCGCGCTGGTGGCGTTCCTCGTGCCGGTGTTCGAGAAGATCTTCAAGGACTTCGGCGGGGACCTGCCGGCAATCACCAAGTTCACCGTGTGGCTCTCGCACCTCGTCACCGAGCGCTTCTACGTGATCTTCGGCGTGGCCTTCGCGGTGGTGTGGCTGTTCCGCTGGTGGAAGCGCACCGAACGCGGACGGATGCAGTGGGACCGGCTGAAGCTCAAGTTCCCCATGAAGATCGGCGGCATCGTCCAGAAGGTCGCCCTCGCGCGCTTCTCACGCACCTTCTCCGGCCTGATCGCCGCCGGCGTTCCGATGCTGGAGGCCATCGACATCACCGGCAAGACTTCCGGCAACCGGGTGATCGAGAAGGCGATGGAGGACGTGCGCGAGTCCGTCAAGAAGGGTGGCACCCTCACCGCCCCGATGGCCGAGGTGCCCGAGGCGTTCCCGGTGATGGTCACCCAGATGATCGGCGTGGGCGAGGAGACCGGCGCCCTCGAGACGATGATGACCAAGGTGGCCGACTTCTACGAGGAGCAGGTGGAGGCCGCCGTCAAGGCCCTGACCTCGATCCTCGAGCCGATCATGATCGTGATCGTGGGAGCAATCGTCGGCTTCATCGTGATCGCGATGTACCTGCCGATGTTCAAGGTGTACGACCAGATCAAGTAGAGGCCACGGGCTTCCTTGCGGCTAGTTGTCGGTGCGGCGTAAACCGGGGCGCTGCCGGCGGTTCGGCAGACGACGGGTCGATTGTGAATCACTTATAAACCGCTCCGGGCAGAGACTGCTTCGAGATCATCTCGACCATGGTCGACCGGCGCGCCCAGGTATGGGCCGGCCGCTACGGCGGCGAAGGGTGTGCCGGCAAGTTCTTGCGCCGTCTCTTCTGGGAGGAGAGCGAGTGGGTGGTGGCCTCCCACTCGGAAGACGTCCCCCTGCTTGGTTTTCGGCTTCTAGCGAACACGAACTAGATCGCCGTTCGGCCAGCGCTTGACGTTTCGCCGGACGCGCCGGTTCCAGCGCCAAACGATCGCCCTAGGGGCGATCGCCCCCATCGACGCTGAAGGAGCTGATAGCAAGAGCGCTCGCCAAGAGCGAGCAGAGCCAGCGCCGCCGATTCAGCGCATCATTTGCATGGACTCGCCAGGGCCGTTGGGTCCGTGCATCGCGCCGTCCGGCTCGGCGAACCCCGGGACGTCGGCCGGGAAGAACGCCACTCCCAGCCCAAGCACGAGCAGCGACAAGGCCACGGCCCTCTGGGCCGCGGTCGGCCACGGCAGCAGCCTCTCCGCCCCGATGAACGCCGCAATCAACGCCATCCACCCAAGGCTCATGACGCCCACGGCGAAGAGCGCCGCCATCAGCGCCCAGCAGCAGCCTAGGCACCACGCCCCGTACCGGATGCCCAAGTCCATCGCACCTGCCCGGCCGTCCCGCCAGCGCTCGGCGAGGACCGTCGTCGGGTTGCGGCACGCGGCCAAGCAGGCCTCCTTGGCCGGTGTCAGCTGGTAGACGGCCGCGGCCACGATGACGCCCGCGGTGACGTACCTACCGGCCTCGTCCCAGGCCAGGAACAGCGGGTCGAGGGAACGGACGGACTCGAACAGAGCGTAGGCGACGAGGCCCGCCGCGGTCCACACCAACAGATAACCGCAGAGAAACAGGGCGGTTGCGTCAACCGGGGCTCCGTTGCCGCGAGCGAGGGACTCCCCTCGAAGGCGGTCGTACGTCAGCACGGTCGGAGCCACCGCCGGGAACATCATCGCCGCCATCATCACCACCCAGACGGTGAGGTAGAAGCCGAGGCCCCCGAGCGCCATCCCGGGCATCGACTCCATGCTCCCCATCCGGTCGCCGGTGACCAGCCAGGCCACGATCGCGAGCGCCAGCAGCCCTCCGAGCAACCCGAGCTGATCCCGGCGAGGCGCGTGGACGGTCTGCAGCGAGGACACGCCGTTCAGTCCGGGTACTCGTCCTTGCGCCACGAGCGGGGCTCCTCGGGCCCGGGCTTCGGGGTCCGCTCGAGCAGCATGCCGAAGTGGGGCTGAACGAACGGATCGGGCGCCATCACGGTGTATGTGTGATAGACGGTCCCGTTCTCGCGCGCGAACGCGATGTAGCCCGGGCCCTCGCGCAGGCCGTCCTTGAGCTCCGCCCCGATCTGCTCGCCCCATTCCCGAAGCCACTCGGGCGGGTTGTCGACCATCTCCTTCACCTCGGAAATCTCGTTCGCCTGCTCCTCGGTCAACGCGAGCCCGAAGTCCCATGGGAAGTCGGTGTCATAGGTCGAGACATACGGGAACTGCCAGCCCATCCGCTGCTTGTAGGCGGCGAGCCGATCGATCGGCGCGCGCGAGAAGCAGAGGAACGTCACGTCCCGCTTGTTCATGTGGATCAGCCCACCGGAGAACTCATCGCCGAGGCTCGTGCATCCGGGGCACGCACCGAGCGAGTAGTCGGGCCCGTACATGATGTTGTAGGCGAGGAGCTGCGAACGGCCGTCGAAGAGCTCGGCCAGGGGCTTCTTCCCGTCCTCGGTGTCGAACACGTACTCCTTCTCGACCGGGACCCAAGGGAGCTCGACCCGCTTCCTCTTGATCTCCTCATTCAGCTCGGCGTGCTGGGCCTCGAGCTTCGCCAGCTCATCGCGGGCTGCCTGCCATTCGTCACGGGTTCCCACCTTGTGCTCGGGCATTGTCATCTCCTCGGTTGTGCTTACGTCACGCACGGGCGACCTGATGGACGGTACTCCGCGTCCACCAATGAAGACACGCGGCGACGGTGAAAATCATCGCTGCAGCGCTCGGAGGTCCGGAAAGAGCGGCTGATGGGACTCGAACCCACGACCTCTGCATGGCAAGCACGCAGCGATCGGGCGTCAATCCTGCCTGGTTGTAGGCACAGACACCGAGTCCGACGCTCGACGCGTGGCTTTCGACGAAGCAGCGGTGCGTGACGCTCCTCAATCTGAAAGCCGCCGCAACGGCACCTATCGAAGCGCGTCGGCGTCTGAGTCCACCGCTTGGGAGCTCACAGGTGCGTTCGACGAATTGCTCGAATTATTTGGGCATTCGGTGCTCATCTGGCTGGGCATGGCCATCAGATTTCGCTCTCTACCCGGGTACGCGTGCTCAGTTGTGATGGGCGCCTACAACGGGCCTTGTACGCCTCTACTTGATCTGGAAATGACCGCCGTATCCGACAGGCGTCTTTCCGCGTCCACTCTTGCGCTAGCGGGAGACGTTCGCCGGCACTGCTATGAGCGCGCCGTCGAGCTCGACCCGGCCGCCGAGGACGAGACCGATGCCGCGGAGCGACTCGAGGCGCTGAGCCAAGGCTGATCGCCGCCATGCCGAACGCCTAGCGCATTTCGCCGGCGTGGTCAGCATTTTGCGAAGGGGCTGGCAGAAGATACCGCGGGCGCCAGGACCCTCCCGGCCAGCTGAGGGGGACGCCGGGTCTCGAACAAGGCGCATGGGCTGAGAGCCGATCGGCCGGTCGTCGGGGAGGCGGCGCTCGGTCATGAGCTTCACCGTGGCTCCGGAAGCGCGGGCGGTCCATGCCTCCGTTGCGTGATGTCACGGCGCCAGCGCGTGCCCCTCCCCGAGCGCCTTGGCGACCAGCTGGGCGCGCGAGCGTGCGCCCACCCTTTTCATCGAGTTGCGCATGTGAGTGCGGACGGTGTTGTGGCTGATCTGGAGCTCATCGGCGATCTCCGGGCTCGTGCGACCCAGCGCCACGAGTCGGACGATCTCGCGCTGCCGGTCCGAAAGCGCGGCCGGGCCGGCCTCAGACGTCTCCGCGAGTCGAAGACCGCGCCCCCGGCCCGAGATGCTCAGCGCGACGACCAGGACGAGCCTGCGCCCGGTGACCATCTCTGTTGTGGCGCCCCACTGGACACGCACCGTCGCCCCGTCCGAGCGCACCATTTCCCCGTCGCCGGTGAAGCGGCGTCGCCCCAGCGCGGCCGCCCACTGCCGTGGCGTCATGAGCGGGTCGCCGGCGACGAACTCGTACATGGGTCGATCCACGACCCTGGCCCGGCGGTAGCCCAGCAGGTGCAGGCAGGCACCGTTGACGTCGACGATGCGCCGGGCGTCGTCCGCCAGGCACATCGCATTGCGGGAATCCCTGAACGCCGCGTGGAAGAGAGTCGACCATCCCTCAGAGTCCATGTGCCCATTGTCGCGCTAACTCGGCCGCTTCGGGCAGCGCGATGACCGCGACCGCTGCAGGAACCGCCCCCGATGAAGATTATGGTCTCGTTTGGGGGAAATCGGACGGATCCTGACGCTCGCCTCCCAGGCAGCCGTTCGACAGGGGAAACCGACTCCCCGTAGCGCGTCTCCGCTTCTCCCGGTCGCCGGGCCGCCAAAGATCGTGGTCCCTTCCACGACGCGAGGGATCCCCCAACGCACCAAGATCGTGGCGAACTGGCCAACGCTTCGCGATCCGCGAGGCCATTGAGAAGGAGACTCGCAATGAACCGGAGGTTCAGCTTGAGGCGACGCCGAGCAGTTGCGCTTGCGCTATCCGCGTGCGTACTCACCGTCGCGGCGCCGACCGCGGTCGCGCAGACGACCAATCAGGACCTGCGCTCGCCGGACGCGCGCGATGCCGCGCTGGCGGCGGAGCCGGCGGCCGGGTAATCAGCGACCTGCGCTCGCCGGATGCCCGCGATGCCGCGCTCGCGTCACAGCAAGCGGCGCAGCCGTCGGCCGGGTATCGCGACCTGCGCTCGCCGGATGCGCGGGACGCCGCCCGCGGGATCACGACGGGCTCGGTGTCGACTCCCGCGCCGGTTGCGGTCGAACGCCGCACGGTGGTCACAGTTGAAGAGGGCAGCAGCCAGACGCTCGCGATCGTGTTCTCGGCCAGCGCGCTGTTGATCGCCCTGTTGTCCGTCGGTTTCGTCGCCGTGGCGCGGCGACCGCGGCCCCGCTGGACAGCTTCGTAGAGGACCCCGCCGTGGGGGTGAGCGGGCGTCGAGCGATCGGCGCCCGCTTTCGCCCATCCACAGCGCTTACGGCGCGCGCGCGCTGAGAGCGCCGGATAGCGCGTCGCGAGAATGAATGGCGAGCTTCTGGTAGGTGTGGGTCAGGTGGGTCTCGACGGTGCGCAGGCCGACGAAGAGCGCCTGCGCGATCTCGCGATTGCTCCGCCCATCCGCTGCCATCCGCGCGATCCGGAGCTCGCATGCCGTGAGCGCGTCGCGGCCGTGGAGCGCGTCGCGCCTCGGCCTGGCTCCGGCGGTCACGAGCTCGTCGCGGGCCCGCGCAGCGAGCGCGCTTGCGCCGTATCGGTGCGCGAGATCCAAGCCCTCGCGCAACGGCTCGACGCTCTTCAACCGATGCCGCGCCCGCCGCAGGGCGGCTCCGAGCTCGACCAAGGCCCGGGCGTGCTCCAGCACTGCGCCCGAGCCGGCGAGCACGGCGACCGCCTCGCGAAGCAGGTCCAGGTCGGCGGCTCCGGGCTCGACCAGCCCACGTGTGCGGAGCGAGATTCCGAGCGAGCCGGGAGCCCCGAACGCGCGCGTCAGTCGAAGCTCCTGGTCTGCGAGCCGGCACGCCTCCTCCGTCTCGCCCGCAGCCGCGAGCGCAAGCGCGTGACTCGACCGCCATGGCCACAGCTGCGGCGGAAATGCCCCGGCCTCGAGCTGGGCGGCGGCGGCCCGCATGTCGCGGAGACCGGCTTCCGCTTCCCCGAGAGCGAGGCTCAGCCGACCCCGGCCGTGACGTATGAGCAGGAGCGGCAAGAGTTCACCGTCGTGGCTGTCAAGCCCGCTTGCGGCGAGGGCCTCCACGGCATCATCGGGCCGGTCCCGTTCGACCAGGACTTCGATCAAGAACAGCAGCGCGTAGACGCTCCCCGCCCAACGCGCCGTCGCTGAGATCTCGAGCGCCTGGCGTGCATCCGCTTCAGCCTCGTCGAGCCGACCGGTCCGGTAACCGAGCAGGGCCCGGAAGCCCAAGCCGAGCGCCAACCCCACGGTGGAGCCCCGACAGCGGGACTCGGCGACCGCCGACTCGAGCACTTGGTCAGCGACTTCAAAGGCGTCCGCGAGGATGAGCGCGGTCGCGGCGTACCACAGGGCGGGAGACTCCACGCTGGCCTCCGCCATCAGGCGCCCGCCACCAAGCGCCCGCTCGGCGCATCTGATCGATTCCGCGGCCGTGCCCAGGGGAGATTGGAGCTCCAGGGCGACCGCCGATAGGGCCACCCGCTCCCCGAACGTCCGTCCCTCCAGGCAGGCGGCTCGGAGCGCCGGTACACGCGCGAGAGCAGTCCGCCGGAGAGCAGGATGCAGCCGGCCCGCCCCGATGATGTCGGCCTCGAGCTCGAGCCGCAGCTCCCGGTCGCCGGGCGCGAGCTCGCCGGCCGCTCGCTCGAGCAAATCGACGGCCTCGCCCATCCGCCCGTTGTGCATCAGCGGGATGGCCAGCTCCCGCGCGATCTCGGCGCGCTCGCTCGGCTGGGAGCTCAAGCTGAGTGCCTCCTGGAGGTGCCCGGCGCCGGCCGGGTCCTGGAGCGAGGCCTCGGCAGCTCCGAGCTCGCGTAAGATCGCCACGCGAGAGCGGGCCGGAGGCGGCTCCGCGAGTGCTCGGGTGAGATATTCGACCGCGGACTCCGGCGCGCCCGCGCGCAGCGCGGCGGCTGCGGCCGAGTGGAGGATGCCGACCACCGTCGCGTCCGCGTTCGGCGCAATCGGGAGCAGATGGACGGCGATTTCATCGGTGGGCGCCTCGGCGTCATCGAGGAGGCGAGCCGCCCGCGCGTGCCAGCGCACCCTCCGATGATTCGGTATCTCGTCATAGACGGCGGTCCGGACGATCGGATGCACGAATTCCAACGGCTCGCTCTTGACGATCACGTCCTGCGCGGCCAGCGCGTCGGCCGCCGCGATCGCTGCATCCGCGTCGAGGCCGGCAATCGCGGCCGCGTCGTCAAGCGAGCAGCACGCACCGAACACAGCGATTGCCGACGCGAGCTCACGCGCGATCTCCGGCAGGCGCGCCAGACGGGCAAGGATCGCGCGCGAGATCACGTCCGAGTGGATCTCCGTAACCGATTCGGTGCTCGTGCCGTCCGGTAGGCCGTCCCGATCGCGCAGCTCCACGAGCAGGCAACGCAGCAGAAATGGATTGCCCGCGGTCGCCGAATGGCAGGAATCGCAGAGATCCGCGCTCGCCTCCTCTCCGAGCATGGCGCGCACGAGCAGCCCGGTGGCTTCGCAGCTGAGTGCGGAAGGTTGCACGACGCTCCCAGCTCGCGCGATCGCCGAGATCGCCCCCAATGGCATGCCGGGCTCGCAGGGCCGGACCGTCATTACGACCAGCACGGGCAGGCCTTCCAAGCGCGTGACCAGATACGCGAGCCAGCGCAGCGACGGCTTGTCGGCCCAGTGGGCGTCGTCGATCGCCAGCAGAACGGGCCCCCTCGCGGCAATGTTCGCCGTCAGCCAGTAGAGGCCATGCAGCGCCGCCCCCAGCGCGTCGGCCCGCCGGGGAGCCACATCCCCGCCGTCAGACCGGAGCGCGATGCGGGCGAGCCCGGCCGCGTCGGAGAGCAGGTCCCGCTGCTCGGCCCTCGAGGCTCCGGCCAGCTCCGGCTCGAAGAGGCCGCGGACGACGCCCCAGGGCAAGCCGCCCTCGAGCTCTCCGGCACGCGCGGTGAGAGTCGCCATGCCGGCTCTGCGGGCCTCGTCACACGCGGCGGTGAGAAGCGCCGTCTTGCCGATCCCCGCTGGTCCCTCGAGCATCAAGGCGCACCCCTCGCCTGCTCCGGCCGCTCGAACGCACCGGCTGATCTCGGCTAGGTCCGGGGCGCGCTCAAGTAGTGACGAGCCCACGTCCGACTCGGTGCCATGGGGTCGGACTTCAGCTCACCTGCTCCGAGTGCAAAGCGCCGACAAGGATCAGTCCCTTAGCGACGGGGCGACCGCCACTGCCGTGAGGAGGGCCAAGTTGAGGCATGGCCGCAGGCGCCGCAGTAGTCTGATCACGCCTTGCGGCTCCCATCCGGGTCCAAGCTGCGCCACTAGCGACGATCGGCCGCCCGGTCAGCGTCGCCTTTCCCCTGGTCGAGGTCAAGGTTCTGTTGACCGCCAATGAATGCACTGTTCGGGCCGCCGGAAGATGCACCACGCCTACCATGGGGTATTAGGCCGTCGCCATGTTTCGGACCGCTTTCGCGGGCAATCTCATGCAACCGTACGACCGCCACCGCATCGTGCAGGGCGCTCGCGCGGGTCCCCGACCCCTCCGGATTCGCCGGACGAGCGTCGAAGATGCGTCGCCGCGCTGCGCGCGATTTCAGCGGGTCTCGAAGCCATAGCGACCGGGCCTGCACCGCGTTAAGCGGCGAACAGTCCAGTCGGGGCTTCGTCTGGCTGTCCGTTCCTGTGGTAGCAAGCTGAGCGGACCTCAACTGACCTAAGGGAACGCAGCAGGGCCTATCGACCCCAAATCGAGCAGACGTGTCGGAGGCTGCTGCCTTCGAGTTGGAAGGAGGCGTCTTCGCTGACGTGGCGCTCGCTCTCGGGGCGGACGAAAAGGAGGAGGGCAGCTCGGCGGGCGGACCTTTCGCCGAAGGCAGCGGCCTGCGGCGACGCTCCTCGATCTGAAACTCCGGTGCAACGGCACCTATCGAGGCGCGTCGGCCTGTGAATCCACCCTGGGGCTCATCCGGCTGGGCATGGCCGTCAGATTTCGCTCGTTACCGGGGAATCGCATGCTCACTTCTGGCTGGGCGCCTACAACGGGCCATCGCTTGGTCAGCTCTGGAGGCGGGTGGCGGTCGGAGACGGCGGAACGCCTAGGCCGGCGTGTGGCAGACGGCTTCCACGTTGTTGCCGTCCGGGTCGAGCACGAACGCTCCGTAGTAGTCCGGGTGGTAGATCTCCCGGACGCCGGGCTCGCCGTTCTCCGTGCCACCGGCCTCGAGCGCGGCGACGTGGAATGCGTCGACGGTCCCGCGATCCGCGGCGGTGAACGCCACGTGCACGCCGCTGTCGGCTCCGCGGTCTCGCTTCCCGATCCAGAAGAAGGGGAAGTCGTCGCCAAAGCCACCCACATCGGCCACGGGTTCCATGATGAGCCTCATCCCGAGCGGAGCGAGCGCCCGCTCGTAGAACGCCTTGCTGGTCTCGTAGTCGCTCACATCCAACCCGACGTGGTCAAGCCTCGGCTTCATGGGACCTCCTGGGTCCGTCGCGGAGCGCCATGGTAGCCCTGGCGACGCCTTGGGCGGATACCCTGACGCCCGTGGAGGGAGGCGCGACGCGCAGGATCGTGGTCGTCGGCGACGGCGACCTCAGCGAGGAGACCGTGCGGGCGCTCGAGGCCCTCGAGGCCGAGGTGACCCATCTCCGCGAGCCGGACGAGAACGAGGTCCGGGAGACGCTCGAGGGGGCCGACGCCGACTGTGTCGCGGTGGTTGGTCGCACCGACGCGGTGGTGCTCCGCCGCGCCCTGATGGTGCGGTCGGCCTCACAGGACGTCCCGCTGCTCCTCACCATCTTCGATCCCACGATGGCCGAGCAGATGACGGAGCGGCTCAGCCCGGCCAAGGTGGCCTCCCTGGCCGACATCGTCGCGCCCTCGCTGGCCGGTCCGTGCATCGACGAGAGCTTCACGGCGGTGAGCGAGGAGGACGGAACTCCGGTCGGCCTCGTCGAGGACGGCGACGACGTGCGCGAGGAGCCGATCCCCACCCAGAAGCAGCGGCGGCCCGAGGCGTTCGCGCGCGCCCTGTTCACCCCGTACGACAAGAGCGCCGGCCTGCTGCTGTTCGGTTCGCTGGGGCTGATCACCGTGTTCCTCATCGAGACGGTGACGGCCGTGTTCGTGCTCGACGACACGGTGGTCGACGCCTTCTACGGGTCGGCCAAGACGCTCGTGACGGTCGATCCCAACCCGGCGGTCAAGGACGGACCGGGCTGGTACAAGGTCTTCACCTCGGTCTCGATGCTGATCGCGCTCGTGTTCGCCGCCGCCTTCACCGCCGGCCTGGTCAACCGCGTGATCGACCGGCGCCTGACCGGTCTGTTCGGCAAGCGCGCCGTTCCCCGGCGCGACCACGTGGTGGTCATCGGCCTGGGACAGGTCGGCCTGCGGCTGTGCCTGGTGTTGCGCGAGTGCAAGGTGCCGGTGGTGGCCGTCGAGCAGGACGAGGACACCGAGACAGTGGGCCTGGCGCGCGAGTACGGGCTGCCGGTGGTGGTGGGGCGTGGGGCGGACCCGTCGCTGATGCGGCGGCTGTCGCTGCCCAAGGCCAAGGCGGTGGCGGCGGTGACCTCGGACGACCTGGAGAACATCTCCGCCGCCATGACGGCGCGCGGCATCCACCAGCCGGTCCGCGTGGTGCTCCGCGTGGGCGACGGCGCGGTGGCCAACGAGACTCGCTCGCTGCTGGCGCTCGGGATCGTGCGTGACGTGCATCGCATCGCAGCCGCGCTGCTTGCCCGGATGGCGCTCGGCGAGGACGCCGAGAGCGTGGTCTGCCTGGACGACGAGGCCTACCTGCGGTTCCCCGACGGACGCCTCGAGCAGGCAGAGCTCGACGCGCTGGCCGGGCCCGCGGGCCAGTGACCGCTCAGTAGGTGGCGAGCACGCGGCAGGGCCCGCCCGAGCCCTCTTCCCAGGGCACCACGCCGACGACGACATCGGCGCCCCGCGGCGGGATGCGGCTGAGATTGGCCACGTTCTCAACCCCGTAGTGGTCGGCGCCGAGCAGGCTCGTGTGGACCGGGAAGGTGGTGGAGTTGCCCGGGTCGAGGCTCATCGTGTCGACCCCGATCCCCTTGATCTCGCGTCGCGCCAGCAGCCATTCGAGGGCGTCGATGCCGAAGCCGGGGAAGTGGTATGTGCCGCCCGCGTCGGCGTTCTTGAACGCCACCGGGTCGGGCAGGCGCTCCTCCCAGCCGGAGTACATGAAGACGACCGCGCCGCGGGCGATGCGGCCGTAGCGGCGCTCGTAGCGACGCAGGTCGTCCACCTCGACCTCGGCGTCCGGGTCGGAGGCGGCGCGACGGGAGATGTCGATCACCGCCACGGGCGCGAACAGCTCCTCGGGCTCGAGCGCGGGCACGAGCCGGCCTCCGGCGATGAAGTGCCCCGGGGCGTCCATGTGGGTGCCCGAGTGCTCGTCGAACGTCCACTCCTGCTTGTAGAAGCCATCGGCCTCGACCGTGGTGAGGTTCCGGCGGCTGGGTGGGTCGCCGCTGTACACGGGAAAGCCCGCGGTGAAGACGTGGGTCAGGTCCTGGTAGCTCTTCCGCGACCAGCCCTTGCGCGGATGCGCGGAGGCGCTCGTGGGCAGCAGGGCAGCGAGTGCCGTGGCGCCCGCACCGGCGAAAGTCGCTCGCCTGGTCAGGCCCTTCTTCGGCTCCGAGGCCCGCTCGGCCTCGATGCCTTCACGAACGGTCTCGACGGTCCCCGGCAAGCACATGGCAGCTCCCTCGTTCAGCCAGCTTCTCAGTGGCCAGGACAGGCCGCGGCCAAGCTATCAGAGCTCGATCGGGGGCCTGATCTCGGTGACCTCAGCGTCGATCGCGGCCATCCCGAGAGCCCGTGCGACCGAGACCCGATGGTGCCCATCGTCGACGAAATGACGGTCGCCGAGCCGGTAGACGGCTATGGGCGGGAAGGAGGTGCCTCGGCGCCCCGCCATCCACAGGTGCTCCCAGCGCCGCCGGCTCGATGATGATGGGCGAAAGCAGCAATCGAAGGAGCGTGTCTTCGCGCATTCGGCGGTACCGATGACCGAACACAGGGGAATCGTTGCCAGGCCGAGAGGCCGCCGGGCGCCCGGAGGCAGCCCGTTCAGCTCCGCGTCGAGCAGGGCCAGACGCCGCCCGGCCGCGGGCCGCCTGAGCAGCCAGCCGAGCAGCTGAGCGCGCCTGCGGCTCCTGCGGGCGCGGGCGAAGGCCGTCTGGGCGTCGATCATGAGATTTCCGGTTTCCACGACCGGAATGCTGGCGCTGAGACGGGCCTCCGCCATCCGGCATTTGCAGCGGATTTCGTCTTCGGACCCCTTACGACTGCCGCTCGATCTCCCTGCGCGCCGACTCGAGGTCTCCGTGCGCGACGATCCGGTCGACGAGACCGTCACGGACTCGAAAGGTCATGAAGGTGGTCTGCTCGACCGGAATGCGGGTAACCACCCCGTAGCCGCGCATCCTGAGCCTGGCCAGCGCGACGCCCGGCATCACGTCCTCGATCTCGTCGATCTCGAAGCTCACCCCGTCGATGGCGCCGTCGAAGCCGGCGAAGTAGCGGCGGGCGCCGTCGTGGCCCGTGTAGGTGTCCGGCTCCATCGAGGCCTCGGGCGGCACGACGAAGACGGCGTCGTCGGCCAGCAGCTCGATCAGGTTCTCCACTCCGCCGTCCGTATAGCGCTCCAGCAGGAGGCGCACGGTGTGAGAGGCCGAGCTCGTCATGGCCGCCGACCCTACTTCCGATCCCCGGGCCGTAGGCTGAGAGGGGTGGTGGCGGTGGTGGAGGTCAGCTTCGACGAGAAGTACTGGTATCCCGACGACGGCGGCGTGGTCTGGCTGTCGGGTTACCAGGTTGTCGAGCCGGGGTCGGGGCGCTTTCTCGCGCGCGATGCCCCCGAGCTGCGGGGCCGCGGACTGCGCGTGGTCACGGTGGCCGGCGCGAAGCTTCACCACGCGGACGCCGTGGCCTCCGAGAGCGTCGAGCCGGGCCGGCCGCTCGAGCTGCGGCGTGACCCGGAGAACGCTCACGACCCGAACGCCATCGCCGTCCATCCCGCCGGGGGCGGCGAGCAGCTGGGCTGGGTGCCGCGCGAGCTGGCGGCCGAGCTCGCGCCGCTGCTCGACGCAGGCGGAACCTGGAGCGCGGTGTCGCTGCGCGAAAGCCGCGACTCGCCCCGCGATCCGCGCAGCGGGCTGACCATGCTCTTGGCCGAGGCCGAGACGATCGAGCTGCGGGAGGTCTGACGCGATGGTCGAGGACATCGATGAGCTGTACGCGCTCCCGCTCGGGGATTTCACCGGCGCGCGCAACGACCTGGAGAAGCGCCTGCGCAAGGAGGGACAGCGCGACGAGGCCGCCGAGGTCAAGGCCCTGCGCAAGCCCACCGTGCCGGCCTGGGCGCTCAACCAGGTGGCGCGGCGCCACGCGAAGGACGTCGCGCGCCTGATCGAGACCGGGCGCCGCGTGCGCAGCGCGCAGGAGAAGCTGCTCGGCGGAGGAGACCGCAAGGCGCTCGACCAGGCGAGCGCCGAGCAACGCGAGCTGTCGAGGGAGCTCGTGCGAGCCGCCGTGGCGATCGGCGATGAGGCGGGGACGGCCACGGGCGCGGCCTTCGAGGACAAGGTGGGCGCCACGCTGCGCGCCGCGGCGGCCGACGACGAGGTGGCGGCGCAGCTCGCGGCCGGCCGCCTGGAGCGCGAGCAGGAGTCGGTCGGGCTGCTGGGCTTCGGCGCCGTTCCGGAAGCCAAGCCGAAGCGAAGACAGAAGACCAAGGACGAGGGCGCAGCCCGCAAGGCTGCGGCCGACGAGCGACGGCCGAGGCCCGGGAGCGAAAGCGCCTGCGAGCCCTGGAAGCGGCGCAGAAGGCCGAGACGCGGGCGCGCAAGGCGGCGGACGCGGCCGAGAAGGCCACCGCCAAGGAACGCAGGACGGCCGAGCGGGCGGTGGAGCGCCTGAAGAAGGCAGAAGACGAAGAGGAGGCGGCGGCGGCCAAGCTGAAGGAGGCCGTGGCCGAGGTCGAGCGGCTCGACCAGGAGGGCGCCGAGCCCTAGGCGGCCGGCCTAGCCGGCCGTGTGAACCACCACCGCCTCGATCTGCTTCTGCCCGCGAGAGCCCGGGTAGACCGGGCCGGCGGCGCTGATCCGGTCGCCCGGCTGCGGCAGCGGTTCGGGGCGCAGATCGGTGCGCACGTCGATGATGGAGATGCCCGGCGCGGTGATCGACGCCCTCGAGAGGAGCACGAAGTGCGCGTCCCCGTCGCCGTCGGGGTCGACCGCCTCCACGTAGAGGATGCGACCACTGGCGCTGCGGCAGTTGTCCAGGCCGGACGGGCAGGTGGCCGGCTGGAGTGGAGGCGCCGCTGGGGCGGCCGTGGGCGGGGGCGGCTCCGGGGCGGAGGCGGCCGGCTGCGGGGCAGGGCCGGCCGGCTGGTCGGACCCTCCGCCGCAGCCGGCCAGCGCCAGCGCCAGCGCCATCAAGGGCCAGGTCCTCACTGCTTCGGCGCCGACACCGACAGCAGACCGACCTCGCGTTCCTCGTCGCCCAGGGCGGGAGTGAACACGATCGGGTAGTTGCCGGCGTTCGGGACCAGCACGTCGAAGCGCGCCGGCGTGACCGGCTCGGCCGGGCCGCTCAAGCCCAGCAGCGGGATGGACACGAGGCCCGGCTCCTCCACGCTCACCTCCACGCTCGCGGCGGCTCCCGTCTCCAGCCGGCGGGTCTGATCCTCGGCCACGTCGAAGCGCAGCGTGGCCGGCGCCTCGCCCCCGGCTACCGGTGTGTCGCCGGGCGTCGCGGTGGGCGCGGCCTCCGTCTGGGTCTGTGTGGCGTTGGGGTCGGGCGGAGCGAGCGGATCGCGCGAGCCGCTGTCGCGCGAGAACGACGCGGCGAGGGCGGCCACCCCGAGGACGAGCGCGAACAGCAGCAGAGCGCGGCGAAGGTGCACGGAGTTGATGGTAGGTGGACGGAAGTCCAGGCATCCGGCCTTTGTCTACAGGGCCCCCGCAGATGGGTCGATCAACGGAGCGGAAGCTGGAAGACCGCGGCGTCCGGCCCGGAGCTCCGGCACTGACCCACACAACGACCCGTCACCTCAAAAGGAGGAGACACATGCTGCGGAAGCTCCGCGAGCGAATTCACAACGGGCAGGAGGGGTTCACCCTCATCGAGCTGCTCGTCGTCATCCTGATCATCGGCATCCTGGCTGCCATTGCACTGCCGGCCTTCCTGGGCCAGCGCCAGAAGGGCCAGGACTCCGAGGCGAAGTCGAACTCTCGTAACCTCGCCTCGCACATGGAGTCGTGCTTCACCAACGCCGAGACCTACGCCGCCTGCGACACGTCCCAGGACGTGACTCAGAGCGGTATCACGGTCGGTGCCGCGGACGGTGAGGTGTCGGTGACCCCGAACGGCACGACGGGCTACACCCTCGTCGGTCACTCCCGCTCGGGCAACGACTTCACCTACACGAAGGCCGGCTCGACGGTCACCCGAACGTGTACCGCAGCGGGCACGGGCGGTTGCGGCAACAGTCAGGGCAACAACCGCTGGTAAGCGCATCATCCTCACGATCAGGGCGGGCCTTCGGGCCCGCCCTTCGTCGTTGTTGGGCGCCCGATCGGCCATCGTGGAAGCTCGTCGTTAAAGAAGCGCCGGCGTGCGGTCGAACACGAGCTTGATGTCTCGCCGTCCGCATGCGTCCGAAGAGCACGGGTTCACCCTCGTCGAGGTCCTGGTCGCAATCGCCATCCTGCTCGTCGGCGTTCTCGGGGTCATCACACTCGTGGACGGCGCGAACGCAGTCACCTCGAAGACCAAGGCCCGAGAGGGCGGTACCAACGTGGCCCGCTCGATCATCGAGGTGTCGCGCTCGGTGCGCTACCGCGACCTCACCGCCCAGGAGCTGCTGGACGGGCTGAACAGTCGTCCCGGCCTCGAGGACGTGAAGCCGGCCCAGACGGGCTACACGATTCGCAGCCGCAACGTCGACTACGAGCTCACGCTGACCGTCTGCTCGATGGACGACCCTCAGGACAACCTGGGCACTCACATCGGGCCGGTCGCGTACTGCGCGGACTCCGATGCTCTTACCGCGGGCCAGAGTGGGCAGGACCGCAACCCTGACGACTACAAGCGGGTCCGGGTGACGCTCAACTGGAGCACCCGCGGGGTGGGCCAGTCGATCACGCAGACCTCCGCCATCATCAACCCGGTCGGTGGTCTCGGCCCTTCGGTGACGTCCTTGAGGATGACGTCCCCGACCTCGAACAGCGACCCGCTTCAGATCACCAGCGACCTGGTGCACGAGGCGTCCTTCGAGGCCCTGACCTCGGCCACCGCAGCCGGCGTCAACTGGTCCGTGGGCGGCGAGCCGATGGGCACGGCGAGCGGCTCCGGTCTCATCTGGAGCTTCACCTGGCAGCTCGACCGGCCGAACGGAGACATCGTCTACCACGACTGCACGTACGTCGTCCAAGCGGACGCCTACGACGCGGGCGACCGCGCTGGGGCCCCCCGGGCGGTGACCGTCGTCCTCAACCGGCGCGCTCCCGTGGAGCCGGAGGGCTTCGGGGGAGGGCGCAACGGCTCGGGCAACTACGTCGACCTGCAGTGGCTCCCCAATCCCGAATGCGACATCCGTGGCTACCGGGTCTACCGCAGCAGCTCAGCGGGCACGCTGGGTTCCGCGATCACCTGCCTCAACGAGGTGACCGACATAACCCAGAAAGCCGAGTGCACCGACGACCCACCTGCGGGAGACACTTACTTCTACACGGTGGTGGGGCTCGACGTGCCGCCCGGCGGCGGCGCCCCACGTCAGGGGGTCTCCAGCGACCAGATCTCCGTTGGCCCTGCGACCGGGCGGCCGCCGGCGCCTACGAACATCTCCCTATGCGTGGGCGACGGGTCGTCGAATTGCCTCGACGCCGGCGGAGAGGCCGCACCCGCGGGGACGGTGGTGGTGAGCTGGGACCCCTCCACCGATCCAGACGGCATTCAGTTCTACCGGATCTACCGCGACGGCACGACCTACGCCAACCGCCATGACGACTACTTCCCCAGCGCGCAGAACCCTGGCTATGCCTGGTTCGAGTTCGACACGGTGGGCGCGCCGCACACCTACCGAGTCAGCGCCGTCGACGGCTCGTTTGCCGAGTCCGACCTGAGCGGCCCGGTGACCGGGGGCTAGTGATGACCGCGTCGCGCAGTGAAGAGGGGTTCACCCTCGTCGAGGTGCTGCTGGTGTCGGTGCTGATGATCGTTGTGCTCGGCGCGACGCTCACGGCGCTCACGTCGTTCGAGCGCAGCACCAGCACCAACCAGCGTCAGAACGTCGCCCAGGACCAGGTCCGCAACGCACTCGACCTGGCCACGCGCGACCTGCGCAACCTCTCCAGCCCCACGGTCAACCTGCCCCAGGCCGTCGACCGAGCCGACCCTCAGGACGTGATCTTCCAGTCCGAGGGCCACATCCAGCCGTCGGGCAGCTTGAACCAGACCAACACGACACGCGTCCGCTACTGCCTCGGCCCCTCACAGAATCTCTACCGGCAGATCCAGACGTGGACGAGTGCCGCGCCGGCGGCGCTGATCACGGAAACGCTCTGTCCCGGGCCGGGCTGGGCGACGACCAAGGTCGTGGCCGAGAACGTCGTGAACGGCGTGCGCCCGCTGTTCACCTACAACTCCGCCGACCTGACCCGGATCACCGAAGTCACGGTCACCGCCTTCGTGGACGTCAACCCCGGCAATACCCCTGCGGAGAGCACGCTCACCAGCTCGGTCTATCTCCGCAATCAGAACCGCAGGCCCAGTGCGACATTCAGCCTGGCTCTGGCGGACGGCAACCGCATCATCATGAACGCCTCGGAGTCGACCGACCCCGAGGAGAAGGCCATGACGTTCCGCTGGTTCATCGACGGCCTGGAGGTGGGCGGCAACATCGTGCGGACCGATCCGGTCGCGCCCGGGACCCGAACCGTGGCCGTCGAGGTGTCCGACGGCACGCTCGCCGACATGGCACCTGACCAGACGATCTGTGTGCCCGATCCAGCCCAAGGAGTGAACTGTCCATGAGGAAGCGGCTCTCCAACGAGCGGGGCAACGTCATGGTGACCGCGATACTGCTGCTCTCGATCATGCTCACCATCGGCCTGGCTGTTCTCTCGCAGGCCGACAGCCAGACGAGCCAGTCTCGAATCGAGCGCGAACGCGAGTCCACATTCAACCTCGCCGAGGCCTCGCTTTCCGCGCAGACGTTCATCCTGGGGCGCCGCGGCACCGGCATCGCCGGCCGCCAGTATCCGCTCGACGGCTGTCCCACAGCCGGCGATCCCTATTTCTGCCCGATCTCGTCACAGATCGAGAAGAGCTACAACGGAGCCGGCCAGGTCGACTTCGACGCGACTACCACTTGGCGCACCCACGTGCGCGACGATCGCGACCCGGTCACGAACCAGGTTCTGCGCTTCTGGGACGAGGACATCCTGAACCCGGCGAGCTCCAAGTACGCCATCTGGCCGCGCTTCGACGCGGACGGCAACCGCCATGTGTGGGTGCGCTCGGAGGCGGTGGTGCGCGGGCGCAAGCGCGCGGTCATCGCCTGGGTCCGAATCGAGGACAGGGTGGTCAGCTTTCCGCAGTACGCGATCCTGGCCGGCTACGTGCGAGGCAAGAACAGCGGCGGCCACGGCGGCCGGCCGCTGGTCAACTCGACGGGGTCGCCCCTGGGAGTCGCGGTGCGCTGCAACGAACCCTTCCCCCCGCAGTCGAGCTGCGTCGACCTGAACCCCACCAAGGGGCCGCAGATCCAGCCGCCCGGGAACGTGACCACGGGCTATCCGCGCCCGTCGGCGCTCGACGATCCGGACGCGCTGCAGGCGCTGGAGGACGTGGCGCGAGCAAATGGGACCTACTACACGAGTTGCCCGTCGAACCCGAACGGCGACGTGGTGATGGTCGAGAACGCGGGCACCTGCCGCTACACCAACAGCGCCCCCGCCGCACCGGGCGCGTCCAAGTGCTGCAACACGCAGGCCAACCCCGGCCTGTTCATCCTCAAGCGCGGCAGCGTCGATTTCGGCGGCAACATCGAGTTCTGGGGGGTCGTCTACAACGCCAACCTCGACAACTCGTCCGCCGAGCGGCTCGTGGAGACCTCCGGGACCTCCGCGATCAGGGGCGGCGTGCTGGTGGACGGCGCGGGCGGGGTGTACGCGGGCTCGAGCGGCGACAACATCGTCTACAACGCCTTCGCGTTCCAGAACATCACGGCGATCGGGACCGCCGGTGTCGTGCAGAACACCTGGCGCGAGATCGTCAACCCGCGCTGAGCGGCCGGACCGGGCGCTAGCGTCACCACCTCACGATGGCTTCCGTGCCGGAGATCGTCGTCGCCGGTCTCGTGGGAGCCGTCGTAGGCAGCTTCCTGAACGTCGTGGTGCACCGGGTCCCGCTCGGCGAGTCGATCGTGAGTCCGGGGTCGCGCTGCCCATCATGCGCGGAGCCCGTGAAGGCGTACGACAACGTGCCGGTCGTCTCGTGGCTCCTCTTGCGGGGGCGCTGCCGCGGTTGCGGGGCGCGGATCTCCGCGCGCTACCCGCTGGTGGAACTGCTCACGGCCGCGGTCTTCGTCGCCGTGGTGGCCGTGCGCGGGTTCGACGACGACCTCCTGCTCGAGCTCCCCTTCGTCGCCGCGTTGATCGCGCTCGCCGCGATCGACCTCGACCATCGGCTGCTGCCGAACAGGATCGTCTATCCGCTGGCAGCGTGGGGGGTGATCGCCACGCTGCTCGTGGATGCGGGCGATCTCGTGGAGCACCTCGCGGCCGGCGCCGGCGCGTTCCTGTTTCTCCTCCTCGCCGTGCTGGCCTACCCGCGCGGAATGGGAATGGGCGACGTGAAGCTGGCGGGCGCCATGGGCCT
Source organism: uncultured Thermoleophilaceae bacterium (assembly GCA_963808545.1). GTDB lineage: Bacteria > Actinomycetota > Thermoleophilia > Solirubrobacterales > Thermoleophilaceae > JACVRW01. The sequence continues at coordinate 477,519 of CAWEGB010000008.1, read as the reverse complement.
GTTCCTCGGCCTGTCCGTGATCCCGGCGATGCTCACGGCCTTCCTGTGCGGCTCCGTCGTGGGTCTCGCCATGATCGCCCGTGAGGGCGTGGCCGCACGCAAGAAGGCGGTGCCCTTCGGCGTCTTCCTCGCCCTCGGAGGAATAGTCGCCGTCCTGGCCGGGCCCGAGCTCATCGAGCTCTACGAGGACGCCTTCCTCAACTAGACGCCGCCAACGTCCAGCGGAACTGGACATTTGCGAGCGGCGGCTAATGCCGTCCGGCCCAGAGTCGATATCCGGTGAGACCGCTCATGGCGTTTTCCCTCCGCAAAAACTCAGATCGTGCAGTCGTCGGCCTCGACATCGACGGTCGCTACATCGCCGCGGCCCAGGTCGACGGCGGCCGGGTGGTGCGTGCCGCCAGCCTCGAACTGCCGGACGGCGTGGTGCAGGACGGTGAGGTCGCTGACCCTCAGGGGCTGGCCCGGGCACTCAAGAGCTTCATCGCCGACACGGGCCTTCCCAAGAGCGTTCGCCTCGGCGTCGCCAACCAGCAGATCGCCGTCCGCGTCGTGGAGCTGCCTCGCATCGAGGATGTGAAGCAGCGCGACGCGGCCATCCGCTTCCAGGCCTCCGAGGCGATCGCGATGCCGCTGGACGAGGCCGTGCTCGATCATCAGCTCGCCGGCTATTCGGACTCCCCGGACGGCAGCCCGCGCATGCAGGTGGTCCTCGTGGCCGCCCGCCGGATGATGATCGACGTGCTGCTCGAGGCGGCGAAGGAGGCCGGGCTGAAGGTGCGGGGGGTGGACCTGGACGCGTTTGCCCTCCTGCGCATGCTCGCGCCCGGCGACAACCGCTCCGAGGACTCGGCGCGCGTCTTCTGCCATCTGGCCGGAATCACCAATCTCGCGATCGCGGTGGGATCCACCTGCTTCTTCACCCGCCCGCTGTCCGCTCTCTGGGACGACGAGGACGCCGGCTCGGCGCTCGCCGACGAGATCAGGCTCTCGATCGACTACTACATGACCCAGCCCGAGGCAAGGCCGGTCGGCGAGGTGGTGCTGTCGGGCCCGGGCTCGGCGGACGGTCAGCTCGTCGAGAACCTCGCCCGCCATTTCGGGATGCCGGTGCTGGTCGCCGCTCCGCTCGGGAATATCGACGCTTCGGCGCTTGCGCCCGGCGAGGATCCCCACCGCTACACCGTGGCGGCCGGCCTGTCGGTCGGGGTGGCCGCATGAGGCCCGTGAACCTGATCCCGGAGGAGCGCCGCCGGCGCACCACGAGCAATCGCTCGGGCAGCGCCTACGCGCTGCTCGGCCTGCTCGGCGTGCTGCTCGCCATGGCCGTGGGATATGTGCTCACCACCAACACCCTCAACGAGCGCACCACGCAGGCCGCCGAGGCCCGCGAGCAGGCAGACGCTCTCGAGGCGCAGGCCTCGGAGATGAACAGCTTCACGGACTTCGCCTCGCTCGCAACGACGCGCCTCGCGTCCGTTCAGGGCGTGGCGGCCTCGCGCTTCGACTGGGAGCGCTTCGTGCGCGAGCTGTCCCACGTGATGCCCAAGGGCAGCTGGCTCCACTCGACCGACGCGTCGGTCACCGGCGCCATCGAGGGCGCCACACCGACCGCAACCTCCACCACCAGCGTCGCCGGCGCCGGAGGCCCGACCGCCAAGCTGATCGGCTGCACCCCGCGCCAGGACGACGTCGCGCGCATGATGGTCCGTCTGGGCCTGATGCATCGCGTGACCGACGTGACGCTCAACGAGTCCGCCGTGGAGCAGATCGGCGGTGAGACCTCACTCGACCAGTGCGGTGACCTCTACAAGTTCGACTTGACCGTCACCTTCAGCCCCACTCCCCAGATGGACGAGGTTCCCAGGGGCGCGACCCGCGTGCCGGCCTCGCTCGGAGGTGGCTCATGAGCCTCACGGACAGGGACAAGAAGATCGCCTTCCTGATCATTCCGATGCTGGCGATCGTGGGGTACTGGTTTCTCCTGCTCGCGCCCAAGCGCGAAGAGGCCTCCAAGGCCGGCGACGAGGTGACCCAGCAGGAGCAGCGCCTCGAGACTGCGCGCGGCCGGCTGGCACAGGCCTCCACCGCCGAGACGGACTTCAGCGGCGACTACTCGGAGATCGTCCGCCTCGGCAAGGCGATACCGGCGAAAGTTGACATGCCCAGTCTGATCGTGCAGCTCGAGAGCGCGGCTCAGGGCACCGGCATCCGCTTCACGAAGATCGGGACCGGCGAACGGATGGCGGCCGCGCCGCCCGCCACGGCGGGCTCTCCGCCACCGGCGGGTGCGGGCCAAAGCCCGGGTGCCACGCCCGCGCAGGCAGGAGGTCAGCCGGCGCAGAGCGGTCCAGGAACCGCTGCCGAGGCTGCGAACAACGCCGCCGCGGCGAGCGATCAGCGCAGCGGCGCGTCCGAGCAGTCCGGTCTCGAGCCCGGTGACGCGCAGACCTCGGCGTCTACGTCCCCCGGCGGCCTCCCGGTCGGCGGAGGCGCCGCCGGGAGTCCCGCTGCCGGCGGTGGCGTCGGCAGCGCACCCGCAGGACTGGAGACGGTCGCGGTCGATCTCGAGTTCGTCGGAGACTTCTTCCGGCTCGCCGACTTCTTTCACTCGGTCAAGCGCTTCGTTCGCGTGGCCAACAGCACGGTGATCGTGAACGGGCGCCTCATCACCATCGAAGGCCTGCGCTACACGAGCGACCCACAGCTCTTCCCGCGCATCAAGGCCGAGCTCACGGCAACCGTGTACCTCTCGCCGCTGTCACAGGGCGTCACTGCGGGTGCGACTCCGCAGGGCCCGGGCGGCACCACTCCCGCTGCAACCACCACGCCGGCCACCCCCGCGCCGAGCGACGCCACAGCCGCGCCGGCGCCGCCTCCGGCCCCGACCGCCGCAGCCACTCCATAGGGGAATCCACGATGAAGCTCTTCCTGCTCGATCTCTGGAACGACCTCCGCGAGAAGCGCCTCTGGCCCGTCGCCGTCGTGCTGCTGGCGGGGCTGGTTGCGGTCCCGGTCCTGCTGGCCAAGCCGGCGGAGGAGCCGAACGCTCCCCCGCCTCCCCCGGCCGCGGCGAGCAAGACCGACGAGGAGAGCGAGCTCAAGCAGTTGGCCGAGGTCAAGCTCGCAGAGGAGGAGCCTGGTGACGGCTCTTCGCTTGGCATCTTCGATCCCGACGATCCGTTCATCCCGCCGAAGGCCGCGGTGAAGAAGGAGTCGGACCAGGCGCCGCAGAGCGACGCCGGTCCTGACTCGGGCGGGCCTCCCGAGGGCGCCGGCAAGACTGCGACCGGGGACGCGCCGGCCGACGGCGGCGGTAATGGCGGCGGCAATGCCGGCGGCACGACGGGCGGCACGGGAGGCGACACGGGAGACGGCGACGGCGGCAGCGCGCCCCCGACCACGGTGACCTACAAGTTCGTGGCCGACGTCAGCTTCAGCGCGAACGGCCGGGCCCGCCGCGTCAAGGGCCTCGAGAAGCTCGACATCCTTCCCAGCGAGGCCTCGCCGCTTCTGATCTTCATGGGTGTGACCGAGAACGCCGGCAACGCGGTCTTCCTCGTCGACTCGACGCTCGAGGCCGCGGGTGAGGGCCGCTGCAGGCCGAGCGCGTCCGATTGCGCCTTCCTGTATCTCGGCGCAGGCTCAGAGCACGAGTTCACCAACGACGAGGGCGACTCCTACACGCTCCGCGTGGATGAGATCCGCCGGGTCAAGCTCGGCACGTCCGCGAGCAGAAGTGACGTCGACGGCAGGAAGGCCCGTGCATCCATCGGTGCTCTCAGCGCGCGCCGGTTCGCCGCGCCGATCATCGCCGATCTCGTGACGGTGTCCAACCCGACGCCGTCTCACTCAAACCGTGGCCAAGGCCACCGATAGGGGGTAGAGCATGCCTCGTCTGTTCTCCATCTGCCTGCTCGCGCTCTCTGCGGTCACGCTCATCGCGGTCTCGCCGGCGGCGGCCGCGAAGAAGGGTGCGAAGGCCTCGACGCCTTCGATCACCCGGGTGAAGCCGATGCGCGTCAGCGTCGGCGACCCGCTCACCATCAGCGGGCGCAACTTCAAGCCGCGGCGCACGAGGAACACCGTGATCTTCCGCTCGAGCAGCGGTCGCACAGCCTTCGCCAAGCCGCGCCGTGCGAGCCGCGCGAAGCTCGTGGTGGTCGTCCCCGCCGCCGTGTCGCGGCTGCTGAAGGTCGACGACGGCCGGCAGAAGCCCACGCGTCTCAAGCTGCGCGTGCTGGCGGGCAAGTTCTCGAAGTACACCACCCGCCGGTTGTCCCCGGTCGTGACCGGCGCGGGCACCAGCAGGGATGCTCCGGGGCCGGGCGGCGGTGGGGGGGCCGGCGCCGTCGTCTGTGACAGCGACGCCGATCACGACAACGATCTCCTCAACAACGGGCTCGAGCTGTTCGTCGGCACCGATCCGTGTCTCGCTGACACCGACAGCGACGGGATGATCGACGGCTGGGAGTACTGGTCGGCCAAGGACCTCAACATCAAGGCACTGCCGTATCCCGGTTCGCGCCCGTTCCCGAACGCGCTCGATCCCTCGGATGGTGGCCCGCGGGGCGCGACCTTCAGCAAGATCGACTTTGACGGCGACGGCCTGACCACGCTCGAGGAGTACCGGGCGTGGACAGTGCACGGCAGCAGCTTCGACGAGCGCAGGATCGACCGCAACGCCGGCGTCCTGCTCAGCCCGCCGGATCTCCAGTCGGCGCTCGGCTACAGCGACGGCACGAAGTTCAGCCGCGACGACGAGACGCCGTCCAATCCGCACTGGCGCTCGGGCAATTTCCCCGACTACGGGCTGCCGCATCCGAGCACTTACTTCGCCTATCCAAGCGTCTTCAACCTCCACGGTGACGCTGCGTGGCGCGACGACGAGCGTGACGCGGACGCCGACGGCCTGTCGAACCGGCTGGAGTCCGCCCGAGGACCGAGCAAGAACGCTTGGTGGAAGGGCTTCTGGGCTCAGGAAGCGATCCAGATCGAGCCCTGGAAGAAGAAGTCCTACTGTGGCGTGCGTCCCGGTCACTTCGACGAGCGGCCCTTTGCCGAGCTCGACCTCGCCGACGGCGACGTCGACGGCGACGGCCTGCTCGACGGGGAGGACGACCAGGACCACGACGACTACGTCAACGTCAAGGAGCTCTACGAGCTGTCGTACGACTGGGATGGCAACGGCAACCCGGCCTGGTGCACATGGGGGCCCGGCCTCATTCCGACGCTCGACGTGGCTGGGGTGGACGTCCCGGTCAACGCATTCAACCCGTGCGTGCCCAACCCGAGCTCGCGCACCTGCGCGGACTACGTCCCCTTCGACTAGCCAGGCGCCCACACCCCGTAAGTAGGGTGTGGGCGCCTTGTCTTTTCGCTTCGTAACCGCCGGAGAATCACACGGCCCGGGCCTGACCGCGGTGGTCGAGGGGCTGCCCGCGGGCCTCGAGCTGCGCCCCGAGGATCTCGACCGCGATCTGGCCCGGCGCCAGCTCGGACACGGGCGTGGCGGACGCATGAAGATCGAGAAGGACCGGGCCGAGGTCGCGTCGGGAGTGCGTCACGGCCGGACGCTGGGGAGCCCGGTCGCGCTGCGGATCGAGAACCGCGACTACCAGAACTGGGAGGAGCGGATGAACCCTTGGCCGGTGAAGGGCGAGGTGGCCGAGGTGCATCTGCCGCGCCCGGGCCACGCCGACCTGGCCGGCCTCCAGAAGTACGGCTTCACCGACGCCCGTAACGTCCTCGAGCGGGCCTCGGCGCGGGAGACTGCGGCACGCGTGGCCGCGGGCGCATTGGCCAAGGCCTTCCTTCGCGAGCTGGGCGTGACCATCCGCTCGCACGTGACCGGCATCGGCAGCGTCACCGCTCCGGGACGCGACGGGCTCGGTCCCGCCGACTTCGACACCGTGGACGAGTCGCCGGTGCGGGCACTCGACGCCGGCGCGAGCGAGGCGATGGTGGCCGAGATCGACGCGGCCCGCAAGGCCAACGAGTCGCTGGGCGGCACCTTCGAGGTGATCGCCTTCGGGCTCGTGCCCGGGATCGGCTCGTACATCTCCTGGGAGGAGCGTCTCGACGGCCGCCTGGCGGGAGCGATCATGTCGATCCAGGCCATGAAGGGCGTGGGCATCGGTGACGGCTTCGCGCTGGCCGGGCGAGTGGGCTCACAGGCTCACGACGAGATCTTCTTCTCCGCGGAGCGCGGATATCACCGCGAGACCAACCGGGCCGGCGGGCTAGAGGGCGGCATGACCACCGGCGACCCGCTCGTGGTCGTGGGCGCGATGAAGCCGCTGCCCACGCTGACCAAGCCGCTGCGCTCGGTGGACACGGAGACCAAGGAGCCGGCCCAGGCGCTGCGAGAGCGCACCGACTCCTGCACCGTCCCGGCCGCCGGGGTGGTGGGGGAGGCGATGGTGGCGCTCGTGCTGGCCGCGGCCTACCGCGACAAGCTGGGCGGCGATCACATCGACGATGCGCGCGCGGCGCTCTCGGCCTACGAGCAGCGCATCGGCTGGAGGCGTGACCGATAGCGGGTGGCGCGCTGGTGATGGTGGGCTTCATGGGGGCCGGCAAGTCCACCGGGGCCCGGGCCCTGGCGGCCGAGCTCGGCGGCGAGGCCCTGGACTCCGATCGCCTGCTCGAGCAAAGGCTGGGCGAGCCGATCGAGGTGTTCTTCGACCGCGAGGGCGAGCAGGCGTTCCGGGCGCGCGAGGAGGAGGTGGTGCTCGAGCTGCTCGACCGGCCCGGCGCCCTGGTGATCGCGCTCGGCGGGGGGGCGGTGGGCTCGGAGCGTGTCCGTGATGCGCTGGCGGCCCACACCGTCGTGCACCTCGAGGTCGAGCCGAGCGAGGCCTGGCGCCGTGCCTCGAACCACGGCCGTCCCCTGGCGCGCGATCCCGAGCGCTTCGGCCAGCTGCACCGGGACCGCGCGAGCCTGTACGACTCGGTGGCCGACGCCGTACTGCCGCCCGGCGAGCGGGACGGCATCCGGCGCACCGTGCCGGCGCTGCGTTCGCTGGCCGACGCCCCGGCGGGCACCCGCCTCGTGTGGGCCGCGTCTGCCGGCGGCGACTATCCCGTCTTCCTCGGCCACGGCCTGACGGCGTCCGGGTTCTTCTACCCGCGCGAGGGACGGCGGCTCGTGGTGACCGACGAGAACGTGCGCGCGGCGGTCGCCGTGCCCGGCCTGTCCGGCGACGAGCAGCCGATCGTGGTGGCGCCCGGCGAGCAGCACAAGACCCTGGCCGGCGCCGAGGAGGTGCTGCGCGCGCTGGCGCGCGCCGGGACGGAGCGCGGCGATCTCGTGGTGGCGCTGGGCGGCGGCGTCGTGGGCGACGTGGCCGGCTTCTGCGCCGCCGTCTATCAGCGCGGCGTCCGGCACGTTCAGGTGCCCACCAGCCTGGTGGCGCAGGTGGACTCGGCCTACGGCGGAAAGACCGGCGTGGACCTGCCCGAGGGCAAGAACTACGCGGGCGCCTACCACCAGCCGTCCGCGGTGCTGTGTGACCCCGCGCTCCTGGCCACGCTGCCGGCGGCGGAGCTCGCCGCGGGCTACGCGGAGGTGATCAAGACCGCGCTGATCGCGGGCGGCCCCCTGTGGGCGAGAGTGCGCAGGGGAGAGGACGTGGACGCCGGGATGATCATGGGCTGCGTGCGCACCAAGCTCGCCGTGGTGGGGGCCGACGAGCGCGACGCCGGAAGGCGTCAGGTGCTCAACCTGGGCCACACGGTGGCCCACGCGATCGAGGCGGCCACCTCCTACGGCCGCTACCGGCACGGCGAGGCGGTGGGCATCGGCCTGCTGGCCGCGCTGCGTCTGTCAGGACGGGAGGCGCTGCGCGCCGAGGTGGCCGGGCTGCTGGAGGCCCGTGGCCTGCCGCTGTCGTTCTCCGGCGCTCCGGTGGAAGCCGTGCTCGCGTTGACCGAGCGCGACAAGAAGCGTGAGGGCGGCCGGGTGCCGTTCGTGCTCGTGGAGGCGCCGGGCGAGGTCACGCCGGGGCATTCCGTGGACGACGAATCGCTGCGGCGGGCGGTCGAGGAGGTGCACGCCGGATGAAGACCCGCGTGGAGGTGATGCACGGAGTCAACTTCGACGTGCTGGGGCAGCGTGATCCGGAGATCTACGGCGGGCTCGGGCTCGCCGAGCTCGAGTTCAAGATCGGCGAGTTCGGGAGCGAGCTGGGCCTCGATCTCAGCTTCTACCAGTCGAACCACGAGGGCGAGTACTGCGAGTTCCTGCACCGGGCCGGCGAGAACGCCGACGGGCTGATCCTCAACCCGGGCGCCTGGACGCACTACTCGTGGGCCATCCACGACGCGCTCGAGGTGGCGGCGCTGCCGGCGATCGAGGTCCACCTCTCGGCCGTGGACGAGCGCGACGATTGGCGACGGGTGTCGGTGATCCGCGACCTGTGCGCCGGGTGCGTGCAGGGCAAGGGCGCCGACGGCTACCGTGACGCCCTGGCGATGCTCAAGGAGGAGATGCAGGGATGAACGTCGAGGCGGTGAATGCCGTGGAGGCCCGCACCGACAGGCTGGTGGAGCTCGTCACCGACCGCGAGCTCGACTGCCTCCTGGTGACCGAGCTTCCCAACGTGCGCTACCTCACCGGCTTCACCGGCACCAGCGGCGCCTGCGTGGTCACCCCGAACGAGCGTCTCTTCCTCACCGATTTCCGTTACGTGGAGCAGGCCGCCGAGCAGGTGCAGGGCTACGAGACCGCGCAGCTGGGTCGCGACATGGCCGGCGACCTGGCGCGGCGCCTTCGCGGCCGCGCCGGCTTCGACGACGAGCACGTGAGCGTCGCGCTGCACGGCAAGCTGGGCGAGAAGACCGCCGACGGCGTGGAGCTGGTGGCCGCCGGAGGCCTGGTGGAGCGGCTGCGCGCGGTCAAGGACGACGCCGAGGTCGCCGCAATGAGGATGGCGGCCGAGCTGGCCACGGCGGCGTACGAGTCCCTGCTCGAGCTCGGCCTAGCCGGGCGCACCGAGCGCGACGTGGCCGTCGGGCTCGTGCGCTTCATGGAGGACCAGGGAGCGGAGGGGCCGTCCTTCGAGCCGATCGTGGCGTCAGGCGCACACGGCGCGCTGCCCCACGCCGTGCCGCGTGACGTGGAGATCCCCGCCGGCACGCTGGTGGTCGTCGATCTCGGCGCCCAGGTCGACGGCTACTGCTCGGACTGCACCCGGACCTTGGCCACCGGGCCGCTCGACGACGAGGCCGTGGCCGTGTACGGGCTGGTTCTCGAGGCGCAACAGGCGGCGCTGGCGGCGGCGCGGGCCGGGGCGGAGTGCGCCGTGGTCGACGGCGTCGCCCGCGACGTCATCGAGGCGGCCGGCCACGGCGAGCGCTTTGGCCACGGGCTCGGGCACGGTGTGGGCCTCGAGGTCCACGAGGCGCCGCGGCTGGGCAAGACCGCCAAGGGCGAGCTCGAGGCCGGGACCGCGGTGACGGTGGAGCCGGGGGTGTACCTGCCCGGTGAGTTCGGGGTGCGCATCGAGGACCTGGTGATCGTGGGCGCGGGCGAGCCCGAGATCCTCACGAGCTTCCCGAAGGAGCTCGTGACGGTCGCTTGAGCGCGCTCGCGGCCGGCTCGCCGTGACAGCGCTCCTGGCCGTGGCCGCCTTCGCCGGCGCGCTCGTCGGCTCGGCCACCGGCTTCGGGTTCGCGCTCGTCGTCTCACCGGTCGCCTTTGCCGTGCTCGATCCGCTGGAGGCCGTGTGGACCATGCTGGTCCTGTCGCTTGTGCTGAACGCGCTGATGCTCTTCGAGGGCGGTCTGCCGCGTCACGTGGACTGGCCCGCGCTGGGGCCGCTGCTGGCGGCGGCGTTGCCGGGCCTGGCCGCGGGCATCGCGGTGCTCGACCTCCTGCCCAAGCGAGCGCTGCAGGTGGGAGTGGGGGTGGCGGTGATCGCGGTGGCGGCGCGTCAGCTCTACACGCGCTCGCGCGAGGCGCCGCCGCGCCGGCCCCGCCGCGGGGAGACGCTCGGCGCCGGGTTCGCCACGGGCCTGCTCACCACCTCGCTGAGCGTCAGCGGCCCGCCGCTCGTGCTCTGGCTCGAGGACCGCGGGGTGCGCCCGGCGGAGTTTCGCACCACCCTCGCCGCCTGCTTCCTGGCGCTCAGCATCGCCGGCGGGGCGGTGCTGCTCGTGGCCGAGGGCGAGTCGAAGCTCGAGCTCGGCGAGCTCCCGCTGCTGCTCGGCCTGGTGGTGGCGGGCTACCTGGCCGGCGCGTATGCCTTCCGGCAGCTCGAGCACGAGCGCTTCTTCGCGCTCGCGCTCGTGCTCGTGATCGCCACCGGCACGGCCAGCCTGGTGGCCGGCCTGGTCGGCGCCTAGCCCGGGGTCACTCCTCGCACAGCGTCGTCTCGTAGCGGCAGGCCACGATCTGCGGCGTCTCCACGGGCGCACCGGCGTCAATCGACCGCGCCAGCCGGATCAGCTGGGCGTGCGACCACGCGAGCGGCGTCGCCGAGAACGTGTTCTCGCCAGGCACGAACTCCGGGCCCGTGCCTGCCGGCGGCTGGAGATCCCACACCTGCTCGGCGATCACCTGGCCGCCCGAGTCTGCGGCCACGTTGTTCATCGTGTCGAGGTACGCCTGCGCGTCCTCGCCGGCGGCGAGCGCGTACTCGCCCCGCTCGCCCGTGAGCAGCGGCCAGCCTCGCCCGATGGTCTCGCCCGAGCCGGGATCGACCGGCGCCCACTGGCTTCCGTCGCGCTTCTCGCCGTAGCCGTCGAAGCTCGAGCGGTGCCAGAAGGGGCCGTTCTCGGTGTCGTAGCGGAGCTCGCGATCGATCACCCTCAGGGTCGAGGCGACGTTCGGGTCGTCGGCCGACTTGACGCCCAGGCGGACGATCTCGAGGAAGCTCGGATCCACCACCTGGCGCTGGTCGATCAGCGGTCCGCCGTCGGCGATCTGGATCTGGGCACCGGAGTTGGCGTCGCCGTTGTCGGTGATCCGCAGGTAGTACGGCTCCGCCGACAGCGGCCCGTTGCGCGTGAGCGTCCAGGTCTCGAGGTTCGCCTGCCACTCGTCGGCCACCGCCTCGTAGCGGTCGGCACGGGCCGCGGCGCCGTTCTTGCGGGCGATGTCGGCGGCGGTGACCAGACCGGCGATCTCCGCGGCGATCGTGGCCGGCGAATAGCCGCCGATGTTCTCCCAGCGCTCCTGGTCGGTGCGGGGCCCGTTGGCCACGAGGAAGTCGGCCGAGCGGCGCACGTTGTCCCAGTCGCGCGGACCGGTCCGTCCGAGCTGCCAGGCCAGCACGATCGGGAAGGCCACCTCGTCGAGCTGGAGGCCGTCGAACACCGGCTCACCGTCCAGCCGCGCGTTCTGCGGGAACGATCCGTCGGGGCGCTGCTGGACCTCCCACAGGTAGTTGAGCGAGCGCCGCGCCGCGGCGGTGTCGCCCGCCGCGAGCAGCCCGGTGGCGATCTCGTACAGGTCTCGCGACCACACGGCGATGTACACCGGAAGGTCCTGGAGCTCGTTGGCCCAGGCCCACGGGCGGCCCGGAGCGGCCACGAAGCCGCCGCGGTAGGTCTTGTCCTCGTGGGCGGCGAGCAGCATCACCGAGGCGAGGTAGCTCGACCTCGCGCCGGACGCGCTCTGCGGCACGCGGTCGAGCGAGGCCAGGTAGTTGCGCCACCCGGACGAGTACTGCTGGCGCGCGCCCGCGAAGCCGCGGCCAAGGGCGGCCTCTGCCGCCCGAAGCGCCGCGCCCTCCCGCCGGCCGAATCCCAGTGAGAGCTCGAGCCTCTGACCGCCGGACAGTCCGGTGAGGTTGGTCTTGCCCGCCTGCACGACGTTGCCGCGGTCGGGGGCGGTGTAGTCCCAGTCGAGCGTGTAGTCGTCCTGAAGGTCCTTCCAGGGGTCGCTGCGGTTGAGGTAGCCGCTCGAGCTGGCCGTGAAGCCCGACGAGGCCAGCACCGCGCTGCTCAGGTCGTCGTCGGTGGCCAGCAGGGCGCCACCGCCGCTGCGGCCCTTGTCGTCGTTCGCGTTCAGGCCCAGGGCGGCGTCGTGCAGCACGTAGACGTCGTAGGGGGTCCCGGTGAGCGACTCGAAGCGGATGTCCACCAGCACCGCGTTGCGGCCGGGATCGGTCACGTAGGTCTTGGTGATCCGGTAGTTGCCGGACTTGGCCGTGTTGACCTGCCGGTAGACGGGGCTGCGCCGGCTGATCAGCTCGACCTGAGAGTCCGTGTCCTCGTCCTCACGGTCGGCGAAGGTCTCGCCGTCGGTGACCACGAGCTGCGTGTCGCGGCTGGCCGGCGTGTCGATCCGCGGGAAGAAGACCTCGGTGAGGACACCGCTGTTGATCGTGTACCAGACCTTGCTGGCGCGGCTGCGCGACGTGCCGAAGCCGTCCTTGTCGCCCGGCGCCCAGTCGGAGGCCTTGCCGGGCGCTCCGGGCGCCTTCGACGGAGCAGCTGCGGACGGTCCCGCGGCGAGCATGGTGGACAGCAGCAGGGCAGACAGCAGCCAGGCGGCGCGGTGGATGCGCATGTCTCTTCTTCCCCTCCCAAGGTTCAGTGAAGGACAGGCGGACGCTACCCGGCGCCAAATTCGACGAAACCCGGGAGACGGGTTGCAGGCCGCCGTCACTGATGCGAACATGCGTTCGTATGATCGTCTGCGCCCTGTACCCCCGCTTCGAGTTGCTCGCGGCGCTCGGCGACCGCCGCGCACTGCTCTCGGAGCCGGCCGCACTGGCCCCCGAGGCGGGGCGCGAGCAGATGGTGGGAGAGGCCTCGGCGGCGGCCGAGGCGTTCGGGGTGGTGCGAGGGATGCGGCTGGGTGAGGCGATGTCGCGCTGCCCTGCCCTGCGCCTGGTGCCGCCCGATCCCGAGGGCGTGCGCACGCTCTGGAACACGGTGCTCGACCGGCTCGAGGGGCTGGGGGCCGAGGTGGAGTCCGACCGCGCCGGGGCTGCCTTCTTCGGCGCCGGCGCCATCCAGGGCCTTCACGGCGGCGACCTGGCCGGCGTCCTCACGGCCGCCCGCCGGGCGCTGGGCGCGGGAGCCCGCTTCGGGGCGGCGCCCAGCCGCTTCACCGCCCACGCGGCGGCGCTACAGGTCCGGCCGCGGCCCGGTCGCCGGGCCCACGTGGTCGAAGAGACCGCGATGAGGGAGTTCCTCGCGCCCCTTCCCGTCGGCCTGCTGCGCACGCGGCCGGAGCTCCAGGCGCTTCCCGAGGTGCTCGAGCAGCTCGGCATCCGCACGCTCGGCGAGGTCGCGGACCTGCCCTCGCAGGCTATGGCCGAGCGCTTCGGCCACCCGGGGCTGCTGGCCCTGGACCTGGCCCGCGGGCGCGACCTTCCCCTCGAGCCGCGACGCCCGCCCGAGCCGGTCCGCGAGCGTCTCGACCTGCCCGAGGCGGTGTCGGGCCAGCAGCTCGAACGGGCGCTCGAGCTGCTCGTCGCCCGAGTGCTCGCGCGGCGCGAACGGCGCGGGCGCTCGCTGAGGGCGCTGGCGATGTCGGCCCGCTTCGTGGCCGGTGGCACCTGGCGCATCTCGGTCACGCTGCGTCACGCCAGCGCCGACCCGGCCCGCATCCGGCTCGCCCTGGCCCCCAAGCTGGCGGAGCTGCCCGCCCCCTCCGAGTCGCTGGGGCTCGAGGTGGAGGCCTTCGGCCCTCCGGCACACGATCAGGGACGCCTGCTCGACGAGGCCGCCGCCATCCGCCGCGGCCGGCTGGGGGAGGCGGTTCGCCAGGCCCGCCAGGCCGCCGGGGCGGACGCCGCCCTGCGCGTGCTCGACGTGGATCCGGACTCGCGCATCCCCGAGCGCCGCGCGGTGCTGGCGCCCTTTCCGGACCAGTCGCCCCGGTGACGCCCGGCTCTTCGCGCCGTCTCGGCTCTCCCAAGCCGACCTCCGTCCTTCCCGGCGATGGAGGCCTGCCGCGCGTGGTGGCCGGCGGCGAGGTCGACACGGTGCGCGAGGAATGGGTCGTGGAGGACCGCTGGTGGACGGCGCGACCGCTGCGGCGTCGCTATTTCGAGGTGGTGATGGCTGACGGGCGCAACGTCGTCGTCTTCCGCGATCTCGTCGGCGGAGGCTGGTTCCTGCAGCGCTCCTAGCCGCGGTTCGGAAGGTGGGGGTTGAGCCGAGGCCTGGCGCGGTCGATACTCCTTCTGATGAGGGCCGGCAGGCTCACCACCCTCGCTCGCCTGGGGGCCATGTTCGAACGCACCTCCACCGTGCGCGGCGACGCCGATCTCCACCGGGTGCTCGAGGACGTCTGCCGCACCATCGCGGACCTGCTCGGCTACAACGCGGTGGTGGTCAACGTCTACCGGCCGGCCTACGACGACATGCTCACCGCCTCGGCCGTCGGTTCCGAGGATTCCGTCAAGGCCCTGGTGGGCAGGGCCTCGCCCGCGGACACCTGGTATCCGCTGCTGGCCGAGCGCTTCGAGCGCCGCGGCGCGTACTTCATCCCGGGGGAGGAGTTCGACTGGGACGAGCTGGGGGTCGACACCTTCGTGCCGGACATCGCCCCCAGCGACGAGCCCAACGCGTGGACCGCCGAGGACGCACTCTTCGTGCCGCTGCACGACACCGACGGCGGACTGATCGGGGTCATCTCGGTGGACGAGCCGCAGACGGGGCGGCGCCCCGGCGACGGAGAGCTGGACGCGCTCGTGGCCATCGCCCGCCAGGCGGCCGTGGCGCTGCGGATCGCGCAGGAGACCGCCGAAACCGTGCAGCACCAGCGCATGCTCGAGGGCCTGCTGGCCGTGTCGGCGCGGCTGGCCGAGGCCAGGGAGACGGACGAGGTGCTCCAGGCCGTCTGCGACGGCATCCAGCAGGCGCTGGGCTTCGACAAGGTGGCCATCGAGCTCGCCGAGGAGGAGGGCGCGCCGCTCGTGCCGGTGGCCGCCAGCGGCTGGCCGCTCGACTCCGAGGCCATCAACCACGGGCTCCCGCTCGAGGCGGTCGAGCCACTCTTCACCGAGGAGTTCGAGGTGGCCGGCTGCTACCTGATACCGGTTGCCGTGGCCGAGGAGCGCCTGGGCCCGGACCGCGTCCACTACCGCTCGGAGATGAACGGCAGCGGCCCCCACGCCTGGGCTCGCCACTGGTTGCTCGTGCCCCTGGAGGAGCCGGAGGGCACCCGGCTCGGCCTGATCTGGGTCGACGATCCGCGTGACCGGCTGCTGCCCAGTCAGGCCCGGCTCCAGGCCCTTCGCCTGTTCGCCAACCAGGCCGTCGCCGCGCTCCAGACCGCCGACCGGGCGGTGCGGCTGCGCCACGAGGCCACCCACGACCCGCTCACCGGACTGCCCAACCGGCGTGCCTTCATGGCCCGGCTCGGCCGCGAGGTCAGCCGCTCGGACGCCCAGCTCGCCCTGATCCTGTGCGACATGGACAACCTGAAACGGGTCAACGACCAGCACGGCCACGAGGCGGGCGACCGCGCGCTGAAGGCCCTCAGCGACGCGCTGCGCACGGGGCTGCGGCGAAGCGACGACGCCTATCGCCTCGGCGGCGACGAGTTCGCCGTGGTCCTGAGCGGTGCCACCCGGCTTGATGCCGAACGCGTATCACAGCGGCTGCAGGCCGCGCTGGCGGTGAAGCGAAGCACGGGGCAGGAGGTCGAGGCCAGCTTCGGGATCGCCGTCCACGAGCCGGGCGAGCAGCCGGAGGAGCTGGTGTCGCGAGCCGACCAGCTCCTGTACCGGGCCAAGCGGCGCCGGTCGGTGGCCTGACCACGCCGTAGCCTGAGGGCCATGTCCCAGGAGAACGTCGAGTTCCTGCGCGAGGGCTATGAGGCCCTCAGCAGGGGCGACATGGAGACCTTCAGGGCGCTGTCGCGGGAGCGCCTAGACCCGCAGTTCGACTTTCACTCGCTGTGGGACGGCCGGGTCTTCAAGGGCCTCAGGGGCACCCAGGAGTGGATCTCGGATACACGGGACACCTGGGACGACTACGACCAGGAGCTGCTGGAGATCGTCGACCTGGGCGACGATGTGCTGGTGGTGCTGCGCCTCTCGGCCCGTGGCGGCGAGAGCGGTGTGCCGGTGACCCAGGAGCTGGCGGTCGTCTGGACCTTCGAGGGCGACAGGGCGGTGCGGGCGCGCTCGTTCGCGTCGAGAGCCGAGGCGCTGGAGGCGGCCCAATCCGCTTGAGGCGGCGGGCGGTTCGCACGTCCGGGGTCTGAGCCGCGCTCCGCGCGGACGTGCGCGGCGGGCCGCCGCGTGGTCCGGCTGGCAGTGAAGGGAGTGGGCCGGGCAGGTCCCCTTCCGGCCAGTTATCCATCCTCCCAGGATGCGAACATGTGTTCGTGCCCTACGTCGAGCTCCACTGCCACTCGGCCTACTCGTTCCTGGACGGAGCCTCGCACCCGGTTGAGCTGGCCGGGGCCGCCGCCGAGCAGGGTCACGGCGCGCTCGCTCTCACCGATCACGACGGGTTGCACGGCGCCATGGAGATGGCGCAGGCGCTCAAGCCGCTGGGGGTCCGCCACATCACCGGAGCCGAGGTCACCCTCGACGACGGCTCGCACCTGACCCTCCTGTGCGAGACGCGCGAGGGCTACACCAACCTCTGCCGGCTGCTCACCGCCGCCCACTGGCACACCCGGCGCTGGGCGCGCGAGGGCTGGTCCGATCCCACGGCGCAGGTGATCGACGGTCGCCGGCCCGGCCAGGACACGCTCGACGAGGAGCCGTATGTCTCGCTCGAGGAGGTGGAGCGAAACGCTGCCGGGCTGGTCTGCCTGTCCGGGTGTGCGGGCGACGGGGCGGTGGCGTCGCGCCTCGAGGCCGAGGATCACCCGGGGGCCGCCGCAATGGCGCGCCGCCTGCTCGGGATCTTCGGCCGCGACCGCTTTCGCATCGAGCTGCAGCGTCCCTACTGGCGCCACGACCGGCGTCGCAACCGGCTTCTGTCCGAGCTCGGCGAGCGGCTCGGAGTGCCGCCCGTGGCCACGGGCAACATCCATGCGCACGCGCGGGAGCGCATTCCCCTGCAGGACGCCATGGTCGCCGTGCGGCTGGGGGCCACGCTCGACGAGACCGAGCCCCGCCGCCGCGGCAACTCGTCGCACGTGCTCTCGCCCCCCGAGCGCATGGCCCAGCGCTTTCGCGACCATCCCGACGCCGTGGAGGAGAGCGGGCGGCTGGCCGAGCGCCTTCGCTTCGACCTCACCGAGGATCTCGGCTATCGCTATCCCGGCTCGGAGGATCCGGACGCCGATCGCAACCTGGCCGAGCTCTGCCGGGGGGTGTTCGAGGAGCGCTACTCCGGGCGCCGCAGCCGTGAGGAGGCGATCGGCCGGCTCGACGAGGAGCTGCGGGTGATCCGCCATCTGGGGCTGTCCGGCTTCTTCCTGCTCCACCGCGACATGCTCGAGCTGGCCCGGGGGGTGGCGGCGGAGGTGCGCGGCCCGGAATCGGCGCGGCGGCTGATGCCTCCGGGGCGGGGGAGGGGCTCGAGCGTGTCCTCGATCGTCTGTTACCTCACCGGGCTCTCGCATGTCGACCCGATCGAGAACGAGCTGCTGCTGGGGCGCTTCCTCAACGAGGAGCTCACCGCGCTTCCGGACATCGACCTCGACTTCCCGCGCGACATCCGCGACGTCCTGATCCCGCGCGTGCACGACCGCTACGGCCGCGACCGCTGTGCGCTCGTGGCCGCCTTCGCCACCTTCCAGGTGCGCTCGGCGGTGCGGGACTTCGCCAAGGCGCTGGGGCTGCCGCCGGGTGAGATCGAGCGGCTCGCCCGGGCGGTCGATCCCTGGAAGGACCGCAACGACATCGAGGAAGAAGTGCCGGAGCACGACAACCGGGGCCACCGCTCGCCACGCTGGGACGCGCTGGTCAAGCTCGCCCGCGACGCCTGGGGGCTGCCGCGCCATCAGTCCCAGCACCCGGGTGGGATGGTCATCTCCACCCAGCCGCTGATCGACCTGTGCCCGGTCCAGCCCGCTTCGATGGAGGGCCGGCAGATGGTCCAGTGGGACAAGGACTCGTGCGGCGACGCCGGCTTTCTCAAGATCGACCTGCTCGGGCTGGGGATGCTCTCTGCGGTCGAGCGCTGTGTGGACGAGATCGCCCGGGTGCGCAACGAGCGCATCGACCTGTCGCGCATCCCCTACGACGACCGGGAGGTGTACGCCCGCATCCAGGAGGCGGAGACCACCGGCGTGTTCCAGATCGAGTCGCGCGCGCAGATGCAGATGCTCAAGCGCACGCGGCCCGAGAACCTCGACGACCTCACCGTCCAGGTGGCGCTGGTGCGGCCGGGGCCGATCGTCGGTGGAGCGGTGCACCCCTACATCGAGAACCGCAAGGCGCTGCGGGCGGATCCGTCGTACGAGGTGCCCTACCTTCATCCCACGCTCGAGCCGGTGCTGCGCGACACGCTCGGCACGATCGTATTCCAGGACCAGGTGCTCGAGGTGGCGATGGCCTTCGCCGGCTTCAGCCCGGGGGAGGCCGAAGGGCTGCGGCGGGCGATGAGCCGCAAGCGCTCCGAGGCGGCGATCCGCGCCTACGAGGAGAAGTTCATCGCCGGCGGCACCGCCCACGGCGCTTCGCGCGAGGTGGCCGAGAGGGTGTGGCAGCAGATCGTGGGCTTCGCCGGGTTCGGCTTCCCCAAGGCCCACTCAGCGGCGTTCGGGCTGCTGGCCTACCAGTCCACCTGGCTGCGGGTGCACTACCACCCCGAGTTCCTGTGTGCCCTGCTCAACGAGCAGCCGATGGGCTTCTATCCGCCCGACAACCTCGTGCACGAGGCACAGCGCAAGAGGATGGAGGTGCTGCCGCCCTGTGTGGTGCGCAGCGACGCCAAGTGCGTGGTCGAAGTGCTTCCCACCGGCCTCGCGGTGAGGCTGGGGCTCGGGTACGTGAGCGGCGTGCGCGAGCAGGAGGTCAAGGCGATGGCCGTCGAGCGCCGCGACGGAGGGCAGTGGCGCTCGCTCGGCGATCTGGCCGGACGATCGGGAGCGTCGGGAGAGACCCTGGGGAGGCTGGCCTGGGCGGGGGCGTGTGACGCCCTGGTGGACGGTCCCGAGCAGGGCCGGCGCCGTCGCGCGCTGTGGATGCTCGGCGTGGCCGTTCCCGGAACGCCGGTGGAGGAGGGCACCCAGCTCGCCCTTCCGCTCGACGCTCACGAGGGTCCCGAGCTGCGGGCGCTCTCGGCCTGGGAGCGGATGCTGGCCGACTACGGCTCCACGGGGGTCACCCTGCGCGAGCACCCGCTCGAGCTGATGAGGCCCGGGTTGCCCGACGATCTGCGCACGAGCGACGAGCTCGAGCGACACGAGAACGGGCGCCGGGTGCGGGTGGCGGGGCTCGTGGTGGCCCGCCAGCGCCCCGCCACCGCCAAGGGGGTCACCTTCATGCTGCTGGAGGACGAGCTCGGCACGATCAACCTGATCGTGCCTCCGCCGGTACACGATCGCTTCCGCCTGGCGGTGCGCACCGAGCCGCTGGTGCTGGCCACCGGGCGCCTGGAGCGCCGGGACGGCACCGTGAACGTGCTGGTCGACCGCATCGAGCGCCTCGAGCGTCCCGATCTGCCACGGGCCAAGGTCACCCACATCGAGCCCCGCCGCACGTGGTCGAGCGAGGCCGGCGACGACGTGATGCGCGGCGGCGAGGAGGCCGACCTGCGGGCGGTGGTCCCGGCCGGCCACTCCTTCGGGAGGCGAGGCCGTTAGGTCAGCCGAGAATCCCTACTTCTCGTCGTCGCGATCGTCCTCTGCGCGATTGCGCTTGAGCCAATCGCCGAGCTGCTGTCCCACCTCGGCGATCGAGGAGCCGGCCTGGGCGAACGCGCCCGCGATGTTGTCGGAGTAGAACGCGCCCGCGGCCTCGGCCTCGTCGCGCCACTCGGCCTCCTCGTCACGGCGCAGGTACTCGCCGCGCACCATCGCGTCGTAGTCGCCCTCGCGCACCCAGTCGAGCAGCATCTTCACGCGGCGCACCGGCATCGGGTGGGTCAGGCGCAGGTCCTGCATCAGCTTGGTCATGCGCTCGAGGCCACCGCCACCGTCCGTGTAGTCCATGCCCTGGGCGATGAAGGCGTCGAGGCTGAGCTCGTCGGCCTCCTCGCCGGCGGCCAGGACCATCATCGCGCGGCACACCGCCATCGGGTCGCGGGTCACCAGGGCCGCCGCGCGGTCGCATGACAGCTCAGCGGCCCGGAACCACTCGAGCAGCGCCAGCTGGATCGCCAGCAGCGGCAGGCCGGCCAGCAGCGGCAGCCGCATCGACGAGCCGAGGCGCATGAGGATCAGCAGCGCGGTGCGGTAGAGCACGTGATCGGAATGCACGTGGGCCGCCTCGTGGGCCAGCACGATGCGGCGGCCCTCCTCGTCGAGGATCCGCACGAGCTCGGAGTTGATCACCACGATCGGCTTGCTGGTGCCCATGGCGTATGCGTTGGCCAGCGGGAACTGGGTGATGTAGAGGTCGGGCACGTCCTCCATGTCGAGGGCGTTGAACACCTGGCGGTGGAGCACCCAGATCCGAGGCAGCTGGTTCTGGCCCAGGCGCACCGCGGAACCCAGCGAGGCCGCCCGCAGGGCTCGCTCGTAGCCCAGCGCCACCAGGCGGCGCACGACCTGGTCGAGATAGGGCACCTTCGCGAGTGCCGCCGTGGCCGCGCGGTCGGCCGGGTGCTGGTAGGCCTTGGGCGAGATCCGGTCGAGCTTCCAGACCTCCTCGAGTTGCTCGGCCATGCCGGTCAATCTAGCTGGCCCGTCAGGATGTGGCCCATGGCCGGCCGCATCCTCGTAGGCACCTCCAGCTGGGCCGACCCCGGCTTCGTGAAGGAGTGGTATCCACGCGGGATGGCGGCGAAGGAGCGGCTGCCCTGGTACGCGCAGCGGTTCAACGCGGTCGAGCTCAACTCGAGCTTCTACGCCATCCCGGACCGCAACACCGTGCACGGCTGGGTTCAGATCACACCGGACGAGTTCACCTTCGACGTCAAGGCGCACCGCGCACTGTCCCGCCACGCCGCGCCGCTCGATTCGCTTCCGCCGGACATGCGCGAGGGCGTGGGAACCGGAACACGGCGACGGGTGTTGATGAACCCGGAGCTCGAGGCAGCTCTCGTCGCTCGCCTGCTCGAGGAGACCGCTCCTCTTGCGGACGCCGGAAAGCTCGGGGCCTACCTCGTTCAGATGACCCCGGCGTTCGCGCCCGGCAAGAACCGGCTGGACGAGCTCGACGGCCTCGTGGCGGCCTTCGGCTCGCAGCGGCTGGCGATCGAGCTCCGCCATCGTGGCTGGGTGCGCGAGCACCGGCGTGCGGAGACGATCGAGTGGTTCTCCGATCACGGGGTCGCCTTCGTCAGCGTGGACGCGCCACCCGGCGACCACGTGCCCATCATGCCCTCGGACCTCGACGCGGTCACCCGCGACGACCTGGCCTACCTGCGCCTGCACGGGCGCAACACCGACGGTTATCTGAAGGGCAGGTCGGTGGCGGAGCGCTTCGGCTGGCGCTACGACGACGCGGAGCTCGAGGAGGTCAAGCATCGCGTGCTCGAGATGGCCGAGCAGGCCACAGAGGTCCATGTGGCCTTCAACAACAACCGCGACGACGACGCTCCCACAGCGGCGCAGCGCTTCCGCGCCCTGCTGGGGCAGGCGCCGCCGGAGGAGGAGCAGCTGAGCTTCTGAGCCCCGCTAGGCGCGGCTCAGCTCGAACCACACACGCGTGGCCCTGCCGTCGCGGACCACGCCCCAGCGATCGGCCAGCCGCTCGACCATGAAGAGTCCCCAGCCGGTGTCGTCGGCCCGCCGGACGCTGGCGCTGGTGGGGCGAAACCCTTCTCCTTCGTCGGTCACCTCGGCGAGCACCGCTCTCGAGTTCACCCGCACGTTCAGGACCACGCTCTCCGCCTTCGCGTGCTTGACGCTGTTGCCCACCAGCTCGGTCACCAGGAGGTGGAGCGTCTCCATGGTCGGCGCGTCCAGATCGGCCCGTAGCCTGGCCAGCGCCCTCCGCGCCCGCGCAGGCGCCTCTTGCCCGCCGCTCAGGCGCACATTCAGGTCGTCTTCCACCGCGCACGCCAACGGCCTGTGTGCGCTGGAGTCGCGCCGGGGATGCAGCTGGGGGACATCTCCACCGGTCCTACCCGTCGTGGCAGGGCGCTCAACATCCCCACCCCGGCCGGCGGCCCGGATCCCGGCCGGCTCAGGGCGCTACGCGAAGCACGAGCACGGCGATGTCGTCGCCGGCCCGGCCGCCCCAGGAGCGCAGCGCGGCGTGCTCCACCTCGGCGGCCACCGTGTCCGCGTCACCACCGGCACAGCGGCTGAGCAGGTCGGCCAGCCGGTCCTCGTCCAACCGCCGCTCCGTTCCGCGGGACTCGATCACGCCGTCGGTGAAGAAGACCAGGAGGTCGCCGGGCGAGAGCGTCACCGCGCGGTCCGCGATCTGCGGGTCGGGCACCACTCCGAGCAGCGTGCCCGGCACACCCACACGCTCGACGGTGCCGTCACCACGAACCAGCATCGGCAGTGGGTGGCCGCCGCTGGCCACGTCGAGCCGGGCGCCCCCGTCGACCATCTCCAGGTAGGCGTAGGCCACGGTGCAGAAGCGGCGGTCGGAGCGCTGGCGCAGCAGCGCCTCGTTGAGGAGCGCCAGGCTGCGGCTCGGCAGCCGCTCCCGCATCGCGGCGGCGCGCAGGGTGTAGCGTGCCAGGGCCGTCACCGCCGCGGCGTCGGGCCCCTTGCCGCACACGTCGCCCATGATCACCGTCCAACCCGGTCCCTCGCTCCGGAACAGGTCATAGAAGTCTCCCCCGACCTCGTTGCCCTCTCCGGTCGGCCGAAAGCGCGCCGCCGCCTCGATGCCGGGCATGTCGGGCAGCTCCACCGGGAGGAGGCTCTGCTGAAGCGTGCGGGCGATGTACGAGCGCTCGCGATAGAGGCGGGTGTTGTCGAGCGCGGTCGCGCAGCGCCGGGCCAGCTCCTCGGTTACCGCGAGGTCCGTCTCGTCGAAGCGCCGGCCGGAGGGCCCGGTCACGAACGTGATGACGCCGAGCGTGCGCTCGCGCACGGTCATCGGGACGATCAACGCCGACCGCATCCCGAATTCGGAGAGCAGGCGAAAGTGCCCCTCGTCCTGGGTCGTCTGGCGAACCAGCTCGGCGGTGATCTCCGGATACAGCTCGGCCACCCCGGTGAGCATGACCCGGTGGACCGCCGAGGTAGCGGGGTCGGGGGGATAGCGCGCGGACAGCTCCTCGCCCCGGGCACGCTGCTCCGGATCGGCGTGGGTGAGCGTCACCCGCCGCAGGTCGCCCGGCTCGCTCACGACGTCCACGGCACACCAGTCGGCGATCTCCGGGACGGCCAGGGCCGCCACGCGCTCGAGCAGCTCGTCTGTGCCAACCCAGTGGCCCAGCACCTCGCTCGTGCGCGACAGGAAGCGCTGAGCGAGCTCCGAGCGCTTGTGCGCGCTGATGTCCTCGATGACGTTGATCGCCATCGCCACGGCGCCGTCGCCGTTTCGCACCGGAGTGGCCTTGATGTTGGCCCAGCGCTCCTCACCGGTGCCCTTGGTCTGAAAGCGGACCACCGCCTCGGCACCCTCCTCTCCGTCGAGGGCGCGTCGGCCCGGCAGGTCGTTGAGCGGAAACGGTGCGCCGTCGGGGTCAAGGATCTCGAACCGCGACAGGATCTCGCCCGGCGGCGACCCGAGGAGCTCCGCGCTGGAGCTGAAGCCGAGCGTCTCCACCGCGGCGTCGTTGACGAACAGCAGACGACCGTCGGGCGCCTGCACGGTCACGGCGTCGGCCACCCCCTGCAGCATGGCCTCCAGCTGGTCGCGGGACTGGCTGGCCCGGCTCTCGCTGGCGCGAACTGCGGCGGTGGCGCTCATCCGGCTGGCGAAGGCGGCGATCTGCGCCCCCAGCGCCTCGGTGAGCGCCACCAGCGGCCGGTCGAGCTCCCGGCGCTCGTGGGAGAACAGCTCGATCACCGCCACCAGACGGTCGGCGCTCTGCACGGGGAAGGCCATGCCGCACACCAGCCCGCCGGCAGCGGCGCCCTCGTGGCGGAAGAAGTTCTCGTCTGTGCTCAGGTCGGTGACCCACACCGGGCGCCGGGCTTGCCACACGCGGCCGGGCAGTCCCCGTCCGGGCTCTGGCCGTAGCTCGAGGCTCTGTCGCTCGAAGTCGGCCAGGTCTCGGCCGCTGCCGACCCAGGCGGCGATGCGCCTGAGCCGGCCGTCGCCGTCCTGCTGCCACAGGTGCGCCGCCCGCCAGCCCAGGGGACGGGCGATCGCCTCGAGCAGCGGCGGTCCCGCCTCCTCCATGGAGTCCGATTCGGCCAGCACGCGGGCCACCTCGTACTGGACGGCCAGCCGGGCGGCGTCGCGCTCACGGCCGGAGCGCAGCGCGGCGATGGCCACGGCAAGGAGGCTGCCGACGGCGAGGGCGACTACGCCGCTCAGGTGCTCAGCGCCGAAGAGCGCGTCGCCGGTCAGGCCCAGCGGGATCGAGATGGCCAGCGCCAGGGCGGCCACCAATGCGGTCTTCACGACCGAGCACCGCGTTGCGGCGACGAGCGGTCCCGCCACCAGCAGTTCCACCAGCACGGCTCGGCCGCCGACGGCCAGGTCGACGACGGTCACGATGAGGAGCACTCCGAGAGCGAGCAGGAGGACGACCCGCTCGCTCGCAAATCCCCCCGGGTCGATCCGCGAGCGCAATGCCTGCCGAGCATACTCCGCTAGAACCCCTGCTGGTGCAGGCTTTCGACACTGATCCCGAGGGCGTCGTTCGCGTCCGTGCGGGCAATGCCTCGGCGATGACGCTGGACGGCACGAACACCTATGTCGTCGGGGGCTGGGTGGTGGATCCGGGGCCTGCCGACGAGGAGCACCTCACAGCGGTGCGCGAGGCGGCGTCGGATGGAATCGAGGGCGTGGTGCTCACCCATTCCCACTCCGATCACGCCGAGGGCGCCGGCCGGCTCGGAGCGCCGGTGACGCTCCCCACGGACGGCTCGGAGGTGGGACCGTTCCGTGCGCTCGCCACTCCCGGGCACTCGGCCGACTCGGTGTGCCTGATCTTCGGTCGCGTCTGCTTCACCGGGGACACGGTGCTCGGCACCGGCAGCGTCTTCATCGCGCCCGGCGAGGGCTCGCTGTCGGCCTACCTCGACTCGCTTCGCCGGCTCCGGGAACTCGAGCTCGAAGTGCTCTGTCCCGGCCACGGCCCGTACGTCTGGGAACCCGCCGCGAAGCTCGACGAGTACCTCGCGCACCGGCTGGACCGCGAGCGGCGGCTGCTCGAGGCGCTCGACGCCGGCGCGCGCACGCGAGGCGATCTGCTCGACCAGGCCTGGTCGGAGGTCCCCGACGAGCTTCGCCCAGCGGCGGAGCTGACCCTCGCCGCCCACCTCGAGAAGCTGGCCGAGGAGGGGCGCCTGCCGCCGGACGCTAGCTAGCCGTTGACATCGCAGCGGGCGGGCGGGAGGCTGCGGCCATGAGCACACTCAGCAGCGACACCCGGACGGCGAGCGCGGCGGAGGTCGCCCGCTCCTACCTGGAGGCGGTGGGGCGACGCGAGCGCGACGCGCAGATGCGCTTCTACGCGCCCGGCGCGCGCGGGAGGATCTACGGAGTGATGGATTCGGCCTCGCGCGAGGAGATCCGGGACTTCTTCGGCGACCTCTACGACGCCTTTCCGGACTTCGAGCTGAAGGTGCTGGACGTGGTCGGCGACTCCGAGAAGGCCGTGGTGCGCTGGCAGGTGCGCGGCACCTTCGACGGTTCCGGGAGCTTCCTGGGGATGCGTCCCACCGGCCGCTCGGTCGACATGGAGGGCATGGACATGATCTGGGTCAGCGAGGGCCAGATCAAACGGGTGGAGGCGTACATGGACGGCATGACCATGGCGCGCCAGCTCGGGGCGATGCCGCCGAAGGACTCGCCGCCCGAGCGCCTCATGACGGCGGCGCTCAACGGCGTGACGCGGGTTCGCGAGGCGCTGGCCAAGCGCTGACGGGACGGCGCAGGGGGTCGAATCCGCGCCGCTAAGCTCAAAATCGCGCATGGTCTCGACCAACCAATTCAAGAACGTCAGCGCGTGCACGTAGGACCGGATTGCCGCATGTCTCGCGAGAACGTCGAGCTGGTCGAGTCCGCGTTCGACGCATGGAATCGGGGCCAGATCGACGTCTTCGCCGACCACGTGGCTGAGGATGTCGCGTGGCTCGAAGTGTCGGGACGCCCCGAGGGTGGTCGCACGGAGCTGTTGGGCCGCGATCGCCTCCGCAAGAGCCTCAAGTCCCTGTTCGAGGCCTGGGAGAGTTACCGCCTGGAAGTGGAGCAGGTACACGACCTGCGCGATCGCGTCGTCGCGATCGTGCGGGAGATAGCCCGGGGACGGGCGAGCGGCGTGGAGGTCGACAGCCGTTGGGGTTATCTGATCACCGTGGAGGAGGGGCAGATCGTCCGGGTCGAGGCCTACCGCGACGCCGCCCGGGCCCTCCAGATGGCGGGGATCGGCGAGTCGGGGATCGGCGCCTAAGCTTCGAACCTCGTGATCTCCACGAACCAGTTCAAGAACGGGATGCACGTCGAGGTCGACGGCCGCATATTCCGGATCGTCGAGTTTCAGCACGTCAAGCCCGGCAAGGGCGGCGCGTTCGTGCGCACCAAGCTCAAGCGCGTGGATGACGGCGCCGTGATCGACCGGACGTTTCGGGCCGGCGAGAAGTTCCGACCGGTGCGCACCGAGTCGCGCAAGATGACCTTCCTGTACGCCGACGGCACCGAGGCTCACTTCATGGACGTTCAGACCTACGACCAGATGGCGGTGCCCGAGGACTCGGTCCAGGAGTCGCTCAAGTGGGTGGTTCCCAACCAGGAGGTGGACATCCTCTACGTGGACGAGTCGCCGAGCGACGTGCAGGTCCCGAGCGCCGTGGAGCTGGCCGTGGCCGAGACCGACCCGGGCCTGCGCGGCGACACGGCTTCCGGTGGCGGCGACAAGCCGGCCACTCTCGAGTCCGGCGTGGTGGTACGGGTGCCCCTGTTCGTCAACGTCGGCGATCGCGTCCGGGTGGACACCCGCTCGGGCGAGTACGTCTCTCGCGCCTAGGTGACCCGCCGCACCGACCAGCGCCGCGCCGCCGTCTTCGCTCTCTACCAGGAGGACGTCACCGGGCGCGCCGCGGCCGGCCTGGTCGACCGCGACGCCACGCCGTTCACGCGCGAGCTGGTCGACGGAGTGCAGGCCGAGAGGGACGAGCTCGACGCCCTGATCAGCCGCTTCGCCGAGGGTTGGTCGCTCGACCGGATCGCCCCGCTCGAGCGCAACATCCTCAGGGTCGCCCTGTACGAGCTGCGCAGCCGCTCCGACATCCCGCCGGAGGTGGCCATCGACGAGGCGGTGGAGACGGCCAAGGAGCTGTGCTCGACGGACGCCCCGCGCTTCGTCAACGGAATTCTGGGCGCCGTCCAGCGCGAGGAGGCCGCGCACCAGTGAGCGAGCCCGACGCCGTAAGGCGACTGACCGACGAGCTCACCGCGGTGGCCGACAGGCTGCGCTCGGGTGAGCTCGGCTCCGACGAGGCGGCGACGCTGGTGGAGCGCTGCGCGGAGCTGGCCGCCCAGCTCGGCTCGGAGATCGACGTGCGTGCCCGTGGTGCGAGCGAGGTAGAGGGGCAGGAGCGGCTGCTGTGAGCTCGGTGGAGGCCGGGGCCTACCCGGTCGAGCTTCAGCGCCGGGTGGACGCCTACCTCGAGGACCTCCGCTTCGCCGCCGAGCCCGGGACGGCTGGGCTGGGGGAGGCGATGCGCTATTCGCTGCTGGCCGGCGGCAAGCGCATTCGCCCGGTGCTCGCGCTGGCCACCGCCGAGGCGCTCGGACGCCCGGCCGACGAGGTGCTGCCGTTCGCGGCCGCGCTCGAGATGATCCACACCTACTCGCTCATCCACGACGATCTTCCCGCCATGGACGACGACGAGCTGCGGCGGGGAAAGCCCACCTGCCACGTGGCCTTCGGCGAGGACGTGGCCATCCTCGCCGGGGACGGGCTGTTCGCCGAGGCCCTGCGCCTGATGCTGTCGCGCCAGGCCGGGGAGCCGGCTCACCTGCTCGCCGCCGTGCGCGAGGTGGTGACCGCGGCGGGAGTCGAGGGAATGGTCGGCGGCCAGTACCTGGACGTCGCGCGCACGGCCGACGTGCCCCTGCGCCACCTGCACGAGCTGAAGACCGGAGCCCTGATCGGCGCCTCGGTCACCGCGGTGCTCGCGCTCGAAGGCGTCCAGGGACCTGCCACACTTCCCTACCGGCGCTTTGCAGCCGAGCTCGGCGTCGTCTTCCAGATCGTCGACGACATCCTCGACGTGACGGGCGACGAGGCCGAGCTCGGCAAGCCACAGGGCTCCGACGAACGTCATGGAAAGGCCACCTACGTGAGCGAGTACGGGATCGGGCGGGCACAGGAGCTCGCTCGCGAGTCGCACGCGAAGGCCCGGACGGCGCTCGCGGGGGCTTCGGGCCACACCGAGCGCCTCGGCGGCATCGCCGACTACGTGCTCACCCGCAGCGCATGACCAGCCTCCTCGAACAGATCGACGGTCCGGCGGACCTGAAGGGCCTCAGCGACGAGCAGCTCGCGCAGGTCGCGCAGGAGGTGCGCGAGCTCATCATCGACACCATCGGCGAGATCGGCGGCCACTTCGGCGCGAACCTGGGCGCCTGCGAGATCGCCGTGGCCGTTCACTCGCTGCTCGACTCGCCCCGCGACAAGGTGCTGTGGGACGTCGGCCATCAGGCCTACCCGCACAAGGTGCTCACCGGGCGGCGCGACGAGCTCGACACGATCCGCAAGTACGGGGGGCTGGCCCCGTTCTGCGCCATCCACGAGTCCGAGCACGACGTGATGGGCGCCGGGCACGCCTCCACGTCGGTGTCCTACGCGGTGGGCATCAAGGAGGCCATGCGCCGCGGCATCGCCGAGGACGGCCGCGTGGTGGCCGTGATCGGGGACGGCGCGCTCACCGGAGGCGTGTCCTTCGAGGCCCTGCTCAACGCCGGCGGGATGGACGCGCCGATCGTGATCGTGGTCAACGACAACGGGATGTCGATCTCGCCCAACGTCGGTGCGCTGTCGCGCCTGTTCACCCGCATGCGCCTCAATCCCAAGCTGTACCACGCGCGGGAGGACGCCGAGGAGACGCTCACCAAGCTGCCCGCCGGCATCGGCACCAAGATCGAGCGGCTGGGGCCGATCCTCAAGGAGTCGCTCAAGGCCTACTGGGCGCCCGGGCTCTTCTTCGAGGAGCTCGACCTGGCCTACGTCGGCGTGATCGACGGCCACGACGTGAAGGCGCTGCGCCAGGCCATCGGCGAGGCGCTCGAGGCCGACCGCCCCGTGGTCGTGCACTGCAAGACCGTCAAGGGCAAGGGCTTCATCCCGGCCGAGGAGGGCGGGCTCGAGGGCATGGAGCAGTGGCACGCCGCCAAGCCCGGCTCGATCCTCAACCGCGCCGCGGCGCCGAAGAAGAAGAAGGCGAACGGCGCCCCGGCCGCGCCCGCCCCCGCGCCCCAGTACACGAAGGTGTTCGGCGAGGCGCTCGTCGAGGAGGCCCGCCGGGACGAGCGGGTGGTGGGCATCACCGCCGCCATGAACTCCGGAACCGGCCTGAACCTGCTTCAGAAGGCCATCCCCGAGCGCTACTACGACGTGGGCATCGCCGAGCAGCACGCGGTCCTGTTCGCCGCCGGACTGGCCCTCGAGGGAGCCAAGCCGGTGGCCGCCATCTACTCCACTTTCCTGCAGCGCGGCTACGACCAGATCGTCCATGACGTCTGCTTGCAGAGCCTGAACGTCGTCTTCGCCATGGACCGCGCCGGTCTGGTGGGTGACGACGGCCCGACCCATCACGGGGCGTTCGACATCTCCTACCTGCGCTGCCTGCCCAACCTCGTGCAGATGGCGCCACGCGACGAGGCCGTGCTCGTGAACATGCTGCGCACCGCGCTGCTCTACGACGACGGCCCCGTGGCCCTGCGCTACCCGCGCGGGGAGGGGGAGGGCGTGGCGCTCCCGGCGGCGCCGGAGCCGATCGCCATCGGCCGGGGCGAGGTCCTCCGCGAGGGCCGGCGTGTGGCCTTCCTCGGCTACGGCTACGGGGTCAGCGTGGCCCTCGGCGCGGCCGACCTGCTCGACGAGCAGCACGGGGTGGAGGCCACCGTGGCCGACGCGCGCTTCGCCAAGCCACTCGACGGCGAGCTGATCGCCGAACTGGTGTCCGAGCACGACCTGGTCGTGACCGTGGAGGAGAACGTGCTGGCCGGCGGCTTCGGCTCCGGTGTGGCCGAGCACCTGGCCGACCACGACCTGATGGGCCGGGCTCGCCTGCTGCGCATCGGGCTGCCCGACCGCTACGTGACCCACGGTAAGCCGGCGCTGTTGCGCGAAGAGGTGGGCCTCACTCCCGAGGCCGTGGCCGAGCGCGTCGCGCAGGCCGTGCTCGAGCCCTCGCTGGCCTAGGCCGTCGAGCTCCCCGCGATGGGGGCGAACCATTCGGGCTCGCGGCTCAAGCAGGCATGGACACGTACCCGGTGGGCCCGGTCACGCACGAGGACGTCCGCGCCTACGTCGAGCAGCTGCTGCGCACCGGGCTGATGCTCACCGACCTGATCGGCGGCCTGCTCGAGGACCTTCCTCCGGACGCCTTCCCGGGCGAGTCCACCGGCGAAGCCCTGATCGAGATGTTGTGCGGCACGGTTCAGCCTGCGGCGGAGGCCGCCGGGCCGCGTGCGCTGGCGCAGTCAGCCGCGCTGCTGGGCGCCATCGGCGATCGAACCGTCGCGGACCTTCGCGCCGCGCTCGACCTCACCAGCGCGCGAAGCTCGTGTCCGCCTCGAGCCGCAGGGCGAAGGCGGCGATGACCGAGATGGCCGCCTCCACGTCGGCCAGCTCCACCACCTCGACCGCCGAGTGCATGTAGCGGAGCGGAATCGAGAGGATGGCCGTGGGAACGCCCGCCCGGCTCAGGTGCACCGAGTCGGCGTCGGTGTGGGTGGCGCGGCCCGAGACCTCGGTGGTTATCGCGATCTCCTCCGCCTCGGCCGCCTCGTCGAGCAGGCGGTTGACCTTGGCGTTCACGATCGCGCCTCGGGTGAGCACGGGGCCGTCGCCGAGCCCGTGCTCGCCGAGCTCGCCCGCCTCGACTCCGGGGGCGTCGGTGGCGTGGGTCACGTCGACCACGATGGCCACGTCCGGGCGCAGGCCGTAGGCCATTGCCCCGGCGCCGTGAGCGCCGATCTCCTCCTGGACGGCGGCCACCGCGGCCATCGGCCCGGCTCCGCCGCCGGCCTCGGCCACCCGCCGGGCGCTCTCGAGGGCCACGTAGACCCCGAGCCGGTTGTCGAGGGCCCGTGACGCCAGCCGGCCATTGGGCAGCTCCACGGGCTCGGCCGCGATCACGATCGGATCTCCCTCACGCACGAGCTCGCGCGCCTCGTCGGCGTCCCTGACGCCGATGTCCACGTGCAGATCCTTGAGCTGGACCGCCTTCTTTCGCTCCTCCTGCTCCAGCAGGTGGATCGGCTTACGGCCCACCACGCCGGGGACCGGCCCGCCGGTGCTGAGCACCTCCACGCGCTGGCCGACGAGGATCTGCGGATCCCAGCCGCCCGAGGACACGACCTTGAGCATCCCCTCCTTGCTCACGTGGCTGACGAGAACGGCGATCTCGTCGATGTGACCCACCACGGCCACCAGCGGGCTCTCGCCGCGGCCGTCGACTCGCGCCACCGGGGTGCCCATCGGATCGACGCTGACGCTCCCGGCGAAGCCCTCCGCCGCTTCGCGCCAGACCGCCACCGGAGCCGCCTCCTGGCCGGGTGCGCCCGGTGTGCGCAGCAGCCGGTCGAGCAGCTCGGGAACGCCGCTCATGCCCGCACCTTCGCCCGCTCGATGGTCGGCTCGATGCGCATCTCGCTGTTGAGGCTGTTGGCGATGAAGCACTCCTCGTGTGCCAGCTCCACCAGCTTGTGAACGCGCTCGTCGGTCGCCTCCGAGGCGAGCACGATGCGTGGCCGAAGGGTGATCTCGGCGATCCGGACCGGCTGCTGGTCGAGCGGCATGAGGCCCTCCGCGTCGTCGGAGTACTCGACCACGTCGACCCTGGCCTTGGCCGCCAGGTGCAGGAACATGAGCATCTGGCAGGAGGAGGCGGCCATGACCACGAGCTGCTCTGGGTTGAGCTGGGCGGGGTCGCCCTTGACCTCTCCGGTGGTCACGGTCAACACCGGTTCGGCGGGCGGGGCGGTGACGCTGTGGGCGCGGTCGTAGTGGTCCCAGCCGGCTCCCGTGGAGCCGCTCCAGTGGACCTGGGCTTCGTAGCGGTGGGTGGCCATTCGGGTGAGTCTACGAAGCGCCCTCCAACGGAAACGACCCCGCTTTCGCGAGGCCGTTCCACTGAGGGAGGAGTGATGCTATGTGTGATGCGTCGTTGAGAGGAAGTTATTGAGCGGGACTCGCGCTGTAGCGGGTGATCGAGGTGACCACGAGCGCTCCGACGCCCGCCACCGCGAACACGGCCATTGCTTCGGGCTGGTCGGCCAGGCCGAAGATCGCGGCCAGGATCAGGAGCCCGACTCCCAGGCCGCGGTCGTACACCGCCTGAGCCGAGACCGGAAGCGTCCCGCGGCCCTCGGCCTCGGTGCCCGCCAGACCCAGCGCGATCGACAGCGCACCCACCACGGTGCCCGTGATGATCGCGGCGACGTCCAGCTGAAGCAGCACCGGCGCGGCGATCAAGCCGCTCCCGGCGACCATGAGCAGGCCGGCTCGGAAAGCGGGAGAGATGAGTCTCAACAGCGTCATCGACTTCGAGGTTACGCTCGGTAGGTCGCGCTTGTGTGATGTCGGTCACAGAGGCTTCAGGGGTAGATTGCACGCGTGCCGAAGCGGCGGCTTGACACTCTCCTGGCCGAGCGCGGGCTGTTCGAGACGCGCTCGCGCGCGGCGGCCGCGGTGATCGCCGGCGACGTGCGGGTCGGCGGGCAGCCGGCGCGCAAGCCGGGGCACATGGTGGCCGAGGACGCCGAGCTGGCGGTCACCGCGCACCCGCCGTTCGTCTCACGCGGGGGCATCAAGCTGAGCAACGCGCTGGAGGCGTTCGGGGTCGATCCGGCGGGCCGCCTCGCCCTCGACGTGGGCGCGTCGACCGGAGGCTTCACCGACTGCCTGTTGCAGCGGGAAGCCGCCGCGGTGGTGGCGCTCGACGTGGCCTACGGAGAGCTGGACTGGCGCCTGCGGAACGATCCTCGCGTGACCGTGATCGAGCGCTGCAACGCGCGCTCGCTGACCGCGGACGTCCTGCCCTACGCGCCCGATCTGATCGTGGCCGACGTCTCCTTCATCTCGCTCGGCAAGGTGCTGCCCGCCGTGCTCGCCTGCGCCGCACAGCGCTTCGACTGCCTGGCGCTCGTCAAGCCCCAGTTCGAGGTCGGGCGCGATCGTGTGGGCAAGGGCGGCGTGGTGCGCTCGGCCGATGACCGCCGTGGCACGCTGGTGGCGGTGGGCGAGCAGGCTCGGTCGGAGCTCGGCGTGTCCGTACTCGGGTTCGCCTCGTCGGGGCTGCCGGGTCCCGCGGGCAATCGCGAGAGCTTCGTCTGGCTGGCGGAGCCGGGCCGGGCCGGCGATGTGGCCGACCTGGGCGAAGCGGCACGCAGGGCGGAGCCGTGAGCGCCGCCCCGACCGCGATCGCGGTCTACAGCCACCAGCGCGTGGACGAGACCGGCGCCGCTCTGCGCCGGGTGCTCGAGTTGGCGGGCGCGGCGGGCGTGGAGGTCGTGCTGGGCCCGGACGAGGCCGAGAAGCACGGGCTCGGAGTCGCGGACGGCGCCACCGTGGCCGAGGACCCGGCCGCCAACGCCGACCTCGCGCTCGTGCTCGGTGGCGACGGCACGATCCTCTCGGTGCTGCGTCGCTTCGCCGGCACCGGCGTGCCCGTGTTCGCCGTCAACTTCGGGGCGATCGGGTTCCTGGCCACCGTCGAGCCGCCGGACCTCGAGGAGGGCATGCCGCGTGCGCTCGCCGGCGAGTTCGACGTGATGCAGCTGCCGGGGCTGCTCGCCGAGACGCCTGAGGGAGACCGGCTCGCGGTGAACGACGTCTCGTTTCACCGGCGCCCCGACGGCCGGGTGGCCGAGCTGGCCTACTCGGTGGAGGGCGAGCAGCTCGGAGCGGTGCGCTGCGACGGTCTGGTGGTCTCCACTCCGGCCGGCTCGACGGGGTACAACCTGGCCAATGGCGGGCCGGTCCTGGCGTGGGGCGTGGAGGGCTTCGTGGTCTCGTTCATCGCTCCGCACACTCTCACCGCCCGCTCGCTCGTGGTGGCGCCGGGCGACACGCTCGCGGTCACCAACCGCTCGAAGCAGGACGAGGTCGACCTGACCACCGACGGGCGCTCGGTGTGGACGCTCGAGCCCGAGGGGACCATCCGGGTCCGCTTCGACGAGGACCGCGTGCGGCTGGCCCAGGCGCCCGGCGCGAGCTTCTACCACCGCCTGCGCGACAAGTTCGGGCGTCTCGCCTCCTGAGAAGCGACCGTTATGTGACAAGACCGCAAACTCCGGGCCGGCGGAGGCCCAACCGCCCCCGCTCCGTCGGCCCGCGCTGGTACACCTGCGTGGTGCTTCTCGAGCTGCGCATAGAGAACCTCCTCCTGATCGAGCGGGCGGAACTGCGCCCGGGCGCCGGCCTCACCGCGATCACGGGCGAGACGGGCGCCGGCAAGACCGTCCTGGCACACGCGCTCGACCTCCTGCTCGGGGGCAAGCCGCGCGCGGGGATCGTCCGCCCGGGGGCACGCGACGCCTACGTCGAGGGCGTGTTCGAGCTGCCGCCCTCGCTGCTGGACGAGCCCGAGCTGCGTCCTCTGGCCGAGCTCGTCGGCGATGACATCGAGGAACTGGTCCTGGCGCGGCGAGTGGGGTCCAACGGGCGGACTCGCGCCTTCGTCGGCGGCCGCTCGGCCACCGCGGGAGACCTCGCCGCCCTGGGCCGCCGGCTGGTGGCCTTCTTCGGGCAGCACGAGCACCGCAGGCTCACCCTCGCCTCGGCCCAGCTCGACCTGCTCGACGCGTTCTGCGGAGCCGAGCACCTGGCGCGGCGCGAGCAGCTGGCTGCCGCGTACGCGCGGGCGCGCGAGCTCGAGCGGGAGCTCGCCGAGCTGCGCGAGCTGGCCGGCACGCGCGACCGCGACCTCGATCTCCTCAGCTTCGAGATCGACGAGATCGATGCGCTGGATCCCAGCGACGCGGAGAAGCGGGAGCTTCTCACCGAGCGCGAGCGGATCCGCCGCCTCGACGCTCTGCTGGCCGCCGCGGGAGGCGGGGCGGAGGCGATTGCGCCGGCGGCGGGCGAGGGTGGCGTATCCGAGCTCCTGGCCGGGGTCGAGCGCCTCACCGGTGCGGTCGACGGCGTCGACCCGGAGCTCGACGGCCTGGCCGGGCGCCTGGCCGCGCTGCGCATCGAGGCCGACGATCTCGGCGCCGAGCTGCGCCGCTACGCCGACTCGCTCGAGGCGGACCCGGGCCGGTTGCAGGAGGTCGAGGAGCGGCTCGAGGCCTACGACCGGCTGGAACGCAAGCACGGAGGGAGCGTGGCCGCGGTGCTCGCGCACGCCGATCAATGCCGCGAGGAGCGGGGCCGGCTCGAGCAGGCCGAGGTCGCCACGGAGCGTGCAGAGGCCGAGCTGGCCGGCGCGCTGGCCGAGCGGGACCGGTTGGCCGGGTCGCTCGGCGCGACGCGGGGCAGGGCGGCGCCGAAGCTCGCCAAACGCGTGCGGGCGGAATTGGCCGCTCTCGCGATGGAGGGCGCGGACTTCGAGGTGCGTCTCGAGCCGCGTGACGAGATCGGCCCGGCCGGGGCCGAGCGGGTCGAGCTCATGCTGGCGCCCAATCCGGGGGTCGCGGCCGCGCCGATCCGCGATGCCGCCTCAGGAGGCGAGCTGTCGCGGGTGATGCTCGCGCTCATGACGGTGGCGGGCGCAGGGGAGTCGCGCACGGTCGTGTTCGACGAGGTCGACGCCGGCGTGGGCGGCCAGACCGCCCGGGCCGTCGGCGAGCGGCTGCGGTCGCTCTCGGAGGGCCGTCAGGTGCTGTGCATCACCCATCTGCCACAGATCGCCGCGCTCGCGGGCACGCACTTCAGGATCGAGAAATCCGCCGATGGCCGCACGGCGCTCACCACCGTGGAGGCCCTCGACGGCGATGGCGTGGTCCAGGAACTGGTGCGAATGCTCGGAGCCGACTCCTCCGACGGCGCCGCGCGCCGCCACGCCGAGGAACTGCTGGCGGCGGCATGAGCCCGGCGCCGCCGCCGAGACAAGTAGACTGGGATCCCCAGAGATTGATGTCCGACGCTCGCCCTGCCACACGCTTCATCTTCATCACCGGCGGCGTCGTCTCCGCACTCGGCAAGGGCATCGCCGCAGCGTCTCTGGGCCAGCTGCTGGTTGCGCGCGGGCTTTCGGTCACGATCCAGAAGTTCGACCCGTACATCAACGTCGATCCCGGGACGATGAGCCCGTTCCAGCACGGCGAGGTGTTCGTCACCGAGGACGGCGCCGAGACCGACCTCGACCTCGGTCACTACGAGCGCTTCACGGACGTCAACACCAGCCGGGCCTCCAACGCCACCGCGGGCGCCATCTACAACTCGGTGATCCGCCGCGAGCGGCGGGGCGACTACCTGGGCGGCACGGTCCAGGTGATCCCCCACATCACGGACGAGATCAAGAACCGGATCAAGCTTGTCGCGGAATCGTCGAGCGTCGACTTCGTGATCACGGAGATCGGCGGCACGGTCGGGGACATCGAGTCGCTGCCGTTCCTCGAGGCGCTGCGCCAGTTCCACTCGGACTTCGGGCGCGACCGCTGCATGTTCGTCCACCTCACCCTCGTGCCCTTCCTCGGTCACGCCGGCGAGCTGAAGACCAAGCCCACCCAGCATTCGGTACAGGAGCTCAGGCGGATCGGAATCCAGCCCGACATGGTCATGTGCCGCTCCGAGGAGCCACTCAGCCGGGAGATCCGCGAGAAGATCGCCCTGTTCGCCAACCTGCCCGTCGGCTCGGTCGTCTCGGCGCGCGACGTGGACTCGATCTACAAGGTCCCGCTCGAGTTCGCCATGGAGGGTGTGGACGCCGCCGTGCTGGCCCATTTCGGGCAAGAGGCCCCCGAGCCGGAGCTCGGCGACTGGCAGGGGCTGGTGGACCGGATCGAGTCGGCCACGCAGACCGCGCGCATCGCGCTCGTCGGCAAGTACAACCAGCTCGCCGACGCCTACCTGTCGGTGATCGAGGCCCTCAACCACGCCGGGTCGCACCACGGGGGGCGCGTGGACGTCCACTGGGTCGACAGCGAGCGGCTCACGGACGGTGAGGTCGAGCGCGAGCTCGCCACCTGTCAGGGCATCCTCGTCCCGGGCGGGTTCGGCGTACGCGGAATCGAGGGGAAGATCCAGGCGGCACGCTACGCGCGCGAGCACGACGTGCCCTACCTCGGGATCTGCCTGGGCATGCAGATCGCGGTGGCCGAGTTCGCCCGGAACGTGGCCGGGATGGACGGCGCCAACTCCACCGAGTTCGACCCCGAGACCCCCTACCCGGTGATCGATCTGCTTCCGGAGCAGAAGGAGGTCCAGGACATGGGGGGCACCATGCGCCTGGGCGCGGACCCGGTCAAGCTCCACGACGACACGCGGGCCCGCGAGATCTACGACGACGCCGTCATCTACGAGCGCCACCGCCACCGCTACGAGGTCAACAACCACCTGCGCAAGCGCCTCGAGCAGGCCGGAATGGTGTTCAGCGGCACGTCACCCGACGATCGCCTGGTCGAGGTGATCGAGCTGCCCGGCCATCCGTTCTTCGTCGCCTCCCAATACCACCCGGAGTTCAAATCCCGGCCCCTGCGTCCCCAGCCGCTGTTCCGCGAGTTCGTGGGTGCGGCGCTTCAGCGGACATCCGAGCGGGCCCCCGAGGTCGAGCCTCACGTCCGCGCCGAATCGCCTGCCTGAATCAGCGGCGTAGATAGGACAACGCCACAGCGCGGCGAACACGAGGCCCCATGGGTGCTTCTCGCCGCAACAGGATGCTGGGCTCGATTGAGGGCGCGCCTGACATTCGCCAACGTGATGGCCTCGGCGGCGGTGTTCATCGCCCTGGGAGGCGCCTCCTACGCGGCCGTCTCACTGCCGAAGGACAGCGTGGGCTCGAAGCAGCTGCGGGCTCACTCCATCAGGCAGGGCGACCTCGCGTCGCGCAGCGTGGGCACCCGCCAGCTGCGCCGGCGCTCCGTGACCGCTCCGAAGCTCGCCAACGCCGGGGTCACCAAGCGCACCCTGTCCGCGTGGATCCGCGGGCAGCTGAGGCGCCGAGCAACGGCGGGACCCACTGGGCCGGCCGGACCTGCGGGGCCGCGCGGCCCAGGCGCCGTCGCGGTCCGTTACTCGGCCACCGCCGGCACGACGCCGGACCCCAGGACCATCATCGATACCGGCGGCTTGACCATTCGGGGCAGCTGCAACGTCACCGGAGGCACCGCCCTCAACCTCACCCTGCGCTCCTCGTTCGCAGCCACCCTGTACCAGACGATCGCTCTGGACTCAGGGCCTACGGCGCCGCCCGTGCAAGAGACTGCGCAAACGGCGAACCAGCAGCTGCCACTGGCGGCCGGCACCACCTTCGACCCGGACGATCCCGAGGCCACGGACGGATACGTGCGCGTCGCCGTCCAGGGCATCTACTCCAGCCCGAACAACACCCTCGACTACCACTTCGTGGTGATCGTGAACGACCCGGCCGGCGCCGCCCCGGGCAGCTGCTCGGTGAACGGCGTCGTCGTGCCCACCTGAACGGCCGCGCCGGCGGCGGGCCGGTAGCGTTGCCCGGCGTGAGGGTCCGGGCAACTCAGGGAGAGCGCGAGCAGCTGGTGGCGGACTTCATCCGCTTCTGCGAGGTGGAGAGCCCGTCCGGTCGTGAGCGCGCCATGGCGGATGCGGTCACTGCCGACCTGAGGCAGATCGGCCTGGAGCCGGAGGAGGACGCCAGCGCCGCCGAGACCGGCTCCGACGCCGGCAACGTACTGGGCCGCATCGCCGGGCCGGAGGGCTCGCCCACGATCCTGCTGTGCGCCCACATCGACACGGTGCCGCTCGCCGCGCCGGTGGAGGTGGCGAGCGAGGACGGCCTGCTGACCAACCGCAACGAGGCGATCCTCGGGGCCGACAACAAGGCCGCGGTGGCCACCATCCTGGGCGTCGCCCGCCGGCTGGCCCGCGAGCGGCCGCCCGTGGGGGTGGAGCTGCTGTTCACCACCTCGGAGGAGAGGGCGCTGCGCGGCGCCAAGGCGTTCGATCGCGGCCGTCTCGAGTCCAGGTTCGGCTACGTGTTCGACCACGCCTCGCCGGTCGGGGAGATCGTGATCGCCTCGCCCACCTACTACCGGCTGGCCGCTGCCTTCCGCGGGCAGGCCGCGCACGCGGGCATACGGCCCGAGGCGGGCGCCAACGCGATCGCGGCCGCTGCCGTGGCGGTGGCGAAGATGCGTCTCGGCCGGCTCGACCCGGAGACCACCGCAAACGTCGGGCACATCGAGGGCGGCACCGCGGCCAACGTCGTGGCCGAGCGCTGCACGGTCGAGCTCGAAGCGCGCAGCCTCGACGACGGCCGGGCCGGCGAGGTCATCGCGGAGATGGTCGACGCCTGCACGGAGGCCGCCAGCGACGGGCACTGCGACGTGGAGACCTCGGTGGAGCGGCTGTTTCAGGGCTACCGGCTGACCCGCACCGCACCGGCGGTCGAGGCGGCGGCGACCGCCCTCGAGGCCCAAGGGATCGAGCCCACCTACATCGCCACGGGCGGCGGCAGCGACGCCAACGCGCTGATCGCCGGCGGGCTGCCGGTGGTCAATCTCGCCAACGGCACCGAGCGCAACCACCAACCCGACGAGGCCGTCACCGTCGAGGCGCTGGAGACGATGCTCGACGTGACGCTCGAGCTCGTCCAGGCGGCGGCACGGCTGCCCGGGCCATGAGCTTCGAGCGCATCGGCTCCGAGACGGCGTGGGAGGGCCGGATAGCCAAGGTCCGGGTGGACCGCTTCCGCTACGACGACGGCGAGGAGGCCGAGCGGGAGATCATCGCGCACCCCGGCTCGGTGGCCATCCTCGCCCACGACGGCGATCACCTGTTCATGGTGCGCCAGCCGCGCGAGGCGGTGGGGGAGCCGGCCCTGCTCGAGCTCCCGGCGGGCAAGCTCGACGAGGAGGGGGAGAGCCCGCTGGACACCGCCGCGCGCGAGCTGGCGGAGGAGATCGGGAAGGCCGCCGATCACTGGCAGCACCTCACGAGCTTCTACCTCTCGCCGGGCTTCGCCGACGAGGAGTGCCATCTCTTCCTCGCCACCGGCCTGCGCGACGACAGCGCCGAGGCCGACGAGAACGAGCGCATCGAGGTCGTGAGGCTTCCGCTGGACGAGCTCGACCGCGCGGTGGCGGAGTGCCGCGACGCCAAGACGCTCGTGGGGCTGCTCTGGCTCCAGGCCGAGCGCCGCTGACGCCCACGTTGCAGGTCAAGGGATGACGTGAGCGCGCCCGAAAGCCTCACCCGATGGCCACCGTGGAGAGTGCACCCGCCGAGCGCCGCTTCGAGCACCTGCTGCTCGACTTCCTCTCCTACCTGGAGTTCGAGCGGGGCCTGTCGCGCAACACGCTCGAGGCTTACCGCGGCGACCTCCTGCAGTTCGGGCGCCACCTCGAGGAACGGGAGCTGTCGGCGCTCGAGGCAGGGCCGGGGGACGTGGCCGACTTCCTGGAGAGCCTGGCCCGCGGCGGCGATGAGCGGCCGCCCTCCTCGCCGGCCACGATCCACCGCAAAGCGGCCTGCCTTCGCTCCTTCTACCGCCACCTTCGCCGCGACGGGCTGCTCGAGACCGATCCGACGGCCACGCTCAGCTCGCCGCGCCGTCAGCGCAAGCTGCCGCACGTCCTGACCCGCGGCGACGTGGAGCGCCTTCTGTCGCAGCCGAAGGGCACCGAGCCGGCGGCGCTGCGCGACCGGGCGCTGCTCGAGGTCATGTACGCCTCGGGCCTCAGGGCCTCCGAGGCGATCGGGCTGGAGCTCTCCGACGTCGACCTCGAGGAGCAGGTGCTGCTCGCGCGCGGCAAGGGATCGAAGGAGCGCCTGGTGCCGGTCGGGCAGGCCGCGGTCGCTGCACTGGCGGTCTATCTCCAGCGCGGCCGGCCCGCGCTCGTCAAGGCGCTGCCCGAGACGCACCTGTTCGTGAACTTCCGCGGTGGGCAGCTCACGCGCCAGGGCCTGTACAAGATCGTACGCCGGCACGCCACCAGCGCCGGGCTGGCGGACCGGATGAGCCCGCACACCCTGCGACACAGCTTCGCCACCCACCTGCTCGCCGGCGGGTGCGACCTGCGCGCGGTCCAGGAGATGCTCGGCCACGCCGACGTGGCCACCACGCAGCTATACACCCACCTCTCGAGCGAGCGCCTCAAGGACGTGTACTTCAAGGCCCACCCCCGGGCGACGGTCGGCTGAGCGCGCGCACCGGGCGCCCGAACGCGCCTGCTAGAACCGGGTTGTGCCCGAGCTTCCCGAAGTCGAGACGATCCGCCGCCAGCTCGCGCCCGCACTCGAGGGACGGCGCCTGCAGCACGTGCAGGTGCTCGACCCGCGATGGTGCGAGCCCGCCCCGCCGGCGGCCGTCGCCGATGCTCTGGACGGGCGCCGCATCCAAGCGTTGGGGCGCCGCGGCAAGTACCTGATCGCGTCGGTGGAGGACGACATCCACCTGGTGATGCATCTGCGCATGACCGGCAACCTCCTGCTCGTGCCGGTGGCCGAGGACGCCGAGGACCGGCCTCACCTGCGCGTGCGCTTCGAGCTCGGGCGAGTTCGCGGGCGGCCGGCGGAACGCCTGCTGTTCGTCGACGTCCGCCGCTTCGGCACCGGCGACGTGCTGCTCGGCAGCGACGCGCTCGCCGAGTACTTCGCCTCGAGGCTCGGAGTCGAGCCGCTCAGCCCGGACTTCACCGCGGAGGCCGTGCGGGCGCTCGCCCGGGGCCGCAAGCAGCCCGTCAAGGCGTTCCTGCTCAACCAGGAGCGCATCGCCGGGGTGGGCAACATCTACGCCGACGAGGCCCTGTACCGCGCTCGCATCCATCCCCTGCGGCCGGTGGGAACGCTCAAGCGCTCACAGATCGAGGCGCTGCGGGAGGGCGTGGTGGAGTCGCTCGAGCTCGGAATCGACTCGAAGGGCGCCTCGATCGACGACTACCGCCACGTGGACGGCGCCCAGGGCAGCTTCCAGGACCGCTTCCTCGTGCATCTGCGCGAGGGCGAGCCGTGCTTGCGCTGCGGGACGCGGATCCAGAAGCTGCGGGCCGCCGGGCGAGGCACCTACGTGTGCCCCAGCTGCCAGCGCCGGCCGAGGATCGGGCGCCGCTAGGCGGCCAGGAGGTCTTCGAGCCCGCCGGCCCGGTCGGCCTCGAGCAGCTCGCGAAAGCCGCCGATGGCGCGCCTTCCGATCACCACCTGGGGGAACGTCATCTGGCCGGTGAGGGCCACCAGATCGGCGCGGCCGCCGGGGTCCTTGGCGAGGTTGATCTCGCGGTAGTCCACTCCCCGTGCCTGCAGCAGCGCCTTGGCCTGGCGGCAGAAGCCGCAGGGCTCGGTGGTGTAGAGCACGACTCCGTTCTCGTCCGACATTGGTTTCAAAGTGTAAGAGTCGGCGAAGCCGACTTTTACGGCGCCGGGACGGCGCCCACCCGATCAGTACGCGGACACGGAGGTCCGCGGAGGTGACAATGCCCGGTTCGTTCAAGACCGAAGCCATCGTCCTGCGCTCGATCCGTTACGGCGAGGCGGATCGCGTGCTGCATCTCTACACCGCCGACCACGGGAGGGTGGGGGCGGTGGCCAAGGGGGTCAGGCGCGTCAAGTCCCGCATGGGTGGGCGGCTCGAGCCGCTGAGCAGGGTGGCGCTGGTGCTGCACCAGGGCCGGGGCGAGCTGTGCACGATC
Organism: uncultured Thermoleophilaceae bacterium; assembly: GCA_963808545.1. Lineage (GTDB taxonomy): Bacteria > Actinomycetota > Thermoleophilia > Solirubrobacterales > Thermoleophilaceae > JACVRW01. The sequence goes on along the minus strand of CAWEGB010000008.1, from coordinate 434,461 downwards.
AGCCAGGCCGACACGGTGCACGCCCATCCGGCCCTGCGTGAGCGGCGGGAGTCGCTCGAGCGGGCCTCCCAGGCGTGCGAGGCCGTGCTGCGGCTGCTCGACTCCACCGACCCGAACCCCCCGGCCTACAACCTGCTCTCGAACGAGCTGGCCCGGCTCGACGCCCATCCCGAGCGGGCCGGGCGCGCCCAGGCGCTGGCCTTCCGGCTCAAGCTGCTGCTGGCCGCGGGTTTCGCTCCCGAGCTCGCCTCGTGCGCCGAGTGTGGCGACAGCGAGCACCTCGGCGGCTTCTCGCCCGCCGCCGGCGGGGTGGTCTGCGCAGGGTGCGAAGCGGGCTCGTTCCCACTCGGCGAGGAGGCTCACCGCTTCCTGGTCGAGGCCCTGGCCCGGCCGCTGGCCGAGACGCCCGAGGCGCCGGGCCGCGCGCTCTCCCAAGCCGACCGCGCGATAGCGGAGACACTCGAGCACCACGCCCACGTGAGATTGAGGCGCGTGGCGTAGCGGGGTCGCTCCAGGGAATACAGTCCCCGAAGTGGAGACCGCCGAGGCCACGAAGCTCGTCTACGACTTTGCCGAGGGGTCGCGCGAGATGCGCGAGCTGCTGGGGGGCAAGGGCGCGAACGTGGCGGAGATGACGCGGGTGCTGGGGGCGGAGCGGGTGCCGGCGGGGTTCACGATCACCACCGATGCCTGTGTGGCCTACATGAAGGCGGGGAACGAGTTCCCGGACGGGCTCGAGGACCAGGTGGCCGAGGCGCTCGGGCGGCTGGAGGAGCAGGCCGAGAAGAAGCTGGGGGATGCGTCGGATCCGTTGTTGGTGTCCGTGCGGTCGGGGGCGCGGGAGTCGATGCCGGGGATGCTCGACACGGTGCTCAACCTGGGGTTGAACGACGAGTCGGTCGAGGGCCTGGCCGGGTCGACCGAGAACGAGCGCTTTGCCTGGGATTCCTACCGCCGCTTCGTGCAGATGTTCGGCAACGTGTGCCGCGGGATCGAGGGGGAGCGCTTCGAGAAGCTGATCGAGGAGCGCAAGGAGCAGGCGGGGGTGTCCGAGGACACCGAGCTGTCGGTGGATGACCTGAAGGAGCTGACGGCGGCATTCAAGGGTGTGTTCGAGGAGGAGACGGGCGACGAATTTCCGCAGCAGCCGCGCGAGCAGCTCGAGCAGGCGATCGCGGCCGTGTTCGACTCGTGGACGGGCGAGCGGGCGGTGGAGTACCGCCAGATCAACCGGATTCCGGACGAGTGGGGCACGGCGGTGAACGTGCAGCAGATGGTGTTCGGCAACCGCGGCGACGAGTCGGGCAGCGGGGTGGCGTTCTCGCGGGACGAGATGACCGGCGCGCCGGAGCCGTCGGGGGACTTTCTGCCCAACGCTCAGGGCGAGGACGTGGTGTCGGGGGTGCGCACCCCGCGTGACATTTCGGAGATGGCCGAGCTGATGCCCGACGCGCACGGCGAGCTGATGGAGATCCTGCGCACTCTGGAGAGCCACTACCGGGACATGCAGGACACCGAGTTCACGGTGGAGGAGGGCCGCCTCTACATGCTGCAGACGCGCAGCGCCAAGCGCCCCGCTCAGGCGGCGGTGAGGTTCGCGGTGGACGCGGTGGAGGAGGGGCTGCTCGAGCCGGCGGAGGCGATCCAGACGATCGAGCCCGAGCGGCTCGACGCGCTGCTGCACCCCGGGTTCGCCAAGGACGCCGACTTCGAGACGCTGACCGAGGGCATCGCAGCCTCGCCGGGCGCGGCGAAGGGCGAGATCGTGTTCACCGCGGCCGAGGCGGTCGAGGCCGCGGCCGACGATCGTGACGTGATCCTGGTGCGTCCGCACACCGATGCCGGCGACGTCGGCGGCTTTCACGCGGCGCAAGGCATTCTCACCAGCAGGGGCGGCAAGGCCAGCCACGCGGCGCTGGTGGCCCGCGGGATGGGCAAGCCGTGCGTGGCCGGCGCGGCGGAGCTGAAGATCAACCTCGAGGCCAAGACGATCAGCGCCAACGGCACGAAGCTGTCAGAGGGCGACGTGATCGCCATCGACGGGTCGAGCGGCGTGGTCACCGCCGACGAGGTGGAGCTCGAGGACCCCGAGGTCTCGGACGAGTTCGAGACCGTGCTGGGCTGGGCCGACGAGCTGCGCGAGCTCGGGGTGCGGGCCAACGCCGACACGCCCGAGGACGCCCGAAAGGCCCGCGAGTTCGGGGCCGAGGGCATCGGCCTGTGCCGCTCGGAGCACATCTTCCTCGGCACCGACCACCAGCAGACGATGCAGACCATGATCCTGGCCGAGTCCGACGAGAAGCGTGAGCGGGCGATCGAGGATCTACTCGAGCTCCAGCGCAGCCATTTCGAGGGGCTGCTCGAGGCCATGGCGGGGCTCCCGGTGACGATCCGGTTGCTCGACCCGCCGCTGCACGAGTTCATCCCCGACGCCGAGCAGCTGGCCCAGAAGGTCGAGCGCGCCCGGATCGAGGAGGACGACGACCTCGAGGCGCTGGAGCACACGCTCGAGCGGGTGCATCAGCTGATGGAGACCAACCCGATGCTCGGCACGCGCGGCGTGCGCCTGGGTGTGCTGCAGCCCGACGTGTACCGAATGCAGATGCGCGCGATCGTGCGCGCCGCGCTGTCGGTGCGCGAGAGGAGCGGGGAGTCGCCGCTGCTCGAGGTGATGGTGCCGCTGGTGGCCTACGAGCAGGAGCTCGAGCGCATGCGCGGGCTGCTCGAGCAGGTGGTGGAGGACGAGGACGCGACGGGGCTGGAGCTCTCGATCGGAACCATGATCGAGCTGCCCAGGGCGTGCTTCGTGGCCGACCGCATCGCCCAGCAGGCCGACTTCTTCTCGTTTGGCACCAACGATCTGACCCAGACCGCGCTGGGCTTCTCGCGCGACGACGTGGGCGAGATGCTGGCCCGCTACCTCAAGCTCAAGCTTGTGGACCGCAACCCCTTCGAAACGATCGACAGGCCGGGTGTGGGCTGGCTGGTGCGCCTGGCCGCCTGGGTCGGGCGTGAGGCCAAGCCCGACCTCAAGCTCGGCATCTGCGGCGAGCACGGAGGCGACCCCGACTCGATCGCCTTCTTCCAGATGGCCGGCCTCGACTACGTCAGCTGCTCCCCCTACCGCGTCCCCGTCGCCCGCGTAGCCGCCGCCCAGGCCGCGGTCGCCGGCGCGGAAGCCGACTAGCCCAGCCGCTCCTCCCAGCGGGCCAGCTCGTCGTCGTCCATCGCGTAGGCGATGAACAGCGCCCTCAGGGCGGCCTCGGTGTCGCCCTCGCGTCCGCTTGCGATCGCCTGATGAGGTGGCCTACCGGACGCTCGATGCCCGCTGCGGCCCGCGCTTCGCGCGCGGCTTCCTGCTCTACGAGATCTACATCAGGGCGGCGGGCTTTCGCTCGCTCGCGGAGAGAGACCAGGCCAACTGACAGAATCGGGCGGGCATGCCCTCGCAGCTCGCCCGGAGTTCCTTCGCCGAGCGGATCGAGCGGCTCGAGCGCGAGTCGCTGTCCCCGCTGGCCACTCGCTCGTATCCGGCCGTGCGCGAGATCGAGGAGCCCGACTCCGACCACCGCACTCCGTTCCAGCGCGATCGCGACCGGATCGTGCACACCCGGGCCTTCCGGCGCCTCAAGCGAAAGACCCAGGTCTTCATCGCCCCCGAGGGAGACCATTACCGCACCCGGCTGACCCACACGCTCGAGGCGTCGGGCATCGCCCGCAACGTCGCCCGGGCTCTTGGGCTCAACGAGGACCTGACCGAGGCGATCTCGCTGGGCCACGACCTCGGGCATCCGCCGTTCGGCCACATCGGCGAGGCCGTTCTCGACGACTGCGCCCGCGAGCGCTGGGGGAGCGGCTTTCGCCACAACGAGCATTCACTGCGTGTGGTCGAGAAGATCGAGGCGCTCAACCTCACGGCCCAGGTGCGGGACGGCATCCGCCACCACACGGGGCCCGAACGCCCGCAGACGCTCGAGGGCCGGATCGTCAAGGTGGTCGACCGGATCGCCTACATCAATCACGACATCGACGACGCGATCCGGGCCGGAGTGCTGCGCTTCGACGACCTGCCGGCGGCGGAGGTGGCTCTGCTCGGCTCCACCGGCTCGGAGCGGATCGAGACCCTGGTGGTCGACCTGCTCGACCGCTCCGAGGCGGCGGGGGACATCGTGCAGAGCGAGGAGGTGGGCGGTGCCATGCTCCGCCTGCGCTCGTTCATGTTCGACAACGTCTATCTCGCCGCCGACGCCCAGCGTCAGACGCCGCGGATCGAGCGCATGCTGCGGACCCTGTTCGACCACTACGCCGAGCAGCCGCCACCTCCCGTGGTCGAAGGCGCGTCAGATCAAGAGCGCGTGATCGACTGGCTTGCCGGGATGACCGATCGCTTCGCCATCCGCGCGTTCTCCGACCTGTCGTTGCCTCAGGGCTTCTGATGGCCCTCTACACGCGCGACTCGATCGACGGCCTGCGCGACGCCATCGACATGGAGGATCTGGTCGGCACGAAGACCGACCTGCGTCGCGTGGGCTCGCGCCTCACCGGGCTGTGCCCCTTCCACGACGAGCGGACGCCGTCGTTCTCGGTGAACGTCGCGGACAAGCTCTTCTACTGCTTCGGCTGCCACGCCAAGGGCGACGCCATCGGCTTCGTGGAGCAGACCGAGGGCCTCGACTTCCGCGAGTCGGTCGAGTTCCTGGCGGAGCGCTACGGGGTGGAGCTCGAGCTCGAGAACGAGGATCCGCAGGCCGAGGCACGCCGGCGCCGGCGCGAGCGCCTCCTCGCCCTGCTCGATCGCGCCGCGCGCTTCTACGCCGCCTACCTGTGGGAGTCGAGCGAGGCGGCGCGCGCACGGGACTATCTCGGCTCGCGCGGCCTGTCCGAGGAGACGTTGAAGGAGTTTCGGGTGGGCTACGCGCCCAGCGCCTGGGACCGCATGCTGCTGGGCGCCCGCCAGGGTGGCTTCTCCGAGGAGGAGCTGATGGCCGCCGGACTGGCCCAGCGCGGCCGCAACGGTCAGATCTTCGACCGCTTTCGCGGGCGCATCATGTTCCCGCTAGCCGACGGCCGGGGGCGGGTGCTCGGCTTCGGGGCGCGGCAGATGGGGGAGGGGCGCGGGCCGAAGTACCTCAACACCAGCGAGAACGAGATCTACCACAAGGGCCGCCAGCTGTTCGGGCTCGATCTGGCGCGGGCCGAGGCGGCCAAGAGCGGTCGGATGGTCCTGGTGGAGGGTTACACCGATGTGCTGGCGCTACATCAGGCGGGTATCCGCGGAACGGCCGCGATCATGGGCACCGCGCTCACCCAGGAGCAGCTGGCCGAGGTGGGCCGGGTCGCTCCGCGGCTGATCCTGGCGCTCGACGCCGACCGCTCGGGCCAGGAGGCCATGCTGCGCGCGGCCCGCCTCGCCGAGGAGCGCAAGCTCGAGCTGCGGGTCGTGGAGATGCCCGAGGGCACCGACCCGGCGGAGCTCGTGACCGCCGGAGGGCCGGAGGCCTTTCTGGAGCGGATGGAGCAGGCGCTCGGCATGATCGAGTTTCAGGTGCGGCGCGTTCTTGCCGATGCTGACTTGGATACGCCCTCGGGGCGCGACAAGGCCCTACAGGAGGCGCGGACGCTTATCACTGCCGTTCCGGAACGCACAGCAACCAGAGATGCGCTCGTCCGCGAGGTTGCGGACCGGCTCGACGTGCCCGCGGACTACGTGGCCGCCGCGCCCGCCCGCCGGACCTCCACGGATCCCGGCCGCCCGTTCGCCGGGCGCGAGCAGGAGCCGGAGCCGGCCGTGCCCGCCGAGCCTTCGTTCGCGGCGGAACGCGCCTTCCTCGCGATGTGCGTGGCCAGCGGCTCCCTGGGCCGCGACTACCTGGAGCGGCTCTCGGACGAGCATCTCTCGTCGCCCTCGGTGCGCGACGCGCGCACCCACCTCGTCACGCACTTCGGTGACCCGCTGAGCGGACTGCCCGAGGACGACCCGGCCACCGCCGCCCTGGTGACCGGAGTCGCGATGGCGGCGCAGGAGCAGGGCGAGGCCACCGAACCGGCGCTCCGCATGAGCTTCCTGCAGCTCGAACTGCGCCGAATCGAGCGCGAGCTGAGGCTAGCGGCGCACGAGACCGACCTGTCGCGGCGCACGGCTCTGGCCGGTGCGCGCCAGCAGGTGAGGCACGAAATGGACCAAGTGATGGGTCAGACCGCATGAACCGGGTAGCCTTTCACCGTCTTGGCGGGCGTGTACAACCCCCTTGGTGCACACCGTTGAACAAGCCCTTCCATGGATGACCGCTTCCCCTTGAACGGCTCCTCCGATTCCAGTGAGGAGCCCACCGCCGCCGGCGGTGCGGACGGAAGCGACGCGGAGCAAGAGGAGCCCGAAGCCACCGACCTCTTCCACGAGGGTGGGGTGATCACTGCCGGGCTCACCGTGGCGCCGCCCGAGCAGGGCGCCGAGGACGCCGTGCGGCTCTACCTGCGCTCGATCGGGCGCGTTCCGCTGCTGACCCGCGAGGACGAGGTGCGCCTGGCCAAGCGCATCGAGCAGAACGACATGTCGGCCAAGAATGCGCTGATCGAGGCCAACCTGCGCCTCGTCGTCTCCATCGCCAAGCGCTACACCGGCCGGGGTCTCACGCTGCTGGATCTGATCCAGGAGGGCAACATGGGCCTGATCCGCGCGGTCGAGAAGTTCGACTGGCGGCGCGGCTTCAAGTTCTCCACCTACGCCACCTGGTGGATCCGGCAGGCGATCACGAGAGCTCTCGCGGACCAGTCGCGCACCATCCGCATCCCGGTGCACATGGTCGAGCGGATGAACCGGGTCGCTCGCGCCAAGCGGTCGCTGCTCCAGAAGAACAATCGCGAGCCCAGCGCGGAGGAGATCGGCGAGCTGGTGGAGATGCCGGCCAAGAAGGTCGAGGAGATTCTCAAGCTGGGACAGGAGCCGGTGTCGCTGGAGGCTCCCGTCGGCGGCGAGGAGGGCGACGGCGCGTCGCTCGGCGACTTCATCGAGGACTCCGCCACCGACCGCCCGCTGGAGATCGTGGCCAACCGCATCCGCGACAAGGACCTGCTGAAGGTGCTCGACTCGCTGGGCTGGCGCGAGCGCAAGGTGATCGAGCTCCGCTACGGCCTGGGCGACAAGGGACCGATGACGCTCGAGGACATCGGCCACGAGGTTGGGGTCACCCGTGAGCGCGTTCGCCAGATCGAGTCGAAGACGCTGGCGATGCTCAAGAGCTCGGGCGGAGCGGACCGGCTGGCGGGCACCACCGACGAGGCCTGAACCGCGAGTCCTCCCAGCTCCGGGGGTGGGACTCGAACCCACAACCCTTCGGTTAACAGCCGAATGCTCTGCCGATTGAGCTACCCCGGATCGTCGAGCGATGATAGCCGCCGATTTACGGCAGCCGCGCCGTAGCCCTGAGGCCCAACGCCGCCGCGGCCAGCAGCAGCACCACGCCGCCGGCGGCGAAGGCCGAGGTGATCTCGCGGCGTTCCTTCTTCGTCGCCACGCGTGAGCCGAGACTCTCGTAGATCTCACTCAGGTCGTCGGCGTCGTCCACTCGGTAGTCGCGGCCGCCGGAGATGTCGGCGATTCGCTTCATCGTCTCGGGATCGGGCGGCACGGCGAGCAGTGCTCCGCTCGGGGTGGTGATCACCGCCCCTCGGCTGCCCAGCGCCACGGTGCTGATCGGGATGCCCAGGCGCTTGGCCTGGCGGGCCACCGGCAGCGGATCCCGGCCGGTGGTGGCCTTGCCGTCGGAGAGGAGCACGATGGCCGCGGGGGTCCGGGCCTCGCCGCGGCCGTCCACGAGATCCAGCGCGGCGGCGAGCGCGTCGCCCGTGGCCGTGCCTCCGTCCGCCGAGAGCGAGTCGATCATCGCCCCGACGTCGTCGTGGTCGTCGGTGGGCGGCTCGATCGTGTGCGGCTGCTCCGAGAACGCCACTGCGCCCACGCGAGCCTGATCGGGGAGCTCTTCGAGGAAGCGCTTGGCCGCGGAGCGCGCCGCCTCGAGGCGGCTCGGGTCGACGTCGTCGGCGAGCATCGAGCGCGACACGTCGGTCACGAGGACCACGGTGGCCTGCTCGCTCGGGACGGCCACGGTCGCGTGGGGACGGGCCAGCGCCAGCGCGAGCACCGCCAGCGACGCGAGGAAGAGGCCCAGGGGCACGCGCCGGCGCCAGGCCCCGGCGCTCGGGATGAGGGGGGCCAGGGTGGCCACGCCCGGGAAGCGGATGGCGTAGCGGCGCGAGCGGCGCCGTCCCAGCACGTAGAGGCCGAGCAGCAGCGGGACCAGGGCCAGGGCGGCCAGCCACACGGGAGAGGCGAAGCTCATCGCAGCCCCCGTCCGAGCTCACGTGCCCAGGAGCCGGCGGTGGAGAGGATCACGTGGTCGGCCCCGGCCCGGCGCAGCGCTCGGGCCACCTCCGCCCGCTTGGCTGCTGCGGCCGCGGCGAACTCCTCGCGCAGGCGCCGGCTGCGAGTGTCGGCCTCCACGCGCCGCCCGGTCTCCGGATCGATCATGGCCACGCGGCCCACGTCGGGGAGCGAGTCCTCGCGCGGGTCGCGGATCTCGAGCGCGAGCACGGTGTGGCGGGCCGACAGCGCCGCCAGGGGCCGGGCCCAGTCCTCGGGCGGGTCGCCGAAGTCCGAGACGATCACCACGAGGCTGGCCAGGCGCGCGAGCCGCCCGAGACGCATGATCGTGGCCGCGAGCGGCTCACCCCCGGCGCCGTCGGTCGCCACTCCCTCGGACAGCGCCCGGTGAAGGGCCACCCGGGCGCCGCGCCCCCCGCGCGGCGGCAGAAGCCGAGCGACCGGCGCCCCGAAGGTGATCATCCCCGCCTTGCCGCCGCGGCGCACGGCGAGCGTGCCCACCACGTCCACCACACCCTCGGCCACGTCGCTCTTCAGCCGCTCGGCCGTCCCGAAGGCCATCGAGGGCGAGAGGTCCACAGCGAGCCACACCGTGAGCATCCGCTCCGGCACGTGCTCGCGCACGTGGGGTATGCCGGTGCGCGCGGTGGCGGACGGATCGAGCTGGCGCACGTCGTCGCCGGGCTGGTAGGGCCGCAGCTGGGCCAGCTCGGTGCCGCTGCCGACGCCGGTCCCGCGGTGCTCTCCCGCGAGCACGCCCCCCGCCCGTCGGACGAAGGCGAGGTCGAGCGCCTCCACCAGCACGCTCGGCACGCTCCCGCCGCCCTGGCGCCCGGGGGGCAGCCGCAGGCCGGCGGGAGAAGCGCCCGCGACCGCTTCGCCCGCTCGCGCGCGCGACCCTGGACGCAGCGTCAGCTTCACGCCGCCAGCGGCTCCCCGGGCGCTCCCGGACGCTCGAGATCGGGCTCGGGAACCGCCTCGAGGACCTGCTCGAGCAAGGAGTCGGCCGACACGCCGTCGCTCAGGCCCTCGTAGCTCAGCACCAGGCGATGACGCAGCACCTCGGGCGCGAGATCGCGGATGTCGCCGGTGAGCACGTGCCGGCGTCCCCGCAGGAGCGCGAGCGCGCGCGCCGACTGCACGAGGCCGATCGGCCCGCGCGGGCTGGCGCCGTAGCTGAGATGGCCCTCCACGTCGGGCAGCCCGTAGTGGGCGGGACGGCGCGTGGCGTCAGCCAGTGCCACCGCGTACTCGATCGACTCACGGTCCACGAACACCTCGCGCACCGCCACGCGGAAGCGCAGGAGGTCTTCCGCGGTGAGCTGCATCCCGACCACGGTGGCCGGCGTGAGCGAGCTCTCCACCACCGCCGCCTCGTCACCGGGCGCGGGGTAGTCCACGAGGATCTTCATCAGGAAGCGGTCCACCTGCGCCTCGGGCAGCGGGTAGGTGCCCTCGGACTCGATCGGGTTCTGGGTGGCCAGCACGAGGAAGGGAAGCGGCACCGGATACGTCTCGCCGCCGATCGTCACCTGCTGCTCCTGCATCACCTCGAGCAGCGCGGACTGCACCTTGGCCGGCGCGCGGTTGATCTCGTCGGCCAGCAGGAAGTTGGCGAACACCGGCCCGAGCTCGGTGTCGAAGGTCGCGCTGTCGGGCCTGAAGATGCGCGTGCCCACCAGGTCGGAGGGGACGAGATCAGGGGTGAACTGGATCCGCCGGAAGCTGCCGCCCACCGCGGAGGCCAGCGTCTTGATCGTCAGGGTCTTGGCCAGCCCGGGCACGCCCTCGAGCAGCACGTGGCCGCCCGTGAGCAGGGCCACCATCACGCGCTCCAGCATCGCGTCCTGGCCGATGATCACGCGCTTGATCTCGTAGAGCGCTGCCTCGAGCGCCTCCCTGGCGTCGTCGTGCCTGCCGTTCTCGGTCATGGCCGCCAACTTAGGCCCCTGCTTGTCACCGCCGGATAACGTCTGACGCTGCGGTGCTCGCCCGACCGGCGCTCGGGCTGCGCTCCTCGCGTAGACGTCTGACGCTGCGGTGCTCGCCCGACCGGCGCTCGGGCTGCGCTCCTCGCGTAGGAGTGCAATCAACTCCCACTACTCTGACTCAGGTGCGCGTGCTCGTGGCGGAGGACGAGCGCCGGGTGGCCGACGCGGTGGCGCGCGGCCTGCGGCGCGAGGGAATGGCGGTGGACGTGGCCTACGACGGCGGTGAGGCTCTCGACAAGGCGCGTCTCAACCCGTACGACGTGCTGGTGCTCGACCGCGACCTTCCCGTCCTTCATGGCGACGACGTGTGCCGCACCCTCCGCGACGAGGAGAGCGACAGCCGCGTGCTCATGCTCACCGCCTCCTCGGGGCTCGAGCAGACGGTCGACGGCCTCTCGCTCGGCGCGGACGACTACATGCCCAAGCCCTTCGCCTTCGCCGAGCTGGTGGCCCGCCTCCACGCCCTCGCCCGGCGCGCCAACCCGGCCCGCCCGCCAACGCTGCGTGCCGCTGACGTCGAGCTCGACCCGGTGCGCCACAGCGTCACCCGTGCCGGGCGGAGGATCGAGCTGACCCCGAAGGAGTTCGCCGTGCTGGAGACGCTCATGGGCGCCGCGGGCGGCGTCGTCTCGAACGACGAGCTGGTCGAGCGTGTCTGGGACGAGAACGCCGACCCCTTCACCAACTCGGTGCGCATGACGGTCCTGCGCCTGCGCCGCAAGCTCGGCGATCCACCGGTGGTCGAGACGGTCAAGGGCGCGGGGTACCGCGTATGAAGCCGCCGCGCACCACGGTGCGGGCGCGCCTGACCGGGCTCTATGCGCTGCTGGGCGGGCTGTCCACCGGGCTGATCCTGCTCGTCAGCTACTGGCTGCTCGGCCGCCATTTCGACCGCACCCTGCCCGACGCCCTGGCGTCGGACTCGCTCTCCGAGGTGCGTGTCCAGTACCTGGTGGCCTTTGCCGGCATCCTGCTCATCTCCGTGGCCGTCGGCTGGGCCGTGGCCGGACGGATGCTCGCGCCGGTCCGCCGTATCACCGGCACGGCGCGCCGCGTCTCGGACGAGCGCCTGAGCGAGCGCATCGAGGTCGCCGGGCCCCACGACGACCTGCGCGAGCTGGGGGAGACCCTCAACGACATGCTCGACCGCCTGGCCGACTCGTTCGAGGCGCAGCGCCGCTTCGTGGCCAACGCCAGCCACGAGCTGCGCAGCCCCCTGACGGTGATCCGCTCCGAGGCCGAGGTCGCACTGGCCAACCCCGAGCCCGACGTGGGCGAGCTGCGCGAGATGGCCGCCTCGGTGATCGAGGCCAGCCGACGTACGGAGGCTCTGCTCACGAGCCTGCTGATCCTGGCGCGCAGCCAGCAGGGCCTGCTGCGGGAGGAAGAGCTCGACCTCGCCCAGGCGGCAGCGACGGCCGCCCGCCTCACCCAGCGCGAGGCGGCGACGCAGGGTGTGCGGATCGAGGAGCAGCTTGAGCCCGCGCGGCTGGCCGGCGACCGCGCCCTGATCGAGCGCCTGGTGGCCAACCTGGTGGAGAACGGCGTGCGCTACAACCGCCCGGGCGGCTTCGTCTCGGTGCGCACCGAGACGGGCGAGGACGGTTGCGCGCTGGTGACCGTCGAGAACTCGGGTTCTGCGGGTGGCTCCGGCGGCCGCGGCCCGCCTGGCCCAGCCCTTCGAGCGCCTCGAGCGCGGTGCGGACGGCCGGGGTGCCGGTCTGGGCCTGTCCATCGTCAGCGCCGTGAGCGAAGCCCACGGAGGCGAGGTGGTGATCGAGCCGCGTGACTCAGGCGGGCTGAGCGTGTCGGTGCGGCTACCTAGGAACGGCGATCTTCACGCCACGGACAATCGTGGCGGCCGGCGGCCGGCAGTTCCTGCCTGAACTCCGCCGCATCGCGTGCGCGGTCGCTCTCCGCCAGACGCCCGTCGAGCGCGGCCAGGCCCTGGACGGAGCTGCCGAGCAGGCCGGCGCCCACCACCACGGCCACAGCGATCAGGGCTCGCGTCCGACGCACGCCGATAAACCTAGTGAACCGGCCGCGGCGCTCAGGGAGTTCTTACGGCAGTCGCCCGAACCAGCGCAGCGACAGCGCTCCGCCCATGATCAGCAGCACCACCGCTCCGCCGGCGAAGGCGGAGGTCACCTGCCGGCGCTCCTCCCGGGTGGCCACGCGGGAGCCGAGGCGCTCGTAGACGGACGCCAGCTCCTCATCGGCATTGGCCGAGAAGGTGCGGCCGCCGCTGATCGCCGCGATCCTTCTCATGGTGTCGCGGTCGGGCGGCACCGAGCGGGTGGCGGTCGAGCCGTCGGGCCGCTCGACCTCGATCGTCCCCTCGTCGGTGCCGAGCGCGACGGTGTAGACGGGAATCCGCGCGCGGGCGGCCTCGCGGGCCACGGGGATGGGATCGCGGCCGTGCGTGGCCGCGCCGTCGGAGATCAGGATCACGGCCGCCGGGTCGCGCCCGTTGCGCTCACGCCGAGCGCGGTCGCCGGCGGGGCGGTCGTCGCCGCGCGCCCGTGACTGCTCCAGCAGCCCCAGCGCCGCGGCCAGGCCGCTTCCGGTGGCGGTGCCGCCGCTCGGGCGCAGGCTCGCGATCAGCGCGCGGGTACGTTCCCGCTCGGCCCGCGGCGGTTCGATCGCCTGCACCGCCTGGTTGAAGCTCACGGCTCCGACCCGCAGCTCGCTGGGTGCCCGGTCCACGAAGTCGAGCGCGGCGCGCCGCACGGCGCTCATCCGCGAGGGAGCCACGTCGCGCGACAGCATGGACCCGGAGACGTCGGTCACCAGCACCACTGACGCGCGCTCCTCGGGCACGGCCACGGTGGCTTCCGGCCGGGCCAGGGCGATCGCCCCGATGGCCAGTGCCACGGCGTAGGCCGCGAGGGGGAGATGGCGGCGCACGCCCGGGCGCACCGGGGCCACCGAGGCCATGAGCGCGGGCGAGGCAAAGCGTCCGGCGGCACGGCCACGCCGCCGGTCGATCAGCACGTAGGCGGCCACCACCAGCGGCAGCGCCAGCAGGAGCAGCAGGAACCAGGGGGCCTGGAAGCTCACGGCGTGCGCTGGGGGCGGGCGTCGAGGGTGACGGTGATCGTGCGCGGCTCGCCATCACGCACCAGCTCGACGCGCACCTGGTCGCCCGGCTTCTTGCCGGAGATGGCCTCGGAGACGTCCTCGGGCTCGCTCACCGAGCGGCCGTCCACGCTGATGATCACGTCGCCGGCCTCCACGCCGGCGTCGGCGGCGGGACCGGCCGGGGCAACGTCGACCACGCCCGCGCCGCGGGAATCCGGAGTGGTGGTGACGCCCAGGTAGGGCCGTTCGATCTTCTCGCCGCGCGCGAGCCGCGGGATCACGTCGCGCACCGTGTTGGCCGAGACGGCGAAGCCGATCCCGATGTTGCCCTGGCTACCGCCGGTGGCGATCTGGGAGTTGACTCCGATCACGCGCCCGCGCACGTCCAGGAGCGGCCCGCCGGAGTTGCCGGGATTGATCGGCGCGTCGGTCTGGATGGCCTCCTCGATCTGGAAGCCGTCGGGCGCCTGGATCTCGCGGCCCACGCCTGAGACGATGCCCTGGGTGGCCGTGCGGTCGAGGCCGAAGGGATGTCCGATGGCGATCACCTGGTCACCCACGCGCACCTTCTCCGAGTCGGCGAGCGGCAGCGGCCGCAGGTTGTCGACGCTACCGGGATCGACCCTCAGCGCGGCGAGGTCGGAGGAGGGGTCGGTGCCCAGCACGTCGGCCTCCACGAGGCGCCCGCTGTCGTTGAAGCGAACGGTGGCCGTCTGAGCGTCGCCCACCACGTGTGCGTTGGTGACGATCGTGCCGTCGCCGCGGACCACGAAGCCGGTGCCCGAGGCCGAGCCGGCCCGGACCGAGACCACCCCGGGACCGGCGGTCTGGTAGACCCGGCCGGCGGCCGCTGTGGGCACGGGGCGCGAGTCGGCCGCACCGGGAAGTGAGCCTGCGTCGTCGTTGTCGGCCAAGAGGGAGAAGGCGCCCACGGCCAGAGCCACCAGGGCCGTGGCCAGCGCGGCCAGGGGCAGCAGCGCCCGGCGCCGCCGCGGGGGCTCGGGCGGAGGGGTCGGCTCGGGGTCGCCGGCGGGCGGACGCGCCTCGCGGGCCTGACGGTTCCAGCGTGCGGACGAGAAGGGTCCCCCGTCGGCGTCACGCTCGCGGTCCACCCACAGGCTGTCGTTCGGCGTCACGTCCGCGACGGTACGCGGGGCGGCGTCACTTGGGCATAACGCGAGCCGGACGGCGAGCGGGCGGTGCCCGCGAGCCTTTGGCTTGGTATCTCAGCCGCGCCGCATGAGCCGGCCGACCGCGGCCATCAGCTCGCTCGTCATCTCCTCCTGCTCGGACTCCTTGCCGCCCACCACGCAGTGGCGGGCGTGATCGTCGAGGAGGCCGAGCGCCACCTTGTCCAGCGCGGCCTGAACCGCTCCGATCTGAGTGAGGACGTCGATGCAGTAGCGCTCCTCGTCGACCATCTTCTCGATGCCGCGCACCTGACCCTCGATCCGGCGCAGGCGGCCCTGGAGCTGATCCTTGGTGGCGGAGTAACCGCGAGCTTGGGTGGCCATGCGCCTACTGTACCCCGTGGGGGTATCGGATCCGGGAACCGGCCAGCTCCTCCACGGCGTCGGCGGCCGCCGCCGGCCCGTCGTGCGCGTCCGACCAGCGCCGCAGCTCCAGCGCCCGCTCGGCGTAGCTCGGCTCCCCGAGCAGGCGGCGCACCGCCAGCCGGACCCCGCGCGCGGTATGGAAGCGGCGCGGGAGCGAGACGCCCACACCGGCCCAGCGCACGCGTGCCGCGTTCTCCGCCATGTCGCCGGCGTGGGGGCAGGCCACCACGGGCACTCCGCAGGCGAGCGCCCGCGCGAGCGTTCCGTGGCCGGCGTGGCAGACCACGGCGCTGCAGTGCGGCATGGTCCTCGCGTACGAGACCCAGTCCACCAGGCGCGCGTTGGCCGGCGTGGGCAGGGGCTGCTCCGGAGCCCGCCGGTTGGTCGTGGCCAGCACCCGCAGCGGCTCGGAGGCCAGCCCGTCGAGCGCGGCTCGCAACAGCTGCCCCTCGGGGTCCTGCGACGTGCTCGGCGCCACCAGCACGAGCGGGTCGTCGCCCGGCGGCAGGTCGACGTCGCCGAACGGTTGCTCCCACAGCAGCGGACCCGTGATCCTCATCGCCGGCGGTGCGACCTCGCGCGGGTACTCGAGCTGAGGGAAGGTGGCCACCAGCGCGAGCTCGCGCGAGATGCCGCCGTGCACGTGGCCGAGCGCCGGCAGGCCCACCCGCGCCCGGGCTCCGTTGAGCTCGCCGCGCCCCTGCTCCTCGCCGCGCATGAGCAGAGGCCGGCTGAGCTCCCACAGCCGTTGCCCCGCGCGCGTGCGCGGGTAGACGGCGCCGACCGCGTAGACGGGGAAGCCTCGCTCGCCGGCGGGGAGCACGTGCGGTACCAGGGTGGCCCAGCGCCGCTGCTCCAGCTCGGCGGCCAGCGCTGCCGCCACGGTGAGGATGTCGGCCACCACCACCTCGGGATCGGCGGCCCGGATCAGCTCCCGTGTGACGGCCGAGGCCTTGACGGCCGCCTCGTAGGGCTTCAGTGGCCGCTCCCGGGTCGGGAACACCTGGTACTCGGGCGCGGCGGCGAAGCGCATGCCCTCGCGCTCCGCCGGCTCGCGCCAGCGCTCCCACGTCTCCAGCGTCACCTCGTGGCCGCGACGGGCGAGCTCGGCGCCCAGGGCGATCGCCGGGAAGGCGTGGCCCGGGTCGCCGAAGGCCGCGATCAGGAAGCGCCGGCCTGCGCTCAGGTCAGCTCCGCGAGCTCGTGGACCATTCGCTTTCGCTCCTCGGGGTCGAAGGAGACGGGGCTCGCGATCAGGGTCCCGACCCCGGCGTCGCGGTACACGGCGAGCCGGTCGCGAATCATCTCCTTGGGCCCCACGAGCGTGATGGTGTCGATCAGCTCCTTGGGAATCGCGGCCGCCGCTTCGTCCTTCTTGCCCTCCAGGTAGAGGTCCTGGATCTCCTTCGCGGCATCCTCGAACCCGTAGCGCTGGACCAGCGAGTTGTAGAAGTTGCGGTCGCGCGATCCCATCCCCCCGACGTAGAGCGCGATGAAGGGCCGCATCTGGTCGCGCGCCCGGTCGACGTCGTCGTCGATGCTGATGTTGACGGTGGGGGCTACGTCGAAGGACTCGTCGAGTGTGCGGCCGGCCCGTCCGGCGCCCTCGTCGAGCAGCTCGCGCGACTCGCCGACGTGCTCGGGGGAGAAGAAGATGGGCAGCCAGCCGTCCGCGATCTCGCCGGTGAGCTGCATGTTCTTGGGGCCGATCGCCGCGACGTAGATCGGGATGCGCTCCTGCACCGGGCCGATCATCAGCTTGAGCGCCTTCCCGGGACCGTCCGGCAGCGGCAGCGTGTACTGGTCGCCTTCGTAGACGAGCCGCTCGCGCGCCAGCGCCTTGCGAACGATCGCCACGTACTCGCGTGTGCGCTGCAGTTGCTTGGCGAAGCGCTGGCCGTGCCAGCCTTCCGCCACCTGTGGCCCCGAGGAGCCGATGCCGATGATCATCCGGCCGCCCGACAGCTGATCGAGGGTGGCGGCGGTCATCGCGACCATGGCCGGTGAGCGGGCCGGCATCTGAAAGATCGCCGCGCCGATCTTGATGCGCGACGTCTGGGCTGCGAGCCACGCCAGGACGGTGGCCACGTCCGACCCGTAGGCCTCGGCCGCCCAGACCGAGTCGAAGCCGGCCTTCTCGGCCTCCTGGACCAGCTCCAGCTGCCCCTCCGAGGTGAGTCCGAGGCCCCAGTAGCCGACGTTCAACCCGAGCCTCATGCACGTCTCCTTTCGCGCCTTGCGAGCCTGACCGGGGACGAGCATCCTATGCCAGCCGCTGATGGAGGCCGAGCAGCCATGACCCGCCGTCGTCCCGCGCGCGACCTGCGCACCGCGGTGGACTGCCTGCCGCTCGCCACCCGGCGGGCGATGCTCGGGGGAGTGGAGGCCAACCGCATAATCGTCGGCGCCTACACCGATGGCTCGGGCGGTGTCTGCCCGATGCTCGCCGCCCACCGCAACGGGGGCCGCACCAGTCTCGTCAGCTTCGCCAGGGCGTGGGACCGCTACACGGACGCCGGTGGCCGGCCGCGCCCCGCCACCGAGCGCGAGCTCACCACGCTCACCGCAATGCTCCAGGCGAGCATCCTGCTGGAGGAGACCCCGTCGCTGGATG
This sequence comes from uncultured Thermoleophilaceae bacterium, assembly GCA_963808545.1. GTDB lineage: Bacteria > Actinomycetota > Thermoleophilia > Solirubrobacterales > Thermoleophilaceae > JACVRW01. Next base: position 416,839 of record CAWEGB010000008.1, on the reverse strand, counting down.
CGAGCCCGCGACGGCGCCGGCTCCGGCCGACGGGTGAGCGCCACCGCGCGTCCGAGCTGCGCTATCAGCCGGGCTGGGCCTGGCTGCGGCCGTTCCGGCGCCTCGACGAGTACGAGCGCGCGCTGGCCGAGCTCGGGCGGGTGCCGTCAGAGGTCGGTGTCGGCCCGGCGCAGGAACTGGATCTCGGGCACGACGCAGTGCGCTGAGGTCCGCAGCAGGAAGCGGACCGACTCGGCGATGTCCTCGGGCTGGATCATCTCCTCCTTGGGCACCTGCCCCTCGATCCAGTCGGTCATGGGCGTGGCCACGAAGCCGGGACACAGAGCGGTGACCTGTATGCCGTCGGCCGAGAGCTCCTTGTGCATCGCCTGGCTCAGGCCCACCACGCCGAACTTGGTGGCGGAATAGGCCGACAGGAAGCCCTGCCCCGACTTCCCGGCGATGGAGGCGGTGTTCACGATCAGGGCCTTGCCGTGTTCCGCGCCGGCCTCCTTGAGCATCGGGATCGCCTCGCGCGCGACGAGATAGACGGCGCGCAGGTTGACGTCGAGCTGAAGGTCGAGCTTCTTGGTCTCGGTGTCGGCCACCGTCGCCCCGATGCCGATGCCGGCGTTGTTGATCAGCACGTCGAGGCGCCCGCGGCGGTCACGGTGCTCGGCCACCACGCGCTTGATCTCGTCCTCGTCGGTCATGTTGGCCGCGACCTCGTGGACGTCGAGCCCGTCCGATCGCAGCTCCTCGGCGGCGGCAGTGAGCTTGTCCGGGCGGCGGGCCGAGATCGTGATCGAGTAGCCGTCCTGCCCGAGTGCCCGGGCGATGGCCAGTCCGATGCCGCTCGAGCCTCCGGTTATCAGTGCCGCGCGTTCCATGTGAGCCTCCTGAGGGCGAGTCGACCGGGCCGGGGGCGGGCGATGCTAGTTGAACGCCAGGTTAAGCCGCCGCGTCCCGCACGCCGCCGGGAGCGACCGTCTCCTACCCTTCCTCGCCTCGTGAGGAGCCGAGCCCTGATTGCCGCTGCCCTGTTCGCGTGTGCGTTGGTCGCCGGCTGCGGAGGAGGCGACGACGGAGCCGGCAACCCGGCCCCGCCTGTGGCCGAGCCCCAGGACTTTCCCAAGGCGGGGACCAAGACCCTGGCCGAGCTGCAGCAGGGCCTGGGCCGCGGCGGGCCGGTGCTGGCGCCGTCCGTGTCGCAGCTGACGACCGGGGAGAACCGCTTCGGCTTCGGCCTCTTCGACCGCTCGCGCGCCCAGATCGCCGACGCCTCGGTTGCCGTCTACGTCGCGCCGGCCGGCGGCGGCCAGGCCAAGGGCCCCTACCCGGCACGCTTCGAATCGCTGTCGGTGCGTCCTCAGTTCCAGAGTCGCCAGACCGCGACGGACCCCGACGCCGCCCAGTCGGTCTACGTGGCCAACATCCCGTTCGAAGCCGCCGGCGAGTACGAGGTGCTCGGCATCGCCCGGCTCGACGATCGCCTGGTCGCGGCCACCTCGGCGGTGCCCCGGCTGCCGGTGATCGACGAGGCCGCGGACACCATTCCCAGGCCCGGCGACAAGGCGCCGCGCATCGACACGCCCACCGAGGCGGACGCAGGTGGCGACATCGCCTCGATCGACACCCGCATCCCGCCCTCCTCGATGCACTCGAGCAACTTCGCCGATGTCGCCGGCAAGAAGCCGACGGTGCTGCTCTTCGCCACTCCGGCGCTTTGCCAGAGCCGGGTATGCGGTCCGGTGGTGGACATCGCCGAGTCGGTCAAGGCGGGCAAGGAGGGCGAGGGCGTGGAGTTCATCCACCAGGAGGTCTTCGTCGACAACCGGATCGACAAGGGCCTGCGTCCTCAGCTCGCCGAGTACAACCTCCAGACCGAGCCCTGGCTCTTCACCGTGGACAAGAGCGGCAACGTGGCGGCCCGGCTGGAGGGTGCTTTCTCGGAGCGGGAGCTGACCGAGGCGATTCGCAGCGCCAAGGGCTGACCGCAGCCCGGGCCGCGGTTAAGGTGCCGCCCATGGGGCCGGTAGCTCAGTGGTTAGAGCAGTGGACTCATAATCCATCGGTCGTAGGTTCGATCCCTACCCGGCCCATCGGGGCGCAGCCGGACTAGGCTCTGTCGAATGGCCGACGACGACGAGCGCAGGGAGCGGCGCCGGCATCAGCGCGCCGCCACGAGGCACGAGCGGGCCGCCCGGACCGATCGCGAGGCGGCCGAGGCGTCCGAGCTCTTCGGCGAGCCCGAGGCGGCCGAAGGCCACCGAGAGGACGCTCGTCGGCATGAAGCCGATGCCGACGACGAGCGGAGCAAGGACGACTAGCGTCGGCCGTGGGCCGACTCCGGCTCTCAACATGGTCGAGCAGCCCTGGCGCCTGATCGGTGCTCCCGTCGACTGCTCGGGCCGCGCCCGGGGCGAGGAGCGAGGGCCGGGGGCGCTCCGCGCGGCGGGGCTGGCCGCTGCGTTCGGGGCCGACGACGCCGGCGACGTGGGCCCCCGGATCGACGACCCGAGGCGTGATCCGGACAGCGGCGTGATCGGCTACCAGCGCATCGTCGAGGTCAACCGCGCGTTGAAGGATGCAGTGCGCACAGCGATCGACGAGGACCGGAGGCCGCTCGTGGCCGGCGGCGACTGCAGCGTGCTGCCCGGAGCGATCGCCGCGGTCCGGGCTGCGTCCGGCGAGCGGCTCGGGCTCTGCTTCGTCGACGGCCACGTGGACTGCCTCGACGGGCGGACCTCTCCGACGGGGGAGGCCGCCGACATGCCGCTGGCCGTGATGCTCGGGCGAGGCGCGGAGGAGTGGCTCGCGGTGGGGGACTCGCGACCGTTGCTCGATCCGCATGACGTGGCGGTGCTCGGTCATCGCGACGGTCCCGACGACCGTGAGGAGATTGGCTACGTCCCGGCGGGCGTCGAGCTGTGGCCGGCGTCCGCGCTGGCCGAGACCGACATGGGCCAGCTCGGCGAGCAGGTCGCCGAGCGGCTCGGTGGCATGCCCGCCGGCTTTTGGCTGCATGTCGACGTGGACGCGCTGGACGAGCGCGAGATGCCGGCGAGCACCTACGCCGCCCCGGGCGGGCTCACCTGGGCCCAGCTGGAGGAGCTGCTGCCGCTGCTGCTGTCCTCATCCCGGCTGGCCGGCCTGTCGCTCGCCGACCTGCGCCCCGACCTCGACCCGGGGGGCGCCTACGCCGGCCGTCTGGTGGCGCTCGTGGCCGGAGCGCTGGCGTGAGAACGTCGGGCCGACCGGCCGCCGCGCTGATTGCGGCAACGCTTCTCGCCGTGGCGCCGGCGAACGCCGTCTCCGCGGAGCTGCCGCTCGGCTCGCCCTCCCTGGACGAGCGCCGTGACCGGGTGACCGTGGCTCCGGGAGTCCGGTGGACCTCGATCGTGCGGGAGGGAGGGCCGTGGCGCGTGAACGTGCTGACGATCGCCCCGGGCGGCGAGGGCCCCGCCCTGCGTGGTGTTCTCTCCGACGGCCGGGTGGCGGGCCTCGAGCGCCCGACCGAGATGTCGCGCCGGACATCCACCGTCGCCGGGGTCAACGGCGGCTTCTTCGCCGTCGACGGCGATCCCGTGGGCGCCCTGGCCATCGGCGGGCGCCTGCTCAGCGAACCAGTGGACGGGCGCTCGGCCCTGGTCGTGCCCGCGGACCGCGCGGCCCCGGCTCGGATCGAGCGCCTCGAGTTCGACGGAGCGGTGCGAACGCCGGAAGGCGAGCAGCGCATTCTCGACGGCGTGGAGCGCCGGCGCGGCCAGGTGCCCGCCTGCGGGGGCCGCGGCGGCGACCGGCCCACGCAGCGCCCCAACTCGGCCCTCACCTGCACGGACCGCAGCGAGCTCGTGTTGCTCAGCTCCCGCTTCGGGGGCCGTCCGCCGTCCGCGGGCGCCGAGGCGGAGCTGCGTGACGGAATCGTCACCCGCGTGGGCCGGGCACGCGGCCGCCCGGCCGCCAGGGGACGGGTCCTGCTCAGCGGCAGCGGGGCCGCCGGCGATTTCATCTCCCGGGCCCTTCCCGTGGGCGGTCGCGCCGAGGTGAGCACAGCGCTGCTGGCGCGCGGCACGGCGCTCGATCCCGCGGCGCAGACGCTCATCACCGGCGGCGGCCCGCGCCTGCTGTCTCGCGGGCGGGTGTCGGTTGCGGCCCGGCCCGAGGGCTTCGCCCCGCTCGAGGCGCCGGGCTTCTTCGGGTCCTTCGTGGCGTCACGGCAACCCCGTACGCTGGCGGGCGTGAGAGCCGACGGAGCACTGCTGCTGGTCACGGTCGACGGGCGCCGGCCCGGCTGGAGCGCGGGCGTGACCCTGCGCGAGGCGGCGCGCCTGATGCTCTCGCTCGGGGCTCGCGACGCGCTCAACCTCGACGGGGGCGGCTCCAGCGCCATGGTGGTGCGCGGCGAGCTGGTGAGCAGGCCCTCGGACCCATCGGGCGAGCGTGCGGTGAGCGACGGCGTGTTCGTGCTGCCGTGAGGCGCTCCGCCAGTTCTGTTGCGCTGGCCTGCGCGCTGGCGGCCGGGGCGGCCACGGCGGCCGCCCAGGGCGGAGGGGGCGAGCCCGTGGTGCCGGTGGATCCCTCGCCGGGCCGCGCGGTGGTCTGGGCCGTGGGTGACGCCGCCACGCCCACGGACGGCGCACGGGCCGTGGCCCGCACGATCCGCCGGGGCCGGCCCGACCGCTTCCTGTATCTGGGCGACGTCTACGACGAGGGCCTGCCGTCGGAGTTCCGGGCCTACTACGACCCGCTCTACGGATCGCTGGCCAAGGTCACCGATCCCACGCCGGGCAACCACGAGTGGGCCAACCGGCGCATCGGCTACTACCCGTACTGGCGGGCGAAGAAGGGCCGCCGCCAGGGCCCGTGGTCGCGCACCACGATCGCCGGCTGGGAGCTCATCAGCCTCAACTCCGAGGCGGCCCACGGGAGCGGCTCGCGCCAGCTGGCCTGGTTGCGCCGTGTCCTGCGCGAAGGTGGGGGGAACTGTCGTATCGCGATCTGGCACCGGCCTCGCTACAGCGCCGGCTTCTACGAGGACGCGGCCGATACGGCGCCGCTCTGGAACGCCCTTCGCGGCCGGGCGCGCGCGGTGCTGAGCGGCCACGATCACAACCTGCAGCGCCTTCGGCCGGTCGGCGGCATCGTCCAGTACGTGGCCGGGGCGGGAGGACAGGTGCGCTACCGGATCGACCGTGGCGATCCCAGCCTCGCCTTCGGCAACGACCGCCGCTACGGCGCGCTGAGGATCGTCGTCGAGCCGGGCCGGGCGAGCTTCGAGTTCCGTGACGTGGCCGGCCGCGTGCTCGATCGAAGCCGGAGCACCTGCACGCCGGGCTGACTCGGCCCGGGCATCAGATCGGCCGGTCCGACGCGTGCGCGGGAAACGGCTCGAGGTCGTTCTCGAAGCGCGGCGTGGCCTCCACCCGGTCGAGCCACGCGCTCACGTGCTCGAAGCCCCGCGGGTCCACGCCGGTGTCGCCGGCACAGCCGACGTAGCCGTACAGCGCGATGTCGGCCACGGTGTAGTCGGCGCCCGTCACGAACGCGCCGCCGCTCGCCGCCAGACCACGGTCGAGGGCCCCGAGCGCGTCCGTACCGCGCTCCACACGGTTGGCGAACACCTCCGGCATCTGCTCGTGGCGCCCGGACAGCGCCAGGAACCGCGCGTAGCCGAGGTCGCTCTCGATGCGGTTCTGCTCGAACAGCATCCACTGATGGACCCGCGCACGAGCGAGGCGATCGGCGGGGAGGAGCGGGGTGCCCTCGGCGAGGTAGAGGAGGATGGCCCCGGACTCGGGGATGGTCTCGCCGGAGTCGAGCTCGAGAACCGGGATGCGGCCGTCGGGGTTGCGGGCGAAGTGCTCGTCGGTGCGCGTCTCCCCCGTGAACAGGTCGAGGCTCACGCGCTCGTAGGGCAGCTCGAGCTGGCGCAGCACCAGCCGGCACTTCAGGCAGTTCCCGGAGGAGGAGTGGTCGTAGAGGATCACGCGGCAAACGCTACCGGCCGCCGGGCGTTCGGAAGGAACTGCGCCGACGCCGACGAAAAACGCGTCCGTGACCCGAACCGGGACGACCGCTCTCACACTGTCGGAAGAGATCCGGCAACGCTTCGACGAGTTCAGCCGCTCGCAGAAGGACGTCGGCCAGTACATCGTGGACCACCTCGAGGAGGCGGCCTTCCACACGGCGGAGGAGCTCGCCCGCCGCGCCAACACCTCCAGTTCGACCGTGGTGCGCTTCGCCCAGGCGCTCGGCTTCGAGGGCTTCCCCGAGCTGCAGGCCGCCGCGCGCGACGAGTACCGGCGTGCTCGTGAGAACGGCGCCTCCGCTGCCGACCTCTCCCAGACACCGCTCTTCCCCATCGACCAGACCGAGTTCGAGACCGCGATCGCGGCCGACCACGCCAACGTGGCCGAGACCGCCCGCAAGATCGACCGCGACGAGGTGACCGCCGCGGTGGACCTGATCTCTCGCGCCGACCGGATCGTGCTCTGCGGCACCGACCAGATGGCCTTCTTCGCCAGCTACCTGCGACACCTGCTGATGCTGCTCGACCTGCGGGCCGAGGTGGTGGCGTCACCGAGCCAGGAGGGTCTGGCCAAGCTCGGGCGCGTGGACGACAAGACCGTGATGGTGGGCTTCTCCGCAGGCCGGCCACATCCGCTCGTGGTCCGGGCCATGAAGCTGGCGCGCAACCGCAGGGCGGCGACGATCGCGATCGCCGACGCGACGCTCTCGGAAGTGGCCAAGCTGGCCGATCACCGCCTCTACTACTCGTCGAACAGCCCGGCCTACGTGCGCTCGCACTCCGCGCTGCTCGGCCTGATCCAGGCGCTCGCCTACGGCGTGTACGCGCTGGACGAGACCGCCTACGCGGATCGCATCAAGGCCTTCCGCCTCAAGTAGGCGCTGAAGCCCGAAAGCCGTCCGGCGGCGCCGCTGTTCGCCCCAGGGTGGCGACCGTGTTCGGCGTCCTCGGACTAAGTCTTGATCGCCCGGCCCAGGCGCGCGCCGTCGGTGTAAGGTGCCCCGGCTATGAGGAGAGCGGTCTCGCTCGCCGCCATTGTCGGCGCGTCGCTGTTCATCGCGGCCGCCCCCGCCCAGGCCGCCCCCAAGGGCTGCGACCCGATCGACCCCGCGGCCTGTCTGCTGCCCTGGCCGAACGACCACTTCGTCGAGGATGGCCGCCTGGCGCTCACCGACTCGATGACGCCGCGCTCGAAGGACGGCAAGCACATCGAGGCGAGCGACTACAACCGCTCCGACGGATTCAGCCCCGGGCAGATCCTCGTGACCCTGGTCCCGGGCCTGGATCTGGACCAGAGCGGCGTGGTGCCCAACACCGACATGGGCCGCGCCTTCGACCGCCGCCAGCCGGTGGTGGTGATCGACGCCAAGACGCTGAAGCGCCAGCTGGTGTGGGCGGAGCTCAACGTGCGGGCCGAGAACCCGGCCGAGCGCACGCTGAATATCCATCCCGGCGTGGGGTGGAGGGAGGGCCGGCGCTACATCGTGGCGCTGCGCAACCTCAGGCGCGCTGACGGTTCGACCATCCCCGCCGGGCGGGCATTCCGCGTCTATCGCGACGGGCTCCGGGCACCCAACCGCGCGGCCGCTCGACGCCGCGCGGACTTCGAGGGGATCTTCCACCGGCTGGAGCGGGCCGGCATCAAGAGGCGCAGCCTGTACCTCGCCTGGGACTTCACCGTCGCGAGCCGGCGCAACCTGACCGAGCGCCTGCTGTCGATGCGCGACCGCGCCTTCGCGGAGCTGGGTGACCGGGATCTCTCCGACCTCGAGGTGGAGGGTTCGTCACCTGTCTTCAGCGTCGACGAGGTGCGCGACGTGCCCGCGGGCCGCCGGGTGAGCGGACGAGTGGCGGTGCCCTGCTTCCTCGATCAGCCCGGCTGTCCGCCCGGGTCGCGCTTCGCCCTGGACCGCGGTGGGCTGCCCGTCCGGACTCCCGGCAACGTGCAACAGGCCCGCTTCGTGTGCATCGTGCCGAGCGGCGCTTCTGCGGCCAACCCGGCCCGCCCGCTCCTCTTCGGCCACGGGCTGTTCGGCTCGGGCTCGGCCGTGGACGGCGTGTCGGGGCTGAGCACGATCGCCAACTCCGTCGTCTGCGGTACGGACTTCTCCGGGATGTCCTCGGAGGACGTCCCCAACGCGCTGTCGGTCTCCGGCGACCTGTCGCGCTTCCCGACGATGGCCGACCGCCTCCAGCAGGGCCTGCTCAACTTCATGTTCCTCGGGCGAGCGATGATCCACCCCGAGGGTCTGTCCTCCCACCCAGAGTTCGCCGGGAAGATCGACACCCACCGGCTGTTCTACTCGGGGGCCAGCCTGGGCGGCATCCTCGGAGGGGCCTACACCGCCGTGGCGCCGGACTCACAGCGCTCGGCGCTGATCGTTCCCGGCTTTCGCTTCAGCCTGTTGCTAACCCGAAGCACCCAGTTCAACACCTTCGCCGAGGTGCTGTTCCCGACCTATCCCAACGGGGTCGACCAGGCGATCATCAACTCGATGGTGCAGCTCCTGTGGGACCGGGGCGAGGCCAACGGCTACGCCTGGCACATGACCGGTGACCCCCTGCCCGACACGCCTCGGCACACCGTGCTGCTGCACGAGGCCTTCGGTGATCATCAGGTGGCCAACATCGCCACGGAGACCGAGGCGCGGCTGCTCGGCGCCCGGCTGCGCACGCCCGCGCTCGACCCGGGGCGCAGCCTGGACAAGACGCCGTTCTACGGAATCAGGCCGATCCCGCGCTATCCCTGGCGCGGCGACGCGCTGGTGGTGTTCGACACCGGTCCCCTGCGCCCGCCGGGCTGCGGGGCCCCGGGCGCCCCCGAATGTCTGGGCACGCCACCGTCGCCCGTGACCAACACGATCCAGACCCAGGGCCGGGATCCACACGGTCTCACCGGCTTCGCGCCCGCCGCCGTGGGGCAGTTCGTGGACTTCCTGGCGCTCGACGGAAGCTTCACAAACACGTGCGGCGAGTTGCCTTGCTACGCCGCCGGTTGGTCTGGGCCCTGAAGGGGTATCTAAGCCGGCGTACGCCGCTCTCAACCAGGAAGGACCGTCCGTGACCCGCAGGCTTCTGGTGCTCTCCGCGCTGACCGTCGTCGCCGTCATGGCGGCCGCCGCCCCCGCTGCGGCCGGCCGGTACGTCGAGGGAGCGCCCGGAGCGGGCGACCCGTTCTTCGAGTTCGCCGGCAACGGCGGCTACGACGTGCGCCACTACGGGCTGAAGATCGCCTATGACCCCGCCACGGAGGTGCTCTCGGGGCGCACGCTCGTGTTCGCTCGGGCCACACAGAACCTGAAGAGCTTCAACCTCGACCTGCGTCCGTTCCTGGAGGTCTCGGAGGTCACCGTCAACGCGCGGCGCGCCACTTATACGCGTGAGGGGGACCACGAGCTGGTCATCCGCCCCAAGCACAAGCTGCGCAAGGGCCGGCCCTTCCTCGTGACGGTCCGCTACGAGGGCGTCGTCGAGGCGATCACCGATCCCGACGGTTCGATCGAGGGCTGGGTGCCCACCGAGGACGGGGCGTTCGTGGTAAACGAGCCGCAGGGCTCGCCCGGCTGGTACGCGGTCAACGACACGCCCCTCGACAAGGCCACCTACGACTTCGCCATCACCGTGCCCGAGGGCAGGACGGTGGTGGCCAACGGCACCCTCGCCGGCAGCTACACGCGCAACGGCCAGACCACCTGGCTGTGGCGCGAGCGCGATCCGATGGCGCCCTACCTGTCGACCGCCACCAACGGCACCTTCCTCACCGACTTCGAGGGCACCCTCGCCGACGGCACGCCGATCTACAACGCGGTCGACCCGCTCACGCGGCCGACCGGGGCGACGGCGCCGAATCCCGATCTCGCCTTCGAGCGTCTCGCGGCCCAGCCCGAGGTGATCGCCTTCTTCGAGGACCTCTACGGGCCGTATCCCTACAGGGCAGCGGGCGGCATCATGGACTGGGCGCCCGAGGTCGGCTACGCGCTGGAGAGCCAGACCAAGGCCAACTACAGCCGGGTCTCCTCGGCCACCACGGTCGTACACGAGATCTCGCACCAGTGGTTCGGCAACTCGGTGACGCTCTCCTCGTGGCCCGACATCTGGCTCAACGAGGGCTTCGCCACCTGGTCGCAGTGGATCTACGACGAGCGCCACGGCGGCCCGACCGCCCAGGCGACGTTCGATGAGCTCTACGCGGAGCCCGCTGATGCCGAGCTCTGGTCGCCGGCGCCCGCGGCGCTCCCGGGACCGGACGTGCTGTTCAGCGAGGTCGTCTACGACCGCGGCGCGATGACGCTCCAGGCGCTGCGCCAGAAGGTCGGCGACGAGACCTTCTTCCGGATCCTCCGCTCCTGGTACCGCGAGAACCGCAACGGCAACGTGAGCACCGCCGACTTCATCGAGCTGTCGGAGCGCAAGAGCGGCGAGCAGCTGGACGAGTTCTTCCAGGTCTGGCTGTACGAGCCGGTCAAGCCGACGACCTGGTGAGCGTCAGGACAGCCCGTCCGTAGGCCTCGGCCCGCGCGCGGGCTATCCTCACTGGGCACATGGAGACCGGGACGTTCAGAGTCAAGGCGGGCCTCGCCGAGATGCTCAAGGGCGGGGTGATCATGGACGTGATCGACGCCGAGCAGGCCAAGGTCGCCGAGGACGCGGGCGCGTCCGCCGTGATGGCGCTCGAGCGCGTGCCGGCCGACATCCGGGCGGCGGGGGGAGTGGCCCGCATGTCCGACCCGACCATGATCGCCGCCATCCAGGAGGCCGTGACCGTCCCGGTGATGGCCAAGGCGCGCATCGGGCACTTTGCCGAGGCCCAGGTGCTCGAGGCGCTCGAGGTGGACTACATCGACGAGTCCGAAGTGCTCACGCCGGCCGACGAAGCCCACCACATCGACAAGTGGGCGTTCAAGATCCCCTTCGTCTGCGGCGCCACCAACCTGGGTGAGGCGCTGCGACGGATCGCCGAGGGCGCGGCGATGATTCGCTCGAAGGGCGAGGCGGGCACCGGCAACGTGGTCGAGGCCGTGCGTCACATCCGGCTGATCACGGGCGAGATCCGGCGGCTCCAGACGCTGTCGGTGATGGAGCTGGGCAGCGCAGCCAAGGAGCTCGGCGCGCCGCTGGAGCTCGTTCGCGAGGTGGCCGAGCGCGGCCGCCTGCCCGTGGTGCTGTTCTGCGCAGGCGGCATCGCCACGCCCGCCGATGCGTCGCTGATGATGCAGCTGGGGGCCGAGGGCAACTTCGTGGGATCGGGCATCTTCAAGTCCTCCGACCCCGCCCGGCGAGCCCGGGCCATCGTCGAGGCCACCACCCACTACCAGGACCCCGAGCGGGTGCTCGCCGCCTCCCGCGAGCTGGGCGAGGCCATGCCCGGCATCGAGATCGGCACGCTGCAGGAGAACGGCGGCCTGCTCCAAGACCGCGGCTGGTGAGCCGGCCGGTCGTTGGTGTACTCGCGCTCCAGGGCGACTTCGCGGCCCACGCCCGCGTTTTGACCGAGGAGGGCGCCGAGGCCCGCGAGGTGCGCACCGCGGCAGACCTGGAGGGCCTCGACGGACTGATTCTGCCCGGCGGCGAGTCCACCACGATCGGGATGGGCATGGAGCGCGAGGGGCTGGCCGAGCCCCTGCGCGAGCTCGTCCGCAGCGGCCGGCCGGTGCTGGCCACCTGCGCGGGCCTGATCATGCTCGACCGCGAGCACCTCGGGCTGCTCGACGTGACCGCGCGACGCAACGCCTTCGGACGCCAGCTCCACAGCTTCGAAGCCGATCTGGAGCTCGACGGTCTCGGCCCGTTGCGCGCGGTGTTCATCCGCGCGCCCTGGGTCGACGACCAGGGCGATGAGGTGGAGGTGCTCGCCGCGGTCGACGGCCATCCCGTGGCCGTCCGCCAGGGCAACATCCTCGCGGTGGCCTTTCACCCCGAATTGACCGACGACCGCAGCCTGCACCGCTGGCTGCTCGAACGAGCAGGAGTTCTCTCATGAGGGACCAGCGCGCAGATGCGCTCGCCCAGATCCTCGTCCGTTACTCCACCCGCGTCCAGAAGGACGACGTGTGCGTGATCCAGTCCACCACGGCGGCCGAGGTGCTGGTCGAGGCGATCTACGAGGAGGTGCTGCGCGCGGGCGGGTTGCCCGTGATGCAGCTCAGCACCGACGGGGCGCAGGCCGCGTTCTACGAGCTGGCCTCCGACGCTCAGCTCGACTGGATCCCTCCCACCAGCGAGTGGGCGGCCGAGCACGCCGATGTGCGCATCGGGATCATGGCCGACGTCAACCCGCGCGCCCTCTCGAAGGCCGACCCCGCCAAGCAGGCTCGCAGCCAGAAGGCGCGCAAGCCGATCATGGAGACCTCGATGCGTCGCGCCGCCGCGGGCGAGCACCGCTGGTCGCTGACGCTGTTTCCCACCCACGGGTACGCGAGCGAGGCGGGCATGTCGCTGGCCGACTACGAGGACTTCTTCTACGCGGCCTGCCTCACGGGCGACGGAGACCCGGTCACGGCCTGGCAGCGCCAGTCGGACCAGGTCAAGCACCTGACCGAATGGATCCAGGGTCGTGAGGAGGTCCGCATCCAGGCCCCGGGCACGGACATCACGCTCGGAGTCGCGGGGCGCAATTGGATCCCCTGCGTGGGCGAGTTCAACATGCCGGACGGCGAGTTCTTCACCGGCCCGGTGGAGGATTCGGTCAACGGCGAGGTGAGCTTCTCGTTCCCGGCCAGCTACGGCGGCCGGACGGTCTCGGGAGTGCGCTTTCGCTTCGCCGACGGCAAGGTGGTGGACGCCTCCGCGGAGCAGGGCGAGGACTTCCTGCTCGAGATGCTCGAGACCGACGACGGCGCGCGCCGCCTCGGCGAGCTCGGAATCGGCACCAACTTCGGCATCGCCACAGGCACCAAGGAGATCCTCCTCGACGAGAAGATCGGCGGGACGGTGCACATGGCGATCGGCATGTCCTACCCCGAGAGCGGCGGCGTCAACGACTCGGCGGTGCACTGGGACATGGTCTGCGACCTGCGCAAGGGGGGCTCCATCACCGTGGACGGCGTGGAGCTGCAGCGCGACGGCGCGTTCGTGGTCTGAGGCCGCGGCGGGGATAGGCTTGTAGCCATGGCCGGTCACTCCAAATGGGCGTCGATCAAGCACAAGAAGAAGGCCGTCGACGCCAAGCGCGGTGCGCTGTTCACGAAGCTCACGCGGGCGATCACGGTCGCCGCGCGTGAGGGCGGGGGAGACCCCGAGGGCAACCCGTCGCTGGCCCTCGCCGTCCAGAAGGCCAGGGACGCGTCGATGCCCAAGGACAACATCGAGCGGGCCATCGCCAAGGGCACCGGCGCCGACTCGGACGCCGACGCCTTCGAGGCTGTGGTCTACGAGGGCTACGGCCCCGGCGGCGTGGCCATCCTCGTGGAGGCGCTCACCGACAACCGCAACCGGACCGGCTCGGAGGTGCGCCACACCTTCACCAAGCACGGCGGCAGCCTGGGGGAGCCCGGTTCGGTGGCCTGGACGTTCGAGAAGAAGGGCGAGATCGTGGTGGACGGCACGCGCTACTCGGAGGACGAACTGCTGGCCGCGATCGACGCCGGCGCCGAGGACGTGGGCCTCGACGGGGACGTGTGGGAGATCGTGACCGAGCCCGCCGACGTCTCGGCGGTGCGCGATGCCCTGGCCGCGGAGGGCGTGGAGATCGAATCGGCCGAACTGGTCCAGCGGCCCACGACCCGCACCGAGGTCGGGGAGGACCGCGTCGGCACCCTCATGCGCCTGATCGAGGCGCTCGAGGACTCCGACGACGTGCAGGCGGTGCACGCGAACTTCGATGTCGACGCCGAGGTGCTCGAGCGCGTGGCCGCGGCGTGAGCGAGCGCTCGAGGGCGCTTCGCTTCGGCCTGGGCGTCTTCTGGATCTTCGCGGGCACCATGCACTTCGTCGTCCCGCGCACCTACGAGGCGATCATGCCCACCTACCTGAAGCGCTGGAAGAGCGAATGTGTTGCGGCCAGCGGAGCGGCGGAGATAGCGGGCGGCCTGGCTGTGCTGCCCGACCGCACGCGGCGGTTCGGGCGCTGGTGGCTGCTGGCCACGCTCTGGGCCATCTTCCCGGCCAACGTGCACATGGCCGTCAACGCCGAGGACTTCCCGAAGATCCCCGAGGCGGCGCTGTGGGCCCGCCTGCCCTTCCAGGGCGTCTTCGCCTGGTTCATCTGGCGCGGCACGCGCTAGGCCGCGAGAGGCACCGGCTGAGGAAGGCGTCCGCCCCTGGACGCAGAATCTCAGCTATTGGTGATCGTCCTCGGTATCGACCCCGGCACCGCCAACACGGGCTATGGGGTGGTGGTCTCACGCGGCAGCACGCTCGCGGCGCTCGACGGCGGCGTGATCGAGACGCGGCCGGGCACGCCGCTCGAGCGGCGCCTGGCCGACATCCATGCCCGGGTGTGCGACCTGATCCGCGAGCACCGGCCGGCGGCGGTGGCCGTGGAGGATCTCTACTTCGGGCGCAACGCCAACAGCGCCTTCGCCGTCGGCCAGGCGCGCGGCGTGGTGCTGCTCTCGGCCGGCATGGCCGGCATTCCCTGCTTCTCGTACACCCCCCAGGTGGTCAAGCAGGCGGTCTGTGGCAGCGGCGGCGCGGCCAAGGACCAGGTGCAGCGCATGGTGGGCGCGCTGCTGTCGCTGCCCGACCTGCCCAAGCCCGATCACGCCGCCGACGCGCTGGCGGTCGCCATCTGCCACGCCAATGCGGCGCCGCTCAAGGCTGCGCTCGGATGACGAGGGCGCTCGCGTGATCGCGTCCGTACGCGGCGAGGTGATCAGCCGCCTCGGAGGCGAGGTGGTGATCGAGGCGGCCGGTGTGGGCTACCGGCTGGCGGTCTCCTCGGAGACCCTGGCCCAGGTTCCCGCGGCGGGCCGCGAGGCCCGGCTGTTCAGCCACCTGGTCCTCCGCGACGACGGCATGCACCTGTACGGCTTCTGGACCGCGCCCGAACGTGAGCTGTTCCTGATGCTCATCGGCGTTCAGAGCGTCGGCCCGAAGGTGGCGCTGGCGGTGCTCTCCGGTGGCGCCCCGCGGGAGCTCCTGAACGCGATCGCCTCGGGCGACGCCGCGCGCTTCCAGGCGGTACCCGGAATCGGCAAGCGCACGGCGGAGCGGATCATCGTCGAGCTGCGCGAGAAGGTCGCCGGCCGGGTGAGCGACGAGATCGTGGTGCGCCGCACCGCCTCGGACGACCCCCGCACTCTCGCGCGCGAGGGCCTGCTGGGTCTCGGTTTCAACCCCCAGGAGGCCGACTCGCTGCTGGACAAGGCGGACGGTGAGACGCCCGAGGACCTGATCGCCGAAGCGCTCAGGGCGGCCCGGTGAGCGGCGGCATCCGCACCCCAGGGGCGGAACGGATCCACGACCCCGCGCCGCAGGCGGCGGAGGACGAGCTCGACCGCTCGCTGCGCCCGCGGCGGCTCGAGGATTTCGTCGGCCAGGAGAGCGTCAAGGAGCAGCTGGCCATCTTCATCGAGGCCGCGCGCGCGCGCTCCGAGGCGCTCGACCACGTGCTGCTGGCCGGTCCGCCCGGCCTGGGCAAGACATCCCTGGCCCAGATCGTGGCCAACGAGCTCGAGGCGGAGTTCGTCCCCACCGCCGGGCCGGCGCTCGAGCGCAAGGGGGACATCGCCAGCTACCTCACCGCCCTGGCGCCGCGCAGCGTGTTCTTCGTCGACGAGATCCACCGGCTGCCCCGGGCGCTCGAGGAGACCTTCTACCCGGCCATGGAGGATCGCCGGCTGCCCATCACCGTGGGCCAGGGCGCGGGAGCGGCCGTGGTCACCCTCGATCTCCCGGACTTCACGCTGATCGGCGCCACCACGCGCGCCGGCCTGCTGACCACGCCGCTGCGCGACCGCTTCGGGGTCACCCACCGGCTGGAGCTCTACGGGCCGGCCGACCTCGCCCGAATCGTACGGCGCTCGGCGGGCATCCTCGAGGTGGAGGTCGACGACGCCGGGGCGCAGGCGATCGCCTCGCGGTCGCGCGGCACACCGCGTGTGGCCAACCGGCTGCTCAGGCGCGTGCGGGACTTCGCCGAGGTGCGCGGACGCGGGCACATCGACGAGCGGGTTGCTCGCGAGGGGCTCGATCTCCTCGAGGTGGACGAGGCGGGGCTCGACCGGCTCGACCGCGAGATCCTCACGGCGATCTGCCAGAAGTTCGGCGGCGGACCGGTCGGGCTGTCCACGCTGGCGGTGGCCGTGGGCGAGGAGCCGGACACGATCGAGGACGTCTATGAGCCCTATCTGCTCCAGCAGGGGCTGATGATGCGCACGCCGAGGGGCCGAGTGGCCACCGAGGCCGCCTTCGCCCATGTCGGGCTGGAGCCCCCGCGCGAAACGGGCCAGCGGCTTTTTTGAGGTACCGCGCCGGGCTGCGCGACCCTCTGGCTAGCATGAAGTTTTCGCATGCCGATCTTCATCTGCCCCAACTGCGGAAACCGAAGCGAGTCAGCTGAGCGGACGGCCGGCTTCCAGAGCCGGGCCAAGGGCTGCAAGAAATGCGGCTTCGGCTTTCTATTCGAGCTGCTCGACGACTACTACCCGGCCCCGAACGCCGCCTTCTTCATCCTCGATCAGGAGGGACGCCTGATCGGCACCGGTAGGGGAGCCCGCGAGCTCACCGGCCTCGGCGAGCTGGACGTCATGGGCCGCGCCGCCAGCGACGTGCTGAACCTCAAGTTCGAGAACGGCGACGACCACATCGCCACTGCGCTCGAGTGGGGGGTGCGAGTACTCGACAAGCCGGTGGTCGTGCACGCCGAAGGGGATCGCCCCGAGGCGGCGAAAGCTGACATCTTCCCCGCTTACGACGATGATGGGGGTCTGTTGCTGGTGTTGACGCCCAGATGACGAGCCGGGCCCGCAACCTCTCGATCCTCGGGGTCGTGCTGGTTCTGCTCGTGCTCGCGGGCCTCGTCATCGTCCCCGGCTCACCGCTCTCGAAGGACACGAGGCTCGGGCTCGACCTGAAGGGCGGCATCGAGCTCGTCTACCAGGGGCGGCCCACTCCGCAGGTCCCGGAGGTCACCCAGCAGGCCCTCGACGATGCCGTCGAGACCATCCGCAAGCGCACCGACGCCCTCGGCGTGTCCGAGCCCGAGATCCAGCGCTCGGGCCGCGATCAGATCTCCATCGGCCTGCCCGACGTCCAGAACGCGCAACGGGCCATCGACCAGGTGGGCACCACCGCCCAGCTGCAGTTCTACGACTGGGAGCCCAACGTCCTGGGCGACCGCGGGCCCGACAACCCCTTCGCCGGGACGAAGTCTCTCTACGACGCGGTGGAGTTCGCCTCCACCCAGGAGGGCAGCGCGGAGCGCGAGGACGTGCCGCCCGAGTCCGATCTCTCGCCCGCGCAGGCAGACAAGGAGAACAACAGCACCGGCGACCAGTACTACCTGTTCGGCCCTGACCGGCTGCCGATCGGCCCGGACGGGGAACCCGTGCGCACGGCCGACTACGAACCCTCGGCGACGTGCCGGGAGCTGCTGTCGGACTTCGACCCGGGCGGCGGCCCCGCACCGGAGTTCGCCGAGGGCACCGAATGCCAGGACGAGCTGGAGGAGCTCGGCTCGGGCGGCCCGCCCGCCGGCTCCACCGTCTTCCGGGTGCCCGAGGGCGTGCTGGTCGTCGAGGGCGAGCGGGTGGAGAACCAGCCGCCGCAGATCAAGCGCTTCTTCGTGATCGAGGACGACTCGGCGCTCTCCGGCAAGGACATCAAGAACCCCGAGCAGCAGTTCGATCCCAACACGAACGCCCCCACGGTGGCCTTCGAGTTCACCGACGAGGGGCGCAGGCGCTTCGCCGACGTGACCAAGCGGATCGCCCAGCAGCCGGCGATCGACCGCATCGGCCGGATCGCCCAGCCGGGTGAGGACGAGAGCCAGTTCCGGCGCTTCGCCATCACGCTCGACAACCGGATCGTCTCGCTGGCCAGCATCGACCCGGTCGACCTGCCCGAGGGCATCGACGGCCGGACGGGCGCCCAGATCGAGGGCATCGGCACGATCGAGGAGACTCAGGATCTCGCCGAGAGCCTGCGCATCGGCGCGCTGCCGATCGAGCTCAAGCTGATCTCCCAGACGCAGGTCTCGGCCACACTCGGTCAGCAGGCGCTCGATCAGGGCCTGCTCGCCGGCGCCGCCGGCCTCGCGCTGACCATTCTGTTCCTGCTGATCTTCTACCGGGTGCTCGGCCTGGTGGCCACGACCGCGCTGCTGATCTACGCGGTGTTCCTGTTCGCGCTGGTCAAGCTGATCCCGATCACGCTCACGCTCCCGGGCATCGCGGGCATGGTGCTCACCCTGGCGGTGGCGGCCGACGCCAACATCGTCATGTACGAGCGAATAAAGGAGGAGGTCCGAACCGGGCGCTCGGTTCCGAGCGCGATCTCCGCCGGCTACTCCAAGGCCCTCAAGACGATCATCGACGCCAACGTCGTGACCATCGGCGTGGCCTTCATCCTCTTCACCCTGGCCACGGCGGGGGTCAAGGGCTTCGCCTTCACCCTTGGCGTCGGCACCCTGGTCTCGCTCTTCACCGCGGTGCTGGCCACCTCGGCCATCCTCGGGACGCTGGCACGCACCAAGCTGCTGCGGCGGCCCAGCGCCCTGGGGGTCAACCCGAACAAGCAGAGGTCTGGCTGGAAGTTCGACTTCATGGGGAACTCGCGCTGGTTCTTCTCCTTCTCGGGCGTGATCCTGCTGGTGGGGGCGATCGCCATCGCCACCCTCGGGGTCAACTTCGGCATCGACTTCGAGTCGGGAACCAGGATCACCACCCCGCTCGAGCAGTCCGCCAGCGTGGACCAGGTCCGCGAGACTCTCGATCCGCTCGGTTACGGCGACGCCAAGATCCAGGAGGTCGACGACCCCGAGCTGGGCGACAACGTGGTCCAGCTCTCGGTGCCCCAGCTCGATCCGGGGCAGGTGGACCGCGTGGAGCAGGCTCTGGACGCAGACTTCGGGGTGTCGGGGACGGACTTCTCGGTCACCTCGGTGGGCCCGACGTTCGGCGAGCAGATCGCCCGCACCGCCGTGCTCGCGGTGATCGCCTCGCTGTTGCTTATCGCCCTCTACATCGGCTTCCGCTTCGAGTTCAAGTTCGCCGTGCCGGTGCTGATCGCGCTTGCGCACGACCTGCTCATCACCGCCGGCGTCTACGCGCTGTTCGACCGGGAGGTGACGACGGCGACGGTCGCGGCGTTGCTGACCATCATGGGTTACTCGCTGTACGACACGGTCATCGTGTTCGACCGAATACGCGAGAACGTGCCGCGCATGCCGCGCGCGACCTATTCGCAGATCGCCAACCGCTCGATGTCCGAGGTGTTCACGCGATCGCTGGCCACCAGCTTCGTGGTGCTCATGCCCGTCGGATCGCTGCTGGTCTTCGGCGGTGAGACGCTCAAGGACTTCGCCTTCGCCCTGCTCGTGGGCGTGGCCTCGGGCGCGTACTCGTCCATCTTCATCGCCACCCCGGTGCTGGTGGAGTGGAAGGAGCGCGAGCAGACCTACATGCGCCGCCGGCGTCTGATCCTTCAGGAGAACGACGGCCACGTGCCGGCCTTCGCCAGCGGCGTGATCGGCGATCCCGCTCCGGCGGTCGCCGGTGCCGATGCCGGAGCGGCGGCCGGTGCCGTCACGGCCGCGGTGGCCGACCCGGGCGAGGCGTCCCCGTCACGCCGGGAACGCGCGGCCAGGAGAGCCCGAGGCCGGTCGTCCGGCACCCCACCGGCCGCCGGCACTCCGCCCACGCCGGACACTCCGCCGGCGGCCGACACCCGATCTCCCGCGCCGGCCGCGCCGCCCGCGCCGCCCGCGGCCCCTCCGTCGACGCCCACGCCGCCCCCGGCGCCGCCACGTGCGCCGGCGGCCCCGACCGACAGCAACGGTGGAGACGGAAGCGAGCCCGCCGGGCGCGCCGAATCCCGCGTGACCAGCACCTCAGGCCCGTCCAAGCCGAAGTCCAAGTCCAAGCGCCAGCAGCGCACACGCAAGAAGCACGGGAGGCGCTGACCATGGCCATGGTCGTCTGGTTGATGATGGGCATCGCGCTGTGGCACTTCACGGTGTTCCTTCCCGACCGCTTCTGGGGCGGAATCGTGGGTGCCTTCCTGGTCGCCGTGGTGGGCTCCTCCGTCTTCGGCTACCTCGCCAACGGGCTGACGATCCCGGGACAGAACGACACCGACATCGTTCAGGCGCTGATCGCCGTCCCCGGAGCGCTGATCGCGCTGGCCATCTCGTACTGGTGGGGCGCCCGGGCCGACCGCGAGCACGGCGTCGACCACGGCTTCACCCGCGCCGGCTCCCACTAGGCGCCTCCGCGGCGAACCGCTGGCATCGCGCTCCGGCTGCGGCCGGGGCGAAACCGCCCGTTCCGTCCGCTCCTCCTCGGAGGATGCCTCGGATGCAGTCGCAACCGTCGCGCTGGGCGTGCGCGCCCTACGACCCGGCTTTGGCCGAGCGGCTGGCCGACGGCCTGCGGGTGTCGCCGGTCACCGGGGCAGTGCTGGCGCGGCGGGGTTTTCGCGAGGTCGAGGAGGCTCGTGCCTTCCTGGCGGGCGAGGCGCGTCACGATCCACTGGAGCTGCATGGGGTGGCCGAGGCCACTGAGCTGATCCGCGGGCATGTCGAGCGCGGATCGCGCATCGCGGTCTTCGGCGACTACGACGTGGACGGCGTCTGCTCCACTGCGATGCTGGTGCGCACGCTGCGCGCACTGGGCGCCGATCCGCGGTGGGAGCTGCCGAGCCGCTTCGATCAGGGCTACGGGCTCTCAGCCGACGCCGTCGAGCGGCTGGCCGAGCGCGGGACCGCGCTGCTCGTCACGGTGGACTGCGGCATCACGGCGCTGGAGGAGGTTGCCGCTGCGCAGGCGGCCGGCCTGGACGTGGTGGTCACCGACCACCACCGCCCTGGCGAGGTGCTCCCGTCCTGCGCCGTCGTGCATCCCGCGCCCGGCCCAGAGCCCGGCTATCCGGCGGAGCTGTGCGCCGCCGGAGTGGTGCTCAAGCTGTCCGAGGCGCTGCGCGGCCCGGGCGCCGAGGAGGACCTCGACCTCGCGGCTCTGGCCACGGTGTGCGATCTGATGCCGCTTCGCGGGGAGAACCGGCGGATCGTCCGCGAGGGCCTGCGGGAGCTGTCGCGCACCGCCAAGCCCGGCCTGCGGGCGCTGATGGAGGTCGCCGCGGTCCAGCCCGCGGACGTGTCCGAGCAGAGCTGCGGCTTTCGCCTCGGGCCGCGCATCAACGCCGCCGGCAGGATGGGCCGCGCCGACGCCGCCCTGGAGCTGCTGCTCACCGACGACGGTGCGCGCGCCGAGGAGGTGGCGCGCGAGCTCGACCTGCTCAACCGCGACCGCCAGGAGGCCGAGACCCGAATCCTGTTCGAGGCCGACGCCGCCTGTGCGGTCCAGGCCAGCCAGGCCGCGCTGGTGGTGGCGGGAGACGGCTGGCATCCGGGGGTCGTCGGAATCGTCGCCTCGCGGCTGGTGGAGAAGTGGCGCCGGCCGACCGTCGTCGTGGCGCTGGCGGGGGCCGACGGCCGCGGCTCCGGGCGCAGCGTCTCGGCGTACGACCTGCACGCCGGCCTCGGCGCCTGCGCGAGCCATCTGCGGCGTTTCGGCGGTCACCGGATGGCCGCGGGGGTCGAGCTCGAGGCCGGCGCGGTGGACGACTTCCGCCGTGCCCTGGCCGCGCACGCGGGAAACCTGCTCAGCCCGAGCGACCTGATCGCTGTCGAGCGAGTGGACGCCGTCGTGCCCGGCGGCGTGCTCGGCCTCGAGCTCGCGGAGGAGCTCGAGCGGCTCCGGCCCTTCGGCATGGGCAATCCGCAGCCCACGCTGCTGGTGCCCGCCGCCCGTCTGGAGAACGTGAGCGGAATGGGGGAGGAGCGCCAGCACTCCCGCTTCACCCTGGTCACCGGGGCCTCGCGGGCCCGCGGCGTGGCCTTCGGCTCGACTCAGCGCTCGCTCGCTCCGGCCGCGAGCCATCCCCATGACGCGGCCATCCGGTTGGAGCCGAACCGCTGGAACGGCGCCGTGGAGCCGCGTGTCGTGCTGCGAGCGCTGTGCCGCCCACGACCAGGGCGGCTCACCGAGCTCGGTGAGGACGAGCCGTTCTGGCCGCGGGTGCTCAGGGAGTTCGGCACCGACCCGTCCGGGGCCGAGCCCCCCGGCGCGGCCCCCGTGCACGGCGCCGCGGTGGAGAGCCGCAGGCGGCCGGCGGACCGCCGTGGCGAGGGCTTCGCCGGGGTGACCGTGGATCTCCTCACGAGCGGTGAGCGTGTGGTGGTGGCCGTGGCCAGCGTGGAGCGGCGACGAGGCTCGCTCACCGAGCTGGTGGCGGGCGCCGCGCCCGACGCGCTGCCCATCGTCTCCTGGGGACTGCTCGCGCACCGGCCGGAGCTGGTCGCGGGCTTCGACGAGCTCGTGGCGGTCGATCCTCCGCCGGCGGCCGGAGGCGACCGGTTGCTTGCGCTGGGCCCGCGTCCCCATCTGGCGTGGGGTCCGGGCGAGATCGAGTTCGCGCTCCAGGTCTGGGCGGCGGAGCTGGACCTGCGGCCGGCCCTCACCGACGCGTACCGCGCCCTGCGGGCGCTCTCGTCAGACGCGCCTCCCGAGGAGGTGGCCGCGCGCGCTTCAGGGCTCCTCCGCCCATCCGCGCACCGCGGAGTGCTGCGGCCGGCTGTTGCGCGTGCTCGACGAGCTCGGGCTGGTCAGGTTCACGCCCGAGACCGGCTCGTGTCGCGTGCTGGACGGCGTGCGCACCGACCTCGAGCTGTCGCCCGCGTACCGGGCCTACCGAGATCGGCTCGCGGGCGCGAGGCGGGCCCTCGGTGCGAGCGATCCGCAGCGCGCCGCCGAGCCGGACGTCGCTCGCGCGTCGTGATGAGCGCGCCTGCGCGCTGCGCCGGCAGGGGCGGTCCGCTCTAAACTCGGAGGTGATGGCCAAGCTTCCGCCAGGCAACGGGAAGACGGGCCCGGGCGGCCGGCCCGGCAACCCC
Source organism: uncultured Thermoleophilaceae bacterium (assembly GCA_963808545.1). Classification (GTDB taxonomy): domain Bacteria; phylum Actinomycetota; class Thermoleophilia; order Solirubrobacterales; family Thermoleophilaceae; genus JACVRW01. Next base: position 393,776 of record CAWEGB010000008.1, on the reverse strand, counting down.
GGCGGCACTGCCGCGGCCACGCCGCCGAAAAAGAAGCAGCCGGCCCGGGGCAAGCGCCCCGCGCGCGGGGCCAACGGTGCGCGCGACGGCTCACCGGATTTCGACCGTCATCCGGTCGACGAGCACCGCGGACAGGCGCCGGCCGGACCGCGCACGAGCCTCACCGACGACCAGCGCGTGCTGCTCGGCGACCTGTTCGCCGTGGTCGAGGAGCACTCCGGCGAGGCAGCGGAGACGATCGACCGGAACCTCGTGGAACGAGCGTTCGTGTTCGCCTGCGAGCGCCACGCGAGCCAGCGGCGGGCCAGCGGGGAGGACTTCATCATCCATCCCGTGGGCGTGGCCAAGATCTGCGCCGGGATGCGGCTCGACACGGCCACGCTGTGCGCAGCGCTGCTACACGACACGGTGGAGGACACGAGCGCCTCGCTCGACGAGGTGCGCGAGGACTTCGGAGACGAGGTCGCGCAACTGGTGGACGGCGTGACCAAGCTGTCGGGCGTCACCTTCCAGAGCCGCGACGACCGCCAGGCCGAGAACTACCGCAAGATGATGGTCGCGATGGCCCAGGACATCCGGGTCATCCTCATCAAGCTCGCCGACCGCCTGCACAACATGCGCACGATCGGCGCGATGCCGAAGCCCAAGCAGCAGGAGAAGGCGAAGGAGACGCTCGAGATCTTCGCGCCGCTGGCGCACCGCCTCGGCATCCATGCCATCAAGTGGGAGCTCGAGGACCTCGCCTTCTCGACCCTGCACCCGCGCAAGTACAAGGAGATCAAGCAGCTGGTGGCCCAGCAGCGCAACGAGCGCGAGGACTACGTGGCCCGGGCCGGGGAATACCTGCGCTCCGAGCTGGAGGCGGTGGGCATCGAGGCGGAGATCTCCGGCCGCGCCAAGCACTTCTACTCGATCTACTCGAAGATGACGAAGAAGGGCCGCGAGTTCAACGAGATCTACGACCTCACCGCGATGCGCGTGATCGTCGACTCGGTCAAGGACTGCTACGGCGCCATCGGCGTCATCCACTCGCTGTGGAAGCCACTACCCGGCCGGTTCAAGGACTGGGTCGCGATGCCCAAGTTCAACATGTACCAGGCGCTCCACACCACCGTGATCGGACCGGAGGGACGCCCGCTCGAGATTCAGATCCGCACGATGGAGATGCATCGCACCGCCGAGTTCGGCGTGGCCGCCCATTGGATCTACAAGGAGGACGGCTCCGAGCCGGTGGAGGAGAAGGTCGAGTGGCTTCGCCACCTGCTCGACTGGCAGCAGGACACTCAGGATCCTCAGGAGTTCGCCGAGACGCTCAAGGCGGATCTGTTCGAGGACGAGGTCTTCGTGTTCACGCCGAAGGGCGAGGTCAAGTCGCTGGCCGGCGGCGCCACGCCGCTCGACTTCGCCTACGAGATCCACACCGACGTCGGCCACCGCTGCGTGGGGGCCAAGGTCAACGGCAAGATCGTGCCGCTGCACTACACCCTCCAGTCGGGCGACATCGTGGAGGTGCTGACCTCGAAGAAGGAGCGCGGCCCCTCGCGTGACTGGCTCGCCCTGGCCAAGACGACTCGGGCCCAGTCGAAGATCCGCGCCTGGTTCAAGCGCGAGCGCCGCGAGGACTCCGAGCGCAGCGGGCGCGAGATCCTGCACGACAACCTCAAGCGGGCGGGACTGCCGCCGCAGAAGATCGCCGGCTCGCCGCTCCTGGCCGACGTGATCCGCGAGATGGGCTTCCGCAAGGGCGAGGACTTCTACATCGCCCTGGGTCAGGCCAAGATCTCGTCCAAGACGGTGGTCAACAAGCTGATGCACCGGCTCAAGGAGGGCGAGTCCGCGGTGGAGGCGCCCTCGCCCGCGGCCGAGCTCCTGGAGCGCAGGGAGACGCCGAAGAAGACCGCCGCCTCGTCCACCTACGGCATCAAGGTGGAGGGCGTGGACGACGTGATGTTGCGCCTGGCCAAGTGCTGTCGCCCCGTGCCCGGCGATCCCATCGTGGGCTACATCTCCCTCGGCAAGGGCATCACGATCCACCATTCCTCCTGCCCCAACGCGGTGGCCCTGAAGCGCAACCCAGAACGCTTCACGAGCGTGGAGTGGGAGGGAGACACCACCTCGTCGTTCCGGGTCGAGTTGCAGGTGGACGGCTGGGACCGCCATCGGCTGCTCGAGGACCTCTCGCGGACGTTTGCCGAGACGGGCATCAACATCCTCGAGGCACGCTGCACCGTCGTGCACCCCATGGTCAAGAACCGCTTCGTGGTCGAGGTGGGGGACACCCAGTCGCTGAAGACCTGCATCACGCGAATTCGCAACATCGAGTCGGTCTTCGACGCCTACCGCGTCACGCCCACCGGCTGAGCCTGAAGTCTGAGAAAGGTCTCATCCTGCGTCGCCCCGCAAGTCGCCGAGGCGATGCGCCGTTTCTCTTGCGACCCTCCGTAGTCGCCTCTACGCGCGCGGACGGTCGTTGTGCCCGCTCGAGATGGGGAGTGGCCCGCCGGCCCTCCCCATCTCACCTAACCCCCGGTCAGGCGACCGTCACCAGGCCGCCGGGTGTCACGCCGAACTCCACCTCGGCGAAGTCGCCGATGTAGTCGCCGTCGACCTGCAGCGGGAACGGGCGCTCGTCGATGGCCTCCACCTTCATCAGCGACAGCTCGGGCAGGGGCTCCACCTGGCGGTGGCGCATCACCGTGCGGGCGCGTGAGGACAGCAGGCGAGGGATCAGGGTCGGCAGCTCGAGCAGCGTGGCTTGCTTGAGCACGGCCGCGGACAGCGATCCCGATGTCAGGCCCGACGGTTCCACCACCCGTATGGGGCGCCTGCGAAAGAAGGTGAAGGGATCGGAGTTCTGGACGATCACGGTCACGCCCTCGAGCTCGCGCCCCTGGGCCGAGACACGCACGCGCGGCGGGTTGACGAGGTAGCTGCGGTTGAAGATCGCGACACCCGACCAGGCGTAGTACCAGGCGCCGAGCCGGCGCTTGCGGTAGGGGTGAGCGTCCACGCGCCTGACCACGCTCGCGTCGAGCCCGACGCCGGCGGAGAACACGAAATGGCGCTCGTCCACCCGGCCGAGGTCCACCCGTCGCGGCATCCACTCGTCGGCCATGGCCAACAGGTGCTCGGTCGCGTCCACCACGTCGTTGGGGATGCCCAGGGTGCGCGCCCATACGTTCGTCGAGCCGCCGGGCAGCGCGGTGAGCGGGGTATCGGACCCCACCAGGCCGTTGGCGGCCTCGTTGACGGTGCCGTCGCCGCCGAAGGCCACCACCGCGTCATAGCCCTCGCTGGCGGCCTCACGGCAGATCTGGGTCGCGTGGTTGCGCTCCTGCGTGTCGATGGCCTCGACCGCGTAGCGCGACTGCAGGGCGTACACCACCAGGTTGCGCAGGCGGTCGGACACCGTGGTCGCGTACGGGTTGACGATGACGAGCATCCGCCGCTTTGGCGTGCGGTCGGGCAGAAGCCGCTCGGTGAGCTCTTCGGCACGCTCGACGACGGATTCCGCGGGCACTGGGCGTGAACGCTACTCGGCCGCTGAACGCGCCAGGACACTCGGTGCGTAGACACCCTTGGAGAACTCTGCTGCACTGAAGCGAACTTGGGGAAGCGAAACGTGAAAAGCCGGACGCTGCACGTCAACGAGTTCGCGTTGGAGCGCCTCGAGCAGAGCGCCGAGCTGGAGGGCGTACCGGCAGCGATACTGGTCCGGACCGCTGTGCTCTACTACCTCTCGGAGCGCGACAGCGGGCGCACCGCGTGGGCCTTTCCCGGCTTCGCGCGCGGCGAGCAGCCGGAGGTCCGGGAGGTGAAGGTGGACGAGGAGATCGCCGCGGCCCTCGGTGAGGAGGCCGACCGGCAGGACGTCGAGCCGTCGGAGCTTGCGGGCCACGCCTGCCTGTACCTTCTCGCCGACGTCGACAGCGGGCGTCTCGCGGGCAGGCTCGCGAGCATCCTCGAGGATCTCTAGGCAATCTGCATCCGCGCTTGCGCGGTTGGGGAGGCGCACCTACTCTGGAGCGCAGGTGCGGGCTTGGACAGACTCTTCCTAGCGGACGAAACATCCCCTGGGCTGATCGAACGCGAAGCGCCGCTCGAGCGCGTGGCCACGGCCGTGCGCGAGGCGCGCGGCGGACGCGGCTCGGTCACCCTTATTCACGGCGCTGCCGGCCTCGGCAAGAGCGCCTTGCTGGCGGTTGCGCGCGCACAGGCGGCTCGTGAATCGATCGAGGTGCTCGCTGCCACCGGGCGCCGGACAGAGCAGGACTTCGGCCTCGGGGTGGTGCTCCAGCTGTTCGAGAGGCGCCTCGCTGCGTCGGACGCGCAGGAACGCGGCATTCTCCTCTCAGACGACGCGGGCGAGGTCACGCTCCTGCTCGACTCCACGCCGGGCCGGCCGGTGCCGAGCTCCTCGTTCGACATCGTTCACGGTCTCTACCGCCTGTCCGTGCACCTCAGCGCGATCCGCCCGGTCCTGATCGCGGTGGACGACGCCGACTTGGCGGACGCCGCAAGCCTCGAGTTCCTGCTCTACCTGTCCCAGCGCCTGGACGATCTGCCGGTGGCGGTGGTGCTCACCCTGGGCTCGGTGGCCCGGCCCAACTTCTCGCCCCTGCTGGCGGAGCTCTCCCGCGGTCCCTCCACCCGCCGTCACGTCCTGGCGCCGCTGAGCCTCGAGGGCACGACCCGGCTGGTGCGCGAGCGTAGGCTCGCCGCCTCCGATGAGACGTGCCGAGCCGTGCATGAAGCCGGTGCCGGCAACCTGTTCGTGGTCGAGGAGCTGTGCGCGGCAGCCGACGCCGACGGGACGAGCGCTGCCGGCGCCGAGCTTCCGGAGCCACCACCCACCGTGGGCGAATGGGCCCTCGCACGAGCCGCGACGGTCGACCAGCGTGCCCCCGGGCTCCTCATCGCCGCCGCGGTGGTGGGTCCCGAGGCAGAGCTCAGGCACGTCGCGACTCTGGCGGGGCTCGAAACCGAGCTGGCGGCCCGCATGGTCGACGACCTCACGGAGATCGGGCTGCTGAGCGCGGGCCAGCGTGTGCGCTTCGTTCACCCCGCGGTGAGCGCCTCGTTGCAAACCGGTCTTCCAGCCGGAGACTCCGCCACGCGGCACCTGCGCGCGGCGGAGCTGCTCGTGGCCGAGGATGCTTCACCCGAGCTGGTGGCCGCGCACCTGCTCCACGCTCCCTGCGCCGGCAACGCCTGGGCGGTCGATTCGCTCACCGCGGCCGCCGCGGTGGCGCTCGGCCGAGGCGTGCCGGCCGACGCCGTGCGCTACCTGCGGCGGGCTCTGGAGGAGCCGCCTTCGCGCACGGCGCGCGCTCACGTGGTGCTGGAGCTGGGGCGGGCCGAGGCCACGGCCGGAGAGCCCCAGGCGGTCGTTCGCCTTCAGGATGCCGGCCGGCATGTGCACGAGGCACCCGAGGGTGCTCGCGCCGCGCTTGAGACCGGCCGCGCTCTCTTCGCGCTGGGCAAGCCCCTGGAGGCGATGAGCGTCTTCGAGCGCGGGCTCGATCACCCCGCCAACGGCGATCAGGAGGTGGTGGCGCGTCTTCGGGCCGCCCACACCACCTCGCTGTGGCTGACGGGCCAGACCGAACCCCTGGACCCTGCGCAGGCCCCAGCGGTGGGCGACAGCGCGGGCGACCGCGCGCTGCTGGCCCTGCACGCCATCGAGACGGCGGTGCGCGGGGTGAGCGCCGGGCTGGCCATCGAGCTCGCCACCCGCGCCCTCGATCGCGGCGCCCTCCTCGACGACGAGACCGCCGACGGCCTGACCTACTACCTCGCCGCCGGCTCGCTGGTGATCGCAGGCGACCTCGCCACCGCCGAGGCGGCGCTCACGGCCGCGCTGGAGGACGCCCGCTCGCGGGGCTCGGTGCTGGGATTCGCCACGGCCTCGCACATGCGGGCCATGGCCATCCTCATGCGCGGACGCGTGGCCGACGCTGCGGGCGACGCCCGTCACGCACTGGCGGTCGAGCACCACGGCTGGCGCCTCGACCTGGGTGGAGCCCGCCTGGTGCTCGCGAACAGCCTCATCGAGAGCGGCGACCTCAAGGGCGCCCGGCGTCAGATCGGCGAGGCCGAGACCGGCCAGAATCCCAGCGACCCCACCCGCCTTGCGCTGCTCACCACTCGCGGCCGCCTGAGCGCGGCTGAGGGAGACCAGCGAGCCGCTCTGGCGGACTTCCTGGCCTGTGGCGACCTGGACGAGCGATCAGGCGCCGGCAATCCCGCGGTGGCTCCCTGGCGCTCGGACGCCGCGATCTCGTACGCGGCGCTGGGCCAGACCGAAGAGGCGGAGCGGCTGGCGCGGGCCGAGCTCGAGCTCGCCGAATCGTTCGGAGCGCCTGGAGCGATCGGAAGGGCTCTGCGCGCCCTGGGCACCATCCGCGAGCCCGAGCGAGGGCTTGTGGCTCTCGAGCAGGCCGTGGACCGCCTTGACTCCTCCCAGAACGCCCTCGAGCGTGCCCGGGCGCTGGTGGACTTCGGAGCAGCTCTGCGCCGCTCCGGCCGCCGGCGCGAGGCGCGCGAGCCGCTCCGCCACGGGCTCGACCTGGCCAAGCGCTGCGGCGCGCTCCCCCTGACCGAGCGGGCCATGCGCGAAGCCAAGGTTGCCGGAGCCCGTCCCCGCCGCACGGCTATGTACGGCCTCGACTCACTCACCGCGCGCGAGCGCCAGACGGCCGCCCTGGCCGCGGAGGGAATGTCCAACCGCGACATCGCGGAGACGCTGGTGGTGACGGTCAAGACCGTGGAGTGGCACCTCAAGCACTCGTACCGCAAGCTCGGGGTCAGCTCCCGGGGCAAGCTGAGCGAGATCTTCGACGCGGACACGCGTTGAGAATCCCGCGCGCGGGCTAAAGACCGGATCCGTTCGCTCCGATAAGGAGCGGAGAGTGGATCTACTACGCAACAGCCAGACTACGAGCCGTACGGTCTCGCTCCCGCTGCAGGGGTTTGCCCGCGAAGCCGTCGACGCGCTCACCGACAATCACGACATCTCGCCCTCGCACTTCGTCCAGTGCGCGTTGGAGCACCATCTCGAGCGGCCCGAGCCAAGGCGGGAGGGTCAGAGCCTCCCGCCCTTCGGGTCGACCCCGTCGGCGGACGACCTCGAGGTCACCCTGGTCCTTCCGCGGTCCTCGTGGGAGGCCGTGGCGCTCGAATGCGAGCTCGAAGGCGTCTCGGTCGAGCGCCTGCTCGAGCACGCCGTGCTCTCCCTGGTCGCGGACCTGGACTCCGGCCGCGTGGCGGTCCGGATAGCCGCGAAGCTCTGCTAGCTGGCCCGGGCGGAGATGACCGGCGCCGCCTCGAGCTCGCGCAGCGCCTCCTGAAGCGCACCGCGTCCGCGGTGATGGAGTCCGTGCACGGAGCCCTCGGTCTTTCCGAGACGCTCGGCGATCTCGCCAGGGGACAGACCCGCGATGTGCCTGAGCACCAGCACCTCGCGCTGCTCTGCCGGCAGCCGGCGTAGGGCGTCGCGCAGGCACTGAGAGCGCTCGAAGCCGATCTGCTCGTGACCGTCGTCGTCCACGCGGACCTCTTCGAAGGGAATCTGCCGGCGGGCGCGGATGTGGTCGAGGGCCACGTTGCGAGCCACCCGCAGGATCCAGGCGGCGAACGGGACCTCGCGCTGCTCGTAGCGGTGGATCGCCGTCATCAGCTTGGCGAACACGTTCTGAGTGATGTCCTCGGCCTCATGGGAGTCGCGAACGATGCTGCGCACGTAGCCGCAGACGTCGTCGGCGAAGCGCACGTAGAGGAAGTGAAGCGCGGTCTGATCGCCTTCCTTGGCGCGGGCCACGGCCTGGGCGACCAGGGCCGTGTCGTTGCTCCTGTCATCGTTGCTTCGGGCGAAGCGAGTGGTCATGAGTCCTTCCCAAGGGGTGCGTGTGGGACACGCGGGCTGGGGTTGAGCGGATTGCACGACCCTAGGTGCGGTCTGGATTGGCCGCACTAGGGGCGCTACCCCAGTTTTTTCAGTACGCAGGCGAATACCATGCGTTTTTGGCACCACCGCTGGCGTGGCGGAGTGGTGCCCACCCTGGGAAAGCTGCTCAGGCGAGGGAGACTTCGGCGCCTTCGCCGACGTTGAGGCGCATCGCTCGCGGTAGCCGGAAGTCTCGGAACACCCTGGCGTTGGCCCCGACCACGCTGGCTTCGAGTCGCCCTCCGAGGTGCGTCACGGAGGCGCCTCTGAGGATGATCGAGTACTCGATCTCGGCCCCCTCGACCAGGACGTCCTCTCCGATGGACGTATACGGCCCGACGTAGGCGTCGCGCAGGCAGGCGCCGGCCGCGATCACCGCAGGGCCCCTCACGATGCTCGATTCGAGCTGCGCGGTCGGATGTATGCACACCGGTCCCTGAATCTGCGTATCCGCAAGCCGGGCCTCGACCGGGCTTCCCTTGAGGCCCTCGAGGACGAAGCGGTTGGCCTCGAGCAGCACGTCCGGGCCGGGGTTGAAGCGCCACCAGTCGCCCACCTGACGAAGCTCGACCCGTCCGCCGAGCTCGGCGAGCGTCTCGATCCCGCAGGCCACGTCGGTCTCGTTGCTGCCGGTGGTGGGGAGCTCGCTGAGGGCTTCGAGGGAGCCCGCGCCGAACACCCACACTCCGGCCGCCGATCCCTCACCGGTCTTGGTGCGGCGCGGGGCGAGTGGGACGACCGTGTCGTCGTGCTCGGACTCCCGGACGAGCACGGTCGAGCCGTGCTCCGGGGTGGGCGCCTGGAGCAGGGGACTGAGGCAGTCGCGGTTGAGGCTGTCGCCGAGGTGCAGTACGAACGGATCTCGCCCGACAAAGCCCTCGAGGTCCGCCAGCGCAGCCGGCAGGCCGGCGTCATCGTCGTGCTCGACGCACGTGAGCTCGACGTCGGTGGCGCAGCTCTGGGACAGCTCGTGCTCCACCCGGGCGATGACCGAGGACTGCGCAGCCACCGTGGCATGACGGACGCCGGCCTCGGCCAGGGCGTCCAGCGCGTGGACCACCAGCGGCCGGTTGGCCACGGGGAGCAGAACCGATGGTTCGCTGGCCATGACGATCGCCTTGTCGACCATTGCTTGACCAACGCCCCGGTCTTGCCGGATCTTCGAAATGGCGTGTGGGTTTCGGTGCTCGGGGGGCGGAATTTCGGACTACCCTCCAGACGGAGGATCAGTATGCGCCGTTGCCGCGCAGGACAGCCGAGACCGTCCTTATGACCAGCTTGACGTCCAGCCACAGGGACCAGTTCGTCACGTACAGATAGTCGAGGTTGACCATCTGCTCGAACGGGATGTCCGAGCGCCCGTGGGCCTGCCACAGGCCGGTGAGGCCGGGGGCCAGCGACAGCCGGCGCCGGAAGCGGCCCTCGATCTGACGGTCCTCCGTCTCGATCAGGGGTCGCGGACCGACGAAGCTCATCTCACCCCGCAGGATGTTGAAGAGCTGGGGCATCTCGTCGAACGAGTAGCGCCGCAGGAAGGCGCCCACGCGCGTGATGCGCGGGTCCTCGCGCACCTTGAACATGCCGTTGTCGTTCCCGCCGCCGTGGAAGTTCAGCGCAGCCACTTCGTCCTTGCGGCTGTCCGCATCCTTGTACATCGAGCGGAACTTGAAGACCTCGAAGGCCTGATCGTCGCGCCCGATCCGGCGCTGACGGAAGAGCACGGGGCCGGGCGAGTCGAGCTTGATGGCGATGGCGCAGGCCGCGAGCACCGGCGCCAGGGCGATCAGCGCCAGCGTGCCGATGACCAGGTCGAGCCCGCGCTTGAGACGCAGCGACGAGCGCATGAGGCGAGGTCGAGGCATGGTGAGGACCGGCAGGCCCTCCATCTGGTTGACCTCGAACCTCGTGCCGACCACGTCTGACCAGCTCGGCACCAGGTCCACGTGGATCCCGAGCTCCGACAGCTCCCAGACGACCTCGACGCGCGTCCGCGACTCACTCAGCGCGGGGGTGAGCATCACTCGGTCCACGTCGAGGCGCTCGACCAGCTCGGCGATGTCGATGGCGCCTCCCAGCACCGGCACGAAGTCCAGCAGGCGGTTGGCACGCGCGGGAGCGAAACCCGATCCGGTGCCGGCCACGCAGGCCACGACGTTGATGCCCCATTCGGGGTGGCGCATGATCTTCTTCAGGATCTCCGTGGCCTCGTCGTCGGGTCCGACGATGAGGGCGTTCTGCAGGTACCAGACCTGCCGCCTGGCGTACGCGCGGGCGGCGGACCGCAGAGACATGGTGAGGATCAGGGCCAACAGCCAGAAGAAGGCCACCTTCGTCACCCCGACCTCGAAGGGCAGCAGGGCGAGGACGATCAGGATGCTCCAGCTCCAGAGAGTGGTCATCTGGAGCACCGGCCCGATCTCGTCCGCCGCGCCGTAGTCCGCGCGGTAGCTGTCGAGGTGGTAGAGCCGGTGGGCGTAGGCGAGCAGCACCCACACCGGAACGCTCAGCGCCAGGATCGCCAGGTCGCCCAGCGCGAGGTCTCCGAAGGCCAGCCGGGTTACGAGGAACGCGACGCACAGGGCGAGGACGTCCCCGGCGAGCAGCAGCCTGCGCAGCGAGCGTGCGCGCACGTCGCCGGGCCGCCCGACCGGCAGAACCCGCTCGCCGCCGACCGGAAGCGGGAGCGCTGAGACGTTGGCCGGGGCACCGGCTGCATCGGCCTCGAGCGCCAGCGCGGGGACTGGGTCGGAACTCTGTCTAGTGGCCATCGCTAGGGGATGAACGTCTGGCAGCAGGACCCGCTAGCGCGACGACGCGTACTAAAAACGGGTGAGCCGGGCATCGTTCAGGCGGCGGGAACGTCGTCGGTGACGCTCTCGTGGAGATCGTGGCCGAGGACCATGTCGGCGAGGCCCCCGTCCGGATCGAAGATCATCGACGCCGCGTCGTTGCGACCGCCGGCCCCGAGCTTTCGGTAGGCCGACGACAGGTGAGACTTGACGGTGCTCTCGGCCAGGAAGAGCGTCCCGGCGATCTCGGCGTTCGTGCGCCCGGTCACGGCGAGCCGCAGCACCTCACGCTCGCGGTGGGACAACGCGACGGGCGCGGCGCCGTTCCAGAGCTTGGACGGCATGACGGTGAGCCCGGCCGCAACGGCACGGACGGCGGGGGCGAGCGCCTGCTCGAGCTGGTGCTCGAGCACCAGCGAGTCGGCGCCGGCCTTGACCGCGCGCCGCAGGCCGAGCGCACCGCAGAGGGGCGACACCGCAACGGTGTGCGCGATCTCGTCCTCGAGAACGGCCTTGAGTCGCCGCAGCGAGATGGGCTGCGCGAGATCTACCCCGACCACCCTCAGCGTGGCGGCGGATCGGGTGCCGTTCTGGGCGATGCTGATGCCGTCGGCGGCCAGCGCCACCACGATCCGGGACCGCAGCGTCCCTTCCGCGTCGACTGCTACCAGTAGCTCGGGTCGGTCCACGCGTAACCAACGCCCGTCATGCCGTCTTGCTTCTGCGCCTCTACGGCGCCCGGTAGATCTCGATGTTGCTGATGTCGCTGCTCTGGAGCGTGTTTATGCCGTCGGCGCGCTCGATGCCGCCCTTCCAGAAGTGCCGTCCGCCGGTCTCGGAGGTCACGCCGGTCGCGCGGCCACCGTATACGCCGTTGATCCACCACTCGATGTAGCCGGTCGGCCGGTCGGTCCAGACCCCGTGCACGACGAAGTCGTTCCAGGCGTGGATGTCGAACGGCAGGGACTGGAGGTAGCCGATGTGATCGCCCTCGATCAGCATGCGCTCCGGGGGAGTCGAGTTGACGAACACGGCGGCGTCGACGGGACCCGTGTCCTTACCGGGGGCCGGCTTGTCCTCGTGCCACTGCAGAACGTTCACCCAGTTGTCCGAGCCCGGTGCCTGGGGGAAGCCGGAACCGGCGCGCTGACGGGCGCGGTACCAGTACTCCCCGGGCGGCGTGGAGTTGCCGAAGCCGCCGTAGCTGACCTCACAGCGCTCGTGGCCGGCAACCGTGGGCTCGCCGGGACGCACCTCGAAGTGGGCGTAGCCGTCGCCGTTCTCGGTCCTCCACTGGATGGGGTGGGCGCACTGGGTGCTCAGACCGGACCAGGGAGCGCGGCTGTCGAAGGTCTGGCCGTACAGCGGCGTGACGTTCGCGGGGATCGGTGCCGCGGGCACCGGAAGCGGGTTGCGCTTGAGCGTCACCTTGGAGCGCGCGCTGATGCGCCCGCCGGCGCGGGACCGGAAGGTGGCCTTCACCGTCAGCGTCACGCGGCTGGCGCCCCGCAGCAGCTTCTTGCCCGACCGGGTGAGCTTCATCTTCACGCTGGCCCTGCCCGGCCCGGAGAAGGATTTCGACCCGCGCGCCACCGTCTTTCCGGAGCGGCTGGTGGCGACGAAGGACGCCTTGCCGGCCGCGAGCGCGCGGACCCGCTTGAGCGTGAAGCCCGAGTTGTCGACGCTGGCGAGGTCGAGCCTGCTCACGCCGCGCAGAGCTCGCTTGAGATCGCTGCCCAGCGAGTTGGCCGACGCGGATGCGCCGACTCGATCCTGAGTGGAGGCCGCCTCAGCGGCGGCGGGTAGGACGAAGAGGGAGGCCGCCAGCAGAGCGGCGAGTGGGCGTCTCATGCTCAGTCGGGATCGCAGTGGTCGGGAACGGGGGATGACGCGACATGAACGGAGCTGGGTCTGGCGAACTTCCGGCCGGGCGCCACGTGGGCGCCCGGCCGGGGTTCGTCCTTCGAAGGCGCTACGGCGCCCTGAAGACCTCAACCGTGGAGATGTCGACGCTCTGGGTGCCGTTGAGGCCAGTGGCCCGCGTGATGCCGCCCTTCCAGAAGTGGCGACCGCCGATCTCGGAGGTCACCCCGTTGGTGCGGCCGACGTACTGCCGTCGATCCACCACTCGAGGTAACCGGTGGCCTGATCGGTCCAGACACCGTGCACGGCGTAGTGTGCCAGTCATCGATGGTGAAGGGCAAGGACTGTGAGAGGGGGGAGATGTTCTCGCCCTCGATGTACATCCGGCCGCTGGGGCCGCCGTTGACGAACTGAGCACCGTCGACGCGGTCGCCTGCACCCGCCGGCGGCCTGTCCTCCTGCCACTGCTGGACGCTCACCCAGAGGTCCGGGCCTGCCACGTGCGGGAAGCCGACGCCCGTGCGAAGCTTCGTGCGGTACCAGTACTCACCAGCCGGCAGGGTGTCGTCGTAGCTGCCGCGGCTGAGCTCGCAGCGCTCGTTGCCGGCCACCACGGGGTCGCCATCGGCCACGGTCAGCCGGGCGTAGCCGTCGACACCGTCGGTGCCCGACTGCACGGTCTGGCCGCACTGGGACACCGAGCCTATGCCGCCCCAGGGAGCGGGGCCGTCGAAGCCCTGCCCGTACAGCGGCATGGCGTTCGCCGGAATCGGACCGGAGGCCACCGGCAGGTAGGGAGCGCCGGGGACGGCGGTCCCGGGAACGGGAGTGATCGGCGTGGACTGCGGAACGAACTTGCGCTTCACCGTGACCCGGTAGCGGACGCTGATCCGGCCGCCGGTGCGCGGCCTGAACGTGGCCGTCACCGTCAGCGTGACGCGGTCGCTCACCTGGAGCAGCTTCTTGCCCGACTGCGTGAGCTTGAGCCTGACGTTGGACTTGCCGCGCCGGGGGAAGGTGCGCGACCTGCGCGCCACCGTCACCCGCTTCGCGGGAGTGCTCTGCCCGGCCGCTGCCGGCCTGACGCCGGTCGCGGTGAACGACCCCTTGCCGGCCACGAGCGCGCGGACGCGCTTGAGAGTCATGCCCTTCGCTTCGATCGTGGCGATGTCGAGCTTGCGCACGCCCTTGACGCCTCGCTTGAGGTCCTTGCGCAGAGTCGACTTCATCGCCTTCAGCGAGGTCGCCGACGAGGATGCATCGACTGAACCCGAGCCGGTGGCCGCCTGGGCGGTGACCGGGACTACGAGCAGTGATGCGGCGAGCAGAGCGGTGAGTGTGTATCTCATGTGCGGGTGCGTTTACCTGTGGTCGGGAACGGCGATCTCGCGACATGAACGGAGGCCGCTCGGGTGAACTTGCGGTGAACGTCCGGACCTAAAACCTGGGGACAGAACCGGCGAGGCGCCGTCTGGCCACGTCTACACTGGGCTGGGATGTTCGGTTCCGATCCGCTGCGTCCCCGCCCCCCGCGCCATCGCCAGTGAAGGTGGTGGCGGTGCTCGTGGCCCTGCTCGCCGTGGCGGGGGTGGCGCTGTCTCTCGGCGGATCAGCCCCGGCGGCCAAGCGGGCCAACTTCGAGACGGGAGACCTCTCGGAATGGCGGGAGCGGCAGTGCCTGCAGGAGCGCATTTCCGTGGGATCGAAACGCCCGGCGGCGGTCGAGGGCCGCTACCGGGTGAGGTTCGAGGTCCGCGATCGCGACGAGGAGCCACAGACCGGGAGCGAGCGCTGCGAGCTGGTGGGCCCGACCCTGCCGGACGAACGCGAGCGCTGGTTTCGGCAATCGATCTACGTCCCCTCCTCGGCGGATCCACCGGAGAGCTGGGAGATCATGTCCCAGTGGTACTCGAACTACGGCGGCTCGCCGCCGCTGGCGCTGTTCAACAACATGGGATCGCCGATGCGCTGGTCGCTGCGCCGCGGCGACTCCTCCCGGTTCTACTGGCGCAGCCGCAGGCTGGCGCGGGACCGCTGGCACAGGGTCGTGGTGGGCGTCTACCTCTCGCAGAGCCGCTCGCGCGGCTGGGTGGAGGTCTGGCTGAACGGCAGGCAGCAGACGCTCGAGAACGGCAAGAAGCGCATGCGCGGGCAGACCCGCGGAGCCACCCGAGGCTTCTTCAAGACCGGGATCTACCGCAACGAGGACTCGACCCGCAGAAGCATCCAGTACCTGGACGACTTCGCCGTCGGTCCCAGCCGCGAGTCGGTTCTGCCGCACTGACAGAAGCCCGCGCCGCCCGCAGCCGTTTTGTTCTGCGGGCACACCAGCATCATGAGGAAACTTTTCACCACCGCGCGATCGCGCCTGCTTCGAGGACAGGACGTCTTCAAGCGCGGTTTCGCATCGACCTTTGTGCTCAACGTCGGTGCGCGAGGACTGAGCGCGATCGCGATCGTCCTGCTGGTGCGGGGCCTCGACGTCAAGGACTTCGCCTACGTCGTCCTGTCGCTCGAGGTCGGCTCGTTTGCCGGCAGCTTCGCCACCGGCGGCATCCGCATGCGCTACATGCGCGAGGAGGCGGAACGCGTCTCGCGTGGGATCGAGGAGCGCTCGCCCTTCCTGCTGGCGGTGGTGGGCAGCGCGACCATGATCGCCGCAGCCGCCGGCCTCGTGCTCCTGGGCGCGGCGGTCCTCGGCGTCGGCGGCTCCGCGGCCAACCGCACGACGTTCATCGGGCTGGCCGCGCTCTACACGTTCGGCCACGCCGCCACGGAGCTCGGCATGTATCACCACCAGGCTCATCTGCGCTTCACCAAGGCGGGCCTGTTCGGACTGCTGCGCGGCCTGTCCACCTGTGTGGCCGCCCTCGCCGCCACCGTCGGCCTGATCAGCTCCGGGCCGGTGGTCATGCTCTGGATCGCGCTCGGGGCCGTGGCGGTCGGCGTGACCGTGTGCGCGCCGCTGGCCTGGTCCTCTCGTGGGTCGCGCTACGCCGCGGAGGGACGGCTGGGGCTCGGCGCCGAGTCGAACTGGCTGAACGCCTACTTCATCGCCTCGGCTGGATTCTTCTACAGCAGCATGTTCCTGGTCGCGGCCCTGCTCGACGACGAGGCGATCGCGAGCTTCGGGGCCGCCATGCGCTACATCTCGATCGCGCTCGGACCCGTGGCCGCGCTGATGGCCGTGTTGCGCGTGCGCACCTCGCAGCACGACGTCGTCGATTCGCACGCGACGCAGATCAGCATGCTGCTGAGCTGGATCAAGAAGACGAGCCTGCCCACCGCGGCCGTCGTGGGCATCGTGGCCGCCCTGGCGCCCTTCCTCATTCCGCTGGTCGACGCCGGCCGCTACCCGGAGTCGGTGACGATCTTCCAGCTGCTGTTGATCGACGCGTTCTTCGTGTACGTCACGATCCCCGCTCCGAACCTCATGATGACCCAGCGGCGCTATCGCCTGCTGGCGGTCCTGTTCATGGTGTTCCTGGCCGCCCAGACGGCGGCCTCGCTGTTCGCCGGCACCGTCTGGGGCGTCATCGGGATCGCGGCGGTGGCCACCGCCTTCGGCGTCGCCTCCCGGGTGGCGCTCGTGGGGGTGGTGCTGTGGTCGCCGGCGCCCGCGGTGAGGCTCCGCGAGCCGGCGGCTGTGGCCGACTGAGGTCCGGCCGCTAGACCGGGCGCGCGCGAGACCCGCTGGTGGTCGAGGCCGGGCGGCCGTTCGAGCGGCCGTTCGTCCCCTCCCAGTGGATATCGCGCCCGCGGTCGTCGGTGGTGGCGAGCCTGCGGGTGGTTCCCGGCCAGGTGGTGAGACACAGCTCGGGTCCGCCGCCTCGCCTGGACCACTCCAGGCTCATGTGGGCGAGCGGCGCCTGCTTGGTCGCTCGCCGGCCGGCGGCGGCCAGGGCGGCGTCGAAGCGCACCCGCGCCTTCTCGTCGAGGAAGTGGATGAACAGTGAGTGGAAGAGGACCGTCGCCACGTCGGGCGCCGGCTCGGCCAGCGTCGCCTCGATCCAGTCGACGGCGTCGGCGGCCTCGACCTCCACGGGAACCTCACGCGCCACGTCGAGGGCGGACCTGAGAAGCTCGAAGCGCGAGGTCTCGTCGGCCCACACGTACGACATGAGCGTCAGCCGGTCCTCGGCCGAGTTCGGGTCGAGAGGGGCGGCGTCGCAGCCGCGGCGCTCCACGACGGTCGCGGACAGGTCGAAGGGCGGGCGCCCGGTGGTGTAGGCGCCCTCGAGGCGGGCGGGCGAGCTCGGGTCGCCCCAGGTCTGGTCGCCCTCCGTGTAGTGGTACTCGGGCCAGCGCAGCAGCAGTCCGGCGCTCGAGCCGACCTCGAGAAGGCGCAGCGGAAGGCCGGTCTCCTGTGCCACCAGCAGGAACCCGCTCAACAGGGCGGAGCAGCGGGCGATCTCGTTCGTCTGCACCGGGGCGTGGAGAAGCTCCTGGATCCGCTCTCGATGCGTCTCGAGCGTCTCCTGGAAAGCGGGCCACGGGTCGCCCTGGTCGGTGCCGCCGGCCGACGGGTAGAAGCGGGCCAGCTGCGGGGCCCCGCCCTCCAGCACGATCCGATGCACCGAGCCCATCAGCCGGACCGAGATGGCGTGGTCGGTGAGGGCGCGGTCGGCCAGCAGTCGCCAGCACGGGCCCTGCGCCTCGACGTCGTCGGCCACATGGTCGAGCAGCCCGCCGTAGAGCGGCGACCCGAGGCGGCGGCTCCCGTCTGCCGATCCGCGGAGGCCGTCGGCCAGCATGGCCCGCCGCCGCTTGGGTCCCAGCGACCGGTGATACAGGCGCTTGGCGGTGGGGCGCAGCCGCGCCGGCACCATCGTCTTGAGCGCGGACCCCGCTCCGTCGGCCTTCGCCTTGGCCTGAAGCTTTCCGGCCGCGTCGCCGGCGGCGTGATAGCCGCGGCCGCCGAAGAAGGCGGCCAGCGGGACGGGATCGCGCAGGCTGAGTCCACTGACGCTGCGGACACCTCGGTAGGAGCCGAGCAGCTGGCGCACCGACAGGTCTCCCGCACGGACGTAGGCCGGCGCCGCCTTGAGCTCGAGGCTGGGGACGATCACCTTCACCCCGTTGCGCTGGGCCGGCTGCGGCTCGAGCGGGATCCCGGCGAGCGTGGCGTAGAGGCGCCAGGTCGGCTCCACGCCGGCGGCCTCGCCCAGGCCGAGGTTCTGCGGGATGCGGACGTTGATCTCCATCAGGACGTGCTCGCCCGTCTCCTCGTGCCGCTTGGCCTCCAGGCTCGAGAAGCCCACGAAGCCGGCGTGGTCCAGCAGCCGCCGCGACATCTCCATCGCGCCCGGCGCCGGCACCGTCTCGAGCACCGACCCCGCCCCGAAGTAGGGCGGGTGCTGACGCAGCTTGCGCCGCGTGTAGGCGAGCGCGTGCGAGCCGTCCTCGAGGCGGATGGTCACCGCGCCGAAGAGACTGGTCTCCGATCCGGGAATCAGCTCGGTCACGAGCCAGTCGAGGCCGGCCTCGAGCGCCGGCGTGGCGGCTGCCTCGAGCTCGCTCGGGTCGTTGACGAGGATGTTGCGGTTGTGCCCGAACAGGTCCCGGTAGCGGTGCGAGTGCACCGGCTTCAGCAGCGACGGGTAGGCGGCGCTCGCGGCGACCGAGTCGATCTCGTCCGGGGTCGAGAGGAGCTTGACCACCGGGGCCCGCACGCCGGCCTGCGCGGCCAGCTCGTACAGCGAGGCCTTGTCCATCAGCTTCAGATGGGCGCTGTTCGGCCCCTCGAAGGAGCGCAGGGCGGGGGAGATGCGCTCGCGCTCCTGGGAGACGAACTCGATCGCCGGGTCGGAGGAGGGGATGAGGACCCCCGGGCCCTCGGACGCGACGTCGTTGAGCTCGGCGAGCCACTCGTCGCGCGACTTCGCACGCCGCCCGTCGATGCCGCGGGCGCGGGTGACCCAGCCGCGGCTGATGATGGTCACGGGAACGCCGCGCCGGCGGAGCGCCCGCGCGCCTGCGTAGGCGCCGTCGGCGCCTTCCAGGAAGATGGCGCGAACCGGCGCCACTATGAGAGAACCTGCATGCTGTATGGCCTCTTCTCGCTCAAAGGTTGAGGCGGGTGTGGTCGCCGGGGGCCAGTCCCCGAGTGCCCTGGAGTCAGGCTAGGACCGCCTCCGGGGGCTGTCAAGGAGGCCTAGCCGAACGGGTGTGTCGGCCGGGCGGGCCTTGGTGTACGTCTACCATTCTGCCGCTTGATGCCCGAGCAACCGCCACAACCGACACAGGTCGAGCAGCTCGTCGAGCCCGCGCTCGCCGCCCTACCGGGGATGCTGCTCCCCTCGGGTCTCTTCTGCTGGGAGGTGGTGGAGGGCGAGCCCGCGCCGCGCGGCGAGTCGGTCCGCTACTCGCTGATCGTCCTTCTCGGCCTCATGCGCGCACAGCGGGCCGGCCTGTCGGTGCCGATCGAGCCCGATCGGCTGCGCGATGCGATCGACGGGGCCCTCGAGCGGCCGGAGATCACACCCGGCGACTTCGGCCTGCGCCTCTGGGTCGAGTCCCGATCCGACAGCGGCGGCGCCGAGCAGCTGATCCGTTCGCTGGCCGAATCGCTGCGCTCCCAGGGAGGGCTCGCCGCGAGGGAGGGACTCGAGCTCGCCTGGATCGTCACCGGGCTCGCACTCAACGCCGACGCGGGCGAGACGGGGCGCACGCTGCTGGCGCAGGCCCTCGACCAGCTCATCGAGGTCAACCAGACGCAGAGCGGGCTGTTCCGGCACTTCGGGGAACAGGGCTTTCGCCGTCGCTTCCCGAACTTCGCCACCGAGATCTACTCCGTGCTGGCCCTGACCCTCGTGGCCCGTGAGGGCCTGGACGAGCGCGCGCTTCCCGCAGCGCGCAGGGGCGCGGACCGCCTGCTCGGGCTCCAGCTGCCCGACGGGGGCTGGCCCTGGCTCTACGACGCCGATCGCGGCCAGGTGGTGGAGCGCTACGAGGTCTACTCCGTGCACCAGCACGGCATGGCCCCGATGACGCTCCTCGAGCTGAGCGACGTGTCCGGTGACGAGCGCTACGCGTCTGCGGCGCGGCGCGGCGTGCCCTGGATGTTCGGCGCCAACGAGCTCGGCGAGCAGATGGCACCCCTCGACCGCGGGATGACCTACCGCTCGATCAGGCGCCGGCGCCCGTTGGACCGGCTGTGGCTGTACGCGAACACGGCGGTGGCGGCCAGGCTGGGTCGCGGGCGCGCCGGCTCGGGACGGGTGCTCGAGATCAATCGCACATGCCGCCCGTACGAGCTCGGCTGGCTCGTGGAGGCCTGGGCCGACAGCGCCGGCTAGGGCCGGCTAGGCCGGCTGCTCGTGGGCGAGCGTGCGGCCGAGGACGCGGCGCGCGACCGGCCGGCAGGGGGAGAGGGAGAGCGCCCGGTAGGCGGCACCGAGCTTGCGCCGGAAGCGTGGCTCGTCGTCCCGGTGGTCGACGCTGATCCGGGGGATGGTGAGCGGATCCGCGCTCATCTGCGAGCCGTCCGGCAGCGTGAACCCGTAGGTGTAGCCGGCCGCCCCCGCCGCCTCGGCCACCCGTCGGTCCCAGACCCCGAAGGGATAGGCGATCGAGTCGCAGCGACCCAGCCGCTCCCTGATCCGCGTGCGCGAGTCGAACAGCTCCTGCCGCAGCTCCTCGTCACCGAGCTCGGTCAGCATGGGATGGCTGAGCGTGTGGCTGCCGAACTCGTGTCCGGTCTCGGCCATGGCTTCGGCCATAGGCCAGGTGAGCGACCTCATCACCTCGGGAAACTCCGCCACCCGGCGCTCGACGCGTGGCCAGTCGAGCACCGCACCGCGGTCGACCCGTGGCGGCAGTAGGAAGAACAGCGCGCTGAAGCCGTGGGCGTCGAGCAGCGGGCGTGCCGTCGCGTGGTTGTCGACGTAGCCGTCATCGAAGGTGAGGAAGACGAGCCGTTCGTCGACTCGCGCGCCGCGAGCCAGGCGCTCGAGGTCGTCCAGCCGCCCTGAGCGGAAGCCCAGGCCCTTCAGCGTGACGAGCTGCCGCTCGAACGCGTCCTCCGACACCGACGTGAAGGCGGGGCCGCGATCGGCCACCGAGTGGTAGCAGAGGAACACGGCGGCGCGGCTGCGATTGCAGAGCGGCCCTCTGGCCCGAGCGGCCATCAGACGGCCTCGTCTCGCGCCAGGAGCTCGTCGTAGATGGCGGCGATGCGATCGAAGATCTTGTCCCGGTTGAAGTCGTCGTCGAGGCGCAGCTTGGCCGCGCGGCCGAGGCGGGCGCGGAGCTCGTGGTCCCCGACGGCGCGCAGCACCCCGACCGAGAGCGCCGCCGGATCGTCCTTCGGGACGAGGATCGCCTCCGCATCGTCGCTGACCACGTCGGGGATCCCGCCGACGCTGGTGGCCACGATCGCGCGCTCGTACGCCATCGCCTCGAGCAGGGCCACGGGCATGCCCTCCGAGGTTGACGGCATGAGGAAGACGTCGCATCGCGAGAGCTCCTCACGCGCGGTCCCGTGGTCGAGCCAGCCGGCCCAGCGCACGCCGGGATGGGTCCGCTGGAGCGACGTCACCTCGGCAGGCGGGCTCTCTGAGCCCGCGAGCGTTACGTGCAGGTCGGGACACCGTTCGAGGATCTCCGGGAGCGCGCGCAGGAGCACGTCGCCCCCCTTCGCGGGATTGTCGAACCCGCCGAGAAAGAGGGCGTGCGGCGCGCTCCCGTTCGTCTCGGCCGAGCCGTTGACGGCAGGGGCGTGGTGCACCGCCGGAGCCGCGTTCGGCACCACGATCACGCCCTCGACGCCGAAGTTCTCCTCGATGCTGTCGGCCCCGGCGCGCGAAACGCTGAGCACGACGTCGGCGCGGCGCATGGCCGCTCCGAACAGCCCTCGCCGGACGCGATCGAGCCGGCCGGCGAAGGCGTCGATGTCGCCGGCCCCGGCGTGCAGCTGGAGCACCACGCGCCGGCCCGCCAGCGTCGCGACCACGACGCACAGCGACTTGCGGTAGATGCTGCCCCGCACGGCGGTGTGGACGTGCACCAGGCGCGGTCCGTCGCCGCGGCACCACCGTGCCAGGGAGGCGAGTGCCTTGGCGAAGACCAGAATGCGCCCGACCGGCCGGTGGGTCACGTAGCTGGAGATGAGGTAGAGCCGGTACCTGGTGGCCAGGGGAGAGGCGAGGAGGTCACGCAGCACGGCTTCCATGCCGCCGATGCGGCGGGGGTCAGGGCCCACATGGGCGATCTTGGGGCGTGTGCTCGCTCTCGGTGCCACGGGTCTCCCTTCTCAACGGACCCCTGGTCGCCGGGCTTGTGGTCGGTCGCGGACGGATTGAAATTAGTGCGTACGCGCGGGCCGACCTCATCCGTTCCCTTCTTGTGGAGCGGATTCGCGCTCATCGACTGCTCGGCGCCTACGGAGCCGGGGGAGGAACCTGGACGCAGGGGAGCAGAAGCTCTCTTCCGTTGGTGGCTGCCGCCATCGCGGCGGTGACCGTCGGCGCCCTCGCGGCGCGCTGGCCGGTCGTCGGCATATCGCTGGGGGCCGCTCTGGCGCTTGTCGCGGCGGCCACCCGCATCTCCCTGCTGAGCGCAGTCCAGTTCCTGCTCATGCTGCTGCCGTGGATGCTCGTCTTCGACGCCTTCATCCCGCCGCTGACCCGCACCTTCGTCACGGCGGCGGCCGCGGCCGGCGTGCTCACCCTCTCGGTTCCGCTCCAGTACCGGAGGGTGCTCGGCCCCGCCAGCGCGGCCGTGTTGGCCGCGGTGATCGTGGCCCACGCGGCGGGCGCAACGGACCTCGACCAGTTCACGAAGCTGGCGAAGTTCCTGATCTTTCCGATTCTCGCCGCGGCGGTTCTGAGCAAGCGGGCTCAGGCCGTCCTTCCGCAGATCCGAAACCCCGTGGTGGCGAGCGGGCTCGCGGCCCTGACGGTCCATCTGCTCGTGGTCACCGCCGGGCTGGGGGAGCGCGGCTACAGGTACGGCGTGGGGGAGAAGATCGGCTTCGGACCGGAGATCCCGCACGAGCTGGCCCTGCTGGCCGTCGTCATGGCCGCCGCAGGACTCAGCATGACCGAGCGAGTGCTGCCGCGCGCGGGGCTGTTCGCCCTGGGCGTGCTGCCGGCGCTCCTGACCGGAGTTCGCTCCGCGTTGGTCGGGATCGCGCTGATCCTGGTGGTGATGCTCTACCAGTCGCGCTTCAGCGGACGTTCGCTGGCGGTCCTCGCCATTGTCGCCGCGGTCGCCCTCGGCACGGGCGCCCAGGCGGCGCTGACCGAGCGGCTCTCCGCCGACGTCGGAGGCGGCGCCACCCTGCAGGGGGTCAGCAACGAGCGAAGCGACATCTGGGGCGCAGCGCTCGGGAGCTGGTGGGGACCCGGCCCGGGTACGTGGCTCGTGGGGACCGGTCCCGATTCCATCCCCGACACCATTCAGCGAGAGCTCGGCTCCCCGCTCATCGGCCACAGCGACGTGATCGAGATCCTGGTCGAGCTCGGGGCCATCGCCCTCGTGGCCTGGCTGCTGCTCTGGGTGGCCCTGTTCAGGGGCGGGTTGAACCCGATGCTGCTGATACCCGTTGCGGTCTACGCCGTGGTCAACGGCGCGATCGGCTACACCGCCGCGATGGCGATGGCGCTGGTGCTGGCGGCGGCCTGCCGCGCGCCGGAGCGCTCCGGCAGCACCCCTGCGCCCGAAGAAGCCGCGCCTGCCGGCGCGGCGCGCCGCCGCCGCCGCTGCGGGCCTAGACCCGCTCGGTGGCTCGCGGAGAACGGTCCGGTCGGAGGCGCGGCAGCGCGCGGCCGGCGCGTGCGCTGTCTGGCTGGGGAAGGGGTGAGCCCACGGGCGTGATGCCCGACTGGGAGCCCGCTCAGCCGAGCGAGCTCAGGACCCGGTGCCGCACCGAGGGCGGCATGCGCTTTGCCGCGCGCGCCGCTGATATCGCGGTGCGGCCGAGGGCGCCGCGGGGGAGGCCCACGGTCTCGAGACCGGAGTCCTGGGTGGCGAAGCGCTTCTTGTACTCCTCGTCACCCCGCAGGAAGGCGTACGCCGACATCCCGTCGTCGAACGCTCCCTGCATCGTTCGGGCGAGCAGGGTGAGCCCCACGGACCTGCGGTCCCATTCAGGGTCTCGACCGGACTGGTAGTACCACTCCACGTCCCCGAAGCGGAACCCGTGCCAGGCTGCGACGGGCCGGCCCTCGGCCTCTAGGAACCAGAGCCTCAGCCAGCCGCGCTCGAGCGCCACGGCGGCGAAGTCGCGGTGAAACGCGCGCCTCCGCTCGTCGAAGGCCCTGGCCTCGCCCCAGCGTGCGTGATGGAGCCTGACCAGCGTGTCGAAGTCTTCATCGAGACGCCCGCGGTCGTCGGTCAGACGAAAGCTCGCCTCGTGGTCGCGCTGCAGCCGGCGGCGCTTGGTGCGGATCTGTCCGCGCAGGTTGCTGCTGCACGACGCGAGGAACTCTTCCCAGGTGGCGCCGTCGATGGGCAGCAGGGGATTGGCCTCCTCCTGCAGGACGTGTCCGGGCAGGAGCCCCTTCGGCAGCCGTTCTGCCAGCAGCAGGTCCCAGCTGCGCCCCTCGTCGGCGAGGGTCTGCCGCAGGGCGGACGCGGCCAGCGCCTGGTCCTCGCTCGCGCACACCGGTCCGAGCACGTCGCCCGCGCCGTGACCCACGAAGCGGAGCATCCGCAGTCGCCCGCGCGTGGACAGGTACAGCGGAAGGATCGCGGCGATCGTGCCGTCCGGACGGCGGCACGCGGTGATCAGGAGAGGGCGGCCCTCCCCGAAGTGGTCCCACCAGGTGCGGGCCCACTCCCAGGTCGCGAACGGGTTCCCGCAGCGCTCCGCCAGGGCGGTCCAGTCCTCCCGGAGCGAATCGAGGTCCTCGTGGCGCTCCAGGGAGAGACTGCCGTCGGCGTCTGCGACGGGGCGAGTGGGGGCCAGCGTGTTCAAGCTGAGTCGCGGACCTTGTTTCGCTGCGACACGTGCCCGCGCACCTCGCGCTCACCGTCGCTCGAGCGCCCGCGCTCGGCCCCGTCCTGTGGTTCCGCGAGGAACACGGGACGCCGGGTGTACTCGTAGCCGCCGCGGCGATCGACGCTGCCGTTGAGCACCACGCCGAGAACGGGGGCGTTGACGTTGGCCAGCTGGGTCCGGAGGCTCTCGACGGCGTCACGCTGGCTGTGGCCGAGGCGAACGACGATCACCACGCCGCTGACCATGGGAACAATCGGGATGGCGTCGGCCACCACGGCTGCCGGCGGCGTGTCGATGATCACGCGGTCGTAGGTCTTCTCGCCCCACTGGATCAGCTTGCGCATGCGCTGGGACTCGATCAGCTCGGCCGGGTTGGGCGGCAGCGGGCCCGCGGGAATGATGTCCACGCCGCTCACCGTCGTGATGGCATCCGCGGGGTCGACGACTCCCGCGAGAATGAGCGAGAGGCCCCCGTCGGGCGCGATGTCCACGTGCTTGGCCAGCGTGGGCCTGCGCATGTCGGCTTCGATGCAGAGCACGCGCTTGCCGGCCCTCGCCTCGGCTCGGGCGAGGTTCCAGGAGATCGAGGTCTTGCCCTCCTCGGGGCCCGCGGAGGTGACGAGGATCGAGCTGAGCTCCTCGTCGACGTTGAAGTAGCGCAGGTTGGTCCGCAGCATCCGGAAGGCCTCTGGATCGAGGCGCCGGACCGAGGTCGCGTTGGCGATGTCGGCACGTGCGGTGCCCCGGTCCTCGGCGATGGCCGCCAGCACGGGCACGTTGAGCAGATCCGTGACGTCCGACGGCTCCCTCAGACGACGGTCCAGCTGCTCTCGGAGCAGGGTGGCCGCGGCCGCCAGCAGCAGACCGAGGATCAGACCCAGCGCGACGCTCCGGACGGGCTTCGGCGAGGAGGCCTCGGTGGGCGGCTGAGCGCGCTGCACCACCTCCGCGTTGCCGGTCTGAAGCGCGGTGAGGAGCTCGAGCTGACGGGCGCTGTCCTGGAGGTCCTGTCCACCGGGGCCTGCCATCTCCTCCGGGCTCATGGCGGCCAGTCTCTGCTCCACGAGGTCCAGCGCTTCTCTGACCTTCGCGCGGTCGCTGCGGCGGCGGAAGATGACGTACTCGCTCGCGAAGGTGTTGGCGAGCCGAGCGGCGAAGGCCGGGTCGGTGTCCGTGGCCTTGATCGAGACGACGTCGGACGTTCCCTCTGCCGACACCTCGACCGCCTCCGAGACCTCCTTGCGACCCAGGCCGGGCTGATCGATCCTCCGGGCAGTGAGGCTGGCGATGGTGTCGAGCCCGACGAGCCTCAGGTTGGTGGCCGCCTTGCGGGCCTCGTCCTCGCCCTCCTGGAAGAAGGGTGTGCCGGTGAACTTGGTGTCGAGACCCGGGTCGCGGAAGAGCAGGGAGGAGGAGGCCGTGTACTCCTTGCTCTGCAGCAGGGAGATGGCCAGTGCGGCGGCCGGCACCAGCACCACGCAGAGGAGGATCAGGCCCAGGTTGCGCCGGATGATCGGGATGACCCGCTGAAGCGTGCCTTCGCGACCACCGTCTGACGGCCCAGGGCCGCCGGGGCCCGGTGTATTGGGGAGGGTCAAGAGATTCATGTGCCTCGCTCGGTCAATCCTGTTCGTTTCGCGCCACGGAGACGCGGTGTCTCCCCTAGAGAACGCGGGACCTCCCCCGCCTCTTGCGCGCCACTTTGTGTCCAGAAGTACATCCGCGTCGCGCACGTTGCATAGGGGCCGGACCCCTGACCCGAACTGGAGCAATCTTGGCTGTCCGATCTGCCCTGCAAGCGGCGTTCCTCGCGTCGACCCTCGTACTGGCCTGCTTCGCCGGCTCGGCCACGGCGGCCGACCGCGTGTACTGGGCGAACGGCGGGTCCACGACCAACACGAACCGGATCGCCTACGCCAATCTCAACGGATCCGGCGGCGCCAACCTCAGCACCAGCGGCGCGACGATCGGCGCGACACGCGGAGTGGCCCTCGACGTGGCGGCGGGCAAGGTCTACTGGACGAGCCGAGACATCGGCAGGATCTCCTTCGCCAACCTCGACGGAAGCGGCGGAGGCGACCTGAACACCAGCGGGGCCACCGTCAACGTGCCGAACGCGGCCGCGGCCTTTCCGGCGTCGGGACGGGTCTTCTGGGCCAACGAGACCGGCGACAGCATCTCCTTCGCAAATCTGAACAACACGGGCGGCGGCGGGAATCTGTTCACGGGCGGTGCGTCCATCGACTTCCCGATCGCGCCGGTCGTCGACCCGGGCTCGGGCAGGATCTACTGGGGCAACGGAGGCAACGGGGCCGGGTCCAACACCATCTCCTACGCCAACCTGAACGGCAGCGGCGGCGGCAACGTCGACACGACCGGTGCCACCGTCGCCAACCCGCACGGGGTCGCGCTGGATCCGGTCGCAGGCCGGATCTATTGGGCCAACATCGGCCTGCCCACCGGCTCGGTCAACGTCATCTCCTACGCCAACCTGGACGGCACCGGGGGTGGCAACCTCACTCTCCCCGGCGCCACGGTCAACGTCCCCGTGGGCCTGGCCATCGACCCGGTCGCGAGGAAGATCTACTGGGCCAACCAGGGCGGCAACAGCATCTGGTCCGCGAACCTGGACGGAAGCGGCGCCGCCGCTCTCGCGACGGATGGTGCGTCGCTCCAGGGCTCCCGCTCTCCGGTTCTGCTCAAGACTCCGGTCGGCACCGGCGCGCCGGCCCTGAGCGGCGGCTCCGCGGCTGGATCCGCGCTCACCTGCTCGCCCGGCTCATGGGCGGCGGACCTGCTCGGCTCCTGGCTGTACCGCGCGCCACAGAGGCTCGCCTACTCCTGGACCCGCAACGGGGCCGCCGTTCCCGGAGCGACCGGCAGTACCTACACGGCCACGGCGGGAGGGAGCTACGCCTGCAGCGTGACGGCCTCGAACCCGGCCGGCAGCTCTTCGCAGACCAGTGCGGCGCACGCGGTAGCGGCTCCCAGCTTCGGCCCCAAGACGCTCGTGACGATCCGCCCGCCGGCGCGGCGGATCCCGAGTCGCGGGCCGGTCAAGGTCGTGGTCGTGAACAAGAACAGCTTCGCGGTCTCGGCCAAGCTCTCGATGCGGGTGGCCGCCCGGCGGATATCGGCCCGCGGCTCGGTCAAGGTGGACGTGACCAACGCGAACTCCTTCCCGGTCTCGGGGAGCGTCTCAGCCTCGCGCGTCCGAAAGATCACGATCAGGTCGAAGCCCTTCTCGGTTCGCGCACAGGCCAAGAAGCGCGTCTCCCTGAAGCTGCCGAAGGCCGTGCGCAAGCAGTTCAAGCGCAAGAAGAAGCTGTCGGTGCGGCTCACCCTGAAGGTCAAGGACCCGTCGGGCAACACCCGCACGCTCAGGAAGAGCTTCGTCCTGAAGCTGAAGAAGTCGCGGTAGTCCGGTGAGAACGTGTTTCCGGCAATTGGAGTGCCGTAATTACGTTCTCACTACGGCGCGGCGTAGCGCGGCGGGCTAGGCGCGGTCAGCGAGTCGCGCGCCGGCTGACCAGCGCGACGGCCAGCATCCAGGCGAAGCGGGTGTTCGTGACCGCGTAGCGGCGGAACATGCGCCGGGGCTCCTGGAGCAGCCTGAACAGCCACTCGAGGCCCAGCCGCTGCCAGGTGACCGGCGCGCGGCGGGTGAGGCCCGCGATCACGTCCACGGCGCCGCCCACGCCCATCACGAACGGAGCGCCGAGCTCGGGCCCGCGCTCGGCCAGGAAGTACTCCTTGCGCGGCGTGCTCATCGCGACGAAGACCATGTGCGGCTGGGTGGCGCGGATCTCGGCGCACACCTCGGGCTCCTCCTTCGTGGAGAAGTACCCGTTGTGCCAGCCGGCGATCGGCAGACGGGGATAGCGCTCGCGGATTCGCGCGACCGCCTCGTCGAGCACGTCGTCGCGCGCACCGAGGATGTAGACGCGGTACTGCTTCTGCTCGGCCACGCCGAGCAGCTCCTCCATCAGATCGATGCCGGCAACCCGCTCAGGCAGAGGATCGCCGAGCACGCGTGACGCCCAGATCACGGCCTGACCGTCGGCGTTCACCAGCTCGCAGCCCTCGACGATCTCGCGCAGACGGTGGTCGTCTCGCAGGCTCACCAGCTTGGCGGTGTTGATGGCCATGTGCTGGCTGTAGACCCCGGTGGAGATCAGGTCTTCGACCCTGGCCACCGTCTCCCGCATCCCGACGCGGTCGATGCTGCAGCCGAGGACCTCTGCGCGCGGGGTCACGCCAGCGCCGCCAGGTCGTCGGCCAGGATGGCCGGGAACTCCGCGATCAGCGCATCCGCGGCCCGGTCCGCCGCGTGGCCGTCCCAGAGCGGGATAGCGCAGGGCGTGGGGGGACGTCCCGACAGGCGGACGTCGCGCAGCGCGGCCGGCTTGTCCCCGATCAGCTCGTTGGTGCCGTGGGTGATGGTCACCGGGCGCTCGGTGTTGGCGCGCAGCGTGTAGCAGTCGACGCCCAGCGCGGAGGCCTCCTCCTGCACTCCGCCCGAGTCAGTCACGATCGCGCCCGCCCCGGTCTGGAGCGAGATGAAGTCGAGATAGCCGACCGGATCGATGCAGCGCACTCCGGAGGTCTCGAGGCGGCCGAGCAGATCGCCGTCGGCCAGCCGGGCACGGGTGCGGGGATGCACCGGGAAGATGACCGGCGCGCTGTTGCCGACGGCCGCGAGCGAGCTGACGATCTCCGACAGCCGCTGGGGATCGTCGACGTTCGACGGCCGGTGGAGGGTCACGAGGACGTACTCGCCGTGCTCCACGCCGTGCGGCCTCCAGGCCGCCCGCTCTCGGGCTCGCCCCTCGTAGCGGCGGAGCGAGTCGATCATCGTGTTCCCCACATAGCGCACCCGGGAGGTGTCCACGCCCTCCGACTGAAGGTTCGTCGTGGCCTCGGGGCTGTGGGTCAGCAGGATGTCGGAGAGGCGGTCGGTGAGGACCCGGTTGATCTCCTCCGGCATCTCCCAGTCGCCCGAGCGGAGTCCCGCTTCCAGGTGCGCGACCGGAATCCCGAGCTTCGACGCCGCGAGCGCGCACGCCAAGGTGGAGTTGACGTCTCCGGCCACCACCACGACGGCCGGGCGCCGTTCCAGGAGGAGCTTCTCGAAGGCCATGAGGACCTTCGCCGTCTGCTCTCCGTGAGTCCCGGATCCGACCCCGAGAGAGTAGTCCGGTGTGGGGAAGCCCAGGTCCTCGAGGATCTCGTCCGACATCTTGCGGTCGTAGTGCTGGCCGGTGTGCACCACGAACTGCTCGTTCACACCGCGCCGGCGGAGGGCGTCGATGAGCGGAGCCATCTTCACGAAGTTCGGCCGGGCGCCGACGACGTGGACCACCAGCTCCGCCTCGTTGAAGGGGATCGCTGCCGAGACCGCTGCCATGGCTCAGGCCGCCACGAGGGTCGGCCCCGCTGTGCGGACCAGCCCGTTGACGTGCGCGAAGCGGCTCGCCTCGGTGCGATTCGAGACGCCGAGCTTGCGATAGAGGTTGGACAGGTGGAACTTGACCGTCTGCTCGGTCACCCACAGCTCGCGACCGATCCGGGCGTTGGTCATCCCGTCGGCGACGAAGCCGAGGATCTCGCGCTCGCGGCTGGTCAGGTCCTCCGCCGGCCCCGAGAGCTTGATCTCGCTGGGCGAGGGCGGGAGGGCACTCACGATGTTGCGATCAGCGACCTCGCGGATGAGCACGCCGATCGTCGGGAGGTGGGTGGACTTGGACAGGCAGGCGTCCGCGCCGGCATCGATGGCGAGCGCGACCCATTCCTCGTCCATCCTCGTGCTCAGAAGGAGGATCGAAGCCTTCGGAACCTCGTGGCGGCACTCCCGGATGCGCTCCAGGGCGTCGGCGGGATCCTGCATCTCGTCCACGAGGACGACGTCCGGCTGCTGTCCGGCGATCGGCCGACGGACGCTCGTGCGACCGTCGAGCTTGCCGAGGATCTCGAGGCCGGCGGAGTTGCGCAGGGCGAGCCGAATGGTCTCTATGACGAACGAGCTGTCGGCGACGAGCACCAGGCGCTTCAAGGGGTTCCCTTCTGCTTTTTGGGGGGTGACGCGCGGGGGCCAGTCCCCTGCACTGGACCAACGGGTGGGTTGCCCGATTTCTTGCTCGCCCTTCGGCCCGGCTAGCGAGCCCGCTGATCCGCCGTCGCGCGGCGTTCCGCCGACGGTGGCGACCCGCCGTTCGACCCACGCCTACGGCGCTGCGGCCGGGACCGCACCGCTTCCTCGATCATCGGCTCCAGGAGCGCGGCGACTCCCACGATCACCGCCGAGGTGCCCATCCGATTGAGCGCGGCGGCGGCCTGGACCCGCACGCGGTGATCGGGGTCGCGAGTGGCCTCCAGGAGCGGCTTCACAGCCTCGTGGGCTTCGAATCCGCCCAGCGCGGCGGTGCACTCGCTGCGAACCCTGGGGTCGTCGCTGCGGAGCGCGTCCACCAGGGCCTCGATGGCCTGGGTATCGCCGATCCTGCCGAGGACATAGGCCGCCTCAGCGGCAGCCGAGCCGGTGCGCAATTCGGTCATGAGCGCGCCGACGCTGGTGGGGGCGAGCCGCACGAGGAGCTCCGCCGCACGATCGACCACTATTCCCAGCTCATCCCGGAGTGAGCGGATCAGAAGCTGAATCGCGGCGGCTCTGGCCTCCGGATGGCTGTCGGCGACCAGCCCCATGAACAGCCGTGCATCCTGTTCGCCCAAGAGCTCGTCGTCCTCGCTGTGAACCAGCGCGTCGGCCACGGCCCGAGCGCTCACCGACGCCCTCAGATCGAAGATCGCCAGGATCGCCTGCTCGCGGGATTCGCCCTGTGCGGCGGGCAGGGACCGGAGCGCCTCGGTAAGGGCGCCGCCGTCCTGGCGCGCGTGGAGCACATCGACGGCCGCGCAGCGCACGCTGTCCTCGGGGTCGAGCAGCCGCGCCTCCACTGCCTGGGCACCGCAGTCGTGGCCGAGCGTGCCGAGGGCGAGAATCGCCTCGGCTCTCACGGCGGCGCCAGAATCGGTCACCGGCCCGGACGTGCTCGGCTGGACCTCGGTGTAGCAGGTGGCCTCCACGAGGCCTGCGACGTCCCTTCGGCGGGCCAGGGACTTGATTTTCGGCTTGCGTACGCTCACGGTCTCTCATGGAACAACGTCGCTGACGGCGCACACTTCCGCCGAAGTTGGCTCGCGCGGCGCTCGGCGGCCGCATCGTTGGGCCCCCGCCTTGAATTCCCCTCGCCGGACAGCCACCCTGTTGGTCGTGCTCCCCCAGCGCGGGAACAGCAATCCCTCATCACCGCCTCCGGATGGTCGCCATGACCGACCCGAGAAGACCGTGGACGGCTGGTGGGCCTTCGAGGCCGACGATCCGGGGAACGGCGACCGGCCCGCGGTGGAGGACAGCGACCGCGAGGCGGTTCACGCCGTGGACGCCTCGAAGTCGAAGCGGGAGCTCTACCGAGAGGCGAAGGACGCAGGCATCGACGGCCGTTCGGCGATGAGCAAGGCGCAGTTGATCCTGGCGCTCCAGAGTCACCATGCGGCGACCTCGTCGAGCGAGCCCGCCACTCGCCAACCGCCGCCGAGTCCGGCGCCGCGGCCGGACACCCGCCGTCCGGAGCGGTGCACGATCGTCTACCGGGAATCGGATCGCAGGGGCGAGTTTCACGTGGTGGTCACCGGGGGTGACGGTTCGCAGAGGTCCGCGGCGCGCTCCCCGTCCTTTCGCGCCAAGGTGGGCGAACCCCGCCGGAGCGGCGCCGCGGAGGCCGCGCACCATCTGCTCGTGGAGCGTCTCGTGGCGAGCGGCTGGTGGCCTGCCGGCTCGTCCGAGGAGTGGCCCGAGATCGAGTTCGTCCGCGTTCGGCCGGCAGGCCCGCTCAGCGCGCGCTCACTGGTGACCGTCGCGCGGTCGGGCGGACGCGCGCGGTTCGTGGTCGAGAAGCTGGACGCCTACGGGAATCCCACTCCGCTGGCCACCTCCGAGCCGTTCAAGGCGCCGCGTCTGCTGCCGATGCGGCCGTCGAAGCAGGCGCAGTCGGCGTTGAAGGAGCTGCTCGAGCGCGTGGAGCACGTCGGCTGGAAGGTCGACGAGCACGTGGGGGACGAGTGGTATGCGGTCTCGCTGTGGCGGCGACGGGAAGCGCGCTCGGACTAGTTTCGTACTGACGCCGTAAACCCAGCCGGCGTGAGGTCGTTGCCTGCGTGCGATGACCTGTCAGCACGAGGGCTACCGAACGATCTCTTCGAGCTTCGACCGCGAGCGCGGACTGCTCGTGTACCTCTGGAGCTGCGAGCGGTGTGGCGCGCGACTGGACGAGGCGTCGCGCCACAGCTACCGCCCGAACTTCGATCCGCTCGGCAACAAGCCGTTTCTCAGGTCGCCCTAGGCGGAGGCCTCGAACAGCGTGATCCCGTCGCGGTCGCGCTCACGGGCGCGCCCGTCGGCGAGTAGGAGATCCACGTGGCCGAGCACCTCCGAGAGCGTGAGGTACGCCTGGGTCACAGCGATGTTTCCCCACAGGGCCTGAGCGATCTCGTACGCGGTTCGCGGTCGCGCCTCGAGCAGCCGCTCGACCTTGTCGGCCCGGCGACGGTGCAGGGCCAGCCGTTCGTCGATCAGAGCCCGGTGCTCGGTGACCGGGTCGCCGTGGCCGGGAAGGACCAGGGAGACGTCCATCTCGCGCGTGGCGCGGAGTGAATCGAGGTAGGCGAGCAGCGCCTTGGGACGCTCGGTCGCGCCATCGCGCGGCCGGGTGATGAGCGGATTCGACGAGATGTGCTTGAGCAGGTGGTCGGCGGCGATCAACATGTGCCGCTCCCGGTCGTGGAAGACCGTGTCGGTGGGGCTGTGGCCCGGCCGGTGGTGCACGTGAAGCGTGCGGTCCCGTAGGCGGATCGCCTCGCCGTCTCGCAGCACGCGAGTGACGTCCACGCGCGAGCCCCACGCCCGGAAGGCTCGTGAGACTGAGGCGAGTGCGTTGGCCACGTCCTCGGGTATTCCGTGCTGGAGCATCATCTCCAAGGCGAACTCGTCGTCGGCCTGGGCCTCCTCCGAGAAGTTCTCGACGTAGGGCACCGCCGCGTCGATCGCGGCGACCTCGGCCCCCGACCGTGCGGCCACGAGCGACACGAGACCGAGGTGGTCGATGTGCTGGTGGGTGAGGATGACCAGCTCGATGTCCTCGAGCGAGTGGCCGAGCCCGGACAGGCCCCGCTGCAGCTCGTCGAACGACGTGCCCGAGTTCGGCCCCGCGTCCACGAGCGTCAGCGGATCGTCCTCGATGAGATAGACGTTGACCCGGCCCACGGCGAACGGCGTCGGGATGGCGAGCCGGTGGATGCCCGCGTCGGCCGCCGCTGCGTAGGGGTCGTCCGTGGACACGCTCGGCGGACTGTACATTCGCTGCGTGAGGCTGGTGCTTGCGTGCACGTTGCTCGTCGCCGCGCTCGCGTGTGTCTACTCGCTGGGCAAGGAGGACGGATATCGCGCCCGCGCCTTCGTGATTCAGGTGCCCTCCCGGTTCGCCGGCGCCAGCGGCGTGGAGCTCGCCCGCACCGACCGCGTGCTGGCACGCGCTGTCGCGCTGTCCGGGGTCAGCGGGGTCGGCGTGGACTGGCTGCGACGCCGCTCGAAGGCTGAGACCACGTCGCGCCTCGACCTCGCCTTCACGGTCACCGCACCCCGGCCAGAGGACGCCACTGCGCTCGCCACCGGGTACGCCAAGTCCTTCCGCCGGGCGATCCCCGACGACAGCGGCCTTCCGTTGCGTGGAGCCGGGGCGCGCACCGCCCAGGGCGTCCTCGGCCCGCTCGGCTGGACGTTGCTCGGGGCGTTCGTGGGCTTCTGGCTGGGGATTGCCCTGGCGATCGTCCGCGGCGGACTGCGCCCGCGCAGTCGCTCGCTCGCGGAATCAACCATCTAGGCTCGGATCGAGCCCAGCACCTCGTCCCGCTTCTCCTCCATGTGCTCGCGCGAGACCATCGATTCGAGGTTGAGCCTCAGGAGCGGCTCGGTGTTCGAGGGCCGGACGTTGAAGTGCCAGTCGTCGTAGTCCACGGACAGCCCGTCGAGCTCCGAGATCTCCCCGTCCGAGTAGCTCTCCTTGAGCTCGTCGACCTTCTGGTCCTGGTCGTCCACCTCGGAGTTGATCTCGCCCGAGATGAAGTAGCGCGAGCGCAGCGGCTCGAGCAGCTCCGAGAGGCTCTGGCCCTCGCTCGAGACGAGCTCGAGCACGAGCAGCGCCGGGATCGTCCCGGAGTCGGCGCAGTAGAAATCGCGGAAGTAGTAGTGCCCTGACACCTCGCCTCCGAACGCCGCATCCGTATCCCGCATGCGCGTCTTGAAGAAGGCGTGGCCCACCCGGTTGACCAGCGCCGTGCCGCCGGCCCGCTCGATCACGTCACGCACCGCCCGCGAGGCGCGCACGTCGTAGAGGACGGTCGCTCCGGGCTCCTTTGCCACGATCGACTCCGCCAGCAGGGCGGTGAGGAAGTCCCCGGCCACGAACTCGCCGGTGTCGTCGATGAAGAAGCAGCGGTCGCCGTCTCCGTCCCAGGCGATCCCCAGGTCTGCGCCGGTATCGCGGACCTTGTCGATGATGAAGCGCCGGTTCTCCTCCAGCAGCGGGTTGGGCTCGTGGTCCGGAAACTCGCCGTCCGGTTCCCAGTAGGTCGTGACCTGCTCGACGGGGAAGCGGTCGAGTAGCGGGCCGACCATTGGGCCGGCCATCCCGTTGCCGCCGTCGAGCACCACCTTCAGCGGGCGAATCTGCTCGGCATCGATGTAGCCGAGGGCCGCCTCCCGGAACGGCTCCGACACATCCTCGGTCGTGATCGAGCCGGGAGAGGACGATGGCGGGCCCGGCTCCCCGGCGCTGACGATCTCGCGGAGCTCGCCGATACCCGAGTCTCCCGACAGGGCGAGCGCGCCGCGTCTGACGAGCTTGGCTCCCGTGTACGAGGCGGGATTGTGCGAAGCGGTGCACATCAGCCCGCCGTCGAGCCCTCGCGAGCCCACGGTCCAGTAGACCATCTCCGTGCCGGCCATCCCGACGTCGAGCACGTCCGCGCCCTCGTCGGCGATTCCGCGCGCGTACTGCTCGGCCATGGACGGCGCCGACAGCCGCATGTCACGGCCGAGCGCCACACTCAGACGCTCCACGGGCACGTCCTCGAGGTCCGACAGGACTCGTGCGAACCCGCGGCCGATGCGGTAGGCCAGCGCTTCGTCCATCTGGTCGGGGTAGGTACCCCGAACGTCGTAGGCCTTGAAGATCGAAGGGTCCATGGACGGCTGGACCCTACCGCCCGGGGTGCTAGGTCTGGTCCCCGCCGGGCCCGGCCGGCTCAGCCTCCGGCCTGCCGCCGTTCCGAGGCGCGACCGAGGGTGGTTGCGGTGGCGTCGTGGCGTTCGGCCGGCTGGGTTCCGTCGGCTCGCTCGTGGGCGGCCTCGGATCGCGGACTTCGAGCGGGGCGGGAACCGGCGTGCCCGCCTGGTCCTCGGTGGGGGCCGTGCGCTGCGGGGGATCGGGCGGCGACGAGGGCGCGGGGCTGGGCGGCGCCTCGCCGGCCGCCGGGTTCCAGCGGAGCTGCCCGGTGGTCGGTGCGGGGGCGGCTTCCTCACTCGCTTCGGCGGACGATGCGCGCCGGGCCGGCTTGGCCTTCGAGACTGCGGGTCCATCCGCCTTCGCCTTGGCGGGCGCCGGCCGGGCGGGCTTCTTCTTCGGGGTGGCCGCGGGCTTCGCCGGCTTCGTGCGCGCTCCCGGGCCCGTCGAGCGCCCCGCCTCCAGCACGACTGGGCGCAACAGCTCCGCCACGCCCACGATCACGGCGGTGGTGCCGAACTCGTCGAGCGCCATCCGGGACTGCGTCCTGACGACCTGATCGGAGTCGCGGGTGGCGTGTACGAGCGGGGCCACCGCGAGTGGGTCGCCGATCTCGGCCAGGGCCGCGGCGGACTCGGCCCGGACGTTGGCCCTCTCGTGCGAGAGCGCGTCGATCAGAGCCTCGACGGTGCGGGGGTCTGCGACCTTGCCCAGGATCCAGGCCGCCGCTGCCGGCGCCCGGCCGGAGCGCAGCTCGTCGACCAGCGCCGCGGTGCTCTGCGGCGCGAGCTCCACGAGCAGCTCCGCCGAACGATCCACCACGATGCCCCGTTCGTCCGCGAGGGCGCCGATGAGGAAATCGATCACCTCGGTTCGCCGCCCGGCCGCTGCGCCGTCGAGCAGGGCATCCACCAGAGCGAGGTCCTCGGGTCCCAGAAGCCTTTCGTCCTGAGCGTGCACGAGCGCGCGCACGGCAACCGCTGAGTCCACGGTCTCGCCCAAGCTCGTCAGCGCACGCCGCGCGAGCTCGAGGGAGCGCCCCTCTTCGGCCGGCAGCCAGCTCAGCGCGTCCACCAGGGAGTCCGTGGCCTTGCGCTGGTGGAGAACCCGAACCGCCGCGCAGCGAACATCGTCCACGGGATCCTGGAGCGCTGAGCTCACCGCCTGGCCTCCCGCGTCCGGGCCGAGCGTGCCGAGGGCGCGAACCGCGTCCGCCCGCACGGCGGCGCCGAGGTCGCCCACGGCGCCGTCCTCCACCGCCTGGAGATCGGTGTAGTGAACGGCCCTGACCAGCCCGTCCACGTCGCCTGCACGGGTCAGTGCCTGGATGTTCGGTTTACGTTCTTTGAGAAGGCCCACTCTCCGAGACACAACGAAGCAGAGGGCGTTGGCTTCCGCGGCGCCTGGATCGGACGCGGCCCGTTAGAGCCAGCCGCGCCGGCGGAAATAGCCCACCATTCCCACCAGCACGACGACCATGCCGCCGAGAATTCCCCAGAAGGCCTCGACGCCGTCGGCGAACGGGAAGTCCACGTTCATCCCGAAGATGCTCGCGAACAGGGTCAGCGGCAGGATGACCACGCTGAACGCCGTGAGCACCCGCAGCACCTCGTTGACGCGGTGCGAGAGCACGGACTCGTTCGTGTCCTCGAGTGCCTCCACGACCTCCTTGTAGTTCTCGAGCATGTCCCAGATGCGCTCGGAGGCGTCGACGATGTCGTCGAAGTAGACCTCCAGGTCGTCGGCCAGGTAGCGCTGCTTGGTCCGCTCGAGGTCGCGCAGCACGGCGCGCTGAGGCCTGATGATCTTGCGGAAGTTGATGATCTCCTGCTTGGAGTTCGAGAGATCGCGCACGACCTCCTCGGCCTTTCCCTCGAAGATGTCCTCCTCGAGCCGCTCGAGCTTGTTGCCGATCTTGCGCAGCATCGGGAAGCAGTAGTCGAAGGAGTCGTCGACGATCTTGTAGAGCAGGTAGCCGCTGCCCTTGGAGAACAGGCTGTCGCGCACCTCCTCGGACGAGCGGCAGCGCTCGAACAGGTACTCCACCGGGGGCACCGGCGTGTTGGGCAGCGTGATCAGGAAGTCGGGCCCGATGAAGATGTCGAGCTCGGCCGCGTTGAGGCGCCCGACCGACTTGTCGAACACCGGGAAGTACAGAACGATGAACAGGTACTCGTCGTACTCGTCGATCTTCGGCCGCTGGTTGCGGGAGAGAACGTCCTCGTAGTCGAGGGGATGGAAGTCGAAGTGCTCCTCGAGCCAGGCGCGGTCGACCGGGCCCGGACGCTCCACGTTGACCCAGCGAAGGCCGCCGTGGGTGACCTCCTCGACGTTTGGCTCAGCCGAAGCCGCGCGTGCGGGATCGACCCGCGCGCGAGCGGAGCGCCTGAGGCGTGGCTTCGGAAGGCTCGGCATCAGGTCTGAGCGGGTCGTCCAGCGGGTTCACGCCTTCATTCTACCTCCGGTGGGTGTTACCCTCTGGCGCAGACATAGCCGTTGCATCGAGAGGGGTGGAGGGATATGGCCCTGTGAAGCCCCGGCAACCGCCGCCGGATCGAGGTTTGCCTCGAATCGGGGGAAAGGTGCCAAGTCCATCGGACCCGTGTGTCCGAAAGATGTGACAGGAGCGCTGAGAGGCCTCCGTCGTCACAGCAGCGGCGGAGGCTTTTTCACAGGGAAAGGACCCACATGCCCGTCCAGTCGCTCCAGTGCAAGGAATGTCATGAGACGTACCCGCTCGAGGCCAGCTACGTCTGCGACCGCTGCTTCGGACCGCTCGAGGCCGCCTACGACCTGAGCGGGCTCGATCCCGCCGAGACCCGGCGCCGCATCCAGGCCGGCCCCCAGACGATCTGGCGCTATTCGGAGTTCCTGCCGTTCGAATCGCCGCCCGCTCCCGGGCTGCCCGTGGGGCTGACCCCGCTCCAGCGGGCCCCGCGGCTGGCCGAGGCGCTCGGGCTGGGGGAGGTGTGGGTCAAGAACGACACCGCCAACCCCACCCACTCGTTCAAGGACCGCGTGGTGGCGGTGGCGGTGGCCAAGGCCCAGGAACTGGGCTACGAGGTGGTGGCCTGCCCCTCCACCGGCAACCTCGCCAACGCGGTGGCCGCTCACTCCGCCGCCGCGGGCCTGGAGTCCTACGTGTTCATCCCGGCGGACCTCGAGGAGCAGAAGGTCCTCGCCACCGGGGTCTACGGGACGAATCTCGTGGCCGTGCGCGGCAACTACGACGACGTGAACCGGCTCTGCACGGAGCTTTCGGGCGACCGCGAATGGGCCTTCGTGAACGTCAACGTGCGCCCGTACTACGCCGAGGGCTCCAAGACGATCGCCTTCGAGATCGCCGAGCAGCTCGGCTTCGAGCTGCCCGACCGGATCGTCGCCCCGATCGCGTCGGGCTCCCTGTTCACCAAGATCGGGCGGGGGCTGGAGGAGTGGCTCGAGGTCGGTCTCGTGGAGGGCGAGCTGCCCACCTTCAACGGCGCCCAGGCGGCCGGCTGCGATCCGGTGGCCTCGGCCTTCGAGGCGGGTCACGACGTCTGCCGCCCGGTGCGACCCGACACCATCGCCAAGTCGCTCGCCATCGGCAACCCGGCCGACGGGCCGTACGCGCTGGACCTGGCGCGGCGCTCGGGCGGCGGGGTCGACTCAGTGACCGACGACGAGATCCGCGACGGCATCCGCCTGCTCGCCCGGACCACCGGGATCTTCACCGAGACCGCGGGGGGCGTGACCACGGCGACGTTGCGCAAGCTGGCCGAACGTGGCGACATCGGAGTGGACGAGCGGGTGGTGCTCGTGATCACCGGAGACGGGCTCAAGACGCTCGACGCGGTGCGCGGAACCTTCGACGTCCACGAGATCGACGCCACGGTCGACTCGTTCGAGGCGGCCGTCTCCGGAGCGGCCGTCGGCGCCGTGTAACCTGCCGGATCCGCATGGGCGTCACGGTCAAGATCCCCACTCAGCTGCGCAGCGTCACGAGCGGCGACTCGGAGACCTCCGTGGCCGGTGCGACGACGGTCGGCGAGGTGCTCGACGGCCTCTACGACCGCTATGACGGCCTGCGCGAGCGCATCGCCGAGGACGGCGATCTGCGCCGGTTCGTGAACGTCTACGTCGGCGGCGAGGACATTCGCTTCCTCGACGGTCTTGAGACGGCCGTGGAGGACGGCGACGAGGTCACGATCCTGCCGGCGGTCGCGGGCGGCGCCTGAGCACCCTCGTCACAGGGGCGCAGGGCTTCATCGGCTCCGCCCTGGCGGAGCGGTTGCTCGACCGGGGCGAGCGCGTGGTGGCGCTGCGGCGGGACGTGGATCCCGGCTCCCGCTTCGCGCGTGAAGGCATCGGGGAGCGCTGCGTGGTCGCGCTGGCCGACCTGGCCGATCATCAGTCGCTCGCGCGGGTGCTGGACGAGCACGAGGTCAGCGCCGTCTTCCACCTCGGCGCCCAGACGATCGTGGGCACCGCCAATCATGCGCCGCTTCACACCTACGAGGCGAACGTGCGCGGAACCTACAACCTGCTCGAGGCCTGCCGCGCCCGCGGCGAAGCGGTGCAGCGCATCGTCGTCGCCTCCTCGGACAAGGCCTACGGCGCTCACGACCAGCTGCCCTACCGCGAGGACTTCGCGCTTCAGGCGGCCTTCCCCTACGACGTGTCGAAGGCCTGCGCGGACCTGATCGCGCGGTCCTACGCCGTCAGCTACGGCCTTCCCGTGGCCGTCACGCGACTGGCCAACGTCTACGGACCCGGCGACCTCAACTGGTCGCGGCTGGTCCCTGACACGGCGCGGGCGCTGGTCCGGGGCGAGCGGCCGGTGGTCCGCTCCGACGGCACGCCGGAGCGCGACTACCTCTACCTCGACGACGCGGTGGAGGCCTACCTCGCCGTCGCCGGGTCGCTCGACCGGAGCGACCTGTGGGGGAGAGCCTGGAACGCCGGCCGCGGGGAGCCGCTGCCGGTTCTGGAGGTGGTCAGGCGCCTGATCGGCGTGTCCGGACGCCGCCTGGAGCCCGAAGTCCGCGGGCACGGCACCCCGCCGGGCGAGCTGGATCGCCAGTTCCTCGACTCCACCGCCATCACGACCGAGCTTGGCTGGAGTCCCCGCTGGGATCTCGATCGAGGTTTGGCCTCAGCCTGGGAGTGGTATCTGCGATACCTCGGCTGACACGCCGGAGGCCGTTCCCCTACCTTTCGCCTAGCCGCCGCGTCGAGGAAAGGACGAAGTCACGGCCATTCTCTCCACCACCGCCGCACGCCGTTGGAGCCGTGAACGCTCGTTCCATCACGAGCAGTTCTCCGTCGCCGATCTGGCGGCGCTCAAGGGGAGCACGGTGTCGGTCTGCGTTCCCGCGAAGGAGTGCGCCGGGACCGTGGCCACGGTGGTGGCTCAGCTGGTTGGCCTGCAGTCCGCGGGGGTGATCGACGAGGTGATCGTGGTGGACGCCGACTCGGTGGACGGCACCGCGGCCCTTGCCGCCGAACACGGCGCGATCGTGGTCTCCGAATCGACGTTGCTGCCCGAGTTCGGGCCCGTGATGGGCAAGGGCGACGCGATGT
The DNA here is from genome assembly GCA_963808545.1 of uncultured Thermoleophilaceae bacterium. Taxonomy (GTDB): domain Bacteria; phylum Actinomycetota; class Thermoleophilia; order Solirubrobacterales; family Thermoleophilaceae; genus JACVRW01. The sequence goes on along the minus strand of CAWEGB010000008.1, from coordinate 352,337 downwards.
GGCGTGCGCTCAGCGTCGCCCGCGGAGACATCGTCGCCTACGTGGACGGCGACACGGTCGACTTCCGCTCGCACCTGTGCACCGGATTGATCGGCCCGCTGCTGGCCCGCGAGGAGGTGTCCTTCGTCAAGGGCTTCTTCCGGCGCCCGTTCGACCACGGAACAGCCGTCGCGCCCGAGGGAGGCGGGAGGGTCACGGAGCTGGCCGCCCGGCCTCTGCTCACGCGCTTCTGGCCGGAGCTGTCGGCCTTTCGCCAGCCGTTGGCCGGGGAGACGGCGGCGCGGCGGGAGCTGCTCGACCGGTTGCCCTTCGCCACCGGATACGCGGTCGAGACGGCGATGTTGATCGACGCCTACCGCGCCGTGGGCCTCGAAGGGCTGGCCCAGGTCGATCTGGACGTCCGCCAGAATCGCCACCAGCCGCTGGGCGAGCTCGTCCCGATGGCCTACGCGGTGCTGCGAGCCGTCACCGATCGCCTCGAGACCGAGAGCCGTCTGGCGCCCTCCGCCGTGCCTCCCCTGCTCACCGGGCCGGTGGGGGCGGAGCGCTCCCATCTGGTCTCGATCGAGGAGCGCCCGCCGATGGCGAGCGTGCGGCGAGCGCGCGGGGACAAGACACCCGCCTAGCCGCCGTCATACTCTGGACCGCATCGCCGCGAACCGCATGAACACCGACGCACCGGACAACACGCCCGATCCCGAGCTGGTCCGGGTGCTGTGCGACCGTCTCGACCGCTTCGAGCGGCATGCCACCGGGCACCTGCTCGGCTGGATCCAGGCGACGGAGCTCTCGCCGGCAGAGATCAGGATCTTCCTCGCCCTGGGCGACGGCCGGCCGCGACCGGCCGCCGAGCTGGCCGAGACCACCGACGTGCCGGTCGAGCTCGCCTATCCCGCGCTGCACAGGCTCGCTGCGCGGGGCTGGCTTGCGGAGACCCACCGCATGCATTGCCTGAGCCCGGCGGGCAAGGAGAAGCTCCAGGAGCTCGCCGGCGTGCGGCGGTCGGGCGTCGAGGACTTCGTGTCGAGCATGACCCCCGAGGAGAGCCGCACGCTGGCGACGGCGCTGGGCGTGGTGGACTCGATCGTCGACCCGTGAGGTCAACCGGCTCGCGCCCGGCGAGCTGGCGCACCGCGCCGGTGACCCAGCCGGCCGGGCCGCCGCAGTAGCGCGCCCGGCAGGATTCGAACCTGCGGCCTCTCGCTCCGGAGGCGAGCGCTCTATCCACTGAGCTACGGGCGCGAGCGTGGTTGAGTGTAGTCCCGCCCTTGCTGATCGCCGTCATCTCCGACACCCACATGCCGCGGGGCACTCGCAGGCTTCCCGACGCATGCATCGAGCGGATTGCCGGCGCCGACCTGCTGCTGCACGCGGGAGACTTCTCGGAGCTCGAGGTCCTGGAGGACCTGGAGCGCATCGGACCGCCGCTGGCCGGAGTGTGCGGCAACGTGGACAGCTCGCAGCTGCGTGCGCGCCTGCCCGCCACCCGCATCGTCGAGGCGGAAGGCGGGCGGATCGCGATGGTCCACGACGCCGGACCCGCCGCCGGGCGGCTGGAGCGGATGCGCCGGCATTTCGGCGGCCGGGCCGACGCGGTGGTCTTCGGCCACTCCCATCTACCGCTCCACGAGCGGGCGGAGGACGGCTTCCAGATCTTCAACCCGGGCAGCCCGACGGAACGACGCCGCGCCCCGGCTCACACCATGGGTCTCGCGCGCGTGCAGGATGGGCGGCTGGAGTTCGAGCTGATACCGTTTACGGCATCATGATGCCGGGAGAACTGATCCGTGAGCTGCGCGAGCGCAAGGGCCTGACCCAGCGCCGGCTCGCCCTGCGTGCGGGCACGTCGCAGAGCGCCATCGCTCGCATCGAGCGCGGAGAGGAGGACGTGACCTGGGGCCGCCTGCGCTCGATCCTCATCGCCATGGGTGAGGAGCCGGAGCTCGGTTCGCGCCCGCTGAGTAGCCGCTATGACGCTGCCGACCTGATGGCCAGCCGTCGGACGTCGGCGTCCGGCCGCCTGGAGAGCGGCCTCGCCACCAACCGCTTCACGAGCGAACTGGCCTCGGCGGCCCGGAACGGAACGAGACATGAATGAGCAGGTGGAGGGCATCTTCGATCCGCGTCGGATCCTCGTCTCGCTCGCCGAGCACGGGGTCGAGTTCGTCGTGGTCGGAGGCGTCGCAGTCCAGTCCCACGGCCATGGCCGCTCCACCCGCGACCTGGACGTCGTTCCAAGGCCCGATCTGCTCAACCTGAGCCGCCTCGGCGAGGCCTTGGCCGAGCTCGGCGCCGGGGTTCTCAAGGCGTCGCTCGCCATTGACGTCACCGATCCCAACCTGCTGCGTCGCGCACCACTGGTTCCCTTGATGACCCGCTACGGGCGCCTCGATCTGCTGAACATCGAGCAGACCGCCGGCGCGCCAGCCAAGTGGGAGGACCTCCGTGGCCGGGCCACCGAGGCGACGCTCGACGGTCATGTCGTAGCGCTCGCGGGGCTGGATGACCTGATCAGAATGAAGCGGGCGGCCGGCCGCCCACAGGACCTCGAGGACATCGGGGCCCTGACCCGCGATGAGGACGTTCTCGAGCGCGAGGCTCCGGAGTCAACATAGGACCATGGACCTCGACGTCCTCTTCCTCGGCACCGCAGGCTCCTCCCCGAGCCCTCGTCGCGGCCTGCCGGCCACGCTGGTGCGGCGCGGGGGCGACCGCCTGCTGGTGGACTGCGGGGAGGGCACCCAGCGCCAGTTGATGCGCTCGGTCGGCCTGGTCGAGCTCGAGGAGCTCCTGATCACCCATTTCCACGCCGATCATGTGCTCGGCCTGCCGGGCATGCTGAAGACCTTCGCCCTGCGCCAGCGCGAGCGCGAGCTGACCGTCTACGGGCCGCGCGGGCTGCGCCGCCTGTTCGAGTCGCTGGCGCCGGTGATCGGGCGGCTGACCTTCCCGGTCGAGCTGGTCGAGCTGGGTCCCAACGACGAGCTGGATCGCGACGGCTATCGCATCGCCGCCTTCGAGGTCGACCACGGCGGACGGGGCCTCGGCTACGCACTCGTGGAGGAGCCGCGGCCGGGCGTGTTCGATCCCGTGCGCGCGCGCGAGCTGGGTATCACCCCCGGCCCCGACTTCGGGCGGCTGCAGCAGGGCGAGACGGTGGACGGGGTGGACCCCGCCCAGGTCATGGGGGAGGAGCGCCGCGGCCGCAAGCTGGTGCTCACGGGCGACACCGCCCCCAGCGACATGACCCGCCTCGTGGCGTGGGAGGCGGACCTCCTCGTGCACGAGGCCACCTTCCTCGACGAGGACGCCGAGCGCGCCCGGGAGACCCGTCACTCCACCGCGGGCCAGGCCGCGGAGCTGGCCGCGGCGGCCGGCGTGGAGCTGCTGGCGCTCACCCACATCTCGCCTCGCTACTCGGGCGGCCAGGTGCGCGACGAAGCGCGCGAGCGGTTCGCCGACGTCGTGGTGCCGCGCGACTTCGACCGGATCGAGATCCCCTTCCCCGAGCGTGGCGAACCGACGCTGATCCGTGCTTCCGACAGCCCGCCGCAGCCGGTGGCGCCGCCGGGGGGATAGGCCCGGCCTGGTGCGCTCCGCGTTCGCGCGCGCCGGGCTTGGCGTGGTCACGCGGAACGTGGGGAGTCGGGGGCGGCGAAACGCGCCAGGCGGCGAGCCTAGTCGCCCATGCGAACCAGCTGCGCCGGCCCGCAGGCCTCCAGGTCCTGCAGGACCTGGTCGGCGCGAGCGGGGTCCCAGCGCTCCGCGCCCACGAGCGAGCCGGTGAGGTCGCCCACCCGGGAGAGGGCCTCGCGAGCTTCGTCGTCGAGCGCGACGTCCTCGGAGAAGAAGACGGCGTCGGCCGCCTCGCGCAGCAGGGTCTGCTCCGACGGCTCCAGGGCCTCGGGGCCCTCCGCCGCGGCGACCTGCATGAGTCGTCCGTATGCCTGGGCGCGTTCTGCGTTCACCGTACTCCACAGTAGCTGTCTCGCCGGAGGGTTGCGAATCCTGGCGTCAGCGGGCGTTGGTAGTCTCGCGCCAGGTTCCTTTAACCCGGTCCCGTGAGGCCAGGAAGGGCAAGGAGATGGACGAGAAAACGGTCCTCGATCGCGAGGACGTGCGGCGCACGCTGGTGCGCATCGCACACGAGGTCGTCGAGAAGACGGGCGGGGAGGGCGTCGCGGTCGTCGGTATTCACCGTCGCGGCGCGGTACTGGGGGCGCGGCTGCGGGATCTCGTGGCCGACCTCGTCGGCGAGCCCGTCCCCCTGGGCGATATCGACATCAGCTTCTACCGCGACGACGTGGGCATCCGAGGCGCCGACTATCAACCGGTCGTGCACGCGTCCCACATCGACTTTCCGGTGGAGGACACCACGATCGTCCTCGTCGACGACGTGCTCTACACCGGCCGCACGGTGCGGGCCGCGATCGACGCCCTGTTCGACTACGGCCGCCCGCGGCGTGTCCAGCTGGCGGTGCTGGCCGACCGCGGCCACCGCGAGCTGCCGATCCGGCCCGACTACGTCGGCAAGAACCTGCCCACCTCCCGCGGGGAGCGGGTGAACGTGAGGGTCGAGGAGATCGATGGCCACGACGAGGTCGGCATCTCCGCGGCGATCGAGGAGACGAGCGATGCGTAGACATCTGTTGACGGTCGACGACCTGTCACGCGACGACATCGAGCGCATCCTCGGCCGCGCCGAGAGCTTCGCCGAGGTGTCCGGGCGCGAGATCAAGAAGGTGCCCACCCTGCGCGGTCGCACGGTGATCAACCTCTTCTACGAGGCCTCCACCCGCACCCAGTCCAGCTTCGAGCTGGCGGCCAAGCGCCTGTCGGCCGACCTGGTGACGATCAAGGCGGCCGGCTCGGCGGTGGAGAAGGGCGAGTCGCTTAAGGACACCGTTCAGACCCTGTCGGCCTATGACCCGGCCGCGATCGTGATCCGCACCCCGCACGCCGGCGCCGCCGGTCTGGTGGCGCGATGGACCCGCGCGTCGGTGATCAACGCCGGCGACGGCAAGCACGAGCATCCCACGCAGGCCCTGCTCGATCTCTACACCCTCAAGCGCCGGGCGGGGTCGCTCGATGGCCTGCGGGTGTGGATCGTCGGCGATGTCCTCCACAGCCGGGTGGCCCGCTCGAACATCCTGGCCTTCACGCGCATGGGCTGCGAGGTCACGGTCTGCGGGCCGCCGACCCTGATTCCGCGCGGCATCGAGGCCCTGGGCTGCCAGGTGCGCCACACGCTCGACGAGCTGAGCTCGGCCGACGTGATCTACGCGCTGCGCATGCAGCACGAGCGGATGAAGGGCTCGTTCGTGCCGTCGCTGAGGGAGTACGCCGCGCGCTATCAGATCGACGGCAGGAGGCTGGGGCCCAATCAGCTGCTGATGCACCCCGGGCCGGTGAACCGGGGCGTGGAGCTCTCGGCCGAGGTGATCGACTCGCCGCAGGCGCTGATCACCGAGCAGGTCGAGTCCGGCGTGGTGGTGCGAATGGCCGTGCTCTACGAGCTGCTGGCCGGGCGGGGGGCGCCGTCGGCGGCCGGGCTCGCGGCCGAGACCGAGCCCCAGCCCGCATGAAGGCCGCCCAGACCAGGACCACTCCGGCCCTCGAGCTCGACCGGAACGGCGGGCACGGCGGGCCCGGCGGAACGGTGCTCGTGCGCGGCGCCCGTCTGCTGGACCCGCGCGCGGGCCTCGACACGACGTCCGACCTGCTGATCCGGGACGGCCGGGTGGCGGAGATCGGAGACTCCCTCGAGGCGCCCACCGGCGCCGAGGTGGTCGAGGCCGACGGGCTGCACGCCCTGCCGGGCTTCGTGGACCCGCACGTGCATCTGCGCACGCCCGGCCGGGAGGACGAGGAGGACATCGACTCCGGCACGCGCGCGGCGGCCGCCGGCGGCTACTGCGCGATCATCGCTCAGCCCAACACCGAGCCGGTGGTCGATACGGCGCCGGTCCTGCGCTCCCTGCGCGAGCGGGCGCGCGCCGAGGCCCGGATACCCACCGGATTCATGGCCGCAGTCACCGTCGGGCAGGCGGGGGAGCGGCTCACCGAGATGGCCGAGCTGGCGGATGCGGGCGCGGCGGGCTTCACCGACGACGGCCTGCCGGTGCGCTCGGCGGGAGTGTTGCGCCAGGCGCTTCAGTACCAGCGGCTGGCCGGGCGCATGATCGCGCTGCACGAGGAGGATCCGTCGCTCTCGGCCGACGGCGCCATGCACGAGGGCACGGTGTCCGCACTGCTCGGCGTGGCCGGGATCCCTTCGGTGTCCGAGTCGACGATGGTGGCCCGCGACTGCGCGCTCGCCCGCTACGAGGAGGGCCGCATCCACGTCCAGCACGTCTCCGCCCTGGAGACCGTAGAGGCGATCGAGCGAGCTCGCCAGGTCGGCACTTCGGTGACCTGCGAGGCCACGCCGCATCATCTCCTGCTCACCGACGAGGACGTCCGCAGCCTGGACACGAACCTGAAGATGAACCCCCCGCTGCGGGCGCCCGCCGATCGTGAGGCGCTGATCGCGGCGCTTCGCTCGGGCACGATCGATTGCGTGGCCACCGACCATGCTCCTCACGCGCGCGAGGAGAAGGAGCAGCCCTTCGAGCTGGCGCCGATGGGAGTCACGGGGCTCGAGACGGCGTTCGCCGCACTGCACACGGGCCTGGTCCTGCCCGGACTGATCGAACTCGATCTGCTGGTGGAGCGCATGACCGCCGGGGGAGCGCCCTTCGGTCTCGAGCTGCCCAGCCTGGCGCCCGGCTCGCGGGCCAACGTCTGCCTGGTCGACCTGGACGCGGAGTGGGAGGTGGGGGAGGCGGGCTACGAGAGCCGATCCGACAACTGCGCCTTCGCCGGGCGGCGGCTGACCGGGCGGGTGCGGATGACGGTGGCCGACGGCACGGTCGCCTACCGCGAGCGCTCGTTCGCGCTGGGAGCGGTGATCTGATGTACCTGCTCCTCGAGGACGGCACGCGGTTCGACGGCGACTCGGTGGGCGCCGAGGACATCGCCACCGGGGAGGTCGTCTTCAACACCTCGATGTCCGGCTATCAGGAGGCCGTCACCGACCCGAGCTACGCCGGGCAGATCATCGTCTTCACCTATCCGCTGATCGGCAACTACGGCGTCGCCGCCGAGCACATGGAGTCCGACCGGATCCACGCCCGCGCGGTGATCATGCGCGAGGGGATCGACCGCGAGGACAGCTCCGGCGCCGAGGGCGGCTGGCTCACCTGGCTCGCCGACTGCGGCGTGCCGGCCCTGTCGGGGGTGGACACCCGCGCGCTCGTCCGCCACATCCGCGACAAGGGGGCCATGCGCGGTGGGGTGTTCGGCCCGGACACCCCGGAGACCACGGCTCGGGAGCGGATCGAGGCCGAGCCTTCCATGGCCGGCCGCGATCTGGCCCGAGAGGTCGGGCCCGCCGAGCCGCAGGTCTTCGAAGGCGGCGACGGCCCGCGGGTGATCGGCATCGACACCGGCATCAAGACCTCGATCGTGCGCAACCTGCGTGAGCGCGGCGTCCAGCTGGAGCTGCATCCCTGCCACGTCTCCGCCGAGGAGCTGCTGGCCCGCTCGCCCGACGCGGTCTTCCTGGCCAACGGCCCCGGCGACCCGGCGGCGCTCGACTATGTGGTGGACACGGTGCGCGATGTCGTGGGCAAGGTGCCGGTGTGGGGGATCTGCCTCGGCCATCAGCTGCTGTGCCGCGCGGTGGGGCTCGAGACCTACAAGCTGCCCTTCGGCCACCGCGGGGCCAACCACCCGGTGAAGGACCTCGAGACCGGCCGCATCGAGATCACCTCGCAGAACCACGGCTTCGCGGTGCTGGGCCCGGGAGGCGAGCGCACGATCGAGGGTGACGAGCCGGTGCGCTGGGAGACCGACTTCGGCAGCGCCGAGCTGCAGCAGCTCAACCTCTACGACCGGACCGTCGAGGGCCTCGTGCTGCGCGACGTGCCGGGGTCGACGGTCCAGTACCACCCCGAGGCCGGGCCGGGCCCCCACGACGCGCAACACCTCTTCGACCGCTTCCTCGAGCGCCTGGCGGTGGCCTGATGCCGCGCCGCGACGACCTCCAGAAGATCCTCGTGCTCGGCTCGGGGCCGATCGTGATCGGCCAGGCCGCCGAGTTCGACTACTCCGGCGCCCAGGCCTGCAAGGTCCTGCTCGAGGAGGGCTACGAGGTGGTCCTCATCAACTCGAACCCGGCCACGATCATGACCGACCCGGAGTTCGCCACCGCCACCTACATCGAGCCGCTTCTGCCCAGGTCGGTGGCGCGGGTGATCGAGCGCGAGAAGCCGGACGCGCTGCTGCCCACGCTGGGAGGAGGCACCGCGCTCGACCTCGCCCGGCAGCTGTCGGAGGACGGCACGCTCGGCCGGCACCGCGTGGAGCTGATCGGCGCCGACTACGACGCCATCCGCCGCGCCGAGGACCGCGACCTGTTCAGAGCCACCATGGAGCGAGCCGGGTTGCGGGTGCCGCGCAGCTCGGCGGTCAAGTCGATGCGCGAGGCCGAGCGCGCGCTGCCCGTGGTCGGGCTCCCCGCGATCGTCCGCCCCGGCTTCACCATGGGTGGTGCAGGCGGGGGTATCGCGCGCACCGAGCCGGAGTACCGGCAGGTGGTGGCCGAGGGCCTGGCCGCCAGCCCGATCGGCCAGGTGCTCGTGGAGGAGTCGGTGATCGGCTGGGGTGAGTTCGAGCTCGAGGTCATGCGCGACCACCGCGACAACGTGGTCATCGTCTGCTCGATCGAGAACGTCGACCCGATGGGCGTTCACACCGGCGACAGCGTGACCGTGGCCCCTCAGCAGACCCTGTCGGATGCCCAGTACCAGCGCCTGCGCGACCAGGCGCTCACCGTGATCCGCGCGGTCGGCGTGGAGACCGGCGGCTCGAACATCCAGTTCGCGGTCGACCCGCACAGCGACGAGATCGTGGTGATCGAGATGAACCCGCGGGTCTCGCGCTCCTCGGCGCTGGCCTCGAAGGCCACCGGCTTCCCGATTGCGAAGATCGCCGCGCGCCTGGCGGTGGGCTACGCCCTGGAGGAGATCGACAACGACATCACCCGTAAGACGCCGGCCAGCTTCGAGCCCACGATCGACTACGTGGTGGTCAAGTGGCCGCGCTTCGCCTTCGAGAAGTTCCCCGGCGCCGACGGGCGGCTGCACACCTCGATGCAGTCGGTGGGGGAGGCCATGGCCATCGGACGCACGTTCAAGCAGGCCTTCGTCAAGGCGATGCGCTCGCGGGAGCTCGACGTGACCGCGAGCCACTTCCCGGACGATCTGCCGGCGGCGCTCGAGCTTCCCTCGCACGATCGCTACGAGCTGCTGTTCGAGGCTGTACGCCGCGGCCATACCGAGTCGGAGCTGAGCGAACGCACGGGCATCGATCCCTGGTTCATGGCCGAGCTGGCCGCGCTGGCGCGCGGCCAGGATCCCGAGCACGGGCTCGAACGGTCCTACAAGTCGGTGGACACCTGCGCGGCCGAGTTCGAGGCCGAGACGCCCTACTTCTACTCGGGCTGGGAGCGCCGGGCGGTCCACGAGGTCAGGCGGGGAGACAGGCCCTCGGTGGTCATCCTCGGCTCCGGGCCGAACCGCATCGGACAGGGCATCGAGTTCGACTACTGCTGCGTGCACGCCGCGATGACGGTGCGCGAGCAGGGTCGCGACGCGGTGATGGTCAACTGCAACCCGGAGACCGTCTCCACCGACTACGACACCTCCGATCGCCTCTACTTCGAGCCGCTCACGCTCGATGACGTGTCGGCCGTGATCGAGCTCGAGCAGCCCGAGGGGGTGATCGTGCAGTTCGGCGGCCAGACGCCGCTCAAGCTGGCCCAGGGCCTGGCCGACCGGGGGGTGCCGCTCCTCGGCACGCCGGTGGAGTCGATTCACCTGGCCGAGGACCGGCCGAGCTTCGGCCGCCTGCTGGCCGAGCTCGGCCTGAAGAGCCCGCCCTACGCCACCGCCGACTCGCACGAGCAGGCTCTCAGCGTGGCCGGCCAGGTGGGCTACCCGCTGCTGGTGCGCCCGTCCTACGTCCTGGGCGGGCGAGCGATGGAGATCTGCTATTCCCGTGACGGGCTGGCCGGGTATCTGCGCCGCACGAACGGCGGGGCCGGGCGGACCATCTTCCTCGACCGCTTCCTCGAGAACGCCATCGAGGTCGACGTGGACGCACTGTGCGACGGGGAGACCGTCCGCATCGGCGCGATCATGCAGCACGTCGAGGAGGCCGGCGTCCACTCCGGCGACTCGGCCTGCGTGATCCCGGCGATGTCGCTCGGGCCTGACATGCTCGCCCAGGTCGAGGAGGCCACCGCGGCGATCGCGCTCCGTCTCGGGGTGATCGGTCTGATCAACATCCAGTACGCGGTCTACGGCGACGACGAGCTGTACGTGATCGAGGCCAACCCGCGTGCTTCCCGCACCGTGCCCTTCGTGTCGAAGGCCACCGGCGTGCCGCTGGCCAAGATCGCCTGCCGCCTGATGCTCGGCGAGCCACTGGCCGGTATCGACCTGGGGCTGTCGCACAGCACCGGCCACGTGTCGGTGAAGGAGGCGGTGCTGCCCTTCGGCCGCTTCCCGCGCGCCGACGCCCTGCTCGGACCCGAGATGAAGTCCACCGGTGAGGTGATGGGAGTGGCCTCCGACTACCCGGCCGCCTTCGGCAAGGCGCAGGCCGCCGCCGGGGCGGAGCTGCCGGGATCGGGCACCGTGTTCATCTCGGTCACCGACGGCGACAAGCCGGCCGCCACCCAGCTCGCGGCCGGCTTCCACGACATGGGCTTCCGGGTGCTGGCCACCGGCGGCACGGCCACGGCGATCCGGCGGATGGGCGTCCCCGTGGAGCGGATCCAGAAGCTCTCGGAGGGCTCGCCCAACGTCGTCGAACGCATCGAGGCCGGCGAGGTGGAGCTGGTGATCAACACGCCCACCGGCTCCGGCGCCCGGGCCGACGGCTACGAGATCCGGCGCGCGGCCATCGCCCGCGGCGTCCCCTGCATCACCACGATGTCCGGCGCCAGTGCCGCGCAGCGCGCGATCAGCGCCCGCCGCTCGGGTGAGCCCGGGGTCATCTCCCTGCAGGAGCTGCACGGCACCGCGCCCGCGCGCCACCCGGCCGTCGAGCCGGCCCGGGCCCCGCAGGGCCACTGATGCAGCGCACGCTGGCCCCTCCGGCACGGCGAACGGCCCGGGTCGCGGGGCTGGAGCGGCTCGGCGCGTACCGCCTGATCACCGCTCTCGACGATGCGGGACCATCCGATCCCCAGCCCGGCCAGTTCTACATGCTCAGCCGCGAGCGGGGCTGGGGTGGAGGGCCCGACGAGCGGCCCTACCTGCCCCGCGCGTTCTCCCACGCGCGGGCCACCGCCACCGAGGAGGGTCCTCTGCTCAGCTTTCTGCTGGAGGAGGTGGGCCCGGGCACCGAGCGCCTGGCCGCACTCGAGCCGGGCGATGGCCTGGCTCTGCTGGGCCCGCTGGGCGTCGGCTTCACGCCGCCCGGCGGCGATGGGCGGCCCGTGCTCGCCGGCGGCGGGATCGGGGTGGCTCCCCTGCTGTGCTTCGAAGACGAGCTCCTGCGCGGCCGGGACGGGCCCGCGCCGACGGTGCTGCTGGGCTTTCGCAGCGCCGCCCACGCTCAGGCGGCCGCTCTGTTCGCGGGGTCACCGGGCGTGGTCACCGACGACGGCTCGGTGGGGCGCCAGGCGCTCGTCACGGACCTCCTGGCGGCCGAGCTCGACGCCGATCCGGACGCCAGGGTCTACGCCTGCGGCCCGCCGGCGATGCTGGAGGCGGTGCGTGCCCTGTGCGCAGCGCGGGACGTCCCCGCCCAGCTGGCCCTCGAATCCGGCATGGCGTGCGGCTACGGCGCCTGCTTCGGCTGCGTGGTTCCGACCCGCCACGGCTACCTGCGACTGTGCGTCGACGGGCCGGTGCTCGACGCCGAGCTCCTCGACAACGTGCTGTTCCCGGGGGCGGGACATTGAGCTCCGCGGCCGAGGGCGGATTCGAGCTTTGCGGCGTAGGCCTGCGGGGCCGTGTGCTCAACGGCTCGGGTACCTTCGACGCCATCGCGGCGCGCCGCGCCTTCGGGGATGCCCTGCTCGAGCGGTTTCCCTTCGACGCTTTCGTCTCGAAGACGATCACGCTCGAGCCGAGGCAGGGGAATCCGCCGCCGCGGCTGTGGGAGACACCGGGCGGCTTGATCAACTCGATCGGGCTGCCCAACAAGGGCCTCGAGGGCTTCCTGCGCTCGGACCTGCCGCAGCTGGCCGAGCTGCCGGTGCCGCTCGTGGTGTCGGTGATGGGCTTCAGCCGGGATGAGCTCGCCGACCTCGTGGCGGCTGTGGGCCGACGCGACGAGGTGGCCATGATCGAGCTGAACGTCTCGTGCCCGAACGTGGAGACCGGCCTGGTGATGGGCGCGGATCCGGACGAGACGGCCCACGCGGTGCAGGCGGTGCGCCCGCGCACCGGCAAGCCTCTGGTGGTCAAGCTCACACCCAACGCCACCGAGCCGGCGGCGGTCGCGCTGGCCGCCCAGGATGCGGGGGCCGATGCCGTGTCGCTGATCAACACGCTGAAGGGCATGGCCTTCGACCCTCGCGGGGGCGAGCCCTGGCTGGGAGGGGTCACCGGAGGCGTGTCGGGCCCGGCGGTCCGCGCGATCGCGCTCGAGCAGGTTCGGGCGGTTGCCGGGCGCGTCGACCTCCCGGTGATCGCCATGGGGGGGATCGCCTCGGGGAGTCACGCCGCCGATTTCCTGCGCGCCGGCGCCGACGCCGTTGCGGTCGGCACCGAGAGCTTTCGCGACCCGGCCGCCGGGCGGCGCATCAGTGTCGAACTGCGCGCCGAGACCTCGCTCGCACCGACGGTCGCGGAGCGGGCTGGCGCATAACCCCTCTCGTTACGGTCCGGCCTGCCCCGCTCGTCGCTGCGCGCCGCCCGTCCACCGTCCGTATGCCCGCTTGGCCAATCGGCCTGTCCGTTTTGGGGTACACGAGAGCGGCTTTTTCGCGGAAGGTGCGGGGTCTCTGCGGCGGCTGCCGCGCAGCGATGGGGGTTCCCTACCAAAAGCCCTGCAAAGGCAGACAAAACGCTCAAGCAACCGCAAGCCGCTTAAAGCTCAGGTCGAGGTCCAGATGAATTCGCGCGTTTTTTGCGTTTTCTGGCGCGTGGCCCGCAGGGGCCGTGTACTATCGCCGCCCATGCCGGCCGCCCCCCATTCGCCCGCCAAGACTCAGTCTGCGGGCCTCGCCCCCGAGCGGTCGCTCACCCAGAGAATGGACGCCCTGAAGCGGGCCAACGAGATCCGCACCCGGCGCGCGCGGCTGAAGCGCGACCTCAAGGCGGGCCGGATTCAGATCCACGGTCTGCTGCTCGATCCACCCGAATACCTGCTCACCGCCAAGGCGTTCGACCTGCTGCTGGCCGTCCCCAAGTACGGCCGGGTGAAGGTGAACCGGATACTCACCCACTGCCGCATTTCGCCCAGCAAGACGATCGGCGGCCTCTCCGAGCGGCAGCGCAACGAGCTGGTCTCGTACCTGCGGCGATAGGCCCATCCAGCGCCCCGATCGTGGTCGTCACCGGGCCCTCGGGCGTCGGCAAGGGAACCCTCATCAAGGAGTTGCTGGACCGGATTCCCGGGGTCCAGCTGGCGGTCTCGGCCACCACGCGCAGCCCGCGCAGCGCAGAGCTGCATGGAGTCGACTATCACTTTCTCAGCCGAGATGACTTCGATCGTCGGGTGAAAGCCGGCGAGTTCGTGGAGCACGCAACCTACTCGGGCAACCGCTACGGGACCCTCCGTTCCGAGCTCGAACGGCCGGCGCGGGCGATCGTGCTCGAGATCGACCTCCAGGGCGCGCGCCAGGTCAGAGAGACCTTGCCGGAGGCGACCCGCATCTTCATCGAGCCGCCGTCGTTCGAGGCTCTACGCGAGCGTCTTGCCGCCCGAGGGTCGGACTCCCAGGAGGAGATCGAGAGCCGGCTCGCGGCGGCGCGCGAGGAGCTGGCGGCGGCCGGCGAGTTCGATCACCGCGTCGTCAACGATGACCGCGACCGTGCAGCGACAGAGCTCGCGGAGCTGGTCGCTAGGATGTGTGAGCCGTGATCAAGCCACGTCTGGACAAGCTGCTGGAGCCGGTCGACTCGCACTACGCCTGCGTCATCGTGGCCGCGAAGCGCGCCCGGCAGATCAACTCCTACTACCACAACCTCGGCGAGGGCACCTTCGACGAGTACCCGCCGCCCATGGTGGAGACGGGCTCGAAGAACTACCTCAAGATCGCCCTCGAGGAAGTGGCAGCCGGCAAGATCAAGTACCGCTACCGCTAGCAGGAAGCGAACGGTCAGATGGCGCGCATCCTGCTCGGAGTGACCGGCGGGATCGCCGCCTACAAGGCCGTTGAGCTGGTTCGCCTGGCGGTGAAGGCCGGTCACGCCGTCCGCGTGCTCCAGACCCCGGCCAGCGTCAACTTCGTGGGCCGCGCCACATTCGAGGGAGTGACCGGCGCCCCCGCCCTGGTGGACGAGTGGGAAGCCGACCCCGCCCGAGGGGCCTATCCGGGTGACCCGTCGCCCGACCACGCCGCCATCTCCCACCTGGAGCTGGTCCAGCGCTGTGACGTCCTCTGCGTCGCGCCCGCCTCGGCCAACACTCTGGCCAAGTTGGCGAACGGCCACGCCGACAACCTGCTGACCAGCGCCGCGCTCGCCAACCGTTCGCCGCTCGTCCTGGCGCCGGCCATGAACAACCGGATGTACGAGCACCCGGCCACGCTGCACAACCTCGGCCTTCTGCGGGAGCGCGGCGCGCTGATCGCCGAGCCGGGGACGGGCAGCCTCGCCTCGCGGGGCGAGTGGGGGGTGGGCCGGCTGGCCGAGCCGCCGGAGATCCTGGCCCTCATCGAGACCGCCCTGTCCGTCGGCGAGTTCCAGCCGCGCTCCATGGACGGCCTCGAGGTCCTGGTCACCGCCGGCGGCACCCGCGAGCCGATCGACTCGGTCCGCTACGTGGGCAACCGCTCGTCGGGGCGAATGGGCCTCGCGCTCGCCGCCGAGGCCGCACGGCGCGGCGCCGAGGTCACCCTCGTGTGCGCCAACGTGAGCCTTCCGCGTCCCGAAGGCGTGCGCTCGCTCGACGTGGAGACCAGCGCCGAGCTCGAGGCGGCCGTGCGCTCGGAGTTCGCGCGTGCCGACGTGCTCCTGATGGCTGCCGCGCCCGCTGACTTTCGCCCCGCGTCCCCGCTCGAGGACAAGATCGCGAAGACCGGCCGTGCGGGGCTCACCGTGGAGCTCGAGCCCACCGCAGACATCCTCGCCACGGTGTCCGCCGGGCGACGGCCGGGTCAGACGCTCGTGGGCTTTGCCGCCGAGCACGGCGAGGGCGCGGTCGAGCGTGGCCGCCAGAAGCTGGAACGCAAGGGCCTCGACGCCGTCATCGTCAACGACATCTCGCGTGCCGACATCGGTTTCGACAGCCTCGACAACGAGGTCACGATCATCACCGCGGACGCCGAGTCGGCGGTTCCACCGGGCCCGAAGACCGCCATCGCGGGGGCTGTGCTGGACGTGGTCGAGCGCGCTCGAAGCGTGGCCGAGACGCCGAGTACCTTTGAGGGAGAGCGATGAGCGAGAGCGCCTACGACCTCTTCCAGAAGGGCAGCCGTCTGCTCGAGCGCGGCGACTTCATGGCCGCGGCGGTGCCGCTCGAGCGCGCCCGCGAGCTCGAGCCGGACAAGGGCTCGATCCGCGAGGCCCTGGGGCGCGCGTACTTCCGCTCGTCACGCTTCGACAAGGCCGCGGAGGAGTTCGCCGCGGTGGTCGAGCGCTACCCGGTCAACGATTACGCGCACTTCTGTCTCGGGCGCTCGCTCGAGAAGACGGGCCGCAGGGCCGAGGCCCGGCGTCACGCGGCGCTGGCGGCCAACATGCGCCCGGACCGAGCGGACTACCGCGCCTTCCGGGAGCGCCTGCTAGCGGCCTAGTTCAACCCGGCGGCGGCGCCGCTCGCATCCCTGCCGCGTGGTCGCGCACCGCCACGGCGGCCTCGCACACCAGGCCCAGAAGCCGGTCGAGCGCGCGCTCGTCGACCTCGGCGGCGGCCACGTCGGCGTGGACCCAGATGTCCTTCGAACGCGAGCAGCCGAAGCGCACCATCCGGGTCTGGCGGTTCCACCACAGCAGCATCCAGGGGTCGAGGTCGCTCGCGCCGTGCAGCGCCACCGCCTGGGCTCGCAGCATGCCGTCCGTCATCCGCAGGCCCACGTCGAGCGGCTCTCCGCCGGCGTTGTCGGCCGGCACCTGCAGTCCCCATTCCCCGGCGGCCAGCCGCCTGGCCCCCAGTCCGGGCACCGACGCGAGATAGCTGTCGACCAGCTCCGGAACGGCCATTCGGTCAGAGTACGGATGTCGTGCGGGCGCTCGTGCAACGTGTCAGCGAGGCGGCGGTCACGGTCGAGGGGCGGGAGGTGGCCCGGATCGGCGCCGGCCTGCTCGTACTTGTGGGGGTGCGCCGCGGCGACGGCCCGGAGCAGGCCGACCGCCTGGCCCGAAAGCTGCTGGCGCTGCGCGTGTTCGAGGACGCCGACGGCCGTATGAATCTGGACGTCGGCCGGGCCGGGGGAGAGCTCCTGTGCGTGAGTCAGTTCACCCTGTACGGCGACGCGCGAAAGGGCAATCGTCCGAGCTTCGTGGACGCGGCGCCCCCGGAAGAGGCCGAGCCGCTCTATGAGCGCGTACGCGCGGCAACGGGCGCGCAGGGCGGCATCTTCGGCGCGAGCATGGAGGTCTCACTGGTCAATCACGGGCCGGTGACGATCCTTCTGGAGGCGTGACGTCCGCGAAGATGGCCCGCAGCCAGATCGCTGTGAGGGTCGGCACGAGCTCCCGCCGGGAGAGCGCGGGGTCTGCGCTGAGCGAGCTCGTGTAGAAGCAGCGCTCGTTCATCCAGATGAGCGCGGTGGCCAGCGCCCGGGGGTCCGGTCCGCCGGGAGCGTCGCCCGCCTCGCGGGCCTCCTCGATGCTCTTGGCCGAGCGGTCGACGAAGCGCCTCACCAGGCCCTCGCCGAACGCCCGCATCTCGGGCACCGTGCCCCAGTTCTGAACGGCCGCCCTCAGCACCGGTCCGTGCGCCTCCCATACGGCGGCGGTCGCCTCGATGGTGCGCATGGTGGTGACCTCGGGCGCCTCGTCGGTGCGGTCGAGCCAGCTCTCGGCCTCGGCGAACATCTCCTCGGCGATCCGGGCCACGAGCGTGCGCAGCACTGCGTCCTTGGACTCGAAGTAGAAGTAGAAGGAGGAGCGGGAGATCCCGGCGCCGGCCGCGAGCTCGTCGACGCCGATGTCATTCATCGGCTTCTTCTGCAGGAGGCGCTCGCACGTTTCGAGGATCGCCTCTTCCTTCAGGTCTCCCTTGTTGGGTCCCCTCCGCCGCGGGGATTTGAGAACGGCGCGCTCGACAGTCACACACCCCCCAGCGACATCGTGCCGAGCGCGCCGTCCATCCGCGCCAACCTAAACGCGATGCCGAGAAAAATCAACACTCTGTTGACCCGCATTGGTTGCAAGACTAATCTCGCCCCCTGACCAGAGGAAGCGCCGTCCCAGAGGAGCGACGATGAACGAGGTCCGGATCCAGGTCCTGGGCGCCGTCTGCGACACGGTCTGCCCCCCGCTCGAGCGACCCGGCGACAGCGACGGCTTCTGGGCCCGGTCGGGCACCGACGTCGGGGCCGACCAGACACTGATGAGCACCATCGAGGGCCTGCCGCCCGAGCAACGGGAGGGGCTCTGGCAGCTCGTGGACGGACTCGCGCAGATGGGCTTCCTGTCCGCGTCGAGACGCTCGCGCGAGCAGCTGTTGCGCAACCTGAGGACGCTCGGCCCGGCGGCGGAGCTGGGGGGACAGACGCTGGTCAGCCTCGCCCTGCTGTTCGCCTATGGGATGCCGGACGTCAGCGGGCGCAACGCGTTCTGGGCCAGCTTCGGCTACCCCGGGCCGAGCGCGATGCCCGAGCAGCGCCCGCGCACGGTCACGCCGCTGGTGCCGGCCGGCGAGGACGCTGCCTACGAGGCCGACGCCGTTGTGGTCGGCTCGGGCGCCGGCGGCAGCGTGATCGCGGCGGCCCTGGCCGGCGCCGGGCTGAAGGTGCTGGTGCTCGAGGCCGGCGGTCTGTTCGATGAGTCCGACTTCAACCAGTACGAGCTCTGGGCCTACCAGAACCTCTACTGGCGCGGCGGCCCCAACCCCACGGCCGACATGAACGTGGCCCTGTACGCCGGAGCGACCTACGGCGGCGGCACCACCATCAACTGGACCAACTGCCTGCGCACCAAGCCGTGGGTGCGTGAGCAGTGGGCCCGCGAGTTCGGCCTCGAGGGCCTGGACGGCGCCGCCTTCGATCGCCACCTCGACTCGGTCTGGCAACGCCTGTCGGTCAACGACCGCTGCTCGGATCTCAACGGCACGCAGGAGTCGATGAAACGCGGGGCCGAGGCCCTGGGCTGGTCGTTTGCCACCTGCAACCGCAACATCGACGAGACGCTCTACAGCCCCGAGACGGCGGGCTACATCGGCTTCGGCGACCAGACGGGGGCCAAGCAGTCCACGCCGCACACCTACCTGGCCGACGCGATCGCCGGGAACGCCGAGGTGATGGTGCGCACCACCGCGCAGCGCGTGCTGGTCGAGAACGGGCGCGCCGCCGGGGTCGAGGCCGTCCACTCCGACCCGGCGTCCGGCGGCGTTCCCACACGGGTGGCCGTGCGGGCGCCGCGGGTGATCGTCGCCGCCGGAGCGCTCGAGTCCCCGGCGCTGCTGCTGCGCTCAGGGATCGGCGGCCCGGCGGTGGGCCACTACCTGCGGGTGCATCCCTGTACCGCCGTGTTCGGCAGCTACGCCGACGATCAGCGCGCCTGGTGGGGGGCTCCGCACGCCGGACTGGTGGATGAGTTCGCCGACGCCGAGGACGGCTACGGCTTCCTCCTCGAGGCCACGCAGTACGCCCCCGGGACCGGGGCGTCCGCGCTGCCCTTCACCGGCGGCGAGGCTCACAAGCAGGCGATGTCGGAGTACCGCTACGGCTCGACCTTCATCGGGCTGGTGCGCGACCACGGCAGCGGGCGGGTCACTCTCGACGCCGCGGCCCTCGCTCAGCCCTGGTACTCGCTCACCGACGAGTTGGACGTGCGCAACACCCACCGCGCGATCGAGGCCCAGGTGCGCCTGCACGTGGCCGCCGGGGCCCGCGAGATCAGCGCCCTGGCCGGCGGCCTGCCCCGCTGGCGAGTGGGGGACGACGTGGACGCGTTCGTCGCGCGGCTCAAGCGCGTGCCGCTGCGGGCGGGCGGGTTCAAGCTGTTCGCCGCGCACCAGATGGGCACCTGCCGCATGGGCACGAACGCGCAGCAGAGCGTGGCCAACCCGTACGGAGAGCTGCACGACACGCCCGGGGTGTGGATCGGCGACGCGAGCGCTTTCCCCACGCCGTCGGGGACCAACCCGATGATTACGATCATGGCGCTGGCGCAGCGCACCGGCGAGGCCATTCTCGCCGCCTCCCCGGCCACCGCGGCCGTCACGGCGTAGACCCCAAGGAGCCCCACGATGTCAGCCATCGCAGCAGACGCCCTGGTCCGCGACCGCCTCTACATCGGCGGTGAGTGGGTCGAGCCGGACGGCTCCGGCACGATCGACGTCGTCAACCCGACCACCGAGGAGGTGATCGGCCGGGTCCCCGAGGGGAGCGCCGCGGACGCCGACCGCGCCGTGCTCGCCGCGCGTGCCGCCTTCGACTCCTGGTCACGCACGTCGCCCTACGAGCGCGCGCGCCTGGCGGGCGCGATCGGCGACCGGCTGTCCGAGCGGGCCGACGAGCTGGCCGTGCTGTTCACCACCGAGCTGGGCATGCCGCTCACGCTGTCCCGCATGATCCAGGCGGGGCTCCCCTCCGTGACCTTCTCGTCCCAGACCGAGCTGGTGGAGGAGATCGAGTGGGAGGAGGAGGTGGGCAACTCGCTGATCGTGCGCGAGCCCGTGGGCGTCGTCGCCGCGATCACCCCGTGGAACTACCCGCTCAGCCAGATCGCCAACAAGGTGGCGCCGGCGCTGACCGCGGGCTGCACCGTGGTCCTGAAGCCCAGCGAGGTGGTGCCGCTCAACACGTTCGTGCTGGCCGAGATCTGCGACGAGGTGGGGTTGCCGGCGGGCGTCTTCAACCTCGTCACCGGCTACGGACCGGTGGTGGGCGAGGCGATCGTGGCCCACCCAGAGACGGACATGGTGTCCTTCACCGGCTCCACGCGGGCCGGCCGGCGCGTCTCCGAGCTGGCGGCCCAGGCGGTCAAGCCCGTGTCGGTCGAGCTGGGCGGCAAGTCGGCCAACGTCCTCCTCGACGACGCCGAGCTCGAGCAGGCCGTGACCGACGGCGTGGCCAAGTGCTTTCTCAACTCGGGCCAGACGTGCAGCGCCCTGACCCGCATGCTCGTGCCGCGCGAGCAGCTCGCCCAGGTCGAGTCGATAGCCGCGGTCGTCGCCGAGTCGTTCACGCCGGGCGACCCCTTCACCGAGGGCACGATGCTCGGCCCGCTCGTGTCCGACGTTCAGCGCGAGCGCGTGCGCGGCTACATCGAGACGGGAACCGAGCAGGGGGCCAAGCTCGTGACCGGCGGGGCCGAGCCACCCGACGGGCTCGAATCCGGCTACTTCGTGCGCCCCACCGTCTTCTCAGAGGTCACCACCGACATGACGATCGCGCAGGAGGAGA
The DNA here is from genome assembly GCA_963808545.1 of uncultured Thermoleophilaceae bacterium. Lineage (GTDB taxonomy): Bacteria > Actinomycetota > Thermoleophilia > Solirubrobacterales > Thermoleophilaceae > JACVRW01. Next base: position 331,537 of record CAWEGB010000008.1, on the reverse strand, counting down.
TCTTCGGCCCGGTGCTCGCGATCATGCCCTACGAGGACGAGGAGGACGCGATCCGCATCGCCAACGACTCGGTCTACGGGCTGGCGGGCGGGGTGTGGTCGGCGGACGAGGAGCGCGCCAAGCGCGTGGCCACCCGAATGAGGACCGGGCAGGTGGAGATCAACGGCGGCGCGTTCAACCCGCTGGCGCCGTTCGGCGGCTACAAGCAGTCGGGGCACGGTCGCGAGATGGGCCGCTACGGGCTCGAGGAGTTCCTCGTGGCCAAGTCGCTGCAGCTCTGAGCGGCGTTATAATCGTCGGTCGCTAGGACTTTCAGTCGTACGCGGCACCCCGGTGGGGCGCCGCGCCTGGAGGTGGGCTTCGCAGCCCACCTTTTTTGATACCTGATGCAGACCGACCAACTGGACAGACGACATAGAGCAGCGGCTCGCCACGGTGGAGCCGGACGTCGAGCTGCTCGCTTGCGAGCGGGTGACTCGCCGACCGGCTGCGCGCTGTTCATCGACCACCCCGATGGCGTCTCGCTCGAGCTCTGCGAGCGCGTGACGCGTCACCTCGGGGATCTGCTGGCCGACTACTCGCTCGAGGTCTCCTCGCCGGGGCCGCAGCGGCTGCTCACCAAGCCCGATCACTTCCGGCGCTTCCTCGGTCGCCGCGCCCGCGTGCGGCTGCGCGAACCGAGGAACGGCCACAAGAGCTACACCGGAGAGCTGGTCGGAGCCAGCGACGACGCCGTGACCGTCGCCGCCGACGACGGGGTCGTATCGATCCCGTACGCGGACATAAATCGAAGCAACCTGCTCGAGGGGGGCGGATGACCAAGGAGATCGTGGAGGCCGTAGGTGTCCTCGAGCGCGAGAAGGGAATCTCGGCAGAACGCCTGATGGAGGCGCTGGAGGACGCGCTGCTCTCGGCCTACAAGAAGACTCAGGACGCGGCCAAGTACGCGCGCGTGGAGGTCGATCGCGGCAGTGGCGACTTCCGGGTGTACGAGCTGATCCTGCCGCCCGACCTCGAGGAGCAGCTGCTCGACGAGGTCGAGGAGGAGGCCGGCGAGCCCACGGTGGATCCCGAGACCGGTGAGCTCGTCTATCCGGAGGCGCCCGAGATCGATCAGGAGCGGCTGATGCAGTACCGCGACCAGATCGACGAGACCGACGTCACGCCCGACAACTTCGGCCGGATCGCGGCCCAGACGGCCAAGCAGGTGATCCTCCAGCGGATCCGCGAGGCCGAGCGCGACAACGTGTTCGACGAGTACGAGGACCGGATGGGCGAGCTGATCACCGGCATCGTCCAGCAGTCCGACTCGCGCTACACCCTCGTCCAGCTGCGCGAGCGCGTCGAGGCGCTCCTGCCGCGGGGGGAGCAGGTGCACGGCGAGCGCTACGACCACGGCCAGCGCGTCAAGGCGATCATCACCGACGTCTCGAACCAGGCCAAGGGTCCGTCGATCATCGTGTCGCGGCGCTCGCCGGAGCTGATCAGGGCGCTGTTCGAGCTCGAGGTGCCGGAGATCGCCGACGGTCTGGTGGAGATCCAGAACGTGGCCCGGGAGCCGGGCTACCGCTCCAAGATCGCCGTGATCTCGCACGCGTCGGGCGTGGACCCGGTGGGCGCCTGCGTGGGCCCGCGTGGCTCGCGCGTGCGCATGGTGGTGTCCGAGCTGCGCGGCGAGAAGATCGACATCATCCCCTTCAACGAGGAGCCGGCACGCTTCGTGGCCAAGGCCCTCTCGCCCGCGCGCGTGCGCGAGGTGCTGGTCGACGACGAGGCCAAGCAGGCCACGGTGATCGTTCCCGACGACCAGCTCTCGCTCGCGATCGGCAAGGACGGCCTGAACGCACGGCTCGCCGCCCGCCTCACCGGCTGGCGCGTGGACATCCGCTCCGAGACCGAGTTCGCCGAGGACGAGGCGGAGATGGGCTACGACGAGGAGGAGGTGTCCGGCCGCTGCGCCGCGATCCTCGCCAACGGCAAGCGCTGCCCCAACGCCTCGTTGCCCGGATCGCGCTACTGCGGCCTGCCGGCCCACCAGGCTCTCGTCGATCAGGACACCGACTACCTCGTCCCGCCCGAGGAGGGTGCGAACGGCGACGGAGCGGGGGGTGGCGACGAGCTCCCGGAGCCCGGGGACGACGACGTGCCGGAGGCCGTCGCCGAGGATGCCGAGGAGGCCGTCGAGGAGGAGATCGTCGCCGATTTGCCCTCCTCCGAGGACATCGCCCCCGAGCCCGAGGCCGAGGTCGGGACCGAGAGCGCCGCCGCCGACGGGAACATCGAGGCCGACGTCGAGATCGGAGAGGCGCCGGCCGAGGCCGAGGAGGCGGAGGAGTCGTAGATCCGCTGCGGCGCTGCGTGAGCTGCGGGCGCTCCCTGCCCAAGCGGGAGTTGCTGCGGCTGGTGCGCGGCGAGGACGGCGGGGTGCGGCCGGACGCCGCGGCGCGCGCCCACGGGCGCGGCGCTTACCTGTGCGGCGAGCCCGAGTGTGCCGCTAGTCTCGACAGCCCGCGCGCCCTGGCCCGCTCCTTCCGGGCGCCGGTGACCATTGATCAGGAGACCATAGACTTGGTGCAGGAATGGCAAAGAAGCGCGTCCACGAGATAGCGAAGGAGCGAGGGATCACCTCCAAGGAGGCTCTCCAGGTGCTCCAGGGTGCCGGCCTCAAGGTCACGGCACCTGCATCCAGCGTCGAGGAATCCGACGCCGCTCGCGCCTTCGGCAACGGCGCCGCGCCGTCCCCGGCTCCGGCCCCGCCCAAGGCGGCCGAGCCCGCCGCGCAGCCGGCCGAGGCGCCGCCCGCGGCGGCGGAGACGCCCAGCGCCCCCGCCGCCGAGGCCGGTCCCGACGGCGACGGCAACCAGGGCGGAGGCAAGCAGGACTCGGAAGAGCAGCGCCCCTCGATCCAGAGGCCGCCTGATCCTGCGGGCGAGGTGCGCCGTGCGGGCCCCGCCGGGCGCGGGCCACGAATCCTTCAGGACGCGCCGCCCCCCGGCGAGCGTCAGCCCCAGGGCGGAGAGCGCGGTGGCGGTGGACGCGGTCCCGGTGGCCAGGGCGGGTCGCGCGGACCCGATGGCGGACAGGGCGGCGGGCGTGGCCCCGCGGCTGCCGGTGGTGGCGGCGGCGGACGCGGCGGCGCTCGTCCCACGCGCGGCGGCCGGGCTGGAGAGGGCGGCGGCGCCGACACGGGCGGCCGGCGCCGGCGTGTGGTCATCGACTCCCAGGCTTCGCGACGCGACCGTCCCGGCCCTCCCCAGCAGTCCCAGCCGCCCCGGCGCGGCCGTGGGCGCAGGCGCCGCCCCCAGTGGGTGGAGCCCGATCTCGAGGCGGAGGCGCAGGCCAAGCTCGAGGCCGAGATGGCCGAGGACCCGGCGGTGCCCGTACGCTCGGGCTCGACGGTCAAGGAAGTGGCCGAGTCGCTGCAGCTGAGCGCGCCGGAGGTCATCAAGAAGCTGATGCAGCTCGGCGAGATGGCCACGCTCACCCAGACGCTCTCCGATGAGGCGATCGAGGTCCTGGCCGAAGGCTTCGACAAGAAGGTCGACATGGTCTCGGCCGCCGACGAGGTCGAGCCGGAGCCGGTCTACGAGGACACCGACGAGCAGCTGATCGAGCGTCCCCCGGTGATCACGATCATGGGTCACGTCGACCACGGCAAGACGTCGCTGCTCGACGCGATCCGCGAGACCGAGGTGGCCGCCGGCGAGGCCGGCGGGATCACCCAGCACATCGGCGCGTACCAGGTGCACCACGACGAGCGCACGATCACCTTCCTCGACACCCCCGGCCACGAGGCGTTCACGGCCATGCGTGCCCGTGGAGCCAAGGTCACCGACATCGCGGTGATCGTGGTGGCGGCAGACGACGGCGTCATGCCGCAGACGGTCGAGGCGATCGACCACGCCAAGGCCGCGGAGGTGCCGGTGATGGTCGCGGTCAACAAGATCGACAAGGAGGGCGCCGACCCCAACCGCGTCCGCGGCGAGCTGGCCCAGCAGGGCCTGACGCCGGCTGACTGGGGTGGCGACACGGAGTTCGTGGACGTCTCGGCCAAGACCCACCAGAACCTCGACGACCTGCTCGAGACGCTCGTCACCCTGGCCGAGATCCAAGAGCTGCGCGCCAACCCGGACACGGACGCATCGGGCTTCGTGATCGAGTCGCGGCTCGACCCCGGCCGGGGCGCGACGGTCACCCTGCTGATCCATCGCGGCCGCATGCGCGTTGGCGACGCCGTGGTGGCGGGGGACACCTGGGGCCGCGTGCGCGCGATGAACGACTTCCGCGGAACCCGCGTCGAGGAGGCCACACCGGGCACCCCGGTGGAGATCCTCGGCTTCGACGGCGTGCCCGACGCGGGTGAGCCCTTCCGCGTCGTGGAGAACGACCGCGAGGCCAAGCGCGTGGCCAACGAGCGCTCGATCCGCATGAAGCAGGAGGCGCTGGCGCGTCAGGCGCGGCGGCGAGTGTCCCTCGAGGACGTGCTGGCTCGCGCCGAGCGCGGCGAGCAGGAGCTCAACCTCGTGCTCAAGGCCGACGTCGCCGGTTCTCTCGAGGCGCTGGCGGACGAGATCGTTCGCCTGCCCCAGGACCAGGTCCAGGTCAACATCATCCGGGAAGGCGTCGGCGGCATCGCCGAGTCCGACGTGATGCTCGCCTCGGCCTCCGACGGCGTGATCATCGGCTTCAACGTGCGCCCGGTGGGCAACGCTGCGCGCGTGGCCGACCAGGAGGGCGTTGAGATCCGCACCTACGGCGTGATCTACAACATCGTCCAGGACCTGCGCGACGCCATGGAGGGCCTGCTCGAGGCGGTGGAGGTCGAGGACCAGGTGGGCACCGCCGAGGTGCGGGCGACCTTCAAGGCCTCGCGCGTCGGAACGATCGCCGGCTGCTACGTGACCGACGGGACCATCCGGCGAGGCGGACAGTGCCGGCTCGTGCGCGACGGAACGGTGGTCTATACCGGGCGCATCGGCTCGCTGCGTCGCTTCAAGGACGATGTACGCGAGGTGACCTCGGGGATGGAGTGCGGCATCGTGCTCGAGAACTACCCCGACCCCAAGGAGGGGGACGTGATCGAGGTCTACGAGACGCGCCAGGTCGAACAAACGCTCTCTTGAGCTTTGTCTGCCTGATCGAGATCCAGATTCACCTTCCCGACAACGTCGGCCTAAAGGGCAAGCGCAAGGAGCTTGCGTCGGTCAAGGCGCAGCTGCAACGGCGCTTCGGTGCCGCGGTGGCGGAGACCGACCACCACGATCTGTGGCAGCGGGCCGAGCTCACCGCGGCGGTCGTGGGGGGCGAGGCGGGCGCCGTGCGACATAGAGCCGAGGCCCTCGAACGCTACGTCGACTCGATGTTTCCCGATTGCGCAACCGTGGAAGTCCTTCTCAAGTCGAAGAAGGACCTGCTCTAAAATGACCGAACGCATGCGTCGGGTGAACGAGGCGGTCCGTGAGGTCGTCTCAGCCAGGCTCGCCGAGGGACTGAGAGACCCACGCATAGGCTTTGTGACTGTGACTGCCGTTGAAACCAGCCCCGACCTGCGCCACGCCCGCGTCTTCGTGAGCGTGCTCGGCGACGAGCAACAGCGGGCCGACACCCTCGCGGGTCTCGAGTCCGCCCACGGCGTGATTCAGCAGGCGGTGGGCAGCGAGCTTCGGATGAAGCGGACGCCGACGCTGCAGTTCGTATTCGACGAGTCGATCGACCGCGGGATGCGGATCACGGAGCTCCTGGAGGACGAGGAGTGAGCATCGCCACCGAGCAGGAGCAGGTGCTGGGAGAGCTGCGGGATTCCCACAAGCTGCTGCTCACCACCCACGAGAATCCCGACGGCGATGCGCTCGGCTCCCTGCTGGCGATGCACCGGATTCTCGAGCAGCTGGGCAAGGACTCGGTCATGTACATGTCGCCGGATGAGTTCCCGCTGCCCTGGGAGTACCGCGGCTTCACCTTCGACGGCCTGGTGGGCGCGCCGCCCGACGACGTGGCCGAGCGCACCATCGTGTTCCTCGACTGCGGCAACATCGATCGGATGCCGGTCGACTTCCTGCAGGCCGACGGGCTCCACATCCTCAACATCGACCACCATCACGACAACACCCGCTTCGGCACGGTGAACCTCGTGTGCCCCGACGCGTCGAGCACGGCCGAGATCGTGTGGCGCCTGTCGAAGGAGCTCGACGTGACCATCACGGCGGGCATCGCCGACGCTCTCTACGTGGGCCTGATCACCGACACCGGGCGCTTCATGTACGAGAACACCTCGGCCGAGTCGCACCGGATGGCGGCGGAATTGATCGAGGCCGGAGTCCGGCCGCACCTGGTCTACCGGCGGCTGTGGGAGGACCTGCCGTTCAGCCGGCTCCAGCTGTTGCAGCGGGCCCTCGCCAGCATCGAACGCCACGACGACGGCGCGATCACGCTGGCCCATCTCGACAAGCAGGACTACGAGCAGACCGGCGCCGCGGAGACCGACTCGGAGGGTGTGGTGGATCACCTGCGCTCGGTCGAGGGGACCAGGATCGCCGTGCTCGTCCGCGACCTGCTGAGTGACGGCCGCAACGGCATGCGCAAGGTCAGCCTGCGTGCCACCGACGGCAAGGTCGACGTGTCGCGCATCGCACGGGAGTTCGGCGGGGGCGGGCACCCGCAGGCCGCGGGCTTCTCCAGCGCCCTCCCCTTCGCCGAGCTGGTGGCGCAGCTCCGCGCCCACGTGGGCGAGCAGCTGCGTCCGTAGACGAGCCGGATGCTCGAAGGCGACGGAGTCGTCCTGCACGCGAAGCCGGCGGGAGTGACCTCGCACGATGTGGTGGCGGGCGTGCGCCGCACGCTTCCGCGCGGCGTCAAGGTCGGTCACGCGGGCACGCTCGACCCGTTCGCCACCGGCCTGCTGCTCGTGCTCCTCGGCCGGGCCACCCGTGCCCAGCGCTTCCTCATGGGCCTCCCGAAGACCTACCGCGCGGTGGCGCGACTGGGCTGGACCTCCGACACCGGCGACCGCGACGGCGAGCTCACGCACACCGGCAGGCTTCCGGCACGGCTCGAGATCCCCGTGGGCGAGCAGCTGCAGCGGCCACCCGCCTATTCGGCCGTCAAGGTCGGGGGACGCCGCGCCTACGAGCTGGCGCGGCGCGGCGAAGAGGCCGAGCTCGCCGCCCGCCCCGTGACCGTCCACCGCTCGGAGCTGCTCTGGCACGAGGACGAGCGTGCGGCGTTCGAGATCGAGTGCTCCGCGGGCACCTACATCCGCACCCTGGTCACCGAGCTGGGTGACGCCTACTGCGAGGAGCTCGAGCGCACCGCGATCGGCCCCTTTCGTCTCGGCGACGCCGACCCGGAGCGCCTGGTCGGCCTCGGCGATGCACTGGCCTTCCTTCCCGAGCGCGCCCTCGACGCCACCGAGGCCGAGTCGGTCAGCCACGGCCGCCGCGTGGCCGCCGGTGCTGCGGGCGAGCCCTGGGTGCGGCTCACCCACGAGGAGCGGTTGCTGGCGATAGCCGAGCCGCGCGATGGCCAGCTCCAGCCCGTCGTAGTGTTCGCGCCCGGATGAAGGTCGTATCGCTTACCGACGTCGACCCGGCTCGCGAGCCCCGGCGCGTGGCCATCGGCACCTTCGACGGAGTCCATCGCGGGCACCGGGCGGTGATCGACGACTCCACCACGGTGCTCACCTTCGAGCCCCATCCGCTGTCGGTCATCCACCCGGAGGCCACGCCGAAGCTGATCAGCCCGTTCGCGGTAAAGCGCGATCTGATCGCGGGGCTGGGGGTCGAGGAACTGGTGGTGATCCCGTTCGACCGGAGCTTTTCGGAGCAGAGCGCGGAGGACTTCGTACAGCAGGTGTTGATCGACCGCCTGGGCGCCGGACGCGTATCGGTGGGCGAGAACTTCCGCTTCGGCAAGGGAGCGCGCGGAACTCCGGAGTTCCTGCGGGAGCACGACGATTTCGAGACCAGCGTGACGCCGCTGGTGGAGGCTGCCGGCGAGACGATCTCGTCCAGCCACATCCGCGGGCTGGTGGCGGCCGGCGAGGTCCGCGAGGCGGCAGACTTCCTGGGGGCGCCGTTCCTGTTCGAGGGCGAGGTGGTGGCCGGCGACCGGCGCGGTCGCACGCTCGGCATGCCCACGGCCAACCTGGTGCCCGACGACGCCTACGTGACGCCGGGCCACGGCGTGTACGCCGCCTGGGCGCACGGCCATCCCGCCGCCGTGAACGTCGGGGTGCGGCCGATGTTCGAGACCGGCCGCGGCCTGCTCGTGGAGGCCCACCTGATCGGCTTCACGGGCGACATCTACGGCGAGACCCTGCGCGTCGCCTTTCTCGAGCGGATGCGCGGGGAGAAGCGCTTCGATTCGGTGGACAAGCTCGTGGTCCAGATGCAGCGCGACGTGGCCGAGGCGCAGCGGATCGTCGAGCGCGAAGCCCACTGAATCCGGCGTCCAGCGCTCCCCGGCTGCCTGCTACGGTTTCGCGTCGCATGTCGCTGACTGCCGATGCCAAGCGCGAGATCGTCTCCAAGTACGGACGGGGCGACGCCGACACCGGATCCACCGAGGTCCAGGTCGCGCTGCTCACGTCGCGCATCAACGAGCTCACCGAGCACCTGCGCGAGCACCGCAAGGATCATCACTCGCGCCGCGGGCTCCTGATGCTCGTCGGCAAGCGCCGCCGGCTGCTGAAGTACCTGCAGAAGGCGGACATCGACCGCTATCGCGCTCTGATCCAGGAGCTCGGTCTCCGCCGATGATCGAGCCCGGCTCCTCGGCGCCGGACTTCACTCTTCCCGACCAGGACGGCAACGAGGTCTCGCTGAGCGACTTCGAGGGCCGCCGCGTGGTGCTGGTGTTCTACCCGGCGGACTTCAGCCCCACGTGCACCGACCAGATGAACGTCTACCAGGAGGTGCTGCCCCAGTTCGAGGAGCGCGGCGCGCGGCTGGTGGGCATCTCGGTTGACGGCGCTTTCTGCCACAAGGCCTTCAGGGAGCATCTCGGCGTGAGCATCCCGCTGCTCTCCGACTTCCACCCCAAGGGTGAGGTGGCCAAGGCGTACGGCGTCTGGGCCGAGAGCCACGGGGTGGCCGGCCGGGCGCTCGTGATGGTCGGCCCGGACGGCACGGTCGAGTGGGCTTACATGTCCCCGCCGCTCGAGGTCCCCGGTGCCAACCTCATCTTCGACGCCCTGGAGCAGCGCACCGCCGCCTGACCCCGGTCCCGAGGACCATGTCCGGGGCACGGGGCCGGTGGTGATCGAGTACGCGGACCTCGAGTGCCCTTACTGCGCGGCGGCGCACCTCGCGCTCAAGCGGCTCACAGTCACCCGGGTGTTCCGTCACTTCCCGGTGACCTCGAAGCACCCACGTGCGCGCGTGCTCGCCGCGGCGGCCGAGGCCGCCGGGCGTCAGGGGCGATTCTGGGAGATGCACGACGGGTTGCTCGAAGACCAGGGCCACCTCGACGATCCGCACCTGTGGGAGCGCGCGCAGCAGCTGGGCCTCGACGTGCAGCGCTTCGACTCCGACCGGCGCTCTCAGGAGCTTGCGGACCGCGTCGAACGCGACTTCCGCACCGGCATCGCGGCGGGTGTGACGACCACTCCGACCCAGTTCGTGGCGGGCGAGGCGCACCCCGGAGTTCCCAGTCCGGACCTGCTTTCGCGGCTGGCCCGCTGCTAGCCTTCTCCGCGTTCTAAAGGGAACACATGAAGCCATGCCGCCAACCGGAGGCGGCCGAAAGGAAATACATGAGTTTTGACGTGAGCCGGGTCTCGCTCGAGATGGGCGGGAGCTCGATCGAGTTCGAGACCGGCAAGCTCGCCAAGCAGGCGGGCGGCTCCGTCGTCGTCACCGCGGGGGACACCATGGTCCTCTGCACGGCAACCGCCGGCAACACTCGCGACGTCGACTTCCTGCCCCTGACCGTCGACGTGGAGGAGCGGATGTACGCCGCGGGCAAGATCCCCGGCAGCTTCTTCAAGCGCGAGGGACGGGCCGGTGAGAAGGCGACGCTCACGGCGCGCATGATCGACCGGCCCCTGCGCCCGCTCTTCCCCAAGGGCTGGCGGCGCGAGACGCAGCTGGTGTCGATCCCGATGTCGATCGACCACGAGCACCCCTACGACATCCTGGCCATGAACGGCGCCAGCGCCGCGCTGATGATCTCGGACATCCCCTTCCCGATGCCGGTCGGCGCCGTGCGCATCGGCCAGGACGGCGAGGGCAACTTCCTCGTCAACCCCGAGGAGGAGTGGCTGCTCGAGTCCCCGCTCGACCTGGTGGTCGCGGGCACCGAGGAGGCCATTCTCATGGTCGAGGCCGGCGCCAGCGAGATCACCGAGGCCGAGATCCTCGATGCGCTCGACATCGCCCACGCCGAGATCAAGCGCCTCTGCGAGGCGCAGCACGACCTGCGCAAGCAGGCCGGCAAGGACAAGGACGAGGTCACGCCGCCGCAGATCGACGAGGCGGTCACGACCGAGGTCAAGTCGCGCTTCGGCAGCGCGCTCGAGGAGGCCACCCAGGTGGTCGACAAGCTCGAGCGCCAGGAGGCCACCAAGCGGGTCGAGGAGGAGACGCTCGAGGCGCTCTCGGGCAACCCCGACGAGCCGGACACCTACCACGAGCGGCGCTCTCAGGTCCAGGCCGCGTTCGACAAGCTGGAGAAGGAGATCATCCGGCGCCGGATCGCCGTGGACAAGAAGCGTCCGGACGGCCGCGCCGCCGAGGAGATCCGCGAGATCTGGATCGAGGTGCCGGCCGCTCCGCGCGTGCACGGCTCGGCGATCTTCACTCGCGGCCAGACGCAGGCGTACTCGGTCGCGGCGCTCGGCACCACGCGTGACGAGATGCGTCTGGACACGCTCGGGCTGCAGGAGAAGAAGCACTACTTCCACCACTACAACTTCCCGCCGTTCTCGGTGGGTGAGGCGGGCTTTATGCGCGGCCCGAAAAGGCGTGACATCGGACATGGGGCGCTTGCGGAACGCGCTCTTGTGCCGGTGGTGCCGTCGGTTGAGGACTTCCCCTACACGATCCGCGTGGTGTCGGACATCCTCGAGTCGAACGGCTCGAGCTCGATGGCCTCCGTCTGCGGATCGACGCTGTCGCTGATGGACGCCGGTGTGCCGATCAAGGCGCCGGTGGCCGGCGTGGCCATGGGCCTCATCAAGGAGGGCGACGACTACATCGTCCTCACCGACATCGCGGGCGTGGAGGACCATCTGGGCGACATGGACTTCAAGGTCGCCGGCACGTCCGAGGGCATCACCGCCCTCCAGATGGACATCAAGATCACCGGCGTGACGTTCGACATCCTGCGCGACGCGCTCACGCAGGCCAAGGACGCCCGGCTGTCGATCCTCGGCAAGATGAACGAGGCGATCGCCGAGCCACGCGCCGAGCTGTCCCAGTACGCCCCGCGGATCTCGCAGATCCAGATCGACACCGAGAAGATCGGCGCCGTCATCGGCAAGGGCGGCGAGACGATTCGGGCGCTGTCGGAGGAGTTCGAGGCGCAGATCGACATCGACGACGACGGCACGATCCGCATCTACGCCCAGTCGGGCGAGCAGGGCGACGCCCTGACCGACCGGATCCGCTCGATGACCAAGGAGGTCGAGGTCGGTGACGAGTTCACCGGCAAGGTCGTGAAGACGACCACCTTCGGCGCCTTCGTCGAGCTGGCCAAGGGCACCGACGGCCTGCTGCACATCTCCAACATCAAGCCCGGCGAGCGGGTGAACGCGGTGGAGGACGTCGTCAACCGCGGCGACGAGGTGAACGTCAAGGTCGTCGAGGTGGACCGCGAGCGTGGCCGGATCGGCCTGCGCCTGGCGGAGGACCCGGAGATCTCCGGCAAGTCCGCCGAGGAGCTGGCCTCCATGGGCACCGGCGACAAGGGTGGCCGGGGTGACCGCGGCGGCGACCGCGGGCGCGGCCGCCGTGACCGCGGCAACGGCGGTGGCCGTGACCGGGACCGGGGCGGCGACCGCTCGGGTTACCGCGACCGCGACCGGGACCGGGGCCGCACCGAGTGAGCAACGGGCCCGCCAGCATCACGACCCTGGACTCGGGGGTCCGGGTGGTGACCGAGGCCATGCCCTCGGTCCGCTCGATCGCCCTCGGGTTCATGGTCCGTGCCGGCTCGCGCGACGAGGCTCCCGAGCAGGCCGGGATCTCGCACTTCCTCGAGCACCTGCTGTTCAAGGGGACCGACCGTTTCTCGTCGCTGGAGATCGACGAGGCCTTCGACGCCATGGGTGCGGAGGTCAACGCCGGCACCAGCAAGGAGACGACCTCGGTCTACTCGCGCTTCCTCGACGGCCACCTGGAGCGCGCCTTCGACGTGCTCCAGGACATGGTCCAGCGCCCCGCCTATCCGGACATCGACTCCGAGCGCCAGGTGGTGATCGAGGAGATCGCGATGTACGAGGACGAGCCCCAGGACAAGGTGCACGACGTCCTGGCGGGTGCGGTCTTCGGCGACCATCCGCTGGGGCGGCCGATAATCGGCCGCGCCGAGGTGGTGTCGTCGGTGCCGGTGCCGCAGATCGCGGCCTGGCACGACGGGCGCTACGTGCCGGGCAACATCGTGGTGGCCGCGGCGGGGAACCTCGAGCACGAGCGGATCGTTTCGCTCGTGGAATCGAGCTTCCCGGGCACGGGAGCCGCACCGGCCGTGGGCTCATCGCCGAACGGCAGCGCCCCCGCGCTGCGCTTCCACGAGAAGGACACCGAGCAGTACCACCTGTGCCTCGGTGGTCCCGGCATTCCCCGCGGAGACGACCGTCGTTTCGCGCTGCGCATCCTCGACACGATCTTCGGCGGCTCCACCTCGTCGCGCCTCTTTCAGGAGGTGCGCGAGAAGCGCGGCCTGGCCTACGCCGTCTTCTCGTATGCCAGCCACTACGCCGACACCGGGCAGGTCGCCGTCTACGTGGGCACCCGGCCCGACAACGTGGCCGAGGCGATGGACGTGCTGGGGGCCGAGCTGGCCCGCGTGCAGGAGGACGGCGTGAGCGAGGCGGAGCTCGAGCGCGCCCGCGAGAACATCAAGGGGCGCACCGTGCTCTCGATGGAGTCGACGCTCACCCGCATGAACCGGCTGGGCAGCTCGGTGCTCATGGGCGTGCCGCTGCTCACCGTCGACGAGCTGCTCGCCGCCTTCGACGCCGTGACGCTGGACGAAGTGAACGCGCTCGCGCGGGATCTGTGGCAGCCCGAGCGGCTGTCCGCAGCCGGCGTGGGCTCGAACGAGGCCGCCTTCCGCTCGGCGGTCGAAGCAGTCAGTCCGGCGCTCGCCGCCGCGGCGTGATCAACGTCGCCGTCTCCGGTGCCTCCGGGCGCATGGGGCAGGCGGTGTGCCACGCGGTCGAGGGTGCAGAGGACATGGCCCTGGTGGGCCGCGCCGACCCTCTGCTGGAAACCGGCCTCGCCGACGTGCTCGGCGACGCAGACGTGGTGGTGGACTTCTCCACCCCCGACAGCGCCCTGGGCAACGCCCGCACGTGCATGGAAGCCGGCGTGCACTGCGTGATGGGCACCACCGGCGCCGACTTCTCCGAGCTCGAGGGAGTGGGGGAGGGCAACCTCTTCGTAGCGCCGAACTTCGCCATCGGCGCGGTGCTGATGATGCAGCTGTCGGTGCAGGTGGCCCGGCACATGCCCGACTGCGAGATCATCGAGTTGCATCACGACGGCAAGCTCGACGCTCCCTCCGGCACCGCGGCACGGACCGCCGAGCTGATCCGCGCGGCCGGCGGAAACGTGCACGAGCCCATCCACTCCGTGCGGTTGCCCGGTCTCGTGGCCCATCAGGAGGTCGTGTTCGGTGGCCTCGGGCAGACGCTGACCATCCGCCACGATTCGGTGGCCCGCGAATCATTCATGCCCGGCGTCCTGCTGGCCGTGCGGCGCGTGGGCTCGCTCGAGCGCTCGCCGACGGTGGGCCTCGAGCAGCTTCTCTAGGGACTCAGGTTCTCTAGCTTTCCCCGCTGTGGACTCGGGAGCGGAACGCAAACGGAGGCTGGCCCTGCTCGGCGGCGCTGTGGCCCTGGCCGCCATCGTCGTCGTGGTGGCCATCGTGATCAGCCAGGGCGGCGACGAGGGCGACACCGCCCAACCGGCGGGCGGCGGTGGCGGCAGCGACGGCGGGGAGAGCGCCGAGGTGAGCGACCTCTCGGCGGGCATCCCGCAGCGCGGCGTGACCCTCGGCGATCCCGAGGCGCCGGCCACGCTGATCGAGTTCGCCGATCTTCAGTGTCCGTTCTGCGCCGAGTTCGCCACCCAGGCACTGCCCACGGTGATCGACGAGTACGTGCGCGACGGGCGGCTCAAGCTCCAGCTGCGGCTGCTGGCCTTCCTGGGGCCCGATTCCGAGCGCGGTGCGGAGGTGGCCGCGGCGGCCACGCTGCAGGACCGCCTATGGCCCTTCAGCGAGCTGTTCTTCCAGAACCAGGGACCCGAGAACTCCGGGTACGCCACCGACCGTTTCCTGCGCGGACTGGCCCGCGAGACGCCAGGCCTGAACGTGGACCGCCTGTCCGAGGATCTCGACAGCCCCGCCGCCCGTCGCCTGATCCGCCAGGCGGAGCGCCAGGCCCGGGAGCTCGGCGTCGAGGGCACCCCGAGCTTCTTCGTGGTGCGCGGCGACGAGCCCCCACGTCCACTCGAGTTGAGCTCGCTCGACGCGGACAGCTTCACCGCTGCGCTGGACGAGGCCCTCGGGGGCGGATGAGCGACCGCGCGCTGCGGCAGGTCGCGGCGGCGCTGGCCGTGCTGGGCCTGGCCGTGGCCGGCTACCTCACCTACGTCCACTACGCCGAGCTGTCGCCGATCTGCGCCGGCGGAGGAGGCGGGTGCGAGCGGGTGCAGAACTCGAGCTACGCCGAATTCGCCGGAGTGCCGGTGGCGGTGCTCGGCCTGGCCGGCTACGCCCTGATCTTGGGCTCCCTCTGGGTCCCGGGCGAGACCGGTCGCGTCACGGGCGCCGTGCTCGCGCTTGCCGGTTTCGGCTTCAGCGCCTACCTCACCTGGCTCGAGCTGTTCGAGATCGACGCGATCTGCCAGTGGTGTGTCGTGAGCGCCGTGCTGATGACGGCGCTGGCGCTGATCGCGATCGCGCGGGTGCTGCGCTCCGAGGTGCGGTTAACCGCTCCTCCGAACGCGGGCTGACCCTCCGTGAGCCGCAGCCCGCGCCGCGGGATGGTGACCGCATGCTCCTCTCGATCCCCTCTGTGTCCGATCGCACACGTTCTGCGACGGAATTTCTGTGCCATGAGGAGGTCGACTTACATGCTGTAAGCTCCCACGAAAATAGTTAGACAGTTGACGAACAATGACCACGGCCGCTGCAACCCGCATTCGCCCGCCCTCGACGCCCGCCACGCTGGGGATCGTCTCCGCTGCGACGGTGGCGGCGCTGCTCCTGGTGACCGGGGTGGTGGCAGTGCCGGACCTCGACGCCGCGCTGGAGGGCTACGCATTCTCGGAGTCCTTCGCGGAGGCCGGCGACGCCGCTGCGCGGATCGCGTTCGGCGTGGCCCTCCTGGCCGCGCTCGGCCTCCTGGCGGCCGCCCGGCTGCGGTCAGGCGGGCTGGGCGCTCGCCGGCCCGCGCGCCAGGCGCAGGGCGAACCAGGCGAACAGCGCGCCGACCGCGGCGCCCAGTACCGCTCCGGCGAGCACGTCGAGCGGGAAGTGGACACGCAGGTAGAGGCGCGAGAGAGCGACGGCGGCGGCCAGCCCGAGCGCCAGGGGTCGCAGCCGCGGGCTGAGGATCGCCACCGCCGTGGCGGCGGCGAAGGCCGTGGCGCTGTGACCCGAGGGGAACGACGGGTTCCCGGGTATCGCCGCGAGCGACCCGAGCTCCGGGTCGGCGACCGGCGGACGCTCGCGGTCGAAGGCCTCCTTGAGGAGGTGGACCACGAGCGACGCGGCGCCCGTGGCCGTCGCGGCGGCCAGGAAGGCGAGCGGCAGCCGGCGGCGCCAGAGGTCGGAGCAGAGGCCCATCCCCACGAGCAGCGGGCCCTTCACCCACCACGCCGAAAGCACCACGAAGACGGCCGTCAGCCAGGGGTGCTCGAAGGCCGAAGCGGCCTCGACGAACGCGCGGTCGAGCTCGAGCAGGAAAAGCATGAGCGAGACGCTGCGGACGCTAGCAGGGGTGCGCGCCCGCTTCTGGCCGTAAACGGCCGCGCGAGCGGCATCGCCGACCCGGTCGCCTATGCCGGCGAGCTGCTGGCGCTCCTCGAGGCGCGCGGCGCGCCGGCGGAAGGGGTGGTCACCGACGGTGAGGAGGCGCTGTGGCGGGTCCTGCGCTCGGCCGCCGAGGCGGGCCGGCGGGTGATCCTGGCCGGGGGCGACGGCACGCTGCACGCCGCTGCCAACGCTCCGCTGCGCGTCCTGCCCGAGCTCGCCTTGGTGCCCGCCGGGCGGGCCAACAACATCGCCAGGGCGCTCGGCATTCCCACCAGCCGAGCGGACGCACTGGCCGTGGCGATCGGCAGTGCGGCCATCCCGGTCGATGCGCTTCGCGTGGCCACGCCAGACCGCTTCGTCTACGCAGTGGAGGCGGTCAGCGCGGGGTTCCAGGCGCAGGCCCGCAACGGCTACACGGCAGACAACTCGGCGGACCTGATGCAGGGGCTGCGAGCGCTTGCCCGCGCCGTGTGGCGCTACCGCCCGTTCCGCGCGCGCCTCGAGCTGGAGCTCGCCGGGAGCGGCGGCGCTCGGAGTGCGGGAGCGCGCCGGTCGGGGATTCGGCTGGGTGAGGCGGCCCAGGTCTTTCTCTCCAACTTCCCGTACTTCGGATTCGGTTTCGAGGTAGATCCCGGCGCCGACCCCACCGACGGGCGCTTCGAAGTGATCACGCTCCAGGCCCGCGGCCGCGCTCGGCTGCTCGTCCTGCTGGCCAGCGCCCGGCGCGGGCGCCACGTCGGGAAGCGCGGCGTGCGCCGTCTGCCCGCTCAGCCGGGCGCGGCTGGCCGAGCCGATGCCCCTGGTGGCCGACGCGGTTCCGCTCGGCACCACGACCGCCACCGTGACGGTGGAGCCCGCCCGTTTGCGGGTGGCCTCCCCGCTGGCCCGGGCTGCCGCATGACCGCCTCCGGCGCGACCGCGCGCACGATCCGTACCGGCCTGGACGGCTCGGCCGTGCTGTTGGCCTTCTCACTGGCGGCGGTCGGTGCCGGCGCCGGGCGAGCCCTTACCACGACCTACCTGCCGGTGCTGCTCGAGCGCATCGATGACGCGCCCTCGCTGATCGGTGCCGTGATGACGATCAACGCCCTCAGCGGCTTCGCTGTGCCGATCGCCGTGGGAATCTGGTCCGACCGGCGCGGCCGGCGGCTGCCCTTCATCGCCGGGGGCGCACTGCTCACCGCGGGCGGTCTTGCCGCTGTCGCGCTGGGCAACGGCACGAGCTACCTCGTGCTCGCGCTCGCCGCCGGGCTGGCCTACACCGGGCTGAACGCCCTGACCACCGCGCACCGCGCGATCGTGGCGGAGGACGTGGATGACCCTCGCCGTCCCGCGGCCACCAGCGCCCAGGAGATCGCCGGCCTGCTGGGAGCCGTGGTGGCGGTGGCGATCGGCGGAGCGCTGATCGAGCCCGCCCCCGCGGCGGCCTTTGCCCTCGCCGTAGGAGTCCTGGCCGTGACGGTGCTGCCCACGCTCGTGGTGACGCGCCGCCTGCGGTTGGGAGAGCGGACTGCCGTGGCGGGGACGCGGAGACCTGGCGCGAGCGTGCGCGACGTGCTGCGCCGCCCGGGTGCCCGTGACGTCCTGCTCGCGCAGACCCTCTGGGTGTTCGGCTACGCGGCGCTGCTGCCGTTCTTCGTCCTGTACGCGGAGCACAGCCTGGGGCTGAGCATCGCCGTGGCCGGTGCGCTCCCCCTCGCCTTCGGTGTGCTCACGGCACTCGGCATGGTGCTGGCGGGGCGCGCCCGCCCGGAGCGGGTTCACCCCCTGCTCGTGTCGGGGACGGCGCTGCTCGGCGCCGGTCTGGTGGCGGCCGCGCCCGCCGGCAGCCTTCCCGCCGCCGCTCCGGGCTTCGCAGCCGCAGCGCTCGGCGCAGGGATCGTCACCGCGCTCGGCTTCGCCTATTTCGCCCGCTTCGTGCCCGAAGGCGAGGCGGGAGGCTACAGCGGCGTGTTCTTCGCCGGCCGGGCCGTGGCCGCCGCGGCCGCCCTGCCGCTGGCCGGCCTGGCGGTCGAGCTGAGCGGCAGCTACCGGGCCGTCCTGTGGCTGGGCTTCGCGGCGCTGGTGGCCCTGGTGCCGCTCTTCCTGGCCGGCCGCCGCGCGGCCGCCGGTTCGAGCCTTGCCCCGGCCACCGGCCGGCCGCGGCCCGCCCAGGTGGCGGCAGTGATCCCCGTGTTCGCGTCCGACCGGGCCGCGGAGGTGGCCCTCGCGACGCTCGAACACGTCGACGAGCTGGTGCTGGTGGACGACGGCGCCCCGGTCGAGGTGGCGCGGTCGCTCGAGCGGTTCGCGGCCGACGAGCGCGTTCGCGTGCTGGCTCTCGGCGGCAACAGAGGCAAGGGCAGTGCCGTGGCCGCGGGAGTGGAGGTGCTGATGGCCGGTCGCCGCCCGCCCGAGGCGATCGCGGTGCTCGATTCGGACGGGCAGCACGATCCCCGCCGCCTGCCCGCCTTCATCGAGGCGAGCCGTCAGGCGGACGTCGTGGTCGGCGACCGGGTCGACCGACGGGGCATGCCGCTCCTGCGGCGCGTGGCCAACCGGGCTGCAAGCCTGGCGCTGCTGCTCACCTCGCGCGCGTGGGTGCCGGACAGCCAGAACGGAATGCGGCTGTTCCGCGCGGACGCGCTACGCGCGGTTCCGCTCGCGCCCGGTGGGTACGAGGCCGAGAGCCGGCACCTGCGTGCACTGCTGGCGTCGGGGCACAGCGTCACCGCAGTGGGCATTCCCACGATCTACGCCGGCGAGCCCAGCCACTTCCGCCCGCTACGGGACACGCTGCGGGTCACCCGGGCGCTCACCGCAGCTCCCGGCGGCGGCGCACCGGGCAGCGGCGCAGAGGCTCTCGCCGTGCTGCGCGCGTGGACTCCCCGTCTGGCCTCTCTTCTCCTGGCGGTGATCGCCCTGGGCGCGGCGCTCCCGATCTTCCAGCCGCTGGACAACTCGGCGATGCTCGCCGTCAACGGCTTGGGCGACGGCCCGGAGTGGCTCTACCAGGCCCTCGACCCCCACACCCGCAATTACATCCTGCTGGTGACTGCCACGGCGCTCGCCGGGGCAATCGTCCTGCGCTCTCCCCGCGGTGTCCTGGGGGCGGTGCTCGGCGTGGTGCTCGCGGCCTACCTGGCGGGCGCCGCGCTGGAGGTGGTCAAGCTGTTCATCGATCGGGCGCGTCCCGAGGAAGTACTGGGCGCTCAGCTACAGCTGTCCCACGGACGCAGCTGGGCCCACCTGGCTTCCTTCCCGTCCGGTCATCTCATCGTCACCGCGGCGATGGCGGCTGCGGCCGCCGCGGCGATACCGCTGCTCAGGCGGCCGCTGTTGGTGTACGTCGCGCTCGTGGGGCTCACGCGCGTCATGTTCGGGGCTCATTTTCCGCTCGACGTGCTCGTCGGCGCCGCGCTCGGGTACGAGATCGGGCTGTTCAGCGCCCGGCTGATGGTGAGCGCGCGCCTGTTGCCGGCCAGGGAAGGCGGGCACGCGGCGCACGCGGCGCCCTCGCCCGTTCGGGTCACGTCCTGAGCTACCGTCAGGCGGCCGTGGCGCTGCCGCGCAGCGCGCGGGGCACCACGAAGCGGATACCCGAGCGGTCCTCGTCGATCGAGCAGGTCTTGTTGTCGATCAGGCCGAGACGCTTGGCGTGGGGGACGAGCGACATCTGGTTGATGTAGTTCTCGTGGCCCCGCTTGCGCGTGATGATCCACAGGAAGCCGGTGTCGCGCAGGCGCGAGCGGTAGCGGATGAGGGCCTCCTTGGCGCCCTCCTCCGACTCCACCAGCACGATCGCGCCGTCCAGCTCACCCGAGCGAACCAGCCCCCGCCCGAGCGCGTCCTTCACGTCCGCGCGCAGCCCTGTTCCCACGTCGCCGGTGATCTCCACCCGCTGATCGGGCTTCACGCCCAGCTTCTGAATGGTGCTGCGGTGGCTGTAGTCGCGCTCAGGAGACATCTACGGACTATCAATTCTGGCATTCGCGGCGGAGCCCTCCGTAGTCCTGCCTGCGCGCTAAGGTGCTTCGACGCGAACGGAGGAGAACGGGATGGGCTTCATGGACAAGGCGAAGCAGCTCGCCGAGCAGGCTCAGCAGAAGCTCGACGAGGCTCAGGAGAGCTTCAACCAGCAGAGCTCGCAGTCCGATGCCCCGGAGGGCCAGACCGTGCAGTACGACCAGCACGGGCGCCCGGTCGAGCCGGCGCCCCCGGCGGCCGAGGCGCCTCCGCCCAGCGCGGAGCCCGCCGACGAGCCGGTGGCCGAGACGCCCCCGGACGCTCCGGCCGAGCCCCCCGCGGGCGACGCCAACGCCACCCCCGACCCGTTCAAGCCGCTCCAATAGCCGGCGAGCGCTTCAGCCGTCCGCAAATGGCGATCGGAGGGATCCTCACCGCGATGGTCACGCCGTTCGACGCGAACGGCGAGCTCGACGAGGACGCGACGGTCCGCCTGATGCACCACCTGTGCGACAACGGCTCGGACGGCCTGGTGCTGACCGGCAGCACCGGCGAGGCCGCCACGCTCACCGACGAGGAGAAGGCCCGTCTCTGGGAGCTGGCCGTGGCCGAGCGCCCCGAAGGAGCCACCATCGTGGCCGGCACCGGCACCTACGACACGCGCCACACCGTCGAGATGACCGAGCGGGCCGCCGAGATCGGGGTGGACGCCGCACTGGTGGTCACGCCCTACTACGTCAAGCCCAACCGGCGCGGCCTCGTCGCCCACTTCGAAGCCGCCGCGGGCGCCAGCCACACGCCGGTGATCGTCTACAACATCCCCAGCCGCACCGCGGTCGACATGCCCAACGATCTCCTGGCCGAGCTCGGCCAGATCGACGGGATCGTGGCGGTCAAGCAGGCCCGCTACGAGGAGCTGGCCCCGATCGACGGGCTCGACCTCCTCGCCGGCAACGACGACGTGCTGGCGCAGGTGCTCGACCTGGGCGGCCCGGGCGGCATCCTCGTGTCGTCGCACCTGGTGGGTCGTGAGATGCGGCGCATGATCGACGAACCCGACGCCCGCCACGAGATCGCCGCCTCGCTCGAGGACTTCTTCGAGGCGATGTTCGTAACCACCAATCCGATTCCGGTCAAGACCGCGCTCGGGCTCGCCGGCCACGACGTGGGCGGGCTGCGGCTGCCGCTGGTGGAAGCCGACGAGCAGGAGCTGACCGTGATCCGTCGCGCGCTCGAGCGCCACGACCTCCTGGCGGCGGTCTAGCGTTGTCGACCCTGCGCGTCCTGCCGCTCGGCGGCCTGGGCGAGATCGGCAAGAACATGATGGTCGTCGAGTACGACGGCCGGATCGTCGTCGTGGACACCGGGCTGATGTTCCCGGCCCCCGACCAGCTCGGTATCGATCTGGTGCTGCCGGACTTCGCCTACCTGCGCGAACGGGCGGATGACATCGATGCCATCGTGCTCACCCACGGCCACGAGGACCACGTGGGCGCGCTGCCCTTCGTGCTGCGCGAGCTCGATCGGGTGCCGCCGGTCTACGGCGGGCCCCTGACGGCGGCGATGGTGCGCTCGAAGCTCGATGAGCACCGGCTGAAGGACGTCCTGGTCGAGGACGTGCTGGCCAGCCAGAGCTTCGAGGCGGGGCCGTTCTCCGTCGAGATGGTCAAGATGGCCCACTCGATCCCGGACGCCTTCGCCGTGGCGCTGCGCTGCGAGCTCGGCACGATGCTGATGACCGGCGACTACAAGTTCGACCAGACGCCGGTGGACGGCGTCCCGGCCGACGTCTCGCGCCTCGCCGAGCTGGGTCGCGACGGACTGCTGCTGCTCTGTGGCGACTCCACCAACGCCGACCGCGCCGGAACGTCACCGTCGGAGTCGTCGGTGGGTCCGCGGCTCGAGGAGGTCTTCTCGCGCTGCAAGGGACGCATCATCGTCACCTGCTTCGCGTCCAACATCCACCGCGTGCAGCAGGTGGTGGACGCCGCCGCCCAGCAGGGCCGCAAGGTGTCGCTCGTCGGGCGCTCGATGCGCAAGAACACCAACATCGGTGGCATGCTCGGGCACATCGACATACCCGAGGGCCTGCTGGTGGGAACGCGCGAGATCGAGGACTTCCCCGACCACAAGCTCGTGATCGTCTCCACCGGGAGCCAGGGGGAGCCGCTCTCGGCGCTGCGCCGCATGGCCCACGGCGATCACCCGCAGGTGGATCTCCACGACGGCGACACGGTCATCTTCTCCGCCACCGCGATCCCCGGCAACGAGCGGGCGGTCAACGAGACCATCGACCGCATCTACCGCCTTGGGGCGACGGTCATCACGGCCGCCGAGGTTCCCGTGCACGCGTCGGGCCACGGCTACGCGGAGGAGCTCAAGCTGATGCTCAACCTGGTCAAGCCGGAATACGTGATGCCGGTGCACGGCGACCACCGGCGCCTGCGGCTGCACGGTGAGCTCGCCGAGGCCGTGGGAATCCCGCGCGAGGCGATCTTCCGCGGCGAGAACGGCCTGCCCCTCGAGCTCAACCGGTCCGGTGCACGCTTCGGCGAGCCCGAGCAGGCGGGAATGATCTTCGTCGACGGCGTCGACGTGGGCGACATCGAGGACGTGGCCCTGCGCGACCGGCGCATGCTCTCGGCTGACGGCATCTTCATCGTGGTCGCGACCATCTCGGAGCAGGACGGCCGCTCGGTGGCCGCGACCGAGGTGATCTTCCGCGGCGTCCCGTTCGTGGAGGACGACGACGGCTTCGTCGACGAGCTGCGCGGAGCCGTGGATGACTCCCTCGCCCAGTCGGCCGACGAGGAGATCAGGGAAATCGACCTGCTCCAGGACCACCTCCACGACGACGTGGCCGAGTTCGTCTACGACCGGCTGAAGCGGCGGCCGATGATCCTGCCGGTGGTGGTGGAGGTCTAGCCGGAGGTCCGACGACTCCGCGAGCCCGCAACGTGAGAACGTGATTGCGGCAACAGGAGTGCCGGAATTACGTTCTCACCACTCGGTCAGCCCTGGCAGGCCGATGTGGCCGTGCACCTTGCACGAGCCGGCTGCCAGAGGCGTCGGCGGTGAGCGAGAGCACGCCGCTCAGCGCCTTGCCGCTGGGCGCCCAGGCCACGAAGGTGTCCTGGCCGATGCTGCGCGGCGCCGCCGCGAGGTCCTGGATGAAGGAAACCTCCTCGGGGCCGTCGCCAGGTCCGAGCGCGGGGTAGTTGTCGCTGAAGCCGTCGGCGGCCGAGTTCGCCTCCGTGGTGGCTCACGCGTATCCGGACAGCCTGGTGTCGGCAACGTCGGGCAGACAGGCAGCGCTCACCGTGAGCGGCCCGTGGCGTCAGGAGGGCCACTGCGGCTCCGCCCTCGGCGAAGCGTGGTCAGCGGGATCGCCCTCGACGTTGTCGGCCGTTGCCGCGCTCCCCGCGGTCGTCGCGCTCGTCGCCGTGTCCGCCGCCGTGGCGCTCGGCACCTTCTGCAGGGTGCTCTCGCGCACGTCGGTGCCGGTCACCTGGTTGATGCCGATGTCGCGGCCCTGGACCGTGGAGTTGCGGATGTCGATGCCGCGGATCTCGTTGTTGCGCAGGTCGCGGGTGCGGATGTCGTTGTTGCGCAGGTCCTTGGTCCGCACCTCGTTGTTCTTGATCTCCCGGCTGTCGATGAAGCCGGTGGCGACCCCGTAGGAGACGCCGGAGAGGGACACGAACAGGGCCAGGCAGGCGATTACGAGGGCGGGGGACGGGCGCCGGGACAGCAACGACTTCACGACGAGACTCCTAGGGATCCGGGATTGCTTCAGTTGGCGTCAACACGCTAGCGGGGTCATCGGAGCGCTCTCGGGTGGCCGGCAGGGTCACCGTGAAGCGTGCTCCGCCGCCCTCGGCCTCACCGAGCTCGACGGTACCCCCGTGGGCCTCGGTCACGGCCTGGACGATGGCCAGGCCAAGGCCGCTGCCGCCGCTGGGGGCCGCGTCACCGCCCCCGCGGGAGAAGCGCTCGAACACGCGGCCGCGCAGGTTGGCGGGCACGCCGGGCCCGCGGTCGGCCACCTCCAGGGTCGCCGAGCCCCCCTGACGGCGCACCGCCACGGTCACCGGGGTGCCCTGGGGGGTATGGATCAGGGCGTTCTCAACCAGGTTGCTGACCAGGCGGTGCAGGTCGTCCTCCACGCCCGAGACCCAGATCGCCTCGGGCGCGTCGACCGAGACGGGATCGCCCGGCGCCAGCGACCCGGCCTCGATCGCCGCCTCGCGCGCGACGGTGGCGAGGTCCACCGGAGATTGGGGCGCCTCGCGCCCCGCGTCGGCCCGTGCCAGCAGCAGCAGGTCACCCACCAGGCGCCGCATCCGCCGCGACGACCGCAGGGCCGAGGCCGCCATCTCGCGCTGCTCGCCCTCCAGCTCGCCCTCCAGCAGCTCCAGGTTGGCCAGGATGCTGGTGAGCGGCGTGCGCAGCTCGTGCGAGGCGTCGGCCACGAAGGCGCGCTGGCGGTCGAGCGTGGCCTCGGTCTCCCCGCGCGCTGCGCCCAGCTCGCCGAGCATGTCCTCCAGGGTGTAGGCGAGATCCGACACCTCGTCGTTGGCGAGCGGCTTGGGCAGGTTCACCTCGGGGTTGCGGGTGCGGGCCACCTCGCGGGCGGCGCGGGTGAGGCCCGAGATCGGCCGCATGGCGCGCCGGGCCACGACCAGGCCACCGAGGAAGGCCAGCGCGGTGCCGCCGAACACGCCGAGGGCGAGGAACAGGCGCACGCGGTTGATGGTCAGGCGGAGGCTGGCCTCGGAGCGCGCGTACTGGACGTAGCCGATCTCCTCGGTGACGGAGCGGGGGAGAGGGTCGAACGTTCCCGGGCGGTTGCGGGCGGGTACCACGATCTCCCGCGACACGACCCGGAAGTCGCCGGCGTCGGTGACACCGTCGATCGGCGGGCCGAGGTCCCTGTTGCTCGGGTTGTAGACCACGCTCCGGTCGCGGTTGATGATCCGCACGGCGGCGCCGCCGGTGGCGGACGCCTGCAGCAGCGCCCGGTCGTCGTCGCGCAGCTCGTAGCGTCCGTCGGCGCTCTCAACCACATCCAGCTGATCCTGCAGGTCGGCCGCCGTCCCGAGCAGCTCGTCGTCGAAGGCGCCGATGATCCGGCGCTCCGCCACGGCCCCGATCACCGCGGCGAACAGGCACAGGATCACGAAGGTCAGCGCGGCCGTGACCACGGCCACCTTGACCTTCACCGGCAGGCGGGTCCTCACGCCTCGTCCCTCAGCACGTAGCCGGCCCCGCGAATGGTGTGCAGGATTCGCGCCTCGCCGCCCGCCTCGAGCTTGCGGCGCAGGTTGGAGATGAACACGTCGACCGTGTTGGTCTCGGCGAAGGGGTGGTAGCCCCACACCTCGTCGAGCAGGGCCTGGCGGGAGACCACGATGCGCGCGTTTCGCATCAGGTGCTCGAGCAGCTCGAACTCGCGCGCGGTCAGCTCGAGCGCCCGGTCGCCGCGGAATACCTCCCGCGTGTCCGGGTTGAGCCGCAGGTCTCCCACCACCACGAAGGCGCTGCCCCGCGGCGGCCGGCGGCGCAGGAGCGCGCGCATGCGCGCCAGCAGCTCGTCGCGCTCGAACGGCTTGACCAGGTAGTCGTCAGCGCCGGAGTCGAGTCCCTCGACGCGGGCGTCCAGGCCGTCCCGCGCGGTGAGGATGAGTATGGGCACGTCGCCGTCCTCGCGCAGGCGCCGGCAGACCTCGACCCCGTCGAGGCGGGGCAGCCCGAGGTCGAGCACAACCGCATCGGGCTCGAAGTTGCCCGACTCCACGAGTGCCGCCTCGCCGTCACCGGCGACGCGCACCTCGTAGCCCTCCTTGTCGAGCGAGCGCCGCAGCACGCTGGCGATATCGGCGTCGTCCTCGACCACGAGCACCCTGGGACGTCCGGCCATCGGGACTCATGGTAGGGAGGTGAGGCGCGGCTACCCGTCGAATGTCCCCGGGATGGCTGCATCACGCCGCAGGAAGCGCCGCCGTGCGCGCGGGGCCTGGTGGCCCCAGTTCGACCTGCCGCGATTCGAGCAGCGCCATTGGGACCTGATCGGCCTCGCCCTCGTGGCCTTCGCCGCCTTCTTCACCTGTGTCTTCTACTTCGGCTGGCAGGGCGGCCAGCTTGGCGCCGCGCTGGCCGACGGCCTCCGGTTCCTGTTCGGAGCGGTGGCCTACGCCGCCCCGGTGGCGCTGCTGGCCGCCGGCGGCCTGCTGATCATGCGCCCGTCGCTGCCGAGCACGCACCCGTTCAAGACGGGTGCCGCCTGCCTGGGCGGGGCGCTCACGCTCGGCTTCGCGGCCGGGTCGCTCGGTCTGGGCCCCGGGGACGGGCCCCGCGACGGCTTCCTCGATGCCGCCTACCTGGAGCGCCACGGTGGCGTGATCGGCGAATCGCTGCTCTGGACCTCCAGCAAGCTGTTCTCGCTGGCGGGGTCGCACATCCTGTTCGTGTTCCTGCTCATCGCCGGCGTGCTGCTCCTCACCGGCGCCTCGCTCGCGGGGTTGCTGAACGCCACCCGCCAGGCGGCCTCCACCACCGGCGACCGGGTCCGGCGCACGGCCGACACCCTCAATCTGCCCACCCGTCCGTTGCCGCCCTCGGCGACCGAGCGCCGCCCGCAACCTGACGCGCCGGAGCCACTCGAGCCGCCCGAGCCCGACGATCGCGAGCCCGTGGTGCGCGCCACCCACGTGGAGGCCCCGGCCCTGGACGGGTCCGAGCGCTACCCCGACCTCTACGGCGGCGACGACCACGAGGAGGAGGAGGAGGAGGAGAGGAGACTCGCTGAGCCCGAATGGGACGAGCAGCCCGAGCCCGAGCCCCTGCCCGAGCCCGTGGACGAGGACGAGCAGCCCGAGCCCGCTCCCGACGAGCTCACCCCGATGGGTCACCGCCGCTCACCGGTCACGGAGTCCGAGGGCGTGGACTACCGCATGCCCAAGCTCTCCTTCCTAAAGCGCAGCAACGGCGCGCAGAAGATCGACACCAAGGGCATCGAGAAGGTTGGGGCCGCCCTGGTGGAGGCGCTCGGCCATTTCAGCGTCGACGCCCGAGTGATCGGCACGGTCACGGGCCCACACGTCACGCGCTACGAGCTGCGGCTGGCGCCCGGGGTCAAGATGTCCAAGGTCGCCCAGCTGAAGGACGACATCGCGTACGCGCTGGCCGCGGAGCAGGTGCGCATCCTGGCCCCGGTGCCGGGAAAGCAGGCCGTAGGGGTGGAGGTCCCCAACCGCGTGCGCCGCATGGTCCACCTGGGCGATGTCCTCCAGGATCCTCCCTCCGGCTGGTCGCCGCTGTCGGTCTGGCTCGGCAAGGACATCGCCGGCAAGGCGATCGGCACCGATCTCGCCAAGCAGCCGCACATCCTCATCGCCGGCACCACCGGCTCGGGCAAGTCGGGCTGCGTCAACGCCATGCTGTCGAGCGTGCTGCTTCGCTCCTCGCCCAACGACGTGCGCATGGTGCTGATCGACCCCAAGCGGGTCGAGCTCAACTACTACGAGGGCATCCCTCACCTGCTCACGCCGGTGGTCACCAGTCCCCGGCTGGCGGCCAACGTGCTCGGCAACCTTCTCAAGGAGATGGAGGAGCGCTATGGCGTGATGAGCAAGGCCAAGACGCGCAACCTGGTGGAGCTCAACCGCGTGCGGGTCAAGCAGGGCGAGGCGCCGTTGCCGTACATCCTCTGCGTGATCGACGAGCTGGCCGACCTGATGATGGTCGCCCCCGCGGACGTGGAGGACTCGATCATCCGCCTGGCCCAGAAGTCCCGCGCCGTGGGCATCCACCTGGTGCTGGCCACCCAGCGCCCTAGCGCGGACGTGATCACGGGAATGATCAAGGCCAACGTTCCGGCCCGCATCGCCTTTGCCGTTTCGTCCCAGACCGACTCCCGCGTGATCCTCGACCAGAACGGCGCCGAGTCGCTGCTGGGACAGGGCGACATGCTCTTCCGGCCCTCGGGCGAGTCGCGCTCGGCCCGCATCCAGGGCGCGTTCATCGCCGAGGAGGAGATCGAGAAGCTCACCGACTATTGGCGGCTCCAGGGGGAGCCGGAGCTGCAGGAGGAGCTGCTCGAGGCGGTGGAGCCCGAGGGAGACGAGGCCGCCGCGGAGGGAGACTTCGACCCCGACCAGGACGACCTGCTGGCCGATGCCGTGGCCACGGTGGTGCAGATGGGGAGCGCCTCGACGTCGATGCTGCAGAGGCGCCTGCGCGTGGGCTACACCCGGGCGGGCCGGCTGATCGACATGATGGAGCGCCGCGGCGTGATCTCGGGCTACGAGGGCTCCAAGGCTCGCCAGGTGCTGATCACCGAGGCCGACCTCCCGCGGGTGCTGGAGAGCCTCGCCGACGCCGCCGTGGGCGCGTCCGCCGAGGACTAGCCCGCCGGCGATCGTCAGAATCCGTGCCCAATGCCGACTATCGGCGACACGCTGCGAGAGGCACGGATGCGGCAGCGACTCGACATCGCGGATGTCGAGGAGCGCACCAAGATCCGGGCCAAGTACCTGCGCGCGCTCGAGAACGAGGAGTTCGGGATGCTCCCCGGGCCCACGTTCGTCAAGACCTTCCTGCGCACCTATGCCGAGCTGCTCGGCCTGGACCCGCACCTCATTCTCGAGGACTACCGCACCCGCTACGAGAGCGGCGACGACGTCGAGCACATCCAGTCGCTCGGCCCGCCGAACCTCGCTCGCGACCGGCGGCGAAGCGGCCCGCGCCTGGGCGCCGGCTCGCTGCTGCTCCTGATCCTGGTGGGGATCGTGGGTGCTCTGGTGGCGGTCGGCCTGCTCTCGGGCGGTGACGGGGACGGCGGCTCGGACCAGGCCGCGGACACCACGCCCGAGACCGACACGACCCCGAACCGGCCCAGGCCCCGGGAGCGCCCCGCACCGACCCGCGTGGTGCTGCGCATCGCGCCGATCACGCCCACGTACGTGTGCATCGACCGCGGCGCCGGCTCGCCGGTCGTCTTCCAGGGCACCATCGACGCCGCCCAGACCTTCCGCGGCAGGCGCGTGAGGGTGAACCTCGGCAAGACCGACGTGCGGATGACCAAGAACGGCAAGCAGGTACCGCTCGAGCCCGGGCCGGAGCCGGTGGGGTTTGCCTTCACCGTGCGCGGCTCCCGGCCGATCCCGTTGGGCGAGCGGCCCTGCGCGTGACCTGATGGCTGTGCGCGCGGGCATCGTCGTCACCGGCACGGAGGTGCTCACCGGCCGGGTCCAGGACCGCAACGGTCCTTGGCTGTCGGACCGGCTGCTCGAGCAGGGGGTCGAGCTGGCCCACATCACCATCTGCGGGGACCGGCCCGAGGACATCGAGGCGCAGCTGCGCTTCATGGCCGCCCAGGAGGTGGACCTGGTGATCACCAGCGGCGGCCTCGGCCCCACGGCCGACGACATGACGGTCGAGCTCGTTGCCCGCTTCGCGGAGCGTGAGCTGGTGCTCGATCAGCGGCTCGAGCAGCGCATCTTCGAGATCCTGCAGCCGCTGATGCGGCGCTTCACCCACTGGGATCCCGAGGCGATGCGGGCCGCCAACCGCAAGCAGGCCATGATCCCCGAGGGTGCCGAGGTGATCGACCCGGTCGGCACCGCGCCGGGCCTGGTGGTGCCGGGCTCGCCGGTCGTGGTGGTGCTGCCGGGGCCGCCGCGCGAGCTGCAGCCGATGTGGGACGTGGCGGTGGCCAGTGAGACCGTCCAGACGGCGATCGCCTCCCACACGAGCTACCGGCAGGAGATGGTGCGCATGTTCGGGTTGCCCGAGTCCGGGCTCGCGGAGACGCTGCGCGAGGCCGAGCGCGACGTGAGCGGCTTCGAGGCGCTCGAGATCACCACATGCCTGCGAAGAGGTGAGATCGAGATGGTCACTCGCTTCGAGCCCGGCGCGGCGGAGGCCTACCAACGGCTGATCGAGCTGGTGCGCGACAAGCACGCGCGCGAGATCTTCTCGGAGGACGGTTCGCGCGTGGACGACCAGGTGGCCTCGCTGCTCGCGGGCCGGACAGTCGCGACAGCGGAGTCCTGCACCGCCGGGCTGGTGGCCGCGCGACTCACCGACCGGCCGGGCGCCTCGGCCTACGTGGCCGGCGGCGTGGTGGCCTACGCCAACGACGCGAAGCTCGACCTGCTGGGAGTGGACCCGGCGCTGATCGACACGCACGGCGCCGTCTCCGAAGAGGTGGCGACGGCAATGGCCGAGGGCGCACTGAGCCGGTTCGGGGCGAACACGGCGGTGTCGGTCACCGGCGTGGCGGGCCCGGACGGCGGCACGGAGGAGAAGCCCGTTGGCACGGTGTGCTGGAGCGTGCGCCTGGCCGAGGGTGGCGGGATCACCCGGCGGGCGATCCTGCCCGGCGACCGGGCGGACATCCGCGACCGCTCGACCACCGTCGCCATGCACCTGCTGCGCCGTGCCCTCACCGGGGAGGACGGCTTTCCCTGAGCGGGCCGCGCTGCCGTCTCTTCCTGGCCCTCGACGTCTCGGAGGAAGCCAGGGCGGCTCTGGCGGGCTGGCGCGATGCGCTGGTGGCCGGGCGAGAGGACCTGCGACCGGTGCCCGCGGTGAATCTGCACGTGACCCTCGTGTTCCTCGGCTGGCAGGACGAATCGGCGGCAGGACGCATCGCCGAGGCGGCCTTCGGCGCGGCCGCAGGGCTCGGGTCGCCGCGACTGACCGCGGCCGAGGTCCGTCCTGTGCCTCCGCGCGACCCGCGGCTGTTCGCGCTGGACCTGGCCGACGAGGACGGACGCGCCGGCGGGTTGCAGGCCGCGTGCTCGCACGCCCTGGAGGCCGGGGGGTGGTATCGCCCCGAGAAGCGGCCGTTCTGGCCGCACCTGACCCTGGCGCGGGTGAAGCGAGGCCGGCGCCGGGTTGGGCGGCTGCCGGACGTCCCGCCTCCCGGCGAGCCCTTCGCCGCATCCACACTCACCCTCTACCGCTCCACGCTTCGCCCGCAGGGCGCGCTGTACGAGCCGCTGTCGCGCCAGCCGCTCTAGAGGCCGCCCCGGACCGCTCACGTACGGTTCCCGCATGCCCGCGCTCGCCTTGCCCGACCCGCCGCTGCAGGGCGAGGGGATCGCGCTGCGGCCGTGGCGCGACTCCGATGCGGCGGCCATCGCCGCGGCCTGCCGCGACCCCGAGATCCCGCGCTGGACGGGGATCCCTCACGGCTACACCGAGCAGAACGCGCTCGAGTTCCTCTCCGGTCGCGTCGTCGCCCTGCGTTCGGGCCGTGAGCTGTCCCTGGCGGTGGTGGATCCGGGCGACACCCTGCTCGGCTCGGTCGGCATGTCCAACTTCGATTGGGCCAGCCGCAAGGGGGAGATCGGCTACTGGATGGCGCGCGAGGCGCGCGAACGCGGTGCGGGTACGCACGCCGTTCGCCTGCTGTCCGGCTGGGCGCTCGACGAGCTCGGGCTCGAACGGCTGGAGTTGCTCGCCCATCCCGAGAACTCGGCGTCGGTGCGGCTCGCCGAGCGCGCCGGTTTCACCCGCGAGGGGCTATTGCGGCGCTACCGGCGCCGTCACGGCGTGCTCGAGGACCTTCTGATGTTCGCCCGGCTGGCCCCGGACCTCGAGCCGTGACCGCGCTCCATCCGGCCGCCGCTGCCGGCTTTGCGCGAGGTGCGCGGGCCTACGAGCGCGGCCGCCCGGGATATCCCGAGGAGGCGCTGACCTGGCTGACCGACCGGCTGGCGCTCGGTCCGGGACGGATGGTTCTCGACCTGGCGGCGGGCACCGGCGTGCTCACGCGTGAGCTGCTCACCACGGGAGCCGAGATCATCGCCGTGGAGCCCGTGGCCGAGATGCGCTCGGCGCTCCCGGCAGGGGCGCGGGTCATGGACGGAATTGCCGAGGCGATCCCCCTCCCGGACGGCACGGTCGATGTCGTGACCGTCGCCCAGGCCTTCCACTGGTTCGATGGGCCACGCGCGCTGCAGGAGATCCATCGCGTGCTCCGGCCGGGTGGCGCGCTCGCCCTCATCTGGAACCGCTGGTTGAAGGACGATCCGGTCAACCGGGCGGCCGAGGCCCTGATCGCCCCCCACCGCCGCGACACTCCCAGCTACCACTCGAACGAATGGCGGGCGGCCTTCAGTCACTCCGCCGGCCGGTTCGGGACGCTCGAGGAGCACCGCTTTGCCAACCGCCAGACCCTCGACAGGCAGGGCATGGCGGACCGCGTCGGCTCGATCAGCTTCATCGCCTCGCTGCCGGCGGCTCAACGAGAGGAGGTCATCGGCGCCGCCCGCGGGCTGGTCGGGGAAGACTCGGTGACGGTGAGCTACCGGACCGAGGTGCAGGTCTGCTTCCGCCGCTGACCGTCGCCGGGCGGCGGTCAGGCCGGGCGCAGCTCGATCACCGGGATCTGGCGATGCGCCGCGCGCCGGCGATAGGAGGCCCAGCCGGGATAGATGTCCATGCCGAGCGCGTACCAGCGCTCGCGCTCGTCGCCGCTGAGCTCCTGAGCCTCCACCTCTCGCCGCTCCCCTCCGAACTCGACCGTGGCGCGGGGGTGGGCGCGCAGATTGAAATACCAGGCCGGATTGTGGTGCTGACCGAAGTTGGAGGCGATCACGATGAGGCGCTCGCCCTCCGGCACGCCCACCAGGGGCAGGGTGCGCAGGCGGCCGCTGCGGGCGCCGGTGGTGGTCAACAGCACCACGGGCAACCCGCTGATCAACGAGGTGAAGGTGGCCCGGCCGCGCGTGGCCCCGTACACCAGGCGATCGATGTGGCGCAGGGTGCGGGCGTAGAACCACGACATCGGAGCCAGGCCGGCGGACCAGCGGATCAGCCGCTGGATCGGGTTGGCCTGTTCGTACCGGTACACCGCAGGTCCTCGCTCGCTTCTTCTACCAGACCGCCGTTGCGGTCACGGCGTTCCCGGGGCGAACATCTGTCCGGGCGCGCTCTTAGCTTGTGACCCTCTAGAGCTTCGAGGAGAAACAGCATGGACAAGGAGCAGCAGAAGGCCGCCCAGGCGCGCGAGGCGGCGCTCAAGGGTGCCCTAACCCAGATCGAGCGCCAGTTCGGGCAGGGCTCGATCATGAAGATGGGAGACGACGCCTACCAGGTCAAGGTGGCGGCCGTACCCACCGGCGCGCTGTCGCTCGACCTGGCGCTGGGCGTGGGCGGCGTCCCACGTGGACGGATCGTCGAGGTGTTCGGGCCCGAGTCGTCCGGCAAGACGACGCTCCTCTACCACGTGCTGGCCAACGCCCAGAAGATGGGCGGCATCTGCGCCTTCATCGACGCCGAGCACGCGATGGATCCCGCCTACGCCAAGCGGATCGGTGTGGACGTGGACGAGCTTCTGGTCTCGCAGCCCGATCACGGTGAGCAGGCGCTCGAGATCGCCGATCTGCTGATCCGGTCGGGAGCCGTGGACATCGTCGCGATCGATTCGGTGGCCGCGCTCACGCCCAAGGCCGAGCTCGAGGGCCAGATGGGCGACCAGACGGTCGGCCTCCAGGCGCGCATGATGTCCCAGGCGATGCGCAAGCTGGCCGGAAACCTCAACCGGGCCAACACGCTCTGCATCTTCACCAACCAGATCCGCGAGAAGGTGGGGGTGATGTTCGGTAGCCCGGAGACGCAGCCCGGCGGCCGCGCGCTCAAGTTCTATTCGTCCCAGCGGCTCGACATCCGCCGCATCGAGACGCTCAAGGAGGGCACCGAGGCCATCGGCAACCGCGTGCGCGTAAAGGTGGTCAAGAACAAGGTCGCGGCCCCGTTCCGTCAGGCCGAGTTCGACATCGAGTACGGCCAGGGCATCAGCTCCGAGGGCTGCATCCTCGACCTGGGGATCGAGCACGGCATCGTCCAGAAGTCGGGCTCGTTCTTCTCCTACGGCGAGGAGCGCCTGGGGCAGGGCCGCAACAACGTGAAGGGCTACCTGCGCGAGAACCCTCAGGTGGCGCTCGAGATCGAGGGCAAGATCTACGCCGCCCTCGGCGTCGAGCCCGCCGGCGCGGCGCTGGCGGCGGTCGAGCCGGAGAAGGCCGACGCCCCCGGGGAAGAGGAAGCCCCCCCGCCGGGCGGACAGGAACGCGAGGCCGCCTAGCGGGGCAAGTTCGGCGACCTCGGCATGGACGAGTTCGAACTCGAGGCGACGGTCCCTCCGGCGGGGCGCTCCGAGACCGAGCGAGCTGTTGACCTCGCCTACAGGGCGGTTGGGCGCCGGGAGCGCACGGTGGCCGAGTTGCGTACCTGCCTGGAGCGCAAGCGGGTCGATCCGCTCGCGATCGACTTCGCCGTCGAGGAGCTGAGCGGCAGCGGCTTTCTCGATGATGCCCGCTACGCGTGCCAGTTCGCCGAGGACAAGCGCGAGCTCGAGCAGTGGGGCAGCGAGCGCATCGCGAGGGACCTGCAGCGGCGAGGCGTCCCGCCCGAGCTCATCGAGGCCGCGCTCTGCGACCGCGACCGGCAGGCCGAGCTCGGCACGGCCATGACGCTGCTCGAGCGGCGCTTCCGCGATCCGCCTCGCGACGACCGCGAGCGAGACCGGGCGTGGCGCCTGCTCGTGCGGCGCGGGTACTCGCCGGAGATCGCCTACGACGCCGTGCGGGCGCTCGAGCGCGGCTCCGAGGCGGCCTGACCGGCTGTCGCCGGGGCGGCGCCGGGTGGCGTGCTGCGGTGGTTGCGGGGCCTCGCCGCGAGGGTTACCCTCATGTGAACGCGGCCGGCACGGCCGCCGTGAGACAAAAGACGAGCAAATCGCCTGATTTTCCCTTGACCGTATCTCCGAACACACGCAACCGGGCTCTCGAAGGGGGCATTCGAGAGGGGCCTTGAACGGCAGTCGGCACCTTCCGTTCGGGACGGTGCCCGCCCGGCGACGTCTGATGTCTTGCGGCGAATGAGCCGCACCGCTCACCCCATTTGAGGCTGAGACCGGCGCCCTGCGCCGGAACGAGAGGACATCGGAAATGGACATCCTTCTGACGGGGCTGATCGCGGCAGGAGTCGCGCTGGCGGTCGCGGTGGCGGTGGTGATGCTCGTGCAGCGGCCACGCGCAGTGCAGGCAGGCGGAGGCGCAGTGGTGGCGCGGGACGGAGTGACCGCGCCAGAGTCCAAGGGGCAGGGGCGCCGGGACGGCCTCGAGGAGGAGCTGGTGGCCCGGCGCACCGAGATCGCCCGGCAGGAGGAGCGTCTGCACGCCAGGGAGAGCTCCCTCGAGGCGTTGAGTCAGAAGCTCGCCGAACGCGAGCGCTCGCTGGAGGACCGCGGCCGCAACCTCGATCACGCCCGCGAGGAGCTCAAGCAGGCCAAGAGCAAACAGGTGCGTGAGCTCGAGCGCGTGGCCGGGCTCAGCGCCGGCCAGGCCAAGCAGATCCTCATGCGCGAGCTGGAGGACGAACTGCGGCACGAGAGCGCCCGCCTGATTCGCCAGGTCGAGGAGGAGACCCGCCACGACGCCGATCGCCGCGCCCGGAGCATCCTCGCCGCAGTGATGCAGCGGGTGGCCTCCAGTCACGCCGTGGAGACGACCGTGTCCGTGGTCGAGCTCAAGTCGGACGAACTCAAGGGCCGGATCATCGGCCGCGAGGGCCGCAACATCCGTGCGCTCGAGACCCTGACCGGGATCGACTTCATCATCGACGACACCCCAGGCGCCGTTCTGCTCTCGGGCTTCGACGGCGTGCGGCGTGAGATCGCGCGGCTGACCCTCGAACGACTTCTCCAGGACGGCCGCATCCATCCGGCGCGGATCGAGGAGGCCTATCTCCAGTCCCGGTCGGACATCGACCAGCACGTGGTCGAGGTGGGCGAGCAGGCCGTGTTCGAGGCCAACGTCGGGTCGATCCACCCGGAGCTGGTCAAGCTGCTCGGCAGGTTGCGCTTTCGCACCAGCTACGGGCAGAACGTGCTGCACCATTCGATCGAGTGCGCCCGGCTGGCCTCCATGCTCGCCGAGGAGCTCGGCGCGGACCCGCGCGTGGCGGCCCGCGCGGCGCTGTTGCACGACATCGGCAAGTCGGTCTCCCACGAGACCGAGGGACCCCACGCGCTGGTCGGGGGAGAGCTGGCTCGCCGCTACAAGGAATCCGAGGCGGTGGCCCACGCCATGGAGGCACACCACAACGAGGTGGAGCTCCAGACCGTCGAGGCGGTGATCGTTCAGGTGGTCGACGCGCTGTCAGGAGCCCGGCCGGGGGCGCGCGGGGAGTCGCTCGAGCAGTACGTCAAGCGCCTGCACGAGCTCGAGGCGATCGCCACCCGACACGAGGGCGTCGACAAGGTCTACGCCATGCACGCCGGCCGCGAGATCCGGGTGATCGTGCAGCCGGAGGCGATCGACGACGACGCGGCCGCCCTGCTCTCCCATCAGATCGCCCGCGACGTGGAGAAGGAGCTCGAATACCCCGGACAGATCAAGGTGACCGTGATCCGCGAGAGCCGGGCCACCGACTACGCGAAGTAGGTCGTAACGCCAGAGCCGGGCCGCCCACGGAGTGAGATGCGGCTGTTCTACGTGTGGCGAGGACTCGACGAGTGGCGGGCGGAGTCGTGCACCGTCGAGCTGAACGAGGAGGGGCTGAGCGCCCGGGGAGTGCAGATCGGGCGCGGGCACCGGCTTCACTACGAGCTGACCACCGACCCCGGCCTGGTCACGCGCCGGCTGGTGGCGCACGCCGAAACCGCCGCCGGTGAAGGCGCACTCGATCTCGTGCGCGAGCCGGACGGCACCTGGTCAGGCAGCGGCCGGCCGCTGTCACACGTCGAGGGGGCGCTGGACTGCGATCTCGCCCTGTCGCCGCTCACCAACTTCATGCCGGCGCGCCGGCTCGGGCAGGAGGCCGCCGACCACGTGATGGCCTGGGTCTCGGTTCCCGACCTGGAGGTGCTGCGCTCGGAGCAACGCTACGAGCCGGTGTCGGACGGCGTCGTCCGCTATGTCGGCCTCGATCACGACTTCACGGCCGAACTGGAGCTTGACGAGCACGGGTTCGTCGTCCGCTATCCGGACCTGGCCGAGCGGGCGTCCGGCTAGAGGCGCTCCGACAGGCGTCGCGGTGCGGTCATGCGGTACGCATCGACGATGAGGCGCTCGACCTCGTCCCAGTCGATCCGTTCGCTGTCGAGGTAGAGCCCGACCCATCCACGCTTGCCCAGATAGGCCGGTATGAAGAAGCGCTGGGGATGCTCCGCCGCCAGCTCGCTGTTGCGGCCAGGCGGTGCCTTGCAGTTGAGGGCCACCCGGCCGTCCCCGTGGTGGTCCTCGAGATACCAGGCAAAGCGCTTGCCGCGGACCGTGAAGCCCACGTGCTGAGCGGCCTCGGCCTCGACCTCCGGCAGCCCGGTGCAGAGTGCCGTGACCCGCGCCCTCACCATCGTGCCCAGGCTATCCTCGACCGGCGTGAAGCGGTACCACCTCACCACGTTCGGGTGCCAGATGAACGAGCACGACTCGGAGCGCATGAAGGGCATGCTCGACTCGCTGGGCTACACCGAGGTCGAACACCGCGACGGAGCCGACCTGATCCTGTTCAACACCTGCTCGATTCGCGAGAAGGCCGACAACCGACTCGTCGGCCACCTTGGCGAGGCCAAGCGCCTCAAGGGGGAGGACCCGGAGCGCGTGATCGGTATCGGAGGCTGCTGGTCGCAGTCGATGAAGGAACGGGTGTTCGAGCAGTTCCCGTTCGTGGATGTGGCCTTCGGGCCGGGGCAGGTGCACAAGCTCGCGGAGTTCCTGACCAGCGACAGCCTCACCGCCCAGGGTTTCTTCGAGTTCGAGGGCTTCACCGGCCATCTGCCGATGAAGAGGCAGCGCGAGTTCCAGGCCTGGGTCCAGATCAGCGTGGGCTGCAACTGCGCCTGCTCCTACTGCATCGTTCCGTCGACCCGCGGCCGCGAGGTCTCGCGGCCGGCCCTCGAGCTGGTGGCCGAGGTCGAGCGGGTCGCCTCGGAAGGCGTCAAGGAGATCACGCTGCTGGGCCAGAACGTCTGCTCCTACGGGCGCGATCTTCCGAGGGGGGCGAAAACCAGCTTCGCCGAGCTTCTCTCTCTCATAGACGCCGTCGACGGAGTGGAGCGCATCAGGTATACGAGCCCTCATCCCAAGGACATTCGCGAGGACGTGATCCTCGCCCACGCGGAGCTGCCCTCGGTCTGCTCGCACATCCACCTTCCACTGCAGTCGGGCTCGAGCCGGGTGCTGAAGGCGATGCGGCGCACCTACGGCAGGGAGCGCTACCTCGAGCGCGTGGCCATGATCCGCGAGCTCGTGCCCGATTGCTCGCTCACCACGGACATCATCGTCGGCTTTCCCGGCGAGACCGAGGATGACTTTCGCGAGACCCTCGAGGTGGTGGACGAGGTCCGCTACGACTCCGCGTTCACGTTCATCTACTCGCCCCGGCGCGACACCGAGGCGGCGAGCCTCGACGGGCAGATCCCGCACGACGTCGCCAGCGAGCGGATGGGACGGCTGGTCGATCTGGTGCAGCATCACGCCGCCGACCGGGCTCAGCGTTTCGTGGGGCGCACGCTCCCGGTGCTGGTGGAGGGTCCGTCGCGCACCGATCCGGCGAAGCTGCGCGGGCGCACCGAGCACAACAAGACGGTCAACTTCACCGGCGTGGCCGCGCCGGGGGAGACCACCGACGTGCAGATCGACTCGGCCACCAGCACGACGCTGGCCGGCCAAGAGCGGCTGCTCGCGCGCCTGGGCTGACGCTAGTTTCCGGCGACGCCGGTCTCGGAGTGGGCTTCGCTGCCGGGCCCGGCTTCGGCGCCGTCGGCGGCAGCGCTCTCCGCGATCTCGTTGAGCCGTCGCTCGGCCGAGTCCATCGCCTCGAAGGCGCGGGTGGCGTCGGCGATGCGCTGCTGGAGCGCGTTGAGCTTGTCCCGGAGCCGGGTGGTCTCCTCGCGCGACGACTCCAGCTCGTCGCGAAGCTCACGCTCGCCCATGGCCTGTAGCTCGGCCTGACGCTCGCCCTCGCCCCGGAGTCGCGCACATTCGGCCCGGGCCTGCTCGGCGCGGCGGTCCGCGTCGGCCAGCAGGTCGAGCTGGGCGCGCAGGCGATCGAGCTCGGCGCCGCCGGCCGAGCGCTCGTGGTCGAGCTTTGCGTGCGCCTTGGCCAGGCGCTTTTCCAGCTTGGCGATGCGCTCGCGGCTCTCGGCCGAGCCCGTGGCTCCCGCCTCGAGCTCTTCGCGGCGGGCGCGCTCGGCGGCCAGCTGGTCGCGCAGCTCGGCGTCGCGCTCCCGATGGGCGGCGCGCTCCTTCTCCAGCTCCTCGCGGTGGCGCGCGGAGGCCTCGGCCGACGACTCATCCCTCTGGGCCTCGGCGGCCTCCAGCTCGGCTCGGAGCGCCTGTGCCTCCTCGGCGTGGCGGGCGCGCTCGGCCTCGAGCCGGTCGGTGTGCTCACGCTCGATCGCCGCGAGCCGGCCGGCGTCGATGTTCGACGCACGGGCGTCCTCCAGGGCCTGTACGTGCTGGGTGCGCTCGGCCGCGAGCTGGAGCTCGTGGCGAGCCCGCTCGGCTTCCAGCTCAGCGGCGTGCTTGGCGCTCATGGCGTCCAGCTCGCTCTCCTGACGCTCGGCCTCCATGGCCAGCTTGGCGGCGCTGCGAGCCTGCTCCGACGCCAGCGCCTCCTTGTGCCGGCCGCGTTCGTGCTCC
Source organism: uncultured Thermoleophilaceae bacterium (assembly GCA_963808545.1). Classification (GTDB taxonomy): domain Bacteria; phylum Actinomycetota; class Thermoleophilia; order Solirubrobacterales; family Thermoleophilaceae; genus JACVRW01. The sequence continues at coordinate 291,728 of CAWEGB010000008.1, read as the reverse complement.
AGCTCCTTGGCGGCTACGGCCCGCTCCGCCTCGACGGCATCGTCGGTGCGGGCGACGTGTGCGTCGAGCTCCTTCTGGTGACGCTCACGCTCGGCATCGATCGCGCTGCCGGTGCGGGCGCGCTCGGCCTCGAGATCCTCCGCGAGTCGAGCGCGCTCGGCACTCAGCTCACGCTCCAGCTTCACCCGCATGGCCTCCAGCACTTCTTCGGCCGCGGCTGCGGCCTGCTCCGCCTTGGCGCGTTCGGAGCTCAGCGCCTCCTCCACGGCCTTGATGCGCGCGCTCTCGGCCTTGGCCCGCTGGGCCTGGACGGCCTGCTCCACGGCCGCGGCCCGCGTCTGCTCTGCCTTGGTGTCCGCCGCCCGGAGCGCGTCATCGAGGGCGGCAGCGTGGGCCTTGTCGTGACGGGCCCGCTCGGCACGCAGCGCCTCGTCCACGGCGGCGGCGACGGTCTCGTCGGCCTTCGCCCGCTCGGCGCGCATGGCGTCGTCGAGGGCCGCGGCAATCGTCTTCTCGACCTGGTCGCGTTCGGCGCGCATCGCTTCGTCGAGCGCCGCCTTGCGGCCCTGCTCGGCCTCGGCGCGCGCCGCCGCGGTCGCTTCCTCGCCCGCGCGTGCGACCAGCTTCGCCGTCTTGCTGCGCTCGGCGCTCAGCGCCTCCTCGACGGCGGCGGCCTGGACCCGCTCGGCTCGGGCGCGCTCGCTCTCCACCGCCTGGGCCACCGCGTCGGCTCGGCTCTTCTCGGCCGCCGTGCGCGCCTGCTCTGCCTTCGCGCGCTCGGCCTGAAGCGCCTCGGCCACGGCCGCGGCCCGCGCGCTCTCCGCTCGGGCGCGTTCCTCGCGGCGCGTGTCGTCGATCGCCGCGGCACGGGCCTTGTCGGTCCGGGCCCGCTCAGCCTGCAGAGCCTCGTCGAGGACGCGGGCGCGAGCCTCGTCGGCCTTGGCACGCTCCGCGCGCAGGGCATCCTCAACCGCCGCCAAGCGCCGGCGGTCAGCCTCCTCGCGCTCGCCGGCCTGCGCCTCCCGCAGCGCCGTGGCCGCACGGTCGCGCTCCTCGCGCAGCGCGTCGTGCGCGTCGGCGAGCTTCTCGCGTGCGGCGGCGAGCTTGTCCTGCATCGCCGACAGCTGGCCTTCGAGCTTGTCGACCCTGCCGTCGGGCGGCGACGACGCGGAGCCAGACGGGATGGCGGCGAGTGGGGCGCTCGGCCCGGGGTCGTCGTCCGGAGGAACGATCAGCGTGCCGATCGTGTGCGGCCCGGCGGCGAGCGGCTCGTCCATGAACTCGAGCTCGTCCAGCAGCTTGGCTATCTGGCCGCGCGCGGCCACCGCCGGGCGGACTGGCAGCTTGGTCATCACCGCGATATCGCTCAGGCCGAGCGAATCGGTGGGATCGGCGATCGCCACGATCAGGGCGCCGTCGCCGGTGAACCCGATCGGCGCCGCCTGGTACCGACGCGCCGCGCTTTCGCGGAGCACCCTCGCCGCGGCGCGATCGACCGGGTACTCGTCGAGGTCGATGTGGTCGAGCGCGTACCGCTCGGCCAGCGCCCGCGCCAGCTGGTCCGCAGTGATGTGGTCGCTCTCCAGCAGCACCTTCTCGGGCGTCATCCCGGGCCGGCGGGCCGATTCGACGGCCTGATCGGCCGCGATCTGGTCCACGAAGCCCAGCTCCACGAGGATGTCCGAGAGGAAGCGTCGACCCGCGCCGCTCAGGGTCGGGGCGCTCACGCCGGGCCCGGTCAGCCCGCCTCCCGGCCCTCCGGAGGGTGCAGTGCCGGCCGGATCGGACGGCGGCACGGGCGGTTCGGCCAGCGGCTCGGCGCTCACGCCGCCTCCTCCGCGGCCGTATCTCGAAGCGGGGAAACGTACGGCCCGGTTCGCGCGGCCGTCTCCGCCAGCTCCAGCGCGTGACGGGCGGAAGCGGCTTCGGCCAGCGACTGGACTCCGTACGCGAGCGCGGCGGCGTCCGGCCGTCCATCGCCCACCCGCGCGAGCGAGAGCTCGACGCGCTGGAGGAAGGCGAGCGCCCCGGCCCGTCCTTTGCAGCCCACGAGCACGGCCGCGACGCTGTCGTCGGCGACCCGGCCGAGGTGGTCGGTGCGACGCACCCCTCCGGCCATCACGTCGGCCACGTCCTTGAGCATCAGGTCGGCCACGGCTTCACCGTGACGCTCCATCACCCCGGCACGCTCGCTCAGCCGGCAGATCACCAGGTGGGTCTCCACGGTCCCGCGATCGCTGAGCTCCCACTCGCGCTCGGTGGCCTCGAGCAGAGCGGCGCGCAGCGGGAGCCCGGTCACCGGGTCGGTGGTGGCCCGATCGCGAGCTTCCTCGGACAGACGTCGCAGCTCGGCGCGGGTGGAGACGCTCTCCCATTCGTACGACAGCAGGCGAGAGCCGACGAGCAGTAGCCGCTGCAGCTGGTCGTGCGAAGTCGAGGCGTCGGCCGGCGCGGCGAGCAGAACCCCGATGAAGCTCCCGTCGGCGGCGTCGAGTGGAGCCGACGCCCAGGGCACCGCCCGGACTGCGGTGAGCGCGTCGGGGTCGATCAGCTCCGTCGCGCCGGGTTCGCGCGCGAGCGGCAGTTCCTCGCCGCGAGCGACCGCGTCGCCGCGCGAGTCGAGCACGCGGCATTCGTGCGCGTCCCAGTCGACCTGGCCGAGCACGACACAGCCTCCCGGCACCGCGCTGCCGAGCAGGTCGAGGACCGCGGTGGCTGCATCCGCAAAGCTCCCGGGGCGGCGTGCCGCCAGCCGGGAGAGGGCGTCGAGGGGTTCGAGGGACATGTCCTTGCAGTCCCCATCGGCAGTTTGGGCACGCTTCAGTAGAGCCGAGCGCCCTACAGCGCGCGATCCAGATCGCGCAGGGCCGCCCGCGCGGCGAGGATGCCCCCGCCGGTCCACCAGGTGCCGGCGTCAACCCGCCACACGGCGCCCGAGCGGACCGCGGCCAGCCGCCGCCAGGTCGGGCTGGCCGTCAGGTCCGTCGCGGCCGCCACGCCGCCGGGGGCGACGGAGAGCAGGATCAGATCGCCGTCGAGCGCGTCGAGCCGGCCTTTGGCGACGGATTTGGACTCGATGGGGTCGGTCTGAGCAGCCGGGCGGGCGAGCCCAGCGTCGGCCAAGACCTTGCCGGGAAACGACTCTGCGCCGGCCACGACGATCGATCCCGGCCGGACCAGCACGACGGAAACCTCCGTCTCGCCGGGATCCTCGCCCAGCCGCCCCTCGAGAGCGGCCACCCTCCGGTCCCAGTCGATCAGAAGACGTTCGGCGTCGTTGGTGCGTCCCAGCGCCTCACCGTGTAGCCGCAGGCTCAGCTCCCAGGCGCCGCCACCGCCGTCGGTCATGATCGTCGGCGCGATCGCGATCAGCCCCCGGTAGAGCCCACCCTGGCCCTCCTTGCTGCCGAGGATCACGTCCGGACGGGCCTGCTCGGCGGCGCCGAGATCACCGCGCCGCAGAGACGGGACCACGTCGAGCCCGCGCGTCCGGGAGCGCAGGTAGGCCGGTACCTGCCCGTCCGGCAGCGCGGCCAGAACCGGACGGACGCCGAGCGCGAGGGTGTCACCGAGCGCGTCGGTGTTCAGCGTCAGCGGCCGCTGCGCCTGTCCGGGAACCTTGGTTCCGCCCAGCGGACCAACGCTGTCCTGGACCTTCAGCGGCCGCACCGTCTCCTTGGACTCGTCGAAGCCCGACTCCTGGCAGCCCAGCGCGAGCGCCGGCATGGCGAGCGCAACCGCGATCATGGACAGGACTTGACCCCGCACGGCCGTTATTACTAGCGATCGTGGCGCACTCACACCGGGTGATCGCGCTGTTCGGGCCCACCGGCGTGGGCAAGACGGCCGTGGCCGTGGCCATCGCCGAGCGGCTGCGCGAGCGAGGGGAGGATCCGCTGGCGATCTCGGCCGACGCGCTGCAGGTGTACGAGGGCCTCGAGATCCTGACCGGGGCCCCGACCGCCGGCGAGCGGGCCCGCCTGGAGCACGGCCTCGTGTCGTGCGTCCCGCTGACGGAGACCTTCTCGGCCGGTCGCTTCGCGCGGCTAGCCCACGCCGAGATCGACCAGGCCCTGGCCGCGGGCCGCAGCCCGATCGTCGTGGGGGGGACGGGCCTGTACCTGCAGGCGGCGCTGACCGACCTGGAGCTGCGGCCGCCGCCCCCGGCCGGGCTGCGCGACCGGCTGACCGCGGAGCTCGACGAGCGTGGTCCCGCGGCTCTCCACGCCGACCTGGCCGCCCGGCACCCCGCCGCGGCGGCCGGTATCGCCCCGACCGACCGCACGCGCGTGATCCGCGCCCTCGAGCTGATCGAGATGGGCGAGGAGCCGGCTCCGGCGGGCGACGGCTCGCGTCTGTGGACGGCCGAGCTTCGACAGCCCACCCTCCTGGGCGGCCTGACCATGGACCGCGCCACCCTGTACGCGCGCATCGACGAGCGCGTGGATGCCATGGTGGCCGCGGGCGCGCTGGAGGAGGTCAGGCGCGCCGACGCGGCCGGCGCCTCGGCCACCGCGCGCAAGGCGCTCGGCTTCGAGGAGCTCCTGCGCGGCGACGTCGAGGGCATGAAGCGTCGCACCCGAAACTACGCGCGGCGCCAGCTCACCTGGATGGCCCGCCTGCCCGGGGTGCGCGTGCTCGATGCGACCGGAGCGAAGGCGGACGAGCTGGCCGGACGGCTGATGGCGCAGCGCGTTGCCTAGAGTGGCCCGCCGTGCGCTTCGAGAAGTGGCAGGCCCTGGGCAACGACTACGTGATCGTGGAGGAGCGTGAGCTGCCCTTCGAGCTCACTCCCGAGCGGATCCGGCGCCTGTGCGCTCCCCACACCGGGGTGGGGAGCGACGGCGTGCTGCTCATCCGCGAGACCGAAGAGCGCGGCTTCGTGGCCGAGATCCGTATCTACAACCCGGACGGGTCGGAGGCCGAGCTGTCGGGCAACGGGGTGCGCCAGGCCGTGATGTACCTGCGGCGCGCAGGCTGGGCCGACAACGATTCGTTCTCCGTGCGCACGGTGGCCGGCGAGATCCGCCCGCGCATCGACGGAGAGCTGTGCACGATGGACATGGGGCGGGTGAGGCTGCGAGCGAGCGATGACTTCCCCGACGGAGGCGACGACGGCACCGGCACGCTGACCTCGGCGGGGCGAGAGTTCAGGTTCCAGTTCGTGCAGGCGGGGAACCCGCAGTGCTCGATCGAGGTCGGAGATGACCTCGACGGGATGGACCTGGGACGCTACGGCCCCGATATCGAGCGCCACGAGCTGTTTCCCAACCGCACCAACGTCTCGTTCTGGCGCCAGACGGCGGACGACCGGATTCGGGCGCGTATCTTCGAGCGGGGAGTGGGGGAGACGATGGCCTCGGGCACCGGCGCCACGGGCGCGGCCGTGGCCGCAGTGCTCCGCGGGGCCGACAGTCCGGTGACCGTCTGCCTCGACGGAGGCGAGCTCGAGGTGGCCGTGGGCGAGGATCTGCACGTGGATCTCACGGGCTGGGCCCGGCCGGTTTACGCCGGCGTGTTGAGCAAGGAACTGACGATGGAGTTGCATGCAATCGAGTAGCCGCCTGGACCGCCTGCCGCCCTACCTCTTCGCCGAGCTGGAGCGCAAGATCAGGGAGAAGAAGGCCGCGGGAATCGACGTGATCAGCCTCGGCATCGGCGATCCCGACACGCCGACACCGGGGCCGGTGATCGAGGCCCTGACCACAGCCGCGGCCGACCCCGGCACCCATCAGTACCCCTCGAACCGCGGGCGGCCCGAGCTGCGCGAGGCGTTCGCGCGCTTCTACGAGCGCCGCTTCGGGGTGACACTCGACCCCGAGAGCGAGATCCTGCCCGCGCTCGGGGCCAAGGAGTGCGTGTTCAACATGAACCTCGCGTTCCTCGATCCGGGCACGGTGGCCCTGGCCGCCGATCCCGGCTACCCGGTCTACACCGGGGGGCCGCTGCTGGCCGGAGCAGAAGCCGAGCTGATGCCGCTCCTTCCCGAGCTCGGCTTCGCGCCCGACCTCGGCGCGGTGACCCCGGCGGCCGCCGCGCGCGCCCGGCTGATGTACCTCAACTATCCGAACAACCCGACCGGCGCCGTGGTGCCCGACGGCCTGTTCGAGCAAGCGATCGAGTTCGCGCGCGAGCACGACGTGGTGGTGGTGCACGACGCCTCGTACACGGAGACGACCTTCGACGGCTACGTCGCCCCGAGCTTCCTCGAGACCCCGGGAGCCCGCGAGGTGGGCGTGGAGATCTTCTCCCTGTCCAAGGGCTGGAACATGACCGGCTGGCGCACCGCCGCGCTGGTGGGGAACGCCGAGGCGGTGGCCACGTACTGGAAGCTCAAGACGAACATCGACTCGGGTCTCTTCGAGGCCGTGCAGCTGGCCGCCGCCCGGGCACTCGACGAGGGACCGCCCGCGGAGATGATCGCCATCTATCAGCGCCGGCGGGACCTGGTGTGCGGTGCCCTGCGCGAGATCGGCGTCGACGTGATCCCACCCAAGGGGACGATCTACGTCTGGGCCCCGGTGCCCGCCGGCCACACCTCGGCCTCGTTCTGCGAACTGGTGTTGGAGGAGTCCGGAGTCGTCGTCTCGCCCGGAAGCGCGTACGGGCCCAACGGCGAGGGCTTCTTCCGAATATCGCTCACCATCGACGACGAGCGCCTGAGCGAGGCGGTGGAGCGCCTCCGGGGTAACCTCGCGGCCTGATGCACTACGTCGGCCTGGTACCCATGCAGGGCCGCCTCCAGCTCGCCATGCTGGAGGAGGTTCGCGCGCCCGAGCCGCCGATTCGCCTGAGCGCCATCTTCTTCGAGCCCGGCTCCGCCGTCCAGGTGGCGGCCGAGCTGCGCGCGCTGGGCGACGTGGTGGTGGCGATGGGCGCTCCCATGCGCGTGCCCCTCGCGGATCGCTCCACCCGAGACTGCGATTCGCTCCTGGTGGGGCGCGGTGTGACCCCCCAGCCTCCGGACGCCGAGATGCTGCGCTTGGCCGGACTGCTCGGCGACCTGCCGGCCTTCGCGCCCAACGAGCGCGACAACGGTCATGGCGGCGCGGTGTGGGAGGGGGCCTACCACCAGTTCCCCGTGTTCGAGACCAACCCGGAAGGCGTGTTCTGCGCCCTCCAGGGCCGGCGCCTGCCGGCCAAGCGCCACCCCTTCGGCATGCAGGTTCGGATCGAGGAGCTGAGCGGCGACCACGTGATCGACGAGGGCGGCGACCTCTGGCACCGCCGTACCGAGGAGCTCGACGCCGCCGCATGCGCTCTGGCCGCGCATCGCTACGCCGTCGGCCACGCCTCTTGGCTCGGAGACCCGGCCGAGAGCGTGCTGGTGCTGCCCGGGAGCTCGATACCCGAGCACTTTCCCACCGAGGGCGTGATTCCGCCGGTGGAGCGCCTCCAGCTGCCGCCGGTCACCGAGTGACCGCGGGCATTCCGCGGAAACCGGCCTAGACTCTGAAGAGATGCAGAGAGGCCGGGACGGACGCAACTCACCCACCCGCAACGGCGACGGAATTCGCAACCCGCGGGCGCGCCAGCGTGCTCTCTGCATCGCGGCCACGCCGGCCGAGCCCGACCTGAGCGAGCTCCGAGAGCTCCTGCGCACGGCCGGAGTGGCCGTGGCGGGGGAGATGGTGCAGCGGCGCGACCAGCCCGATCCGGACCGCTACTTCGGCCGCGGCAAGCTGACCGAGCTCAAGCGCGCCGTGGGGGAGGCGGACGCCAACCTGGTGGCCTGCGACGACGAGCTCCTGCCTCGTCAGGAGCGCAATCTGGAGGAGGCACTCGGCGTGCCGGTCATCGACCGCACGGCGATCATCCTCGACATCTTCGCCGACCACGCTCACTCGGCGGAGGGCAAGCTTCAGGTGGAGCTGGCCCAGCTCGAGTACAACCTCGCGCGCATGCGAGGGCTGTGGACCCACCTCGAGCGCCTCGGCGCCGGGCGCATGGACGGCGGCATCGGCACACGAGGGCCGGGCGAGACACAGATCGAGACTGACCGCCGGCTTGCGCGCGACCGCATCTCCGCGCTGCGCCGCCGCCTCGACCAGACCAAGTCCACTCGCTCGACGATGCGCCGCGAGCGCGAGCGCGCCGGCCTGCCCACCGTGGCGCTCGCCGGCTACACGAACGCCGGCAAGTCCACGCTGCTTAACGCACTCACCGGCTCCGAGGTCGGCGTGCAGGATCGGCTCTTCCACACGCTCGATCCCACCACCCGCTCGCTGGAGATCTCCGGCCGCACCTACCTGGTGACCGACACCGTCGGCTTCATCCGCAAGTTGCCGCACGCGCTGGTGGACGCCTTCTCGGCCACGCTCGAGGAGGCGCTCGGCGCCGACCTGATCGTTCACGTGGCCGACGCCTCGGTGCCCGAGCACGAGCTGCACGAGATGATCGCCGCGGTGGACGACGTGCTGGCCGAGACCGGCTCGGGCGAACGTCCGAGGCTGCTGGCGCTCAACAAGGTGGATGCAGTTGCCGACGACCGCCGCCGTGAGCTCTCGTTCCGCTTCCCGCAGGCGGTGCAGCTCTCGGGCGAGACCGGGGAGGGGCTCGAGGAGCTGACCGAGGCCATCGAGGCGCGCTTCCTGGCCTCGCTCACCCCGATGGAGCTGCTCGTGCCCTACGACGAGGGCGGCAGCCTGTCCGAGTTGCACGACCTGGCGGGCGAGCTCGAGCGCGAGGACACCGCCGACGGCGTGCGCATCCGGGCGCGGGTGCCGGTGAGCGCCGCGCCGCGGTTCGAGCGGTTTGCCGCCAGCAACGGCGGCTCCGCGGCTTGAGGCTGCGCTTCCAGCGCCTCGCCCAGAACGCGCTGGCCCCCGCACGGGCCCACGAGGACGACGCCGCGTTCGACCTCCACTCCGCCGAAGAGCTGGTCATCCAGCCCGGCGAGCGGGCGGACGTGGGCACGGGCCTGGCGGTGGCCATTCCCCCCGCTCATGCGGGTCTGGTGCTGCCGCGGTCGGGCCTCGCCGCGCGGCACGGGATCTCGCTGGTCAACGCCCCGGGCCTGATCGATCCGGGCTACCGGGGCGAGCTGCGGGTCCTGCTGATCAACACCGACCGCCACGAGCCGTTCGAGATCGCGCCCGGGGACCGGATCGCCCAGCTCATGGTGGTGGCCACCGGCGTGGTGCGGCTGCACGAGGTCGACGAGCTCGACGAGACGGTCCGCGGCCTCGGCGGCTTCGGCTCCACCGGGCGCTGAGGCTCAGACGCCGGCCGCGCGCCGGGCCGATTCGTGCGCCGCGGCCTCGAGCTCGTCGTGGGGGAGCGGCTCCAGCTCGATGCCCAGGGCCAGCTCTATGAGCCGGTCGGCCAGCCACACGTTCTTCGGCAGCAGGGGACCGTGCAGGTAGGTGCCGATCACGTTGCCCGAGTGCACGCCTTCGAAGCCGTCCCGGCCGTTGTTGCCGTGCCCGTTGAGCACCCGTCCGAGCGGCGACTCGGAGGCGCCGAGGTAGGTGCGACCGCCGTGGTTCTCGAACCCCGCGATCACGCGGGGGCCGTCGCCGAGGTCGGCCTCGATCGCGCAGTTGCCGATCAGCCTCGGGCCGGGCTCGCGCACCGTCTGCAGGTCCACGAGGCCGATGCCGGGCAGCTTGGAGCCGCCCAGCTCGTAGGAATGGCCCAGCAGCTGGTAGCCACCGCAGACGCCGAGCACCACGGCGCCGCGGGATGCGGCGTCGTGAAGCGCCTCGCGCTTGGTCTCCGCCATGTCGGGCGCGATCGCGATCTGGTCACGGTCCTGGCCTCCGCCGATGTAGAACAGGTCGTGAGCGCCCGGGTCGGGCCGCTCGCCCACGCCGGCCGCGGCGTGCTCGAAGCCCAGGCCGCGCCACTCGCAGCGCGCCCGCAGGATGGCGATGTTGCCGCGGTCGGCGTAGATGTTCATGAGCTCCGGATAGAGCGAGCAGACCCTCAGCGCCGGCACAGCACCACCGTGCTTCCCACGTGGGACTCGGTCGAGTCGACCCGCAGGCGCGCCTCGGGCCGGAGTCCGTGTTGCGCCGCTTCCTCCTCGAGCTGTCCCGGCGTGAGCGAGTCGAGCTTGAGCGCGTAACGCTCCTCGGTCAGCTCACCGGCGGGCGAGACCACCTGGCGCAGCCATTCGACGGCCACGCCGCCGGGCTCCGGCCGCACGTCGAGCGGCAGGCTCGAGTAGACCCAGCCGCGGCGCTCGCCCACGTCCGGCAGCGGTGGGCTGGCGTCGTCCGCGGCCACCGCCTCGTCGAGGTTGGAGATCGCCGCCGCGAAGGCGCCGCCCGGCCGCAGGCACGCGGCGGCGCGGCTCAGCACCTGGTCGCGCTCGGAGGAGCCGCCGAGGATCTGCATGAACTGCATCGGGGCGATGATCAGGGCGAAGCCCTCGATGGGCGTCAGCTCCCGGGCGTCGGCCAGCCAGCGAGCGACGCTCAGCCCACGGTCGCGCGCCCGGCGGCCGAGCTCGTCGAGCAGGAGCGGATCGGACTCGAGCGCGGTGATCTCATGGCCCTCGGCCGCGAGCGCAAGCGCGATCCGCCCGGTGCCCGCACCAAGGTCGAGCACGGGGCCCTCCGCCTCGGCCGCCAGCCGGAGCCAGGTGTCGAGGTCGGCCGAGTAGGAGCCGTTCTCCACGTCGTGCCAGATCACGCTCCTGTCGATCACTCCGACCACCTGCGGGCCAGCCCGCGCCGGGCCAGCAGATCGCGCAGCTCGAGCAGTGCGGTGTAGGTGGGCAGGGCGAACACCCGCTTACCGGCCGCGCCGGCCACGGCGTCGTCGAGGGCGGGCCCCAGCTCCCGATTCACCTCGAGCTCGGCGTCGAGCCCGGCGTACTTGAGGCGCAGAGCCATCTCCTCGGCGCGCGTGCCGGAGCAGACCGCGCGGCGCACGCGGCCCGCCAGCAGCTCGAAGTCGGCGTCCCAGATCCAGGACACGTCGCGCCCGTCGGCGGTGCGGTCGTTCAGCGCCAGCCACAGGTCCAGCCGCCCGTCCTCGAGGATCAGCGTGCGCAGCACCTCGTTGGCCCCGGCGGGGTTCTTGATCAGGAGGATGGAGAGCTCGCGGCCGCCGACGGGGATCGTCTCCACCCGGCCGAACGAACCGGCGAAGCCCTCCAGCGCCTGGCCCGTCACGTCGAGCGGCACGTCGAGCTCGAGCGCACTGGCCACGGCGGCCAGCGCGTTGTAGACGTTGTACAGACCGGGGAGGGGGAGACGGAGATCGAGCTCGCCTCGCGGGGTCTCCAGCGTCACCCGTGACCCCTTCATGCCCATCAGCTCGACCCGCGTGGCGGCCACCGCGGGGTCCGGGCGCTCGCGGCCGCAGTTGGGGCAGCGGTAGCGGCCGAGGTGCCCGAGGTAGATGGCCTCGTAGTCGTATGGCGTCCCGCAGTTGCGACAGTGCTTGGAGTCGGCGGCGTGCTGCATCTCCGGGAGCGCCTGGGAATCGTCGGCGAGGCCGAAGTAGGTCACCCCCTCGCGGCCACGGCCGAGATCCGCCACCAGGGGGTCATCGGCGTTGAGCACGAGGCGCGCCCGCCCGTCCAGCGCTTCCACCACCTCGGCCCAGCGGTCGGCCAGCAGCTCGAGCTCGCCGTAGCGGTCGAGCTGGTCGCGGAAGAGGTTGGCGAGCAGGAGCAGCCGCGGCCGCAGCTCGCGCGCCACCTCGGGCAACCAGGCCTCGTCCACCTCGAACAACCCCAGCTGGCCCTGCTCGCGGCCCGCGTCGAGCAGAGCGGTGGCCACGCCCCAGGCCATGTTGGAGCCGGCCCGGTTGTGCACCAGCGGGCGCCCCTCGCGCTCGAGCGCCGCCGCGATCATGGCGGAGGTGGTGGTCTTGCCGTTGGTGGCCGAGACGACCACCGAGCCGCCGTCCAGCTGCCCACCCATCCGCGCCAGGGCCCCGGGAGACAGCTTGAGCAGCATGCGCCCGGGCGCCGTGGTGCCCCCGGTGCGCCCGAGCCGGCGGCTCGCGGCGCGGGCGGCGCGAGCCAGAGTGCGCGCGGGCCGGAAGGTCACGCCGGGACGATGATCCGAAGGCAACGCGGCTCGACGCCCACCGTGGCGGGAGTGGCGCCGATCGGGTCTCCGTCGGCGTAGATCACGAACGGGCGGTCGGACGTGAGCTCGATCCGCTCGCCCCGCAGGAAGGTGACGTTCGGCGAGTCCACGTGCGTGCCCTTGAACACCTTCGGGAACTCGCGCAGGAAGGTCAGCTTCGTCGCCTCGCTGGACATCATCACATCGAGCCGGCCGTCGTCGAGCTCGGCGTGGGGGAGCACGTACATGCCGCCGCCGTAGGCCTTCGAGTTGCCCACCGCCACCGAGTAGCCGGTCACCTCGTGCGGCTTCCCGTCGACCGTGACGCCGAAGCGCGCCGGCTTCCACGCGGCGAGCGCCCTGAGCGCGGCGTACAGATACACCGCGTTGCCGCGGATCAGCTTGGCCTCGTTGGCGATCCGGTTGGCGTCCGAGTCGAAGCCAAAGCTCGCTATCCCGAGAAAGGGCGTGCCGTCCACGTCGGCCACGTCGAGGAGCCGCTCGCTGCCCTTGGCGGCGACCCGGGCGGCCTCCGCAGGGTCGGTGGGGATGCCGAGCACCCGTGCGAGGTCGTTTCCGCGCCCGCAGGGCACCAGCGCCAGGGCGGCCGGGGAGTGCCGGAGCACCCCGGCGAGGGGCCGCAGGAGCCCGTCGCCGCCCATTGCCAGCGTCGTCTCTCCTTCGCGCGCCGCGCGCTCGGCCTCCTGGGCGGCGTGGTCGATGTCGCGAGTTATGACCGTGCGGTGGGGGCAGTCGAGACCGTCCAGAGTGGCGTGCACGGCCGGAAGGGCGTCGAGCGCCTTCCCCCCGGCGGACGCCGGGTTGACCAACAGCGCGAAACGGCGGCTCACTCGGCGGCCGCCGCCGATGCCGCGGTGCGAGCTCTCTCTGCCGCGGCGGCGCCGCGCTCCGCACCACGCAGATGGGGTGCCCTGTCGACCCTGCGGATGTTGGCGGTCCGGACGATCTCGTCCCCGAGCAGGCGCTCGGCGTGAGGCTCCTCGAGATCCTCGGGGTCGAGGGTGAGCAGCACGTCCTGGCCGACGCTGTGCCACGCCTCGCCGGTCAGCTTCTCCGACGCCACGAGCAGTTGCCCGGGCCGGGCCACCCAGTGAAGGTCGAAGCGCCCGAGCCGGTAGGCGTACAGCTTCTCGCCGTCCGAGAACAGAACGTTCAGCCCCGAAAAGGGGGAACGCTCCACCGCCGTCCTGATGGCCAGGCGAATGCTGCCCACCGGGTCTGCCGGGTCGTAGCGGTGCATCAGCAGGTTGAACAGGTGCTCGGAGTCGGTGTCGCCGGCCGGCGGAGCCATGCCCGGCTCGAGCAGCCTCGGGTAGGCGAGGACGGTCCCGTTGTGGCCGAGGGTGTAGCGGTCGAGGCTGAAGGGATGGGTGTTCTCCAGCCGCAGATCGCCCATGGTGGCGCGCCGCACGTGCACGTTGAAGATGCGGGCCCGCCGCTCGGTGGCGTCCACGAACTCGCCGTCGGCGTAGGCGGCCTCGGGAAAGCGGACGATCTGCGGCGGCTCGCCGCCGGCGCGCTCGTAGGCGGCCATGCCCCAACCGGAGTCGTGGTCCTCGGACTGCCGGATCAGGGGGTTCTCGGCCTCGAGCAGCTCGTTGCGAATCGAGAGCGGCTCCGCGGCGACGCAGCCGAACACGCGGCACATGACCGTCGCAGGATATCGGGGCCAGGGGGGCGAAACTTCTCCGGCCCGGCCCTTCAAGGGGCATGGAAGCGTCGACTCAGGAACCCAGGCACATCTGGTGGGCCCGGCCGCGCAAGCTCTGCGCGCTCGAGCGGCCGGGGGGAGGCGGTCGCAGTCACCGGCGCGAGCGAAAGCAGGCGGAGATCGCCTACCTGCAGGCCCGAGGGGTGCGCCTGGTGATCTCGACCATGGCCTCGCGCCACAATCTCCCGGCCTACGAGGAGGCCGGCCTCGAGTGGCTGCACGTCCCGGTTGCCGCCACCGAGGGCGGGGCGGCGGCCCTGGAGGAGCTCCTGGCCCTGCTGCCGCGGCGGCTGCGATCGGCCGGGGCGGTCGCCATCCACGGCAACCGCTGGACGGACTTCGTGGCTGCGGTGTGCGCGGCGCATCTGCACGAGCTGAGGGGCACCGATCCGGCGCTGGCGCTCGCGCAGGCCGAACGGGCGGGGTTGACCGTCACCGACGAGGCCTGCGCGCTGGTCGGCGTGGAGCCGGCGGAGCTGCGGCGCCTGGACGGGCGGGGATAGACTGGCGCTCGCCATGGACCTCAAGCTCGAGCTGATCCCGGTTCCGGTGTCCGACGTCGACCGGGCCAAGGCCTTCTACTCCGAGCGGGCGGGCTTCAGCGTCGACAACGACGTGACCGTGCGCGAGGGTCTGCGCTTCGTGCAGCTCACCCCTCCCGGCTCGGCCTGCTCGGTCTCGATCGGCGAGGGGATCACGCAGCTCGAGCCGGGCTCGCTCGACGGGCTTCAGCTGGTGGTCGAGGACATCGAGGCCGCCCGCGACGAGCTGGCCGGACGAGGACTCGAGGTCTCCGACGTCCAGGACTTCCCGTGGGGCCGATTCGTGTACTTCTCGGATCCCGACGGCAACGGCTGGTCCGTCCAGCAGATTCCCGACTACGGGGAAGGCCGCACCCAGCCGGAGGGCGTGTAGCGCTGCCGCGAGCCAATCTGCTGTCCGCGGAGCGCATGCCGCAGTTCGTCGGCGGTGTGACGCTCGTGGCCGGCGCCGTCCTCGTTGCGGCCCCGGACCGGGTGGCGGGACCGTTGGGCCTCGACGACCAGGATCCGGCCCTCCGTCTGCTCGGCGTGTCCGACCTCGTGCTCGTACCCGGGTTGCTGCGGGGTCGCCCTCGCTGGCCATGGATGATCGGCCGCGCGGCGCTGAACCTCGCCCAGGCCGCCTATCTGCGCTCCGTGGCGCCGGGATCCTCCTCACCCGGGCTGCTCACGGGCGGGGCGAGAGTGCTCGTGGGCCTGACCGCGGTGGACGGAGTCACCGGTTTGACGCTGCGGCGCGCGCGGTCATAGCCCGGCCCGGCGCGTCGCGTCAGTCCACCAGCAGCGCCGCGAGCGTCTCGGCCACCGCCACCGGCTGCGGGTCGAGGCCCTCGAGCTCCTCGCGGCGCGCCCCGCCGCTGAGGACGAGCGCTGCATCCAGTCCCGCCGCGGCGGCTGCGGCGAGGTCGGTGTCGATCCGGTCGCCCGCCACCAGCGTGCGGCCGTCGCCCAGGCGGTCGAGTGCGGTGAGCATCAGCTGGGGCTCGGGCTTGCCGACCGTCTCGGCCCTGCCGCCGCTGGCCACCTCCACGGCGGCCAGGATGGCGCCGGTACCTGGCCACAGGCCGTCGGGCTGCGGGTACGTCGGGTCGCGGGCGGTGGCCAGGAAATCGGCGCCGCGCCGGACGGCCAGCGCGGCATTGCGCAGGTCGTCGTAGACCAGCTGCTCCGTCCCGCCCACGACGACGACCTCGGCGCGCGACGCCAGGTCGGTCCCGTTGAGCACCCTGAGGCCCGCATCCTCCACGTGCTTTCGCAGGGCCGGGGTACCGATCACGAAGGCGGTACGGCCGGTCCGGGTCTCCGCCAGTAGGTGCTGGGTGGCGCCGCCCACGGTCACCACGTCGCGCAGCGAAGCCTTGATCCCGATACGCCACAGCCGGGCCACGTAGTCCTCGGTCGCCCCGCGCGGGTCGTTGGTGGCGTAGGCGACTCGCTTTCCCGCCTCCCGAAGGGCGTCCAGAGCCTCGAGCGCCCCCGGTGTGGGCTCGTCGCCGATCCACACGCAGCCGTCCAGATCGAAGATGAACTGGTCGTAGCGAAGGGCCAGGGACGCGAGGGGCACGTCGCTAGCCTACGGCTCCGTGTTCCGGCCGCTCGCGCTCCTTCTGTGCCTGCTCTGTTTCGCCGCCGCGGCCTGTGGAGGCGACGATGACGAGGGTGGCTCATCGGGCGACGGCGGGGGCGCCTCCGAAGCCGATCAGGCTCGGGAGACGCCCGAGCCCAAGGGCGCATGTGAGGAGGTGGCGCAGCCGGGGCCCAAGCAGGACGGGGGCCAGAAGAAGCCGGGCAAGGCGCTCGATCCGGACGCGACCTACGACGTGGTGCTTCAGACGACCTGCGGCGACATCACGATCCGCCTCGATCAGAAGACGTCGCCCAAGACGGCGG
Source organism: uncultured Thermoleophilaceae bacterium (assembly GCA_963808545.1). Taxonomy (GTDB): domain Bacteria; phylum Actinomycetota; class Thermoleophilia; order Solirubrobacterales; family Thermoleophilaceae; genus JACVRW01. The sequence goes on along the minus strand of CAWEGB010000008.1, from coordinate 275,535 downwards.
CGTCCTTCGTGTCGCTCACCCGCGCGGGCTTCTACGACGACACGGTGTTCCACCGCATCGTGCCCGGCTTCGTGATCCAGGGGGGTGACCCCACCGCCACCGGCTCCGGTGGCCCGGGCTACTCGGTGCGCGACGTGCCGCCGCCGGACGCCGCCTACACCGAGGGCGTGGTGGCCATGGCCAAGACGGCGGCGGAGCCGCCGGGCACCGCCGGCAGCCAGTTCTACATCGTCACGGCTCCGGACGCGGGACTGCCGCCCGACTACGGCGTGCTGGGCAAGGTCGTGAAGGGGCTCGACGTGGCGCTGGCCATCGACAAGCTGGGCGATCCCGCCAGCGGTGAGGCCGGCACGCCGCTGCAGCCGGTCGTGATCGAGAAAGCGAACGTCGATGAGTCCTGACCCCGTCCAGTCGATCTACGACGTCGACGAGGCCGAGTTCGAGCAGCGCGTGATCGAGCGCTCACGCGAGCTGCCCGTGGTGGTCGACTTCTGGGCCGACTGGTGCCAGCCGTGCAAGCAGCTGACGCCCGCGCTAGAGCGGGCTGCCACCGCCCGAGCGGGCAAGGTCGAGCTGGCCAAGGTCGACGTCGACCGCAATCCGGGCCTTCAGGCCAGCTTCCGCATCCAAGGCATCCCGGCGGTCAAGGCCTTCCGCGACGGCCGCGTGGCCTCCGAGTTCACGGGCGCCCTGCCGCCGGCGGAGGTCGAGCGCTTCTTCGACGCGCTGGTCCCCTCCGAGGCCGACGCGCTGGTGGAGGGGGGAGGCGAGCCGGAGCTGCGCCGCGCCCTGGAGCTGGACCCCGCGCACGCCACCGCCCGGCGTGAACTGGGACGCATGCTGCTGGTGCGGGGCGACACCGAGGAGGCCGTCGAGCTGCTCGAGGACGCGCCCGGCGACTTCGTGGCCGCGGGCCTGATCGCGCGAACCCGGCTGACCGGAGACCCCGATCTCGATCGTGCCTTCACGGCTTGGGACGACGGCGATCCCGAGACCGCCTTGGAGCTGCTCCAGCAGGCGCTGGCCGTGGCCGCTCCGGACCGGCGCGACGAGATCCGCGCCGTGATGGTGGCCATCTTCACCGAGCTTGGGGCCGAGCACCCGCTGGCGCGCGAGCATCGCCGCCGGCTGTCCGCTGCTCTGAACTGAGCGCGGCGAACCGGGTCGAGGACGGCTTCGTCAGGCCGCGCCGCGCGCGGCCCGGGCTCTGGCCTGGCGGCGCCGGCCGAGCAGCACGAGCACGCCCAGCACGATCACCACCAGCAGGAAGCCGAAGAAGACCGAGCTGCCCACGCCGATGCCGCCGAAGGGCAGCGAGATCAGCTGCACGAGCCCGAAGCCGATCGCCAGCAGGACGATCACCAGCAGCAGGATGAGCACGATGCCGCGGATGCGGGCCAACATGCCCGCGCTCTGGGGCGGGATCAGGAGGCCCATCATTCGCAGCATGAACAGCTGCCGGCCGGAAGGAGCCTCCTGGCCGAGGCGCTCCATCGCGTCGCGCAGCTCGTCGGGCTTGCGCTCGGCCAGTGCCAGTGAGGCCTTCATCATCTGGCGAAGGGCGGGCCGCTCCTGCGGATGGCAGCCGGCGAGCGCCTCGTTGAAGTACGCGCGCGCCGCCTTGACGTCATAGCGCTCGGCCGCCCGCGCTCCGAGGATGGCCTTGGCGGCCACGCGATGCTTGGACTCGCTCTGCAGCTGCTCGTCGGTGCGCGACTCGAGCTGTGGGATCGCGCTCCAGCGCTCCCACCTGCATCTGCATCTTCATCTGCTTCTGCTTTGCCACCGCCGAGAGTGTGTCAGACAGCCGGAGCGCTCAGGCGACCTTCGCGGTTGAGGCCCCTCTCCGGAGGGTAGGAGCACTCCATGCTCATTGGAGGCATCATCGCTGTCTGCATCATCCTGTTGATTCTGGCCTTCCTCCTCCCGCGTCTTTCGCGGGGTCCTCAGCGTGGAGTGGACCGAACGCTCGGCGTCGGCCAATCGGTAGGGGGCAAGGCTCCCGGCCCGATCGGCAAGCTGTTCTCGAAGTCGTTCGGCACGTCGCGCAAGGCCACCAACAAGAGCGCCGCCACAGGCCGGAAGGGACGCGGCAAGACCGGGGTCTAGCCGGACCCTTCCGTCAGTCCCGCGGCCAGCGGGTGTCGGTGCCTATCTCGGTAGGCGCCTCGTCGCCCAGCGGCCGCCCGTTGGGATCCTCGCCGGCGGCGGGCTCTCGCCCGGCGCCGCCCGGCAGCAGGTCGAGCTCGACCTCCGCCGTGGGCGGGTCCTCCGTGCCGTCCGCCTCCGGCTCGGGCTCCAGAAGCCCCTCCTCGGGCACCGCTTGCGGCGCCGCGGCGCCCGGCGCCGGCTCGGGCGCGAGCTCGGCCAGGGGCTCTTCGGGCTCCAGTCCCTCGGGGAGAGTGACGCGCTCGGCTGCGTCGTCGGCCGTGGCGAGCACCTCGTCGGCGAGCTGGCGGATGTCCTCCAGCAGGCGCTGGCGCTCCTCCCACAGGAGCTGGGTGTCCACCACCACCTTCTCCGAGTACTCGTCGGCCTGCCGGCGGATCAGGTCGGCCTCGCGCTCGGAGCGCTGGATGCGCCCCTCCGCCTGAGAGCGGGACCGCGCGGCGATCTCGTCCGCGGTCTCGTGCGCACGCTGGAGGATCCCCGCGGTCTCGACGCCGACCTCATCGAGCGCCCGCTGGACGACCGTTTCGCGTGACTGACGGCCCTCCAGCTCACTCACCAGGTCCGCGACCTGTTCCATGAAGGTGTCCACGGCCTGGCGGTCGTAGCCGCGCACCGCGAGCGGAAACTCTCGATCCCTGATCTTCTCGGCGGCACTGCGCTCGAATCGGCCCTGCGCAGGCTGGATTTCCACGTCCTCGCTGATATCGGACTCGGACATGCACCTGAGTATGCCCGGCGGGTCCGACGATGTAAGCCCCTGCAGCACATTGCCCGCCCGGTCGGCGCTTGACAGGTTCCACGACGCGATGCAGGGTGGCCTCATCGGGTCGGTGGTGCAGCAGCTGCGTGGGGCCCTCGGCCGCGGGCTGGCCGAGTTCGAGGCCGTGCTCGACGCGCTGCCCCAGGGCGTGGTGGTTCGCGACCGCGACGGTGGGACGGTCTTCGCCAATCAGCGCGCGGTGGCCATCATGGGCATGGAATCGGTGGCCGAGCTCATGGACACGCCGCTCGAGCGGCTCTCCCGGCGATACGAGTTCTTCGACGAGTTCGGAGGGGAGCTGGCCGTGACGGAGCTTCCGGGCGCCCACGTGCTGCGCGGCGAGGGCGCGAACGACGGTGTGGTCCGGTTCAGGCGCCGCTCCGACGGACGCGAGGTATGGACCCTGATCCACGGCCGGGCGCTGGAGAGCGCCGAAGGCGAGCTCCTGCTGGCGCTGATGACCCTCGAGGATGTGACCAACCTCCACGAGCAGCGCGACCGCGAGCGCTTCCTCGAACGCGTCAGCCGCGAGCTCGGCCGCTCGCTCGACTACGAGACGACTCTGCGCATCATGGCCCGGCTGACCGTTCCGCGCCTGGCCGACTGGTGCGCCGTGGAGGTCGTGGAGCCCTCCGGCGAGCTCGTGCGCGGTGGGCTGGCCCACCGCGATCCCGACCGTGAGCGCTGGGTGGCCGAGGATCCCGCGCGCTTCCCGGGTGCCGTCGCGGGCGTCAACGGGGCCTCGCTGGCCGCGCTGGAGCGGCCGCTGGTGATCGAGAACCTGTCGGCCTGGCTAAACGCGGCGGCCGGTGGAGACGAGCAACGCCGCGGTGGGCTGGACATGCTCGAGCTGGCGTCGGCGGCGGTCGTGCCGCTCCGGGCCAGGGGGCGTCTGCTGGGCGCCGTGACGCTGGCCACCGCGGAATCGTCTCGGACCTTCTCGGCCGACGATCTCGCCCTGTTCGAGCAGCTCGCGGCCCGCTACGCCGTGGCGCTCGACAACGCGCGTCTGTTCCGCGACCAGCAGCGCATCGCGATGCGGCTGCAGCGCAGCCTGCGACCGGGCCGGCTGCCCGCGGTGCCGGGGCTGGACGTGGCGGTGCTCTATCAGCCCGCCGGCGACGGCGCCCAGGCGGGCGGCGACTTCTACGACCTGTTCGAGGCCGGCCCGGGAGGATGGGTGGCGGCCATCGGCGACGTATCGGGCAAGGGGACCGACGCCGCCGCGGTGAGCGCGCTGATGCGCCACACCGTGAGGACGGCCGCCCTCGACCAGCCCAGCCTTCCGCGCGCGCTGGCCCTCGCCGACGGGACCCTGCAGGCGGAGGATGAGCCCAGCCGCTTCTGCAGCGCCGTGCTCGTGCGCCTCAAGGTCGCCGAGGGCGTGACCCGGCTCGTCCTGGTCAACGCCGGCCACCCGCCGCCGCTGGTGGTGCGTCACGACGGGCAGATCGACTGGCCCGAGCCGTCCGGCACCATCCTGGGCGTGGCCAAGGCCGCGGAGACGCCGGAGGTCGAGCTCGACCTCTGGCCCGGCGACGCGCTCGTGCTGTATACCGACGGGGTGATCGAGGCTCGGACCGAGGATGGGCTGTTCGGCGAGGAGCGGCTGGGTGAGGCGCTGCGACCCGCTGCCGCCCAGGGAGCCCAGTCGATCGTGGACTCGCTGCGACAGGCGCTCTCGCCGCCGGTGTCGTTGCGCGATGATGTGGCTGTCCTGGTCTTGGCTATGCCACCTGCACGTTGAGCGCTCGAGCATCCGGGGCGGCCGCGAGCCCGCCCGCCACCACGTTCGTCCTGGCCTTCGGCCTGGTGGCCGCCGCCTGCCTCGCCGCGCACCTGGCCTTCGCGCTGGGTGCGGGATCGGGAAGCGCCCTGGTCGAGGACTGGCTGTACCTCCTGCTGTTCGCCGCCACCGCAGCCTCTTGTGCCTGGCGAGCGGCGCGCGTCCCCGAGGAGAGGTTCCCGTGGGCCCTTGCGTCGGTGGGCGTGATCGTGTGGCTGTCGGCCGAGCTCGTCTATCGCGTGTCCGAGTCCGATCCGGGCGCCGGCTACCCCACGCTCACCCGGGCGCTGCTGCTGGTGAGCTTCGTGCTGGCGGCCGTCACGATCGCCCTGCTGGCCCGCCGCCGCGTGCGCAGCGTGGAGAGGCGACTCCTGCTCGACGGGCTGATCGGCGGCCTCGCCGTGGCGGCCGTGGCAGCGATTCCTCTGTTTCCCGAGGCTGAGGCCGCGGGGACGGGGCAGCCCGGCCCTCCGGCGCTGTTCCTGCTGGCCGACCTTGCCATCCTCGCATTCGTGGTCGTGGTCACCGGGCTCACGGGCTGGCGTCCGGGCTGGTGCTGGGGCCTGATCGCGGCGGGAATCGTGATCAACACCGCCGGCAACGCCGCGCTGGTGGGGGAGACCGCCGCCGGGACGTTCGAGCGGGGCGGGCCGGTGGACACTCTGTTCGCCGCCAGCGCGGTGACGCTCGCCGTGGCCGCCTGCCTTCCACTTCAGCGAGCGGGGGTCACCCTGCTCGACCGGCGCCGGCTCGTGGGACCGGCGGCGTTCGCCCTGGTGGCGGTGGGCGTGCTCGGCGTGGCCGGCTTCACCAGGATCAGCCCGGTGGCCGTGGCGCTGGCCTGCGCCACGCTCGTGGTGCTGGTCGGCCGAACCGCGCTCGCGTTCCGCGACAACGCGCGTCTGCTGGAGAGGGCCCGCCACGAGGCGCTCACCGATGCCCTCACCGGCCTCGGCAACCGCCGCCGCCTCGCCCGCGACTTCGAGCAACTGGCCGAAGCGGGAAGGAGCGCGGAGGGGAGGACACTCGTCCTGTTCGATCTCGACGGCTTCAAGGCCTACAACGACGCCTTCGGCCACCCCGCGGGGGATGCTCTGCTGACCCGTCTGGGAGGCCGCTTTCGCGAGGCGGCGGCCCCCAACCCGGCCTACCGGGTCGGCGGCGACGAGTTCTGCCTCCTCGTGGACGCCGATCGCCTGCGCGCGGAGGCGCTGATCACGGCCGGCAAGGAGGCGCTGGTGGAGGAGGGCACGGCCTTCTCCATCACCGCGTCGTACGGCGCGGTGAGCATGCCCCACGAGGCCCGCAGCTGGGAGCTTGCGCTGCAGATCGCCGACCGGCGCATGTACGCCCACAAGGACCGCCGGCGCACCTCGGCCACCGAGCAGACGCGGGCTGCGCTGCAGCAACTACTGGACGAGCGCTCACCACAGGCATCGGAGCGCCAGCGCGAGCTGGCCGATCTCGTCACGCTCCTGGGCCAGCGTCAGGGCCTGCGTGAACCGGAGCTCGACCACCTCGCTCGGGCCGCCGAGCTCCAGGACATCGGCCGGGTGGCCCTGCCGACAGGAATGCCGACCGGCGACACCGCCCAGGCCGAGGACCGCGCCCTGCTGGAGCAGCACCCGCTCATCGCGGAGCGGATCCTGGCGGCAGCTCCGGCGCTGGCACCCGTGGCTCGCATCGTGCGCTCGGCCTACGAGCGCTACGACGGCAACGGATATCCCGACGGTCTCGCGGGCCAGGACATTCCGTTGGAAGCCCGCCTGGTCGCGGCAGGCCGCAGCTTCCTCGACCTGCAGGAGAGCGGTCCGCGGGCCGCCGTGCTCGACGCGCTCGCGGCGGAGGCCGGCGCCGCCCTCGATCCCTTCGTGGTGGACAACCTGCACCGCCTCGACACGGAGCTCGGGCTGACTGAGCTCGACCCGGACTCGCGCCGGCAAGCGCTGCACGCCGAGGCGAGCGCCGTGCGCGACACGCCGCGCCAGGCCGCGAGCGACGGCTGAGCCCGGGGTGGCCGGTCAGTCCGGCTGGACGACGAGGAAGCGGTTGCCGTCGGGGTCGCAGAAGCAGAACTGGGCTGGAACCGGGTCCGGGATGCTCACCTCGCTCGAGACCAGACCCGGCCGGCTCGTTCCCTGGCGTCCGATCTCGGGATCGACCTCAACCCCCGCAGCGAGCAGAGCGGCGTGGTCGGCCTCGATGTCCTCGGTGGCAAAGGCGCAGTGGGCGGCCTCGGCCCCGGAGGATTTACCTTCGCCAGGCGGCACCAGGGCTATCGCGATGGCCGAGCCAGGCGGAGCGACCTCGACCCAGCGGTCACCGTCGCCGTAGGCGAAATCGGAGCGCTTCTCGAAGCCGAGCTGGTCGAGATAGAACCGGAGCGCCCGGTCCTGGTCGGCCACCGGGACGAACACCGTGCCGACCTGGGTGATGTGAGTGTCGTTGTCGATGCCATTGTGACCGGTGCGAGGCTGGAGACTCATCGGGGCTCGGCAGCCCGTCGAATTCTGGCGGCGCCGATCGTCGCCCTTGCACAACCGCGAAAGGAGCAGCGATGCAGATCATCCTCAGCGACTTCATGAGCCTGGACGGCGTGGTGCAGGCACCCGGCGGGCGGGACGAAGACACCGATGGTGGCTTCGCCTACGGCGGCTGGTCTCATCCGTACTTCGACGCCGACACAATGGGCCCGGCCCTGGATGAGGTCATGACCGCGACCGATGCCCTGCTGTTCGGCCGGCGCACCTGGCAGGGAATGGCCGCGGCGTGGCCCAACCGCGGAGGCGATCCGTTCGCCGACCGAATGAACGAGATCACCAAGTACGTGGCCTCCCGAACGCTCAGCCAGGACGACCTGACCTGGACCGGCTCGAAGCTGCTGCCGGCCGACGACGCGATCGACGCCGTGCGCGAGCTGCGGGAACAGGACGGCCGGGGAATCCAGGTGATGGGCAGCTCGTCGCTGGCCGCGCAGCTCGTGGAACACGATCTGGTCGACGAATACCGGCTGATGGTCGAGCCGATCCTGCTCGGCGGCGGCAAGCGGATCTTCCCCGAGGACGGGCAGGCCCGGCCGCTGGAGCTCGTCTCGACCACCACGGCGGCCACCGGAGTGCTGATCTGCGCCTACCGGCCCGTGCGCGACGCCTCATAACCTGCCTTATGTAAACTCGTTGGGCTCAGGTCCGTGCCGGCTGCGGGCTGCCCGCGTCGTCGCGCAGGTCCCCCTCCAGTGAGATCTTCGGCAGAATCCGGTCGAGCCAGCCCGGCAGAGTCCAGGCGCGCTCGCCCAGCAGTGCCATCACGGCCGGTGCCACGACCATGCGCACCACCAGCACGTCGATGAGGATCGCGCTGGCCAGCCCGAGGCCGATCGTCTTGACCACCACCTCCGGGTCGGAGACAAAGCCCAGGAACACGGCGGTCATGATCACGCCGGCGGCCAGGATCACCCGGCCGACCCGTGACATGGCCAGCACGACGCTCTCACTGGGGCCCGCGCCGCGCATGTACTCCTCACGGATCCGCGACTGCAGGAAGACGTTGTAGTCCATCGACAGCCCGAACAGGATGGCGAACATGAACAACGGCACGAAGGAGACGATCGGTACCTCGCCGTCCACGCCCAGGAGCCCGGAGCCGAGCCCCTTCTGGAAGACCAGCACCACTACGCCGTAGGCGGCGCCGATCGACAGGAGGTTGAACAGCGCGGAGACGATGGGCACCCACAGCGACCGGAACACCGCCATCAGCAGCAGCACGCTGAGCCCCACCACCATGGCGATGAACAGCGGCAGTCGCGAGGCGATGCGGTCGGCCAGATCCTGGAACGTGGCGGTGGCGCCGCCGACGTAGACGCTCACCGGCGAGTCGGCCGTGGCCCGCGGAAGCACGTCCTCGCGCAGCCGGGAGACCAGCTCGGTGGTGCGCTCGTCCTGCGGCGAGCTGGCCGGGATCACGTTGATGACAGCGGCGTCGCCGCGCGGCGAAGGCCTGGGCTGCGAGACCAGGGCCACGTCCGGGTCGGTGCCCACGGCCGCGCGGACGCGCTCGAGCGCCGCCTGGCCGGAGCCATCGCGCGGCGTGGTGGCCGCGAGCACGAGCGGCCCGTTGAATCCGGGCCCGAAGCCCTCGGCGAGGCGGTCGTAGGCCACCTTCGTGACCGAGCCGGCCCGGTCGTTGCCGTCGTCGGGCTGGCCCAGCCGCAGGGACAGGAACGGGATGCACAGCAGCGCCAGCACCAGCACGCCCACCGTGGCCGAGAGCGCCGGCCGGCGCACGATGAGCTCGCCCCAGCGGGCGAAGCGCCGCGAGGGCTCCACGTGCTCGGGCCTCCGCGGCCGCAGCCGCCGTGCGAAGGCGCCCATGAGGGTGGGCAGCACGGTCACGGCGCCCACGGCCACACAGGCGATCACGATCGCGGAGCCGATCCCCATGCGCCCAACGAAGGGAATGCCGGTGGCCAGCAGGCCCGAGATCGCCACCACCACGATCGCCCCCGCGGCCACCACGCTCGTGCCCGCGGTGGCGTTGGCCACACGGGCGGCATGGGGCACGCTGTCGCCCGCGGCCAGCTGCTCCCGGTAACGGCCGACGATCAGCAGGGCGTAATCGATTCCCGCACCGAGGCCGAGCATGACCCCGAGCGTCGGCGCGAAGCTCGGGAAGTCGGCGAAGGCCGCCCCGAAACGCAGCAGCAGGATGCCACCGGCCAGGGCGATCAGCGCCGAGATCAGGGTCAGCGCCATGGCCGCGAGGGAGCGGAAGACCAGCGTCAGGACGATGATCGCCACCGCAATGCCGATCAGCTCTCCCACCGGTGCGGTCTGCTGCTCGGCCTGGTCGACGATCTGACCGTTCCTCGACACCTCGAGGCCCGCCCGCTCGCCGATCGACGCGACCTCCGCGAGCCGCTCACCCGGCGCGCTGCCCAGCTCGGCCGCACTCTCGTCGTACTGCACCGGCACGAAGGCCACGCGGCCGTCGCGCGACAGCTGGCCTCTCCCCTCCCGGCTGAACGGGCTCGGCGCGGCGGTCACGTTCGGCTGCTCGGCGAGGGACGCCGCCGTCCGGTCGATCGCCGCGCGGCGACCGGCCTCGCGCAGCGTTCCCGATTCGACCGCGAACACCACGTTGGCGGTGTCGCCCGAGGCGCTCGGAAAGCGCTCGTCCAGCACGTCCAGCGCGCTCTGGGACTCCGTTCCCGGCGTCTTGAAGTCGTCCACGAACGCTCCGCCCGCCGCCGCCGAGACGCCCGCGATGAGGGCCAGAACGGCCACTACTATCGCCAGCGAGCGCTTCCAGTGCCCGGCGGCAGCGGCCGCCATGTTTCCGAGAAGGTGTGCCATGCGCCGGGAGTAAAGCACATCAAGTGCAATTTTGCGTTCACATTAGATTTGCTTCGTATGTTGCTTTGCCTCCGCTGCAATCACGGCTAGGATTGCCGGGATGACCGAGGAGGGCCTCCGGGAGCGCAAGAAGCGCCGCACCCGCGCACAGATCGTCAGCGCCGCGATGCGGCTGTTCGCCGAGCGTGGCTACCAGGGCACCACGGTGGCCGACATCGCCGCCGCGGCCGACATCGCGCCGCGCACCTTCTTCGCCTACTTCCCGTCCAAGGAGGCGGTGGTCTTCCATCAGGTGGACGAGGACGTGACCAGCCTCGCCCGCGCGCTGCGCGAGCGCCGGGACGGCGAGAACGCGATGGACGCGTTGCGGCGCTGGATCGAGGAGCAGTTCGGTCGCTGGGACGATGAGACCGGCGCCGACGTGGCGCTGCGCAAGCGGCTGTGTCGCGAGGAGCCCACGCTGGCCCAGTTCGATCGTGCCGTGATGAGCCGTTTCGAGGAGCTGCTGCGCGAAGCCGTGGCGGTCGACCTGGGCGAGCCCGCCGACGGCCTGCGGCCCCGGCTCGTGGCCGCGGCGGCCACCGCCGCGCTGGGCTCACTCGAGGGCTCGCTCGACGAGAACCTCGAACTCGAGGGGCTCCCCTCCAAGGACGAGGCGCTGGCCGTGCTCGACCAGGCGCTCGTGTTCCTGCGCGGAGGCGTCGAGGCGCTGCAGGACGCCGGGGCGCCCGAGCCCTCCCGGGCTCAGTCGGCCACGAGCTCCTGAGCCGCCTCGGCGGCGCTCCGCTCGGGGCGCGGGCCCTCGGGCGCGGCCTCGGCACGGGCGACGGCGGCGCGAATCCTCTCGTTACTCATCATCCGGTCGTCGAACAGCGCGAGCACGCCCCGCAGCGCCGAGGCCGCGGGCAGCCAGCGCGGCGCGGTCACCCGTGCCGCCCGCTGCTCGACGCCACGCGCCATCGCGTCCGCCGCGCTGCTCACCGGCACGACCTTGCCCAGCCAGCGCGGTAGCGCCGACCTGATCGTCACCGCCGCGGAGTCCGGGGTGAACACGTCGCGCACCATCTGCGTGTCGATGAAGCCGAAGTAGGCCACGCCCGCGCTCGCCCCGAGCGGCGAGAGCTCCGCCCGCATGGCCCGGCCCAGCTGCTCCACCCCCGCCTTGCTCATCGCGTAGGGCGCGGCCAGCACGGGATGGAAGTAGGCGTACAGGGAGGCCACCGGCAGCACGTAGCCCCGGCGCTCCACCACGTGCGGGAGCGTGGCCTTGACCGTGCGGTAGACGCCCAGCAGGTCGATCTCGATCGTTCGCTCGGCCACGGCCGGGTCGGAGCCCAGCACCGTGGTCAGCTGGCCCGACACGCCGGCGTTCGCGACGGTCACGTCGATCCCGCCGAGGCGCTCTACCGTGGCCTCCACCGCGGCGGCGAGCGCGCCGCGGTCGGTCACGTCGGCCGCGAGGCCGATGGCACGGCCGGGGCCCAGGTCGCGTGCCGCCCGCTCGGCGCGCTCGAGGTCGAGATCCACGAGCGCGACGTTCATCCCGCGCTGCACCAGGCGCCGGCCGGTCTCGAGGCCGATGCCCTGAGCACCGCCGGTGATGAACGCGGTACGCCCGGCCAGATCCCAGGCTGGCGCCGCCATGTCCGCGCTAGCCGTCCACGAGCGTGGCGTCGAGCTCGATCGAGTCCACGGCGGCCAGCGCCTTGGACACCGGACAGCCCTCCTTGGCCGCGGCGGCGATCGTGGCGAACTCGTCGGCGGAGATGCCGGGCACTCGCGCCCGGGTCACTAGCTCGATGCGCGTGATGCCGAAGCCGCCCTCGACCTTCTCGACGTGAACCGTGGCGTCGGTCTCCACGTGCTCGGCGTCGTGGCCGGCGCGGCCGAGCTCACCCGACAGGGCCATCGAGTAGCAGCCGGCGTGGGCCGCGGCGATCAGCTCCTCGGGGTTGGTCCCGTCGCCCTCCTCAAACCGTGACTGGAACGAGTACGTACCCTCGTAGGACCCGGTGCCCATGCTCATCGTGCCGTTGCCCTCGGTGAGCGAGCCGTCCCAGCGCGCACCCGCCTTTCTCTTCGGCATCTGCTCTCCTCCTGGTCGCTGTCGAGCCGCAAGGATCGCGCATGCCGCCCACAGGGCGCGCTGCGGTCAGGCCGCGGCGCCCTCGGCGCGATCCGCGGCGCGGGTCACCGGGCAGCGCCCCTCGTCGTGGCCGCAGGCCGCCACGTCGCAGAGCCGGCAGGCGTGGCCGGCGTCGGCCCGGCCGCCGATCAGGCCGCCGATCAGCTTCTCGTGCAGGCGAGTGAGCTCAGCCCGCTCGTTCGCCGACAGCGGCGCCAGCACCTCGGCCAGCGCCGCGCCGCGTTCGTGCCGGATCGCCTCCGCCACGGCGGCACCCTGATCGGTCAGCCTTATCGACACCGAGCGGGCGTCCGAGCCGGGCTCGCGGCGGACCAGTCCGGCGGCGGCCAGCCGGTCGGCCAGCCGCACCGCCGCCGAATGGGTCAGCCCGAGCGGGCGCCGCAGCGCGTCGATCGAGGAGCCGTCGAGGAAGGTGGACAGCGCGGCGAGGGCCGCCGGCGCGGCGCCGCTGTGCGCCGCCGCCTCGGTCACGGCGTCCTCCACCCTCTCGTTGATGGCCAGCGACAGCGTCCCGAGAAGGTTCGCCTCCCGTGCGCTCTCGCCGGATGCATGACTCATGCATGTATCCTACCGGCAGTGGGAAGCGACGCGCCAACCCCCGGCGGCAAGCCCTCCGGCTGGACGGCCCCCAGCGCCGGCCAGCGACGCGAGGCCATGCCCGGGCTGCTCTCCCTCCCAGCCTGGGCATGGCGTCGCCTCCCACCTGCCGGCCGGGTGCTGGTCGTCCTGCTGCCCTTCGCGGTGGCCGGCCTGATCGTGGCGCTGGCTCCCGGCATCGAGGATTCCAAGGAGAGCCGCTCGCGGGCCGAGGAGCAGCGGCTCGAGCGGCTGCGCAGCGCCCGGGTAGAACGCATCCGCCAGGAGCAGCGGCCCCTGTCGCGCTCCGGGCCGGCGCCGCCGGCCGGCGACGTCCCGGCGCGCGAGCGCCTGGTGGCCGTGGCGTCGGCTCAGGTGGCCGAAGACGCCCGCCGCCGGGTGGGCACGGGCGAGCTCGACGGCCCGATCCGGCGCGTGGCGTGCGAGCCCTTCCCGCGCACCGTGGCCGGCAGCGGCGCGGACCAGGACCCCGGACGCCGCTTCGGTGCCTACTCGTGCCTGGCCGTGACCACGGCCTTCGGCCCGAACACCGGCGGTGACGAGGAGTCCTACTCCCAGAGCGAGGCCGGCCTGATCGGCCATCCCTACCGCATGCGCGTGGACTTCGAGAGCGGCCGCATCGTCTTCTGCAAGATCAGCGGCCGGGCCGGCGAGGGCTCGATCGGCACTCAGCCCGTGGTGACCGTCCCGCGTGCGTGCGGCGGGCGCTGACCGGCCTGGCGATAGCGTGAGTCCCATGACGGATTCCGAACCCGACATACGCAACCGACCCCTTCACGAGGACGACCTCGATGCCGACCCGCTCGCCCAGTTCGGTGCTTGGTTCGAGGAGGCCGGCGCTCAGGGCGCTCACGAGCCCGAAGCAGTGGCCCTGGCGACCGCGTCCCCGGACGGTGCGCCGTCGGTGCGTATGGTCTTGATGAAGCGCTACGGCGCCGAAGGGCTGACGTTCTTCACCAACTACGGCAGCCGCAAGGGCGGCGAGCTCGAGCGCAATCCGCGCGCGGCTCTCCTCTTCTACTGGCCCGAGCTGGGTCGCCAGGTGCGCGTGGAGGGCAGCGTGGAGCGGGCGCCGCGGGAGCTCAGCGAGGAGTACGCCCGCAGCCGCTCGCGCGGCAGCCAGCTCAGTGCCCTGGCTTCCCCGCAGAGCCGGCCGGTGGACAGCCGGGACTGGCTCGAGCACAGGGTGGCCGAGCTGGAGCGCGAGCACGAAGGCGAGGAGCGCCTGCCCGTGGGCGACAGCTGGGGCGGTTTCCGGCTTGCTCCCGCCGCGTGGGAGTTCTGGCAGCAGCGGCGCGACCGCCTGCACGACCGCTTCCGGTTCGAGCCCGCGCCCGACGGCGGCTGGACCCACCAGCGGCTCGCCCCGTAGCCGCGGCCGTCAGCCGTCCGGGTGGGGCTGGAGCGCCACACCGTGGTCCGTTTCGCGCATGCCCAGCTCGTAGGCCGCCGCGCCGTCGACCTCGAGCTCCCAGGTGCCCCCTCCCCTGCGTCGTTCCAGGGCGAGCCGCATGTCGGCGATCGAGCAGTTGACCACGTTGTGCTCACCGCCGTCGGGATCGGCGTAGAGCCAACCCACGAAGCGGTCGCGTGGCGCGGAAACGGTCCCGCGCACCCGCATCCCCCGGCCGGGCAGCAGAAAGGCGCAGCTGTCGGGCGACTCGCTCACCTCCACGCGCCGGCCGGGACCGCCGAGCGCGTGACGCTCACCGGCCAAGCTGATCGCGCCGTTGGCGATCCAGGGCGTGGTCGCGGGTCCCAGGCGGATGCGGCCGATGGCGGCGTCGAGCCAGTCGCCGTCGTCGGTGATCCCGTGCAGCCAGATCCAGCGCTCGGCGTGCTGGACGCCCCAGTTGTGGCCCACCATGCCCTCCCAGCCGTCCACGTCGAGCTCTCGTCCGTCGACCACCAGCGAGCCTTCGAAGCGGGCTGCCGGAACCGGCGACAGCAGCTTCGTGCGCGGCAGCCGGGCGGTGTACATCCACGGCCGCGGCAGATGGAACAGTGGCGGCTCGCCGCCCTCGAAGCGCAGCTCCCAGGCGGCCTCGCTGCCGATCGAGCCCTCGGCTCGTCCCGGGCCGAGGCGGGACTCCCCCACGCTGATCCAATCGCCGTCGCCGGCCTGCGGCGCCGCCACCGTGATCTTGGCCGCGCGCGGCGCGCCGGGACCGAACAGAGTGAACCAGAGCGAGCCGGTGGGCAGCGCTCCCGGGCGCTTGTGCACCGTGTAGCGCACCCACGCGCCGAGTGGCTCGCCCGGGGCGCAGAGCTTGAGGTAGAAGCTCTCGTAGTGCCCGGCCTTCTGCGCCACGCCCGGGAAGCGGGCTGCGGTGGGGTCGACGGGGGCCACGCGTGGGCAGCCTAGACCTCGGACGGCGAGCGGGCGGTGCCCGCGAGCCTTTGCCATCGCCTGCTAGAACCACCGCCATGGCAGACGAACCGGTCCTGGTCATCACGGGCGCCAGCAGCGGCATCGGCGCCGCCACCGCGCGGCGAGCGTCGGAGTTCGGCTACCGCCTGGTACTGGCGGCCCGCTCGGTCGACCGCCTCGAGGCGCTGGCCGGGGAGCTGGGTGGTGACGAGAAGGCGATCGCCGTGTCCTGCGACGTGACCAGCTGGGAGGACCAGCAGGCCCTAGTGAAGGGCACCACCGACGCCTTCGGGCGCATGGATGCGTTCTTCGCGAACGCGGGCTTCGGGGCCCAGCGCGGTTTCCTCGAGGAGAGCGTCGAGCACTGGAAGGCGATGATCGACACCAACGTGTACGGCGCCGCGCTGTCGATCCGCGCCTCGCTCGACCACTTCAAGCGCCAGAACCGCGGCCACCTACTCCTCACGAGCTCGGTCGCCGGCCGGCGCTCCATTCAGGGCTCGCTCTACTCGGCCACGAAGTTCGCGGTCACCGGCATGGGCGAGTCGCTGCGCCAGGAGATCGCCGAGACCGACATAAAGATGACCCTCATCGAGCCGGGCATGGTCGACACCCCGTTCTTCGAGAACGAAGTGTCCGGCGCGCTCGAGGCCGACGACATCGCCCGGGCGGTGATGTTCGCCCTCACCCAGCCGCCCCACGTGGACGTCAACGAGATCCTGATCCGGCCGATCCACCAGCCGGCCTGAGCTAGACGCACCCGACGCTTCAGGCGCTACGCCTCCGCCTACATCCTCTGGTCGTGGTGGCGATCGGTGTGGCGTTTCTCGTCTATGCGAACCGCTTGACGAACCCCAGCGCCGTGTCGGCCACCTCGGGCCAGCGGCTGTCGATCGTAAGCGAGTGCCCCCGATCGGGGACCTTGACGATCTCGGTCACGCCGTCGTTGCGGCGCTGCTTCTTGAATGCGGCGTTCGCAATCGACCAGGGAACCGTGTGATCGTTGTCGGCGGAGATGATCAGCAGTGGCCCGCGATTGGGGTTCTTGCTGTCGACCTTCACTTGGGTGAACGGATTGAGATTTGCTGTGGCCGCCTGGAAGATCATCGCGCCGGACCCAGGCACCGAGTAGGTCTCATGCAGTTGCCTCGCCTCGTCCTCCGCGATCGCGTTGCCGAACGCATAGCGAAACTGCTGGAAGCTCAGTGCAACCGCACGGTTGCGGTTGGCCGGGTTGCGCAGGACCGGCGAGGACGACCTGAGCGCCGCAATCGGAACCGGCAGGACGCCACGGAAGGGCGCAGGACTGATGGCCACCGACGCCGAGCACAGCCCCCGTCCGGCGCTGATCATGGTGAGCAGCCCGCCGAACGAATGCCCGATGACCGCCGGCTTTTTCGACAGCCGGCCGATCACCTCCGCGTAGCGGTCGGCGATCTGCTCGATCGTCGTGCGCGCGAAGACCTCGGGTCGCGCCCTCGCCGCCTCGACGGTCTCCGGATCGTCTGGCCAGCCAGGCGTCAACACCGCGTAGCCGGCCTCCTCGAACACCGTTGCCCAACCCTCCCAGCAGTTAGGCAGCAGCCACAGGCCATGTATGAACACCACCGGCGTACGGCCCGTGGCGTTCGCTGCATCGATCTGTTGCCCTTCGCGCTCCGTGATGGTCGCCATGCCGGTCCTCCCTCGACGATGCCGCGGCCGATGTCCCGCCCCGTGCCCGCGATCCTCGCAGCAGCAGCGCTTCCGCCTGGCGCGTAGCGGAAGGGCACGGCCGCTGGACCGATCGAGCCCGGGCTGAGCTGGCCGATCAGTGTGCTCATAGGACGACAAGTCCCGTGGCTGCACCTACAGCCCCTACAGCCAGCGGCAGCTCATTCGACCCAGCCGCCGGAGTAGCGGAGCTCGACGTATCCGCGGCCGACCCGTAGACGACCGTGAACTAGATGGCTTAGCACTCGCCAGCGCTCAGCGCGGATCAGCATGCGTAGAAGCTTCAGCGTGCGCATGAGCCTTCGTTGTAGCAGCCGAAGCACTGGTGTCTAGCCCGCGATCTTGTCGACCGGTACCTCGCCCGTCGGCCTACCGGGCTGCTGCTGGCCCTGACGCCGCGCTGAACCTGCAGCGCTGCTCACTTTGCGCAGTGGCGCTCCCCCGTGGGCCGGTCTCGACCCCTTCGCGCTGGATAGTCTGTGACGATTGCCCCAAACGTTTGCCGCGGCACCCCTTGGGGTACTTACGGGTAAGGCACGAGCATTGGTTAGCAGCGACGCTCTGCCTCCTCAATTCCGCCGGTCCCCTCGCAGCCTGCGAGGTCACGCCGGCGACTTCCCCCCTAGGAGACTCCTGATGGCAGCAACAGACGTGACCCGCGGCAGCATGCCCGCGGATGGAAACGGTTCGACGGTGGGCAGGGTCGCTCGGCGGCTCGCTACTGAGACCAAGCAGGCCTTCAAGACGACCGAGTTCTGGGCGATGGTCGGCCTGATCGTGGCCATTCTGGTCAGCGCGGCCGTGATCGACGGTGGCGACACCGGTAGGGGCACCGACGAGTTCATCGCTCGCCAGGCCTGGTTGTACGTGTCGATTCTCGGCGCGGGCTACTTCATCTCGCGTGGGCTGGCCAAGGCCGGCAGCCGCGAGCCCTACACCGAGGAGCTCGGCGAGCGCAACAGCGACCGCTAAGCCTCTCTAGCACCCCGCCGGTCCGGTGGACACCGTCTCGGTGTTCCCGGCCGGCGGGCCTGTGTTCACAGACTTCTCATTGGAGAAACCTTGACTAAGAAGCAGCAGCAGAAGATCGTGCAGTACCTCAACGAAGCGCACGCGTCTGAGCAGGCGCTGACGCGGGTGTTGCAGTCCCAGATCGCCATGACCCCTAGCGGCAGCTATCGCAAGGGGCTCGAGAAACATCTCGAGGAGACGCGCTCGCATACCGAGCGGGTTGAGCACCGTTTGCGCGCCCTAGGCGAGGGCGGCAATCCATGGCAGTTCGGGCTAGGTGTGATCGAGTCGGTCGTCGGGCAGGCGGTGGCGCTGACCAAAACCCCGTTTGATCTGGTCCGCGGAAGCGGTGGCGAAGAGAAGGTCCTCAAGAACGCCAAGGACTCGTGCGCGGCCGAGGCGCTTGAGATCGCCACCTACACCGCGCTGGCCCAGCTGGCGCGCGTGGCCGGCGACAGCGAGACCGAGCGGCTCGCGAAGTCGATCATGGGCGAGGAGCAGAAGATGCTCGATCGGCTGCTCAAGGACATTCCGCGCCTGACCGACGCTGTGGCCCGGGCGGAGTTCGACGGCGAGGGCTCCTACGACGTAACCGACACCGGCGCCGCCGACGCGGTGCGCAAGGCAGGCGGAACGGCCAAGCGCAGCGCCCGCCAGAGCGCAGGACAGGCCAAGCGGACGGCCCGACAGGCCCGCAAGGTCCCGGGCGTGGCGCGTGCCGAAGGCACGGTCAAGGGCGCGGTCGCCTCCGAGTCGGACCTGGCGATCTCGAGCTACGACTCGCTCAGCGCAGACGAGGTTCAGGACAAGCTGGCCGAGCTCTCGCAGATCGATCTGGCCAAGGTCGACGCCTACGAGCGAAAGAACCAGAACCGTTCCACGGTCACCAGCCGCATCGATTCCCTACAGGGCGACGAGCCCTGGCCCGGCTACGACGAGCTCAGCGTGGACGAGGTGCGCGCTGTGCTCTCCGAGGGCGACGAGCAACGGGTCAAGGACGTGCGCTCCTACGAGCGCAAGCACAAGGCCCGTGCCGGAGTAGTCCAGGCGACCGAGCGCGAGCTCAGCAACGCGTAAGAGAGCCCTTCGAGCCAAGGGAGGGGGCGGCTCGCCGCCCCCTCCCGGTTCGACGCGGGAGCCGAGCCGCGCCTTCCCCGTAACCAGAGGAGCAGCAATGCCAGATGTCCACGTAGTTCCCGCCGGAGACCGGTGGACGGTTGAGATCAACGGCAGCAGACGCTCAACGCACGACACGGTGGAAGAAGCGATCAGCCAGGGGCAGCACCTGGCGGACGAGCAGAACGCCGAGCTCGTTGTCCAGGCCGAGGACGGAAGCATCCGCGAGAAGGACTCCCGCGGCAACGACCCGCGCGACATTCCCGGCTAGCTCAACAAGGGAGCGTTCGGCGGGGCGCGGGGATAGCGAACTAGGAGCCGCTCCCCCGCAGCCGCCACGGCGCATAGAGAGCTGCTCGGCAGGCTCGCCCCTTCAAATCTTTTCGAGGCCTATCCAGGACAACGCCGGACTGTCGCTTTCCATGCGAGGGAGCAGTCCGAGCGCGAGTGCTGCTTTGCGCGATAGGGAGCGCTCGTCCCAATGGGCGGGGCGCTCTCGCTTGTGCCTCGTTGCGGAAGCGCATCCCTTATCCCGGCTCGATCCCCACCCCCTGACGCCCGAGGCCCAGGTCGGCCGCTGGGTTCGAATGGGCGCCTGCGGAGGTTGGCAAGCGCCCCCGCATGGCGGGGCGAGTCGAAGCCTGCCGGCAGTGCGACTTCTTCGCTTATCCGCTCGGGTCGGTCATCGGCGCACCCGATAGCGCACGTGGAGCACCCGGTTGCCTTGGATCACCACGTCGGGATCCTCCAGCAGGTGCTGTGCGTCGACCGACCCGAAGTAGCGCTTGCCGGACCCGATCACCACGGGCGCGACGTCCATGGCGACCTCGTCGACGAGCCCCGCGGCCAGCACCTGGCCGCCGGCGTCGCCGGCGGCGACCTCGACCGTGCGGTCGCCTGCGAGCTCCTGTGCCTTGGCCATGGCCGCCTCGACGCCGTCGACGAAGCGGAACGGCGCCTCGGGGCGCCAGCCCTCGGGCGCCGGCCGGTGTGACATGACGACCACGTGCTCGATCCCGCTCGGTGGCGTGCCGCCCCAGCCGTCCGTCAGGTCGAAGACGTGGCGGCCGACGATCGTCACTCCGATCTCGTCCCAGTACGCCCGGGTGTACTCGTAGGACGCCTGCGACACCGTCAACTGCCCGGTCTCGTCGAGCGGGACGTCACCGCTGGACAGCCAGTCGAACAGCGGGCCGGGCTGATCGTTCTCGTCCGCGATGAAGCCGTCCACCGACACGCTGCTGTACAGGACCACCTTGCCCATGGGCTCTTCCTCCTCTGCTCGAGCAGTACCAGCATCTCCTGCGGCCCGGCCGCCGTGGCCAGCCGGTCCCGCAACTCCGCGATGGTGTGGCCGCCCCAGACCTCCTCCACCGTCACTGGCCGGTCGCGCAGCTCGACCGCAGGCAGCGATAGGAACGGCGCCAACCCCCACGGTTCGAAATGCACGCCGACCGACCGGGTCGCTGCCGGGTAGCCGAACTCCATGGCGCGGGTGAGCGTGGTAAGCACGACGCCGTCGGCGTACTCGGCCGCCGCGATGTCGGTGCCGGCGCGATGCGGAACGGCGCCCGAAGGTTGACGATGAGCACCGCCGCCGGCATCGGTGGCAGCGTCAGCCGGGGGTACGGCGGCGCGCCCTCCAGGTAGTAGAGGTCGTCGATCAGCCAGCCCAGCGGCGGCCGCGGCACTCTGGACACGTACTCCACGCGTTACAGCATCGCTGACAGAAGGGCGGGCCGCCAGGTCGTCCTACGCCGTCAGTCGCGGAACTGCGGCGGGGCGCTTCTCGGCCGCGCAGCCGGCGCGCGGAGCCGTGCGCTCCCCGTCGCATTTGAGATGAGGGAGGCGACCCGAGAAGCCGAGTAGGACAACGCCCTCGCCGCTGCTGCTTTCGCGTGGTTGCGAGCGTCTCGCAAGTGCCCGGAGCAACGGCAGCTCGAAGGAGGAACGGCGCTGCCGCCGCACCAATGGCTCGCGAGTCGCCGTTTTCATCTCTCACGACGATGGGACGCTTGTCCCGGCCGCGAGGGTGATCTAGTGTCGAGCCATGGCCGCTCGGAGAGAAAACGTGAGGCCATCGAGGTCGCCGCCCGGCCGCTGCGGGACCTGCTGCGCGAGGAGCACGACGAGATCGCCGCCGCCCAGCGGGCGCTCAGGCAGGCCGAGAAGGCGCACAATCGCGCGATCGAGCTTGCTCAGCGTCAACTGCGGGCGGCCAGGACCGCGAGGCCGCTGGCCTCCTACGGCCACGAGGTAATCCTCTACGCCGACCGGGTGAGCACGGCCGGCGGGAACCACGAGCTGACGCCGGCGGTCAGCGCCCGGATCGCGGACAGGCCGGGTGGCGGTCGCTTCCACCGTCACGAGCGGACTCTCAAGATCGAGGGTCCGACATGGTGCCGCGAGGTCACGTTCCCCCGCCGGGATGAGCGTAAAATGAGGCGGCTGGCCGAGGAGATCGAGTCCGCCGCACGCAACGTCGAGGCGATCCGGGCGGCGGCTCGAGATACGCTGAGCGGGCGGATCGGGACTAGGATTGGCGTGGGCTCCCGCCGAGCGGCGAGGAGACCCGGCTCTGATCGACAGCTCGGCGAATCGTCCACGACGATGAGGACGTGATTGACATGGCGCCGGGGATCAGCGCGGGTCACGATGGCGTCCTGTGGCCACCGACCGGCGCTGCTCTTCATAGCGGTGCGAGAGACGCTTGCCTTCCCGTACGAGCAGGTGTTCTCGGTGGGCGTAAGGGGGAAGTGGTTCGGAGCGCGCCTCGCGGTGTCGACCACCGGCGGCAAGGGCATCATCAGTGGGATCGCGCCGGGGCATGCGGCCGAGATCGCCGACCTGGTCCGCAGCCGGATCGCCGGCGGCAGCGCGGCCGTCTAGCACGCCGAGCCCTCACGCGGCGGTGGGAGAGGTCCCGAGCTGCTCAGCGCGCGGCTCCTTCAACACCTCTCCGGCACGGACCGGGGCAGGCATCAACGCCGCGGCCAGGAGCACGAGCAGGAACGCGGTGAGGCGGATGCCGACGACGAGGAAGTCGTCACCCAGCGGATCGCCAAAGACGACCAGCCCCGCAACGATCGTCGACTGTTCACAGCGACGGAGTGACCGCAATCACGGCCACGCCGTCGCCCACCTGCAAGCTCCGCGCGGAAGCAAAGAAGGAGCCGACGGCCGCGATCACGATGAGAGCACTCCAGGGGCTGAGGAGACCGACGATGCCCCTCTCGAGATCGTCGCTCAACGCCTTGATCGCCACATCCGAGATTCCGAAGCCGAGGCCCGCCGCCGCGCCCAGCAGGACGCCGTGCTGCGCCCTCACCCGCTCGACGCGATGCGAGAAGATGAAGACTAGCCCCAGAGCGATGCCGCCACCCTCGAAGAGGATCAGCGCCGTAAGGGAGTAGTCGGAGGTGTCGCCGCCGGACTCCTTGCCCGTTACGCCCAGGAGCGCGAGCGACACGGCCACCAGGATGATCCCGATCCACTGGCGGCGGCCAAGCTGGAAGCCGAAGAAGCGCTCCGCGAGCACGGCAAGCAGCACGAAACCTCCCGACAGGACCGCCTGAGCCGTCGAAAGCGGCAAAAGGGCGAGCGCCCCGACATGCGCCAAGAAGGCTGCGACCGCCACGAGCCACCCGATCGTCCACCACCTCGAGCGGAACAGGTCGGCTGCGCTGCGCAACGGGTGGCGCATGTCCACGTCGGGCGCGGCGACGGCGCCGCGGTGCTTGTACAGGAAGGCCAGGTTGGTGCCGAACGCCGACAACACGGCACAGGCAAGCCCCACAAAGACCGACGCAGAAAGATCCGTCACTTGAGCCCCTTCCTCCACGCATCCTTCCGGGTCCCGGCGACGAGAAACGACTGCTGCTCTGGACGAGGGCAGGCGTCTCGAGTAAGGCCGGGCGCGCTCTGCAGTCGCGCCAAGCAGGGAGGGCGCCCGTCGGGCCCGGAGCGGCGTTCCTTCGTGGCGCTCCGCGAAGCTTTTCCCGCGGGCCTGGCGTAGCGTCTCGGTATTCCGTTAGGCGAGATTAATCGGGTGCGCGTGAGCGGGCGGCGTCAGGACACCGCGCGAAGGGGATCCGTGGGCAGCACTCCCGCACACGGACGCGACCACCAGGGCGAGGCGCGTGCCGCCCTTGCGGTGCAGCAAGCGGACTAGTTGGTATCGGCCTGGGAAGGGAGTACTGTGGTAGCTGAGCTGACCCTGCGGGCAGGACTTCAGCCTCTAGGCCCGAAAGCCACCGAAGCGCGACAGCGCCGAGGCGCGGAGCTTGAGGCCATGATCGAGACCCGCAGGGCCTAGCCGTTGATAACGCGTTTAGGTCTCGTTCCCTCTACCTCTCGCGCGACACCTCCATGAGGGTCGGGAGGTCGATAATGCAAACGCAGAGCACTGTCAACGGAGCGCCCACCGCACCGTCGCAGAGTTGACGCTGGTCACGGCGCCAGTGGTGCCGCGGCGCTCGGCGCGTCGAGCGACCGCGCGTCGCGCCAGTAACCGTCACGCCGCGGCCCGTCGCGCAAGCACGATGTCGAGGGGCGCATCATCGAATACCTGAACGACCACCCGCAGAGCACTACCGGCGACCTCGCGAAGGGATTGAACGCCAACCGCGGGACGGTCGCCGCGGGGCTGTCGCACCTGGTTCGGGCCGGCGAGATCACCAATGGCCACACGAGATTGCTATGGCGCACACCCTCAGCCAGCGCGTGACGTCCGCGGCGCGCGCCTCCGACCAAGACGGGCCGACCATCACCGCGGTGTTGGACGACGGGCCGCTGCGAGGCATACGCATCGAGGCTGAGGTCGTCGAGGGCCGCCCGCCGAGCACGGTCAATGTGCCCGCCGACGACGGCAGCACGTGCCGCTACTGCCTCGCGGAGTGGGTCCAGGGCGGCCCGTCCGCGGTGTACATGTTTCTCTACCACGTGTAGACCCTGCGGCACACACCGGTCCTCCGCCGCGGCACACGCCCGTCGGCGGCCTCGAGGCATCGCTTTTCGCCGGGCGCCTGTCCTCATGCTGGTGATCGGCCTATGCCGTCAGCCCACTCGGGCGCGGGCTTTCGACGGGCGCCGTGAACACCACCGACGGGCTCTGCAGCACGGCCCGGGAGCGCACGGTGCGCTGCCGCCTTCGCGCCTACTCCGACCTAGCGATCCAGGAGGCCCTTGAGGGCTGAGATGCGGCGACCGCCGGGGGCCGGCTCGTTCAACCGTCCCCTGCAACGTCTTCGAGTCGGTGCCGGGCGCTGGGGGTCGGAAGGGTGTTGCGGCGTTCCAGCTGCTCCTCGGTCAGCCGTGCCATTCGGTCGGCGGTCAGGTTGAGGAAGCGAAGCTGCTGCCGACGGCCGAACAGGCGGAAGCCGAAGCGCACCAAGAGATTGCCCCGCCGCGCCGCCCGCGAGAAGGAAGCCACGCGGAAGAGGACTTCTCCCGTCTCGGGGAATTTCCATACCTCCCATTTCATCTCGCCCTGCTCGACGTGCCCCTCGAGCGTTCGGTAGTTCCAGCCGAAGACGCGGCCGCGGCGCCCGTCGAGCGTCCGCTCCTCGTCGTACACGTTTCCCACCCGTACTCCCACGTAGATCCGCAGGCGGTGGAAATGCAGGATCAGCAGCATCGTGCGCTGCTCGAGCGGCTCTTCACGGTCGAAGACGCCGCGCACGGTCGACGGGTCGACGAAGTCGTAGTTGCGAGCGATTTGCCGAGCCGTGTCCCAGCTTCCGGCCGGCGTGGGGGCGCCGGGTGGCTCGGGGGGAAGAGCTCGGCGCACGTCGTCCGCGTGCCATCCGTTCTCGGGCGTGTACTCGGCCCGGCGGGTGACGTCGAAGTTGAGCCCTCGGTCGCGGAGCTCCGCAAGCGCGCGCCGGGGGTCGCGGGGCTGCCCCAGCAGCAGCCGGTTAAGCACCGGCGGGCACGTCCTCGACGCGGCGGGTGTCGATGCGCAGGCCTCCATCCCGCTCGCCCCCCGACATGCGGATAACCCGTTCGAGGAAGGAGATCCACATATGGAGTTGGATCTCCTTCGACATCCGCATGCGGTCATAGAGCAGGTTGGAGAGGCGGTCGCCGCTGCGGGCCCACGACTCGATCTCGAAGCGAATGCGCTCGTCGTCGCCGTCCACGCGGAAGGCGATCTGGCCCGCCTCGAGGTGTCCGGCCAGCGTCATGAAGCGAAAGGAACGCTCAGAGACCTCGACGACCCGCACCGGACCGTCCCAGGGCCCGGGCATGCGAACGATGTACTCGTCACCGAGCCACATGCCCCCCTCACCCCCCGAGACCTTCTTGAAGGTCGCGAACTCGCTCGGGGCGGCGGAGTCGGGGTCCGCCTGCAAACGCGCCATCAGCTCCTCGGGCCGAAGGCTCGCGCCGCTGATGTCCGCGCGGTATCGGCGATGGAAAAGTGGGCCCACGCCATCAACAACCCGCTGAGCCTCATCGTCCGTGTTCCCGTCCGGTAGCGGCGGCGGCATGTCGTTCGCCCAAGAACCAGGTTCCTCGGCGCGGTAGAGGGGCATGGTTCGCCATAGATAGCGCCAAGAAGTGAGCGCCAGGCCAAGCGGCCACCGTGCCGCAATCGCCGCCGAGCGGGTCAACGGCAGCTTGCTGGATCGGGGCATAGGCAATCACTACCCGTGAGCTAATGGGCATGCACACGCCAGGCCCCGGGTAGCGGTCCGGGGTGTTGACAAAGCCACTTGTTCATGTGGGTCTACGCGGCTGGCACTTCCAATTGACCTCGCTCGCGTCGATCTACCTCTGCATCGCGCTCTGGATCCGCGCGAAGACCGTGGACCAGGAGGAGCGAGGCAACGCGGAGCGGCGAGCGCTATTCGTCGGCCTCTGGCCGCCCATGTTCTGGCTGATAGGCGACGCGGTCCAACATGAGGAGCACTTGCGCCCGCGCCGAACAAGGACCGTACGAAGCATTTCCCTCCGACGGCGGGGTGGTACCAAGGCTGGCGTCGCACGAGGCAAGGTACGGCGTACATTGATTGGCATGAGTCGGCACGCCGGTCGGGGGTAGCGCTCTCTTGGGCCCGATCAACGATCGGAAGAGGGCCGCGCGGTGACCAGCGTCTCGCTGGCCGTCGGCGTGGGCCTTATCTGTGCGCTGCTGTCCGCCCTTGGGACGAATCTCGCCTTCCTGTTCAAGCACAGGGGGGCGGTCGAAGCGCCCGATGTGGTCATGCGCCATCCACTGCGCAGCGCGATCGATCTCTTTCGCTCCAAGTGGTGGAGCATCGGCTGGGGCGTGGCGGCGGTCGCGTTCGCGCTGCACGTGGCCGCGCTCGTGCTTGCCCCGATCTCGATCGGCCAGGCCGTGCTGGCGGGAGGTCTCGTTTTCCTGGCGGTGCTCGCCGAGCGCTTCTTCGGCTTCGAGCTGGGACGTCGCCAGTGGATCGGGATCGGCCTGGTGGCGGTCTCGCTCACGTTGCTGACGCTGACCGGCGGCGGCGAAGGAGAAGCCCATTCCAGCTACTCCCTTGCGGGGATGATCGTCTTCGAGTCGATCGCCGTCGGCGTCGGCGTGCTTCTCGTCGTCTCCCATCTGATTGAGCGCATCCCGGCGCAACGCGGCGTGCTGCTCGGGATTGCCGCCGGGCTCGGATTCGGGATCTCAGACGTAGCGATCAAGGCGCTCTCGGGAGACCTCGACAGCGGCCCGGTCGGCCTGCTCAGCCCTTGGAGCCTGGTCATCGTCACGGCGGCGGTGTTCTCGTTCTTCGCCTCCGCTCGCAGCCTCCAGATCGGCGACGGCGTCGCGGTGATCGCCGTCACCTCGGTCGCGGCAAACCTGTCGACGATCCTCGCCGGGCTGGCGGTCTTTGGAGACCGGCTCGGCAGCAACGCCTTCGTGATTGGGGTGCGCATCGCGGCGTTCGCGCTCATCCTCGTAGGGGCGGCGCTGATCCCGGCGCCCGTGCGCGCCGGCGAAGCGCTTGAAGAGGCTGCCGCTGAGCCCGACACCCCGACCGCGAGTCCCGCCCTGAGCCGAACTCCCGACGCCGAACGAAGCCTGCATACCACCGCCCGCTAGCGTCCACGCCCGTGGCCGGGGCACGGGCAGTTGGCGATGTACTTGCTGTAGCTGCGGCGAATCCGGCTGTCGGCACAGGTCGAGCGTTTCGAGGACGGCGTGTTCGGGGTCGTGCCATTCAGCCACAAGCGTCCCCCCGTCCTGCGCCGGGCCTACAGTTCAGACGTGGCCGATATCCGCTACGTCTACGCGCATGTAGACATGGACGCCTTCTACGTCAGCGTCGAGCTGCAGCGGCGCCCGGAGCTGCGCGGGCTGCCGGTGGTGGTGGCGGGAAGCGGGCCTAGGGCGGTGGTCACCACGGCCAGCTACGAGGCCCGCCGCTACGGGATCTTCTCCGCCACGCCGGCCGAGCGGGCACGGCGACTGTGTCCCGACGCGGTCTTCATCGCGCCCGACTTCGACCTCTACCGGCGGCGCTCGGCGGATGTGCACGCCGTGCTGCGCAGGCACGTGGAGAGGGTCGAGTCGGTGGGGCTCGACGAGGCCTATCTCGACCTCACCGGCCTCGACCGCCACCGGGCCGCGGCCCGGCAGGTGAAGGAGGCGGTGCGCTCGGAGACCGGCCTCACCTGTTCGGTGGGCATCGGGCCGAACAAGCTGGTGGCCAAGGTGGCCTCCGACGCCGAGAAGCCGGACGGCTTCCTCGAGCTCACCGCGGACGAGGCCCGGGCGCGCTTCGGCGCCGCATCGCCCGGCCTGGTGCCCGGCATCGGACCGAAGACCGTGGCCCGGCTCGAACGGCTCGGCATCACCACCCTCGGGGCGCTCGGCGCGCTCCCTGACGGCCGGCTGACGGAGTGGTTCGGCCCCCGGCTGGGTCCGCATCTGGGCGGGTTGGCCCGCTTCGAGGACGAGCGCGTGATCGAGACCATGCGCGTGGCCAAGTCGGAGTCGCGCGAGACCACCTTCGACCGTGACCTGCGCGGGATGGAGGCGCTCGAGCCGGTGCTCCGGCGCCTGAGCGAGCAGCTCTGCACCACCCTGGCGAGCCAGGAGCGCCGCGGCCGCACCGTCGGCATCAAGGTGCGCTTCGACGACTTCTCGACCGTCACTCGGGCGCGCACGCTGGAGACGGCGGTCAACGACCTCGACACGGTCCACGGCGTGGCGCTGGAGCTGCTGCGGCGGCTCGCTCCGGTACGCCCGGTGCGCCTGCTCGGGGTTCGGGTGGCGGGGCTCGACGAGCGCGAGGCCGCGCGCGTCCGGATCCCCGCGGATCAGCTCTCGATGTCGCTCTGAGCGCAGCTTCCCGCTGCGCTAAGTTGGGCGTATGTCCTCGGACCGGCTGACCGCGCTCGACACCTCCTTCCTCCACCTCGAGGACGGCGAGGCCCACATGCACGTGGCCTCGGTGATGCTGTTCGAGGGCCCGCCGCCGGCCTACGACGAGCTGCTCGAGGGGCTGGAGCGCAGGCTCCCGCTTGTGCCGCGCTACCGACAGCGGCTCGCGTTCGTGCCGCTCGGCCAGGGCCGCCCGAGGTGGGTGGACGATCCCCACCTCAACCTGCGCTACCACCTTCGCTCCACCGCGCTCCCGAGCCCGGGCGACGAGCAGCAGCTCAAGGAGCTCGCCGGCCGGGTGTTCTCCCAGCAGCTCGACCGCGACAAGCCGCTGTGGGAGATCTGGATGGTCGAAGGGCTCGAGGACGACCGCTTCGCCCTCCTGTCCAAGACCCATCACGCGCTCGTGGACGGCATCTCGGGTGTGGACATCATCTCAGTGCTCTTCGACACCACGCCGGAGCCCGCCGCGCCCACCGCGCCGGGCGACCGCTGGCTGCCCCGTCCCCTCCCCAGCCGCACGCAGCTCCTGGGCGAGGCGCTGCTGGAGCGCGGCACCATCCCAGCCGAGATCACCCGCTCGGTGCGAGCGGTGTTCCGCGGCCCGCGCCGCATCGCGGCCGGCGTGCGCGACGCGGCCGTGGGCGTGGGCGCGATGGCCTGGGCCGGGCTCAATCCCGCCCCGCCGAGCCCCTACAACCGCTCGATCGGGCCGCACCGCCGTTTCACCTGGGTCAGGGCGGATCTGAACGAGCTCAAGGCGATCAAGAACGAGCTGGGCGGTACGGTCAACGACGTGGTGCTCGCCACCGTGGCCGGGGCCCTGGGCAAGCATCTGCGCCGGCGCGGGCAGCGGACCGACGGGCTCGAGCTGAAGGCGATGATCCCGGTGAGCGTCCGGGCCGACGTCGAGCGCGGCGCGCTCGGCAACAAGGTGGCCGCCATGATGGCTCCGCTCCCGGTCTGGTGCCAGGACCCGGTGGCGCGCCTGGACATCCTGCGCGAGGAGCTGCGCGGCCTGAAGTCGAGCGGGCAGGCCGTAGGCGCCCAGGTGCTGACGGACCTGACGGGCTTCGCTCCGCAGACGGTCATGGACCAGGCCTCCCGGCTGGTGGCCCGCCAGCGCATGTTCAACCTGGTGGTCACCAACGTCCCCGGCCCGCAGTTCCCGCTCTACCTCGCCGGGCGCAGGATGCTCGACCCGTTCCCGATGGTGCCGCTGGCCAAGAACCAGGGCCTCGGAATCGCGCTCCTGTCCTATGCGGGCAAGATCAACTTCGGCCTCGTGAGCGACTACGACGTGGTCTGGGATCTCGACGACTTCGCCGAGGACGTGCGCGAGTCGCTCGACGAGCTCGCCGCCGCGGCCGGGGTCGAGCTCGACCGGGAGACCGTGGGCGCGTGAGAGACCGGCTGGCCCGCTGCGCCCGCGAGCTGGGCATCGAGGTGCACGTGCAGCGCCTCGAGGCGTCCACGCGAACGGTCAAGGACGCGGCCGTGGCGGTGGGCTGCCGGGAGTCCGAGATCGCCAAGTCGATCGTCTTCGTGGCCGACGGCGACCCCGTCGTCTGCGTGGCCTCCGGTCGCCACCGCATCGACACGGCAAAGCTGGCCGACGCCCTCGACGTGGCCGAGGTTCGCCAGGCGGCCGCGGAGGAGGTCCGGGCCGCCACCGGCTACGCGGTCGGCGGGGTTCCGCCGTTCGGGCACGACCTGCCGGTGGTGTTCGACGAGGAGCTGCTCGCGCACGACCGGGTCTGGGCCGCCGCGGGCGACCCCAACAGCCTGTTCGAGGTGGATCCGCGTGCGCTGGCCGACTGCGTCGGCGCACGGGTGCTCGCCGTCGGCCAGTCGGGCTCCTGAAGCACCTGTCTGGCCGCGTGTACAAGCGGCGCCGCTAAATCCTGTACCGGGGGCGAATGACCCCGGCTGCCGCGGATCAGACGATCCGCGCATGGAACCCACTCTCAACGACGCGCTAGGCCGGATCGACACGCTCTGGGTCCTGGTGGCCGGCATCCTCGTCTTCTTCATGCAGGCCGGCTTCCTGCTCCTGGAGGTCGGCTTCTCGCGCATGAAGAACGCCGGCACGGTGGTGGCCAAGGTGATCGCCAACCTGTCGATCGCGGCGCTCTGCTACTGGGCCGTCGGCTTCGCGCTCGCCTTCGGCGGCGCCGGCTGGTTCGCCGGGGACCAGGGCTTCTTCCTCGACACCCAGGCTCAGTCGGCCTTCCCGGCCATGGAGTTCTCGACCGCCGCGGTGCCGGCCAAGTTCTTCTTCCAGTTCGCGTTCTGCGCCGTCTCGCTGGCGATCGTATGGGGCACGACGCTCGAGCGCATCAAGTTCGGCGCCTACCTGATCTACGCGGTGGTGTTCAGCTCGCTGATCTACCCCATCATCAGTCACTGGATCTTCGGTGGTGGCTGGCTGCAGGCCAACTTCGGCATGCAGGACTTCGCCGGGTCGACGGTGATCCACCTGATCGGCGCCACCGGCGCGCTCGCCGCGCTGCTGCTGCTGGGCCCGCGCCAGGGCAAGTTCGGCCGCGACGGCGAGCCCAACGTCATTCCCGGCCACTCGATGCCGCTGGTGGGCCTGGGCGTGCTGATCCTGTTCGTGGGCTGGTTCGGCTTCAACGCCGGCTCCACGCTCGGCGTGGCCGACGGCCGCTTCGCGGAGGTGGCGATCGTCACCGTGATCGGCGCCGCCGGGGGCGTGCTGGGCGCGATGGCGGCCAGCTACGTCAAGACGCAGACCTTCGACATCGGCATGACCGGCAACGGCGTGATCGCGGGCCTGGTGGGCATCACCGCGCCATCCGGCTACGTGGAGTACTGGGCCGCGCTGCCCATCGGCCTGGTGGCCGGGGTGCTGGTGGTGGTTTGCATCATCGCCATCGACAAGGTGCTCGACGACCCGATCGGCGCCCTCTCCGCGCACGGCGTGGCCGGCGTGTGGGGGACGCTGGCCTGCGGGCTGTTCACGGCTCCCCGGCTGGCCGAGTACAACGCGATCGGCGAGGGCGGCCTGTTCTACACCGGGTCGTTCGAGCAGCTCGGGGTCCAGGCCCTCGGCGTGGCCGCCGCCTTCACCACCGTCTTCGTGGTCTCCTACCTCGTCTTCTACGCGATCAGGTCGGTCTATGGCCTGCGCGTGAGCGAGGAGCACGAGCGCCGCGGGCTCGACATCGTCGAGCACGGGATGTGGGGCTATCCGGAGCAGTTCATGCCGGTGCCAGGATCCGAGTACCACCCGCCGAACACCCCCGGTGCACGGGCGGGCGCGCTGGCGGCCGCCATGTCGCCACGGACCCAGGAGAGCTGAGGCAGATGAAGAAGATCGAGGCGATCATCCGGCCGGAGCGCCTGCAGCACGTGCAGGACGCGCTCGACTCGCTGGGGGTGTCCGGCCTGACGGTGAGCGACGTGGTGGGCTGCGGGCGCCAGAAGGGCTACACCGAGTCCTACCGCGGCACGCGGGCGAACATCTCGCTGCTGCCCAAGATCAAGGTGGAGTCGGTCGTGCCCGCCGAGCTGGCCGGGGACGTCGTGGACGCAATCGTCGGGGCGGCTCGCACCGGTGAGATCGGTGACGGCCGAGTGTTCGTCTCCGACGTCTCTCAGGCGGTGCGGATCCGCACCGGCGAGACGGGCGAGGACACGGTCCGGCACGAGGTGGCCGAAGGCTGGGGCCACTGAGCTCGCCGCCGCGCGGCGTCAGTGGGCCAGGTCCTGCGGGGCCTCGCCCAGAAGCCGCTCCCGCGCCAGCGCGGGCCAGCGCAGCGCCTTGATGCCGACGCCCAGCGCGCTGCCCAGGATGGGCCAGACCGGCCAGAAGTAGCTGCCGTCCGCGGCCAGCCAGATGCCGATCAGGAACAGGTTGATGATCGCGAGCCAGCCGGCGTCGAGGCGCAGCGAGCGCCGGTGCCTGGCAGCGCGGATCTCGGCCGTCCGGTCGCCCGCCGGCGACAGATCGGACTCGCGCAGGGGACGACCACCCAGCACCCACCAGGCGTCGAGACCCGCGAGCAGGCCGAGACCCAGCAGCGGCCAGACCGGCCAGTCGTTCGGCGCGCCGGTGAGCGCCCAGACGGCGACGACGGTCGCCGCCAGGCCGCCGAGCACGCCGAGCCGGATCCACAGGCCGGCGCGTCGCCGAGCCTGGCGCAGATCGCCCTGCGCGTCGTCGAGGACGGCGGGAGCCGCCGGCGGCACGGTGGCTTCGAGCTCGCCCGCCGGTACGTCCAGCGGTATCGCGGCGGTCACTCGGGTGCCCTCGCCGATCGGGCTGTCAACCTCGAGCGTGCCGGTCAGGGCGCCGACGCGGTCGCGCAGCCCCTGGAGCCCGGACCCGTCCAGGGCGGCGCCGCCGGCGCCGTCGTCCACCACGCTCACGGTCAGGCAACCGCCCTCCTCGCGCACGGTGACCTTGGCCGCGGTGGCTCCGGCATGCTTGTCAACGTTGGCCAGGCACTCGGACACCACGAAGTAGGCGGCGGCCTCCACCTGGTCGGGATGGCGCTGCCGCGGCGCCTCGGCCACCTCCACCGGCAGCGAGGCCCGCGAGGCGAGGTCCTCGAGCGCGGCCGCCAGCCCGCGGTTGGTGAGGATCGCGGGGTGGATCCCCCGAGCCAGGTCGCGCAGCTCGGACAGCGCCAGGCCGGCCTCGTCACCGGCGTTCTTGATCAGCTCCACGGCCTCCGGGTCGCCCGACTGGGCGCGACCTTCGGCCATGCGCAGCGTCAGGGCCAGCGCCACGAGCCGCTGCTGCGCGCCGTCGTGGAGGTCGCGCTCGATGCGCCGGCGCTCGGCGTCACCGGCGGCAATGATGCGCGAGCGCGCGTCCTCGAGGTCGGACACCTGTGCCGTGAGCTCCGGATCGGAGCCGCTGCCCAGGAGTAGGGCGGCGAGCATCCCGTAGAGGCGTCCCAGCGCGCCCAGCGCCGGGATGCCCACCAGCGCCAGGACCACCCCCAGCGGGACCAGCGCGATGGCCTCGGCCAGCGTGTCGACCGTGAAGATCCCGATCTGCAGTCCATCCGGCACCGCCCAGTAGAAGGCGGGCGCGAACAGGGTGCCCGCGGTGAACCCCAGCACCACCGCGGCGGTGGTGAAGGAGATGATGCCCAGGCCCAGCTGGAACATCAGGAAGAGCAGGTCCTTCCAGGTGGCCGGGTCGCCCAGACGCGCCTGGAGGCGGCGCAGGAGCCCACCGGGCGGAGCCGGGCGATAGGGGCTGTCGATCTGCACGCCGGTTAGGGCGCCGATCAGCCGCCGCTCGAGCTCGGCCAGCCAGCGCCACGCGTACAGCGCCCCGACCAGCACCGGGATCCCGATGAGCGTGATGACCGTGCCGAAGCCGAAGCTCAACGAGACCACCAGGAAGGTGAACTCGAAGATGCCGAGCGGCAGCGCGATCAGCAGGTAGGTGATCCGCCGGTAGGTGAGCGGATCGAGCAGGGCTCTCAGCAGGACGTTGATGGAAGGAGGCTACGACGCTCTCCACACGGCGTCGATACGGGCACCCGTACCCTTCCCGGGGTGACGCTTCGAGCGCTGCTCGCCGGGCTCGCCGGGCTGCTGGTGTGGGCCGCCCCGGCCGCGGCGGCCGAGCCGCGCGGCACGCTCGACTACGAGCGGGTCTTCGACACGTCTCGGGGCGTGTACGTGGAGGGCTCGATCTCCTACGTCGAGGTCCGCGACAGCGCCGGCCGCGTGGCGCTCGCGCGCAACTCCGGGCCGGTGGTTCGCTTCAGCGTCAGGGCTCCGCTGCCCGCCGGCCGTTACCGGGTGATCAGCTTCGAGCGACCCTGCGAGGGCACATGCGCGGTGCTCGATCCCCCGGCGCAAGCCTGCTCGCGACGCGTCCGGGTGCTGGCCCGTGGTCGCACCGCGGTGCGCGTGACCGCGCGTGCCGGGCGGCCCTGCACGATCAGGGCGAAGGCGAGGCCCGAGCTGTTTCCACCGCCCGCCCGGATCGCCGCGGCGCGGCGCTTCCTGCGCTCGCGCAGCGGCATCGAGTCGTGGGCCCTGCTGGACTCGCACGGCCGGGCGCACGGCGTGGCGCCTCGCCGCGACTACGTGTCGGCCAGCGTGGTCAAGGCCATGCTGCTCGTGGCCTATCTGCGCAAGATCGGCAAC
Source organism: uncultured Thermoleophilaceae bacterium (assembly GCA_963808545.1). Taxonomy (GTDB): domain Bacteria; phylum Actinomycetota; class Thermoleophilia; order Solirubrobacterales; family Thermoleophilaceae; genus JACVRW01. The sequence continues at coordinate 241,028 of CAWEGB010000008.1, read as the reverse complement.
CGCGCGCCCAACGGCGTCGAGCGGACGACCCTCGGTCCGATGATCACCGCCTCGGACAACCGCCGGGCGAGCGCGGTCTACGCCCGGGTCGGCGGCGGCGCCCTGCGGGCGCTGGCGAAGCGAGCGGGAATGCGGCGCTTCGTGGACGTCGGCTACTGGACCGGCGCGCGCATCAACGCACTCGACCAGGCTCGGTTCTTCCGCGTCTTCGACCGCCTCACCCCTCCCCGCTCCCGCGGCTACGCGCGCTCGCTGCTGTCGTCGATCATCCGCTACCAGCGCTGGGGCTTCTCGCGCTTTTCCCTGGCCGCCGGCTTCGACACGTTCTTCAAGGGCGGCTGGCGCCGAACCTCGCTCGGCAGCCTGGTGCATGAGGCGGCGCTGTTCGAGCGCGGCCCGCTGCGGATCTCCATGGCGGTGCTGACCGACGGCAACCCGTCGCACGGCTACGGCACGGCCACCCTGCGGGGGGTGGCGCAGCGGATCTTCGGCGCCCGGGCCGGGTCGGCCGGGGCCGAAGCGGGCGGCCTGGTCGATGTGCACCGCTACGGACCGGGAATCGAGGTGGACCTGGCCTACCGGACGCGCGACAACCTCACCGGCCGCCCGCTGCCCGGCTACTGCGAGAACCGGGCGCTTCTGCTCGAGCGCCCCGCCCGCGACCTCGGCCGGGTGCAGCGCCACCTGCGCCGCCGCGGGCTGGGCCTGCTGGTGCTCGACGCCTACCGCCCGGCACGGGCCTCCCGCGCGCTCGTGCGCTGGGCGCAGCGCAGCGGTCGCCCCGAGCTGGTGGGTACGTACATCGCCCGGCGCAGCCGTCACAACACGGGCACGGCGGTGGATCTCACCCTCGTGCGCCTCAGGGACGGCCGCCGGCTCGACATGGGCACCGGCTACGACGACCTCAGCTCACGGGCCCACACCGGCAACGCTCGCGGCCGCCCGCTGCGCAACCGTCTCACGCTCAAGCGGGCGATGGAGCGCTTCGGCTACCGCGCCTACTGGCGGGAGTGGTGGCACTTCGAGCACCGCGAGAAGTCGAGTGCCTATCTCGATCTGCCGCTCGGGTGCGCGTCACCTAACCGCCCACCGCCTCCTTGAGGTCCCCGGCGAAAGTGCGGTAGTCGTAGATCGGGAGCACCTCGGTCTTCACCGAGCCGCCCATCTCCTTGACGATCGGAAGCCCGGCCAGAGCGCGGTCCACGCTCTCCGCGTCGGGCAGATCGAGGATCCCGATCACCACCCGCTGCCCGGAGACCTTCCACAGGTGCGGGACCGCGCCGGCGTCCATCGCGCCCAGCGCGGCGTCGGCCTCCCGGTCCCAGATCTCCAGCAACTCCTGGTTGGACATGTCCTCGGGTTGGTGGATGTCGAAGCGAATGTGAAACAGCATGCTCTCTCCTAGTCGTCGGGGTCCCGCGGGGTCGCGAACTCGCCGTCGATCAGCTCGATCCGGTAGCCGTCCGGATCGGTCACGAAGGCAATTCGGATCTCCTCCCTGCCGCCGGGATGGTACGGCGGCTTCTCGGGTTCTATCCCGCTGGAGGCCAGCGAGGCAAGCAGCTCATCGAGATCCTCCACCTCGAGCGCGATGTGGCCGTAGCCCTCCCCCAGGTGATAGGGCTCGGCCCGCCCCTCGTTGACGGTCAGCTCGAGCGTGTCGCCGTCGCCCGGCAGGCCGAGATAGACGTTGTAGGCACCCTCGAACTGGAGCCTCCCGCGCGGCTCGTAGCCGAGAGCCTCGTAAAAGCGGCGTGAGGAGGCGATGTCACGGACGCGGATGTTGGTGTGCACGTGGCGCATCGCGATAATGCTTCCATGCCTCGCGAACAGGAGCTGCTGCGCGTCGCCCTCGCCCAGATCAATCCGGTGGTCGGCGACGTGGAGGGCAACGCCCGCCGGATCAGCGAGTGCACGAGCGCCGCCCGAGACGGCGGAGCCGCCCTGGTGGTGTTTCCCGAGCTCACGCTGTCGGGCTACCCGCCGGAGGACCTGCTGCTGAAGACGGGGTTCCTCGACACCGTGGAGAGCACGCTCGACGAGCTGGCGCGCCAGACCGAGGGCATCGTGGCGGTGGTGGGCTTCCCAGAGCGCGCCGAGGACGTCTACAACTCGGCCGCCGTGCTGGCCGACGGCGAGGTGGCGGCCGTCTACCGGAAGATGTACCTGCCCAACTACGGGGTCTTCGACGAGCAGCGCTACTTCCAGTCCGGCGCCGAGGCGGCGATCGTCGAGGTCAACGGCATCCCGGTGGGCATCTCGATCTGCGAGGACATCTGGGAGCCCGGGCCGCCCGCCATGACCGAGGCGCTGGGGGGCGCACAGGTGATCGTCAACCTGTCGGCCTCTCCCTACCGGGCCGGCTACGGCGCGCACCGGGAGCGGATGCTGATCCAGCGCGCCGTGGACTACCTCGCCGCGGTGGTGTTCGTGAACACGGTCGGCGGTCAGGACGAGCTGGTCTTCGACGGCCACAGCCTGGCCATCGACCAGGACGGCACGGTCCTGAGCCGCGGGCCGCAGTTCGAGGAGAACCTCGGCTTCGCCACGATCGATCCACGGGAGGTCGTGGCCTCGCGCCTGCGCGACACCCGCCACCGCGCGAACGTGCGCCGACAGCGGCGCGCCACGCCGGTGGCCGAGCCGCCGGTGTTCACGCTGGCCAGCGTGCGGGTGGAGTCGGAGGGAGAGATCGTGACCGGCGACGTGGCCGAGCCCCTCGGCCCGGAGGCCGAGGTCTACGCCGCGCTGCGCACCGGTCTGCGCGACTACGTCGACAAGAACGGCTTCGACCGGGTGGTGCTGGCTCTCTCGGGCGGCATCGACTCCGCGCTGGTGGCGCTGGTGGCGGTAGACGCGCTCGGCCCGGAGCGGGTGAGCTGCGTGTCGATGCCCTCCCCCTACTCCAGCGAGGGCACCCGCGCCGACGCCCGGGCCATCGCCGAGAACCTGGGCGCCGACTTCCGCGAGATCTCCATCGCGGAGGCCATGACGGCCTACGACGAGATGCTCGGCGACGCCTTCGCCGGGCGTGAGCCCGACATCACCGAGGAGAACGTCCAGGCCCGCATCCGCGGCAACGTCGTCATGGCGCTGTCGAACAAGTTCGGCTGGCTGGTGCTCACCACCGGCAACAAATCGGAGATGTCGGTGGGCTACGCCACCCTCTACGGCGACATGGCCGGCGGCTTCGCCGTGCTCAAGGACGTCTACAAGGGCTGGGTCTACCGCCTGGTGCGCTGGCGCAACGAATGCGAGGGCCGCGAGCTGGTGCCGGGCTCGGTACTCGACCGGCCCCCGTCGGCGGAGCTGCGCTTCGAGCAGCGCGACGACGACTCGCTCCCCTCCTACGACCTGCTCGACCGCATTCTCGAGGGCTACATCGAGGAGGACCTCGACGCCGTGGAGCTGGTGAGGCGCGGCCTGGAGCCCGACGAGGTCGAGCGCGTGATCAAGATGGTGGACCGCGCCGAGTACAAGCGCCGCCAGGCCCCTCCCGGGATCAAGATCTCCACCAAGGCCTTCGGACGCGACCGCCGGCTGCCGATCACCAACCGCTACGTGAGCCGCGCGCGGCGCGGGGTCGGCGCCTCGGGCTGACAGCGGGACCGAGCGGTCCCGGATAGGGCACCGCCGCGGTGCCCAAAGCGGGACTGCTCGGGGCGACGCGGCGTCGTCCTCCTTGTCCGCCGAGCAGTCCAGAGCGGGATTCGCAGCACCCGCTGCGCCCGAGCGGAGCGCCTCACCGCGCCGGCCGCACCGCCATCGTCACGCGGGAGGCGGCGCACAGCCGCCCCTCGTCGTCGGTGAACGTCACGTCCCAGACCCACGTGGTGCGCCCCCGGTGCAGGGGCACGCCCGAAGCGTGGACGGTGCCCTCGGTGGCCGGGCGCATGAACGTGGTGTGGTTGGACTGGCCGACGGCGAAGTTGCCGTCGTCCGCCACGGCGTAGGCCGTCGTGGCCGAGACCATGGACTCGGCCAGCGCCGCGTAGGCGCCTCCGTGCACGAGCCCCAGCGGCTGCCTGACCCGGGCCTCTACCGGGAAGCGAGCGCGGCAGCCGTCCGGAGTGGCCTCGAGCAGCTCGAAGCCGAGAACGTCGTCCAGGGTGCCCTCGGCCGGGTAGCTGCCAACAGGCGATTCCATCGAGGCGGGCACACTACAGTTCGGCCCGTCCATGGCCACTTTCGATCAGCTTTCGGCGGAGCAGCGGGCGATCGTCGAGCTCGTGCTGCAGCAGCAGAAGAGCTACGACGACCTGGCCGGCATGCTCGGCCTGCCCGAGGAGCGGGTGCGCGAGCTCGCGCGCGGGGCCCTCGTGGACCTGGCGCCGGTGAGCGCCCGGGGCGTCGAGGAGGACTGGCGCGGGCAGCTCGCGGACTACGTGCTCGGCCAGCAGTCGGGCGCGGAGGCCACCGCCACCAAGGGGCACCTACGTCGCTCGGAGGCGGCCCGCACCTGGACGCGCTCCCTGCTCGACTCGCTCGAGCAGCTCTACGTCAACGGCTCCCTGCCCGCCGTGCCGGAGGGCGAACGCGGCCGGCGGGCCGCGGCCGCGGCGCGGACGAAAGCCGGCGCACCACTGGCGAGCGAGCCCGCCTCAGCGGCGGTCAAGCGCCGCCGCCTGATCGCGGCCGCCGCCGCTGCCGTGGCGGCCCTGCTCCTGATCGTGCTGGTCTGGCCGGTGGGCCTGCTCACCGGCGGAGACGAGGACAGCGAGCCCGCCGCCGCGGCGGCGACGCGGCCTCGTCTCAGAACGAGGCCGCGGGGCAGACGGCGGGTGGCCGCCCTGCCGGCATCGCCATCGTGGTCGAGCAGCGCGGCAAGCGCCAGCTGCTCGTGCAGGCGGCCAACCTCGACCCCAGCGAGCAGCGCCAGGCGTACGAGGTGTGGCTCTACAACAGCCAGGGCGAGGCGCGCTCGCTCGGCGGGCAGGTCACCGATCGTCAGGGCACCTATCAGGCCGTCGGCGACCTCCCCTCGGACTTCGCCGACTATCGCTTCATCGACGTGTCGCTCGAGCCGCTCGACGAGGACCGCGGACACTCGGGACGTTCGGCCCTCCGGGGACGGGTGCCCAAGCTGCGCCAGGCCGAGGCACAGGGCAATCAGACCGCCGTGCTCGGCCAGTCCGTGCTGCGGCCGCCCACCGGCTGAGCTCTAGGAAGACCACCGTGTTCTCTGCAACGGCGAGATTCCGGGCCGTGGCCTAGAGCTCCTCGAGATCCACGTCCTCGGCCGCGCGGTCACCCGACCGAAGCTCCTCCCGCGCGCCTGTCGCTCACCCTTCGTCGATCATGCTGACTAGGGTCCGCTGGTCGGTTCAATAGTCAGGGGACGGTGCGCCAAGAACCAGCTCGGTCCGGGCGCGCCACAGGTGAGCCCGGTGGCATCGATGCGTGTCCGCTCCACGGTGATGTCGAAGCGACCCTGCGGGGTGTCGATCCTCACCACCACGGTTGCTCCGTCGATGACATTCGTCGACACGAGTGACACATCCTTGACCCGAGGCATCGTCAGACACTCGTGTGCGAAGCCGATGCCTGCCTGCGCCGCCGGTGGGATGCCGATGCGCCCGCGGAAGAGCCCTCCAAGTACCTCACCCGCCTCCGCGGCCGCGACGACATCAGCAGCGGCGGAGGGCGGGACGCGCCCATACATGATCCCGAGAGGCAGGACGAGCACGGTGGGGGCGAACCGGCAGCCGCCAAGATGGCTCGCCTGCCAGACCCGCTCAGGGCGGCTCGCCGCCAGACTCGCCACCACGGGGCGGCCGCGCTCTCCGCAGCAGGGATCGTGTCGGCCGTGCGAGCACACCAGATAGAGCGGGCCAGGGTCGAGTCGGCCGCGCGAGCCATCGAATGGGAGCTCGAGCAGCTCGGCCTCCTCGCTGAACTCGCCGCAGCGAATGGACCTCGACGAGTCGCGCGTATCCACGAACATCCAACGACGCCGCGTGTCCTCGGAGGTGCGTCCCGGACGACGGATGGCCTGAACGCGCACGCCCTCTTCTCTGGCCCGGGCCTCGATCGCCAACGCAGTGTCGCGCTCGAAGCGCGAGGTGCGCAATCCCTCCCGCCCCCACGGGAAGGGCTGCTCAACGAGGAGCAGGCGAGCGGCGGGGAAGGCGGTGCCGAGCATCGGGTCACTGCGGAGATCAGCGCGGACCGCGCAGCGCTCCGAAGCCGCGGGCCACCCCGAGCGGGTCACGCCGGAACGACGATGCCTTCGCGCAGGAGGCGGCGGCTCACCGTCAACTGATCGGTCGCGTCGATACCGGGAAGCTCGGCCGGGGAGAAGACGCCTCGATCGACGATGAGGCCGACGGCGTCTGCCGTGCTGGCGGGAAGGTCGATGCTCCGATCGAGGAACTCGAGCCGCACCCGCTCGCCTTCGTCGTCGGACACGAGCCGGAGCCGCAGAGCGTGTCTGCGCCACAGGGGGGTGTCCAGGGTGAGCGCGTCAGCGGCGGCGAGCTGCGCGAGCGGACCGAGGGCCTGCGGGCGCGTGCGCTGGATGAGGTTGGTCTCGATCCGCTCGGCGATCCGGGCCGTCGGAACCTCCGCCAGAGCCTCTTGCAAGGCCGCCACGGTGGTCTCGAGGTGGGGCGTGAGCACGTCGGGGTCGCCGAGGTCAGCGCCGACGGGCAGTGACACGCGCAGCTGCGGGTCATCCTGCACCGCGTCGAGGAGGAACCGCACCAGCTCGTATCGAGTCAAGGGGTGCACGCCGACGGTCAGGTGGATCGACGTCTCTCTCAACGCTTGAGCGGAGTGCACCGTGCCGCGTGGCAGGTACAGCGCGTCCCCGGGCTCGAGGACTGTGTCGATCAGCGGCTCCCCGGCAACCCGCTCGGCGATCTCGGACTTGAACCTCTCGAACGGCTGATTTCCGAGCGGGTCGGTCACGACCGGCGCGTGGACGGTCCAGTGCTTGCGCCCGGACACCTGGAGGACGAACACGTCGTGAACGTCGTGATGAGGCGCAAAGCCCTGATTCTGGGCCGGCGTGATGTACGCGTTGACCTGGACCGGATGGCCAAGCTCGTCGGCGAGCCGCACGGAGAAGTCGACGAGAGGAGGCCACGTTCGGTGCAGGCCTTGGAGCACCAGCGTCGAGCCATCCGCGAGCCCGGCCAGCACCTTGTCGTCGGCCGCCTGGTCCGCGATGGCGGCCCCGGCTCCTCCACCTCTGGTGAACGAAGCTGCCGGTCGGACCGCGCCGTCCTTCGCCATGCGCAGGAACGGCGTGCGCAGTCCGCGCTGGGACACCAGCTCGTCGACTGCCGTGGCGTCGATCAGGTCGGTGAAGCCCGACGAGAGCTCAGCCGCACGGGACAGCCGCGGCGCACGACCCCAGTGTCTCTCGGCGAACTCCCGCGTGGAACAGGCGACACAGCGCGCCAACGCCGTGTCGCCTGTCAACACGTCAACGGCCACGTCTGAATCGAGCTGCTACGCGCCGCTGTCGGCGGGACCTTCGGGGCCGGGCTCCGCGGGGCCGTCGGCTCCGCCGTCGCCGGTGTCGGCGCCGCCGTCGGCGGGACCTTCGGGGCCGGGCTCCGCGGGGCCGTCGGCTCCGCCGTCGCCGGTGTCGGCGCCGCCGTCGGCGGGACCTTCGGGGCCGGGCTCCGCAGGGCCGTCAGCACCGCCGTCGCCGGTGCCCGTCGTGATGTCTTCCTCTTCAAGCATTTGATGACCTCCGAAACGCTGTCGCCCGATGACGTACCGCGGGGAGGCTACGCCATCGTCTTGCCGCGGGCCCGCCGTCGCGATTCTGAAGCGCCGTCCTCCCACGCAGCCGCACTCCCCCCTGATGTCGCGCCCTGTTGTGGCCGTCGTTCCGGACAGCTCGACGACCTCAAGGAGCAGCACGGCGACCGGCTGTGGACGGTCCGTACGGCTACCCGCTTCGCATGATGAGGCTGGCCGAGCGTGACACGCCGCCCAGAGCCGTCAGGCGCGGGGCAACAGCTTCCCCGGGTTCATGATGCCCGCCGGGTCGAGCCGGGCCTTGGCCGCACGCAGGACCTCGACGCCCAGGTCGCCCACCTCCGCGGACAGCCAGCGAGCGTGATCGGCCCCCACGCCGTGGTGGTGGGTGATGGTCCCGCGTCCCGCCACGATCGCCTCCGACGCCGCGGTCTTGGCCCGCTGCCACTGTCCGGCGGCGTCGTCGGCCTGCGGAGCCAGAACGGTGAAGTACAGCGAGGCCCCGGACGGGTACAGGTGCGAGACATGGCACATCACGACGATGCGCTCGCCGAGGGCGCCGCGCAGCGCGCCGGCCACCGCGCCGTAGAGGTCCTGGAGATTGCTCCACGCCGTGGCGGTCTCGAGCGTCTCGACCAGGAGGCCCCGGTTGAGCAGTTCGTCACGCAGATAGGGCCCGGCGTACCGCGTCCGCCCCCAGGCCACCCCGGGCCGGCGACCGAGCGCCAGGCCGCCGCCCGCCCGCAGCAGCGCGCCGGCGACGCGGCGGCGGCGGGCCACGTCCTCGGCGTCGCCCTCGAAGCCGGCGATGGCGACGCAGCCGCCCTCGTGCCCGCGCAGGCGCAGGTAGCGGCGCCCGAGCCGCTCGGCGGTGCTGCCGGTGGCGGCCAGGGCCATCCCCATCCGGGTCTCGTGCTCGTCGGACAGTCGCGCGATGTCGGGCGAGGCCTCTCGCTGCTCCATCACGCGGAAGGCCTCGCAACCCTCGGCGAAGCTGCGAAACGACCAGCCTTCGTAGTGGCGCAGCTCCGGCGCCGGACGCACCCTCAGGGTGGCCTCGCAGATCACTCCGAGCGTGCCCTCTGACCCGATCAACAGCTCCCGCAGGTCGGGCCCGGCGGCGCTCGCGGGGACGGCCGCGGCGCGCACCTCGCCCGCCGGGGCGACGCAGTGCAGGCCCTCCACCAGCTCGTCGATGCGCCCGTAGCCGGTGGAGGCCTGGCCGGCCGAGCGCGTGGCCACCCAGCCGCCCACGGTCGAATACTCGAACGACTGCGGGAAATGCCCCAGCGTGAGGCCCTCGGCCGCGAGCCTGCGCTCCGCCTCCGGGCCGTAGAGCCCTCCACCGAAGGAGACCGTCAGGGAGGTCGGGTCGATCCTGTCCATGCCGTCCAACCGGCGCGTGTCGAGGCAGACCGCGCCGCTGAAGCCGTCGGCTGCGGGCTCCACCCCGCCCACCACGCTCGTCCCTCCGCCGAAGGGCACCACCGCGATGCGGGCTTCCGCACAGGCGGCGAGCAGCGCCGCGACCTCCTCGGCCGAGCCCGGGAGAAGCACCAGGTCGGGGGCGTTCGAGGCGTCGCCGGAACGGAGGCGGAGGAGGTCCAGGTATGAGCGGCCCGTTGCGTGGGCCACCCGGGTCTCGCGGTCATCGCGAACGTGCTCCGCGCCGACCACGGCGGCCAGCCGTTCGCGCGCCGCTGCCGGCAGGCGCGGCTCGGGCAGGCGCACCGCCTCGAGCTCCACCGGCGGCGTCCGCTTGGCCTCGTCCACGCCGAGCTCGTCCCGGAGCAGGCCGCCGGCGGCGTCGGGCAGCACGACGTTGTTGCCGTCCTCCCCCCACCCCCACCAGCGCATCAGGACGTCTCCTCTCCGCCCACCAGCAGAGCGAGGCCGTCGAGCGCGCCCTCCACCTGTCGCGTGGCCGCGGCCCGCATCTGGAACGGGCTCAGGCGGGCCCAGCCGCGCGGACGGTGCTCCACGGCGATCTGGACGAGCGTTTCCCCGCCCTCGGCGGGCTCGAGGTTGATCTCCGTCATCGACGAGTTGAGCAGTCGCTCGAACGGCGATTCGTCGAGCTCCTGGCGCCAGCTGAGGTGCGTCGGCTCGTCCAGCTCCAGGCGGGTGAAGTCGGCCCTGACGGCCTTGCCGCCCGGGGACTGCAGCACCTTCGTCCAGGCCTGCGGAGACACCTCCTCGACCCGGGTCACCCCCGGCCACCAGGCGGGCAGCCGGTGCGGGTCCGAGATGACACGCCAGATCTCCTCGGGGCCGGCCGCCACCCTGCGTTCACGGCGCACGATCACTCGGAGTCGTAGACGACGAGCGACTGGACGTCGTAGCCGGCCAGGCGCCGGCGTCCGTCGAGAAAGGCGAGTTCGATCACGAACGCGCATCCTGCCACGACTCCGCCCGCCTGCTCGACCAGACCGCAGAGCGCGCCGGCCGTGCCGCCGGTGGCCAGCAGGTCGTCGTGCACCAGCACGCGTGCCCCGCCGCGCACCGCATCGGCGTGCACCTCGAGCGCGTCGACGCCGTACTCCAGCTCGTATTCGACCGATGCGACCGCCCGCGGCAGCTTGCCGGGCTTGCGCGCCAGGATGAACCCGGCGCCCGACGCCGCGGCCACTGCCGCGCCGAGCACGAAACCGCGTGCCTCCGCCGACACCACGAAGTCGACCGAGCGCGCGGCCGCGTAGTCGGCCAGCCTGTCGATGGCGTACTGAAGCGCGCCGGCGTCCAAGAACAGGGGCGTGATGTCCTTGAACACGATGCCCGGCTTGGGGAAGTCGGGAATGTCCTGAATGTGGTCTTCGAGGCGCATTGACGCCGCCCTGGGTCAGCGCGCGAGCTTGCGCAGGTCCCGGACCAGTAGGAGGTGCTTCAGGTGCGAGGCGATCGCGGCGAGGTTCTCCAGGGCCTCCACCGCCTCCTTGCGGCGCTCCGGGTTGCGCGAGCGCAGCGCCGGGGCCAGGATCTGCTCGAGCAGGGCTGCCTCCCGGTCGGCCGAGGTGCGGAACACCCGCAGGTTGCGCCCGCCTACGCCGAAGCGCTTGAGCTCGGTCACGGCGCGCACGATCTCGCGCTCGGTGTCGTCGTAGAGCGTCTCGCCGTCGTGCTTCTCGCCCTTGATGACGCCGAAGTCCTCGAGCTCCTTGACCAGCGCCGGGTCGGCACCGGTGTCGTCGAGCACCTCCTCCAGCCGGTACTGGGAGCCGGGGCCGCGCAGCGCGAAGGTCGAGCGCCGCGGCCCGCGTGGATCCTGCCCGGCGGCGGCGGGGGCGGCGGGCTCCACGTCGCTGCGGCCCTGAGCCAGCTCCTGGCGGATCACCCTGAGCGGCAGGAACTCGTCGCGCTGCAGGCGCAGGATGGTCCGTAGCCGGTCCACGTCGGCTTGGAGGTAGAGCCGGTAGCCGCCCGGGGTGCGGCGCGGCGCGAGCAGCTTCTGGTCCTCCAGGTAGCGGATCTTCGAGATCGAGATGTCGGGAAACTCGCGCTCGAGCTGCTTGGTCACGGCGCCGATCGTGAGCGCCTTCTCCTTGCGGGGAGGCGCCTGTCCTGTGACCTCGGTGCTCAACGCTCGTCCAGATAGGTCAGCTTGTACTTGCCCACCTGCAGCTCGTCGCCGTTCTGCAGGCGATGTGACTCGATCCGCCGCCGGTTGACGTAGGTGCCGTTGAGCGAGCCGAGATCGTCGATGTAGAGACCGTCGCGGCGGCTCACGAGGAGGGCGTGGTTGCGCGACACCGTGACGTCGTCGAGGAAGACCTCCGCCTCCGGGCTGCGACCGATGGTCATGCGCTCGCCGGAGATGTTGAAGGCCTCGCCCGCACGGCCACCGCCGGACCTGATCACGAGCGTGGCGCTCTCATGGGTGACCTGCTCGAGGTCCACCGCGCGCAACTCACCGCTCTCGTCGAGCTGGTAGACCTCGGTGGTGTCGCCGGGTTTCCCCTCGCCGGGCTCGCCCAGGAAGGCGCCACACCGCTGGCAGTAGTTGGCCCCCTCCGCGTTGACGAAGCCGCACTCGGGGCAGTGACCGGCCGCGGGCACCTACTCGACGTCGGCGTCGGCCGCGATGCCCTTGCCGGCGAGGATGTCCGTGAGCTGCTGGACGTCCGCGCCGCTGATGACGGACTCACCCTCCGCGTGCTCCTGGCGCAGCCGGTTGACCAGCTCGGCGCGCAGGATGTCGATCTGGCCGTGAAGGATGCGCCGGCGGTAGGACACCTCCATCTCTTCCTCGGTGAGCTCGTGGATGAGGTCCTTCAACTCCGGATCGGAGAGTGCACCGAGATCGGGAAACGTGTCCAAGCGAATCCTTTCCGAGGGGTCGAGCGACCTTAGCACTTCCTCAAGTAGAGGTTGAGCCTTGGCGGATGAACCGCATTCCATCTTGCAGGTAGAGCGCCGTGGCCGCAAGGGTCATCGCAAGTCCGAGGTAGAGCAGCGCGTCGACCACCCAGCTGTCCCAGACCAGGCAGAGCCCCAGAGCAGCCATCGTGGGCCACACCGCCCAGCGCCCCAACATGTTGACGCCGAGGTCCGCCCCGCGCCGCAGGGCCACCTGCGTCAGCAGCAGCATGAAGGCCTCCCGAGCCGCCAGGACCAGCAGCGCCCAGCGCGGCAGGAGCTCGAACTCCCAGGCCACGATCGCGCCCGAGATCACCAGCATCCGGTCGGTGAGGGGGTCGAGCAGGGCACCCAGCCGGCTGTACTGGCCGGTGATCCTCGCGGCCATCCCGTCCAGGTAGTCGGTGCCGGCGATGAAGGCGAACAGCGCGAACGCCATGGTGCTGCGTCCGTCATCCGACTCGAAGGCCACCACCAGGAAGACCGGAATCAGCGCGAGGCGCGCGAAGCCGATCGCGTTGGGGATGGTGAGCGGATGGAGCGCCTCGCCCCGCCGGGTCTCGGGCGGCGGCCCGCCGGAGCGGTCGAGGCCGGTCAGCCGGCGAAAGGTCAGCGGCTGGCGGCCGCCCTTCAGGGGAGGCTCTGCCAAAGCTCCACGGCCGCGTCCGCGGCTCCCTCGAGGGGCAGCGAGCTCTTCTCGAGGCCGCGCCTGACCTGGGCCTCGATCTCGCCCGCCTCGATACCTCGGCGCCCGGCCGTGAGCCGGAGGGGGCAGCCGAGCAGCTCGGCGTCGGCGAACTTCTCGCCAGCGCTTGCCTCGCGGTCGTCGTACAACACCTCGAGGCCCATCTCGAGCAGCTCTTCGTAGAGGCGGTCGGCCACGAGCCGCGCCTCCTCGCCCTCCTTGCCGAGCGTCACCAGCTCGATATCGAAGGGAGCCACTGAGCGCGGCCAGGCGATCCCTTGGTCATCGGCGAACTGCTCGATCGCGGCGGCCACGATGCGTGCCGGGCCTATCCCGTAGGACCCCATCCAGATGAGCTGCTCGTGACCCTCCTCGTCCAGGTAGCGGGCGCCCAGCGGCTCGGAGTAGCGCGTGCCGAGCTTGAAGATGTTGCCCACCTCGATCGCCGGCTCGATGCGGATTACCGCGCCGGTGGCGTCCTCGTCGCCCTCCTCCACCCGGCGCACGTCGACCCATTCGGGCTCGAAGTCGCGTCCGGGCTCAACTCCGGCGAGATGCACGTCGTGCTCGTTGCCGCCGGCCACCAGGCCCTGGAGCCCCCGGAGGGCCTCGTCGGCCACCACCTCCACCGGAGCACCCACGGGGCCGATGAAGCCGGGCTCGGCCCCGAAGCGCTCGCGCACCTCGACCGCCTCGGCGGGGCGAGCGTCGGCGCCGAGCGCGTTCTGCAGCTTGATCTGGTTCAGGCGATGGTCGCCTCGGATGACCACCAGCAGCGGCCCCCTCCCCTCGACCATGACCGGAAAGGCCTTGATGATCGCGGTGCTCGGCACCCCGAGGACCTCCGCCACCGCCTCGACGGTGGTCGCGCCCGGGGTCTCGACTCGCTGGGGCTGGGGCTGCGGCTCGGGGAGGCCGTCGGGCGGCCTCGGCGTCGCGCTCGCCACCTCCACGTTGGCCGCGTAGCCGGAGGCCGACAGCGCCACGTCGTTCTCCCCGGCGGCACAGGGCGCCATGTACTCGTGCGCGCCGAACCCGCCCATCGCTCCCACGTCCGACTCCACGCGGTACCACTCCAGCCCGCAGCGGTCGAAGATCCGGTCGTAGGCGGTGATGTAGGCCGAGTAGGAGCGCTCCAGGCCCTCGAGATCCGGCGTCGAAGGAGTAGGCGTCCTTCATGATGAACTCGCGCGTTCGCAGGACCCCGGCGCGCGGCCTCGGCTCGTCGCGCTCCTTGGTCTGGAAGTGGTAGAGCAGTTTCGGCAGGTCGCGGTAGGAGCGCAGCTCGCGGGCCATGTGCCAGGTGAGCGGCTCCTCGTGGCTCATGGCCAGCACGAGTTCCGCGCCGCGGCGGTCGGTGAGCTTGAACACCTCGTCGATGTCGTAGCGGCCGCTGCGGCGCCATAGCTCGGCCGGCTGCAGCACCGGCATCAACATCTCGAGCGCGCCGATCGCGTCGAGCTCCTCGCGCACGATCTGCTCGGCCCTGCGGTGAGAGCGCCAGCCGGCGGGCAGCCAGGTCCACATCCCCGCCGCGAGCTGTCGCGCCAGGCCGGCGCGAACCAGCAGCCGGTGCGAAACGGCCTCGGCGTCGGCGGGCGCGTCCTTGACGGTGGGCAGGAAGTACTGCGACAGGCGGGTCACACGGCGCGAGTCTAAAGGCGGCCTAAGTTTCACGAAGTGCCTCACGCCGCGGCGCCTTTCTGCCGATGAACTCCTTTGCCGCGTGCCTTTCCCACACCGATGACTTCAATCCAGGTCTCACCAAGACTCGGCTTCGGCCTGCGCGCGTTCTGGACGATCGCGGCGCTCGCGCTGGTCGCGTTCGCGGCTCACGCCACCCTCGGCTTCGGCGGCCCCGGTCTCGACTCGTTCTTCCAGGACTGGGTCTACAACGGGGTCACGCTGGGCGGCGCCCTGGCCTGCCTGTTGCGGGCCTACGCCGTCAGTGAGGAGCGCCTGCCCTGGCTCGTGATGGGTATCGGCCTGCTCGCGTGGACGGGCGGCGATCTCTACTACACGCTGGTCCTCGCGGGCGACCCGACTCCCCCGTATCCGTCGCCCGGGGACGCTCTCTACCTCGCCTTCTACCCGGCCAGCTACGCCACGCTGGTGCTTCTGGCCCGCTCTCGCACCACGGGCTTTCGCGGGAGCCTCTGGCTCGACGGGGCCGTCGCTGCGCTCGCGGTGGGCGCTCTCGCCGCCGCTTTCGCCTTCCCGCCGATCATCGACGCCAGCAGCGGCACCGTCGCGGAGGTCGCTACCAACCTCGCCTACCCGGTGGGCGACCTGGTGCTGCTCGGTCTCGTGGTGATCCTGTTCGGCGCCACGGGCTGGCGCCCCGACCGGGTCTGGCTCCTGCTCGGGGGCGGCCTTGCGCTGAGCGCGGTCAGCGACGTGCTCTATCTCGTCAAGACCGCCAACGGCACCTACGTCGAGGGGACCATCATCGACGTGGCGTGGCCGGCCGCCGCCGTGCTGATCGCCCTCGCCGCCTGGCAGAGCCGGCCCAGCAACGTGCGTCCTTCACTCCAGGGCTGGCGCGTGGTGGCGATCCCGTTCGTCTGCGGCCTGGTGGCCAGCGGGCTGCTGGTGGCCGACCACTTCGCCCACATCAACGTCGTCGCCCTGCTGCTCACGGCCGCGTGCCTGGTCCTCGTGATCACCTGCATGGCCCTCGTGTTTCGCGACAACCAGCGCATCCTCACCCGCACCGAGACCGAGGCTCGCACCGACGCCCTCACCGGCCTGCGCAATCGCCGCAGCCTGATGCGTGACCTCGAGCACGAGCTGGCGATGGCCTCCCATGAGGAGCCTTCGGCCCTGCTCCTGTTCGACCTCGACGGCTTCAAGGAGTACAACGACGTATTCGGGCACCTCGCGGGCGACGGCCTGCTCTCCCGTCTCGGCGCCCAGCTGGCCGATGCCGTGCGCGGCCACGGAGAGGCCTATCGCCTCGGTGGCGACGAGTTCTGCGCCCTGGTCCGGCCCGGCGCCGCCGGAGTCAAGCCGCTGATCGCCGCCTGTGTCGAGGCCCTGTCCGAGCACGGCGACGGATTCGACGTGAGGACCTCACACGGATCGGTGCTGGTGCCCGAGGAGGCCTCGACCGAGGCCCACGCCCTCCAGCTGGCCGACCGTCGCATGTATGCCCGCAAGGGCGGCCGGCGCATGTCGGCCGAGCGCCAGTCGCGCGACGTGCTGCTGCGGACACTGTCGGAGCGGCGCCCCGACCTCCACGCGCGTGGGCGGGGCGTGGCCGAGCTGGCACTGGCCACCGGACGGGAGCTCGGCATGGAGCCGGAGGAGCTCGACGAGGTGGCGCGCGCGGCCGAGCTGCACGATCTGGGCAAGATCGCAGTGCCGGACACCATTCTCGACAAGCCGGGTCCCCTCAGCGAGGCCGAGTGGGAGTTCATGCGACGCCACACCATCGTGGGTGAGCGCATCCTCCTCGCCGCCCCCGCCCTGAGGCCCGTGGCCCGTCTCGTGCGCTCGAGTCACGAGCGCTGGGACGGATCGGGTTACCCCGACTCCCTGGCCGGAGAGCAGATCCCGCTGGGCGCCCGCGTCGTGGCCGTCTGCGATGCCTTCGACGCGATGACCTCGGACCGTCCGTACCGGCCCGCCATGTCGGAATCCGAAGCCCTGGCCGAGCTGCGGGCCTGCGCCGGCACGCAGTTCGATTCGCGGGTGGTGGAGGCCTTCTCGGGCGTCCTCGCCCGAGCGGCCGCGCGGGCCTAGGCTCTAAGCGGCCCTACGCGAGGAGCGCAGCCCGAGCGTTGGTCGGGCGAGCACCGCAGCGTCAAGCCGACCTACGCGAGGAGCGCAGCCCGAGCGTTGGTCGGGCGAGCACCGCAGCGTCAAGCTCTACTGAAGCGCCTGCCGGCGGTGGGCGAGTCGGCCTCGTCGAGGCTGATGCGCTTGGCCTTGGCCGCGCCGGCCATCGGCAGGGCGTCGCCGTTCACCAGCGCGTCCTCGGACGCCGCCGCCGCCTCCATCGCGGCGATCCGCTCCGGGGTGAGCTCGCCGGCGTTCTCCTCCTCGATGCGCTCGAGCCACTCAGCGCCCTCGGCCGCCTTGCGGTCGTCGACCTCGACGCCGCCGCGATCGATCGACTTGTCGATCTCACGGAAGAGCGCGTCCACCAGGTCGTCCTGGGGCACTTTTCGCAGCGGCTTGCCGTGGGCGAAGATCAGGCCCTCGTTCTTGGCTCCCGTGATGCCGAAGTCGGCGTGCGAGGCCTCCCCGATCCCGTTGACCGCGCAGCCCAGCACGGCCACCTCGATCGGGTCGTCGTAGGCCCGCAGCCGCTCCTCGATCTCGGCCACCACGGTGTCCATGTCGAACTGGAGCCGGCCGCAGGTGGGACAGGCGATCAGGACCGGTCCCCGCTCGCGCAGCTTGAGGGCCTTGAGGATCTCCCAGGCGACCTTCACCTCCTCCTCGGCGTGGAAGGTGGAGAGCGAGATGCGGATGGTGTCCCCCACCCCGTCAGCGAGCAACGTGCCCAGCCCGACGGCCGACTTGAGCGAGCCGGACCACTTGGTGCCCGCCTCGGTGATGCCGAGGTGTAGCGGGTTGTCGATCTTCTGCGACAGCAGCCGGTTCGAGGCGATCGTGTTGGGCACGTTGGTCGACTTGATCGAGACCTTGAAGTCGTGGAAGTCGAGTCGGTCCATCAGCTCCACGTGCTCGAGCGCGGCCGCCACGAGCGCCTCCACCGGGTTCTCGCGCTCCAGTTCGTGCAGGTGCTTGGGCAGCGAGCCGGAGTTCACGCCGATGCGCATGGGCACGTTCGCGGCCCGCGCCTTTTCCACCACCTCGCCGGTCTTTTCGAAGCCGCCGATGTTGCCCGGGTTGATGCGGATGCAGTGGGCACCCGCGTCGATGGCCTTGAGGGCGAGGGTGTGGTTGAAGTGGATGTCGGCGATCACCGGGATCGGCGACTCGGTGACGATGCGGGCCAACGCGCGGACGTCGTCGTCGCGCGGAACGGCGCAACGCACCAGATCGCCGCCCGCCTCGGCGATGGCATGGATCTGCCGCATGGTGGCGTCGTAGTCGGCGGTCTCTGTCTTGGTCATCGACTGAACGGCTACGGGTGCGCCGCCGCCGATCTTGACGCCGCCGACGTCTATCTGGCGCTTGGAGGCCACATCCTCAAGGTTAGAGGCTAGGTCGCCGGCTCCCGCCGCATGAACCAGTTGGTCACACCGATCACCGGCTGCTCGCCCACCAGCTCGAATCCGAAGCGCTCGTAGAAGCGCACGTTCTCGTGCTTGTCGGTCTCGAGGTAGCCCAGCTCTTGGGCCCGATCGAGGCGGGCGACGTGCTCCCGCATGATCAGCGAGCCGATCCCCTGGCGCTGGAGAGGAGCGTCAACGGCGAGGGGTCCAAGGTGCACGTGGGGCTCGTCGGGGTCGCGGGCGGCCCAGGCTGATTGCCACGCCCCCAGCCGGCCCGCCGTTTTCGGACCGAGCGCGGCGACGTAAGGGAGGAAGCGCACGCGTTGCGCATTGGTGGGGCTGCAGGTGCCCACGGGCGCTACGCCGGTCACCCCGACGATCGTGTCGCCCCGCACGGCACAGATCGGCTCCTGGGCCGAGAAGACGGCGAACAGCCCGCGCATCAGGCGGGTGTGGCAGCGCAGCCGGCGCTGCGGATCCTCCCCGTACGCCGCCATGTGGAGCGGGTTGTCGCGCATCCCACGCGCCAGCACGCCCACCGCCGCAGCTACCTCGTGCGGGCGCAGGTCTCTCACCTCTATGGCGTCGGGCTCGTTCATCGCCGCGGAGCTTAGGTGTGCGCGATCTCACAGGAACAAAGGCGTCGGGCCCCGGGTCGAGAGGACATGGCCCCCATCCCCTCCTCACGCCGCATCCTGTTCCTGGTCTCCGCGCACAACAGCCTCAGCCAGCGCGCCCTGATCGAGCTCGAGGAGAGCGGGCACCACGTGGACGTCGCCGTAGTCGACTCCGCGACCGCCATGGAGTCGGCCGTCGAGCGCCACCGGCCGGAGCTGATCGTCTGCCCGATGCTCAAGAAGCTCATCCCGGAGTCGATCTGGTCGAAGCACCGCTGCCTGATCGTGCACCCCGGTCCCATGGGCGACCGCGGAGCGTCCTCGCTCGACTGGGCCATCGAGCTCGGCGTGAGGGAATGGGGCGTGACCGTGCTGGAGGCCGACGGAGACTTCGACGCCGGCGACGTGTGGGCCACGCGCACCTTTCCGATGCGCGAGGCGGGCAAGGCGAGCCTCTACCGCCACGAGGTGCGCCGTGCCGCAATCGCTGCCTTGGTGGAGGCGGTCGACAGAGTGGTGGCCGGCGAGGAGCCGGACACGCTCGATTCCAGCGACCCGAGGATGGTCGGCCAGGCACGCGCATTGATGCATCAGGAGCTGCGGGCGATCGACTGGCAGGCGGACGACACCCACGCGGTGGTGCGCAAGATCAGGGCCGCCGAGGGCCACCCGGGCGTCCTCGACGAGGTGGAGGGCGTTCGCTGCCACCTCTTCGGCGTCGAACGCGAGCCGGCCCTGAGCGGCACCCCGGGGCAGATCATCGGCACGCGTCACGGAGCCGTCTGCCGGGCCACCACCGACGGCGCGGTGTGGATCAGCCACCTGAAGCGGGCCGCCGAGCAGGGCGAGAGCCACTACAAGCTGCCCGCCGTGCTTGCCCTGGCCCAGTCCGGCGTCAGCCTCGACGTGCCTGACCTCCCGGGTGACACCGAGATCGCCTACGAAGAGGCCGCGGGCGTCGGCTACCTGCACTTCGACTTCTACAACGGGGCGATGAGCACCGGCCAGTGCCGCCGTCTGCGCGAGGCCTACCGCTATGCGCGCTCCCGCCGCACGACCCGGGTGATCGTCCTCACCGGCGGCAGCGATTTCTTCTCCAACGGCATCCACCTCAATGTCATCGAGGCCGCCGAGGACCCGGCCCAGGAGTCCTGGCACAACCTCCACGCGATCAACGACGTGGTCCGCGAGATCGTGGAGACGAACTCTCATCTGGTGGTCTCGGCACTCCGTGGCGACGCGGCGGCAGGCGGCGTGCCGCTGGCCCTCGCCGCCGACCTTGTGGTGGCTCGCGAGGACATCGTGCTCAACCCCTACTACCGCCACATGGGCGGCCTCTACGGATCGGAGTATTGGACCTACCTGCTGCCGCGGCGAGTGGGCGCGGGCATGGCCGCGCGGCTCACGGGCCCGCCGTTCCGCCCCGTGGGCAGCCGGCAAGGCTGTGGAGATCGGCCTGCTCGACGCGACCTTCGGCTCGGACCTCGAGAGCTTCCGGGCGCAGGCGCAGCGCTACGCGGAGGAGCTGGCCGGCGACCCCGACCTGGATCGGGCGCTCCACGAGAAGCGGCGCCGGCGCTTGGCCGACGAGCTCGCCAAGCCGCTCAGGGCCTACCGGGCGGAGGAGATGGCCCGCTCGCATCAGTGCTTTTTCGGGCCCGACCGCAGCTACCACGAGGCGCGCCGGCGCTTCGTGCACAAGCTCGGCCCCGCCTGCCAGACACCCCGCCCGGCTCCCCTCGCCGGGGTGCTCGCCGCGGAATGAACCGGACGTATCGCGATCTCTGCCTCTGACGAGGCGGGCGGCAGGAGGCCGTGCCCATCGCCGTCCACTACACAGTCGGGCGACTGTCGGCTGCGCTGCTGAGGAAGCCCGAGGCGCTCCGGCCCGGTGAGGCCCTGGTGTTCGACTGGCACCGGGTGGCGATCTGCTGCGCCGTGGCCGGTGAGGTGAGCCGCGCAGTTTCCCGCGCCAGGCAGAGGGCAAACGTGTCCTACCCGGCGTAGAGCTCTTCGATCTCCGCGCCGTACTTCTCGTGGATGGGCTTGCGCTTGAGCTTCATCGTCGGAGTCAGCTCGTCGCCGCCCGGCTGCCAGTCGGTGGCCAACAGCGTGAAGCGCTTGATGCCCTCCACCCGAGCCAGGCCCTCGTTCGCGCTGTCCACGCCCCGCTGCACCTCCTCGATGACGGCGGGGTTGGCGGCCAGCGCCTCGATGCTCGTGTCCTCGATGCCCTTGCCCGCCGCGAAGGCCGGCGCCACGTCGGGGTCGAGGGTGATCAGGGCCACGTTGTAGGGACGGCCGTCGCCGATGGCGATCGCCTGGCCGATGATCGGGCTCGACGCCTTGACCTTGGCCTCGATGTTGGCCGGCGACATGTTCTTGCCGCCCGCCGAGATGATCAGCTCCTTCTTGCGGTCGACGATCTTGAGGTAGCCGTCCTCGTCGAACTCGCCGACGTCACCCGTGTGCAGCCAGCCCTGGTCGTCGATCGTCTCGCTCGTCTTGTCGGGCTGATTGCGATATCCCGACATGACGATCGGGCCCCGGATGAGGACCTCGCCATCCTCCGCGAGCGTGATCTCGGCCCCCGGGGACGCCGGACCCACGGTGCCGATCTTGATCCGCCCGGGCGGGTTGCAGGTGCCGTAGCCGCAGGTCTCGGACATGCCCCACAGCTCAGCCACCGGCACGCCGATCGCGTGGAAGAACTCGATCACCTCGCGCGGCGTGGGCGCGGCGCCCACGTTCACCGACTCGATCTCGTCGAGGCCGAGCACGCCTCGGATCTTGGACAGCACGAGCTCGTCGGCCTTGGCGTGCTCCTCGGCCAAGTCCGCGGGAACCTGCTCGCCCGCCTGCTCGTGCCGGACCTTGCGCAGGCCGACGTCGAGCGCCCACTCGGTGGCCTGCTTCTTGGCGGCATCCTGCTCGCTGGCCACGCCGGCCTCGATCGCCGCCTTGAGCTTCTCCCAGATGCGCGGGACCGCGAAGAACCAGGTGGGCTTGACCTCGGGCAGGTAGGCCACCACCTGGCGCGGGTCGGGGCACGACGTGGTGGTGAAGCCCAGCAGCATCGGCAGGTAGTGGCTGCAGGCGCGCTCGGCGATGTGCGCCATCGGCAGCCATGAGACCACGCGGCCGTCGTCGGGGAAGGCGATCACCTGATCGAAGCCGTTGACCGCGGCCACGAGGTTCGAGTGGGTCAGCTGCACGCCCTTGGGAGGGCCGGTGGTTCCGGAGGTGTAGATGAGCGTGAGGACGTCGTCGGCCTCGACGGAGCGCCAGGCCGCCTCGAAGTCGAACTCCGGGTCGCCCTCGGCCTCGACGTCGGCGATCGTCAGCGCCTCGTCGGTGCCGTCGGCGTCGACCACCACGACGTGGTCGAGCCCCTCAACCGCCTCGATGCGGTCGAGGAAGGCCTTCTCGGTCACCAGGATCCGAGCACCGGCGTCCCCCACCTGGTAGCCGATCTGCTCCGGGGCGTAGGTGTTGTAGATCGAGAACGGGATGGCGCCCAGATGCAGGGCAGCGGCGTCGAACCAGTGGAACTCCGGCCGGTTGGTGAGCATGATCCCCACGGCCCCGCCCCGCTCGAGGCCGAGAGCGGCCAGCCCGGCGGCGAGCGAGCGCACCTTCTCGGCGTAGTCGGCCCAGCTCATCGAGAACTCGTCGCCGCGGGTCCTCAGCGCCACCCGCTCGCCGTGGGCCGCGGCGGTGAGCTGAAAGGCCTCGGCGACAGTGGATGCATCGAGGCCCGCCGGCCTCTGGCTACGGCGCTCGCTGGTGACGCTCACGGTGACCCTCCCTCGGTTCTGACTTGGGCGGGAGCCTAGCCCACCGAGACCGCCCTTTGAGGGCTCCGCCGCTCGGTTTTTGGGTGAGGCCGTGCACGATCCGGGTAGCCCGTCGGTTACGATCCCGGCCCCGTGGACCGGTGGCCACAGACGGCCCGCAGGCTCGGCGGCGGTGGGCTGGTCCTGCTCGTCGCGGTCGTGGCTGCGCTCGCGGGCGCGGCACAGCACTCGCTCGCGGCGGTGGTGGATGAGCAGGTCGCCCGGCCTCCGCGTCAGGTGGCTGTCACCGGTACGGGGGACGCTGCGCGTGCTCAGGTCCCTCTCCTATGCCCCGCGGTGGTGCTGTCGCGCTGCGAAGGACAGGTGGTCCTGCGGACCAGGCTGGGCTCGTCGCGTTCCGCGCGCGTGATCGGTGCCCGGCGCTTCTCCCTGTCCTGGCTGACCTTCGACGGAAGTCTCGGGGTACCCATCGGCGTCATCGCCCGGCGGGCGTTGTCCGAGCGCGGGCGGCTCGCGGCGGTGGCTGACATCAGCGGCTACGGAAGCGTGGTCCGCCGTGCCCTCGTGCTGCTCCGGCGTTCGGCGGACGGTCCCGGTCGCGGACCGGAGGGCCCGCGCGGTGAGCCGGGCGCGGCAGGACCGCAGGGCGACCCCGGTCCACAGGGCCTGCCGGGGGTGGCCGGTCCGCAGGGGCTCCCCGGGGCGATCGGTCCCGCCGGGCCGGTGGGCGCCATCGGCCCGGCCGGTCCGCAGGGCGTCGAGGGACCGCAGGGCGACCAGGGAATTCAGGGGGCGCCCGGCCCGGAGGGGCCGCAGGGCATCACCGGCGACACCGGGCCCGCCGGGCCGCAGGGACCTCAGGGCGACACCGGCATCGAGGGCGAGACGGGTCCCGCCGGGCCGGAGGGACCCACCGGACCCGAGGGCCCGCAGGGCGACGTCGGTCCCGCCGGCCCGGCGGGACCCCAGGGCGTGCAGGGGCTGACCGGCGCGCAGGGCGACACCGGCGCGACGGGACCGGCCGGCCCCACCGGCCCCGTAGGCGCGCAGGGCGACCCCGGACCCGCCGGTCCAGAGGGGCCGCAGGGTCCGGAGGGCGCCCAGGGAGTCCCGGGCCTTGACGGCGCGGCCGGAGCCACCGGACCCCAGGGTGCCCAGGGAGACACCGGGCCCGCCGGGCCCCAGGGACCCCAGGGGCTCGACGGCGCGGAAGGGGCGACCGGCCCGATCGGTCCCGCCGGCCCGGAGGGACCGGTCGGACCTCAGGGCGACCCCGGGCCGTTGGGCCCGCAGGGCCCCGAGGGCGCGCAGGGCGTGGCCGGGCCCCAGGGCGCCCAGGGAGACACCGGCGCGACCGGCTTGCAGGGGGCCCAGGGTGAGACCGGGGCGACCGGAGCCACGGGCGCCGACGGCCCGGCCGGCCCGACGGGCCCCGTGGGACCACAGGGGGATCCGGGTATCGCCGGTCCCCAGGGCGCCGAGGGACCACAGGGCGTGGCCGGCCCTCAGGGGCTGATCGGCCCGCAGGGATTGACCGGGCCTCAGGGACCACAGGGTGAGCCGGGCACCGGCGGCCCGGGGTCGACCGGGCCACAGGGACCCCAGGGTGAGGTCGGTCCGGTTGGACCGCCTGGGCCGCAGGGCGAACAGGGCGTTACCGGGCCCCAGGGCGCCCAGGGCGACACGGGAGCGACCGGAGCGCAGGGCGCCCAGGGCGAAACCGGCGCCACCGGTCCCGCGGGCGACACCGGACCCGCCGGACCGGCCGGCCCCGTGGGCCCGCAGGGCGACGTCGGACCCGCCGGGCCCCAGGGCGCCGACGGGCCGCAGGGCGTGGCCGGGCCCCAGGGCGCCCAGGGAGACACCGGCGCAGCCGGGCCGCAGGGCCCCCAGGGAGCGCAGGGCGACACCGGCGCGACCGGCGCCACGGGGCCGCGGGGCCGACTGGCCCGGCCGGACCCCAGGGCGACACCGGGCCCGCCGGAGCACAGGGCGCACAGGGCGAGACCGGAGCCACGGGCGCCACCGGGGCCACCGGGGCGACCGGCGCCCAGGGCCCCGCCGGGCCCGCCGGACCGGTGGGAGCCACCGGGCCGCAGGGACCCCAGGGAGCCACGGGGCAGACGGGCCCCGCAGGCCAGACCGGAGCGGCCGGCCCCGCCGGGCCACAGGGTGCGATCGGGCCCGCCGGGCCGGCAGGGCCCACCGGCGGCCCCGGACCGGTCGGTCCCCAGGGAGCCACCGGCGCGACGGGCCAGCCTGGACAGCAGGGGGCGGTCGGCCAGCAGGGTCCGCAGGGACCGGCCGGACCGGCCGGCCAGGCGGGCGCGCAGGGGCCGGCCGGGCCTCAGGGACCGCAGGGAGCCACCGGGCAGCAGGGGCCCCAGGGACAGACGGGACCGCAGGGGCCGCAGGGCGCGCCGGGGGTGAGCGGCTATCAGGTGGTGACGGGCGTGACGGTCGATACCCAGGCCAACAAGACCGCTTTCGCCACCTGCCCCGCCGGCAAGACCGCGATCAGCGGCACCGCACGGATAGGCCCAGCTCCCGCGAACACCGACCTCGCTCTCCAGAGCATCTACCAGACGGCGGCGAACAACTGGTATGCGGACGCGGTCGAGACCGACCCGGTGGGCACCAGCTGGACCCTCACCGTCACCGCCATCTGCGCGACCACGCCCTGAGCCGGGCTACCTGACCTGGAAGCCCTCGCCCGACAATCGGCCGATGTCGTTGGACAGGCCGATCAGGAAGATCAGGATCACGAGCATGAAGCCCACCACCCCGGCGCGTTCCATCACGCTGAAGGCCACGGGCCGGCCGCGGACCTTCTCGACGATGGCCCAGAAGATGTGGCCGCCGTCGAGCGGCAGGAACGGGAACAGGTTCACGATCGCCAGCGAGAGCGAGATGATGGCCAGGATGCCCACGACCTGGGCCAGGTCGTTGAGGATCGTCTGGCGGGTGACCTCGTAGGAGCCCACCACCCCCGAAATCTCCTTGCGCTGCTCGGGGTCGATCAGCCGAGCGGGCAACTCGAGGGTCGCTCGGGTCACGAACCAGAAGCGGTCGACCGTCCAGTCGAGCGATTCTCCCAGCGGCAACGTCTCGCGCGGGCCGGGCGCGTAGGCGAACCCCACCCGGGTCCTCTCCGCCGCGGAGTCGTAAACGGGGGTGAGCTCGAACGTGCGCTCGCGACCGCCTCGGCGCACCGTGATCTCCGCCGGCTCCGTCGCCTTGCAGCCGTCGCGCGCGGCGCCCCCCGCGCACTTGTGGGTCGCGATCCGCTTCGACATCGCTTCCGGCGTGCCGCCCCGGCCGTCGACGGCCACCAGCTTGTCGCCCGGCTCGAGCACCGCGGCCGCGGGATAGTTCTTCTCGATCGTGCCGACCTGGCGCGACCCTGTCTCCGCGCCGATCAGGAAGATGAACACGAACAGGAGCAGGAAGGCCAGCAGCAGGTTCATCGCGGGCCCCGCCGCGATCACGGTGATTCGCTTCCAGACCGGCTGCGAGTAGTAGGCGCGGGTTCGAACCTCGTCGGGCAGGTCCTCCGACGGGTTCATGCCGCTGATCTTCACGTAGCCGCCCGCGGGAATCGCGCCGACCGCGTACTCGGTCTCGCCGCGCCTGACGCTGAACAGGGTGGGCGGGAAGAAGAGCGAGAACTTCTCCACCCGCATGCCCACCGACTTGGCCGCCCAGAAGTGGCCCAGCTCGTGCAGGATCACCAGCATCGCGAAGCCGACGAAGGCCAGCACCCAGCTCACGCGGCCACCCCCCGCGCCACCTCGCGGGCCGTGGAGTCGGCCTTGTAGAGATCGCTGAAGTGACGCACCGGCTGCGCGGGCAGCTCCGACAGCGTGGACTCGATCACCCGGGTGATGCCGGTGAAGGAGAGCTCGCCGGCCAGGAAGGCGTGCACCGCCACCTCGTTGGCGGCGTTGAGCACGCACGGGGCGGTGCCACCCGCCTCGGCCGCTTCTCGGGCCAGGCGCAGGCAGCCGAAGGTGTCGAGGTCGGGCGCCTCGAAGGTCAGCGCCCCCAGTTCCACCAGATCGAGCGCGCGCAGCGGCACGTCGGTGCGATCGGGATGGTGAAGCGCGTACGAGATCGGCACCCGCATGTCGGGGTAGCCGAGGTGGGCCAGCGAGGCGCCGTCGTTGAGCTGAATGAGGGCGTGGACTATCGACTGCGGGTGCACGACCACGTCGATGCGGTCGTAGCTCGTGCCGAAGAGATGGTGGGCCTCGATCAACTCGAGGCCCTTGTTCATCAGCGTGGCCGAGTCGATGGTGATCTTGCCGCCCATGTCCCAGGTGGGGTGGGCGAGCGCCTCCTCGCGGGTGACCCCGTCGAGATCGGTCCGGCCGCGGAACGGCCCGCCGCTGGCGGTGAGGATCAGCCGGTCGACGGTGCCGGGGCGCTCCATGGCCAGCAGCTGATGCAGGGCCGAATGCTCGGAGTCGACCGGGATGAGCTGAGCGCCTGTGGCCTCCGCCAGCGCGGTCACCAGCTCGCCGCCCACCACGAGGCTCTCCTTGTTGGCCAGGGCGAGGTCGATCCCCTCCCCCAGCGTCGCCACGGTCGGTCCCAGCCCCGCCGAGCCGACGAGCGCGTTGAGCACGAGATCGCAGTCGGTGTCGGTGATCAACTCGACGAGCCCCTCGGGGCCGGCCAGCACCTCCACGTCGGAGTGCTCGCCCGCCCGCGCGGCGGCGTCGGGATCGGCCAGGGCAAGCCGCGTCACGCCGTGCCGGGCCGCCTGCTCTGCGAGCAGCTCCCAGCTGGCCGATGCGGCCAGGCCGACCACCTCGAGCTCGGCGCTGCGCTCGATCACGTCGAGCGCCTGCGTTCCGATCGAGCCGGTCGAGCCGACTATGAGGATCCTGCGCACCCGTTTGAGTGTAGGGAGGGGCGCCCGTCCCGAAGTCAGGCCCCGTAGCCCAGGCCGATCGCGGCGTAGTAGGCCACGGGGATGGAGAAGAAGCAGGCGTCGAGGCGGTCGAGCACCCCGCCGTGGGGGCCGAACAGGGTGCCCGTGTCCTTGACCTCCAGGTCGCGCTTGATGAGCGACTCGAACAGGTCGCCCATGGGAGCGGCAAGCGCCACCAGCGCGCCGATCAGCAGCGCGTCCGGCCCGGTCAGCCAATCCTGGTAGAGGCCGGCGAACCAGAAGGCGGCGGTGCCGCCCACCACCCCGATGGCCAGCCCTTCGAGCGTCTTGTTGGGCGAGATCAGCGGCGCCAGCGGAGTCCGGCCGTAGAAGCGCCCACCGAGGTAGGCGAACGTGTCGCCCAGGAACGTGGCGATCAGCACGTCGATCAGCAGCCCCGTGCCGATCACGATGTCGTCGCCGCCCGCTCCCGGCTGGACGAGCTCCCGCAGCCACACGGCGTGCGCCATGGCCACGCCGATCCACAGGACTCCGAAGAGCGTGGCGGCGATGGCCCAGGACACGTTCTCGCGGCGCGGCCGAACGAGCGCCAGCAGAAAGGTCACCGGGACGGCCGCAACCAGCACCATGATCACGTGCCGCGGCTCGCCGTAGAGCGCCGCCACCAGCAGCCCCGCGAGCGCCAGGAAGCCGGCGAGGGCCGGCGGGCGCACACGGCCCATGAGCGTGTACAGCTCCCGCAGCGCCACGACCCCCAGCACGAGCAGACCGAGCGCGAAGACCTCGCCGCCCTCGAGGACGATGAAGAGGGCGAAGGCGATCGCCGGGATCGCGAACAGGATGCGCGGCCCGAGGTCGCCCCCTCCCCGGCGAGGGCGCTCGACGTCGTCGCGGCTCAGCCGCAGGTCCTCCTCCTCCGAGGCTCGTTCCCGTCGGGTGGCGGCCACGCGCTAGCGGCCCCCGAACCGGCGCCGGCGGGCTTCGTACTCGTCCAGCGAGGCCTCGAAGGCCTCGCGCGAGAAGTCCGGCCACAGCTCGTCGCGGAACACGAACTCGGAGTACGCGCACTGCCACAGCAGGTAGTTGGAGATGCGAACTTCGCCGCTCGTTCGTATCAGCAGGTCGGGATCGTGCATGTCGGGCGCGTAGAGGTGCTCGCGGAACTCCCCTTCGGTGTCACCAGTGAAGGTTCGTGCCGCGTCCACGATCTCCGCCCTGCCGCCGTAGTTGAAGGCGACGAACAGCGTGATGCGGTCGTTGGCTGAGGTCGTCTTCTCGGCCCACTCCATGCGCTCCAGGAGGCCGGCATCGAGGCCGTCGCGCCGGCCGATGAAGCGCATCCGCACGCCCTGCTGGTCGAGCTCCGGGGTCTCCAGGTCGATCCGTCGCGCGAACATGGTCATCAGGCCGTCGACCTCCGTGGGGGGCCGCGACCAGTTCTCGGTCGAGAACGAATAGACGGTCAGCTCGCGGATGCCCAGCTCGGCGGCGTCACGAAGCCGGGCCTTGACCACGTCGGCTCCCGCCTCGTGGCCCGCCAGCACCGGCAGACCGCGGCTCTCGGCCCAGCGCCCGTTGCCGTCGGTGATGATGGCCACGTAGCGCGCACGGGCGTGGCCGGCGCTCACACCTCGAGGATCTCTTCTTCCTTGCCGGCGAGAGCGGTGTCGATCTCGCCCACGTGGGAGTCGGTGAGCTTCTGCAGGGCGTCCTCGGCACGATGCTCGTCGTCGGAGCCCACCTCGCCCTCGTTCTTGAGCTCGCGCAGGTCGTGCATCACGTCGCGACGAACGTTGCGCACCGACACCCGGCCCTGCTCGGCGATCCCGTGCACGATCTTCACGAGGTCGCGACGGCGCTCCTCGGTGAGCTCGGGGATCGACAGGCGGATCAGATTGCCGTCGTTCGAGGGCGTGAGGCCCACGTCCGATTCGAGTATTGCCTTCTCGATCAGCTTGATCGAGTTCTTGTCATAGGGCGTGATGGTCAGCAGCCGCGCCTCGGTGGCCGACACCTGCGCCAATTGGCGCAGCGGCGTCTTGGCCCCGTAGTAGTCGACCTCGATGCGGTCGAGCAGGTGAGGCGAGGCGCGTCCGGTGCGAACGGTGGAGAACTCGCTACGTGTGGCCTCCACGGACTTGTCCATGCGAGCCTGCGCCTCGTCCAGGAAATCCTTGAGGATTTCGTCACTCATCGCCGGCTGTCCTCACCACCGTCCCCACTCGCTCGCCGGACACTATCCGGTCGATGTTGCCCTCGTCGTCCATGTTGAACACGTGTATCGGAAGCGAATTGTCCATGCACAGCGAGAGGGCCGTGGAGTCCATCACCGCCAGTCGCTGCTCGATGGCCTCGACGTGCGAGATCTCCTCGATGAAGCGCGCGTCGGGATTGGTGCGGGGGTCGGCCGTGTAGACGCCCTGCACCCCGTTCTTGGCCATCAGAAGCGCTTCCGCGTGAATCTCCAGTGCGCGCAGGGCGGCCGCGGTGTCGGTGGTGAAGAACGGGTTCCCGGTGCCGCCCGCGAAGATCACGATGCGGCCCTTCTCGAGGTGGCGCATGGCCCGGCGGCGGATGTAGGGCTCGGCCACCTCTGAGATCGTGATGGCGGACTGCACCCGGGTGTGCGCGCCGATCTTCTCGAGCGCGTCCTGCAGCGCCAGGGCGTTCAGCACCGTGGCCAGCATGCCCATGTAGTCGCCGGTGGCGCGGTCCATTCCCGCCGCCGCGCCGGCGAGCCCTCGGTAGATGTTGCCTCCCCCGACCACCACCGCGATCTCCACGCCGCGGTCGTGCGTGGCCTTGACCTCGCGGGCGATGGCGGCGATGCGATCGGGGTCGGCGCCGTATTCGAGGTCGCCCAGCAGCGCCTCGCCCGAGAGCTTGAGGAGTATCCGCTCGAAGGCGGGCTTCACTCCTCGCCGACCTGGAACTTCGCGAAGCGCCTTATGACGATGTTCTCCCCGGTGTTCGCCGCCAGCTCGGCCCGCAGCTCCTCGAGCGTCTTGCTCTCGTGCTTGTCCTCGTTCACGTGCCGCTGGTGGAGCAGCACGACCTCGTCGAGCCGCTTCTTGAGCTTGCCCTCGACGATCCGCTCCTGGACGTTCTCGGGCTTGCCCTCGGCCGCGGCCTGGTCACGGAAGACCCGCAACTCGGCCTCGCGCCACTCGTCCTCGACCTGGTCGTCCGAGACATAGCGCAGATCGGGGGCGGCGGCCACGTGCACCGCCACGTCACGGGCGAACTCCTGGAACGGCTCGGTGCGAGCCACGAAGTCGGTTTCGCAGTCGACCTCCACCAGCACGCCGATCTTGCCGCCGGCGTGGATGTAGCTCGTCACGACGCCCTCGGTGGCCGCTCGGCCGCCACGCTTGGCCGCTGAGGCCTGGCCCTTGACGCGCAGGATCTCGATCGCCTTGTCGACATCGCCGCCCGCCTCCTGAAGAGCCTTCTTCGAGTCCATCATCCCCGCACCGGTGCGGTCGCGCAGGGCCTTCACGTCTTGAGCGGAAACGGCGATGCTCATCAGGACTCCTCGTCGGGATCGAAGGTGCGGCGCTCGCGCGGCGCGGCGCCCTCGGGCACGGGCTGAGCGGGTTCGTCGGGTGAGAAGCCGGCCTCTTCGGCCTCGCGCCGAGCGCGCTCCTCGGCCTCCTGGCGCTCCTTCTCCTCCGCCTCGCGCAGAGCTCGCTCCTCGGCTTCGCGGCGCTCGGCCTCCTCGCGCTCGCGGCGGGCGGCCTCCTCCTCGGCCCTGAAGCGCTGGGCGCGGTCGCGCACCACGTCGGCGATGCCCTCGATCACGACCTTGCAGGAGCGAATCGCGTCGTCGTTTCCGGGGATCACGTAGGTCACCGGATCGGGATCGCAATTGGTGTCCACCAGGCCGATGATCGGGATCTTCAACCGTGTGCCCTCGCGCAGGCCGATGGCCTCGGTCTTGAGGTCCACGACGAACATTGCGTCCGGCGGGCGCTGGAGGTCGGCTACCCCGCCGAGGTTGGTCTCGAGCTTGTCGCGCTCGGCCATCGCCGCGATCCGCTCCCGTACCGGGAGCAGGTCCATGCTGCCGCTCTCGGTCCAGTCGCGCAGCTCGTGCAGGCGCTTGATGCGCTTGGAGATGGTCTGGAAGTTGGTGAGCAGACCGCCCAGCCAGCGCTGGTCGATATAGGGCATGCCGCACGCCGTGGCGGCTTCCTTGATCGTGTCGCGGGCCTGCTTCTTGGTGCCCACGAACAGCACCGTGCCGCCCCGCCCGGCGAGGTCGCCGGCGAACTCCTGGGCGTTGTGCAGCAGACGCTCGGTCTTCTGCAGGTCGATGATGTGAATGCCGTCTCGCTCGCCGAAGATGAAACGACGCATCTTGGGGTTCCAGCGGCGCGTCTGGTGGCCGAAGTGGACGCCGGCCTCCAGCAGCTCTCGGATGCCGATCTCGGTGGCCAAAGAGGTGCTCCCTTGTTCGTACTCGGTTTGGACTGGCTGCCCACCGGCGAGTCAGCGGACCCGGGCTGTCTGGTTCCCGGGCAGGGCCGCGTCGTCAACCGGAGGGGTTGCTTTGCGTAACGGCGCTCAAGGATAGCCATCGAGGGCGAGCAGAAAAAAAGCGAGACGGTCCGAAGACCGCCTCGCTCTAGTTTCAGCCCCCGTCTGGCCCTCCGGAGACTGGCTCCCGTCTCGCTGCATCAAGCGCATGACGCAGATCGACGGGTGGTTTGGACTCGCACGTCAGAAGTTCCCCCGTCGTGGGGTGCCTAAACATCAACAGGCACGCGTGGAGAAATTGGCGGTCGAGGCTCAGCCGGCGGCCGCACGCGGCCCCTCCGTAGGCGCGATCGCCGCACACCGGATGGCCGATGGCCTCGAAATGAGCGCGGATCTGGTGGGTCCGGCCGGTCTCGAGTCGCACCCGCAGGAGCGCGGTGCGCGCCAGCCGCTCGACGACCTCGAAGTGGGTCACCGCCTCGCGACCGCGGTCGGTCCGGGTGGACATCGCGGTGCGACGCCGGCGATCGCGGCCCAGCGGCGCGTCGATCGTGCCCCGCTCGGCGTCGGGATGGCCGGTCACCAGCGCCAGGTACTCCCGGGTGACCTCGCGGGCCTTCATCATCCGCTGCAGGGCGGCGTGCGCCTCCTCGCTGCGAGCCACCACCATCAGACCGGATGTGTCGCGGTCCAGCCGGTGCACGATGCCCGCCCGGTCGGGGTCGGCGCCACCGGCCACACGCCCGGCCAGGGCCTCGGCCAGGGTGGCGCCGCGGTGCCCGGGGGCCGGATGGGTGACCACCCCGGCCGGTTTGTCCACCACCAGCAACTGATCGTCCTCGTAGACCACCTCGAAGGGCACGGCCGCCGTGTCCGCCGCCGTCACGGTGTTCGGAGTGCTTCGCACGCCCACCGTCTGCCCGGCCGCCAGGCGGTGGTTCTTGGGCCGCACCCGCCCGTCCACGGTCACCGACCCGTCCTCGATCGCCCGCTGGGCGGCCGCTCGCGACGGCGCGGCGCCGCGAGCGGCGAGGAACGCGTCGAGGCGCAGCCCCTCGTCCTCGGCGGCCGCCTCGAAGAGCCGCTGCGGTTCGCGGTCGGCCGTCAGGTGCCCTCCCGCTGCTGAGCCTTCGCCGAACGCTCCACGACCAACAGCAGGACGAACACGCCGACCACGATGCAGGAGTCGGCCACGTTGAACGCCGGCCAGGCCACCGGGTCGATGAAGTCGATCACGGCTCCCTCCCGAGCGCG
Organism: uncultured Thermoleophilaceae bacterium; assembly: GCA_963808545.1. Classification (GTDB taxonomy): domain Bacteria; phylum Actinomycetota; class Thermoleophilia; order Solirubrobacterales; family Thermoleophilaceae; genus JACVRW01. The sequence goes on along the minus strand of CAWEGB010000008.1, from coordinate 208,044 downwards.
GTCGGCGAGATTGCCGAGGGCCCCGCCGAGGAGCATCCCCACCGGGAGCCACAGCCACGGCATGGCGCGATGGCGCCAGAAGTACCCCAGCAGCAGCACGAGCGAGATCCCGATCAGCACCGCCACCACGAGGCCCGCGCCCTCGAAGGCGCCGAAGGCCACGCCGGTGTTGCGCGTGTTGGTGATCGCCAGGCCGGGGAACACGCTCACCTCGTCCCCGCGCTCCACGTTCGAGTCGGCCAGCTGCTTGGTCACCTGGTCAAGGGCGACCACCACGGCGGCGGTGGCCGCGACGGCGGCCGGTCCGCCGAGGCGTGCCACGTCAGCCTTCGATGAGGCCGGCCACCAGGCTGCTCACGATGATGAGCACGAAGGTGCCGACGATCGGGCTGAGATCGAGTGCGCCGGGGCCGATGCGCACCGGGGGCAGGATGCGCCGGAACAGGTTCAGGTAGGGATCCGTCACGTCGGTCACGAACTTCAGGAACCCGTTGAGCACCCGGTTGTAGGGGATGCGCGGGATCCAGCTGAGGATGATCCGGATGAATATGAGCACCAGGTACACGAGCGCCAGCGTGCGCACGTAGTCGGCGATGTCGCCACGGGTCATCGGGTGGCCTCCACGACGCTGTCCACGGTGGCCCGGGCCGCTTCGCGCATCCCCCGCTCCTCGAGGGTGATCAGCCCGCGCTCGGTGGTGCCACCCGGGGTGGCCACGCGAGCTCGCAGCCCGGCGGTGTCGTAGTCGTGCCGGGCCAGCCAGGCCGCCGTGCCGCCCATGGTCTCGACGACCATCCGCAGCGCATCGGGACGGTCGAGGCCGTGGGCCACGCCGGCGTCGGCGAAGCTCTCGGCCACGAGGGCCATGAAGGCGGGCGCGCAGCTCATCAGCGCCATGGCCGGCTCGATCAGCGGCTCGTCGGTCAGTCGGATCACCTCGCCCACACGGCCCATCAGGGCAAGTATCTCGGCCTCGGGGCCCGTGTCGGCGCCGGGGCCGGGCACGTAGCAGAGCACCCCGTGCCGGACCTCGACGGGCATGTTCGGGATGAAGCGGTAGATGGACGCCCCGGGATAGGCGCCGGCCAGCTGGTCGGTCGAGGTGGCGGCCAGGATGGACACGACCGTGCCGGTGTGACCGGCCACCTCGCCGGCCACCTCCTCGAGCTGCTTGGGCTTGTGGCAGAGCACGACGACGTCGGCCCGGTCGGCCAGCTCGGCGTTCGAGCTCACCGCCTCGCCGCCGAGGGCGGCGGCCAGCGCCTCCGCCTTGCCCGGGTCGATGTCGGCCACCAGCACGGGCTCGCCGATGCCGCGCGCGAGCGCCGAGGCCATGTTTCCTGCTCCGATCAACCCGAGCTTCATCGGCGGCGAAGCCTACAGCGGGCTCATTCGCCCCCGGCCCCGACGTCAAGACTGGTTGAAGAAGCCCTTTTCGATCAGCCGCGCGCGCTCCTCGGCGGAAACCTCGACGTTGCGCGGAGTGAGGAGGAAGACCTTGTCGGCGATGCGCTGCATCCCGCCGTCGAGGGCGTAGGTCAACCCCGACGCGAAGTCGATCAGCCGTTTGGACAGTTCGGTGTCGCTGGACTGCAGGTTGAGGATCACCGGGATGGCGTCCTTGAACTGGTCGGCGATCTGCTGCGCGTCGTTGAAGCTCTTGGGAATGACCAAGTGGACCTGGATGTCGCCGCCGTTGCCACCAGAGCGCCCGTTGCCGCCCACCGGCCGGAGAACGCGCGTCTCACGCCCGCCGCCGCGCGGCTCGTCGGCGAAGATGTCGTCGAACTCGTCACGCCGGCGCCGCTGCAGCCGGCGCACGTTGGGCCGGTCGCGGTAGCGGTCCTCGAGCTCGGCCTCGGGCTCCGGCTCGTTGACCACCGACTCGTAGCGCGGGTCCTCTTCTTCGGCGAGGCCGAAGTAGACCAGCGTGCGATGCCATGTGTCGCGAAGCGCCATGCTCCAGGTCAGTTCGCCCGTAAGCGGGAAACTCCTTGTCACTGCGCATGGTACTGGGCGCTTGGCTTTCCTCTGCTGCGCTCAGTTGCTCAGTTGCGCTAAGTCGGTACCCCGCTACGTCGAACGGCCCAGTGTCAGTCAACGGGAGCGGCCCATACGACCTCGACAGCGATGGCGACGGCGTCGGCTGTGAGGACTAGGCCGTTTCGCCGGGCGCGGGGGTAGCGACTAGAGGCCGCTCCCCGCAGCCCACCACGGCAAAGAGAAGCCGCTCACCGTCCCGCGCAACGCGATCTACGGCCCCTTTCGCACGAACGCCGGAAACCGGGCAGGAATGTCGCAGGAGCGTCGGGGTTGGTTCGGCGCGACTTGAGAGGGCGCGCCGTACTCCTTAGGCGCCTTCGGTGGTGATGTCCGGGTGGAGGTAGAAGACCTCGGACGACACGTCGTGTTTGCTGTCGGTGCCGCTGACGAAGGCGCGTACGCTGCGGCCGGTGATCTTCTCGACGGCGCCGACGAACTCGTTCTCGCTCGCGTGCTGGAAGAAGTTGCGGATGTCCCTGATCCGTTGGTGTTCGCCGAGTTGCGCCATGCGGTGCTCAGCTGGGGTGAGGCTGTCCTCCAGCGTGCAGATCACGAGGTTGGGGCTGGCGTAAACCGAATGCGCCTGGGTTGGTCCTCGGCCGAACTGCTCCTTGTAGATCCGCACCATCGCGTTGGAAAGCTCCGCGGTCTGCATCCCTCGCCGCTCGGCAGCGGTCTGCTCGGGCATCTGCGTGGCTTCAGTCATCAACAGCGTCCTCTCGGGTCTCTGTGGTGAGGTGCGCGCGAGAGGAAAGAGACCGGAGAAACCAGGCGAACGCTTGTAGACAGCCCAGTCTAGCGCCCAGACATGGGTGTGTCGCCATCGCGGTTGAGGTCCCGGGTAACGGGTACAGAGGCCGAACACGAGACTCAGCCCTAGGCCTCGTCCTGGGTTGTGGCGGTGGCTGCTTCCGTCTTGACCATGTCGATGGCGTTCTTCGCGCCAGACTTTCCCTCGTAGACCTCGGTCTGGAATACAAGTTCGTGGTTGTCGCCCTTGATGTTGGCGCGAAAGCCACCCGAGGCGGTCACGATCTCGAAGTACATCCTGTGCCCTTTCGTCGAGTTCTGCCCGCATGGTTGTCCTACCAGAAACGAACAGGCGGTTCAACCGGCCGAGAGGATTCGTGCAGCTTGACGGCGAAGGCCAATCCGGAAGATTGGGTCGTCGTCGGGCTGATCGTCGCTAGCCATGTTCGGGACACAGTCGGGACACGGGTCTCCGTGCTCGGCTCTACAGACCGGTCCCAACGCTTTGTCACAGTGTAGGACCGTGGAGACCGGAACGTTCGAGGTGTCAAGGGAGATTCCCGGCGGGACGGCGATCACCCTCCAGGGCGAGCAGGCGGGCGACGGCCCGCCCGTGGTGCTGCTGCACGGTCTGTCGGCCACGCGCCGCAACGTCGTCCAGGGCTCACGCGCCCTGATCAAGCGCGGCTACCGCCTGATCACCTACGACGCTCGCGGCCACGGCACGTCTTCCCCTGCGCCCGGCTACGAGTACGAGGAGCTGGTGGGCGACCTCATGGCCGTGCTGGACGAACTCGGGCTGGAGCGCGCCGCGCTGGTGGGCAGCTCCATGGGCGCGGCCACCGCGATGGCCTTCACCCTCGAGCACCCGCAGCGGGTGCCCGCGCTGGTGCAGATCACCCCGGCCTACACCGGCTATGCCCGCACCGGCGATGTGGACGGCGACACCTGGGAGCGCATGGCCGGCGAGCTCGAGAGCGGCGGGGTGGACGCCTTCGTGGAGGCCGCGCAGCCGGAGGGCCTGCCCGAGAAATGGCAGGCGATAGCGCGCGAGGCCACCCGCCAGCGCATGGAGCGACACGAGCACCCCGAAGCGGTGGCCCAGGCCCTGCGCGACGTACCGCGCTCGATCGCCTGGAAGGGGCTCGACCCGCTCGACCGCCTGGAGGTCCCGGTGCTGGTGGTGGGCTCGCGCGACGAGGCGGACAGCCTGCACCTCCTGGGCGTGGCCGAGGAGTACGTACGCCATCTCCCCCACGCCGAGCTGGTGGTAGAGGACAAGGGCCAGTCGCCGCTGGCCTGGCAGGGCTCGCGGCTGTCGGGCGTGATCGGAGACTTCCTCGAGCGCGTGGGCTACGCGCCCTCGTAGAGCACGCTGCCCAGCCGGACGATCGTCGCCCCCTCGGCCACCGCCACCTCATAGTCCTGGGTGGTGCCCATCGACAGCCGCTTCAGGCCGTGCTCGCCGGCCAGCTCCGCCAGGCGGGCGAAGTGTCGCCGGTTGTCCTCGGCCCTGTCGACGAACGGCGGCATCGTCATCAGCCCGGTGACCGGCACGGGGCAGCGCTCGATGTAGCACTCGAGCTCGACCGGGTCGACGCCCTCCTTGGAGTCCTCGCCGGCGACGTTCACCTGGATGAGGACCTCGCGTGCCGGGTTGGCCTCCAGCCGGCGCAGAGCCGACTCGGAGGCGATCGAGTGGATGAGGCGGACGTTCGGCGCGATGTCCTTGAGCTTGCGGCTCTGCAGCGCGCCGATGAAGTCCCAGGTGAAGAGATCACGGTGGAGCTCCTGCTTGGCCAGCAGCTCCTGGGCGCGGTTCTCTCCCACCAGCTCGACGCCGGCCTCCGCCAGGGCCGGCAGGTCGCCGGCCTCCACGTACTTGACGGCGGCCAGGATCTCCACCTCGGAGCCGATGCGCTCGCGCACCTCGTGGAGGTTGCGGCGAATCGCCTCAGCGTCCATCGAGCACCACCAGGCCGGACTGGCGCCCGGTCAGCCCGCGGTCGCGCCGATGAGAGAAGAAGAGGTCGGGATGGCAGCTCGTGCACAGGTCCAGGTGGTGGATCTCGCTCACGCCCGCGGACGCGAGCTTGGCGGTGATCACGGCGCGCAGGTCGAGCATCCGGCCGTCGGCCACCTGCTCGAGACCGGCGAAGGCCTCCAGCACCTCTGGACCGACCTCGTAGCAGCAGCCCCCGATACCCGGACCCACCGCCGCGCTCGGAGTGCTCTCGAAGCGGGCCACGGCCTTCTCGATGATGCCCCCCGCCAGCGGACGCCAGCCGCAGTGCAGCATCGCCACCCGCCGGCCGTCGGACAGCGCCACCGGGTAGCAATCGGCCACCAGCACCAGCAGCCCCACCCCGTTTCGCTCAGTGACGTGGCCGTCGACGCGCTCGAGCTCCTTGTCGCCTGGCTGGGCGTAGGCGAGGTCCGACGGGGGCTCGGTCCAGTCACGAAGATCGCTGCCGTGCACCTGCCAGCCCATGGCCACGCGCTCGGGGTCGACCGCCGCCGCGGCGGCCACGCGCTCTCGGTTCTCGGGCACGTTCGCGGGGTCGTCGTCGGTGAGGAAGCCCAGGTTGAGCGAGCGGTATGGACCGCGGCTGACCCCGCCGTTGCGGGTGGAGAAGAAGGCGCGAGCGCCCGGCAGGGCGACGCTGTAGCCGAGCTCGCTCATGCCTCCTCCTCTTCCCGGGCCACGCGCAGGGCGGTGTCGAGCTCGTCGTCGCGCCCTGAGACCAGCCCGTCGAGCTTGCGGCGCAGCGTCTCCTCCAAGGCCCTCCCCAGGGCGGGACCCTCGGCCACTCCCGCCGCCAACAGGTCTCCGCCGTCGATCTCGAGCCTCACCTCGCTGAGCTCGGACACCCAGCGCAGCACCGGCTCCGAGGGGGCGCCCATGGCCAGCGCGAGCGACAGCGCGATCAGCGTCTCGCGGGCCAGCAGCTCGTATAGCTCGGACGGCTGGTGCTCGTGCTCGCGCAACTCGGCCGCCAGCCGCGGCGCCACCCGGGCGGCACGGCTCACGGCGTCGCGCTCCCACGCGTGCAGGTGGAGGTCGGCCAGCCACAGATCGAGGCGGCGCGGCGCCTCGGCCGTGAGCGCCGCCAGGCCCGCCAGGGCACGATCCGCCCCGAGCGCCACCGCCCCGAGCGCGGCGGACGCCACCAGCTCGCTGTCCGCCTCGAGGGCGGTGTGCAGTGCACGGTCGATGCCGAGCTCGTGCATGCGCTCGACTCCCGACGGCGCGTCGATCTCGGCCAGCAGATCCATCAGCTCATCGCGCACACGCGCGCCCGACACCGTGCGCAGCTGCGCCTCGGCGGCGGCGTCCCGCGCCAGGGCCTCGGTGTCGGCGTCCATGCGAAAGCCGAGCCGGGCCTCGTAGCGCAGCGCCCGCAGCAGACGGGTGGGATCGTCCGCGAAGCTGCGCTCGTGCAGCACCCGTACGCGCCCGGAGTCGAGGTCGGCCAGGCCGCCGAGCGGGTCATAGAGGTGGCCGAGGTCGTCCCCCGTGAGACCCAGGGCCATCGCGTTGATCGAGAAGTCGCGCCGGGCCAGGTCCTCGGTCAGACCCGCCGCCTCCACCTCCGGCAGCGCGCCCGGCTCGGAGTAGGTCTCGCGGCGGGTGGTGGCGAGGTCGAGCGAGAGGCCGTCGCTGCGCACCGTCGCCGTGCCGAAGCGCTCGTGCTCGCGCGTCTCTCCGTCGAGGCGCTCCGCCAGCGCCCGGGCCACCGACCGGGCGTCGCTCTCCACCGCCACGTCGAGGTCCACGGCCTCGGCGCCGCGCAGCAGGTCGCGCACCGCCCCTCCCACCAGGTAGGCGGGCGCCAGCCCGTCCAGGGCCGGGAGCAGCCGCTCCATCCCCGGGACGCGGCGCACCCGCTCGCGTAGGTCTGCCCGGTTCGCCTTCGTCACAGGCGAACGGGTATACCAGCCGACCGCATGCGTTCCTTGGCCTGGCGAACGCTGTAGTGCCCGTAGTGGAAGATCGAGGCGCACAGCACGGCGTCGGCACCACCCTGCTCCACCGCCTCCACCAGGTGGTCCAGCGTCCCGGCGCCCCCGGATGCGATCACCGGGACGTCCACCGAGTCGGCGATGGTGCGGGTGAGCGCGAGCTCGTAGCCGTCCTCGGTGCCGTCGCGGTCCATGCTCGTGAGCAGGATCTCCCCCGCTCCGCGCTCGACGCCCTCACGGGCCCACTCGACGGCGTCGCGGCCCACCGGCGTGCGACCCCCGTTGACGTAGACGCCGTAGCGATCGCCCTCGCGGCGGGCGTCGACGGCCAGCACCACGCATTGGGCGCCGAAGATCTCGGCCAGCTCGCCGAGCAGCTCGGGCCGGCCCACCGCGGCGGAGTTGACCGAGACCTTGTCCGCGCCGGCGTCGAGGACCGCCTGGGCATCGGCAGCGGAGCGAACCCCGCCGCCGATCGTGAAGGGGATGAACACGTCGTCGGCACAACGGCGGGCCAGCTGGGCCACCGTCTCACGCTTCTCGTGCGAGGCCGTGATGTCGAGGAAGACGATCTCATCGGCTCCCTCCTCCTGATAGCGCACGGCCAGCTCCACGGGGTCGCCCGCGTCGCGCAGGTTCACGAACTCCACGCCCTTCACCACCCGGCCCTTGTCCACGTCCAGGCAGGGGATCACGCGTCGCAGCAGCATCAGTCGCGTGGATCGAGCGCGGCCTGGCCCTCGGCCACTCCGATCCGCCCTTCGTAGAGCGCCTTGCCCGAGATCACGCCCGCGAGATTGATGAGGCGCAGGTTGCGCAGGGCGTGGAGGTCATCGACCGAGGCTATGCCGCCCGAGTAGAGAAAACGCCCGCGCACCGCCTCGGACACGCGTACCACCTCGTCGAGGGCCGGCCCCTCGAGCATCCCGTCGCGGTCGACGTTGGTGTAGACGAAGCGCGTGGCGCCACGCTGCTGCATGCGCCGGATGGCGTCCTCGCCCCGCACCTGGGTCTCGCGCGTCCAGCCGGCCACCGCCACCTGGCCCCCGCGCACGTCGACCCCCACGAGGATCCTGGAGGTGAAGGCCGAGAGCGCCTCGTCGAGCAGGTCCGGGTCGGTGAAAGCCGCGGTGCCGAGCACCACCCGGTCCGCGCCGGCCGCGAGCGCACGGCGGATCGAGGCGATCGAGCGCAGCCCGCCGCCGAGCTCGAGCGGCACCGGCAGCTCGCGGGCGATGCGCTCCACGTGCTGGAGGTTCACCGGCTCGCCCTCACGGGCGCCGTCGAGGTCGACCACGTGCAGGAAGCGGGCGCCCGCCTCGACGAAGGAGCGCGCGGCCTCGAGCGGATCGTCCGCGTACACGGTCTCGTCGTCGAAGTCGCCCTGGCGCAGGCGCACCGCCTTCCCGTCGCGGATGTCGATCGCCGGCAGCAGGATCACGCGGGGACCCTCGCGCAGGTCCCCACGAAGTTGCGCAGCAGCGCGAGCCCGTGCGGTCCCGACTTCTCCGGGTGCGACTGCAGCCCGTAGATGGACGCCGGGCCGTCCTCGCGCGCGACCACGCTCACGAACTCCTTCCCGTATTCGGCCGTGCCGAGCACGTCCTCGTGACGCGCCGGGCGCGGGGCGAACGAGTTGGCGTGGTAGAAGGCACAGGGGTCGGGCAGGTTCTCGTTGAGCGGACTGCGGCGGCGCCACGACACCGGATTCCAGCCGATCTGAGGGATCTTGAGTCCCGGCGCGTCGAGGCTGTCTACCGGGCCCTCGAGCAGCCCGATGCCCTCGGCCCCGCCCAGCTCGGTGGTCGAGTCGAAGAGCAGCTGCATGCCCATGCAGAGCCCGATCAGCGGCACGCCGGCCTCCACGCGCTCGCGCAGCAGGTCGTCGAGGCCGAGGCTGCGCACCGCCTCCATGGCCCGTGGCATCGCCCCCACCCCGGGCAGGACCACGCCGTCCGCCTCGCGCACGCGGGCGCGATCGTTGGTGAGCTCGGCCCGGGCGCCCACGTGCTCGAGCGCCTTGGCCACCGAGCGCAGGTTGCCCATCCCGTAGTCGAGGATCGCGATCCGCGCGGGGCGCGAGCAGGCGGTGCCTGCGAGCCCAGGGGTCATCAGAGCACGCCCTTGGTCGACGGCACGCCGCTGACGCGCTCGTCGTGCTCCACGGCTTGGCGCAGCGCCCGGGCGAACGCCTTGAACGACGCCTCCACCTGGTGGTGGGCGTTCGAGCCCGCCTCCAGGTGCACGTGCACGGTGAGCTTCGCCGTGTTGGCCACCGCGCGAAGGAACTCCTCGACGAGGTCGGTGTCGAAGTCGGCCACCCGCTCCGCGGCGAAGTCGCCCTCGAGCGCCGTGTAGGGACGCCCCGAGATGTCCAGTGCGCAGGAGGCTCGCGCCTCGTCCATCGGCACCACTGCGTGCCCGAAGCGGCGGATCCCGGCGCGGTCGCCCAGCGCCTCGTCGAGCGCCTGTCCGAGCGCAAGCCCGGTGTCCTCCACGGTGTGGTGAGGACCGGTCTCGAGGTCTCCCCGGGCCTGAACGTCCAGATCGAGCAGCCCGTGGCGGGCCACGGCGTCGAGCAGGTGATCGAAGAAGCCGACGCCGGTCTCCCGGGCGCCCTCGCCCGTTCCGTCCAGGTCGAGGCTGAGCTGGATGTCGGTTTCGCCGGTGGTCCGGTGGATCTGCGAGGTGCGGGTCACGCGCGGCGCTCCATCGATTCGGCGTGAACGGGGAAGCCCTCGGCGCGGGCGAGCGCCGCGCCGGCGGGTGCGAGGCGGGTGGGCGCCTCGCCGGGCAAGGATACCCGCGCCAGGCGGCGCCGGAAGACCGCAGGCGAGAGGCTCGACTGGAAGCGCGCCGCACCCCCGGTGGGCAGCACGTGGTTGGAGCCCGCCACGTAATCGCCGAAGGCGGTGGCGGCTCCCAGCCCGACGAACACGCAGCCGGCGCGGCGCACGCGGCCGGCCAGCGACTCGACCTCGGCGCCGATCAGCTCGAGGTGCTCGGGCACGAAGCGCTCCGCCAGCTCGAGGGCCTCTTCGGGGCCAGAGGCCAGGCGCACCTGCAGATCGGCGTCGCTCACGCTCGGCCGCTCCGGCGCGAGGCGCTCCACGGCCTCCACCACTGCCTCCAGCAGGCTCTCGTCGAGCGCGATCAGGGCCACCAGGCTGTCGGGGCCGTGCTCGGCCTGGGCGAGCAGGTCGAGCGCCACCAGCTCGGGATCGGCTTCGCCGGAGGCCACCACCACCAGCTCACTCGGCCCGGCCAGGCCGTCGATGCCCACCAGCCCGAACACCTGGCGCTTGGCCTCGGTGACCCACGAATTGCCTGGGCCGGCGATCACGTCCACCGCCGGGATGCTCTCGGTGCCGTGTGCCAGCGCGGCGATCGCCTGGGCCCCGCCCATCCGGTACACCTCGTCCACCCCGCACAGCGCGCAGGCGCCGAGGACTGCCGGCTGGACCCGTCCGTCCGCTCCGGGCGGGCAGCAGATCGCCACCTCCTCGACACCGGCCACAGCAGCGGTGACGGCGCACATGACGACCGTCGAGACATAGGGCGCGCGCCCGCCGGGCACGTAGGCCGCGGCACGGGCCACCGGCAGCTCCGCCAGCTCCACTCGCTGGCCCTGGGCGAGCTCGACCGCCGGCGGATCGCCGAGCTGCGCCTCGGCCACCCGGCGCACGTTGGCCATCGAGGTCTCGATCGCGCCCCGCAGCTGCGGCTCCAGGCCGGCCCGGGCCGCCTCCAGCTCCGCTGACGGGCTGCGCAGCTCGCCGTCGGCGGGGCGCACGCCGTCGAGGCGCTCGGTGAGCTCGACCAGCGCCTCGTCGCCGCCCGTGCGCACCGACAGGATGATCTCGGCCACCGCCTCCGGGCTGGCACCCTGCGCGCGCACTCGGCCCAGGCCATCGCGAACGATCCTCACGAGCGCAGCCTCTCGATCAGGCGGTCGATCTGCGGCGCCTTGAGCTTGTGCGCCACCGGGTTGGCGATCAGCCGGGCGGTGCAGTCGCCGATCTCCTCGACCACGCGCAGGTGGTTCTCGCGCAGCGTGGCCCCCGTGGCGGTGAGGTCCACGATGCCGTCCACGAGGCCGGTGAGGGGAGCGAGCTCGACCGAGCCCTTGACCTCCACGATCTCCGCCTGGCGTCCGGTGTCCGCGAAGTGCTGAGCCGCGATCCGGGGGTACTTGGTGGCCAGCCGCACCCGTCCCAGGCGCCGCAGGGCGTCACCGATCGGGTCGCCGCCCTCGCGTGCGGCCACCACCATCGTGCAGCGCCCGTAGCCGAGATCCAGCAGCTCGTAGACCTTGCGCTGGGACTGCTCGAGCAGCACGTCCTTGCCGGTTATGCCCAGGTCGGCCGAGCCGTGCTCGACGTAGGTGGGCACGTCGCTGGGGCGCATGGTCACGATGCCGGCGTCGGCGAACAGGAGCTTGCGGTCGTTCGAGCGCACCTCGGCCGTGTCCACCCCCAACCCGTCGAGGAGGTCGAGCGTGCCGTAGAAGAGAGCGCCGCGGGGCACGGCGATGGTGAGCTTCTCGGAGGCGTTCATCGGAGCGCCTCCTCGGCCGCCTGAGCCAGGTGCACGCGCTGCACGTCCAGGGCCACGCCGCAGGCGGGACGGTCGCGGCCGAAGCGCCCGATCAGGTCGTCGTAGCGCCCACCCCCGCCCAGGGTGAAGCCCACCGCCGGGTCGTAGACCTCGAACACCGCCCCCGTGTAGTAGCCGAGCTCGCGCACCAGCCCCAGGTCGAAGATCACCCGATCCGCCACCCCGCGCTGCTCGAGCAGCTCGTGCAGCGCGCGCAGGCTCTCGACCGCGGCCCCCACGGGGCCGTCGGCGCGATCGAGCACCTCGGCGCCGCCGCGCAGCTCGGGCAGCCTGACCAGCAGCCGCCGCTCCGGCTCGCCCAGCCCCAGAGCGGTCACCGCCATCTCGAGGCCCACCAGATCGCGGCGCGACAGCGTTTCGATCAGCGGCCGGTGGTGCTCCTCCGGCACCTCGAGGGCCACCAGCAGCCGCCGGTAGAGCGCGCCGTCGCCGATGCCGAGGCGGTGGCGGCGCAGGCCGGCCCGGTCCAGCGCGTCGAGGGTGAGGGCCACGACCTCGGCCTCGCCCTCGGCCCCCGCCACGCCGATCAGCTCGATGCCGCCCTGAAGGAACTCACGCGGCTCCCCCACCCCTCGCTCGGTCGCCCGCCAGGCGCGGGAGAAGTAACAGAAGCGCAGCGGATCCTCGACGGCCTCATAACGGGCGGCCACGACGCGGGCGATGGGAATGGTCATGTCCGAGCGCAGCGCGAGCACGTTCCCCTGCTCGTCGAAGGTGCGGTAGCGCGCCCCCGCGGCGCTCTCGTCGCCGCGGCGCAGGACCTCCTCGTACTCGAGCGCGGGCGTGTGGATCTCGCCGTAGCCCATGCCCTCGAAGCTCTCGCGCATCCGGTCGCAGATCGCGCGCAGCTCTCGCATCTCCTCGGGCAGCACGTCGCGGGTGCCCGGCGGGATGGGAGCGCGCGACGGCACGGTCATGAGGACCTCCGGGCCGCTCTAGGCGGGCACGCGCTCGGAGGCCACGCGCTCGATGCGCGCGCCCAGGGCCCGCAGCCGCTCGTCGATGCGCTCGTAACCACGGTCGATCTCGCGGATGTTCGCGATCTCGGACGTGCCGTCGGCGCACAGCGCGGCGATGAGCAGGGCCATGCCCGCGCGGATGTCCGGACTGGAGAGCCGCTCACCGTGAAGCCGGCTCGGGCCGCTCACGACCGCGCGATGCGGGTCGCAGACGATCACCCGAGCGCCCATCGAGACCAGCTTGTCGACGAAGAACAGCCGGTTCTCGAACATCTTCTCGTGGATCAGGACCAGGCCCTCGGCCTGGGTGGCCATCGCGAGCGCGATGCTCGTGAGGTCGGCCGGGAAGGCGGGCCACGGCCCGTCCTCGATCTTCGACACGGCGTCGCCCTCGTCCGAGCGGATGCGCAGCTGCTGTCCCGCCGGCACGAGCACGTCGTGGCCGTCGTACTCGATGCGGCAGCCGAGCCGCTCGAAGGCCAGCTTGGTCATGCGCAGGTCCTCGCGCAGGCAGCCCTGGATGCGCAGCTCGCCGCCCGTGCAGGCGGCCAGCGCGATGAAGGAGCCGATCTCGATGTGATCGGGGCCGATCGCGTGGTCGGCGCCTCCGAGCTCCTCCTGGCCGTGGACGATCATCAGGTTGGAGCCGATGCCCTCGATCCGCGCGCCCATCTGCATGAGCAGCCGCGCCAGGTCCTGCACGTGGGGCTCCGACGCCGCGTTGTGGATCACCGTCGAGCCCGGGGTCAGCGCCGCCGCCATCAGGGCGTTCTCGGTGGCCATCACCGAGGGCTCGTCCATGAAGAAGTCGCAGGCGTGCAGCCCGTCGGGGGCATGGAGGTGGAAGTAGGAGCGATCGGCGGCCACCTCGGCGCCCAGCGCTCGAAATGCGTCGAGGTGCGGGTCGAGGCGCCGGCGGCCGATCACGTCGCCGCCCGGCGGCGGCATGTCGGCACGCCCGAAGCGGGCCAGCATGGGGCCGGCGATCAGGAAGGACGCGCGGATGCGCTCGGCCCACTCGCGGTCCACGTCGGTGCGCGACACCTCGTCGGCCTGCAGCGCGACCACGTTCTCGTCCCGCCACTCGACCTTCACGTCCAGGCGGCGCAGGAGCTCGAGCATGGCCTCCACGTCGCGGATGCGCGGAATGTTGCGCAGCACGACCTCCTCGCGCGTCAGGAGCGACGCTGCGAGAACCGGAAGCGCGGCATTCTTGTTTCCTGCGGGGGCAATGGTCCCGGAGAGGGGAGCCCCGCCCTCGATGATGAACTTCTGCATGCAGGGTTTCGTCCGGGGAAAGGGACTGCGAAGCGGCACGCCGACCGCCGCGCCGCGAGGTTCCGCCCTTCCGAGCGGCCGGGCAAGGGTATCGAAGGCCATCTCGCACGAGGTTCGGTACAGCCGCTGGATACCCTGCCGGGGCCATGGCCGAGCCCACCCGCGAAGAAGCCTGGGCCCTCGTCTGCGAGTGGACCGAGTCCGAGTCGCTGCGCAACCACATGCTCGGCGTGGAGGCCGCCATGCGCGCCTACGCTCGCGAATGGAATGAGGACGAGGAGCTGTGGGGCGCCACCGGGCTGCTCCACGATCTCGACTACGAGCGCTACCCCGATCTGTCCACCGGGCACCCGCGCAAGGCGCTGGAGCTGTTCGAGGAGCGCGATTACCCACAGGAGCTGATCGACGCCGTGGCGGGCCACGCCACCTTCCTCGGCGTGCCGAGGGAGACTCGTATGGCCAAGACGCTGTACGCAGTGGACGAGCTCTCGGGCTTCATCTCCGCCTGCGCCTACGTGCGCCCCGACGGGGTCCACGGCATGACCCCCAAGTCGGTCAAGAAGAAGCTCAAGCAGCCGAGCTTCGCCGCGGGCGTCAATCGCGACGAGGTGCGCGAGGGGGCGGAGGAGCTGGGCGTGGACTTCGACCAGCACGTGGCCTTCGTGATCGGCGCGCTCGAGGAGCGGGCCGACGAGCTGGGCCTGGGTCCGCGCGAGGGCTGAGCCGGGCTGCGCCCCGCTCCGCCAGGCGCTCAGTCCGGGCGGTGCCACAGGTTTTGGGGGGTTATGGACCCGAAACCTGTGTCCGCGGACGAGATCTTCGCCGCACGCCCGACGAAGCGCAGCGGCGCTACTGCCAGCGGCCGCCGGCCTTGGCCCACTCGGCCAGGTGGCCGACCGAGCAGAAGCCGTCCGGAATGCGATGCTCGCCGCGATGGCGCACCGCCAGCACGCGTACCTCCCCCAGGCGCTCGCCGCAGTGGGCGCACTCGTCCAGCGAATCGCTCAGGCCGGAGGGCTCCTCGAGCTCGCCCGGCTCCCAGTGCGGTCCCTGAACGAACCAGGGAAACACGTGCTCGAGGCGGCAGAAGACCGCCCGGCGGGCGCCCGGGACCTCCTCGGCGCGCCAACCGTCCTCGCGTTCCACCGCGTTCCCGCACCAGGAGCACTGCTCGATAGATTGCGCGTTCATGCCTGACCAGCTCGAAATTATCGTCCTCGAGGGAGACGAGACCGGCCAGGAGCTGCTGGAACAGTCGCTGCGGGTACTCGATCCGTCCGTGACCAAGGTGCCGGTGGAGCTCGAGCACTACGACCTCTCGCTGGCCAACCGGCGCAGAACCGCGAACGAGGTGGTGACCCGAGCGGCGGAGGCGATGCGTGAGGCTCGCTTCGGCCTCAAGGCGGCCACGGTCACACCCGAGGGCGCCGAGGACGTGGGCAGCCCCAACCGCCTGCTGCGCGAGGCCATCGACGGGCAGGTGATCATCCGCACCGGCCGGCGCATCCCCGGCGTGACCCCCGTGGCGGGCGTGCACTACCCGATCGCCGTGGTGCGCATGGCGGTGGGCGACGCCTACGGTGCCGAGCAGTGGCGGGTGGAGGAGGACGGCGAGGAGGTGGCCTACCGCACCGAGCGCATCACCCGCGGCGTGTGCCGGGCCGTGGCCGAGTACAGCTTCCGCACGGCCGAGCGCATCCACGGACGGGTCTACGGAGGGCCCAAATGGACGGTGAGCCCGGTGTACGAGGGGATGCTCAAGGAGGAGATGGACGCCGCCGCCCTTCGTCACGGCGACGTGCCCTACAGCCCCGTGCTGATCGACGCCACCTACGCCGGTCTGATCTCGGGAGCGGCCGATGCGCCGCTCGTCATCCCCGCTCTCAACCGGGACGGCGACTGTCTCTCCGATCTGGTGATGCCCATGTTCGGCTCGATCGCCGGCGCGGAGTCCGTGCTCCTGGCCTTCGACGACGAATTCGAGCCCGGCGTCGTCATGGCCGAGGCTCCCCACGGCACGGCGCCTGCGCTCCTGGGCAAGAACATCGCGAATCCGATGGCGATGATCCTGGCCGCCGCCGCGGTGCTCCACTACGCCTCGACGGTCGGCCACGCAGGCGCCGAGACGGCCTCGCGCGCCATCTACGAGTCCGTGCTCGAGGCCACGGCCACCGGCGTGCGCACGCCCGACCTCGGCGGGCACGCCAGCACCAGCGAGTTCACCGACGAGGTGATCGGGCGGGTGCGCACCAAGATCGACATCTGGGCGTCCCTGTGAGATCGAGGGCTCAGCGACGGCACCGCGCGCTCTCGCGCCTCGCGGGTGCTGTGCTGTGGCCCACCGGTAGCCCCGCGGCGCTCCGCGCCGGGTCGTTCAGGTGCTTGCGTCGCTGCCTGACGTAGTAGCGGCGTTGCACGAACAGCGTGACCACGCCCGCGAGGGTGATCGCGATCAGGTTGATCGCCAGCTGCGCCGCCGCGCCGAGCGCTTCCGCGGAGTCTCCGAAGGCCACGCCCACGGCGATGTTGGCCGCCGCGGGGATCGTGGTCACGGAGATCAGCACCCCGATCAGGGCGCCCGACTTGGTGCTCGTCAGCGACAACATGCCGGCGGTGCCGGCCACGTAGGCGACGAAGAACGAGAAGAAGTCGGGGTTCGGAGATGAAGCCCGTGAGGACGTCGTCGGTGACCTCGTAGTCGTCCTTCAGGCCGGTCCAGCGAAAGAAGCGCGACGCGTCAGCAGCGTCACGGCGATGCCCACCGGGAAGCCCACCGCCAGCGCGGCCAGTGAGCGCTTGGCGAGCCCTTTCTGCCGCTGCACGAGGGCCACCGAGAGCCCGGCGAGCGGGCCGAACTCCGGGCCCGACCACCATCGCGCCCACGATCAGGATCGGCTGGTCGAACAGGATGCCCACCGCGGCGATCTGCATCGCCAGCACCATGAAGGTCACGAAGCTGATCGACAGCTCCGTGTCCTCGCTCGTGCGCTGCTGGACCTCCTCCCACACCACGGCGTCCGAGGGCAGGCCGGGCGCGGCCCGCTCGGCCTCGACGGCTGCGTCGGAGATCAAGGTGTCCACGTGCTCGATGGCGATGGAGCCGACTTGCGGGATATCGAGCTCCTTGAGGTCGGCCAGGATCACGCTCGCCTCCTCCTTGGCCACGTCGCAGAGGATCACGTCGCCCTTCGGCTTGTGAGCGGCGCCGTGGAGATGCACGACGTTGATCACGGCAGGGGAGCCGCACAGCAACTCCAGCGCCTGGTGAGCGATCGCCTCCGGCGCCACGATTCGCAGGTGGATCACCGTGGCGCTCGCTCGGTCTCGAGCTCTGCGGCGACGGCAAAGCGTTCGAGACCCGTGCGCACATGCGAGGGGATCTCGATCTTCTCGTACGAGGTCGTGTCGACGAAGACGTGCCGTAGCTCCCCTTCGACCAGGGTCCGCCCGTCGCTCGCCCGCTCCACCTCGATTCGCGTGACGCTGGAGGTCGTGCCGATCCGGACGACCGTGCCCACGAGATCGATCTCGTCGTCGAAGCGCGCGGAACCTCGGTAGCGCACGCTGACCTCGGCCACCATGGCGTCCACGCCATCGTCGATCAACCCGGCGTAGGACCCGAAGGCCACGCGCCACAGCTCGGTCATGGCGACGTCGAAGTAGACGAGGTAGTTCGCGTAGAAGACCACGCCCTGCGGGTCGCACTCGTCGAAGCGCACCCGCAGCCGGTGGCGAAACTCCTCGCTCATGCTCCGGCCAGCCTATCGGGGCCGCTCCTCGCCGCTCGCCGGTGCCCGGACAGGCCCGTGCACGGAAAGTTGCAGCAAATAGCGCCTTCCGTCCGGAGCGGAACGTACCTTCACGAACGCATGTTCCCACGGTTCAGAGAGCAGATCGGCACGGCGCTCGACCTGGTGGTCGAGTTCTCGACACTGGGCGAATACCGCCTGAGCGTGTCCCCCACGCCGGGCGCCCCGAGTGCCCCCGTCGACGCTCCTGGCCACGCTCCGCGGCTGGGAGGCGCCGGCGACCCCATCGCCGAGCGCGCCGCGGTCAGCGCAGGCGTCGCGGGCGGGGCGGCCGGCATGGTGCCGGCCGCGACCCCCGCGGCGGCGCGCCTGGCCTCGTCCGCTCCCTGCCAGGGCGATCGCCGGCGCATCGTCCGCGAGCCCAAGACCCGGGCGCGCGTGCGCACGGGCGCTCCGGTGGCGCCCGAGCAGCTCTGCCTGGCCGTCTGAGCCAGGCGCGACAGGTCAGTTGCCCGCCTACGGTCGGGCGCGATTGGCCACCTGGGCCGTGAACCAGCGAAACGGGTCCGGGTCCTTGCCCTCGGTCGAGCCGTCGAGCTCCACGAAGCGCACGAAGAGATCCACGTCGGGCAGGCGCTCGAGCAAGCGGGCGACCGCCCTGGAACGGCGGCCCGTGTGAAGCCGTCGCGCCCGGCGCCACAGGTGGTAGGGGCGGTCGTGGAGCTCGATCACCGCCAGCAGGCGTTCGTCCGCCGTGTGCCGCTCGGCGAAGCGCCGCGCGCGGGCGGCGTGGTGGTTGGGCCCGGCGTGAGGCAGCCAATCGTGCTCGCGGTACTTGAACGAATCGTGCACCAAGGCGATGAAGCGCAGATCGGCCCGCCGGCCTCCCCGCTCGGCCCAGAGGTCGATCTGGGTCAGCAGATCGGCCACGTGGCGCGCCACCCTGCCCTCCGGGTGGCCGGGCCGGGGCTCTCCCCAGGCCAGTCCCCGCACCAACTCCGGATCGGCGTCGACCGCCGTCTCAAGTGCGTTCTCGGGCTCGAAGCCCTCGACCAGGTCGCCGGCCGTCCGCGGACGGTCAGTCGACCGATTCCGCGTGCCAGACATCACCCTCGCGGGCGAGGACGACACGGGCCTCCTCGCCGTCGCCGGCCACCGCCACGAACTGGGCGCGGTCCTCGTCCACTCCCGGCCGGTCGTCCACCAGGACCAGATGGAGGTCCTCATAGCTCCAGTCGGGGCGCTCTCGGGAGAGCGCGTCCCGGGCCGTCGCCAGCATCGACTCGCGGTTCCAGCCCCGGTCCAGGGCGGCGGCCTGCTGCAGAGCCGAGTCCGCCTCGGCCACGTCTCGCTCGAAGACGCCGCTCAGGCGGCGATCGCGCGCCCGGGCGCCTGCGAAGCCGAGGAGCAGCGCAATGGCGAAGATCACGCCGACGATGATCAGGATCAGGCCGAACGTGGAGATGGCGATTGGGGCGATGTACATGGCGGCGCGCAGTCTAGAAAAAGCCGGGCCGCCCCGAGGGACGGCCCGAAGTTAAATCGGCGGCGACCTACTCTCCCAGGGCCGCGAGGCCCAAGTACCATCGGCGCTGAGGGGCTTAACTGCTCTGTTCGGAATGGGAAGAGGTGTCTCCCCCTCGCTATCACCACCGAAAATGGGCGAAACGAAGCCCGGCCCGAGCCGGAATCCCGCCCTCGCCGAAGCTTGAAAACTGCACCGTTGGCCAGCCTGCCGGCGAACCGGCAGGCCACGGAAGACCAAAAACATCCGTCAAGCCCTCGAACCATTAGTACCGGTCTGCTAAGCGCATTGCTGCGTTTACACATCCGGCCTATCACCTGGTGGTCTTCCAGGGGTCTTACTCCCTCTAGGGGATGGGAGAGCTCATCTCGAGGTCGGCTTCCCGCTTAGATGCCTTCAGCGGTTATCCGATCCGCACGTAGCTAACCAGCAGTGCCCTTGGCAGGACAACTGGTACACCAGAGGTGCGTTCATCCCGGTCCTCTCGTACTAGGGACGACTCCCCTCAACTCTCCAACGCCCACGGCAGATAGGGACCGAACTGTCTCACGACGTTCTGAACCCAGCTCGCGTACCGCTTTAATGGGCGAACAGCCCAACCCTTGGGACCTACTTCAGCCCCAGGATGCGACGAGCCGACATCGAGGTGCCAAACCGGGCCGTCGATGTGGACTCTTGGGCCCGATAAGCCTGTTATCCCCGGAGTACCTTTTATCCGTTGAGCGACGGCGCTTCCACTTGCTACCGCCGGATCACTAAGGCCTGCTTTCGCACCTGCTCGACATGTCTGTCTCGCAGTCAAGCTCCCTTACTGCCTTTGCACTCTACGTACGATTTCCAACCGTACTGAGGGAACCTTTGCGCGCCTCCGTTACATTTTGGGAGGCGACCGCCCCAGTCAAACTACCCACCTGACACTGTTCACCGCCCGGATTCACGGTGCGGTGTTAGAAGCCCAAGACACCAAGGGTGGTATCTCAAGGGTGGCTCCACAGGGACCGCAGTCCCTGCTTCATAGCCTCCCACCTATCCTGAGCGAGGCGCCTCAGACTCCAATATCAAGCTGTAGTAAAGGTTCACGGGGTCTTTCCGTCTTGCCGCGGGTACTCGGCATCTTCACCGAGACTGCGATTTCACCGAGCCCCTCGTTGAGACAGCACCCAACTCGTTACGCCATTCGTGCAGGTCGGAACTTACCCGACAAGGAATTTCGCTACCTTAGGACGGTTATAGTTACCGCCGCCGTTTACCGGGGCTTAGTTTCGGAGCTTCGCCATCCGAAGATGGCTAACCCCTCCACGTAACCTTCCGGCACCGGGCAGGCGTCACCCCCTATACGTCGTCTTGCGACTTAGCAGAGAGCTGTGTTTTTGGTAAACAGTCGGTTGGGTCAATTCACTGCGGCCCCCTCGAGCTCCAGCCGTATGGCTTTCACCCTACCGGGGCGCCCCTTCTCCCGAAGTTACGGGGCCATTTTGCCGAGTTCCTTAACGAGGGTTATCTCGATCACCTTAGTATTCTCTACTTGTCCACCTGTGTCGGTTTTGGTACGGGCACGCACTGTCCTCCCTAGAGGCTTTTCTCGGAGGTATGGCGTCGGGGACTCGCCGGCCTTCCGGCCAGCTGGCATCGCACCTCGCCGTAACGAGCTCGCGGATTTGCCTACGAGCCCTGGCTACGTGCTTACCCCCGCGCAACCGTCGGCGGGGTTCCCTTAGCCTTCCTCGTCCCCCCATCGGTGATAGCGGACAGACGTGGTACGGGAATATCAACCCGTTAGCCATCGACTACGCCTTTCGGCCTCGCCTTAGGTCCCGACTGACCCTGAGCCGAAGAACGTTGCTCAGGAAACCTTGGACAATCGGCGGAGGGGATTCTCACCCCTCTTTCGTTACTCACGCCGGCATTCTCACTTCTGAAGCCTCCACGGCTGGGTCCCCCCGCCGCTTCGCAAGCCTCAGAACGCTCTCCTACCGCGCACGCGAACCCGAAGGATCGCGCACACCCGCAGCTTCGGTGGCTAGCTTGAGCCCCGTTACATTTTCCGCGCCCGAACACTTGACCAGTGAGCTGTTACGCACTCTTTCAAGGGTGGCTGCCTCTAAGCCAACCTCCTGGTTGTCTCGGCACTCGGACATCGTTTCCCACTTAGCTAGCACTTAGGGACCTTAGCTGGCGGTCTGGGTTGTTCCCCTCTTGCCTATGAAGTTTATCCCCCACAAGCTGACTCCCCGGGTAGAACCTAACGGTCTTCGGAGTTTGCCTGAAGTCGGTAACCTGGTAGGGCCCCTAGTCCAAGCAGTGCTCTACGGCCGTTAGGCATCGCCGGAGGCTATACCTAAATATATTTCGGAGAGAACCAGATATCTCCGGGCTTGATTAGCCTTTCACTCCGACCCACAGGTCATCCGCCCAGTTTTCAACCTAGGTCGGTTCGGCCCTCCACGGGGTCTTACCCCCGCTTCAGCCTGCCCATGGGTAGCTCGCCCGGTTTCGGGTCTACCGCCTCTGACTGTGTCGCCCTGTTCGGACTCGCTTTCGCTGCGGCTCCGCTCATCGCTTAACCTCGCCAGAGACGAGTAACTCGCCGGCTCGTTATGCAAAAAGCACGCCGTCACATTCCGAAGAATGCTCCGACCGCTTGTAGGCACACGGTTTCAGGTACTATTTCACTCCCCTTCTGGGGTACTTTTCACCTTTCCCTCACGGTACTAGTCCGCTATCGGTCATCAGGGAGTACTTAGCCTTGGAGGGTGGTCCCCCCAGATTCGGACCGCGTTTCACGGGAGCGGTCCTACTCAGGATCGGGCTCGGGAGACCATCTGCTTTCGCCTACGGGGCTGTTACCCGCTATGGCGCCTGTGTTCCACGGAGCTTCGGCTAGCAAATGATTTTGTGACTCCCGCCGAGAAATGCAGTCCTCGGAGGCCCGTCCTACAACCCCGGGTGCGCAACGCCTGCACGCTTACACGCATCCGGTTTAGGCTGATCCCCTTTCGCTCGCCACTACTCGGGGAGTCTCGGTTGATTTCCTTTCCTCGAGGTACTGAGATGTTTCAGTTCCCTCGCTTGCCTTCCGCGCGCCTATGTATTCAGCGCGGGATGACACCGCATTACCGGTGCCGGGTTTCCCCATTCGGGTATCCGCGGGTCAAAGCCTGTTCAGCAGCTCACCGCGGCTTATCGCAGCCGTCCACGCCCTTCTTCGACTCCTGATGCCAAGGCATCCACCATGTGCCCTTAATATCTTGACGGTGATCGTTGATAGCCGGCGCTCTCGAGCGGCCGCCGAAGCGATCGCTCTCGTACGCCGGCAACAACGGTGATCTTCCGTTGTTGTTTGGCCAACTGTGCAGTTTTCAAGGTTCGGCGAGGGCGCAACCGAGGGGACTCCCCGGCTGGTCTCTCAAAACTCAGCAGTACGTGAGCCGGCGTCCGTGGACATCCGGCTCGACCAGGTTCGGTCGACGTTCTAGATGCGCCCACAGGCCATGAGGCCAGTGGGCCGGCTCTGCCTTGCAGAGCTCCCTAGAAAGGAGGTGATCCAGCCGCACCTTCCGGTACGGCTACCTTGTTACGACTTCACCCCAATCACGAGCCCCACCTTCGACGGCTCCCTCCCAGAGGGTTGGGTCACCGGCTTCGGGTGTTGCCCGCTTTCGTGGTGTGACGGGCGGTGTGTACAAGACCCGGGAACGTATTCACCCCGGCGTTGCTGATCCGGGATTACTAGCAACTCCACCTTCATGGAGGCGAGTTTCAGCCTCCAATCCGAACCAAGACCGGCTTTTTGGGATTAGCTCCACCTCGCGGTATCGCAGCCCTCTGTACCGGCCAATGTAGCACGTGTGTAGCCCTGGACATAAGGGGCATGAGGACTTGACGTCATCCCCACCTTCCTCCGGTTTGTCACCGGCAGTCTCGCATGAGTCCCCAACTAAATGCTGGCAACATGCGACGGGGGTTGCGCTCGTTGCGGGACTTAACCCAACATCTCACGACACGAGCTGACGACAGCCATGCACCACCTGTGAACCTGCCCGTGAGGGAAGCCGTGTTTCCACGGCGATCAGGCACATGTCAAGCCCAGGTAAGGTTCTTCGCGTTTCGTCGAATTAAACCACATGCTCCGCTGCTTGTGCGGGTCCCCGTCAATTCCTTTGAGTTTTAGCCTTGCGGCCGTACTCCCCAGGCGGGGCACTTAATGCGTTAGCTCCGGCACGGGAGGAGTCGACACCTCCCACACCTAGTGCCCATCGTTTACAGCGTGGACTACCAGGGTATCTAATCCTGTTTGCTCCCCACGCTTTCGCGTCTCAGCGTCAGTAACGTCCCAGCGAGCTGCCTTCGCCATTGGTGTTCCTCCCGATATCTGCGCATTTCACCGCTACACCGGGAATTCCACTCGCCTCTTCCGAACTCTAGTCCGACAGTATCGGCCGGCATCCCAGAGTTGAGCCCTGGACTTTCACAGCCGACTTATCGGACCGCCTACACGCGCTTTACGCCCAATAATTCCGGACAACGCTTGCCCCCTACGTATTACCGCGGCTGCTGGCACGTAGTTAGCCGGGGCTTCTTCTGGAGGTACCGTCACCAAGGTCGGCTATTAACCGCCCTGGCTTCGTCCCTCCTGAAAGGGGTTTACAACCCGAAGGCCTTCTTCCCCCACGCGGCGTTGCTGCGTCACGCTTTCGCGCATTGCGCAAGATTCCCCACTGCTGCCTCCCGTAGGAGTCTGGGCCGTGTCTCAGTCCCAGTGTGGCTGATCGTCCTCTCAGACCAGCTACCCATCGCAGCCTTGGTGAGCCGTTACCTCACCAACAAGCTAATGGGCCGCGGGCCCATCCCGATGCGGAGGCCGAAGCTTCCTTTCTTACCTCTACTGATGTAAAGGCAACACATCCGGTATTAGCCCGGGTTTCCCCGGGTTGTCCCAGTCATCGGGGCAGGTTACCCACGTGTTACTCACCCGTTCGCGGCTCTGCCCCAGGCCGAAGCCTGGTTCGTCGCTCCACTTGCATGTGTTAAGCACGCCGCCAGCGTTCGTCCTGAGCCAGGATCAAACTCTCCGTGAAAGTCTGGCGTGGTTTCAAATCCGGACGGATCGAGGGAAACCCCGAGCCGGCCGGCTCCACTGTCAGATCAAGAGAGTTGTCAAGTCGTCAATGCCTATCCGCGTACACCGCGGAACGGGCTGGACTTGACGGGTTCTGTTTCAGGCCCTTCGCCGATTGCCGAAGCGATCGAGGAAGGGTTCAAACCTGGACGCGACCTTTCGGTCGCACGTACTGCTGAGTTTTCAAAGACCGCTGCGTCCCTCAAGGGTGGGGACTCCACCCACGTCTGTGACGCGACCGACCACTGTAGCACCGGACGCCAGGCTTCGCCAGCGGCGGTCAGGCCCGTCGCAGCCGCCGGAAGCGGCGGCGGCCCACCTGCAGCACCACTCCGTCGAGCCGCTCCGCCGCCACGTCCAGGGCGGCTTGGTCGAGCGGCTCGCCGTCCAGCCTGACGCCCCCCTGGGCCACCAGGCGGCGTCCCTCGGAGCGCGACAGCCCGAAGGCGTCCGCGAGCAGCGCGGGCAGGTGCACGAGGCCGTTGTCCACCGCGAACGCGTACTCCTCGATCTCGTCGGGGACCTCCCTACGCACGTGAATGGTGTCGAAGCGCTCCTGCGCCGCGAGCGCGTCCTGCTCGCCGTGGTAGCGGGTGGCGATATCGAGGGCCAGGGCTCGCTTGGCGTCCCGGGGCGCGACCGAGCCGTCGAGCGGCGAATCGAGCAGGAGGTCGTAGTAGACCGGCAGCACCTGGTCCGGGATCCGCATCAGCTTGCCGTACATCTCCTCGGCCGGGTCGTCGACGCCCACGTAGTTGCCCAGCGACTTCGACATCTTCTGGACTCCATCGAGACCGGGCAGGATCGGCATGGTCAGGATGGACTGCGACGGGACCCCATAGGCCTTCTGTATCTCGCGCGCGAGCAGCATGTTGAACTTCTGGTCGGTGGCCCCGAGCTCGATGTCGGCCCGGATGGCCACGGAGTCGAAGCCCTGCATGAGCGGGTAGAGCAGCTCGAGGATGGAGATCGGCTCTCCCGCCCCGTACCGCTGGGCGAAGTCGTCGCGCTCGAGCAGCTGGGCGACGGTCGAGGTGCGCGCGAGCAGGAACAGCTCGTCCATCTTCATGTCCAGCCACTCGCCGTTGCGCCGCACCTCGGTCCGGTCGCGGTCGAGCACGCGGAAGGCCTGCTCCTCGTAGGTCTCGGCGTTGCGGTCGATCTCGGCCGGGTCCACGAACGGACGGGTCGACGAGCGGCCGCTGGGATCGCCCACGCGCGCGGTGTAGTCGCCCACGATCAGCACCACCTGGTGGCCCAGCTCCTGGAATTCGCGCAGCTTGCGCAGGACCACGGTGTGACCCAGATGGATGTCCGGCGTGGTGGGGTCCACGCCGAGCTTGACCCTCAGCGGGCGGCCTTCGCCGAGCTGGCGCTCGAGCTCTCCGGAGGGGAGCGCGTCGACCGCGTTGCGCGTGAGAAACCGGGCCGCCTCCCCCGGGGAATCCGTCATGGGCCCAATGCTAGACTCACGCCCTTCGGTTGGCGCCCGTGATGATGCTCTGTGGGCGGGCGCCCTGACCGTTGCCGCCCTTCCCGTACGGACTCGGGATCCCCTCATTCGGGGCGCTCAAAGCAATGCCGGAGCCGCCGACGCCCATCACTCATCCAGCCTCTCTGCGTGGGGGCCCGCACTCGACCTCGAATGGCAACGGCAGCGGCCCGGCCGCGCCCCCGCCGCCGGCACGCAAGCCCAAGCTCAAGAAGCTCCGGCTGATGCTGATCCTGACCGGGCTGGCGGTGCTCGCGCTGGTGTCGACGGTGTTCGGGATGCTGATGGCCGTCTCGAGCGATCTGCCTTCGCTCGAGAACCAGGCCGAGTTCAGGGCGGCCGAGAACTCGCGCCTCTATTCCGACGGGCCCGGTTGCAGGGAGCCGGGCAACGCTGCCTGCCAGATCGCCAAGCTCACCGGCAACCAGAATCGCATCCTGCTCAGAGAGGGCGAGATCTCGCCCAACATCAAGAACGCGGTCATCGCCATCGAGGACCAGCGCTTCTACGAGCACGAGGGTGTGGACTACACCGGCATCGGCCGCGCGCTCGTCCAGGACGTGCTCAAGCGCCGCGCCGCCCAGGGTGGCTCGACCATCACCCAGCAGTTCGTGAAGAACGCCCTCTCGGCCCAGGCCGACCGCACGGTCTTCCAGAAGCTCCGCGAGTCGGCGCTGGCCTACCACCTCGAGCGCCAGTGGCCCAAGGAGAAGATCCTCACCCAGTACCTGAACACGGTCTACTTCGGCAACGGCGCCTACGGCATCGAGGCGGCCGTGCGGACCTACTTCGGCGACGGTGACGAGCCCGACGAGCTGGCGGCCGCAGAGAACGCCTCGGGGGTGCAGTACGCCCCGCCGCCGGTGGTCGGCGACGAGCCGGATCCAAACGCGCGCGAGGCCACGGACGTGACCCCCGCTGAGGCGGCCATGCTGGCCGGGCTGATCGCCTCGCCCAGCCTCTACGACCCGGTGGTCAACCCGCGCAACGCCACGGCTCGCCGCAACCTGGTGCTCACGCGCATGTACGAACAGGGCATGATCACCAAGGCCGACTACGAGGAGAACACCCGCCAGTCGGTGCCCGACGAGGACGAGGTCGATCCCCCCACCACCGAGTCCGAGCAGCCCTACTTCACGAGCTGGATGACCCAGCAGCTGGTGGACCGCTACCGGCCCGGACGGGTCTTCGGCGGTGGCCTGAAGATCAAGACCACGATCGACCCGGAGATGCAGGCCGCCGCGGAGAATGCGGTGGCCGGCCGCCTCGCGGGCGTCGGCCCGGATGCCTCGCTGGTGGCCATCGAGAACCGGACGGGCGAGGTCAAGGCCATGGTCGGCGGCTCGAGCTTCAACGCCCGCCCCTTCAACCTGGCCACCAACGGGCATCGCCAGCCGGGATCCTCGTTCAAGCCCTTCATCCTCCTGCGGGCGCTCGCCGACGGGATCGACCCCAATAGCGTCTGGGCCTCTCAGCCCAAGCAGCTGCCGTTCCGGGGCGAGAAGGGACCGGAGCTGTTCAAGGTGTCGAACTACGAGGATTCCTACCTGGGTTCCGCCTCGCTGTGGTCGGCCACGGCGACGTCGGACAACTCGGTGTTCGCCGAGCTGGGCATGGAGGTAAAGCCGAAGCGAGTGGCCCGTCTGGCCAACCGGATGGGGATCCGCACCGAACTGTCCACCAACCCGGCCATGCTGCTCGGCGGTCTCGAGCAGGGCGTGACCCCGCTCGAGATGGCGTACGCCTACTCCACGATCGCGAACGAGGGCAAGCGCGTCTCCGGCTCGCTCGCGCCCAACGGGAGCGGCCCGGTGGCCTTCACCAAGGTCGAGGGCAAGGGCTTCACCGAGACAAACGAGCGCCGCGAGGAGCGGATCTTCTCCCCGGAGGTCGGTCGGCTGGCCAAGGAGATGCTGTCCACTGTCGTCACCAGCGGCACGGGCAAGGCGGCCGCGCTGGGCGACGAGTACGTCTGGGGTAAGACCGGCACGACCGAGAACTACGGCGACGCCTGGTTCGCCGGTGGCAACGACGACTACTCGGTGGCCATCTGGGTGGGCTACGCCGACCGTCTCCAGCCGATGGAGTACGAGCACGCGGGCGGCCCGGTGGCCGGCGGAACCTTCCCGGCAGAGATCTTCCACGACTTCATGACCGCGGCCCTGGCCATCAAGGCCGAGCGCGACCTGGCGCGGGACAAGCCCGACGAGGAGGACGAGGAGACCTCTGGCGTGCCGGTCAGCCCGGTCGCTCCCTCGCAGATCCCGCCGGCCGAGCAGGCCGCGCCCACCGACGAGAGCGCCCCGGACGGGCCCACCGGCAACGGCGGCGGGGAGGCCACACCCGCGCCCGAATCGGCTCCGACCCCGGCGCCCGAGCCGACCCCCGCGCCGGCTCCGACCCCCACCCCGGCCCCGGCACCCACCACGCCGCCCAGCGGCGGGGGCACGGGCGGAGGCGTGGGGGCAGCTCCGCCCTAGGCCGCCCGGCGCTCGCGGCGCATGGCCGCGGGCCATGGACGCGAGACGTGAGCGCTGTCCGCGTCGCAGTAGCGCCACGGCAGCTCGGCGGCCTTGGTGATGCCGATCCGCTCGCCCACCGCGAGCCGGGGCGCCGCCGCGCCCGGAGCCCTGTCCAGCAGCTGGATCGGCCCGCTGAGCAGCGACCTGCCGTTCAGCGACAGGCCCACGCCGAGCGCCTGCGTGAGCTTTCCCGGCCCCGAGCAGAGATCGCTCTCGGCCACCGGTCCACGGCGCACTCGCATCAGGTCCACGCCGTCGACCGGCTCGAGCGCGCGGATGAGCACCGCGGCCCCCACCCCCTCCTCCTCGCACACCGCGTTGAGCAGCGAGTGGATGCCGTAGGAGAGGTAGACGTAGGCCGTGCCCGGGGCGCCGAACAGGATGTGGGTGCGGCCCGTGAGGCCCACGTGGGCGTGGCAGGCGGGCTCGTCCATGTGGTAGCCCTCGGTCTCGACGATGCGCCCCGCCGTCTCGCCGTGACGCAGAATGCAGCCGATCAGGCCGCGGGCCACGTCGTTGACCGGGCGGGCGAAGAAGTCGCGGCCGAGCCTCACGCCGGGGCCTCGGTCAGCACGTGGCGCGCCTGGGCCAGCTGCTCGCGCACCCGGACGAGCGCCGTGCCCCCTTCCGACACCTTCGACTCGAGCCAGGCCTCCTGCTCGAGCAGCTCGTAGAAGCGGCCGTCGAGCTGGGGCGCCAGCTCGGCCAGCTCCTCGGGCGCCAGCTCGGAGAGCCGCTTGCGCTGCTCGGTGGCCGCCCGCACCACGCCGCCCACGATCCCGTGGGCCTCACGGAAGGGCACGCCCTCGCGCACCAGCAGGTCGGCGAGGTCGGTGGCGGCGATGAACTCGTCTCCCGCCGCCGCGGCCATGCGCTCGCGGTCGAAGCGGGCCTCACCGAGCATCTCCGCCGCCACCCGCAGGCTGAGCTCGAGCGTGTCGCAGGCGTCGAACAGACCCTCCTTGTCCTCCTGGAGGTCCTTGTTGTAGGTGAGCGGCAACCCGTGCAGCACGCCGTACAGCGCGGTCAGGCGGCCGACCACGCGCGGCGCCTTGGCCCGCAGCAGCTCGGCGGCGTCGGGGTTCTTCTTCTGCGGCATCAGGCTCGACCCCGAGGAGAAGGAGTCGGACAGCTCGCAGAAGCCGAACTCCTGGCTCGACCACAGCACGAGCTCGCCTCCCAGCTGGGAGAGGTGGGTGGCGCAGGTGGCGGCGGCGCCGAGGTAGTCGAGCACGAAGTCGCGGTTGGAGACGGCATCGAGCGAGTTCTCCGCGATACCACCGAAGCCGAGCTCCTGGGCCACGTACATGCGGCCGGTATCGAAGTTGACCCCCGCCAGCGCGCCGGCCCCGAGCGGCAGGTCGTCCGTGGCGGTCATGCAGAAATTGAAGCGCTGGAGGTCGCGCCGGAACTTCCAGAACCAGGCGAGCAGGTGGTGCGACAGGTAGACCGGCTGCGCGCGCTGCAGATGGGTGTAGCCGGGCAGCGGCCAGTCGAGATGCCGCTCGGCCACCTCGACCAGCGTGTTCATCAGGCCGTACAGCAGCTCCCGGGCGTCGAGGCTGTGAGCGCGGACGAACATGGCGACGTCGGTGGCCACCTGGTCGTTGCGCGAGCGCGCGGTGTGGAGCTTGCCGCCCACCGGGCCGGCCAGCTCCGTGAGCCGCCGCTCGATCGCCATGTGTATGTCCTCGTCGCCGGACTCGACCACGAAGCGGTCGGTATCGATCTCCTCGCGCACGGCGGCCAGCCCGCGCTCGATCTGCTCGAGGTCGGCGTCGCTGATGATGCCGCTGCGGGCGAGCATCCGGGCGTGGGCCAGCGACTGCTCGATGTCGTAGGGCGCCAGCCGGTAGTCGAACGAGATCGACGAGTTCAGCGCCTGGAAGAGCGGATCCTGTGGATCGCGGAAGCGGCCCATGCCGGCGCGGAGTCTACGCCCGCCCTCGGGCCGGCAAGCGCTTAGGATTCCCGGCCGTGCGAGCGCTCGTGACCGGAGCCACCGGCAGGGTGGGACACGCCGTCGCGCTCGCCCTGGCCGAGCGCGGTGACGAGGTGCGGGCCCTGGTGCGTGATCCGGACCGCGCATCGAGGCTGCTGCCGCCGGAGGTCGAGCTGGTCCGAGGGGACGTGATCCGGCCCTCGACCCTGGGCCCGGCGGTCGCCGGCTGCGATCTGGTGGTCAACGCCATGGGCATCCCGGAGCAGTGGACCCGCGACCCCCAGATCTTCGAGCGCGTGAACGCCCGCGGCACGGGCAGCGTGGTCACGGCGGCGGTCCGGGAGGGCGTTCGTCGCGTGGTGCACGTGAGCACGATCGACGTCTTCCACGCCGAGGCCGGCGAGGCCTTCGACGAGTCGCGGGTGGCCGACTACCCGAAGGGCACGCCCTACGAGCGCTCCAAGCAGCGGGCCGAGCAGCTCGCCCGGGCGGCGGCCGAGGGCAGCGACACCGAGCTCGTGACCGTCAACCCCGCTGCGGTGTACGGCCCCGGGCCCGACGCCGAGGCGACCTCGCTCGAGCAGGGCGTGCTTCGGCCGGTGATCGAGGCCCGGCGGGCGGCTCTGCCCTTTCTGCCGCCCGGCGGCATGGGTTTGGTGCACTCGCCCGGTCTCGCCCGCGGCGTGCTCTTGGCCGCCGAGCTCGGCGAGCCCGGCCAGCGCTACATCCTCTGCGACGGCCACATGACGGTGCGCGAGATCGCCCGGAGCGCGGCCCGCCTGGCCGGCCGGGGCAGGGTGCCACCCGTGCTGCCGGCTCCCGTGGCCCGGCCGCTGGCCCGCCTCGGCGAGGCGGTGGCGGGCCTGATCGGGCAGCCGCCGCTGCTGCCCGCGGGCCAGCTCTACTTCTTCCTGTGGAACGCCCGGCCGCAGTCGGCCAAGGCCCAGCGCGAGCTCGGCTGGCGGCCCACCCCGCTCGAGGAGGGCCTGGGCGCAGCGGTGCGGGCCATTGGCTGAGGTACGCAGGGCGCGCCCGGCTGACGCGACCGTCGCGGCCCGCCTCCTCCACGTGAGCGCCGTGGACATGTACGACCGCTTCTCCGGTGGTCGCGAGCGCGCCCTGCGGACTCTGGAGCAGGCCTTCGCGAGCGAGGGCAACGCGGCCAGCGCCGAGCGGGTCTGGCTGGCAGAGCTGGACGGCGAGGTGGCCGGCGCGATGGCCGCCTTCCCCGTCGACGAGGCCGCGGAACGCTCCCGGGCCTTCCTGCGCATCGCTCTGCGCCACTCCAGTCCGTGGCGCTGGCCCGCCGCGCTGCGCCTGTATCTGCTCGGCGGGCGCGCCTCACCGAGCCCGCCGGCCGCCGCCTTCTATGTCGACGCCCTGGCCACGGACGCCCGCTTCCGGCGCCGCGGCGTGGCCCGCAGCCTGCTGGCCGAGGCCGACCGCGAGGCACGCCGCCGCTCGCTGCCCTGCGTCGCGCTGGACACGACGCTCACCAACGAAGAGGCCCGAGCGCTGTACGCACGGGAGGGCTTCGACGAGGTGGCCCACCGGCCCCCGGCCCACGGGCTGCCCGGCTTCGTGGCCCTCGTCAAGCAGCTCTAGGGCTCTAGGGCACTAGCGCCCGAGCACCTCGCGCAGGGCCGCCACCACCCGGGCCACCTGGCCTTCGCTGAGCTCGGGAAAGAAGGGCAGGGCCAGCGAGCGGGCGGCAACGTCCTCGCAGACCGGGAACTCGCCCTCCCGGTGGCCAAAGCGCTCGCGGTAGAAGCTCATCAGGTGGATCGCGGGCAGATAGGGCTTGGAGTCCACGCCGCGCTCACGCAGCGCCCGAATGGTGTCGTCGCGATCCGTGCCGGCGGGCAGTTGGACGACGTAGACGAACCAGCTGCGCCGGTCGCCGTCCTGATCGGGGCAGGGCAGGCCGAGCCCCTCGACCTCCGCGAGCGCCTCGCCGTAGAGCGAGGCCAGCTGGGCCCGTGCTCCGAGCAGCGAGTCGAGGCGCTCGAGCTGGGCGATCCCCAGCGCG
Source organism: uncultured Thermoleophilaceae bacterium (assembly GCA_963808545.1). Lineage (GTDB taxonomy): Bacteria > Actinomycetota > Thermoleophilia > Solirubrobacterales > Thermoleophilaceae > JACVRW01. Next base: position 176,056 of record CAWEGB010000008.1, on the reverse strand, counting down.
CAGGAGAGATCGTCCAGGCGGTAGTTGAAGCCGAGGCGGTCGTGGTCGAGCCAGTCCATGTCGGGGGCGCGCCCCTGGTTGCGTTCGGAGTCGATGCGCGTCTTCACGTCCTCGGCCGGGCTCACCACCATCCCGCCCTCGCCGGTGGTCAGCTGCTTGTTGGGGTAGAACCCGAAGACGGCAGGGTTGCCGCGGGCGCCGACCTCCGGGCCGTCCCCGTGCCGGGCCCCGAGCGCCTCGCACGTGTCCTCCACGATCCACAGGGCGCGGTCGGCCGCGAGCGCCTCGAAGGCGGGCATGTCGGCGGGGTAACCGAAGATGTGCACCGGCAGCAGGCCCGTCGTGCGATCGGTGACCGCCGCCGCGGCCGCCTCGGGGTCGAGGTTGAGCGTGCGGGGGTCGATGTCGCAGAAGACGGGCCGGGCGTTCTCGTACAGCAGGCAGTTGGCTGAGGCCACGAAGCTGAAGGGCGTGGTGACCACGTCGTCGCCGGGCTCGACCCCCGCCGCCCGGATCGCCAGGTGGAGTCCCGCGGTGCCGCTCGACACCGCCGACGCGTGCTCGACGCCGAGCCAGCCGGCGAAGGCCGACTCGAACTGCGCCAGCCGAGGACCGAGCGACAGGCGGCGCGACCGCAGCGTCTCGAGAAGGCAGCTCCTCCTCGCGCTCGCCCACCAGCGGGCGGGCGAGCGGGACGAATTCGGTCACGGCGGCGTGAGCGCGGCTTGGGTCCTCGTCCCCTGCGTGCGGGCGGGCAGCATCCCGGCCTCGAGCGAGTCGACCAGTGCTTCCCAGCTCGCCTCGATGATGTTCTCGGACACGCCGATGGAGCCCCACGTGTCATGCCCGTCGCTGGCGTCCAGGAGCACACGGGTGACCGCTGCCGTGCCCTTGCGCTCGTCCAGGATGCGCACCTTGAAGTTCACCAGCTCGATGTCGTGCAGCTGTGGGTAGCGCTCGCCGATGGCCGAGCGCAGCGCCCGGTCGAGAGCGTGAACCGGCCCGTCGCCCTCGGCGGTGCGCACGTAGCGCTCGCCCTCGACCCAGATCTTGATCGTGGCCTCGGTCTCCACCCGGCCGTCCTCGCGCTTCTCGACGATCGCCCGCCACGACTCGAGCCGGAACAGCGGCTCGTACTCGCCGGTCTCCTTGCGGATCAGGAGGTCGAAGGAACCGTCGGCCGCCTCGAACTGATAGCCGCGATTCTCGAGATCCTTGACCCGCTCGACCACGCGCGCCGCGGTGGCGCCGTCCACGTCGCTGCGCGCCTGCACCGTGCCCTTTCCCGACAGCTCGGAGATCAACACGCGCCGGTCGGCGCCCACCTCCGCCGGCTCGATGTGCTCGAAGGTGCGGGCGTCGCGGTTGATGCCGGCCACGTGCATCCCGCCCTTGTGGGCGAAGGCGTTGGCGCCCACGTAGGGCTGATTCGGATTGGGGGTGACGTTGCAGATCTCGTCCACCAGGTGGGAGATCTCGGTCAGCCGCTGCAGGCGCTCGCGCCCGATCGACTCGAAGCCGAGCTTCAGCTCCAGGGCCGGGAGGATCGAGATGAGGTTGGCGTTGCCGCAACGCTCGCCGTAGCCGTTCATGGTGCCCTGGACGAGCCGGGCCCCCGCGTCGATCGCCACCAGCGTGTTGGCCACGCCACAGCCGGCGTCGTCGTGCGTGTGGATTCCCACCTGAACCCGGTCCCCGAGCTCGGCCACCACTCGCGCCGTGGCCGCGGCGACCTCCGCCGGCAGCGAGGACCCGTTGGTGTCGCACAGGGTGACGTTCTCGGCGCCCGCCTCGGCGGCGGCCCGCAGGCAGCGCAGCGCGTACTCGGAGTCGTCGCGGAACGCGTCGAAGAAGTGCTCCGGGTCGTAGATCACGCGTTTGCCCTCCGCGACCAGGAAGGCCACGGAGTCGGCGATCATGCGCAGGTTGTCCTCGGGGTCCACCTGCGTGACCTTCTCCAGGTGGAGCGACCAGGTCTTGCCCACCAGCGTGCACACCGGGGCGAAGCTCTCGGCCAGCAGGCGAAGCGCAGGGTCCTCGTCGGCGGCCAGGTTGCGCCGCCGGGTCATCCCGAAGGCGACGATGTCGGCGGTGTCGAAGGTCTCCCGCGAGAGCAGGTCGAAGAGCGCCTCCTCCTTCGGGTTGGAGGCCGGAAAGCCGGCCTCGATCAGGTGCACGCCGAGATCGTCGAGCGCGTGGGCCACCCGTACCTTCTCCTCGGCCGACAGCGACATCCCCTCACCCTGCATGCCGTCGCGCAGGGTGGTGTCGTAGACGGTGATGAGACCATCGCTGCGCGCCGGCCCGGCGCTTGCACCAAGGCTCGTCACGCCTGCGATGCCACCGGCACCAGATCGAGCCAGTCGGCGTAGCGGGGCTCGCGTCCGCACAGCGCGTCCTCGAACACGCGCTGGACCTCGCGGGTGATCGGCCCCGGCGTGCCGTCGCCGATCGCGATGTCGTCGATCTCGCGCAGCGGCGTGAGCTCGGCCGCCGTGCCGGTGAGGAACACCTCGTCCGCGAGCGTGACCTCGGCGCGGGAGATGTCTCGCTCCACCACCTCGTGGCCGAGATCGCGTGCGATCTGAATGGCCGACTTGCGGTTGATGCCGTCGAGGATCGCCGCGCTCTGGGGCGGCGTGTGGATCACGCCGTCCTTGATGACGAAGACGTTCTCCCCGGTGCCCTCGCAGACGTTGCCCTTGTCGTCGAGGAGGATCGCCTCTTCGTAGCCGGACTTGAGCGACTCGATCTTGGCGAGCACCGAGTTCAGGTACTGGCCGCACGCCTTGGAGCTCGGGATCAGGGAGTCGGACGAGATGCGCCGGTAGGACGACACGCGTCCGCGCACGCCGTTGCGCTTGCCCTCCTCGCCCAGGTAGGCGCCCCACTCCCAGACGGCGATCATCGCCTCCACCGGGTTGTCCAGCGGGTTGAGTCCCATCGGCCCGTAGCCGCGGTAGACCAGCGGGCGGATGTAGCAGCTCTTGAAGCCGTTGCGGGAGATCAGCTCGTGAGTGACCTCGCGCAGCTGCGCCTTCGAGAAGGGCAGGTCCATGTAGTAGAGCTTGGCCGAGTTCTCGAGCCGGTCGAGATGGTCCTGATGGCGAAAGATCGCCGGACCGCGATCGGTCTCGTAGGCGCGGATGCCCTCGAACACGCCGGTGCCGTAGTGCAGCCCGTGGGTGAGTACGTGTACCTTCGCGTCCTCCCAGGCGACGAACTCTCCGTTCAGCCAGATGAGATCCGCGGTGTTCACGTACTGCTCCTAGAGATTCGTGAGGACCGCCCGGGTGGCGGCCTCTGTGCCGGCGTCGCCGCCGAGGTCCGGAGTCCGAAGGCCATCCCCGAGCGCGCGATCGACCGCGGATTCTAGGGCAGCCGCCTCGTTCTCCATAGCCAGTCCGTGCCGGAGCATGAGCGCCACCGACCCGAACATGGCGAGCGGGTTGGCCGTCCCGGTGCCTGCGATGTCAGGCGCCGAGCCGTGGACCGGCTCGAACAGGCCCGGCCCCGAGCCGTCGCCCAGGGAGGCGCTCGGCAGCATTCCCAGCGAGCCCGTGAGCATGGCGGCCTCGTCGCTGAGGATGTCGCCGAACAGGTTCTCGGTGAGCAGTACGTCGAACTCGCTCGGGTTCGCGACCAGCTGCATGGCGGCGTTGTCGACGAGCATGTGGTCGAGCGGCACTTCCTCGCCGGCCGCCACCCGCTCCACGGTCTTCCGCCACAGGCGGGAGGTCTCGAGCACGTTGGCCTTGTCGACGCTCGTGACCTTCGTGCGAGCGAGATCGAAGGCCACGCGGGTGATGCGCTCGATCTCGCCCTCGCTGTAGACACAGGTGTCGTGGGCGGTGTCGCCGTCGAGGCCGCGATCGCCGAAGTAGATGCCGCCGGTCAGCTCGCGCACCACCAGCAGGTCGGTGCCCTCGATGCGCTCACGCTTGAGCGGGCTCGCGTCCAGCAGCGCCGGGCTCGGCCGCACCGGGCGCAGGTTGGCGAACAGGCCGAGCCCCTTGCGCAGGCCGAGGAGGCCCTGCTCGGGACGCGGCGCGCTCGGATCGGTGCTGTCCCACTTGGGACCGCCCACGGCCGCCAACAGGACGGCGTCGGCGGCGCGACAGGTGGCCAGCACGTCGTCCGTGAGCGCAATCCCGTGGGCGTCGATCGACGACCCGCCCATCAGCTGCTCGTCGAACTCGAACTCGCCGAGGACCCCCAGCATCTCCACGGCGGCGGCCATGATCTCCGGGCCGATCCCGTCCCCGGGCAGGGTGACGATGCGGGCGCTCACGCCACGGCCCGGATGTTCAGCCGCACGTAGTCGAGCTCGGGGCCCGAGCGGCCCAGCACCGCGTGCACGAAGCCGTCGCGCAGGTCCTCGGGCAGCTGCTCGACGTGGTAGCCGAGGCAGACCGTGCGCAGGTAGTCGACCGGGTCGTCCGGCGCCACCGGGTAGGGCTGGAGCCAGGTCTCGACCTCGCTGAAACCGGCGTGGTCGAGGCGCCGCGCGGTCTCGTCCGGCCCGGCGAAGTTCCACGGCCCCCGCCAACCGTTGAGATGCTCGGCGTAGGGCGGTTGAGAGGAGACCTCCGCGGCCGCCGCGTGGAAGCGGGCCACATTGCCCTCTCCCCCGCACTGCGCCACCAGCTGCCCACCCGGGCGCAGCACGGCGTGCAGGCGGGCGAAGAGGCGCTCGTGATCGGGAACCCAGTGGAAGACCGCGCTCGAGAAGACCGCGTCGACGGGCTCGTCCAGGGTGAGCTCGGCGAGGTCGGCCTGGAACACCGTGGCCCGGTCCCCGAGCGCCTCGCGGGCGTGCTCCACCATGGATACCGACTGGTCGACCGCCACCACGTGGCCGTCCGGGAGGCGCTCGAGCAGCATCTGAGTCACGCGCCCGGAGCCGCAGCCCGCGTCGAGCACGGTTTCGTCGCCCTCCAGGGCGAGCCGGTCGAGCACCCCCTTGGCCATCTCCACCTGGGGATTGGAGACCTGGTCGTAGGTGGCCGCGTCCCAGTCGCGCGTCATGCCGTGTGGCGAGCAGGCGGTGCCTGCGAGCGGTCGGTTTCCGCGAGCGTCGTGGTGACCGGCCCGCTGCGCTGGCGCTCGGCCTCGTAGCGGTCGATCTCGTGCTGCTGCTGCAGGGTCACGCCGATGTCGTCGAGTCCCTCCAGCAACCGGCGCGCGATCTCGGGATCGATGTCGAACGGCAGCTGGCGCCCGGCGAACGAGATCTCCTGCTCCTCGAGGTCGATGCGCGCATGCTTGGCCGCCATCAGCTCCTTCACGTCGGCCTCGTCGAGCGTGACCGGCAGCAGCCCGATCTTCGTGCAGTTGGAGTAGAAGATGTCGGCGAAGCTGGGCGCCACCACGGCCTTGAAGCCGTAGTCCTCCAGAGCCCAGGGCGCGTGCTCGCGCGAAGAGCCGCAGCCGAAGTTGCGCCCAGTGGCCAGGATGGGGTGGTTGGGCAGGTCCCAGCCCGCCTGCTTGGCCCAGTCGAAGAACAGGAACTCCCCGAAGCCGGTGCGCTCCACCCGCTTGAGGAACTGCTTGGGGATGATCTGGTCGGTGTCCACGTCGTCGCGGTCCAGCACCGCCACCTCGCCCTCCACGACACGCACGGGGTCCATCAGGCCTCCCACTCTCGGATGTCCACGAAGCGTCCCTCGATGGCGGCAGCGGCCGCCATCTTCGGGCTCACCAGGTGCGAGCGGGCCCCGCGGCCCTGACGCCCCTCGAAGTTGCGGTTCGAGGTCGAGGCCACCCGTTCCCCGGGCGCCGCGATGTCCGGGTTCATGCCGAGGCACATCGAGCAGCCCGCCGAGCGCCAGTCGAACCCGGCGCTGCGGAACACCTCGTCGAGCCCCTCGGCCTCGGCCTGCTGCTTGACCTGCTGCGAGCCCGGCACCACCATCGCCTCCACGCTGCCGGCCACCCGCCGGCCCCTCACCATCTCGGCCGCCTCGCGCAGGTCGCCTATGCGGGAGTTCGTGCAGGAGCCGATGAAGACGCGGTCGAGCTCGATCTCGCGCATCGGGGTCCCCGTGCGGAGCGCCATGTACTCGAGAGCGCGCTCCTCCGAGTCGTCGCGCGGCTCGGGCACGTCGGCGGTCACGTCCACGACCATGCCGGGCGTCGTGCCCCAGGTGACCTGCGGGGAGAGCTCACCGGCGTCGATCTCGACCTCGCGATCGAATCCGGCTCCCTCATCGGTGTGGAGGGTGCGCCACTCGTCCAGCGGCAGCGGGTCGGGCGCTGCCTCGCGGCCCTCGACCCACTCGAAGGTCGTGTCGTCGGGGGCGATCATCCCGGCGCGACCGCCGGCCTCGATGGTCATGTTGCAGATCGTCATGCGGCCCTCCATCGAGAGCCCCTCGACCGGCCCGCCGGCGTACTCGATCACGTGGCCCACCCCACCGGATACCCCGATGCGCCCGATCGTGCCGAGAATCAGGTCCTTGGCGGTCACGCCGAAGCCGAGCTCGCCCGAGTAGAGGATGCGCATCGACCTCGGCTTGCGCTGGGCCAGAGTCTGTGTGGCCAGCACGTGCTCGACCTCACTCGTGCCGATGCCGAAGGCCAGGGCCCCGAAGGCGCCGTGGGTGGAGGTGTGCGAGTCCCCGCACACGATCGTCATGCCCGGCTGGGTCACGCCGAGCTCCGGCCCGATCACGTGGACGATCCCCTGACGGGTCGAGCCGAGCGAGTAGATCGGCACGCCGAACTCCTGCGCGTTGCGCTCGAGCACCTCCACCTGGACGCGCGAGAGCTGGTCGCGGATCTGGGCGGCGGCGGTGGACCCGTCGGTGGGCACGTTGTGGTCGGCCGTGGCCAGGGTCCGGTCCGGGCGGCGCACCGGGCGGCCGGCCAGCCGCAGCGACTCGAACGCCTGCGGCGACGTGACCTCGTGCACCAGGTGGAGGTCGACGTAGAGGATCCCGGGGGCGACCTCGTGGGCCTCCCAGATCTTGTCGAACAGCGAATACCGGGCGGCAGACATGGTCAGCTCCTCCTCAGCCCCGCGGCGACCACCGCGTAGAAGCGGGCCTCGCCGTCGCCGGGGTTCTCGAAGTGATGGGGAATGTCCGAGTCGAAGGTCACCGCGTCGCCGTCGGACAGGTCGTGGCTGACACCGGCGCAGACGAAGCGCAGGGGACCGCTCTCGACCACTGCGGTCTCGCGGCTGCCGGGCTCGTGCATCGGCGGGTCGCCGGGACCGGCGGTGGACGCTCCCGAGGCGAGTGCGTGCAGCGATACCTCGGCGCGCAGGCCCGGCAGTGGCGGGGTGAGCACCTCGTAGCGGTGAGGCGGGGCGCCACCCCGGCGTCGCTTGGCCGCGCGCACGACCGTGACCCCATCGCCCTCGTCCAGCCGCAGCAGCTGCGACAGGTTCAGCTCGAGGCCGCCGGCGATGCGCTCGGCCACCGAGATGGTCGGGCTGGTCTCGCCACGCTCGACCTGGGACAGCATCGGCGCCGACACGCCCGAGCGCTCAGAGAGATCGCGCAGCGAGAGGTCCATGCCCTCTCGAAGGCTGCGGATGCGGGCGCCGAAGACGTGACCGTTGGCGGACACCTTTGCGTACGTTATCACATACGTTTGTACGTTCAGCGCGCCTGGCGCGTCGGCCTGACCACGATCTCGTTCACGCATACGCGGCGGGGCAGGCTGACCGCCTTCACGATCTCCGCGGCGATGTCTCCCGGCTCGAGGACCTGGCCGATCTCCTCGCGCGACTTGCGCATCGCCCGCTGGACCACCGGGTTCTCGTTGTGGCCCTGGAGCTCGGTCTCGACGAAGCCGGGCGCCACCGTGGTCACTCGAATGTCCGCGTGCAGCGCCTCTTGACGAAGCGCCTCCGAGAAGGCGTGCACGCCGAACTTGGTCATGTTGTAGACCGCGGCTCCGGCATCGGCGCGGCGGCCGGCTACCGAGGACACGTTGACCACGTCCCCTCCCCCGCCCTGCCCGATCAGCGGCAGCGCGGCGTGGGTGCAGTAGAGCAGGCCGAGCAGGTTGACCGAGACCATCCTTCGCCACTCCTCGGTGTCCGCCCCGGCCACGGGCCCGAGCAGCATCACTCCGGCGTTGTTGACCAGGATGTCGAGGCGGCCGAGGCCGTCGTGCGCGGCCTGAACGAACGCGCGCGCCTGACCCTCGTCGGAGACGTCGAGCTCACGCACGATCGTGGGCGACTCGATGCGCTCGGCGAGTGTTTCGAGCCGCCCTTCACGGCGCGCTCCGAGCGCCACCGCGGCGCCCGCGGCGCCCAGCGCCAGCGCAGTGGCCTCGCCGATCCCGGACGACGCTCCGGTGACGGCGGCCACGCGACCCTCGAGCGGACCCGCCATGGCTCGGGATCCTAATTGACCCCGGCGTGACGCAACAGGCCGTCGGCCGCGCTCACCACTCCGGCCACGCCGTCGAGCGTGTACACCAACGGTGAGGGGTCGAGGGCGCGGCCGGCGATCGCGCCGCCGAGCATGATTCCCGTGATGCCCGCGTCGTGGGCCAGGGCGACGCTGGCGCGCAGGCTGCGCGCGGTCTCCGGCATCGTGGCGGTGAGTCCCACCAGATCCGGCCGGTGCTGGGCCAGCAGCCGGGCGAGCGCGTCCTCGGACACGTCGGCGCCGGCCAGCACGACGTTGTAGCCCGCGTCCTCCAGGAGATCGGCCGCCATCAGCAGGCCGACCACGTGTCGCTCGCCCTCGGGCGCACACAGGAGGATCGTGGTCTCCAGGCGCTCCTGCTCCACCCGGTGCACCTCCCGCAGCACGCCGAGCAGGCGCAGCACGATCTCGGTGGCCCGCTGCTCGTCGCGCACAGTCAGCTCACCCAGCGCCCAGCGCTCGCCGACGGACCTCATGGCGGGCCGGACGATGTGGTCGTCGATCAGGCTGGCCGGCAGGCCGGCGGTGAGCGCGTCGCGAGCCACGCGCTCCGCGTCAGCGAGGTCAGCGGCGAGCAGAGCGTGCTCCAGCGCCTCGGCGAATCCGTCGAGCAGGGCCTGCAGTCCCTCGGGCTCAGCCACCGGGCCCGCTTTCGACCGGCCTGGCCGGGATCGGATGGACGCCCCGGTCGTCCACGAGGACCTGCTCCACCGGCTCTCCGCAGGCCAGGCAGCCCTCGTTGCGGCGGATCATCCGCCGCGCCGACCCGCTCACCCAGAGGCGTCCGCAGCCCGTGCAGCGCAGGGCGTCGATCGGATCTTTGGCTCCTGGGTTTCGCACGTGACCGGCGCGTTTGCCTGATGACCACGATCCCAGAACGACGCGGCCGGCGCAATGCCCTTCGGACGCTCAGACGGCCGTCCGCATGAACGCCAGCAGCTCGCGCTCGGCGGGGGCGTGGGGCGTGTTGGCGTACGCCGGGTGCTCCACCGCCGCGGCAGCTGCTCGAGGCAGGTGCTCGTCGGTCACGCCGAGGGTGCCGAGCCTGGTGTGACCGCAGCGAGCCGACAGCTCGGCGATACGGCCGGCGGCCTCCTCCGGCCGGCCCGCTGGGTCCCCGAGCGCGCCGGCCAGGCGGCCCAGGGCTGCCGGCGCCCTCGGCGCCATCAGCCGCGCCGAATGAGGCAGCATCACCGCGTTGGTCTCGGCGTGCGGGCTGCCCGCGGTGCGCACGAGCGTCTGGCACACGGCGTGGTGCAGCGCGATCCCGGTGCTGGCTGACGCGTAGCCCGCGAGCAGCGCCCCCAGGGCCACGTCATCGCGCTCGGGCGGGTCGGCCGACAGGCCGGCCGCGATCAGCGCCGCGCCACGCAGTGCGGACAGCTCGGCCACCGGGTTGGCGAACGGCGTGTAGAGCGACTCCATTCCGTGGGCAAGCGCGTTCATGGCGCTGGCCGCCAGCGCGGGAGGCGGCTGGGAGGCCATCAGAGCCGGATCGGCCACCACCAGCGAGGGGCGAACCAGCCGGGCGTCCTCGACTCCCCTGGGAGTCCGGTGAAAGGGCGTGAGCTCCGCACCGGACAGGGTGGTGGGAAGGGCCGCGACCGCGCGGCCCGAGGCGCCTGCCACCGCCTTGGCCGTGTCGATCACCCGGCCGCCGCCGAGGGCCACGACCGGCCGCTCCCCCACACGCGGGAGCAGATCCGCCGACAGCTCGTCCACGAGACCGGACGGCACCATCAGCACCTCCGCGGCGGCGGCTGTCACCTGCGGTGCCGAGTCGCGGGCGCGCTCGGTGGTGAGCAGCGTGAACTCTGCGAACCCGCCCTGCCCGAGAAGCTCGGGGGCCTCCCCTGCCGCTCCTCGCCCGAAGCGGATCAGCCGCTCGCCGTCGCGCCAGGTGAAGGCCTCGCCGGTCAGGGCGTGGGGGTCTTCTTGGCCTCCTGCTCGAGCACCCGCTCGGCCTCGGAGACGGCGTTGTCGAGCGCGTTCGAGAGCGCGCGAAGATAGGCCTTGCCCGAGGCTTCGAGGATGTCGGTCGACACTCCGACCCCGGATGACAGCCGGCCGTCCAGCTCGAGCAGGACGGTGACCTCGCCGAGAGCGTCGCGCCCGCCCGTGACCGCGGACACGTGGAACTCCTTCAACCGCGCTTCGTGGTGGGTGGCCGCGTTGAGCGCGCTGAAGAAGGCGTCGATCGGGCCGTCGCCGGTGAAACTGCCGGACTCCGTCTCGCCGTCGGGCCGGCGCACGGCCACATGGGCGAGCGGCGAGCGCGTGGACGACGCCTCGATGTCGAAGGACACGAGCTCGAAGGCCGCGGGCGCCTGCTTCATCTCGTCCGAGACGATCGCCTCGAGGTCCAGCGCCGTGACCTTCTTCTTCTTGTCCGCCAGCTCCTTGAAGCGCTTGAACGCGGTGTTGAGTGCGGCCCCGTCGACCTGGAAGCCGAGCTCCTCGAGCGCGTTGCGCAGCGCGTGGCGCCCGGAGTGCTTGCCCAGGACGAGCGCGTTGGTCTCCAGGCCGATGGTGGTGGCGTCCATGATCTCGTAGGTGGTGCGCTCCTTGAGCACGCCGTCCTGATGGATGCCGGACTCGTGCGCGAACGCGTTGCGGCCGACGATCGCCTTGTTGGGCTGGACCTGATAGCCGGTGATGCGCGACACCATGCGGCTGGTGCGGGCGATCTCCGTGGTGTCCACCCCGGTCCACAGGCCGTGCGCGGACTCGCGCACGCGGATGAGCATCACGATCTCCTCGAGCGAGGCGTTGCCGGCGCGCTCCCCGATCCCGTTGATGGCGCATTCCACCTGGCGGCATCCCGCGAGCAGCCCGGCGAAGGAGTTGGCTACCGCGAGACCGAGGTCGTCGTGGCAGTGCACGGACGTCGTCACCTCGGCGAGGCCGGGCACCAGCCGGTAGAGGGTGCGCCACATCTCGCCGTGCTCCTCCGCCATCGAGTACCCGACCGTGTCCGGCACGTTGATCGTGGTGGCGCCCTCCTCGAGAGCGATCTGCAGCACCTCGGCGGTGAACTCGAGGTCGGAGCGCGTGGCGTCCATCGGCGAGAACTCGACGTCGTCGCAATAGGCGCGGGCCTGGGCCACCGCGGCTCGGGCCTGACCCTTGACGTCCTCGCGCGTGGTCTGGAGCTGATGCTCGATGTGGATGTCCGAGGTGGAGATGAACGTGTGGATGCGCGGGCGCTCGGAGTCCTTGACGGCGTTCCAGGCGGCATCCACGTCCTGGGCATTGGCCCGGGCCAGACCGCAGATCACCGGGCCGTGCACCTCGCGGGCAATGGCCTGCACCGCCTCGAAGTCGCCGGGAGAGGAGATCGGGAAGCCGGCTTCGATGATGTCCACCCCGAGGCGCGCCAGCTGGTGCGCGATCTCGAGCTTCTCCCCCTTGTTCAGCGAGATGCCCGGCGACTGCTCGCCGTCGCGCAGGGTGGTGTCGAAGATCCGTACTCGGTCTGTCTCGTTGCGGTCCATGTCGCTCACTCTCCTACTTGCCGGTCCTGATCGATTCCCCTGGGTTTGCGGCTGATGCGGCCGCCACGCGTTATTCCCCCCGAGGGGGGAGAAGGAGAAGTCGCAGGTCGGCGAGGAGCGCCATGCCCGACGGAGGGTACACGCTCATCTCTAGAGCGTGAGGACGACCTTGCCCACGTTCTTGCGCTCGTGCACGAAGCGGTGGGCCTCGGCGCCGTCGTCGAGCCGGAACTCGCGGGCCAGCACCGGGCGGATCGCCCCGGCATCGAGCCACGCGCGCAGCGGTTCGGTGTAGTCGCGAAGCGAGCCCTTGGCGTCCCAGAGCCGGAGCATGTTGAGCCCGATCACCGATCTCGAATCGCTCATCAGCTTCATCGGGTTGAAACGCGGCATCTGGGCCACCACGCGCATGGCGCGCAGCGGGCTGCGGCGCTCGCCGGCCTGCACCTCCGACGCGCCGAAGCACACCAGCCGGCCGCCCGCGCGCAGCAGGGAGAAGCTCTGCTTGAAGCTGCGCCCGCCGATCGCGTCGAGGGCGAGGTCGAGGGGCTGCTTCTCCCCGGACACACGCCGCACCTCGTCGACGACGTCGTGCGTGCGGTAGTCGATCGGATGGTCCACGCCGAAGCTCCGGATCGCGTCGTGCTTGGCCGGTGAGGCCGTGCCGTAGACCTCGGCCCCGGTGAGCTTGGCTACGTGGGTGGCGGCGATTCCCACGCCGCCGGCGGCGGCCTGGATCAGCACCCTCTCCCCCTCGCGCAGTCCTCCGTAACGGATCAGACCCGCGTAGGCGGTGGCGTAGGTCACCGGCAGCGCAGCGCCCTCCGCGTAGCTCCAGCCGTCCGGCAAGGGCACGAGCGCCTCCGCGGTGGTGACCGCCAGCTGGGCGTAGCCGCCAAAACGCGAACCGCCCATCACGCGCTGACCCACCTCGATGCCCTCCACGCCCTCCCCCAGGGCATCGACGTCTCCGGCGATCTCGTAGCCCACCACGCAGGGCGGCTTGGGGGCATCGGGGTACAGGCCCACCCGGGCCAGCAGGTCGGCGAAGTTCACGCCGGCGGCCCGAACGCGCACACGCACCTCGCCGGGGCCGGGCTCGGGGTCCGGCCGCTCCTGGACTCGCATCACGTCGGGCGGTCCATGCTCGGTGATCACGAGCGCGCGCACGCGCGCATCATTCCAGTCCTGCTCGAGGCAGTCCGAGCCGTGGTGTTACCGCTTCTTGGAGGTGTCGCCGCCGCTGGCGTTCTTGCGGCGATTCGGCCGCTTGTAGCCGGCCGCGGCCTGCACGCTCGAGGGCCGCCATTCGGCGCCGCCGCGAACGGTGGGGATGCCCTCGTCGTTGAGGGTGTCCGCGATCGCCTGAAGGGTCATGCCGCTGGCTCGCATGTCTGCGATCCGCTGCTTGAGGGAAGGCCGGTCGGCCACCGCCGGGCGCCCTGAGGAGCGGCGGCGGTCGCGGGCCGCCTCGAGGCCCTTTCGGGTTCGCTGCTCGAGGCGCCTGCGCTCGAGGCCGCCCACCTTGACCAGGGCGTCCGCGGCCAGCCGGCCCTCCTCCGTGCTCGTGTCCAGATCGATGTCCACGACGACGAGCCGGGCGTCGCGCTCGTCGAGCAGCTTGATGAGCGCGCCGAGGTTGGCCGCCGACCGCGTGAGCCGGTCGAGCCGGGGCACCACCAGGCACTCGAATTCGCCGGCCTCGAGGCTCTCCAGCGCGTAGGTCAGCCCTGGACGGCGAAGGTCGGGCCCCGACGTGGGCTCGAGATCGCGCACCAGCTTGCTCAGCTCTATGCCCAGGCGATCGCACGCCTCTTCGATCTGACGGGCCTCGTCGCGCAACCGGGTGCCGGCCGCTTCATCGCTGTCCGGGACGGTGGTGTAGCCCACCGCCCTGGGCGCAGCCTCCGCGGGCGCGGGCTCGACCGGCGGCGCGGGCACCGGCTGGGCCGGGGTGGCTCCGCGGCCGGCGACGACTGCTTCGCGCCGGCGCCGTTGGCCGGCGGCACCTCGCGCTGCCGGTCCGGGCCCTGCCGGGTCTGGGGCGCAGCCTCGTCCACCGCCGGCACGAGCTTGAGCGGTGTCGGCTGAGGCGCTTCGGCGGGTGCGGGCCGCGGGGTCTCCGCGGTCACGGGCTTCGCAGCCGCGGACGAGGCGGGCTGCGGCGTCAGGGAGGGCACGCGCGTGGGCGCCGCGGGCTGCTTCGGCTGCGGCCGGCTGCGCTTCTCGGGCCTGTCCGTTGCGGTGGCGGGCTCGGGCTTCGCGGCGACCGCAGCGGGGATCGGCTCGGGCGCGGCAGCAGGCTTCGGCGCGGGCGTGGACGGCTTGGTCGCCGCGACGCCAGGCTTCAGGGCCGGCTTCGGCCCGGGACGGGTCGCCTCCGGCCCGGCCGCGGGGGTGGGCGCCGGGCGCTGGGAGCGCCGCGCGGTCAGGCGCCACATGAGCAGGCCCGCCCCCCCGAGGACGACCATCGCCAGTGCGACCAACGGGAGCGGGCTGCTCCCGCCGCCGTCATCGCCGCCGGAGGTCCGTTCCTGAGGCGGCCGGCCGCCGGGACTCGTCTGCTCGCGGGGGCTCGTCTGATCGCCCGGAGGCGCGGGGTCGGACTCCGGCGCGGTCTCGTCGAGCGGGTACTCGTTCCAGAGGTCGGTGGGCGTCTGCTGGCGATCCTGGGCCAGCGCGGACATCGAGCCCGTGGCGAGCAGCGCGGCCGGCGAAACCAGTACCAGGAGCCAGATGGAGAGGCGGCGGCGCATCAGCTGATCGTGATCGGCGTGCCAACGGGCATGCGCCGGTTGAGCCGAATGATGTCGGGGTTGCGCATCCTGATGCAGCCGTGAGAGATGCGCCCGGGGATCAGGTCGGGACGACTGGTGCCGTGAATGCCCACGAACCCGCCGTCGGGCCAGTCGGTGAGGACGGCCGAGCGGGCGCTGGTGCCGAAGGCCAGCGGACCATAGAACTCGCTCCGGAAGCGGACGAGCTTGTTGCGTACGAAGAAGCGTCCGCGCGGCGTCGGCCACTGCGGCTCGCCCACCCCAACGGGAGCGCGCAGCACCGGCCGGCCGTCCCGCAGGAGCGTGGCGCGGAAGCGGCGCAGGTCGACCTCGAGGCGGGTGCGCACGGTCCGGTAGCCGTTGATCACCCGCCGCGGCAGCCACCCGGTGCTGCCGTTGGGCAGCACAGCGAGACGCACCCGGACCCAGGTGTTCCCGGCGGCATCGCGCGCCCGGCTGAGCACCTGCAGGACGTTCGAGGTGCCCTCAGGCGTACGCAGCGCCACGCGTGCGACCGCCGAAGACCGGCGGTCGGGGCCCGAGCGGGCCACGCCGGACCGGCGCACGCTCGTCCAGACCGACACGTGAGCCTCAGACCCGAGTGGCTCGGGCCGGCCCACGTCGAGTGCCGACTCGGGCGGTTCGCGCAAGCCGGTGCTCGCACCCCCCATCGAGCCCGCCCCCTTCGAGCTCGGCCAGATCAGGACAGCCAGCACCGAGAGGGCACCCATGATTCCGCCCATCAGAATCAACGCACGCCGCCTGCGCCGGCCGACCACCCGGTCAGCCGGTGAAGCGCGGCGCGCGCTTCGATTTCGTCGAGGGTGTGCTGGCGATGAAGTTCGTGGACTTCACGACCTTCGTAACCTCGCGCTTGCTGCTCGGCTGGTCAAATGCCTCGCGCACCGGATCGACCCCGAACAGGTAGCGCATCCACGCCGCGTGGCGGGCCTCGACCGAATGGATCGAGACCGCCGCGGCGAGCGCCGAGCGCGACTTGAGCCGCGTGGCCTGGCCCTTGTAGGCGGCCACGGCGAGGTCCTCGAACGCCACGGCCGTCTTGAGGAACGCCTGGGGCTTCTCGGTCACGCCCTGGAAGTCGAAGTTCGGTCGCTTGACCGCCTGTCGGCCCAGGACGTCCTTGAACGCCTTCACGTGTGCGCGCTCGACGCCGCCCACCACCTCGGCCGCTCGCTTGGTGCGTCCCCGAAGCTGCTTCATACGCTCCGCCTCCGTGTAGAAGGCGGCCTGAAGGTACTCGAGGGTGAGGGCGAAGTTGAGGATGGCCAGATCGTTCTTGCCCGGCTTCTGAGCGCGGGCCTCCTCGGCGCCCTGCGCGCCGAGGAGGACCGCCGCCCCTGCGAGTCCCGCAGTGAAGAAGCCGGCACGTGACATCCCGCCCGCCTGGTGGGCGGTCTCGGCGAGCGCGCCGTCGCGGTCGAGCCGCTCGAAGGAGAAACCCTCCGCCGTCATCGCTTGAGTCCGATCTGCTCGAGGCCGCTGAGAACGTCGTCTCCGGACTGGGGAGCGTCGGTGGCGTCGGGTGCCGGCGGCTCGCCGGCGATGCTCCGAACCCAGGCAGCGTGCCGCGCCTCCACCGATACCACGGTTGAGGCGGCGGCCAGGATGGCCGGGCTCACGTTCGTTGCCTGCCCGTTGTAGCCCGCCACGGCGAGGTCCTCCAGCTTGGCGGCCGTGTCGGCGAAGGCCTTCGGCTCGCTGGTGGCCGACCCGAAGTCGAACTTCGGCCTGGGCTCCGCTCGATTCCCGAGCGCCTTACGTACGAAGGCGAGATGCTCGGTCTCCTGAGCAGCGACCTGCTGAGCGAAGACCCTCAGCTCACCCTCCAGCGCATCGCTTTCGATGGCCTCGCGATAGAACGCGTCCTCGGTGTATTCCACGAGCAGTATCAGTTGCAGTGCGCGGGCATCGGCGTCGGAGAGCTTGGCCGCGTCACTCGAGGCCACGCCCCCCAGCAAGGCACCCCCGGCCACGGCTGCCCCTCCGGCCACAACCGTGCCGGCGAGGAAGTCGGACCTTCGAATTCGTTTGTGCATACGTCCTTTGTGCCTCGGATCTTGGAAATTGGGGAGCGAAATTCGTCCCAAAGCTCTCTACGCAACCAATCCGTTGCGTAAAGAGAGGCGGAAATCAGCTGTTTTGCAGCCGAGAGGACAGTCTGGTCTCGGTGCTCAGCCGCGGCACCTCACGGGCGCTGCGCCGTGTGCCGGGCCGCTTGTAGCCGGCGGCGGCCTGCACGCTGGAGGGACGCCATTCGGCCCCTCCACGCAAGGTCGGGATGCCGTCGGCGTTGAGCTGGTCGGCGATGGCCTGGAGGGTCAGGCCGTCCGTTCTCATGGAGCGAACTCGTTCCCTCAGCTCCGGGTCGTCGGCCACTGAGGGCCGGCCCACGCCCCCGCCCTTGCGGCGGGCGGCGGCCAGACCCCGGCGGGTGCGCTCGCCGAGCTTGGATCGTTCGAGCTCGCCCGCGGCAACCAGCGCTCTGGCTGCGATCCGTCCGCCCGGCGACGCCGTGTCGAGCGAGACGTCGACTGCGATCAGCCGCGCGTCGCTCTCATCGAACCAGGCCACCACTGCGCCCACTCCCGAGGCCGAGCCGGCCAAGCACTCCAGGCGGGCCACCACGAGCGCGCCGGCCTCGCGGGCCGCCACCTGCTCGAGTGCGTTTCGGAGCGCCGGCCGGGTGCCGGTGCCGTTGACGGGCTGGGCGTCGCGGATCACGTCTCCGAGCTCGAGGCCCTGCGCCATGCAGGCCCGTTCGATCTGGGTGGCCTGATCGCGGGCTGCGGGCCAGCCCTCGAGCTCGCCCGCTGGACGGCTGACGTAGCCCAGGGCAGGAGCGGTCCCGACCCCGGTCTCGAGGCCTCCGATCCAGGTCGGCATGGGCATTTCCTGCTCCGTTGAGCGCATCCTGCGAGTTCCTTTCGCAGCCTCCAGCGATCCGGATCACTCAAATGCCCGTCGGGTTACGAATTCGCTCTATCGTCAACTGCGTGGAGACCGCCTCCAGCACCGGCGTCGACATCCGCGAGTCGATCCTCGACGCGATCGGCGACACCCCGCTGGTGCGGCTGTCGCGCCTCGGGAGCGAGCTGCGTCCGCAGTTGGTGGCCAAGATCGAGGCCCTCAATCCGGGCGGCTCCATCAAGGACCGGGCGGCGGTGGCGCTGATCGCCGCGGCCGAGCGCGACGGCAAGCTCCGTCCGGGCGGCACGATCATCGAGCCCACCAGCGGCAACACGGGCGCCGGGCTGGCCATGGCGGCCTCGCTCAAGGGCTACCGCGTGATCGCGGTGATGCCCGACAAGATGTCGAAGGAGAAGATCGACCTCCTGCGTGCGTACGGCGCCGAGGTGGTGGTCGCCCCCACCGAGGTGCCACCCGACTCGCCCGAGTCCTACTACCGCGTGGCCGACCGCCTCACCGAGGAGATCCCGGGCGCGTTTCAGCCCAATCAGTACCGAAACCAGGCGAACCCGGAGGCCCATTACGCCACCACCGGGCCCGAGCTGTGGCGCCAGTCGGGCGGCCGTATCACCCACTTCGTGGCCGGAGTCGGCACCGGCGGCACCATCACCGGCGTGGGCCGCTACCTGCGCGAGCGCAACCCGGCGATCGAGATCATCGGCGCCGACCCCGTGGGGTCGATCTACTCGGGTGGCGAGGATGCCGTTCGGCCCTACCTCGTGGAGGGCGTGGGCGAGGACTTCTGGCCCGACACCTACGACCCGCAGATCGTCGACCGCTACATCACCGTCTCCGACCGCGACTCCTTCCTGTGGACCCGCCGTCTGGCCGAGACCGAGGGCATCCTCGCCGGCGGCTCCTGCGGCCTGGCCCTGTACGCGGCCTACCAGGTGGCGCGCGAGGTCGACGACCCGGACGCGATGGTCGCCGTGATCCTGCCCGACGGCGGGCGCTCGTACCTCTCGAAGGTCTACAACGACGCCTGGATGCGCCAGTACGGCTTCCTGGCCCGGGACGAGGAGCTGCGCGTGGAGGACGTGCTGCGTCGCAAGCACGACGAGGGTGAGATCCCGCCGCTTCTGACCGTGGAGTCGAACGCGCAGGTGCGTGACGCCGTCGCGCTGCTGCACGAGCACAGGGTCTCCCAGCTGCCGGTGGTCTCCTCCCACGATCCCCAGACGGTGGTCGGCTCGGTGAGCGAGCGCGGGCTGCTGCGCCACGCGATGGACGATCCGGCCCTGCTCGGCGCCCAGATCGCCGAGGTGATGGAGCCTCCCTTCCCGGCGGTGTCCGCGGACGACGGAGTGCGCGAGGCGGTGGAGCTCCTGGCCGACCGGCGCGAGGCGCTGCTCGTGAACCTCGACGGGCGAGCGGCGGGCATCCTAACGCGGGCCGACCTGCTCGAGTCGCTCGCCCGGTGAGCCGCATTCCCGACAACGCGCGGTTCGCCACCCGCGCCGTCCACGCCGGGCTCGCCCCCGATCCGAGCTACCGCTCGGTCATCCCACCGATCCACCAGACCTCGACCTACGTGCAGCCAGCGCCCGGCGAATTCGTCGAGGACTATGACTACGCCCGCTCGGCCAACCCCACCCGGACGGCCCTTGAAACGGCGATCGGCGCGCTGGAGGGCGGCCTTGGCCGCGCCTTCTCGAGCGGCATGGCGGCCACCCACGCTCTGATCACGGCGCACTGCCGCGCCGGCGACCACGTGCTGCTGCCCCACGATCTGTACGGGGGTACCTACCGGCTGCTGGACAAGGTGCTCGCGCGCTTCGGGGTTGCGTACGACATGGTCGACCAGACCGACCTCGACGCCCTCGAGCGCGCGCTCCGCGCCGAGACCACCCTGATCTGGGTGGAGACGCCCACCAACCCGCTGCTCAACGTGGTCGACGTCGAGGCGGTGGTGGCGTGCAGCGGCAGCGCTCTCGTGGCCGTGGACAACACCTTCGCCACCCCCGTCGTCCAGCGCCCGCTCGAGCTGGGCGCCGACGCCGTGGTGCACTCGGCCACGAAGTACCTGGGCGGGCACTCCGACGTCGTGGGCGGCCTGGTGGTGTCGGCCGGCGAGGAGCTGCACGAACGTGTGGGCTTCGTGCAGAACGCCGTCGGCGCCGTGCCGGGACCATTCGACTGCTTCCTCGTGCACCGCGGCCTGCGCACCCTCCACCTTCGCGTGGCCGCCCACGGTGAGAACGGTCGCGCAACGAGCGACTTCCTGCGTACGGCGCCCGGCGTGGAGGACGTGCGCTGGCCGGGCTTCGGCGGGATGGTGTCGTTCCGCCACCCCGAGGCCACCCGGATCGCCGCGGCCACCGAGATCTTCACCCTGGCCGAGTCGCTGGGCGGGGTCG
The DNA here is from genome assembly GCA_963808545.1 of uncultured Thermoleophilaceae bacterium. Lineage (GTDB taxonomy): Bacteria > Actinomycetota > Thermoleophilia > Solirubrobacterales > Thermoleophilaceae > JACVRW01. Next base: position 156,050 of record CAWEGB010000008.1, on the reverse strand, counting down.
AGTCGCTGATCGAGGTTCCTCAAGCGATGACTCACCAGTCCGTGGAGGACTCCACGGCCGCCGTGCCCGCCGACCTCGTGCGACTCTCGTGCGGGATCGAGGCGCCCGAGGATCTGGTGGGGGATCTGCGGCTGGCGCTCAGCCGAAGCTGACGGTGCGGCCGGCCTCGAACCCGTCGCTGCCGGCGATCAGGTCGACCACGTCGTGTGGCACCGGCCCGTCCGTGGTGACCAGCATCGTGGCCACGCCGCCCACGTGGTCGGCGTCCGGACGGCGGCCGACGGCGGCGGCGCTGATGTTGAGCCCCGACTGCCCGAAGAGCGTGCCCACGCGGCCGATCATGCCGGGCTGGTCCACGTAGCGGAACACCGTCAGGTGGTGCTCGAGCTGAAGGTTGAAGCGCGAGCCCCAGGCCTCGAGGAGATGTGGCCGGTGCTGATGCCCGAGGGTGGTGCCGACCACCCGCGTGCGTGACCCACCGCTGACCACCGTCACGCGGACCAGGTCGGTGAAGTCGCGGGCGTGGCCGGCCCTGGTCTGCACCACGCGGATTCCGCGCTCCTCGGCGAGAGCCGGGGCGTTCACGTCGTTCACGTCCTCCTCGACGTGCCCGGAGAGAGCCCCCTTCAGCACCTGGACGGTCAGAAGTCGCGTGTCGCGATCCCCTATCCGGCCCAGGTACTCGATCTCGAGAGCGTCCACCGAGCTGCCCTCGGCCAGCGCAACCGCCACGCGCCCGAGATCCCTGGCCAGCGGGAGGAACGGCCCGAGCACCTCCACGTCCTCGGTGGCGATCGCCGGCACGTTCACCGCGCTGGTGACCACACCTCCGGTGAGGGCCGCCACGACCTGCTCGGCGGCCTGGTCGCCGGCGCGGTCGGTGGCCTCGGCCGTGGAGGCGCCGAGATGCGGGGTGACCACGACGTTGGGATATTCGAACAGCGGACTGTCGGTGACCGGCTCGTCGCGGAACACGTCCAGCGCCGCGCCCGCCACCCGGCCCGAGTCGAGCGCCTCGCGCAGGGCGTCCTCGACCATGAGCTTGCCGCGGGCGACGTTGATCACCCGCACGCCCGGCTTCATCTTGGCGAAGGCCTCGCCGTCGAGCCAGTTCTCCGTGCCCTCGTTGACCGGCAGGTGGATGGTGAGGAAGTCGGCCTGTGCGTACACCTCGTCCGAGGTCGCGGCGCGCTCGACGCCGAGGTCGCGAAAACGCTCCTCGGCCACGTATGCGTCGTAGGCCAACACGCGCATCCCGAAACCGAGGGCGCGCTGGGCCACGAGCTGGCCGATGCGGCCGAAGCCGAGCACCCCGAGGGTCTTCTCGTACAGCTCTACGCCACTGAACTTCGAGCGTTCCCACGCCCCGCCGGTGAGCGACCCGTGAGCCTGGGGCACCTTGCGCGCGAGGGCCAGGAGCATGGCCATCGTGTGCTCGGCGGCGGTGATCACGTTCGATTGGGGGGCGTTGGCCACGACCACACCGCGCTTGGTGGCGGCCTCCACGTCGACGTTGTCCACGCCCACCCCGGCGCGGCCCACCACCTTCAGCCGCGTGGCCCGATCCAGCAGCCCGGCGTCCAGCTTGGTCGCCGAGCGGATGAGGATGCCGTCGAACTCGCCGATGCGCCGCTCGAGCTCGCCGGCATCCCAGCCGGTGCCGACCTCCACGTGGAGCCCGGCCTCGCGCAGGCGCGCCACGCCCGAGTCGCCGATCTTCTCGGCGACGAGGACGCTCGGCTCAGCGGAGACGCCGCCGTCCGGCGTCACGCCGGCGTGGCGACGGGCACACCGGCCTCGAGGAAGACCCGCTGGGCGGCGGCCACGCCGGTGCCCAGCTCGACCTCGTGACCGAGCTCCGCGAGGGTCATCTCGAGCGCCGAGACGGTGACGACGATGTCGAAGGCGCCGAAGTAGCCACAGTGCGCGATGCGCGCGATCCGGCCCTTGAGGTGCCCCTGGCCGCCGGCGATGGTGATGCCGAAGCGGTCGCGCATGAGCTTGGGCACCCTGGCTCCGTCGATCGACTCCGGCAACACGATGGCCGTGACCACGTTGGCCCGCTCGTCGCCGCCGCCCAGTAGCTCCAGGTCGAGCGCACGCGCGGCCTCACGGGTGGCGCGACCGAGCAGACGGTGACGCTCGTAGACCGCGTCGAGCCCCTCCTCCTCGATCAGGCCGAGGGCCACGTCGAGCGCCTGCACCAGGCCAACGGCGGGAGTGAACGGGCTGTCGGGCTGCTCCTTTCGCTGCCCGTCGACCGTCCTTTGCCAGTCGAAGTAGTAGCGGCGGCCGGGGGCCTCGGCGGCGCGACGGAGCGCAGCTTCGTTCGGGCTCGCAAAGCCCAGCCCCGGGGGCGCCATGAGCGCCTTCTGCGAGCCGGAGACCAGCACGTCGACGCCCCACTCGTCCTGGGGGCAGGGCACCGCCCCCAGACCGGACACCGCATCGACGGCGATCAGCGCGCCGTGGCGGTGGGCGACGTCGGCCAGCTCACGCACGTCGTTGACCACCCCGGTGGAGGTCTCCGAGAGCGTGGTGAAGACGACCTCGACGCCGGGGTTCTCCCCCAGCCTGCGGTCGAGCTCGGAAGGGTCGACCTTCAGACCCCACTCGGTCTCCCAGTGGATGGTGTCGGCGCCATAGGCGTTGCACAGCTCGGCCCAGCGCTCGCCGAACTTGCCGCACGAAGCCACCAGCGCCGGCTCACCGGGCCGTACCAGGTTGGCCACGGCCGACTCCATGGCGCCGCTGCCCGAGCTGGCGAACACGAGCACATCGTTGCCCGTGGCGAACACCTGCTTGAGCCGCCCGAGCGTCCTCGCATAGACCTCGATGAAGGCCGGCGCGCGGTGGTAGAGCATCGGCTCCGCCATCACCTGCGAGACCGCAGGCGGCAGCGGGGTGGGTCCGGCGGTCATCAGGTACCGCTTCACGTACGGGTTGGCCATGGGACCACCGAAGATAGCGGCGGAATCAGCCGTCTACGTCAGGACAAGCGTCATGACGCGGGCCGCCCCGGCCAGCAGCGCCGACAGGCTGTTCGACTCGTCGAACTCCTTCTCGAAGTCCTGGCGAGCCTCGTCGTCGGTGGCGAGCAGGACGCCGAAGGCGATCCAACCGAGCGTCGCGAGCACCGAGAGCACGAGCCCGGTCACGCCGATCCAGAATCCCGCCTGGGCCAGGCCGCGATTCTTGGGCGTCTCGCCCGCGTCGACCCTCTTCACGCCCTTGCGGCCCAGCACGACCGCGGCGATCGAGCAGCCCATCGACACGATCGACGAGAGCCCGGCCGTGAACAGGAGCAGGGTGACGGAGACCAGGGAGAGCACGAAGCCGGCCACGGCGGGGCTGTTGTCGGGTACCTGCTGCTGGGGATAGCCCCAGGGCGGCGGCGCCTGCTGCCATTGCTGGCCGGGCGGCGGTGCCCATCCCCCTCCCGGCTGGGCGGGGTAGCCCTGGCCGGGAGGCGGGGGAGCGTAGCCCTGGGGCGGCGGCGCGGCGTAGGGCTGGCCCGGCGGCGGATACCCCTGGGTGGGCTGCTGGGCCTCCGCGGGCTGCGGTGAGCCGGCGACGTCCTGGGCGGGGCGGTTTCCCAGCTCGGGCTCGGGGCCGGCCGGCTCGGGCGGCAGAAAGCCGCTGTCGCGCTCCCCGTCCACGTCAGAAGTCCTGGTCGATCCAGTCCATCATCGAGCGCAGCTCCTTGCCCTCGCGCTCGATCTGGTGGTTCTTGCCCTCCTCGCGCATGCGCAGAAAGTTCTCCTGGCCGGCCTTGTTCTCGGCGATCCACTCACGGGCGAAGTCGCCCGACTGGATCTCGCCCAGGATCTCCTTCATCGCCGCCCGGGTCTGCTGGTCGACGATGCGCGTGCCGCGGGTGAGGTCCCCGTACTCGGCGGTGTTCGAGATCGAATAGCGCATCCCGGTGATGCCCTTCTCGTACATCAGATCGACGATCAGCTTGAGCTCGTGCAGGCACTCGAAGTACGCGAGTCGCGGGTCGTAGCCGGCCTCGACGAGGGTCTCGTACCCCGCCCGGACGAGCTCGGTGACCCCGCCACAGAGCACGGCCTGCTCACCGAAGAGGTCGGTCTCCGTCTCGTCCTTGAACGTGGTCTCGATCACACCGGCCCGGGTGCAGCCGATGCCGCGCGCGTAGGCCAGCACCAGATCGCGGGCGCCGCCGCTGGCGTCGCGGTCGATGGCCATCAGGCCGGGCACGCCGTTGCCCTCCACGAACTGGCGGCGCACGAGGTGGCCCGGGCCCTTGGGCGCCACCATGCCGACGTCGACCTCGGGCCCCGGGTCGATCTGGTCGAAGTGGATGCTGAACCCGTGCGCGAACATGAGCAGGTTCCCGGGTGCGATCCCGTCGCGGATCTCCGTCTCGTAGACGTCGGCCTGCTTCTCGTCGGGCAGGAGGATCATCACGACGTCACCCTCGCTGGCGGCGTCGGCGATCGACAGCACCCGTAGGCCGTCCTGCCTGGCCTTGTCGACCGAGGAGGAGTCCTCGCGGAGGCCCACCACGACGTCCACGCCGGAATCCTTGAGGTTGAGCGCGTGGGCGTGGCCCTGAGAGCCGTAGCCGAGAATGGCCACGGTCGTGCCGTCGAGCCGGGCGAGGTCGGCGTCCTTGTCGTAGATCATGAGGCGGGAGACTCTAATGCAGCCGCTCAAGTTCAGATCCGGCCTCGCGGCACCTGCCCGGGTGGTGTGGGAACGCGTCTCCAGCGTTCACGGGGTCAACGACGAGCGCTGCACCTGCCCGGTGCGGTGTTCATGCCGGTCGTGCGCCGGGTTTCGAGCACCGCCACGCACGCCTGCGGCTGCCGGTTCGGGCCGGCCCCCTCGCCGCCGCGTTCCGATGCGACCGGGCGACATCGACCATGAGATAGATGGTGAATGTCACACGGTCGGCCGCAGGTGCTCGACGCCCACGGCGTAGCGCTCGTGCAAGCGCTGGGCGATCAGCGAGCGGTGGCAGGCCTCCGGGTCGCGCTCGACGCACAACAGCGCCGCAGCGCCGCGCGCCGGGAGCTCCGCAACCAGCGCTCCGAGGTCGGCCCGGTCGAGGATCTCGGCGATGTAGCGCTCCCGGTACTCCGGGGCGAGCTCGGTGCGGGAACGCTTGCCGACCCCCTGGCGATCGTCGGCCGCGTACTGGAGCCGGCGCAGCTCTGTCGTCGGAGCCAGCTCGCGGTGGTGGCGGTAGCCCACGCCCGCGTCCGCCAGCGCGGCCTGGAGCCGGCGCGAGTTGGCCCAGGCGTACTGGGAGCCGCGCACGCCGCGGCGCTGGCGCACGTCGAGCAGCAGCGCCACATCGGCCTCGCGCAGAGCGGCGATAAAGGCCTCGAGGTCGAATCCGTACACGCCGATCGTGGCGACGGTTGGTTTGACGCAGCGGTGCTCGCCCGACCAACGCTCGGGCTGCGCTCCTCGCGTGGTGGTCATCGCAGCCGGTCGCGCAGCAGCTTGCCCGTGGCGTTGCGTGGCAGCTCCGTCACCCGCTCGACACGCTTGGGCACCTTGTGGGCCGCGAGGCGCTCGCGGGTCCAGGCGCGCAGCTCCTCGCCGCTGGCCTCGCCGGACAGGACGACGAACGCCGTGATCGCCTCACCCCATTCGGCGTCGGGCACCCCAGCCACCCCGGCGTCGGCCACGGCGGGGTGGGTCAGGAGGGCCTCCTCCACCTCGAGCGGCGACACGTTCTCGCCACCGGTGACGATGATCTCCTTGAGGCGCCCGTCGACGTGGAGGCGGCCGTCCGCGTCGATGTGCCCGCGATCGCCGGTGTGCAGCCAGCCGTCCGTCGCGAGCGCCCCGCGCGCCACCATCGGCCCCCGCACCATGATCTCTCCGTCGTCGCCGGTCCGCAGCTCGACGCCCGGCAGCGGGCGGCCGCTGCGCTCTCCCGGCGCGGCGGTGACCACCTGGGAGGCGGTCTCGGTCATTCCGTAGGTGGGCGACACCGGCAGCCCGGCCGCCACGGCCCAGTCGAGCAGTCCGTCGGGGATCGGCCCGCCACCCAGCAGGATCGCCCGGAGCTCCGGCGCGGCCCGCTCCATCCCTGCCTCGCGCAGGCGGGCGAGCATGGTGGGTACCAGCGACGCGAGCGTCACCTCGCTTGCGGCGAACGCGTCGCGAACGCGGACAGGATCGAAGCGCTCGTGGAGCACCGCAGTGGTGGCGTAGATCACGGAGCGCAGCAGGACGGCCAGGCCACCCACGTGGAAGAGCGGAAGGACACCCAGCCAGCGGTCGTCTTCCGCGACGCCGAGATGCGCGGCCGAGGCCTGTGCGCTGGCATGGTGATTGGCGTAGCTGAGCTCGATCGGACGGGGGCGGCCGCTCGTGCCCGAGGTGTGGATGATCGAGTGCACGGCGTCCGGGTCCACGCTGCGGCGCAGCTCCACGTCGGCCTCGGAGCCGTCGAGCGGCCGTTGCACCGTCAGGGCCGCCTCCACCCGCACCGGGTCGTCCGGGTTCAGGGGCACGAGGACCGCGCCCAGGCGGGGCAACGCGTGCAGCAACTCGACGAAGGCGCGCCCCGATGGCAGGGTGGTGGCCACGAGCGCGCCCTCGGCGACGCCCCGGGCGGCCAGCGCACGGGCCGTCCGCGCGGCCGCCGCGTCGAGCTGCGAATAGGTGAGCGGCCCGCCCTCGTGCTCCACGGCCACGTGGTCGGGCCGGCGCGCCGCCGCCGCTGTTAGCCAGTCTTCCATCACCCGCAGGGTACGACGGCAACTATCGTTGCCAGCCTCCATGGCGACCAGGGAGTGGACCGAGGAGCAGGCGAGGCGGGTGATCCGCCCCGGCGCGGCGTGGCAGAGCGCGGGCGACTACGAGGACATCCGCTACGAGGTGGCCGAGGGGATCGCCAAGCTCACCATCGACCGGCCCGAGGTGCGCAACGCCTTTCGCCCGGAGACGCTGATCGAGCTCTCCCACGCGCTCGAGCGCGCCCGCGAGGACACCTCGGTCGGAGTGATCGTTCTGACCGGCGAGGGCCCGCTCGCCTTCTGCTCGGGCGGAGACCAGCGCGTGCGTGGCGACACCGGCTACGTGGCCGGCGGCGCGCAGGTCGGCCGCTTCCACGTGACCGATCTGCACGTGCAGATGCGGCGGCTGCCCAAGCCCGTCGTCGCGATGGTGGCCGGCTACGCGGTCGGCGGCGGGCAGGTGCTGCACGTGGTGTGCGACCTGACCATCGCCGCCGACAACGCGCGCTTCGGTCAGACCGGGCCGAAGGTGGGCAGCTTCGACGGCGGCTTCGGAGCGGGGCTGCTGGCCAACCTCGTGGGGCCGAAGAGGGCCAAGGAGATCTGGTTCCTGTGCCGCGAGTACTCGGCCGGCGAGGCGCTCGACATGGGGCTCGTGAACCGGGTGGTCGCGCTCGAGGAGCTCGAGGAGGAGACCGTGGCCTGGTGCCGCGAGATGCTCGCCCTCTCCCCCTTCTCGCTGCGCCTGCTCAAGGCCAGCTTCAACGCCGCCGAGGACGGCCTCTCCGGCATCCAGCAGCTTGCGCACGACGCCAACCTCCTCTTCTATGGATCAGAGGAGGCCCAGGAGGGTCGTGACGCCTACAGGGAGAAGCGCCGGCCGGACTTCGCGAAGTTCCCGAAGCGGCCTTGAGTCACCTTCGGCTGTGGCTGCTGGCCGCACGCCCGCGCACGCTCCCGGCCGCCGTGGCACCCGTGCTCGTGGGCACGGCGCTGGCCGGGTCGGAGGACACGTTTCGCGTGCTCCCGTTCGTGGCCGCCCTCGTGGGCAGCACGTTCATCCAGATCGGCACGAACCTCTCGAACGACTACTCCGACGCGCGCCGCGGGGCCGACACCGAGGAACGACTCGGGCCGGTGCGGGTGACCGCGGGCGGCCTGATGCCGCCCCGCCGCGTCCTCATCGGCACCTACATCGCCTTCGGCGTGGCCGTGGCCGCGGGCCTGTACCTCGCCGCCGTGTCCGGCTGGGAGCTCCTGGTGGTGGGCGCCGTGTCGATCCTCGCCGGCGTGCTGTACACCGGCGGCCCGCGGCCCTACGGCTACGAGGGGCTGGGCGAGTTCTTCGTGTTCTTCTTCTTCGGCGTCGTCGCCGTGGTGGGCTCGTACTTCGTGCAGACCGAGGAGGTGCGCTGGGAGGCGTTCGCGCTCGGGGTGCCCGTGGGCCTGCTGGCCGCCGCCATCCTGGTGGTCAACAACGTGCGCGACGTGGACACCGACCGCCGCGCCGGCAAGCGGACCCTCGCGGTCAAGCTGGGACGCGAGCGAGCTCGCGTGCTGTTCACCGCGATGGTGGCGATCTCGTTCCTGGTGCCGCCGCTGCTGGTGCCGGCGCTCTCGCCCTGGGTACTCCTGGCTCTCGTGGCGCTCCCACTGGCACCCCCGCTGATCCGGACCGTCTCCACCCGCACGGACGGCCCGGCTCTCAACGGCGCCCTGGCCGGTGCCGGGCGCCTGCTGGCCGTCTTCTCGCTGCTGCTGGCGGCCGGGGTGCTGCTCTCGTGAGGCGGCCTTCCGCGCCGTGAAGCGCTCGCTCTATCGCCTGTCCATTCCGCTGAAGGACCCGTTCGTGACCGCCAACGGGGTGGTCACGGCGCGCGAGCTGCTGCTGTTGCGCCTCGAGGCCGCCGACGGAGCGGTGGGTTTCGGCGAAGCGGCGCCCTTCGAGCCCTACGACGGCGTTCCCCTCGAGCGGGCGGTGGCCGCGCTCACGGGCGGCGGGGGACGCCGTCCGCCCCAGGCGCGGGCGGCGGAGGAGATCGCCCGGCTCGACCTGCAGGCCCGCCAGGAAGGGCGCCCCCTGGCCGAGCCGGGTCGGGACGCGCTGCCGGTGAACATGACGCTGCCCGCCGGGCCGCCCGAGGAGGTGGCCGAGCGTGCCCGCAGGGGCCTGCGGGAGGGCTTTGCCTGCTTCAAGCTCAAGGTGGGGCTTCCCGACGACGACGAACGGGTGGCCGCCGTGCGCGAAGCCGTCGGCCCGTGGCCCGCGCTGCGCGTGGACGCCAACGGCGGATGGTCGGTGGACGACGCCGTGCGCTCCATACGCGCGATCGAGCCCCACGATCTCGAGTTCGTCGAGCAGCCCTGCGGCAGCCTGCGGGAGCTGGCGGAGGTCCGACAGCGCGTCTCCACGCCCATCGCGGCCGACGAGTCGGTCTCGACCATGCGCGAGCTGCGGCGGGCACTCGAGCTCGAGGCGTGCGACGTGGTCAACGTCAAGCTCGCCGGAACAGGCGGGTTCAAGCCCGCGCGTGACCTGCTGCGCGAAGCCCGGGGGCACGGCCTGGGCGCTTTCCTCTCCAGCACGCTCGACGGGCCGTGGGGCATTGCGGCCGCCCTTCAGCTCGCGGCGGCGGAGGAGATCTCACTGGCCTGTGGGCTGGCCACCCTCGACCTGTTCACCGGCGAGCTGGCCCGAGTCCTGCCGCCGGCGAGCCGAGGGACGCTGAAGGTGCCCGCAGGTCCGGGCCTCGGCGTCAGCACTGATCAAGCCGTGCTCGACGAGGTCGTGGTCCAGACCATCCGCTGACGAGCACGGGCGAGAGGCCGGTGCGGGCGGCGGCGTCCGTGCCGCCGCCCGCACCCTTCAGGCTCCTCTTCTCGACGGACGGTTTCCTACCAGCCGAACAGCCGGTAGCGAATCGTGGCGTCGCCCAGGACGGTGTCGTCCGTGAGGGCCGAGACGCCGAACGCCGCATTCAGAGCGTCCGCAGCGCCCTGGGTCAGCGTCGTGCCGACCGGGCCGATCTTGAGCTTGCCGTTGCGGAAGCGGATGCCCGTGTTGGAGTAGTCGAGGTCGAGCAGGGCCACCGGACCGGCGCCGTTGACCTTGCCGTAGAGCTGACCCTGGAGCAGCTTGATGTCGAAGTCGGTCAGCTTGACCGTGACGGTGCCGGCGGTGAGCGAGATTCCGCCCCTGTGCCGCACGGTGCCGGTGCGCAGCGCGCTGCGCACCGAGTTCACGATCGGGAACGAGTAGCGAGCTCCCTCGAGCTTGGCCGGCTTGACGGCGCCGGGCGCGACGCCGAGGCCGGTGAGAGCTTCGAGCGTGCCCGGATCGACGTCCAGAGTCGTGGCGCCGTAGTAGCCACCCGACCCCTTGTACTTGTGGTCGCCGGCCGAAGCAGCGGGCGCCACCACCAGCAGGGCGGCCAGGACGGCCACGAGGGCGATAAGTCTGCGATGCACGGAAAACCTCCGGTCTCGACTGCGGTCGCAGGCTCCTACGTGGACGGCGGCGAGTTCGGTTGTGAACTCGGCGCGAGCCCGGCCAGGAAGCGCTCCACCGCAGCGGCCACCGCGTCAGGACGCTGCAGGTGGGCGGCATGACCGGCGTCCTCGATCAGCTCGTCGCGGCCGGCCGGCGCGGTGTCGGCCATCCTGGCCGCGGCGCTCACGTAGCCCTCGTCGCGCGCTCCGGCGAGCGCCAGCAGCGGCCGCTCGAAACGCAGCAGCTCGTGCCACACCGGCTCGAGCACTCCCTGACCGGCGGTGCGCAGGATCAGTGCGAGGTCGGCGGGGCGGTGCTCGAGCCGGCCAGGACGCTGCGCCTCGATCAGGCTGTCCGACTGGTCGGCGAACAGCGGCTGGCGCTCCCAGATGCTCACGATGTCCTCGATCGGGTTGGCCTCCATCCAGGCGGCCAGGCGCTCGTCCGCCTCCGCCCGGGCACGGCGCAGGCTCGGTTCCTCGATGCCCGCGGTGGCCCCCAGCGTGATCACCCCGGCGTAGCGGCCCGGATCACGCAGCGCGGCCCTGAGCGCCAGGCGCCCGCCGAGCGAATAGCCCACCAGCACCCGGCCATCGCCGGCCGCCGCGATCTCGCGCAGGCGGCTCTCGTAGCTGTGCTCGGCGTGATCGAGGAGGACCACCGGATAGCGTTCCGGCAGGAGCTCCGCCACGGGCCGCCAGGCGTCGCCACGCTGCATGAAGCCGGGGATGAAGAGCACCATCGCTCACCAATGATCCCGATCAACAGCACCTATGCGCCGCTTCAGGTCCTCGTGGACGAGCTGAGGCGGTGCGGTTTGCGCCATGCGGTGACCTCGCCCGGCTCCCGGAACGCCCCGCTGGCGCTGACCCTGGCGGCCGCCGACGGGATCGAGGCGGTGTCGGTGATCGACGAGCGGTCGGCCGGGTTCGTGGCCCTCGGCATGGCCAAGGCCACGGGCCGGCCGGTGGCCGTCACCTGCACCTCCGGCACGGCTGCGGCCAACCTCCACCCGGCGGTGGTCGAGGCGTGGGAGTCGCGCGTGCCGCTGATCGTGCTCACGGCGGACCGGCCGCCGGAGCTGCGCGAGGTGGGCGCGGGCCAGGCGATCGACCAGATCAAGCTCTACGGCAGCGCGGTGAAGTGGTTCGTGGAGGTGGGCACCCACGAGCCGGGGCGCGCCACGGCTATCCACCACCGGGCGCTCGCTTGCCGGGCGTTCTGGACCGCGGCCGGCGGACGGCAGGGCCCGGTGCACCTGAACTTCCCTCTGCGAGAGCCGCTGGCCCCGGTGGACGAGCAGCTCGATGCGGCCGACTGGGCGGGCCGCGACGGCGGCCGGCCGTGGACCGAGCTCCGTGAGCACGCCAGCGCGCCCCACGCCGACGACGTCCATGCGCTGGCCGCCCGAATGGCCGAGACTCCGCGGGGTGCGATCGTGTGCGGCGCCGGTGTGACCGGGGTGGCCGAACTCGCCGCCCGCCTCGCCGCCGAGACGGGCTGGCCGCTGCTGGCCGAGCCGACCTCGGGCGTGCGCTGCGGACCGCACGACCGATCCCACGTGGTGGCTCACTACGACGTGCTCCTGCGAGCCGAGAGCTTCGCCGAGGCGCAGCTCCCCGAGCTCGTGCTGCGCTTTGGGGACACCCCCACCTCGAAACCCCTCCGGGAGTGGCTCTCCCGTGCGCCCCAGGTGGTCCTGGACCCCGACGGCGTCTGGCACGAGCCGAGCCGCCGCGCCGAGCTGATCCTGGCCTCCGCCGTCGGCCCCACCCTCGACTCCCTGGCCGCGGCCGTGGAGATGCGCAGCGCCGAGCCGGACCCAGGCTGGCTCGAGTCGTGGCGAGCGGCGGACGCGGTGGTCACGCCGGCCCTGGCCGAGTCGCCGGACCTGTTCGAGCCCAGGCTGATCGCCGGCCTCGAGCCCGAGCTGCCCGACGGAGCTCTCGTGTGGGTGAGCTCCTCGATGCCGATCCGCGACCTCGAGGCCTACTTCCCGCAGTCGGCCAAGCGGATCCACTTTCTGGCCAACCGCGGCGCCAACGGGATCGACGGCGTCGTCTCCTCGGCCCTCGGCGCCGCCCTGGCCACGGGCCGGCCCACCTGGCTGGTGATCGGCGAGGTGGCCCTGCAGCACGACGCCGGCGGCCTGCTGGCCGCGCGCCGCGCGGGGGCCGAGAACCTCGAGATCCTGTGCCTGGACAACGGCGGCGGCTCGATCTTCGACTTCCTGCCGGTGGCCGCACACGCCGATCCCGCCGTCTACGAGGAGCACATCGCCACTCCCACCGGCACTGCCGCGGACGCCCTGGCGGGTCCGGGACTGCGGGTGGTTCGCACCGATCGGGCCACGAACGTCCGGCTCCATCGTGACCTCGCGGAGCGAGTGGCGCAGCGGCTCAGGCCAGCAGCGGGAGGAGCGCCTGGAGCTTGACCTCGGTCTCGGCGAGCTCCTCGTGAGGCACCGAGTCGCGCACGATCCCGCAGCCCGCGTACAGGTGGGCCACCGTCCCGCGCAGGAGTGCACAGCGCAGAGCCACGCAGAACTCACCGTCCTCGGCGAGGTCGGTCCAGCCCACCGCGCCGGCGTACCAGCCGCGGTCGAGGCCCTCCAGGGCGGGGATCAGCGGCAGCGCGCGCTCGGGCGGCTCGCCCCCCACCGCCGGAGTGGGAAGCAGCATGCCCGCGAGCTCCACCGCGGGCAGCGGATCGGCCAGGTGCGCGCGGATCGGCGTGGCCAGATGCTGGACGTTGTGGACCTTGACCAAGGCCGGCTCGCCGGCCGCGGCCACCCACAGGCTGACCGGGTCGAGGGTGCGCTCGATGCTGCGCGTGACGATGTCCTGCTCCTCGCGGTTCTTGGCGCTGCGCAGCAGCTGCTCACCGAGGTGATCGTCGACCGCCGGGTCGGCGCTGCGGCGCGTGGTGCCGGCCAGCGCGACGCTCTGGACACGCTGGCCGTCGCGGCGGACGAGCAGCTCCGGGCTGGCGCCGACGAAGGCGAGCTCGGGCGTGCCAACGCACCAGCCGTAGCAGGCGGGGAAGAGCTCACGCAGCGCGCCGAACACCGCGGCGGGGTCGTAGGGAGTGGCGCCGTGGGCGCGGACCTCCCGGGCCAGCACCACCTTCTCGATCTCCCCCGCCCGAATGCGCTCCACCGCCCGCTCCACGGCGTGCTCGTAGTGTGAGGGCGGCGCGGCGCTGGCGAGGCGCGTGCGTTCCACCGGGTCCGGATCCACCAGCGGCACCGCAGCGGGCGCCAGCTCCTCGACCCGCCGCAGCATGCGGCGCATGACGGCATCCGGGTCGTCGTCGGGCTGCACCTCGGCGCACAGCGTCATGCGTGCCTCATCCGACTGGCGCACCAGCGCGACCTCCGGCAGCACCAGCAGCGCGGGCGCGAGCGAGCCCCACTCGTGCGTGGAGCCGCCGTCGCCGGAGAAGGCAAAGCCGCCCACGAACACCGGCCCTGCCGCCGGCGGGCGACGCGAATCGGCCCCCGGATCATCGGCAAGGGTGCGGCGCCCGAGCTCCCGCGCCTGTGCGGAGGCGGCGGCGAAGCGGTCCGGCCCGCTCGCCCGGACGAGGGCGGCCTGGCCCAGCGCGGCGAGCGCGAAGCGCTCTCGGTCGGGCTGCTCGAAGCAGGCGAAGCGATCGTCGGGCCGCCGCGCCGCCAGCACCACCGCGGACAGATCGAGGTCGGCCGGGATCGCCGTGGTCAGGGCCGCGAAGGCGACCGACCCGTCTCGGCGGGCGCGGCCAAGGGCCGAGGTGATTCTCTGCTCGAAGAGCCGTAGCGCGCCGTCCTGGAGCTCGAACGGCTCGGCCGTGCGAATCGCGCGTGTTGGCACCCCTTGATTCTGGCGGATTCGCAGGCGAAGTTTGAGGCGATCGCTACGCGCGGCCCGAGTCGTCGTCGCGGCCGAACTCATGCTCGTGCCCCTGGCCGGTCCGCGGCTTCGAGCCGAAGCCGCGCTGCAGCCCTCCCGTGCTCACGCCGGGCGGCGGGCCGCCGGGCTGGGGATCGCCGGCGCGGCCGCGCTGGGTCGGGCGTTCCCGGTCACGACTCGGCTGAACGCGCTTGGGCTCGTCGCGCTGCTTGGGAAAGTGCGGCGGCCAGGGTGCGTCGCCCAGGCCCTCCTCCTCGTCGCGCCGGGCGAGCTCGAGCAGCTGATCGAGCGAGCCGGCCTCATCGTCGATGCCCGCCGCGGGGTCTCCGAGCTCGCGCAGGCGGGCCGGAACGGTGTCGAGCCGCAGCTCGGCAGGCTCCGCGTCGGGCACCTCGTCCCATCGCAGGGCGCAGGAGACCCGGGCGTCCGGGGTGGGCCGCACGGAGTAGCACGAGGCGACCGTGCGGTCGCGGGCGTTCTGGTTGTAGTCCACGAATACGCCGTGGCGCTCCTCCTTCCACCACTTGGTGGTGGCCAGGTCCGGCGCGCGCCGTTCCACCTCACGGGCCATCGCCAGAGCGGCGCGGCGTACCCCGAGGAAGTCCCACGCGGGCTCGATCCGGACGTTCACGTGAATCCCCTTGGAGCCGGAGGTCTTGGGGTAGCCGGTCAGGCCGTGCTCAGCGAGCACGTCCCGCACGACCATCGCGGTGCGCCGCACCTCGTCCCACGTGATGCCCGGCGTGGGATCGAGGTCCACGCGCAGCTCATCTGGCCGTTCGAGATCGCGGCGGCGGACCGGCCACGGGTTGAAGTCGATCACCCCGAGGTTGACCGCCCACACGAGGTGGGCGGCGTCGTTGGCCACGAGCTCCTCGGCCGTCCGGCCCGACGGGAAGGCCACCGTGGCCGTCTGCAGCCAGTCGGGCACGCTCTTCGGCACCCGCTTCTGCCAGATCGGATCCTCCATGATCCCGTTCACGAAGCGCTTCATCACGCCGGGCCGCTCGCGGACGTGCACCAGCGCCGCCTCGGCGATCTCCATGTAGAACCGAGCCAGGTCGAGCTTGGTCCAGCCCGGCTTGGGGAAGTAGACCTTCGCCGGATTCGACAGCCGCACCTCGCGGCCGGCGACCTCGAGCATCGTGAACTCGCCCTTGGCCATCGGGCGAGCGTACCTCCGCGGTTCCCGCTCTACGTCGCGCCGCGCCCGCGGGCCACGGCGATCTCGCCCGTGCGGACCATCTCGATCAGGCCGAACGGACGGACCATGTCCTCGAAGGCCTCGATCTTGTCCGCGGTACCGGTGACCTCCACGGTCACGCTGCGCTTGGAGACGTCCACCACGTTGCCGCGGAAGATCCCGGCGAACTGCATCACCTGGGCACGTGCGTCCCCGTCCTGGCAGGAGATCTTGAACAGCGACAGCTCGCGGGCCACGGTCTCCGAGGGCGCCAGGTCGCGGATCTTGATCACGTGGACGAGCTTGTGCAGCTGCTTGGTCACCTGGTCGATCGGGTGAGCTGCGCCGTCGACGGTCAGCGTGATGCGCGAGATCGAGCTGTCGTCGGTGGGTCCCACCGCGAGCGAGTCGATGTTGAAGCCGCGCCGTGCGAACAGTCCCGCGATGCGGGCCAGCACGCCGGGCTTGTTCTCCACGAGGATCGACAGGACGTGCTTGCGGCCAGTGCGGATGCCGCCGCTGACCTGCAGGTCTTCGAGGCTGAGGATCTCCTTGGTGCCGGGCTCGCCCACGGCTCAGCCCACCATGTCGCGGGCAGCCTGCCCCGCGGGGATCATCGGGTAGCAGTTCTCCTCGGGGGTCACTCGGACGTCGACCACGACCGGGCCCTCCTCCGCGAGAGCGTCCTTGAAGGCGCCCACCAGCTCCGACTTGTCGCTGACCCGCATGCCGCGGGCGCCGAAGGCCTCGGCCAGCTTGACCCAATCCGGGCTCGAGCCCATCTTCACCGACGAGTAGCGCTTGTCCCAGAACAGCTCCTGCCACTGGCGGACCATGCCGAGGTAGCCATTGTTCATCAGGAACACCTTGACCGGGATCTGCTCGTCCACGCAGGTGGCCAGCTCCTGGGCGGTCATGATCAGCGAGCCGTCACCGGCGAGGCACACCACGTCCTGGTCGGGGCAGCCGACCTTGGCCCCGAGAGCCGACGGCAGGCCGAAGCCCATCGTGCCGAGCCCGCCCGAGTTGATCCATTGGCGGGGCCGGCTGAAGCCGTAGTACTGGGCCGTCCACATCTGGTGCTGGCCGACGTCGGAGGTCACGATCGCCTCCCCGCCCGTGGCCTCGAACGCCGCCTCGATCATGTACTGCGGCTTGATCTCCGAGTCGGTCGAGTCCTCGTATCCGAGCGGGTGCTTCTCCTGCCAGCCCTTGATGCGCTCGAGCCAGCCCTCCAGGCGGGCGCCGTCCGAGCCCAGCGCGCGGTACTCGGCGGTCAGCTTGGGCAGGATGTTCTTCGCGTCGCCCACGATCGGGATGTGGGCGGGCACGTTCTTCGAGATCTCGGCCGGATCGATGTCGATGTGGATGAACTTGGCCCGGGGCGCGAACTCCGACAGCTTGCCGGTGATGCGGTCGTCGAAGCGGGCGCCGATCGCGACGATCAGATCGGCCTCGTCCATCGCGTAGTTGGCGGTGCGGGTGCCGTGCATGCCGAGCATGCCCAGCCACTGCTCGTGGCCGCCCGGGAAGGCGCCCAGCCCCATCAGGGTGCAGGTCACCGGGAAGGCGTCCGAGAGGCACAGCTCGCGGAACTCCTTGGAGGCCTCGGCGTTGATGATCCCGCCGCCGCCGTAGATCACCGGACGGCGAGAGTTCGCCAGAGCCTTGGCGGCCAGGCGGATCTGCTTGGCGTTGCCCTCCGTGGTGGGCTGGTATCCGGGGAGGTGCACCTGCGACACCGGCTCGTAGGGGATGTCCGCGCGCGACAGGTCCTGCGGCACGTCCACCAGCACGGGGCCGGGGCGGCCGCTGCGCGCGATGTGAAAGGCCTCGTGGATCGCCTTGGGGATGTCGCGCGGGTCCTGGATCAGGATCGAGTGCTTGACGATCGGCATGGTGATCCCGGAGATGTCGGCTTCCTGAAAGCCGTCGGTGCCGATCAGCTCGGTGCGCACCTGCCCGGTGAGGAAGACTGTGGGCACGCTGTCCATGACCGCATCGGCGATGCAGGTGACGAGGTTGGTGGCTCCGGGGCCGCTCGTGGCCAACGCCACCCCGACCCGGCCGGAGGCCTTGGCGTAGCCCTCCGCGGCGTGGCCGGCGCCCTGCTCATGGCGGCACTGCACGTGCCGGATGCCGGCATCGTAGAGAGCGTCGTAGGTGGGAAGGTTGGCACCGCCGGGGATTCCGAATACGTGCTCGACGCCCTCGGCCTTGAGGCACTCCATGACGGCGTCGACTGCTCGCATGACGGCTCGTACTCCTTCCCGCGTCTTCCCACGGCTGAGATCGCCTGGCCGGGCGGCCAGAGACCCGGCAGTCTACCAGCGCTTTTTCGCGCTCAGACCGGGTTCTGCGCCGGTTCGACCGGCTCCGGGTAATCGAGGTCGTGGCCGCAGCGGGTGCACACCTGATCGCTGATCTTCACGATCGCGCCGCAGCGCGGGCATTCCCGGCGCGGCTCGGTGCGCTCGTCGCGCATGAACAGCGCGCCCAGTATGCCCACGCCCGGGAGCGCGGTGCCGATCAGGAACCAGAGGAAGACCGAGCTTCCCTTGAGCCGGGCGATGGCGGCCGTGGCCACGCCGAACAGGAGGGCTACGAATATGAACTCCAAGGCCCTGGACGCCGGCTAGAGGACGTTCAGCGCCCAGATGACGCCCACGACCGCCACGACCGCCACCACGATCAGCGCCACTCCGAGCACGGCGCCGATCACGATCTTGAAGAGGACGTAGGCGGCCACGACGAGCACGGCGACAGCCAGGGTCTTGCGAGCGATGTCGGAGAGGGCTTCTCCCATGACATTCAGTTTGGCAGAGGGCTTGCCGAGTCTCAGAGCAGCCGGGGCGGCGCGGTAGGCACGTAGCGATCGAGGCCCGGCAGGGGGATCGAGGACATGATCCATGACGGCCAGCGCACCCGGAAGCCCAGCCGGCGCAGGCGGTCGAGGAGCCACCAGGAATCGGTGGTGCAGAAGATGTTCAGGACGTCGGGCTCCTGAAGCTTGGCCACCCGGTCGAGCGCGGCCAGGACCACCGGCACGAGCGCCTCGGCAGTCTCCGCCACGGCGGGGCCGATCTCCCCGGTCGCGCTCACCCAGCACAGCGCCCGAGCCTGCCCCGAGTCCTGGTCGAGCAGGGCGAGTGAGGTGCGTGTGCGCCCGAAGAACTCGTGCAGCAGCGGCCGCTCGTGACCGACGGCCGCGGGCTCCAGGCGCTTCCACTCCTCAACGGCCCGGCTGGCCGTCAGCCCATGGACGGAGGGGCCCGCGGCGTCCGTCTCGAACGCTCGCTGCTCGAGGTACGGCTCGGCTCGCCGGACCAGGTGCCAATGCCCGCCCACCGGCATGACCCCGAACTCCGTGTAGAGCGACAGGTCGACGGGAGTGCCGAACGTGACCACCACACGGCCGAGTTCGGGAGTGGGGGACTCGGGCCAGACCCGCTCCAGCAGGGCGCGGCCCACCCCCTGCCCGGCGTGCGAGGGCTCGACCCACAGCTCGGTCAGCTCGTCGATCTCTCCAAATCGGGCCACGCGGGTGTAGGCCACGATCTGGTCGTCCTCCTCACCGACCCAGAACGACCCGTCGGGCTGGGCGGCGACGAACTCGAAGAAGTCGCGTGAGCGTTGCCAGTCGGCTTCGAGCTCGTCGGCGTCTCTTCCCTCGTCCGGGGCGAGGAGGCCGCGCGTGCGGCGCGACGCGTCCCACGCCGACTCGCCCAGGAGGAAGACGGCGCGCAGGTCACCCGCGCCGCCGGGCCGGAAGCTCAGCACCCGGGCGAGGCTAACGCGCCGCCCGGCGGGCCGCGTCCAGGGCTGGTCGCATCCCCGCGGCGAGGCGGCGCCGGACCCGCCAGGGCGCCCCGGCGAAGGCGTGGTTGGCCACGGTGGCGAAGCCCTCCTCGTCCACGCGGAGCGCCAGCAGCAGGTGGGCCACCCGGTCGCTGGGTGGTAGCTCGGGCTCGGCGGTGCGCACGCAGAAGGAGTGGACCCTGCGGCCCCCGGGCGTGACCAGCAGGACGCCCGCCTCGCCCACGAGCCAGACCCCCAGGGCGCCCCGCTCGAGCGCGAGCCCGGTACGGCGCTGAAGCTCGCGCTCGTCGTGGCCGAGCAGGTCGCCGAGCAGCCCTTGCGCCACCGTCTCGGCCCTCTCGTTGCGCGGGCCCTTGGGTCGCACGACGCTGGCTCCTCGGAAGGCGTAGAGCTCGGGGATGATCCAGGCGTGGGCCAGCGCCGCGATCGCCACCGGGGCAACGAGCGGCTCGAGCCACAGCATCCCCGCGCCCGCCAGGACGAAGGGAACGGTGTAGAGCAGCGTCCAGGCGTGCCAGATCCGACCCCAGCGCGTGAGCCAGCGGGCATCGGTGCGCTGGCGCCAGGGAACAGCGGCCAGCTCGGGGAGGGCCTGCTCTGCCGCCAAAGGAGTTTCTAGCCCCCGGCGATGGGGCGGCGCATGATCACGAGGTCCGCCTCGCGGGGCAGCGCGCGCACGTGGCTCGCCTTGCCCGGCCCGTCGGGCACCGTCCCGATGTAGCCGAGGCCCTGCTGCTCCTCGAACTCGATCACCGCCGAGGCGAAGGCCTCATCGTCCGTGCCCGTCCACTCGGCGAGCGTGGTGTGGCCCGTCCCGTCCATGCGGATGAGTCGCGACATCCGGTCTCCCTTCTCTCGGAGTTGCCTCGACTCATGGTACGGCCCGCGCGAAGCGGGCCCGTGGGGTGGTGCGTCAGATCCGCTCGCGGATCAGGCGCCCCACCTCGCCACCGTCCGCGCGTCCCTTGGTTTCGCGCATCACGGCGCCGATGATCGCCCCGATCGCCTGGTCCTTGCCCGCGCGGATCTTCTCCACGGCGTCCGGGTTGTCGGCGATCGCCCTCTCCACGATCGACTCGAGCTCATCGCTGTCGGCCGCGCCCAGGCCGCGCGCGTCGATCACGGCCGCGGGGTCTCCGCCGTCGGCCACCAGCACGTCGAGGACCTCCTTGGCCGCCGAGGCCGACACCTGCTTGGCGCCCACCATCTGCACGAGCTCGGCCAGCGCCCGAGGCTCCAGCCGGGTCTCGGCCGGGTCGGAGTCACCGATGCGCGCCGCCAGCTCGTTGGTGGTCCAGTTGGCCAGCGTCCGGGCGTCGCCGTTTTCCGACGCGCTCACGGCCTCCTCGAAGAAGTCGCCCAGCTCCGAGCGGAAGGACAGCAGCCGCGCCGTCTCGGCCGGCAGGGAGAGCTCACGTTCGAGGCGCTCGGCGCGGGCCGCGGGCAGCTCGGGCAGGGCCAGCCGCGCGCGCTCGAGCATCTCCTCGGTGGGCGCGATCGGCACCAGGTCGGGCTCCGGGAAGTAGCGGTAGTCGTGCGCCTCCTCCTTGGACCGCAGGGACGTGATCGCATCGGTGCGCGGGTCGTAGTGGAGCGTCTCCTGCACCACCACGTCGCCGTCGCGGACGAGCGCCTCCTGGCGCGCGATCTCGGCGTCGATGCCGCGCTCGAGGAAGCGGAACGAGTTCATGTTCTTGAGCTCGGTCTTCACCCCCAACGTCTCACTTCCGGCGGGCCGGATCGACACGTTGGCGTCCACCCGCAGCGAGCCCTCCTCCATGTTCACGTCCGAGACGCCCATGCGCCTGAGCGTGGCCTGGAGCAGACGGCCGAACTGTGCGGCCTCGGCCGCAGAGCGCAGGTCGGGCTCGGTCACGATCTCCACCAGCGGCGTGCCGCCACGGTTGAAGTCGACCACGCTGGCCTCTGAGCCGTGGATGCGACCGGAGGTGCCCGCGTGGACCAGCTTCGCGGCGTCCTCCTCCATGTGGACGCGATGGATGCGCACGTCGCCGAGGCGCCCGCCGCTGGCCAGCGGAATGTCGTACTGGCTGATCTGGTAGCCCTTGGGCAGATCGGGATAGAAGTAGTTCTTGCGATGGAAGATCGAGCGGGGAGCGATCTCGCACTCGAAGGCCATGCCGATCATCAGGGCGAGGTGGACGGCCTCGGCGTTGGTCACCGGAAGCGTGCCGGGGTGGCCCAGGCAGACAGGGCAGGTGTGGGTGTTGGGCTCGTCCCCGAACGAGAGAGCGCAGCTGCAGAACATCTTCGTCCGCGTCCTCAGCTGCACGTGGATCTCGATGCCGATCACCGGCTCGTAGACGCTCACGGGACCGGCACCCCCTCGAAGGCGATCGTCTTCTCGAGCGCGTGGGCGGCGTCGAGGATCCTCGCCTCGCTGAACGCCGGGCCGGCGATCTGGAAGCCCACCGGCAGGCCCTCGGAGAGCCCGGCGGGGATCGAGATGGCTGGGATGCCCGCGAGTGGCATGGGGACCGTGAAGTAGTCGGACAGGTACATGGCCAGCGGGTCGGCGGTGCGCTCGCCCAGCTCGAAGGCCACGGTGGGCGACGTCGGGGTGACCACGAAGTCCACCTGCTCGAAGGCGGCCCTGAAGTCCTCGGCGATGCGGGTCCGCACACGCTGCGCGGTGCCGTAGTACGCGTCGTAGTAGCCGGACGAGAGCGCGTAGGTGCCGATCATGATGCGCCGCTTGACCTCTTCGCCGAAGCCGTCGTGGCGGGTCTGCTCGTACATCGAGGTGAGATCCCCGCCTGCCCCCCGTAATGGGGGGTTGCCGGAGCGGGGGCCGTAGCGGACACCGTCGTAGCGGGCGAGATTGGCGCTCGCCTCGGCCGGGGCGATCACGTAGTAGGCCGACAGCCCGTGGCCTGCGTTGGGCAGCTCGATCTCCTCCACGGCGCCCCCGAGCCCCTCGATGCGGCCGAGGGTGGTGCGCGTAACCTCGGCCACGCCCGGCTGCAGGCCCTCCTCCTCGAGCCCCCAGACCCCGAAGCGGAGCCCGTCCAGTCGCTCGGCGCTGGGCAGCGGAAGCTCGCCGGGGATTCCCGTCGAGGTGGAGTCGCACGGGTCCCGGCCCTGGAGATGACGCAACAGGAGCGCGGAGTCCGTGACGTCGCGGGTGAGCGGCCCGCACTGGTCGAGCGAGGAGGCGAAGGCGATCATCCCGTAGCGGGAGATCGCGCCGTAGGTGGGCTTGAGGCCGACGATCCCGCACAGCGACGCCGGCTGGCGGATCGAGCCGCCGGTATCCGTGCCGATCGCCCAGGGCGCCAGCCCCGCCGCGACGGCGGCCGCGCTCCCGCCGCTCGAGCCTCCGGGCACGCGCGTCCGGTCCCAGGGGTTCTGGACCGGCCGATAGCCCGAGTTCTCGTTGGAGGAGCCCATCGCGAACTCGTCCTGGTTCGTCTTGCCCAGCACCGGCGCGCCGGCTGCCTGGAGGTTGCTCACGCTCGTGGCCGTGTACGGCGGCCGGTAGCCCTCGAGGATGCGCGACCCGGCCGTGCTCGGCACCCCCTCGACGCAGAACAGGTCCTTGACCGCCACCGGCGGCAGCTCGCCCAGCTCGGCCGGCGGCTCGTCGGCCACCCAGAGATAGGCGCCCAGCTCGTCGCCCGCGGCCCGCTCGCGCCAGAACTCGAACGCTTCGGCGGCCGAGACCTCGCCGCTGCGCAGGAGCTCGGCCTGCCGCGCGGCGCTCAGCTCGAGCAGCTCGCTCACGTGGCTCCTGGGCTGGGGACGCGGAAACCGCCCCCGGCCGGGTCGGGCGCCTGTTCGAGCGCGCGCTCGGGCGTCAGGCTGGGCCGCGGCACGTCCTCACGCAGAACGTTCTGAAGCTCGACCACGTGGGTCGTCGGCTCGACTCCCTCCAGGTCGAGCTCGTCCATGCGCTCCACGTGCTCGAGGATCTTCGACAGCTCGGGGGCCATCCGGTCGACCTCCTCGTCGGAGAGCCGCAGGCGGGCCAGCCGGGCCACGTGGAGCACCTGGTCGCGATCGATCATCGGGGCGATTGTAGGTCGGGCCGTCCCGGGGGCCGGCGCCGGCGCCACAGGAGTGCCCTCAAGAGCCCGGCGACCATGACGGCGACCGTCGAGCGGGTCAGCCGCCCGGCTCAGGCCCCGGGGCCGGTATGGGCTCCAGCTCGGCCGGCGGCGGAGCGGGGCGGCCACTGACGTCGGTGTAGCGCTCGGGCGAGGAGTGCCGATCGTCGCGCAGAGCGATCAGGCTCCCTCCCAGTATCCCGACCGCCCCCGCCAGCCCCAGCCACAGGGCCCATTGGCGCCCGGCGGCGGCGTCGGGCAGGTCGGCCGCGCGAAACAGCACCAGAATGGTGGCGAGGGCTCCGCCGAACACGAGGAAGACGTTGAACGCCAGCGGCACCGCCGGGGCGCTCTGCGTGGCGGTGATGACCAACAGCGCCACGGCCCCGGCCGCGATCAGGGCGAGCACGACGTCGAGGACGGCGAGCGACTGCCAGGCGGTGAATCTCTCGGTGGGCTCCCGGGCGAAGATCGGCTCGTTCGCGTACCAGGGCAGGAACAGCGACGCCAGCAGCGTGACGCCTGCCAGCGCGGTGAGCCACTCGCCGATCCGGAGCCGCCGGAGATCCATCGCGCGTCAGCGTATCGCCCGCCGCCCCCGGCGCGAGGGGGTCGCGCCGGGGGGCGTACGGACGGGGAGCGGGTGCGCCGCGAGGGAGGTGGCGGCCCGCCCCGGGTGCCCGGCCGTTTGTTCGACAGCGGTCCACCTGGGCCGCTCCGTCCGAGCTGTCCGTGCAGGCTGCCAGCGCCGTCACCGGCGGTCCATGGGGGTCTACCGGTGTTCGCTGGTGCGGCTACCCGTACGCCTTCGAAACGATCGGCAAGCCATCATCCCGGGCATGGCCAGCAAGGCCCTCCGCCTGCCCGTGGCCGGTGCGGCCTTCCTGGCGCTGGCCGACACCGCCATCGTCGCGCTCGCGCTGCCGCCGATCCTGCGCGAGCTCGACACCGACGTGGCGGGCGTGGCCGCCGTGCTCGGGGTCTACGCGGTGGTTCTCGCCCTGGCCCTCCCCCCCGCCGAGCGACTGCGTGAAGCCGTGGGTACCCGGGGCGTGGGCCTGTCCGGGGTGGCGCTGTTCTGCGGGGGCTCCCTGGCGTGCGGGCTGGCCGACAACCTGGAGGTCCTGCTGCTCGCGCGCGGCGTCCAGGCCGTGGGCGGTGCGGCGCTGCTGGTGACCAGCTACGCGCTGCTCGCCGACGGAGCCACCGGCGCCAGGTTGTGGCGTCTGGCCGCGCTGCTCGGAACCGCGGCGGGACCGGCGATCGGTGGGGCACTGACCCAGGCCCTTGGCTGGCGCTCGATCTTCCTGTTCCAGGCGCCCGTCGCGCTGCTGGCGATCCCGGGCGCCCTCGGCGCGGACGACGTTCCCGGCCTGCGGCGCGGCCGGCGCAGCGGCCGGCGCCGCTCCCTGGCCGAGCGCCAGGCGCTCGGGCCTCGGTTCAGCGAGCGCGCCGCCGCCGAGCGGCCCCGCTGGGCGGTCGGTCGGGCACTGGCACTCGGTCTCGTGTCCGGGGCCATTGTGGCGGCGCTGTTCCTGACCGTGCTGCTGCTCATCACCGGCTGGGGCATCGAGCCGCTGGAAGCGGCGTTGGCGGTGAGTGTCATGCCGCTCGCCGCGCTGGCCGCCACGCGCATCCCGGGCCCGGCTGCGGTGCGGGCGGCGGGCGGCTCACTTCTGGTGGCCGCGGGGGCGGCGGCGCTCTCGTTCATTCCCACGGCTTCCGTGGCCTGGACCATCGCGCCGCAGGTGGCCGTGGGCGTGGGCATGGGTCTTGCGCTGCCGGCGCTGTCCGGCTCGCTGCTGCCCGAACGGGACGGGCGCGACGCCGCGTTGCTGCTGTCCATCCGCCACGCCGGGATCGCCCTGGCGCTGCTGATCCTCGCTCCGATCGCCCAGCACGAGCTCGACACGACCCTCGAGCAGACCCGCGAGCGCGGCGCGGCGATCATCCTCGACGCGGAGATCTCGCCCGAGGTCAAGCTCGACATGGCGCCGCGGCTGTCGGAGAGCGTTGAGACCGAGGATCCGCGCGGAGGCCTGCGCTCGGTGTTCACGGACGCCCGTGGCGAGATCGACGAGGACCAGCTCGAGGCCTTCGACGCGCTCACCGCCCGCGCCGACGAGGTGCTCGTCGACGGCGTGAACGAGGGGTTCTCGATCGCCTTCCTGGTGGGCGCGGGCCTTGCCCTCGTGGCCGCGCTCCTGCTCACTCCGGCAGCTCTGGGTTACAGCCTGGCCGGGATCCGCCCGGCTGTGGCCGCCGGCGCGGTGCTGGTGGCCGCCCTGGGGGTGGGCGCCTACGCGCTCCTTGCCGATCGCGACCGCCCGCCGCAGGTGGTCATCGAGAACCCGTGCGAGGACCGGGACACGCCCGGAACCGGAGGCATCACCGGCTTCCTCCAGGACGCCGCGCTGGTGGCTCTGGACCGGGTGGCGTGCGAGGCAGGCTCGTCGCGCGAACAGCTCGTGCTGGCCCTCCTGGACGAGAACACGGCCGAGGACTACGAGGCCCGCTACGGCGTGGATCCTCGCTCGATCTCCGACCTGGCGGAGACCTTTCTCCCCGGCTGAGCCGGTGCGCCTACGGCCCGCCGGCCGCCTTGAGCGTGTTCACGAGGAGCATTGCGCGCGTCATCGGGCCCACCCCGCCCGGCACCGGGGTGATCGCCGACGCCCTCTCGCTCACCGCACCGAAGTCCACGTCGCCCACCAGCCCCTGGTCGGTGCGATTGGTGCCCACGTCGATCACCACGGCGCCCTCGCGGACCATGTCGGCGCCCACCAGACCGGGCGAGCCCACGGCCGCGATCAGCACGTCGCCCTCCCGCGTCACGGCCGGCAGGTCGCGGGTGCGGGAGTGGCAATGGGTGACCGTGGCGTTGGCGGCGAGCAGCAGCTGGGCGAGCGGCTTGCCCACCAGGATCGAGCGCCCGAGCACCACCGCCCGTGCTCCCGACAGGTCCACGTCCGCGTCGTCGAGCAGGCGCATCACACCCGCGGGGGTGCAGGGAACGAGCGCCTCGGAGCGGCCGTGGGCCAGCAGGCCCGCGTTGGTCGTCGTGAGCCCGTCGACGTCCTTGGCCGGATCGATGAGGGAGATGAAGTCGTCCTGATCGAGGTGATCGGGCAGCGGGAGCTGCAGCAGGATGCCGTGCACCCGTTCGTCGTCGTTGAGCGAGGTGATCAGACCGGCGAGCTGCTCGGGAGCGACGTCGGCGCCGGGCTCGTGGTGGAACGACTCGATGCCCACGTCGGCCGAGTCCTCGCGCTTCATGCGCACGTAGACCGCCGAGGCGGGATCGTCGCCCACGAGGATCGTGGCCAGCCCCGGGCGCACACCGAGGGCGGACACCTCGCGCGCCACCTCGTCCTTCACCTTTGCGGCCACAGCCTTGCCGTCGATGATGCGGGCCGCCATTGCGGGCGGCAGCCTACTGGGCGACCGGGTCAGCGCTTCTTCAGAGGCGCATAGTCCGCCATCAGCTTGCGCTCCGAGCCGTCACCCGCGAAGCGCACGACCACGAGGCCGCCGGGCTCGAGGCCCACCACCACGCCCTCGCCGAACTGCGCGTGGACCACGTCGTCGCCCAGCGCGAAAGAGGCCCCTCCGGAGGGCTGCGGCGCCGGCGCCGCGGCGCCACCGTCCCAGGTGGATGCCGCGGCCGGGCCGGTGAGCGTGTCCTCGTCGAGATCGGTGAACTCGGCCGGGATCTCGTCGATGAAGCGGCTGCGCATGTTCCAGTCGCGGTTGCCGAAAAGCGCGCGCGTGCGGGCGTGGGTCAGGTAGAGCTGGCGCTTGGCGCGCGTGATGCCCACGTAGGCGAGGCGCCGCTCCTCCTCGAGGTCGCCGGCCTCGATCGAGCGCATGTGCGGGAACACGCCGTCCTCGAGCCCGATGATGAAGACGGTGCCGTACTCGAGCCCCTTCGCGTTGTGCAGGGTCATCAGGGTGACGATGCCCTGCTCGTCGCTCAGGTTGTCCTGCTCGGAGAACAGCGCGATCTGCTGGAGGAACTCCTCGACCGAACCCTCCTCGGCGCCGGCGGCGTACTCACGGGCCACGCCCACCAGCTCGTCGAGGTTCTCGAGGCGCACCTGCGACTCCACCGTCCGCTCCGCGCGCAGGGCGTCGGTGTAGCCGCTCTCCTCGAGCGTCTCGGCCAGCAGGTCGCCCACGTCGGCTCCGCCGTCGACTCGCTCGCGCAGGCGCTCCATCACCGACATGAAGCGGCCCACCGACTTGACCGCCGCCGTGCCCAGCCCCGGAATGCTCTCCGGGTTGGACGCGATCTCCCAGACGGGCTCGCCCATGGTGGTGGCGTAGTTGGTGATTCGGGCCTGGGACGTGCTGCCGATCCCGCGCTTGGGCTCGTTGACCACTCGCCCGAAGGCCACGGTGTCGGCGGGATTGACCAGCAGCGTCAGGTAGCCGAGCGCGTCCTTGATCTCCCGGCGCTCGTAGAAGCGCGTGCCGCCGATCACCTGGTAGGCCACGCCGTAGCGCACGAGGCTGTCCTCGAGCACACGGCTCTGCGCGTTGGTCCGGTAGAAGACCGCGATCTCGTCGCGCGACTCGCCCTCGTCCACGAGCCGCTCGATCTCGTTGACCACGAAGCGCGCCTCGGCGTGCTCGTCCTCGAGTTCCCGGACGTGCACCGGCTCGCCGTCACCGAGGTCGCTCCACAGCGACTTGGCCTTGCGCGCCCGGTTGTTCGAGATCACCGCGTTGGAGGCGTTGAGGATGGTCTGCGACGAGCGGTAGTTCTGCTCGAGCTTGATGACCTCGGCGTCGGGGAACTGATCCTCGAACTCGAGCACATTGCGGATGTCGGCCCCACGGAAGGCGTAGATCGAGTTGTGGGTGATCAGGCCGTTGGCGATGAAGTTGTGGGTTTCGTCGATGTCCAGGTCGTACACCGGGCGATCGAGGGTGACCTCCTCCACCTCTTCCACCAGATCCGGGGACCCGTCGCCGGCGAACATGGCCATACCGGGTCGCACGGCGGCGGCCGGAAGAAAAGGAAGCGAGTTGGCCCCGCCGGAGAACGCTTCCCGGTTACCGAGTCGGGCCATGTGCCGGACCATTACGGGCGTGGCCGTTTGGATGCGATCCACGACCGCCATAGCCGCCTCGTAGCTCCGAAAGCAGGATTCGTAACGCCAGCTCCCACTACCAGTCTTGGCCGGGCGTACCGAGAAACCGAAATCCTCAAGCGCTTGACGGGCGCCCGGATCCCGACCGCCCACGGCGACGGTGTGCATCGGGCTGCGACCGCGCCGGTCTCCGCAGAGCGTGACCGTGACGTTGCGGCGCCGGCCTTCGTAGGTCCGTGGCATGTGATGGGGGTGGTCGAAGCTGAGCCCGTGATCAACGAGCAGCTGCAACCCTGTTGCCACGGTCGGGAACTCGGCGAAGATTTGATCGATCCTTGCCTGGTCGCTGACCAACCCATCTTGCGGTGGGCCGCGATGCCGTGCCTTGAACGGCAGCGTCGGGAGCCGGTATCGGAGCGAGAGCTCGAGCTCCGCTTGACGGGCGTCGGCCTCGGATCCGTGGGTGGAGACGATCCAGGCCGCGTCGGCCTTCTCATGAAGCGCGCGGAGTTGAACGCCACTGACGACGGTCGCCGAGCGATCGGGATAGGTGCGGCTCGTTCCCACTCTGAAACCCATGTCGGCCCGCCACATGACGTAAGTCATGAACACCAGCGGCGAGAGCCGGCGGGCGTAACCCGCAAAGTGCATGTGTTCGCTGGTACTCACGATGCGGCGGCCGGCCGCCGTCGTGATGGCCACGCCCATGGCGGACGACGAGCGGGTCGCGCGAGTCACTCTTGCCGGGCGCAGGTCTCCACTCCCGTAGCACGACATCACCAGGTCCCCCGGCTGGACGAGCTCAATTGCTTTCGCCGAGCCGTTGGCCATGGTGATCTCAGTTCCCTCGATCAGGCACTGATCGTCGTCGCCGACTACGCACAGGTTCCGGTGCTCCTCGGCCAGCAGCTGCAGCCAGCGGTACTGGGCGCGGTTGGTGTCCTGGTACTCGTCCACCAGCACGTAGCGGAAGCTCTTCCGGTAGCGGTCGCGCACCTCGGGGAAGAGCTCGAACAGGTTGACGCAGCGAAACAGCAGATCGTCGAAGTCCATTGCGTTGGCCGAGTGAAGGCGCTGCTCGTACAGGTCGTACACGTCGGCCGCGGTCTGCTCGAAGAAGCTCGAGACCTTGATGCGGTACGCCTCGGCGTCGAGCAGCTGGTTCTTGGCGTCGGAGATCTGGCGGCGGATTCCGCGAGGGGCGAAGCGCTTGGGGTCCACGTCGAGCTCGTCGACGCAGTTCTTGACCAGCCTCAGCGAGTCCTGCTCGTCGTAGATCGTGAACCCGCGCGTGTAGCCGAGGCGCTCGGCGTCGGCACGCAGCATGCGCGCGCAGGCGGAGTGGAAGGTCATCACCCACATCCCGCGCGAACGCCCGCCGACCAGCGCCTCCACCCGCTCGCGCATCTCCTGGGCCGCCTTGTTGGTGAAGGTGATCGCGAGGATCTCCGAGTGCCGGGCCTGGCCGCTCCCCACCAGGTGGGCGATGCGATGGGTGAGCACCCGGGTCTTGCCCGAGCCGGCTCCCGCCAGGATCAGCAGGGGGCCCTCGCCGTGCAGAACGGCCGCGCGCTGAGGCTCGTTCAGGCCCTCGAGCAGGTGGTCGGTGGCGGCCGGAGTGGGCACGTCCTCGAGGATAGGACCCGCGGCGGCCGACCCGGAGGGGTCAGAGATCGCGCCGGGCGAAGGCCGTCCGGGCCGCCAGGCCCACCAGGCCGAGGTAGCCCAGCGTCCACAGCCACAGGAGCGGGCCGCCCTCCTGGGCGCCCCCGAAGGGGCCGAGCTGCACGATCACTCCGGTCACGCCTCGGGCGTCCTCGGTCAGCGAGTCGAGCCCGGCCTGGTATAGCGCCTCGAACGGCAGCAGCCAGGCCGTGACCTGGGCGACGTTCTCGAGCGTGTCCACGTCGAGCGCGTCGCCGATCTGGCCCAGGAGGCCGGCGGCCAGGCCGGCTCCGAAGAGCATGAACACGGCGATCCCGTTGGCGGTCGAGGACAGGAAGATCGAGCCGAGCAGCGACAGCCCCGCGATCACCAGCACGCCCGCCATCAGGCCCAGGCCCGGCAGCACCGGGCTGTCGGGCCACCAGTCGCCGGTGACTCCGGTGATGACCATCGCGGCGAGGTAGACCACGCCGACGTACAGGGCGCACACGACCGCGGCGCCGCCGAAGCGGCCCAGCAGAAGGCTCGTGCGGCCCACAGGCCGCACCACCAGCGGCTGCAGCAGCCCGCGCTCCGCGTCGCCGCGGACCACGCCCAGAGTGAGGAAAGCGGCCAGCACGGCGCCTAGGAAGAGAGTGGTGAACATGGCCAGCCCGAACAGTGTCGAGCCGGTGAGAACGCGCTCATCGACCTGCTGCTGGCCGCCGAAGCGCTCCACCTCGCGGAAGGCCACGTCGGATCCGAGCCCGTAGAGAGCCAGGAAGCCGACCGTGAGCACCAGCACCACCGGGATCACGCGGCGCCGCACGCATTCGCGCATCGCGTAGCGAGCGACCACCAGGACGTCGTTCATGCGCCCACCGCCTCGAGGTAGGCGTCCTCGAGGCTCGAGGAGAGCACGCGCACCTCGTACACGTCCTCCCCGGCGTCGACGAGAGCGGCCACGATCCCGGGCACCTCCTCCCGGCGAGCCCGCGGGTAGGAGCGCAGGCCGGCACCGGTCTGCACCTCCACTCCCTGGGGCACGGCCAGCTCGGCCGGCGTCCCACGGGCGACGATCCGGCCGGCGTTCATGATCGCGACGCGGTCGCACACGAGCTCGACCTCGCTCAGGAGGTGCGAGTTGAGCACCACGGCCACGCCGCGCGCCCGCAGCTCGCCCAGCAGATCGCGAACGATCCTCCGGCCCACCGGGTCGAGCGCGCTGGTGGGCTCATCGAGCATCAGGAGCCGCGGGGAGCCCACCAGCGCCTGCGCAATGCCCAACCGCTGCTGCATGCCCTTGGACATCGCGGCCACGCGCGTCTCGCGGGCGTCGGCCAGCTCCACCAGCTCGAGCAGCTCCGCGCGCTCACTCGGTCCGCCCGCTGACCGGGTGAGCGATTGGTGCAGGCTCAGCAGCTCGTCGGCCGACAGCCACTCCGGGAAGCGAAACAACTCGGCGAGATAGCCGATCGACGCCCGCGCCGGGCGCGAGCCCGCCGCGGCACCCTCGATCTCCGCCCGGCCTCCGGACGGCCGCACCAGGCCGGTGACGATCTTGGTGAGCGTGGACTTGCCCGCGCCGTTGGGACCCAGCAGGCCGAGCAGCTCGCCGGGCTCCACGGACAGATCGACCCCCGCCAGAGCGAGGGTCGGTCCGTACCGCTTCGACAGCTGGTGGCAGGCGAGCGCGGGCGGCACCCGCCTCAGAGTAGGTAACCGCTCGCACGCACCGCGTGCTCGCCGTCTAGGAAGCGGCCGTGGCGGTGACCGTCACGTCGCCGATGGCGAGGCCCTCTTCGAACAGCTCGACCTTGAACGTGTCGTTGAGCGCCTTCGCGGCGTCGGCGGTGAGCGCGGCGGTGATGCCAGAGGCCACGATCGCCTGGCCGTCCATCGAGCGCTCGAGTCCGGAGAGGTCGAGCGCGAGCAGCGGGATCTCGGCCCCGCCGGCCGTCGCGGTCAGCGTGCCGGCCTCGGTGTCGACCACGAAGTCGGTGACCTCGAGGTTCGTGCCGCCGGCACTGAAGCGCAGGCCGCCGCTGTGATCGATCGTTCCCGCCAGGGACTCCGAGTCGACGGTCCCGCCGGCGATCGGGAAGCCGATTCCGTCACCGTCGGGTGCGGCCGGATCCACGGGCGCGACCTTGACCTTGTTGTCGGTCAGCACCTTGGCGGTGCCAGGGTCGAGCACGAGCGTCGTCATCTCGCCGTTCAGCTCGAGCGGCTGCGATTCGGCCATCGTCTCTTCCTGAGTGGTGGTACCGGCCGAGCCGCCGCCTTCGTCCTCGTCGTCGTCGCCACAGGCAACGGCCACCAGCGTGAGCGCCAGAGCGGCCACCAGGGCCAGCAGCCGAAGGTTTGCGAGCTTCGTCATCCCATCCATCCTTGATCGGGTGTCGAGTGAGCTACGCGACCTCGTGCGCCCTCGGTTGCCCAGGGCATAGCCTGGCGCGCCAATGGGACTGCTGGCCGGGGTGAGAGAGAGTTGCGCCGCCGTCGCCGCCGCCGCGCGCCACGTGTCGATCGACCTCGGCGCCCTCGGCGAGGTCGAGCCGGCGGAGCCGCTCGGGCTGGACTCGGAGCGGCACTACCTCGAGGGCGACGACGAGGATGTGGCCGCCTACCTCCTCACCCTCGACGCCGTCAACTTCGGCTCCGGCTGGTTTCCCACCCTGCGCAAACGGGCCGGCTGCTCGGGCTACTTCACCGTCGCCTGGGCGCTCGCCGACCGCTGGCGGCAGAGCGGTCCGTTCACCCGGCGGGAGCTCGCGGACATGGACGCGGAGACCATGGCTGCGGTGCTGGGCCAGCAGCCCGGGCACGAGCTCATGGCCCTGTACGCCACCGCCCTGCGCGATCTGGCCGCCTTCCTGGGCGGCCGCGACGCCCTGGAGGTGGTGAGCCAGGCCGAGGGATCAGCGGAGCGGCTGGCCGGGACCCTGGCCGCCGGCATGCCCTTCTTCGATGACCCGGGCTTCTACAAGCGCGCCCAGATCACAGCTAACGACCTCGCCCTCGCCGGGGTGGCCGAGTTCGCCGACCTCGACCGGCTGACCATCTTTGCCGACAACCTCGTCCCCCACGTCCTACGGGTGGACGGCGTGCTGCGCTACGACCCGGCGCTGGCGGCGCGCATCGACGGCGGCGAGCTCCTCCCGCCGGGCCAGGAGGAACGCGAGATCCGAGCCTGCGCGCTGCACGCCTGCGAGCTGCTCGCCACCCGTACCGGGACGCCTCCGCGGGTGCTCGACGTCTGGCTGTGGAACCGCGGCCAGGCCCCCGAGTACAAGGCGATCCCTCGCCACCGCACGCGGTCGGTCTACTACTAGCCGCCGGCGGAATCCGGCCCGCGGCGGCTCTTGAGCGGCTTGATGTCGGCCCCCTCCGGCTTGCGCCCGGTGAGCTCGGCCATCAGCCCCTCGACCTCGGTGAGCCTGTTGGCCAGGCCCCGGATGGCGTCGGCCACCGGATCGGGAAGATGAATCCAGTCGGCATCGGGACCGCTCGGCTTGACGCCGTCCACGCGCACCGGATGGCCGGGGTTGCCGACCACGGTGGACTTGGCGGGGACGTCGTGGATCACCACCGAGTTGGCCCCGATCTTTGCCCCCTCGCCGATCTCGATCGGGCCGAGCAGCTTCGCGCCGGCGCCGATCATGACCTGATGGCCGACGGTGGGATGGCGCTTGCCGCGCGCGAACCCGGTGCCGCCCAGAGTCGTGCCCTGGTACATGGTCACGTCGTCGCCCACCTCGGCCGTCTCCCCGATCACCACGCCGGAGCCGTGGTCGATGAACAGGCCCCGCCCGATGCTGGCCGCGGGGTGGATCTCGATGCCGGTGACCATCTTGGTCACGTTGGCCATCACGCGCGGGGCCAACGGGACGCCCGCATCGTGCATGGCATGGGAGATACGGTGCGACAGGAGCGCCTGGACGCCGCCGTAGGTGAGCAGCATCTCGCCGCGGCCCACGCTGCGGGCAGCGGGGTCACGGTCCTGCGCGGCGGTCAGATCCTCGCGAACCTCCCGCATCACACGGGTGAGGGTGCTCACGCCGATCACGGAATGAAGAAGGGCAGGCTCACGTAGCGCTCGCCGGAGTCGGGCATGATCACCACGATCCGCTTGCCGTGGCAGTCGGGGCGCGAGCCAACTTCGATCGCTCCCCACAGTGCCGCGCCGCAGGAGATTCCCGCCAGCACGCCCTCGCGGTGGGCGCAGAGACGGGCCGTGGCGATCGCGTCCTCGTCGTCCACCGGCAGGATCTCGTCGATCACGTCGCGGTTGAGCACCTCGGGCACGAAGCCCGAGCCGATGCCCTGGATCTTGTGCGGACCGGGGGGCCCACCCGACAGCACCGGCGAGGCGGCGGGCTCGACCGCCACCACGTGGAGATCCGGGTTGCGCTCCTTCAGCCGCTCGCCGCAGCCGGTGATCGTGCCGCCCGTGCCCACGCCGGCAACGAGCACGTCGATCCGGCCCTCCATGTCACGCCAGATCTCCTCGGCCGTGGTGCGGCGGTGAACCTCGGGGTTGGCCGGGTTGGCGAACTGGTTGGGCACCCAGCAGTCGCCGCGCTCCCGGCAGATCCGCCGTGCCTCGTCGACCGCCTCGTTCATGCCGCCCATCGACTCCACCAGCATCACCTCGGCTCCGTACATGCGGAGCAGGTTGTCGCGCTCGCGGCTCATGCCCTGGGGCATCGTGAGCACGAGGTCGTATCCCTTGGCCGCGCACACGAAGGCCAGCGCGATCCCGGTGTTGCCCGAGGTCGACTCGACGATCGTGTTGCGTCCCGGCTCGATGCGCCCCTCCGCCTCGGCGGCATCGATCATCGCGATGCCGATGCGGTCCTTGACGCTGCCCGCCGGGTTGTAGGCCTCGAGCTTGGCCACCAGCTCCGCCCCGCAGTCCGGGGCCACGCGGGTGAGCCGGACCATCGGCGTGTTGCCGAACAGCTCGGCCAGGTTGTCGGGAATCGCCCGCGTCGGCGGGGAAACGCTCACGGACCGAGGGTACCGGCCCTCTGGCGGCGGCTAGGACTCGCGCCGGTGGGCGCCGCGCCGGTGGGTCAGGCCGCTCAGCAGTACCTCAACGGGCGACTGGCGATTCAGCCGGTCGAGCTGTTCGCGGACCTGGCGCACGTCGTCGGTGGTGTCCGAGGCCTTGCCGGCGACCGAGCCGAGCTCCCTGGCCACCTTGCCCAACGCAGAGGCCGTGACCTCGAGTCCGCTCTTTCGGCCGACCGGCACGCCGAGCACCCTCCGCTGCGGGCGGAGAAAACCGGTGAGGCCGCTGCGACGTGAGGCCATCCGCGACCCCAGCAACGCCCCGCCGGCCAGGCCGGCCGCGGTCGCGCCGGCGGCCAGCACGGGCGTCTTGACGCGCTTGGCGGCGGTTGTGACGCTGTCGCCCGCACCCTTGGCCTTGGCCACGGCGCTGGAGGCCGCGCTCCCGTTGGAGGACTGCGTCGATCTCGTCTTGGTGGTGGCCATTACCGCACTTCCCGCCCTCAGCGCAGGATCTTGCCGATCCGGTCGGCCTGGTCGCCGAGCCGCTCGATGTCCTTGGACACGCTCTTGCTCGTCTCGCCGAACTGCTTGCTGGCCTTGCCCACCGCCTTGGCGAGGTCCTTCACGTCGATGTCGGAAACGCTCACCTTGCCCAGCGTTCGAGGCACCGGAATTCCGAGCACCGTCTTGCGGCGCATCCGGCCGCGAAGCAGCAGGCCGCCGGCCACGCCCACGGCCGTGGCACCGACGGCCACCGCCGGCCCCTTGGCCTTGCCGGCGACGTCCCTGACGGTGCCGACCACGCCGTTCTGGCTGCTCTGACTTTGCGTGGACCGGCTCGGGCTCGAGCGCTTGGCCGAACTACTTCGGCTCGTCGTCTTCCCGCTCTGCGACCGATCGCTCCGCTTGGGGGTACTCGCCGAGCCGGAAGAACCGTTTCGAGAACGCGCGCTGCTGCGACTGCGGGTTGAGGCAGCCGTCTTCGCCTTCGCAGCCGTCTTCGCCTTCGCAGCCGTCTTCGACTTGGCGGCCGGCTTCGAGCGCGATGTACCGCTGCCCTTGCTCTGTCCGCCGCTTGACGCCGACTTACTTGCCATCCGGGCTTCACTCTCCGAGATCGAGGCAACCGTTACCAGAGGTAGGCTACCCCACAGACGACGCATTAATCGCGTATGCAGGAAGATCTTCAATAACTGGCCGTGCTGGGTAAAGCAGCAGCCACCGCGCTCCTACGGAGAGGACCGACACCATGAGTGAGACGACGACGCGCGACGCCAAGTTGATCGAGTTGCTCAATGAGGCGTACACGAAGGAGAAGCAGCTCGAGACGGCGCTCGCCGGTCACGTCGAGATGACGACTCGGAAGGACTACGCCAAGCGACTGAAGGACCATCTCAAGGAGACCAAGTCGCACGCCAGCCAGGTCTCGAAGCGGATCAAGCAGCTCGGGGGCTCTCCCGAGACGGTCTCGATGCCGGGGCCCGACGGTCTCCACAAGGCCGCGGAAAGCGTCGCCGACGCGGTCGGCAGAGCAAAGGCCGCCGCCCAGGGCCCGCTGCATACCGTTCGAGGGTCGGGCGAGCAGGAGAAGATGCTCCGGAACGCCCGCACCCAGTATCAGGAGGAGGCCCACGAGATCGCCACCTACACGGTGATCGAATCGGTCGCCACCGCGGTCGGCGACAAGCAGACCGCCAAGCTGGCCCGCGACATCCTCCGTCAGGAGGAACGGATGCAGGAGTTCCTGGTGGGCCTCCTGCCCGAGCTCTCAGCGGACGTTGTCCACGACGAGATCCCGGTGTCAGAGATCGACGGCCCCGCGACCCGTCGCACCGCCGCGGACTCGAAGCCGAAGCGCTCGAGGGCCTCCAGCGGCAGCAAGTCGAGCTCCAGCGGCAGCAAAGCCAGCTCCAGCGGCAGCAAGTCGAGGTCCAGCGGCAGCAGGTCGAGCTCCAGCGGCAGCAAAGCCAGCTCCAGCGGCAGCAAGTCGAGGTCCAGCGGCAGCAAAGCCAGCTCCAGCGGCAGCAAAGCCAGCTCCAGTGGCAGCAAAGCCAGCTCCAGCCGAAGCAAGTCGAGCTCGGCCAAGACGAAATCCAGCTCGAGCAAGGCGAAGACAAGCCGCAGCCGCGCCAAGAAGTAGACGGCTAGATGTAGTGCATCTTGTCGAGCTCCGGCCGATATATGAGGTTCGCTGCAGACGCCCTTGGGCAGACCACCCACGACACGCGGGAATAACGCATTTACCGGGGGCACCTGGCAGACGAGCAGACCGCGGGATCTCGTCGTTCACGCCGAGGGCGGCTCGATCGGCGAGAAGGACTCCCACGGGAACGACCCGCCGGCTAGCCCGCTTCTCGGCTTGTCGAACCTCTCTGGTGCCACGCGAACAGGTGATGGGTGACCACGGCCCGCAGATCCTCTTCCTTGAGTTCCGCCACGGCGTGGAAGGCTCTCTCATGAGGCTCGATCTGCTTCAACTGCGCCCATACTCGTAGCCCGTAAGCCGCGTGCTGGATGATCGGGTCGGTGTGCCCGTTCAACGAGTCGTAGTGGCTGGGCGCCGGGTGGTCATCGCTCATTGGCGTGGTCTTTCGCTTGGGGGCACTGATAACCGCAGCGTCATCCATGGACAGTCATGTCTATACCCAAGACGTTGCTGTCTCACACCCTCTGATCTAGATGTAATGCATCGCGCCGATGGCGCACCACGAGCGGCTTTGCGTTGAGTGCGGTGCAGTTCGCGGTGCAGTCGACGGCGTGCAGGCTCGACCTACACCGACGCAGGACCGAGCGACGTAGCGATTGCCCGGGTAAACCCTCCCCATTCCTCGAGTGCTTGACTCGACGGGCGGCTGGGTGTAAGCCACGCGTACCTTCGAGCTCGAAGGGAGCCCGTGAAGAGGAGACTCGCGACAACCCTGTGCTGTGTCGTGGCCGCAATGGCAATCGGCGTGGCTGGCGCGTCCGCGCAGGAGCCCGGCGGGTTGACCGTGCTCTCGGAATCGGCCGTGTTCGATCCGGTGGCGGGGCAGGTGAACTTCACCCTGACCTTCAACCGGGCACCGGACTTCCTGACGGTCGACGAATTCGGTCGCCAGGCCGACTCTTTCCAGTACTACATCCTCGGCGACCTCAGCCTGCCCTATCCGGGCTACTACGACTCGATCATCCGCGGCGACGAGATCCACATCGTGCCGGGCGTCCTGCGTATCAGGGACGCGGTCCCGTCCGACCCCGACCCGGCCGCGGGCGGTTGGGGGCCGATCCGCGGCGAGGTGCCGTACCGGCTGGACGGCAATGTCCTCAGCTTCTCCGTGGCCCTCTCGACGATCAGCGAGCACAGCGTCGACGGCCGCTTCTCGTACGAGCTTCTGCTGACGCAGTTCGGTGCCTCCACCCAGTTCATCCAGAGCCAGTCCGTCGTGCTCCCCTCGGGTCCGACCTCGAAGGAGCAGTGCAGGAACGGCGGCTGGCGGAACTTCCCCGGCTTCCAGAACCAGGGTGACTGCGTCAGCTTCGTCGCGACCGGAGGCAAGAACCCACCCGGCGGGACGTAGCCCGGCCTCGGCCATCGCGCGGCTCTCGAAGCGGCGAGGAAGCGGGAGTAGCTCCGTCGTCGCTAGCACTCGAAGCTCGCGATCTGGACTGGCCCGGCGGCCTTGGGCTCGACGGCCTTGGTGGACGGCTCGTCCGACACGCCGAGCACCTCGAGCATGAGGGCGCGCGACCGGGCCCGCCCGTCCCGGCGTTACGCTCGCGCTCGTGGCGGCGCCCGCTTCGACCGGCGCCCGCGCGGAACTACTGCGACAGCCCCACGGCTTCGAGGGCATCGGTCTCCGTTGAAAAGACGCGCCATCGCATGACTTTCATGTCACGCCAGTCGGTCACGACCCAGATCGTGTCCAAGAACGGGGTGTCGCTGTCCGCGCCGTGGCCACGACTACGCAGCGTTGCGAGCGTCAGCTTCCCAACCTCGCGCACCTCGACCGTTTCGAGCGTGTAGTCCGGGAACGCGCCGAGCAGGCTCCGCCACCAGTGGCGGATTCCGTCGTGGCCGTGATAGCCGCCCTCCATCGCCACTAGCCGCGACTCGGCCTCTACGTCCGCGTCCATGAGCGCCAGAAACGCACCCATGTCGCGTCGGTTGAAGGCGTCGAAGGCCTGCTGAGTCAACTCCACGGTCTCGTGCGCCATCGCCCGCCCAGTATCTGCCCCGGAGGCGTCGCGGTCTAGGCGTGCCTCAGAACGAGAGCCGCCGCCGAACGGCGGGCCGTCCCCACCACCGGAGACCAGAGACGCGCCGAGCGCTCGTGATGGCCGCCGTCTGACGATCCCCAGCGCGGGTCGCCTACCGGCAGAACCTTGATCGACATGGCGTCGGGCCTGATCTGACTCGCCTCCGAGCTACCCGCCCCGACAGCCGAAGCGCGCTTCGACCCGAACACGAAGGCGCACGCCACGAAGCTCCTAGCGGTGTCGCTGAACGGCGCGGTCGACTAGTCCCCGGCGAGCAGGCGCAGCCGTTCCAGCCGGTCCATCATCTCGATCTCGCGCTGCACCCGTCCTACCTGATCGTCGTGCTCGGCCAGCACCCCCAACGAGGCGAGCGCGTCGTCACGGTCGCCGTTCTCCGCCTCGACGGCGGCACGACGAAGCAGCGTGCGCAAGAACGAGGCTCTACCGACCGGACCGCGCAGCCTGTCCAGTTCGCGGCTTCGGCCTGAAGAAGGCGACTAGGGCTTTCCTGGGGCGCCAAAGAACTTGTCGCAGTTCGTCGGCGCGGGCACCCCGGCTTTGGGCCCGCCACCTGCCGAGACCCCATTGACGGACTGCCTGTCAACGGTCGCAGAGCAGTTGTCTATCGCGACCTGCGGGGTGTTGGGGTTGTCGGGGTTGTACGCCGTCGCGCTCGACGCCCCGGCGGTTACGGCGATTCCCGCTGCAGCGAGGGCGGCGACCAGCTTGGAGCGAGTCATGAATGCACTCCTTGGGTCGGGTGTGCTTGTGGGCCATGCGCAAGCCTACGGTCTGGGGAGGCGAGGGCGCAACCCCTCCGCGAGGCGAACGGAAGTGATCGCGCTAGTCCCGCAGCCCGGCGGCTTCGAGGGCTTCCTCAGGATCGAGATACTCGCGGACCCGAATCACCTTGCCACTCTTGAACTCCACGATCCAAGCGAGTGGCGATTCGGTTATAGCGCCGCTCTCCTTGCCGCGTCCCCGGAGGTGACCGATGGCGACGACTCGCTCGCCAAAGTCCCGGAACTCTGATTGCTCTGCCTGAATTTCAGAGAAAGCTTCTTCCAGCTCTCGGATTCCCCTGTGGACGCCCTGGTGCCCCCGATACACGGTGGCTTCCCCGCCGAGCTGAAGCTGCAAACGGGGGTGCCACTCGACCTCGGGGTGGAGTTCGTCGAGCATCGCTCCCACGTCGCGGCGGTTGTAGGCGTCCGACACACGCCGCACGATCTCCACGTTCTCCTGCGACATCCGCGCCCAGTATCCGCCGCTCGCAGGGCCGCGTCCAGTACCGCGTTAGGCCCACGCTAAGCGAGAACGGCCCCGGCAGCCGACGCCGCCGGATCACTATTTCAGCGGCGATCACACGGTCGAGGTCCCCGAGGGCGAGGACGGACCGAGCCTGGAACTGCGGTTGTTCAACCCGAACGAGGACGACCGCAAGGGCTGGGGCTACCACATCTGGCCGGACGGCCGCGAGCGAACGCTCAGCGGAAAGAAGCCAGTGCGTAACGCCCTGGCACCCGCCCAGGCGTGCCCTGACAAACGGCCCGGATGTGGGCAGGTTGCAGCGTTCCGAGCCCGGCGGGGGTTCCCGGCGTCGGTACTCAGCGGGCGGGGTGCGCCACAGTCGCGCCACAGTCGGCACCCGTTCCCCGGCGGTTTAAACGGTTCCCCAGCGGTTGATTCGGCTCTACAAAGCCTAATCGCGCATAGCCATGCCCGCGCCTTTAGATGTAGTACATCGGCGAGGCCGCCGCCTGCGTCTCGCGTTCGGCCACGTCGGCGATCGTCGAGGCGGCCAGCACGTTCCTGACCGCTTCGACGGCCTCGCTCCACACGGGTCCCGAGGCTGCGGCGTCGGTGCCGAGCTCGCCCTCGAGCAGCTCCACCACCTCGAGCACGCTGATCTCCGCCGGCGGCCGGGCGAACGAGTAGCCGCCCTTCACGCCGCGCTGCGACTGGAGCACGCCCGCGCGCCTGAGGGTGGCGAACAGCCCCTCCAGGAACTGCACCGGGATGTCCCGCGCCCGGGCGATCTCGCCGATCGGCACGGGAGCGGCGTTGCCGCGGCGAGCCAGCTCTGCGAGCGCCCGGACGGCGTAGGGCGACTTGGTGGTGATCACCAGCACGGCAGCGACTCTAGGCTATGGGGATGCCGTCTCACCGGCGCCTGCTGCTGCTGGTTCCGCCCCTGGCGCTGATGGGCCTCATCTTCGTCCTCTCCGCCCAGCCCGACCTCGACTCCGGGCTCGGGACGATCGATCTGATCGGCCGGAAGATCGTTCACTTCTGCGAGTACGCGCTTCTGTGCTGGCTGTGGTGGCGCGTGTTCGAACCCGAGCTGGGCGCATCCCGGGCGGCTCTGGTGGCCTTCCTCATCTCGAGCGGCTACGCCGCCACCGACGAGCTGCACCAGGTCTTCGTCGAGGGTCGTCACGGCGCGCCGCTCGACTGGGTGATCGATTCGGCCGGGGCCGGCGTTGCCGCTCTGCGGCTACGTCTGGGACTTCGTCGGCGCACGGTGGCCTGATGCTGCAACCGCTCCCGATCGATTCCGACGGCGCCGTGAAGGTGTTCGCGGCCACGCGAGTGGCCGTAGTGCTGGTGGCCCTGGTCACGGTGCTCGCGCTCGGCTTGCCCGATGACGCGGAGGCGGCGCTCGTGCTCGGCGGCCTGGGGCTCCCCTGGACCGTTGGGGTGTACCTGCGCGCTCGCCGCATCCCCGGCGTGGCGCTGAGTCCGATCGTTCCGGCGGTGGACTTCGCCCTGCTCGTGCTGCTCGTGCTGGTGGCGCCCGAGACGCAGGGCGCGGTTCGCCTGGCAGCGTTGGCGCTCGTGGCCGCTCACGCCCACTTTCAGGGTGAGCGCCGCGGCCTGTTGGTCGCCGCTCTGGGCTCGTTGAGCCTGGTGATCGCCTCGCGGCTGCGCGGTGATCAGCCGGTCACGGGCAGCAGCCTGGTCCTCGAGGAGGTGGCGTTCGTGCTCGCCACCCTGGCCACGGCTCTGGTGGTCGGCGTGCTGCGGACCTCCGAGTCCACGTCGCGCCTGCGTGCGCGCGGCCTGTCGCGACGCACGCTGCGATCCGAGAACGAAGTGCGCCGGCGGGTGGCCGAGTCGCTGCACGACGGCGCGGTGCAGGAGCTGATCGCCCTCGACCTGATGCTGTCCGCGGCCGAGCGCGCCACCAGCGAGGGCCGGGCCGACGAAAGCGCCGGGCTCATCTCCGAAGCACGCGAGCTCACCGCCCGCAACGTTCGCCTCCTGCGCGACGAGATCGTCGGCCTCGGTCCGTATGCCTTTCAGGAGCTGAGCCTGGAGAGCGCGGTGGAGAACTGCATGGAGGTATGGAGACGTCGCTACAGCTTCGAGGTTGAGGCCACCATCAAGATCGAGCGCGCCGAGCTGTCGCCCGAGGTGTCCGGAGAGCTGTTTCGCATCGTTCAGGAGGCGGTTGTGAACGCCGGGCGCCACGCGAACGCCAACCAGGTGGCCATCGACCTCCGGACCGTCAGCCGCCTCGTGGAGCTGCGCGTGACCGACGACGGCAGAGGATTTGCCAACGGGGAGCCGCTCGCGGGTCCCGATCCAGGCCATCTCGGCCTGACGACCATGCGCGAGCGTGCGGAGCTGCTCGACGGTCAGCTCGACATCGAGACCTCCGAGCAGGGCACCCGCGTGCTGGTGCGGGTGCCGCTTCAGCGCTAGGGCTGAGCGGCCGCAGGCGCCACGCGGACCGGGATGCCGTTCAGGAAGGCCATGCCCGCGAGCGGCTCGAGGTCGGCAGAGCGTGCGCCGGCGAGCAGGTTGACGTTGGCGCCCGCATGGCGATTCGCCAGCTGCCAGCCGCCGCGATGGCCCCAGCCGTGGGGCAGCGCGACCGTGCCCGGCGTGAGCTCGTCGGTGACCATCACCGGCACCGTCACACGGCCGTCCTTGGACTCGACCTGCGCCGAGACGCCGTCCGTCAGGCCGTTGGCGTCGGCGTCGTCGGGATGGATTCGCAGCGCCTGGACCCGCCCGCCGCGCATGAGCAGCGGGGAGTTGTGCATCCACGAGTTGTGGGAGCGCAGCTCACGGAGCCCGATCAGGCGCAGGGGGAAGTCCTGCTGCTCACCGTCGCCGGTCGCCGCCAGGCGCTCGACCTCGGCCCGGATCTCCGGAGGCGCCAGGCGAACGCGCTTGGCCGGCGTGCGCAGCTTGTCCTGGAGCACCCCGGTGACGACGTGCTCGCCGAGCACGATGCCGTGGGGATTGGCGCGCAGCTTCTTGAGACTCAGCCCTCCACGGCGCAGGCCGAAGCGATCGCCGTCCGGCCCCATCCGCAGGAGGACGTCGGCCAGCTGCTGGGGCCGCAGTCGCAGACCGAGCTTCGCCAGCCGTCGCAGCGGAGCGGCACTGTACGGCGCCACGCCGATCCGGCGGGATAGGTCGTCGACGATCGCCCATTCCTGGCGGCACTCGCCGGGCGGCTCGGCCACGGCGTCGGTGAACTGCACGAACGGGGTCGTGAAGAAGCCCATGAGCGCGATCGGCAGGTCCTCGCGCTCGTAGAAGGTCGTGGTGGGCAGGACGTAGTCGGCGTGGCGGTTGGTCTCGTTGACGTACAGGTCGAGCGATACGAACAGATCGAGCCCGCCGAACGCCCGCTCGAGCGCCGCGCCGTCGGGGACCGAGAGAACGGGATTGCCCGCGGAGACGAACAGCGCGCGGATCTGTCCCTCTCCCGGCGTCTCGATCTCCTGAGGCAGCAACGAGGCGGGCATGTTGCCGATCACGTCCGGGAAGCCGCCTACCCGGGAGCGGAGCTTGCCGTAGGTGTCCGCGCCCACCTGCTCGCCGATGTCGTCCAGGGGTATCGGCGCATGCCCGAACACCGCTCCGCCCGGCCGGTCCAGGTTGCCGGTGACCGCGTTGAGGGC
Organism: uncultured Thermoleophilaceae bacterium; assembly: GCA_963808545.1. Taxonomy (GTDB): domain Bacteria; phylum Actinomycetota; class Thermoleophilia; order Solirubrobacterales; family Thermoleophilaceae; genus JACVRW01. The sequence continues at coordinate 111,962 of CAWEGB010000008.1, read as the reverse complement.
GTCGAGCAGGAAGGCGACCAGGGTGCCGAAGCGCCCGAGGCAGGAGCCCGTTCGCCCGTAGGCGGCCGCGCCGTCGGTGGCGGCGAAGTCGCGCGCCAGCTCTCGCAGGCGTTCCGCGGGAATGCTCGTCCGCGACTCGGTCGTCTCGGGCGGATGGGCCCGCGCCAGGCGCTCGAGCTCGGCGGCCCCCTCGGCGAAGCGCTCGATGAACAGCCGGTCCGCCAGCTCCTCTTCGAACACGACGCACAGCAACGACAACAGCATCAGGGCGTCCGTGTCCGGCCGGATGGGCAGATGCTCGAACTGCCGGGCGGTCTCGGTGCGGCGCGGGTCGACCACCACCACCCGCTCGACCTCGAGGAGCTGCTCGCGCACCCGCGGCGCCGAGAGCACCGAGCCGTGCGAGACGAGCGGGTTGGCGCCCACCATCAGCAGGAGGCGGGTGCGCTTCAGGTCGGGGATGGGCACGAGCAGGGGCGAGCCGTAGAGCAGCGCGCTGGCGGCGAAGCGGTTGTTCACGTCCTGGGAGCCGGCGGTGTAGTAGTGAGGCGAGCCGAGACCGTCGAGGAAGCCCTTGACCCAGAGCGTGTGGGAGTAGGAGAAGGCGCCCGGGTTGCCCATGTACCAGCCGACACCGGTGCCCGGCACCCGCGCGAGCCGGCCCGCGATGTCGTCCAGCGCCGCCTCCCAGGAGACCCGCTCGAACTCGCCGTCGGGCGTGCGGCGCAGCGGATGGGTCACGCGATCGGGATCGTTCTGGACGTCGGCCATCGCGATCCCCTTGGGGCAGGCGTAGCCCTTCGAGAGCGGATGGTCGGGGTCGGGCCGGAGCCTGACCACCCGCCCGTCCTCCACCGTGGCCACCATCCCGCAGAGCGGCTCGCAGATGCGACAGAAGGTCACTTTCTGCTCGGCGGCCACCTCTTGACCGTATCTCTTCCATGCCCGGCTCAACCGCTTGGATCCTCGGCGACCAGCTCAGCCACCGCAATCCCGCCCTCGACGGGGCTGATCGCGTGCTGCTCGTCGAGTCCGAGGCCAGGCTCCGCAGCGCCACCTGGCACCGGCAGAAGCTCCACCTGGTGCTGTCGGCCATGCGCCATTTCGCCGCCGAGCTCGAGGAGCGCGGCGTGGAGGTGGACTACGTGCGCGCGAAGAGCCTGGGCGCGGGACTGCGCCGGCACATCCGCCGCGCCCGTCCGGAACGCGTGCGCCTGCTCGAGCCCTCGAGCGCCGGCGGGCACGCGCTCGGGCGCCTGGATCGAGTCGAGCTCGTGCGCGGCAGCCTGTTCCTCACCCATCCGGACGACTTCCGCGCGTGGGCCGAGGGGCGCAAGCGGCTGGTGATGGAGGACTTCTACCGCGAGCAGCGCCGGCGCTTCGACCTGCTCATGGACGGCGACGAGCCCGCGGGCGGGCGCTGGAACTTCGATCAGGAGAACCGCAAGCCGCCGCCCCGAGACCGGCGTGCGCCGCGTCCCTACCAGCCGCGCGAGGACGGGATCGACGATGCGGTCCGCCGCGACCTCGACCGGATGCGCCTCGACAGCTTCGGCGAGGACGGGCCGCGGCTGTGGCCGGCGACCCACGAGCAGGCGCGTCGCGCGCTCCAGCGCTTCATCGAGAGCAGGCTGCCCGACTTCGGGCGCTGGCAGGACGCGATGCTCCACGGAGAGCGCTTCATGTGGCACGCGCATCTGTCCTCGTCGCTCAACCTGGGACTGATCGGACCCCTCGAGGTGGCCGAGGGCGCGGAGCGCGCCTACCGCGAGGGAGACGCCCCGATCGCCGCCACGGAGGGCTTCGTCCGCCAGGTGATCGGCTGGCGGGAGTACGTATGGGGCATGTACTGGCTGCACGCCGGCGACTGGCGCTCCATGAACGCCCTGAACGCGCGCCGCCGCCTGCCCGGCTACCTCTGGACGGGCGACACCGACATGCGCTGCGTGGCCGACTCGGTGGCCGGGCTGCGCGAGACCGCGTACGCCCACCACATCGTGCGGCTGATGGTGTTCGGGAACCTGCTGCTGCTGCACGGTGTGCACCCGCGTGAGGCCTTCGACTGGTTCCATCACGCCTTCATCGACGGCTACGAGTGGGTGATGGGGCCCAACGCAGTGGGCATGGCCACCTACGGCCGGCGGCGCATGATGACCAAGCCGTACGCAGCCAGCGGTCGCTACATCGACCGCATGTCGGACTTCTGCAGGACTGCCGCTTCGATCCCGCGAAACGCGAGGGCGACGACGCCTGTCCGTTCACCCGCGGCTACTGGGAGTTCCTGGAGCGCAACGAGGGGCGGCTGCGTGACAACCGCCGGATGCGGCTGCAGTACCGCAACCTCGACCGGCTGCGGAGCGGCTGAGCGGGCGCTCGCCTAGATCCAGCCGTGCTCGGTGGCGATCAGCACGGCCTGGGCGCGGTCGACTGCGCCGAGCTTGGCGTACGTGTTGTGCAGGTGGGTCCGCACGGTGCTGGTCGACAGGTCGAGCTCGTGGGCGATCTGCTTGTAGACCTTGCCCTCGGCCAGGCGCTTGAGCACCTCGACCTCCCGCGTGGAGAGGGGGCAGGGGTCCACGTGGCGCTTGGCGTTGCCGTTGCCCTGAGGAAGCTCGTACATGACCGAGCGCAGCTGCTCGGTGGACATGCCCACCGCACGCGCGGCCTGGAGGAGCGCCTTCGGGTTGACCGGCTGTGCGTGGCCGTAGTGGGCGAGCATGTCGGCCAGACGTACCAGAGCGGCCTCGCCCTCGGCATCGTCGGCGTGATGGCGCTCGATGGCGGTGGCCAGGCGGTTGGGCAGAGCCCAGCGACGGGCCAGCACGCCTCCGACGAGAGCGTGGTCGACGCCCAGCTCGAGGCGCTCGCGGTGGAGCCGCTCCTCGGGGGTGCGCGCCGTGAGGTGGACCTGCCCGGGATAGCCAGGGTAAGCGTGGCTGAGCACGAGCTTGCCGATGTCGTGCAGCAGCGCCGAGCAGAGCAGCGGATCGCGGTCGTCGTACTCGAGCTCACGGGCCAGCCGATCGGCCGCTGCCTGGGTGGCCACGGCGTGCAGGCGGAAGCGCTCGGGCATGATGTCCCAGCCCGGGGTGCGCTCGAAGAAGTCGAAGGTGGCGGCGCGCGCGGCGAGCGTCTCGACGCCCTCGGGCGTGAGGATCTCCACGGCGTCGGGGATGCCGGCGATCTTGCCCCGTTTGCGCTGGGCCGTGCGGTTGGCGATGCGCAGGACGGTGATCACCAGCGCGACGTCGGACTCCACCGCAGCCACGACTTCGCCGGTGGAGGCACGCTCCTCGCGCACCACCCGGAGCACTCGGTTGCGCGACTCCGCCAGTGCCGGGAAGGCCTCGAGCGCCTCGAAGGCTGCGGTCAGCCGGCGGCCGTGGCCCTCGTTGTGCCGACGAGAGGCGGTTCTGGCGCGGGCGGGAGATTGTGAGAGGGCGGCTTCCATGGGCGTTGTCACCCTGCCTATCGGCAGCCGGGTGTCGAAGGTTTAGCCCTATTCGGCGTGCTCGAGTGCGGCGTCGATGCGCGCGAGCGTCTCGCTCCGGCCCAGCGCGGCCACCGACTCGAAGATCCCGGGCGACACGGTGGTACCTGTCAGGGCCACGCGGATCGGCTGGAACACCTCCTTGGGCTTCACCTCCAGGCGCTCCACCAGCTCCCGTAGCGCGGTCTCCACGTGCTCCACGCCGAACGGCTCCGCCACCGCCTGTAGCGCGTCCCGGGCGGCCCGCAGCCTTTCCGGGGCACCGTCCGACATCACCTTGCGCCATGCCTTCTCGTCGTACGTCGCCGGCCGCTCGAGCAGGAAACCCGCCAGCGGCCAGAAGTCGCTGAGCGTCTGCATCTTCTCCTGCGAGATCGCCACCGCCGCCGGCGGCACCTCCCGGCCGCTGAGGCTCTCGAGGCGCACGCGCAGGTCCTCGGGGTCGAGCTCGCGCAGGTAGCGGCCGTTCATCCAGCGCAGCTTCTGCTCGTCGAACACAGCCGGGTTCTTCGAGACCCGCGCCAGGTCGAAGCGCTCGACCAGCTCGGGGGTGGTCATGAAGGTGGTCGACTCGTCGTAGCCCCAGCCCAGCAGCGACACGTAGTTGCGCACCGCCTCCGGCAGGTAGCCGGCGTCGCGCAGCTCCTGCACCGACGCCGCACCGTGGCGCTTCGAGAGCTTCTTGCCGTCGGGGCCGTGGAGCAGCGGGAGATGGGCGTACAGCGGCGGCTCGGCGCCCAGCGCGCGGAGGATCATCACCTGGCGCGGAGTGTTGGAGATGTGGTCATCGCCGCGCACCACGTGGCTGATCTCCATGTCGCGGTCGTCCACCGCCACCGCGAGGTTGTAGAGCGGACTGCCGTCGGAGCGCCGGATCACGAAGTCCTGGATGGCCGAGTGCGGGAAGGTGATGTCGCCTCGGATGGCGTCGTGCACCACGGTCTCCCCCTCATCGGGCACCCGCAGCCGGATCGCCCCGTCGTCCTCGTAGGCGGCGCCCGCGTCCACCAGCTGCTGAATGGCCGCCGTGTGCTCGGGGCGGCGCTCCGCCTGGGACAGGGGCCCCTCGTCCCAGTCGAGCTCGAGCCAGCGCAGGGCGTCGAGGATCTGTTCCACGTTCTCCGGCGTGGAGCGCTCGCGGTCGGTGTCCTCGATGCGCAGCACGAACGCGCCACCCGATCCGCGCGCGAGCAGCCAGTTGTACAGTGCCGTCCTCGCGCCGCCGATGTGCAGCACGCCTGTCGGGCTAGGTGCGAAGCGGACTCTCATGCTCATCGGCGCTCATGTTTCCACGGCGGGCGGGCTGGTGCAGGCGCACCAGCGCGGGATAGAGCGGGGCTGCGACGCGATCCAGGTGTTCAACCAGTCGCCGCGCCAGTGGCGCCCGACGCGCTGGAAGGACGACGACATCGCGGAGTTCCTCGAGCTGATGCGGGACGGCCCGATCGAGTCGGTCACGATTCACGCCGTCTACCTCATCAACCCGGCGACGAAGGACCGGGACATGCGCGCCAAGTCCAGGGCGTCGCTCGTGCACGCGCTGCAGATGGGCGACGCGATCGATGCCGACGGCGTGGTGCTGCACCCGGGCTCGACCGTCGGCGAGCCCGCCGACGAGGCGCTCGGCCGGGTCGGCAAGATGCTCGAGCAGGCGCTCGAAGACTCCGACCGCTGCCGGCTTCTGCTCGAGAACACCGCCGGGGCGGGCAACACGATCGGGCGCTCGTTCGAGGAGCTGCGCGAGATCGTCGACCGGGCCGGCGGGCACGAGCGCATCGGCCTGTGCCTCGACTCCTGCCACATGCTCGCCTCGGGCTTCGACATCACCACGGCCGACAGGCTCGACGACGTGCTCGACCGCGGCCTGAAGACCGTGGGCAAGCGACGCCTGCGCTGCCTGCACCTGAACGACTCGCAGACCCCGCTCGGCTCGAACCGCGACCGCCACGCGCCACCGGGCGATGGCGAGATCGGCGCCCGCGGCTGCGCGGCCTTCCTCTCGGAGCCGCGCTTCGAGGAGCTGCCCGTGCTGTTCGAGGGCCCCGGCAAGGCGGGCAAGGGCGTGGCCAAGGAGGACGTGGACCGCATGAAGGAGCTGCGCCGCACCGGGCTGCGGTCGCGCGCCCGTCGCAAGCAGTCCTAGAGCTCGTCTCGGAGATCGAAGGCTGTATCCACGTCATCCAGCGAAGGCTTGTTGAAGAACTCCGGGTTCACGCACTCGAACGCCTCCGAGTAGCCGTCGTAGGCGCGCTCGACGCTCGCCCGGCACTGGGGCAGTGGCATGCCGGTCATCTTGACCCCGCCGAAGCCCTGTCGTGACCGCTCCGCCTGCTCGAACAGCTCGCGGTCGATCTCGCCGCGGAAGACCTTGTGCATGCAGCCCATGAAGCGGCGGCCGGTGGCCTCGTCGTCGTAGAGGTAGAGGAACTGGCAGCCCGAGGCGATGCAGCCGGAGGGATGGACGACCCGGTCGCAGAATGAGCAGCAGCGCCGGCACTCGTGGAGCTCGTTCGCGTGGCGAGCGGGGAGCGGTTGCACCCGGCCAGTGTAGGGGCTGAGCGGTCGCCACGCGGTTCTAACATGCCGTGGCAGAGTGGAAGCGCTGCTCGTATCGGACCGCGAACGCGAGTACGCCGTGGGGCTGCTGCGCGGCCACTGGTTGAGCGGCCGGCTGACAGGCGAGGAGTTCGAAGCACGCGTGGCCGAGGCCTGGGCGGCGCGCTACTCGCAGGACCTGTGGCAGGCCCTGCGTTGGCTGCCCGGCGACCGGCCTCTCTCCCCCGCGCGGCCCGCCGGCGCCGGCACCGCGATGGGCTCTCTTCTGCTGGGCGCGCTCGGTATCTGCGTGTTCGCGATGTCGCTCGGTCTGCTCTCCATCGTCTCGCTCCCCCTGTCCGTGAGCGCCTGGGGCCTCGGGCGCGAGGCGAGACGCTCGACCACCCGCGCGCGAGGCGCCGCCGGCGCCGGCCACGTGCTGGGGATCGTGGGAACACTGCTGGCGCTCGCGTGGCTGGCGGCTGCCGCGGCGATTCTGTTCTGAGTGGCTTGCTCACCTCAGCCCGGGCCTGGCGGACTCTCAATCCGGAGCAGGGTCGAAGGGTCATCCTCAGCTCCACCGGCGCCCGACCCGCGCCTTCCCGAGCGTCTAGGACGAGCCGCCAGAGCGGGCCTGACTCACTCCCGTCGGAAGCTCTAGCGCCGAGCGCCGGCGTGGCGGGCATGGAGGTCATACCAGCCAACGGGGGCGCCCAGCAGCCGTCGGCGCACGCCTGAGTAGACGCGGGCCAGCCACGTCGTTCCCAGCAGGCCGGAAATCCCGAACACGCGCTGCTCGACCAGGATGGCGCGATAGCGCCGCCACGCCCGGTCGAAAGACAGCCAAGGTCCGGGTGTCTCCTCACCGAACGGGCCGCTCATCAGGGTGTCGAAGCGCACCTCCACGAATTCCCCTTCGCGCGGCGGGTCTGGGCATGTGTACTGGGCATTGAGTCTCTGGTTGACAATCTTGAAGGCGTCGTAGCCGAGGTCGCGCATGGTCGTGAATTGCCGCTCGGCCTCTCGACGACTGTCGAGCGAGGTCTCAACCGAGACGTACGGCGGCCGAAGCTCGCACGAGGAAAGCGCGTCGAGGCACAGCTGGTCAGCGCCCTCGATGTCGATCTTCACGTAGTACGGGACCCGCCCGAGCTCCTCTAGCACCCGCTCGAAGCGCATAGCGGGCACCACCCGCGCCTCGCTGGGCTGGCCATGGCGCTCGTTGCGATGCACCAGCTCCTCGTTGATCGTCCCCCAATCGTCGTGGCCCGGGTTGGCAAAGAAGCGCACCTCGCCGTCGTGGGGAGCGATCGCCACCTCGCGAATCGTCAGCCGGCCCGACTCGACCCACCCCGCCAAGCGCTTGGACGCTGCCCGTGCCAGGTCGGCGTCCGCCTCGATGGCGACCACCTCGAAGCCCTTACGCAGGTAGAACTCCGCGTCGCGGCCGGTGTGCATCCCGACATCGACGATCAGCCCGCGGGCACCCACGGCGGCGAGTATGGCAGTGCCTACCTAGCGTCGTCAGGGGTCCACTCGTCCCGAAGCGCCGACTGAGTCTCGCGCGCGTGTGTCCTCGTCGTTAGGGATCGTCCTGGACGACCACACCACGACGACGACGAGTACAAGCACCACCACTGCGATCCCGATGATTGCCCAGAGCATCCAGCGGTTGAGACTAGACCCGTGTCGGGCCGAAGTCGAGGCTCGACGGCGGCCGGGGGCTGCGAGACTCGATGGCTCTGGATGAGGCGAGGACAGCCGACGGGCGACGCTTCCGTGTCGAGCCCCTCGACCGAACACCGGGCGTCACGATGCCCGACGAGTTCGAGCCCCGCCGGATCGCGAAGCGCACGTTCCAGATCGTTGCGGCGCTTGCGGTGGTCGGTCTGGTGCTGCTGTTAGCGCCAGGGCTCGGGGAGGTCCGCGACCTGTTGACCGAAGCCCAGCCCGAGTGGGTGGCGCTGGCGGTGGTCCTCGAGGCCTTGTCGTGTGTGTCCTACGTGTTCTTGTTCCGGCCCATCTTCTGCCCCCGGATGCCGTGGCGCACCAGCTGGGAGATCGGCTTGTCAGAGCTGGCGGCGGGCTCGATCGTGCCTGCCAGCGGGGCCGGGGGGCTCGCGCTGGGCGCCTGGATCCTGAGCGAGGGGGGCATGCCTGCGGAGCGGATCGCGAGCCGCTCGGTGGCCTTCTTCCTCATCAAGAGCTCGGTGAACTTCATCGCCGTTGCGGTGCTCGGCACCGTCATGGCGCTGGGCCTGCTTGGGCCGGACCTGTCGCTGTGGCTGACGGCAGCGCCGGCAGCGGGCGCCCTGCTGGTGATAGCAGCGGTGCTCGTGGTGCCGCGGCTCGGCGTCGGCGCGCCGGTCTCGGCTGACGCGCGGAGGCTGCGCAAGGCGCTGCGCAATGTGCGTAAGGCGCTGGTGGGCGGCACGGCGGAGGCGGTACAGATCGTGCGCTCGCGAAATCTGCTCGTGATCGCCGGCGCACTCGGCTACTGGGCGTTTGACAACGCCGTTCTGTGGGCCACGTTCCAGGCCTTCGACTTCTCGCCCCCGATCACGGTGATCTTGATGGGCTACCTGATCGGGCAGCTCGGTGGGCTGCTGCCGCTGCCCGGCGGCCTCGGAGGAATCGACGGCGGGCTTATCGGCACTCTGATCGTGTACGGGGTCCCCGCTGCGGCCACGACCGCCGCGGTGCTCGTATACCGCGTGATCCTCTTCTGGCTGCCCCTGCTCGTGGGCACCGTGGCGTTCATCTCACTGCGACGAAGTTTGAACAGCCCCGACCGGCCAGAGCTGTGCGTCGTGCCGCCGGCGACATAGGCGAGCTGCCTAACCGAACATGTCGGTGATCTCCACGCCCTCGAAGTCGCGCTTCGTGCGTTGCTCCAGCTGCTCGCCCACACCGGTCCTCAGCGTCCCCGCGCAGCCGCCGTCGGCGGCCCCGGCCTCGGCCGACCCGCGCGAGGACCCTCTGGGATTCGGCGGTCATGTAGCCGCAGGCCTCGGCCCAGTCGCGATCGAGAACGGCCGAGTTGAAATCCTCGATGACGGCCCGGATCTGGTCCTCCTCGCTGTCATTGCCGCCACCTCGGCCGCAGCCGATCAGCACCGCCGCCAGCACCACCGCCACGGCCCCAAATCCCGTACGACTGCAAGCCAAGCGTGCGAGCGAGAACATCGAGGTCTCCTGTCGTGGTGGCGGGAATCTCTCGTCGCCAGGTAGACCTCCCCGGATCCCGGGGTATTTCCTGTAGGGGCTAGGAGGCTATGCGGGCAGAGCCCGAGAGCCCGGCCAGCTCGGCCCGGCAGGTGGCGTCGGCGGACACGCGCCAGCCGTCGCCCAGCAGCAGGCGCCGCTCGCCGACGGCCAGCAGCAGCTCGTGCTCGCCGGGGTGGTGTCCAACCACCTCACGCAGCTCTTCCAGGAAGCTGTCGGGCACCCCGGGCGAGACGTGCAGGGTGAGGCGCCGGATCACCGGCTCGGCGGCGATCTCCTCCGCCGCGCGGAGCACCTCCTCCTGCGTCGGCTCGAAGGTCTCCACGTCCTGGGCGATCAGCTTGATCTCGCCCGCCTCCTTGTGGTCCACCCGGCCGCGCACCAGCACGATGCGGTCAACGTCCACCTTCTCGGCGTTGGCGGAGTAGGCCGAGTTGAACACGAGCATCTCCACCTGGCCCTCGAGGTCGTCGAGGGTGGCGAACATCATCGGGTCACCCTTCTTGGTGCGGATGCGCTTGCACTCGGCGATCATGCCGCCCACGGTGACCAGCTCGCCGTCCTTCTTCTGGGGCAGGTCGGCCAGGGAGCAGTCGACCTTCGCGCGCAGGGCCGGGCGCACCGTTTTCAGCGGATGGGAGGACAGGAACAAACCGAGGGTCTCCTTCTCCCACGTGTTCAGGTCCTCGCGCTCGTCGGGCAACTCGGGCACCGGCAGATCGGGCTCGGGGCCGACCCCCTCCCCCGCGCCGTCCAGGTCGAAGAACGAGCCCTGACCGCGCTGCGCGTCCTGCTGAGTCTGCACACCCGCCGCCTGCGCGTTGGGGAGCACGTGCATCATCCCGGTGCGGGTGCCCGGTAGCGAGTCCATGGCGCCGCACTTGACCAGCGACTCGCTGGCCTTCTTGTTCACCGCCTGGCAGTCCACCCGCCGGCAGAAGTCCCACACCGAGGTGAACGGGCCATCCTCCTCTCGCGCGCGGATGATGGCCTCCACCGCCGAGTAGCCGAGGCCCTTGACCGCGTCGAGGCCGAAGCGGATGTTGCCCTCCACGACCTTGAAGTCGTGTCCCGACATGTTCACGTCCGGCGGCAGCACCTCGATGCCCATGTCCTCGCACTGGGCCACGAAGAACGGCACCTTGTCCTTGGTCGACATGACCGAGGAGATGAGGGCGGCCATGTACTCGGCCGGATAGTTGGCCTTCAGCCAGGCGGTCCGGTAGCCGACCAGGCCGTAGCAGGCGGCGTGCGAGCGGTTGAAGGAGTAGTCGGCTGCCGCCTCGTTGACCGCCCACAGCTGCTGGATGACGCTCTCCTGGGTGCCGCTGGCCCGGGCGCCCTCGAAGAAGCGCTCACGCAGGGCCTCCATCGCCGCGCGATTCTTCTTGCCGATGGCCTTGCGCAGGTCGTCCGCCTCGGCCCCGGAGAAGCCGGCGATCGACTTGGCGATCTGCATCGACTGCTCCTGGTAGAGGATCACCGAGTAGGTGGCCTCGGTGATCGGGCGCAGGCGCTCGTCGAGGTAGGTGACGATCTCCGGATTGCGCTTGTTGCGCGCATAGGTGTCGATATGACGCATCGCCCCAGGCCGGTAGAGGGCGTTGAGCGCCACGAGATCCTCGAACTCGGTGGGCCGCACCTTGCGCAGCGCGTCGCGCATGCCGTCGGACTCGAACTGGAACACGCCGATCGATTCGCCACGGGCCATCATCTCGAACGTCTTGGCGTCGTCGAGCGGCAGCGAGGCCATGTCCGGGCGCTGGCCAGTGGCCTCCTCGATGATCGCCAGGCAGTCCTCGATCACGTCGAGGTTGCGCAGGCCGAGGAAGTCCATCTTGAGCAGGCCGATCTCCTCGATCGGCTTCATCGAGTACTGGGTGACCACCTTGTACGCACGTCCACCGTCGGCCGAGGCCGCGCCGCGGTCCTCCATCAACTGCACGGGCACGATGTCGGTGAGCGGGCGGTCGGCGATCACCACCGCGGCTGCGTGGATGCCCGCGTTGCGCACGATCCCCTCGAGGCCCTTGGCGGTGTCGATGATCTGGCGCGACTCGGGCTCGGAGTCGTAGGCCCGGCGCAGCTCAGGCTCCTCGGAGAGGTACTCGTCGAACGACTTGGTGCGGCCCATCACCGGCTCCGGGATCAGCTTGGCCAGCCGGTCCCCGGTGCCGTAGTCGAGGCCCAGCACGCGCGCGGCGTCGCGCGTGGCGTTGCGCGGCAGCATCTTGCCGAAGGTCACGATCTGAGCCACCGAGTCCTTGCCGTACTTCTCCTCCACGTAGCGCATCACGCGGGCGCGTCCCTTGACCGAGAAGTCGATGTCGATGTCCGGCATCGAGACCCGCTCCGGGTTGAGGAAGCGCTCGAACAGCAGGCCGTAGGCCAGCGGGTCGACCTCGGTGATGTTGAGCGAGTAGGACACGAGCGAGCCCGCCGCCGAGCCGCGCCCCGGGCCCACGGAGATGCCCGAGTCCTTGGCGAACTTCACGAAGTCCCAGACGATCAGGAAGTAGGCCGAGAAGCCCATCCGCTCGATCACCTCGAGCTCCATCTCGAGCCGCTCGACCGCCTCGGCCGGGGGCGGATCGCCGTAGCGCTTGCGCAGGCCGGCGTGGGCCATCCGGCGCAGGTAGTCCGCCTCCGCGTCCCCCTCCGGCGTGGGGAAGCGCGGGATCAGCAGCTTGCCCAGCTCGATCTCGACCTGGCAGCGGTCGGCGATCTCGAGGCTGGTGCGCAGCGCCTCCGGCCACTCCCCGAAGTCGTCGGCCATCTCGCCCGTGCTCTTCAGGAAGAACTCGTTGGTGTCGAAGGACAGCTTCGGCTGCGCCAGGGTGCTCTTGGTCTGCACGCAGAGCAGCGCGCGGTGGTTGTCGTAGTCCTCGCGGCGCAGGTAGTGCACGTCGCCCGTGGCCACCAGGGGGCGACCGACCTCGCGGGCGATCTCGGCGAGGCCCACGTTGGCGCGCTCCTGATCGGCCACGCCGTTCTTCTGGACCTCGAAGAAGACGTTGTCGGCGCCGAACACCTGCATCAGAGCATCGGCGTGGGACCGGGCCTCGGCCGGCGAGCCGTCCACGAGGCGGCGGCAGATGCGTGACTGCAGGCAGCCGGTGAGCGCCAGCACGCCCTCGGAGTGGCGCGACAGCAACTCGAGGTCGACGTTGGCCTTGCCGCGGCGGTAGCCCTCGAGATAGCCCGCCGAGCTGAGCTTGACCAGGTTGCGAAAGCCCTGGTCGCTGGCTGCGAGCAGGGTGAGGTGGTTGCGCTCGTAGCGCACGGCCTCCGTGGCGCGGTCGTCCACGAAATAGGCCTCGAGCCCGAGAATCGGCTTGATTCCGTGCCTTCGGCAGGCCTTGTAGTGCTCCACGGCACCGTTCATCACGCCGTGATCGGTGAGCCCGAGGGCCGGCTGATCGTGCGCGGCGGCACGCTCGGCCAGCGCCTCGATCCGGCAGGCGCCGTCGAGCACCGAGTACTCGGAGTGGACGTGGAGATGCGCGAACGACATCGGCGATCGACTATACGGTCGGGGGCCGACGACTCAGGGTGGCCGGGATGGTCAGTGCGCGCCCAATCGACGCAGCTTGCGGACTGCCGGGTGGCAGGGCGGGTATAACCCCTACATGCTCAAGGAAGGGCCGATTCCCCGCTTCGTGCACGGCTTCATCGAGTACGCCGCCGGCGTGCTCCTGATCGTGTCGCCATTCCTGCTCAGCTTCGAGTCAGGCGCCGCGATCGCGGTGGCCATCCTCGCGGGCCTCGTGGTGCTGTTCCTGGCCGCCGCCACCGAGGGCCCGACCAGCCTCATCAACTACGTGCCCCTCGCGGCACACGTCGTGCTCGACTACGTGCTCGCCGGCGTGCTGATCGCCATGCCGTTCATTGCCGGCTTCTCCGACGAGACCGCGCCCACCGCCTTCTTCATCGCGCTCGGCGTCCTGCACCTCCTGGTCACGATCGGGACCCGCTTCAAGAAAGAGGACAAGCCGCGGCGAAGCCGGCGCGAGCGCAGGGCGGAGCGCCGGGCCAAGCCCGCACCCGCGCCCGGAGAGCTGGCGGCGGCCGATTCGCGCGAGGCCGCGCCCGGGCGGGCGCCCGAGCGAAGCCGCCCGCCCGCCGATCGGGCTCGCTAGCTGTCGTCGTCGCCCGTGGCCCGGGCGGCCACGAGGGCGGCCACGAGCGCGAGCAGCCCGGTGGCGCCTGCGCCCAGCTTGACCTTGTTCTGGCCCAGCTTGCGCTTCGCGACGGCGCGGATGCCTTGCCACGTCAACCAGCCGAGAAGGGTGTAGCCCTTAAACATCATGTCTCCCCGCTTCCCCGTTTCCGCACGTTGTAAGCCATTCGCGACTGCAGCGACCACAATTCGATGAAGCCCGGGCTGGCCTGTTGCGAGAACAGGCCACCCGACTCGCCAAAGCCCGCCAGCGCTGCGTCGTAGAGCGCGTTGGGCGAGCGCCGGGCCACCGCGCGGGCCGAGCCCTTGTAGAGCCGCATCGTTATCTCCCCGGAGATCTGCTCGTTGACCGAGTCCATCAGCGCGTTCAGGTCCGACAGGAGCGGCTCGTACCACAGGCCTGCGTAGACCAGGTAGGCCCAGTGGGCGTCGAGCTGGGGCTTGAAGTTGTTCTGGTGGATCGTTCCCACCAGCTTCTCGAGCTCCTTGTGCGCGGTCAGGACGATCGCCGCCGCCGGCACCTCGTAGAGGTCGCGCACCTTGAGCCCCACGATGCGGTCCTCGATGTGGTCCACGATGCCCACGCCGTGGCGGGCGCCGACCTCTCCGGCCCGCTCGAGCAGCTCCACCAGGCCGAGCCGCTCGCCGTCGAGCGACACCGGCACGCCGCGCTCGAAGCCGACGACCACGTCCTGAGGCTCGTCGGGTGCCTCCTCCGGGCGCGTGACCAGCTGGAAGACGTCGTCGCGCGGAGGCTCGTCGAGGTCCTCGATCGCGCCGCCCTCCGAGGAGCGCCCCCACAGGTTGTCGTCGATCGAATAGGGCGGCGACTCGGTGCCGCCCTTGACCGGGATCCCGTGCTCGCGCGCGTAGGCGATCTCCTCCTCGCGTCCCATCTGCCAGCCGCGCACCGGCGCGATGATCTTCATCGCGGGATCGAGAGCGATGACCGTCGACTCGATTCGCACCTGATCGTTGCCCTTGCCGGTGCAGCCGTGGGCGATGGTGTCGCAGTCGGCGCGGCGCGCGTACTCCACCGCCAGCTTGGCGATCAGCGGCCGTCCCAGCGCCGTGAACAGCGGGTAGCCGCCGCCATAGAGGGCGTTCGCCTTGATGGCGGGCAGGACGTAGTCGCGCGCGAACTCTTCGCGCGCGTCGACCACGTGGCATTCGAGCGCGCCCAGCTGGAGCGCCTTGCCCCGAACCACGTCGTAATCCTCGCCCGGCTGGCCCAGATTGACGGTCAGGGCCACCACCTCGGCCTCGTACTCGTCCTGGATCCACTTGAGCATCACCGAGGTGTCGAGCCCGCCCGAATACAGCAGGAGAACTCGTCCCACCTCCCCGGGACCGGCCTCGTAGGAGGCCGTCTTGATCAGCGTGTGGCGTTCGTCGGCCAAGGGCGCTTGACCCTATCGGAGCGATCCTGTTCTACTTGGCCGCGCCGTGGACCTGTCGGAGCACCCGAGGCCCACCGCCTGCTGCGCCCCGGGGGGCGGCTGATCTTCCTGTGCAACTCGGTGATCTCGATGCTGTGCTCCCCGGACTCGGACGACCCGGCGGGCGAGCACCTCGAGCGGCCCCAGTTCGGCCTTCACCGAATCGACTGGCCCGGCGAGGAGGCACCGGACTGGCACCTCCCCCATGGCGAGATGCTGGCGCTGCTGCGCGACACCGGGTTCGAGGTGGAGGCGCTGCACGAGCTGTGGGCGCCCGAGGGCGCCGAGGACGAGCAGCGCTTCTACCTCGTGCGCGGCTGGGCCCGGCGCTGGCCGGGCGAGGAGGTCTGGGTAGCGCGGCGCGTCAGCTGAGCGCCCGGCCGATCCGGGCCACCGCTTCGTCGATCTCCTCGTCCGAGACCGTCAGCGGCGGCAGAAGCCGGACCGTGTCCGGGCCGGTGGCGTTGACCACGAGCCGCTGCTCGAGCAGCAGACGGCGGGCCAGGGCGGGCCCGTCGTCGCACGCGAAGGCCAGCATCAGCCCCAGGCCGCGCACGTCCAGGCCGAGGTCGCCCAGCCCCGCGGCGAGCCGCTCGCCCTTGGCGGACACGTCGTCCAGGAAGGCCTTGTGGCTCACGGTGTCGAGCACCACGGTCGCGGCCGCGGCTATGACCGGCCCACCGGCGAACGTGGAACCGTGGTCGCCTGGGCGCAGCACTTCGTTGTAGGCGGGGCTGGTCACGCACGCGCCCACCGGCAGCCCGCCGCCCAGGCCCTTGGCCACCGTCATCACGTCCGGCGTGACGCCCAGCTGCTGCCAGGCCCAGAGCGTGCCCGTCCGACCCATGCCGCACTGGATCTCGTCGAAGATCAGCAGGGCGCCGTGCTGGTCGCACGCCGAGCGGGCGTCCGCCAGCAGCTGCGGATCGATCGGGTGGATGCCGCCCTCACCCTGAATCGGCTCGATCAACACCGCCGCGGTGCGCTCGTCCACGGGCAGCGGGCCGTCGCGGGGCGCCACGCGAAACCCGGGCACGAGCGGCGCGAAGGGTGCCTGCTTGGGCTCCTGCGGCGTGGCTGAGAGCGCACCCATGGTGCGACCGTGGAAGCCGCCCTCGAGGACCACGAAGTCGCCGCCGGGCTTGTGGCGCCGGGCCAGCTTGAGGGCGCACTCGATGGCCTCCGTGCCCGAGTTGCACAGGAACACCTTGCCGCCCAGCGAGTGCTCGGACAGCAGGCCCGCGAGCCGCATTCCGGGCTCGGTGTAGTAGAGGTTGCCCACGTGCATGAGCCGTCCGGCCTGCTCGCGCACCGCCTCGACCACGGCGGGGTGGCAGTGACCGAGCTGCGCCACCGAGATGCCGGCCAGGAAGTCGAGATACTCCTCGCCCTCGTCGTCCCACAGGCGGGTTCCCTCTCCGCGCACGAACTCCACCGGGTTGCGCACGTAGGTGCCCATCACGGCCCGACGCTCGGTGGACTGCAGCTGTTCTAGGGCCACAGCTTGGTCCCGATGCCCTCGTCGGTGAACAGCTCGAGCAGGAGCGAGTGCGGCAGGCGGCCGTCGATGATGTACGCGTTCGACACTCCGGACTCGAGCGCGTGCACGCAGGCCTCGAGCTTGGGCCGCATGCCGCCGCTCGTCTCCGCAAGGCTCGCGCGCACGTCCGCGGCCGTGGCCTCGGACACGCGGCTCGCCGGGTCGTCCGGGTTGGCGCGCCAGCCCTCCACGTCGGTGAGGAACATCACCTTGAACGCGCCGAGCGCCTCGGCCACCGCGGCCGCCGCGGCGTCCGCGTTGACGTTGTAGGAGCGGCCCTCGGCGTCCGCGCCCACCGAGGCGATCACCGGGATGTAGTCGGCGGCGATGTGGTTGAGCACGCCGGCGTCCACCCGCTCGATGTCGCCCACGAAGCCCACGTCGGTCTCCCCGGCCAGGCGCTTCCTGACCGTGAACAGCCGGCCGTCGTCGCCGCACAGCCCCACCGCCGGCTGCCCGTGGCGGCCCAGCAGCAGGACTATGTCCTTGTTCTGCTTGCCGACCAGCACCATCTTTGCCACCTCGACCGTGGCCTCGTCGGACACGCGCAGGCCCTCCACGAACCTGACCTCCATGCCGAGCCGCTCCATGTAGCGGGTGATGTCCGGCCCTCCGCCGTGCACCACCACCGGGTTCATGCCCACGTACTTGAGGAGCACCACGTCGCGGGCGAAGTCCTCCTTGAGCGCAGGGTCGGTCATCGCCGCGCCCCCGTACTTGATCACCACCGTCTCCCCGTGGTACTCGCGGATGTAGGGCAGCGCCTCGAGGAGCGTGGCGACGTCGCGCTTCACGACGTGTAGCTCGCGTTGTAGTCCACGTACGCGGGCGAAAGATCGGAGAAGAAGACCTCGGTCTCCCCGCCCTCGCCGGGCATGGTCAGGCGGTACTCCACCTCGGGGCCGCTCACCAGCTCCGCGGGCGCGGGCTCGACCACCTCGCCGGCGGACACGACCTGATGACCCTCGATCTCGAGGTCGGCGATGAACGGCTCGTCGTCGGGCCATACCGCGCCCGCCGCCTGCAGGATGCGGCCGAAGTTGGGGTCGCCGCCGTGCAGCGCCGCCTTCACGAGCGGCGAGTTGGCGATGGCCCGGGCCACGGGCTCCACGGCATCGGGCCGCCCCTCCACCACGATACGCCCCACGCGCCGCGCACCCTCCCCGTCGGCCACGATGTCGAGCGCCAGCTGGCGCAGCAGGGCGTCCATGGCCTCGCCGAGCCGCAGCTCATCGTCGCTCTCGGGCTCCACGCCCACCCCGGAGTGGCCGTTGGCCATCGCCACCACCGTGTCGCTCGTGGACAGCTGCCCGTCGACTGAGATGCGGTCGAACGAGCGCCTGACGCACACGCCCGTGAGGAGCTCGAGCGTCTCCTGCTCGAGCACGGCGTCCGTCTGCACGAAGCAGAACATCGTGGCGAAGCGCGGCGAGATCATCCCCGCGCCCTTGGCCTGGGCGGACAGCCGCACCGCCCCGCCGGACAGGTGCACCTGGAGGCAGGCCCGCTTGGGCCCGGCGTCGCTGGTGAGGATTGCCTCGGAGAAGGCCTCTGCCTCGAGCCCGAGCGCGTCGCACGCGCTCTCCACCCCGGCCACCACCCGGTCGCGCGGCAGCTCCACCCCGATCACGCCGGTGGAGGCCACGGCCACGCGTCCGGGCTCGAGCCCCAGCTTGGCCGCCGCGGCCGACTGCATCGCCGCCGCCGTGTCGAGGCCGCGCTGCCCGTCGCCCACGTTCGAGCAGCCGGAGTTGACGGCCACCGCTCGCAACACGCCGAGCTCGGCCAGGCGCGAGACGATCACCGGGGCGCCGACACGGGCGTTACTGGTGAAGCGCACGGCCGACACCGTGGCCGGCGAGTCGGAGACCAGCACCCCCACGTCGAGTCCGTCGGGCTTGATGCCCGCCGCCACGCCGGCGGCGCGGTAGCCGGTGGGCAGTTCGTGGTCGGGCAGCTCGCCGGCGTGCACCGGGCTGTCCACCCAGCGGGAGCGGAAGAAGGAGATGACCTCGTTCACTCCAGTCCCTCCGTCTCGGGCAGCCCCAGCATCAGGTTGAGGTCCTGCACGGCCTGTCCGGCGGCGCCCTTCCACAGATTGTCGATCGCGCAGAAGCTGAGCACGCGCTCGTTCACGACCGTGACCTGCACCCGGGCGCCGTTGGTGTCGCGCACGTCGCGGGTGCGCGGCGGGTCGCCGGTCACGTGCACGAACGGCTCGTCCGCGTAGGCGTCCTCGAACAGCTCGCGCGCCTCCTCCGCGGTGATCGGCTCGCTCGGGATCGAGTAGCAGCTGGCGAGAATGCCCTGGTCGATCGGGAGCAGGTGGGTCACGAAGCTGAAATGGACCCCCGGCAGCTCCTGCTCGAGCTCGGCCGTGTGGCGATGGCCCTCCACCTTGTAGGCGTTCACGTTGTCCACCACGGAGACGAAGTGGGTCTCGTCGGTCGCCTCGCGCCCGGCGCCGGAGACGCCGGCCTTGATGTCCACGGCGGACTCGCTGATCCGGTCGCGGAGCGGCAGGAGCGCGAGCAGCGCCGCGGTGGAGTTGCAGCCTGGCCCGGCCACCAGCTGCGAGGCGCGGATCTCGTCGCGGTGCGCCTCGGGCAGGCCGTAGACCGCCTCGCCCAGCAGCTCGGGCGCCTCGTGCGGCTGGTACCACTCCTCGTAGCGCTTTTGGTCGAGGCGGAAGTCGGCGGACAGGTCGACCACCTTGAGCCCCCGCTCGCGCAGAGCGCTGACCGCTCCGGCCGCGGCCTTGTGCGGGTAGGCCACCAGCGCCGCCTCCGCGCTGCCCGCGATGGCATCCGGGTCGAACTCCTGGAGCACCGTCTCGACGCCGTAGCGGGCATAGAGCTCGTCGTGCCGGACTCCGGCGCGGTCGCGCGCGGTGGCCGCGGCCAGCCGCAGCGACGGGTGCCGGTCCACGATCCGCGCGCAGAGCGCGCCACCGAAGCCGCGCGCACCGATCACCGCCACGTCATGCACGCAGCCGTCCTCCCAGCGTCTCGAGCTCGCGCTCGATCGCGGCGCGCCGCTCGGCGACCTCCTCGTCGGTGAGGGTGCGGTCGGCGGCGCGGAACTCGAGCCTCAGCGCCAGCGACTTGCTCCCCTCCTCCACCTGCTCGCCCCGGTAGAGGTCGAAGACGCTGACCCGGCCGAGCAGGTCGCCGCCTCCGCGGCGCACCGCCTCCTCGATGCGCTGGGCGGGCACGTCGTCGGCCACCACCACGGCGATGTCCTGGAGCACGGCCGGGAAGCTCGTCACGTCGCGGTAGACGCCCGCCCCGGCGCCGGTCAGCTCGAGCAGCGCGTCGAAGTCGAGCTCGAAACCCGACACCGGGTCGGCCAGGTCCCAGGCCTTGACCACGAGCGGATGCAGCTCGCCGAGCCAGCCCAGCTCGCGACCGTCCGCAGCGATGGTGGCCGCCCGGCCGGGGTGCAGGAACGCGGGCCCACCGTCATGGGCCTCCCAGGAAACCTCGGCCACCTCGAACAGGGCCTCCACCAGTGCTCGGGCTGCGTAGAAGTCGGCGGCCCGGGCGGCACTGCGCCAGCCCGCCGGGGCGGCCTCGGTCATGAGCATGGCGAGGTGGTGCCTCTCCTGCGCCGGAAGCGCGCCGCGCGGAGAGGCCTCCTCACCGGCGGCAGCGCCGTTGCCGGCGGGGCCGGGAAGCGGCCGGTACACGTGGGCCGACTCGAACAGTGCCTGGCCCGGGTGGCCGTGCGCGGCGTTGTGGCGCGCCGCGTCGAGCAGGCCGGGAAGCAGCAGCGGGCGCATCAGGCTCTGCTCCTCGGACAGCGGATTGTCGAGCTCGAGCACCGGTTCGCCGGTCAGTCGCAGCCGTCGCAGTGCCTCCGCGGAAGTGAAGCTGTAGGCGATGCACTCGTGCAGGCCGCGGTCGCGCAGCAGGTCCTCGACCCGCCGGCGCAGTCGCTGTGCGGGGGTCAGCCGGCCCACCGCCTCGGTGCGGGCGGGAAGCGTGGTGGGCAGCCGGTCGAGCCCGTGGATGCGGGCCACCTCCTCGATCAGATCGGCCTCGCGCCGGACGTCGGCGTCACGCCAGTAGGGCACGCGCCATCCGCCTTCCTCCGCCTCGAATCCGAGCCTGGCGAGGATCTCATCCACGCGCTCGACGGGGATCTGCTCGCCCAGCAGGCGCTCCATGCGCTCCAGTCGCAGGCCAACCACCCGCGGCTCGAGCGGCTCGGGGTACACGTCCACCGTTCCCGGCACCAGGCGGGCGCCGCAGAGGTCGACCATCAGCCGTGCCGCCAGCCGCTGTCCGGCCATCGCCAGGTCGGGGTGAAGCTGCTTCTCGAAGCGAGCCGAGGCCTCGGTGCGCAGGCCCAGGACCTTCGAGGTGCGCATGATGTTGGGGCCGACCCAGGTGGCGGCCTCCATCAGCACCCTGGTGGTCTGATCCGAGACCTCGGAGATCTGGCCGCCCATGATCCCGGCGATCCCGCTGGGTCCCTCGGCGTCGCACACCAGCGCGGCGTCGGAGCTGAAGCTGCGTTCCACGTCGTCCAGCGTGGTCATCGTCTCGCCCTCGGCCGCGCGGCGCACCACGATGCGCGACCCGCGCACCCGGTCGAGGTCGAAGGCGTGCAGCGGCTGTCCGGTGGCCAGCATCGCGTAGTTGGTGATGTCCACCACGTTCGAGATCGGGCGCTGGCCGGCGGCCGTCAGCCGCTGCTTGAGCCACAGCGGCGACGGACCGATCTGTACGTCCTCGTACACGCGCGCCGTGAAGCGCAGGCAGATCTCGGGATCGATCTCGATCGACACGTGGTCGTCGGCCCGGTCGTCTCCCGCGGGCTCCGCATCGGCGGCGCCGGGATCGTCGGCCAGAGGAGCGCCGGTGATGGCGTGCACCTCGCGGGCCACGCCGTAGACCGCCATCGTGTCCGGGCGGTTGGGGGTGATCTCCAGCTCGAGCACCTCGTCGGCGATCGGCAGGTGGTCGGCCAACGGCGCTCCCACCGGGAGCTCGCCGGACAGGACCATGATGCCGGCGTGGTCCTCGCCGATGCCCACCTCGTCCTCGGCCAGGATCATCCCGCTCGACCTGACCCCGCGCAGCTCGGCCTCACCCAGCTCCGTGCCGTCCGGCATGATCGCGCCCGGCAGGGCCACGGCCACGGTCTGGCCCGCCGCCACGTTCGGCGCCCCGCAGACGATCGTCTGCGGCTCGACACGGCCCACGTCGACCACACACACGCTCAGCCGGTCGGCGTTGGGATGCCGCTCGGACCGAAGCACCCGCCCGGTGAGGAACGCGGCGGGGTCGCCCACCCCGGCGCGGTGCAGGCGCTCGAGCTTGACGCCCGCCATCGTGAGGGCGTCGGCGGTCGCCGCGGCCGACAGCCCGGGATCGCAGTAGGAGCGCAGCCACGCGTGCGGAACCCTCATGCGCCGGCCCCGAACTGCTCCAGCAGGCGCAGGTCGTTGTCGTAGAGCATGCGCAGGTCGGGCACCTCGTAGACCACGCTGGCAATGCGCTCGATGCCCATCCCGAAGGCGAAGCCCTGCACGCGCTCGTTGTCGTAGCCCGTGGCCTTCACGTAGTCGAGCACGTTGGGGTCGACCATCCCGGAGCCGAGGATCTCGATCCAGGCCTCGCCCTTGCACGTACCGCAGCGCTGAGAGCCCTCCCAGCCGGTTCCACCGCAGCGGAAGCAGGACACGTCCACCTCCACGCTCGGCTCGGTGAACGGGAAGTAGCCCGGCCGCAGGCGCACGCGGGTGTCCTCTCCGAACAGCTGGCGGGCGAAGGCGAGCAGCACGCCCTGGAGGTCGGCCAGGGTGATGTCCTCGTCGATGGCCAGGCCCTCGAGCTGATGGAACATCGGGACGTGGGTGGCGTCCGGGGTGTCGGGCCGGTAGACCCGCCCCGGCACCACGATGTAGATCGGCGGGCCCTGCGCCTCCATCGCCCGGACCTGCATGGGCGAGGTGTGGGTCCGCAGCAGCACCTGCTCGGCGAAGTAGAACGTGTCGCGCGGGTTACGGGCCGGATGCTCCGGCGGGTGGTTGAGCGCGGTGAAGTTGTAGTAGCCGTACTCGATCTCGGGGCCCTCGAGCACCGAGAAGCCCAGCCCGACGAAGACGTCCTCCATCTGACGCCGGATCTGCGAGACGAGGTGCAGCCGCCCGGCGGGCTGCGGCGGATCGCCCGGGAGGGTCACGTCGATGCGGTCCTCGGCAAGACGGCGGTCGAGCTCGGTCGCCTCGAGCTGCTCGGTCCGGTCGGCCAGCAGCGCCTCGAGCGCCTGGCGCACCTCGTTGGCCTGCTTGCCGACCGGTCCGCGCTGGTCGGGAGGCAGCTCGCCGATCGAGCGCAGCGTGGCGGTCAGCTCCGACTTGCGGCCCAGGAGGCGCACGCGCAGCTCCTCGAGCTCGGCGGCGGAGCCGGCCGCGCGGATGGCGCCCTCGCCCTCGGCGCGAAGCTGCTGGAGGTCAGCCATCGGCGGCCATCCTATTTGCCGCCTCGTAGAGGGCGACGGTGGCCGCCATGGCGACGTTGAGCGAATCGGTGGCCACCGGAATGCGGGCCGCCTCCAGCCCTTCGGGGATCTCGCCTCGCTCCGATCCGAGCACGAGCACGAGCGGCGGCGACAGGTCGATGTCGCCGAGGTCGCGATCGGCGTGGGGATCGAGCGCCAGCGGGCGCCCGCGGATCTCGGCGAGGTTGGCGCGGGCGGGGGGCTTCGCGAAGATCGACCCCATCGAGGCCCGCACCGCCTTCGCCGAGTACGGGTCCGCGCAGCCGGGTCCCAATACGACCGTCGCGTCCGCCAGGGCGTGCGCGGAGCGGATGATCGTCCCGACGTTGCCCGGGTCTTCGACTCCATGCAGGTACACGAGCAGCCCGCCCTCGGGCTCCGCCCGGCGTTGGGGGTACACGCCGATCACCCGGGTGCCGGAGGCCAGCGTGCTCACCGCGTCCAGCAGCTCGGGTTCCACATCTGCCCCTGCGCGGAGCACGAACTCGGGTCGCCAGTCCGCCGTTGCCGCGGCCTCGATCAGGTCCTCGCCCTCCGCCGCGAACAGCCCGAGCTTCTCCCGCCAGCGCTTCTGCTGGAGCTTGCGGATGGTCTTGAGCTTGTCGTTGTCGGGTGAGGTGATCATCGCAACAAAAAGGGCGCCACTCTGGGCGCCCGGGAGAGAGTCGAGTTCCGCTTGGTCAGGCCGCGGCGGACTCCCGGGCTGTCTCGGCAAAACGTCGGAACGTCTCCGGGTCGCGGACGGCGATGTCCGCGAGCACCTTACGGTCGACCTCGATGCCGGCGAGCTTGAGGCCGTGCATGAACTGGCTGTAGGTCATGCCCTCCTGCCGGGCGGCGGCGTTGATGCGGGTGATCCACAGGCGACGGAAGTCGCGCTTGCGGTTGCGGCGGTCGCGGTAGGCGTACGAGTCGGCCTTGAGCAGGGCCTCCTTGGCCCGCTTGTAGCTCGACTTGGCCTGGCCGCGGTACCCCTTGGTCCGCTCCAGGGTGGCGCGCCGCTTCTTGCGGGCGTGAACTGAGCGCTTGACGCGGCTCATTTGTGGAGCAGCTCCATCACGCGCTTGTGATCGGCCTTCGAGACCTCCACCGGCCGGCCCAGGTGGCGCTTACGCTTCGCCGACTTCTTCCCGAGCATGTGGCTCGTGAAGGAGTGCCGCGCGATCAGCTTCTTGTTGGCCGTCTTGCGGAAGCGCTTCTTGGCGCCCGAGTGGGTCTTCATCTTGGGCATGCGAACGGTCTATTGAAGCAGACGCGTCGCGGCACACCGCCCCCTCACCTAACAAACTCGTTTGTCAACTGATCAGTCGACAAACGAATATTTCGGGACATTGCCTCCGGTGCCGGACCGCGGCCGGCGGCGCCGGCCTCAGGAGGTCTGTGACTGCTGCGCCGCCGTCGCCGGCTCGGGCTGCTCGGCAGGAGCGGGTGGCTCGGCAGCCGCGGGCTCGGCGGGCTCGGCGGGCTGGCGGGCTGGGCGGCCGGCGCGGCACCGTCCGAGGACGAGGTGTCGCTCTCCTCGGCCTCCGGCGGCTGGCGCTTGACCGGCGCCAGCAGCATGGTCATGTTGCGCCCGTCCTGCTGCGGCGACTGTTCGACCGTGCCCAGCTCGGCCACGTCCTCGGCCAGCCGGTTGAGCAGCATCTCGCCGCGCTCGGGGTGGGTCTGCTCGCGGCCGCGGAACATGATGGTCACCTTCACGCGGTCCTCGCCGCGCAGGAAGCGGACCACATGGTTCTTCTTGGTCTCGTAGTCATTGGTGGCGATCTTCGGCCGCAGCTTGATCTCGCGCACGTTGACCTGCTTCTGGTGACGCCGCGCGGCCTTGGCCTTCTGCTCCTGCTCGTACTTGTACTTCGAGTAGTCGAGCACGCGGCAGACCGGCGGGCGGGCGTCCGGGGCCACCTCCACGAGGTCGAGATCGCGTTCCTGGGCGTAGCGAAGGGCCTTCGGGGTGTCGATCACCCCGATCTGGTTGCCGTCCTCGCCGATGAGGCGTACCTGGGGAACGCGGATGCGCTCGTTGATGCGGGTCTCGTCGCGCTCCGGTGGGCGCCGATCGAACTTGCGAGGGATCGGCACTAGTTGCGGCCAGGGATTGCCGTCAAGAGCGCGGAGTGTTGCTGCAGCTCATTCGCGAGCGAGTATAGCGGCGCTGATGCGCCCGGCGAAGTCCTCGACCGGCACGGTGCCCTCGTCACCCTCGCGGTGGCGGCGCACCGCCACGAGGCCGTCGGACTCCTCCTGGTCGCCCACGACGAGCATGTAGGGAATCTTCTGGGTCTCGGCGTCGCGGATCTTGCGGCGGATCGACTCGGTGCGCTCGTCCACCCGGGCTCGCAGGCCGGCGTCGGCCAGCCGGCGCTCCACGTCCCGGGCGTAGGCGGCGTGGCGATCGGCGATCGGCAGGACGATGGCCTGCACGGGTGCGAGCCACAGGGGGAACTCGCCGCCGTAGTGCTCGATCAGGATGCCGATGAACCGCTCGAAGGAGCCCATCGAGGCCCGGTGGATCATCACCGGCCGGTGCTCGGCGTTGTCCGCACCGGTGTAGGCGAGCTCGAACTGCTCGGGCATGTAGTAGTCGAGCTGCACCGTTCCGAGCTGCCAGGAGCGGCCGATCGCGTCGGTGATGTGAGCGTCGATCTTGGGCCCGTAGAAGGCGCCGTCGCCCTCGTTCAGGTCGTACTCGAGGCCGCGGCTCTCGAGGGCGCTGGTCAGGGCCGCCTCGGCCTTGTCCCACATCTCCTCGCTGCCCACCCGCTTGTCGGGACGAGTGGAGAGCTCGAGCCGCGGCGAGAAGCCGAACTGGTCGTACAGGAAGAAGCCGAAGTCGAGACAGCGCAGCACCTCCTCTTCGATCTGCTCCTCGGTGCAGAAGACGTGCGCGTCGTCCTGGGTGATGTGGCGCACGCGCAGCAGGCCGTGCAACGTGCCGCTGGGCTCGTGCCGGTGCACCAGCCCCTGTTCGGCGTAGCGGATGGGCAGATCGCGGTAGGAGCGCAGCTTGCGCTTGTAGATCTGCACGTGCGCCGGGCAGTTCATGGGCTTGAGGCCCATCGGCCGGTCCTCGACGTCGGCGAAGTACATGTTGTCGCGGTACACGTGCCAGTGGCCGGACTGCTTCCACAGGTCGACCGCGTAGAGGATCGGCGTGCGCACCTCGGTGTAGCCGCGCTCCACGTTGGTGGTCCTCCAGAGCCGCGTGAGCTCGTTCCACAGGTGGGTGCCATTCGGCAGCCAGAAGGCCGAGCCGGGCGACAGGTCGGAGAACATGAACAGCTCGAGCTCGCGGCCCAGCTTGCGGTGGTCGCGCTCGCGGGCCTCCTCGAGACGGCGCAGGTGCTCGGCCAGGTCCTCCTTCGACAGGAAGGCCGTGCCGTATACGCGCGTGAGCATCTGGCGATCCGAGTCGCCGCGCCAGTAGGCCCCGGCCACGCTCAAGAGCTTGAACGCCTTGACGCGCTTGGTGCCCGGTCCGTGGGGGCCGCGGCAGAGATCGGTGAAGGGGCCGTTGCGGTACAGCGAGACCGTCTCCACGCCTTCGTCTTCGATCAGGTCCTCGATCAGCTCGACCTTGTAGTCCTGGCCCTCGGCCCGGAAGCGCTCGATCGCCTCCGCCACCGGGACGACCGTGCGCTCGAACTGCTCGTCGGCGGCGATGTGCTCGCGCATCTTGGCCTCCACGCGCTCGAAGTCCTCCTCGGTGAGCTTCTGGCCCTCGGGGAACTCGAAGTCGTAGTAGAAGCCATCGGCGATCGGAGGGCCGATGGAGATCTTGACCCCGGGGTAGAGCTCGAGCACCGCGGTGGCCAGGACGTGGGCCGCGTCGTGGCGGATCAGCCACAGGCCGTCGTCGTCACGCGCGGTGACGATCTCGAGCGGCCCCTCCTCGAGTGGCGCGTCCAGGTCACGCAGATCGCCGTTCTGGCGCACTCCGAGGGCCGCCCGGGCCAGTCCCTCGCCGATCGCGCGAGCGGCGTCGGCGCCGCTGGCGCCGTCCGGAAGCTCGAGCTCGGAGCCGTCGGGCAGGGTGACCTTCATGTCGAGCCCAACCTAGCGCCCGCCTCGAGGGCCTGCTCCCAGGTGGGAAAGGCGAGGAACTCGACGATCAGCCCATCACGGAAGCGGACCAGATGGCCGGCCTCGAAGCGGAACTCCAGGCCGCTCTCCACCCCTATGCCCTCCATGTGGACCTCGGCCGCGACACGATCGCCGTACTCCGCGCTGCGTCTCATCTCGACGGCCAGACGCTCCCAGGCCTCGGTCGAGGCGTGCCAGAACTCCTCGATCCGCGCGTGGCCCCGGTACTCGTCGTCCATCCCGACGAAGACTCCGCTCGTGCGGTAGAAGCCATCCGGGGCGAAGAGCTCGGGGATGCGCTCGAGCTGGCCGTGCTCGAACGCGTGGTAGGTCTCGCGCAGGCGGTCGAGATTCGACGACGACATGAGAGCCGAATCTAAACGCCCTCGACGGTGCCGCGCACCTCACCGAGCGGCTCGCCGCGCAGCACCACCTCGTCGCCATCCTCGAGGAAGCTGCGCCGGCCGCCGGGCAGCTCGACCGGCTCGGTTCCGTTCCAGCTCAGCTCGATCAGGCTCCCGCGTTGCTCGCGCTCGGGACCGGAGATCGTGCCCGTGGCCAGGAGGTCGCCGGTGCGCAGGCTGGCCCCGTTCACCGTCAGGTGGGCGATCTGCTGAGCGATCGACCAGTACAGGTGACGGGTGTTCGAGCGCGATACGACGGTGCCGTTGAGCTCGACCTCCAGGGGGATGTCGAACGCCCAGGGCTCCTCGCGCAAGTAGGGCAACGGCTCGGGCTCCTGAGGCGGCGCGGGCACGCGCCGTTCGAGCAGCTCCTCGAGCGGAACCACCCAGTTGCTCACCGACGTGCAGAACGACTTCCCCAGGAACGGCCCCAGCGGCTGGTATTCCCACGCCTGCAGATCGCGCGCCGACCAGTCGTTGACCAGCACCACGCCGAACACGTGGTCGAGCGCCCGCTCGACCTGCACCGGCTCGCCCATCCGGCTGGGTGCCCCGATCACGAACCCGGCCTCGAGCTCGATGTCGAGCCGGGCGCTCTCGCCGAAGTCGCCCGCGGCGCGCTGGCCCCGAGGACGGCGGACGGGGGTGCCGCTGCCCACGATCGTCCCCGCACGGCCGTGGTAGCCCACCGGCAGGTGGCGCCAGTTCGGCAGCAGGGGCTCGCTACCCGGGCGAAACATCCGGCCGAGGTTCTCCGCGTGCGCGAGGGACGAGTAGAAGTCCACGTAGTCGGCCACGCGGAACGGAAGCCCCAGCTCGGGCGCCTCGACCTCCCTCCCCTCGCCCACGCGGCCGGCGAGCTCGCGGCGAAAGTCGGGCCCGGCCGCCATGAGCGGGTTGAGCGAGTCGCCGTCGAGCAGGGGGTCGAGCTCCGACAGATCGAGCACACGCCCGTTCGCCCGAGCGCAGACGCCGCCGGCGGCCAGCACCCCGTAGGCCAGGCTCACGCCAGCATCCCGAGTCGCTGAAGGTCCTCCACGGGCTCCCGCCACGAGCAGCTGCCGTAGCCGGTGAACAGGTAGTGGCGCGCCGCGGCGATCTGCTCGGTGGATGCCCTGAGCCCCTCCGCCTCGAGGCCGCGCTCGCTCACCGTGAAGGCCGCCGGGTCCTCCTGGGCCAGCACGCGCTCGAGCGTGCCGGCGGTGGACCCGTGAGCGGCGGAGAAGGCGGCCGCGGCGAGCAGGTTGAGGAAGCCGTGCATCGGCAGGCCGGTCTCGGCGTCGACGTGGCGCAGCGGGTGGTGCAGCCCGGCCGTGGCCTTGAACACGACCCCCGCCCGGCGACTGGCGGCGATCACCAGCGCCACCTGCTCGATGGAGGGGAACGACTCCGCGGTGGCGCCGCCGCAGCGCAGCTTGACCCGGGCACCGACCGCGGCCGTGGCCCCGATGGCCGCGGGTAGTGTGTCGCGCCAACGCTCGCCCGGCATCAGCTCGAGGTACTTCTCCACCCGCAGGGTCAGCATCGCGCTCTGCGCCGCGAGCAGCGCGGCCGAACCGGGCCGCGGCGAGGGCAGTGGCAGCTCCAGCGCCTCGACGGGCGCCCCGTCGTCACGAGCGGCGTGCACCACCGCGGCGTCGGCCCTCACCGCCTCGGTCCAGCTGACCTCGTCGGTGGGCGTCACCCCGTCCAGCACCACCGAGAGAGGCGGCGCCTGCTGCCAGCCGCCGGCGGCCTCCCGCAGCGCCTCGAGCTGGGAGGCGCGGCAGACGAAGCGCCCGATCATCCACGACTGCTCGGCGGAGCGAGCGGCGCGGTCCTCGGCCAGCGCATCGTCCATGCCCAGCTGCGCCGGCGGAAACAGCGCGGCGTGATCGATCAACCGCTCCAGCAGCGCCCGCGGAGCGGTGTGGCTGCCGGCGGCCGGGCTCAGCGCGAGACCCGGCTCCCCGGCACGATGTCGTCGCGGCCGTCGGGCCAGCGCACCCACGCCTTGTGGCCTCCGTCGTAGTCGGGCGCCCAGAGCACCAGCGTCGCCTCGTCGTCCTCGACCCGGCAGGGCTCGCTGCCCTCCTCGTCGAGGCCGCGCCACACCCTCACGAAGGCGTTCTGCTCCCACTCCTCGCCGACGCTCGTGGGCTCGGTGTGACCCGGGTGCAGACGCGTCTCCTTCGGGAGCTGCATGAGCCCGTCCATGATCGAGCTGCGCAGGTCCTCGAAGCTCGTGGAGCCCGGCGCCCGCACGCCTCCCACCGAGCCGCGGAACAGCGTGTCGCCGGTGAACACGTCGGTGTCGTCGATCACGAAGTTGAGCATCCCGGCGGTGTGTCCCGGTGTGAGCATCGAGCCGATGCGGAGCCCTCCGGCCTCGATGATCTCTCCCGGCTCCGTCGTGCGGTCCACGCCGTCGATCAGCTCCGCCTCGATCGGGTGAGCGATCGTCTCCACGTCGTGCCGCTTGCGCCAGGCGTCGGCCTCGGCCACGTGGTCGACGTGATGGTGGGTGAGCAGCAGCAGGCTCACGTCGACGCCCAGGCGCTCCGCCGCGTCGAGCAGCGGCTGCGAGGGCCCACCCGCGTCGATGACCACGGCCGTCCCGCCCTCCTCGTCGGCCACGAGGTAGGTGTTCGAAAGCCATTCTGGATGCATTGAGCGCTCGATGATCATGTTCGGCGGAGCCTAGTATCAGCGCGCGTGGATGACCTGCGCGCCCAGTTCCCCGTTCTCGAGCACACCGCCTATCTGAACGCGGGGACGACCGGCCCGCTGCCCGCGCGCGCGGCCGACGCGGCGATCGAGTCGCTGCGCGCGCAGACCGAGACCGGACGGGGCGGTCGCGCCTTCTTCGACTCGCTGCTCGAGGACGAGGCGGCCCTTCGGGCCCGGGTGGCCGCGCTGATGGGGTGCGCGGCGGAGGAGCTGACGGTCACGGGGGCCACCACCGACGGGATCAACGCCGCTCTGCTGGCCCTCGACCTGCGAGCCGGCGACGAGGTGCTCACGAGCGACGAGGAGCATCCGGGCCTGCTGGCTCCGCTGGCCCTCGCGCGCGAGACCCGAGGGGTCCGCCTGCGTGTCGTGCCGTTCGATGAGCTGCCGCGCGAGATGCGGCCCGAGACGAGGCTGGTGGCCTGCTCCCACGTCTCCTGGGCCACCGGCAGGGTCATGGACACAGCCGCCCTGGCCGCCGGCCCGGCGCCGGTGCTGCTCGACGGCGCTCAGGGTCTCGGCGCGGTTCCGGTCGACGTGCACGCTCTCGGCTGTGACTTCTACGCCGCCTCGGGGCAGAAGTGGATGTGCGGGCCCAACGGACTCGGCTACCTCTACGCGCGAGCGCAGGCCATCCCCGGACTCACGCCGCCCTGGCCCGGCTACCACGTGCTCGAGGACCCGCAGCACCCGCTCGAATCGCCGCTCCACGAGGACGCCCGCCGGCTCGGCACCGGCCTCGCCGCCCCCCACCAGCTCGCCTGTGCCATGGCGGCCGTGGAGGTGCTCGAGCAAGCGGGTCTCGACACGGTCCAGCATAGGGCGGCCACGCTGGCCCGGACGCTGGCCGAGCAGCTGGCCGAACGAGGGCTCGAGGTGTCGCCGCGAGGCGAATCCACCCTGGTGAGCTTCGCCGTGCCCGACCCGCCGGGCTTCGTGGAGCGCGCGGCGGCGGACGGGGTGGTGATCCGCTCGCTGCCCGGTGACACGCACGTCCGGGCGTCGGTGGGCGGCTGGTCGAACGAGGCAGACCTCGAGCGCCTGCTCCGCGTCACGAGTTCTTGACGACGATGCCCTCGAGGATGTTCGCCACGCGCTCCGTGGCGTCGATGGCTTCCTCGAGCCGCTCGAAGATGTCCTTCCAGCGGATCACGACCATCGGATCGATGCCCGTGTCGAACAGGGAGGCGATCGCCTCGCGAACGACGCGATCGCCCTCGTTCTCGAGCCGGTTGACCTCGATGGTGTGGCGCGAAAGGTCGTCGAAGTCCCTGAGGAGAGGCATGGCCGCGGCGATCTCGCGCGTGGCGGAATGCAGTACCGATGCGAGTGCCTCGGCCTGGGCCATCGGCGCCTCGATCTTGTAGAGGACGAAGTAGTCCGCCACCTCCTCGGTGTAGTCCACGACGTCGTCGAGCGCGGACGAGAGCTCATGGAGGTCACGGCGGTCGGCCGGCGTGGCGTCCGACTGGTTGAGGCGGACGATGATGTCCCGCGTGATGCGGTCCCCCTCCTCCTCACAGACGAGAATCTCTCCGGCGAGGTCGCTGCGCTCGGGGAACGCCTTGAGCATCTCCTCGAGCAACGCGGCAGCCCGAAGGACGTTCTCGCTCGCCTTCTCGAAGAGGTCGAAGAAGTGGCCGTCCTTCCTCGGTGCCCGGGCCTTTGAAAGCCGCACCACGGCGAAGCTACCAGAGGAGCTAGACGTCGATGCGCGCCTGCTCGAGCCGCAGGGCCGGAAGCTCGCCCACCCGCTCGCGAGCGGCCCGCGCCGAAGCGCGCCAGTCGTAGTCCACCCGGCGCAGCTCCACCGCGCCGTCGTCGTGCACCAGCCCGTAGGCGGCGCGGTGATCGCCGTCGAAGGGCAGCCCCACGCTGCCCGGGTTGACCAGGTCAATGCCGGCCGGGCCGGTGCGCTCGAACGGCAGGTGCGTGTGGCCGAACACCACCCGGCGGGCGTCGACTCCCATCACCAGGCCGGCGTCTTGGTCGCCGGGCTCGGG
This sequence comes from uncultured Thermoleophilaceae bacterium, assembly GCA_963808545.1. Lineage (GTDB taxonomy): Bacteria > Actinomycetota > Thermoleophilia > Solirubrobacterales > Thermoleophilaceae > JACVRW01. Next base: position 79,844 of record CAWEGB010000008.1, on the reverse strand, counting down.
CAGAAAGCTCTCCATGTCCGACACGGGCGAGGCGTGGCAGTAGAGGGTGTCGCCCTCGGCCGTGGACTCGGGCAGGGCGAACAGCTCCGCGATCAGGTCCTCGCCGAGCGATTCGCGGCAGGTCTCGATGATCGGGTGCATGGGCTCGGGAGCGTCCGAGCGGTCGACGAGCCAGCGCTCGGTGTTGCCCCGGATCCAGCTCGCCTGCTCGAGCTCGCGCAGCCGCGCGACCGTCTCCCTTGGCCAGGCGCCCGCCACCGCGTAGTCGCCGCCGAGCAGGTAACGGTTCGCGGGGCAGTCGGCCAGCACCGCCTCCAGAGCGGGCAGGTTCCCGTGGACGTCGTAGAGGAGCGCCAGCATGCGCGCACGCTACCTCAGGGGCCGCGCCAGCCCACCTCCCGCAGCGTGTCGCGCGCGGCGTCCTCCACGCCCGCGACGGTCACCGCCGCGACGAGGAACAGGGCCAGCGTGAGGGCGATCGGAGCCCGGCGTCGCGACAGCATCAGCGCGGTCGCCGCCGCGAACAGCTCCAGCATCAGGACCAGCCGGGCGGCCCGCCCCGTCCACTCGCCGGCCAGCAGCACGGCCTCGCCGGCGAGCGCCCCGGCCAGCAGGGCGATGCTGGTGGCCCGCGCCGCCGGGCTGCCGTCGCGCCACAGCGCCCCGATGAAGCCGAAGGCGCCTCCCGCCGCACCGGCCACGAGCGACCAGGCAAACGACACCGGGATCACGTAGCCCGCCGCCGCCGGGCCGTTCAGCGCGAGACTCACGAGGTACCAGCAGAGCGTGCCCAGCACCAGCGCGGCCGCGCCCGCCGCCGCGCCACGCACCCGCGAGCCGGCCAGCGCACCCAGGCCCCACGCCGCGGCCAGCCACGGCGCTCCGAGCGCCTTGGCCATCGCGCCCGCCACCGCGAGGTCCTCTCCCCTCGGCAGCTGCCAGCCGGTACGCACGAGCACCCGCCCGCCGACGCCGAGCACGAGGGCGGCAAGGAGCGTCATGACAACGAGGCGTGACGTGCGCATGCCCCGGAAAGTGTGGCTGAGCGCCGAGGCTATAATCAGCGCCCTTCTCCCGGGCCGTTAGCTCAGCTGGGAGAGCGCCGGCTCGACAAGCCGGAGGTCACTGGTTCGAGCCCAGTACGGCCCATCAGAATCCGCGTACGATCGGGAACGTGGCCAAAATCATGGTGCTCACCGCGGGTAGCACCGGCGACGTCGAGCCGTTCGTTGGCCTGGCGGCTCGGCTCGCCGCGCGGGATCACGAGGTCGTGCTGGCGGCGGACTCCGCGTTCGAGCAACTCGCACCGGGTGGGGGAGTGCGCCTTGCAGCCGTTCGCGCGGACTTTCGCTCGCTCCTGCCGACACCCGAAGGCAAGAAGCCCTCGCTTCGCGGGAAGGTGTTCCCCGTCATCCGTGACATGCTCGAGGACAGCTGGCGGGTGGCGCAGGCGGAGCGGCCCGAGGTGATCGTCGCGCACCAGAAGACGCTCGGGGCGCCGCACCTCGCGGAGAGGCTCGGCATCCCCCACGTGCAGGCACTCACGGTTCCGATGCTCACACCCACGCGCGAGTTCCCGTTGCCTGGCATGGTCCGCCGTGACCTTGGCGGTTTCCTGAACCGCGCGAGTTACCGGCTCCTCGACGGGTTGACACTCCCCTACTCGGGCCTGGTGCGCGCGTGGCGGCGCGACACGCTCGGTCTCGCGCCCCGTGGCAGTCGTAAGGCGCCCGCTCGGACCCTCTACTGCTACAGCCCCAGCCTCGTGCCGACGCCGCGCGATTGGCCCCCCGATGCGGTTGCCACGGGATTCTGGTTGCGGGAAGGGAGCAGTGCCCCGGAACCGGAGGATCCTGACCTCGAGGCATTTGTAGCCGCGGGAGCACCGCCCGCATACATTGGCTTCGGAAGCGCGGTCGGACACGATCCAGCTCTCCTGGGCGCCACGCTGACCGAGGCAGTGCGCCGGGCGGGTGTCCGTGTCGTGATCGCCACCGGGTGGGGGGGAATCAGCGGCGTGCGAAGCGACTCCGACACCATGGTCATCGAGGCGGCCTCGCACGCCTGGCTGTTCCCCAAGGTCGCGGCCGTCGTCCACCACGGCGGCGCGGGCACCACCGCCGCCGGGCTGCTCGCTGCGCGGCCGACCCTCGTCTGCCCGTTTCAAGGCGACCAGCATTTCTGGGGTGCGGCGGTCCACGGCGCCGGCGCTGGGCCAGAACCGCTGCCTGCCGCGAAGCTGACCGCGGAGCGGCTCGCGTCGGCGATTCGCGCGGCCGTCGACCACTCCGGCTTCCGAGACCGAGCTCTCGATCTATCCGTGCGGATGGGTCAAGAGGACGGCACGGGCCACGCCTCCGAGCAGATCGAGGCCGTTCTGGCGAGCTAGGTCGCTAGCCGGGAATGTCGCGGGGGTCGCTCCCGTGGGAGTCCTTCTGGCGTATTGAGCCGTCCTCGGCGTGGACGACAAGCTCGCTGTTCTGCTGCTCGGCGAGATCGCGACCCTTCTCGATCGCTTCCTGTCGATTCAGGATCCCAAATCGAGCCCGTTACGCGACCTGGCGCCCCGCCGCGGCGTCGAACGTCGCGCGGCGGGTACAGGGGGCCCATGGAAGAGAAGCCGCGCAAGGACGAGAAGACGCCCGAGACCGCCGAGCCGCCCGAGGCCGAGGAGATGTCGGAGAAGGTGCCCGACGAGGCCAGCGGCGAGGGCGACACGCCGCTCGGCGACACTGATCAGCACTCAGACGCTGAGGGACCGCACGGGACGGGCTGATTCGGGGACGCTCGGCCCCTCTGGTGGGCCAGCCGGCGGGAGCTTGCCCTGCGCCCGCATGGTGATCTCGAACGTCTCGCGGCTCGTGTGGCGTGGTCGCCAACCGGTGGTCTGCTTGAGCTTCTCGTTCGACACCAGCCAGGGGTAGAGCGCGAAGTCGATCTGGCCGGGCGGCGCCTCTGAGAGCCGGGCCGCCCACATCGTCTTCGCCAGGCCGCGGTACGCCCGCAACGGCATCTTTCGGATCGGTGTGCCGAGCAGATCGGCGCACTCGCGGAGGGTCATCTCGCCGTCGCCGGCCACGTTGAAGGCTCCCCCGTGGCGGCCCAGCAGCAGCGCCGTGACCCCCTCGACCACGTCGTCCTCATGCACGAACTGGATCCGCTCGTCCAGGTTGCCGACGTCCACCGCGAACGGCTGCTTCGTCCACAGGCGCACCAGGTAGTTGTCGACGTTTGGGCCGAACACGATGGAGGGACGCACGATCGTCATGGTGCGGTCGGGCCAGGCCGCGGCCCACAGCTGGCAGATGCGGTCCGACTCTGTCTTGTCACGCGCGTAGGAGAACCCCGGCACCCCACGGACCGGGTCGGCCTCGGTGAGGGGCACCGGATTGTCGGGAAAGGCGCCGTAGGCCACCGCGGAGCTCGTCACGAGCACGTGCGGAGTGCCCGCCGACCCAGCCGCTTCCAGGACGTTGTGGGTGCCGTTCACGTCCACGTCGTACATGAGGTGCTCGTCGTGCGAGGGGTTGAGGATGAACGCGAGGTGCACGAGGACGTCGGGCTTGGCTCGCTCGAGCGCCGAGCGCACCGCGTCCGCGTCGCGGACGTCCAGGCGCTCGAACGCCGTCTTCGGCTTGTAGCCGCGCGGCGGGACGACGTCGCAGATGACGATCCGCTCGGTGTCGTCGCGGCGCGATAGGAGGTCGACCAGCCGGCTGCCTATGTAGCCGGACCCACCGGTGATGAGGTAGCGCATGTCAGCGCACGGTATACGGCCCCGTCGCCACGGCGTGGTAGCCCTTGGCTCCCACCGCGGCGGCCAGCTCGCTGCGCGGCTCCTCGCCGGCGCGCACGCGATCGAGCGCGTACCGGAAGTCCCAGCGCGGCGACCAGCCCAGCTCGCGCCGCGCGAGCTCGTTCACGTAGACCCGCTCGATGCTTTCGAACAGCCGCCAGCCGCGCTCGGCGTACAGCTCCTCGCAGTCCGGGAACAGGCGATTCACCACCGCCGGAGCATCGGCTCGCAGGGCCGCCAGGTCGTCGGGCGTGAACGGCGTGGTGGCGCTCACGATGTAACGGCCGAAGCCGATGGCCGGCGCCCGCTGGAGGGCCAGCCGGTGCGCGTCGACCACGTCCTCGAGATCCACCCTGCGGTAGAGCAGCTCGTTGACCTTGAGGTTGACGTCGTCGTAGGCGACCCGCACGTCGTCGCGGTCGTCGGCCTCGGGGAAGAAGCGCGAGGTGCGCAGGATCAGGCAGGGCAGGCCGTGATCGTGATGGACGAGCTCACACAGGTCCTCGGCCGCGGTCTTAGTCGCCCCGTAGACGTTCCGCGCCAGCGGAGCCACGCCTTCTGTGATCCAGGCCGCCGGGGCCCCGTGCGGCGGGACGAGCGCGCGGCCGAAGGCGCTGGTGGTGCTGGTGAACACGAAGCTGCCCACGCCGGCAGCAACCGACTCCTCGAGCAGGTTGAGCGTCCCGGTGATGTTGGTGTCGACGAAATCCTGCTTTGCGTGGGAGCCGACGTGCGGCTTGTGGAGCGTGGCGGCGTGCAGCACCGCCTCGGCGCCCTGAAGCGAGCGGCGCACGAGCTCCCGGTCGGCGATCGAGCCCACCACGTTCGTGTGAGGCGAATCGAGCACGTCCAGGCCGACGACCTCGTGGCCGTCGGATCTGAGAACGCGGACGAGGCCCTCTCCGAGATGCCCCGAGCTGCCGGTGACGAGGAGCTTCAAGCCTCGTCGCCGGCGAACTTCGACTCCAGGTCCTTCATCACCCCGGGCTCGCGCAGCGTGGACACGTCCCCGGCCTCGCGCCCCTCGGCTATGTCACGCAGCAGGCGCCGCATGATCTTCCCGGAACGGGTCTTGGGCACGTCGGCGGTCCAGATGATGCGCTTGGGCCGCGCGAACTTGCCGATGCGGTCGGCCACCTGCTCGCGGATCTCCTGCTCGAGCTCCTCGCTGCCCTCGTCGTCGTCGCCCTCGAGGATCACGAAGGCCGCGATGGCCTGGCCGCTGTCCTCGTCCTCCTGGCCGATCACCGCCGCCTCGGCCACCTTGGGATGGGACACGATGGCCGACTCCACCTCCGCGGTGGACAGCCGGTGGCCCGACACGTTGACCACGTCGTCCACGCGCCCGATGATCCAGAAGTAGCCGTCCTTGTCCTTGCGAGCGGCGTCGCCGACGAAGTAGGTCGTCTCGTCCCACTTCGAGAAGTAGGTCTCCTTGAAGCGGTCGGGGTCCTTGAACAGCGTGCGCAGCATGCCCGGCCAGGGATTCCGCAGGGCGAGCAGGCCCTGCTCGCCGTCCTCGACCTCGTTGCCGTCCTCGTCGAGCACCGCGGCGTCCACGCCGGGCAGCGGCCTGGTGGCCGAGCCGGGCTTGGCCGGCACCACCCCGGCCAGCGGCGAGATCATGATGTTGCCGGTCTCGGTCTGCCACCAGGTGTCGACGATCGGGCAGCGCTCGCCGCCGATGACCTTCCAGTACCAGAGCCAGGCCTTGGGGTTGATCGGCTCCCCCACCGTGCCCAGCAGCCGCAGCTTGGACAGGTCGTGCTTCTGCGGGTGCTCGACCCCCCACTTCATGCAGGCGCGGATCGCCGTGGGGGCCGTGTAGAACAGGGTCACCCCGTAGCGGTCGCACAGCTCCCACCAGATGTCCTTGCCGGGATAGTCCGGGGCGCCCTCGTACATCACCGACGTGGCCCCGTTGATCAACGGGCCGTAGACGATGTAGGAGTGGCCGGTGACCCAGCCGACGTCGGCGGAGCACCACCAGACGTCCTCGTCGGGCTTGAGGTCGAACACGTTCTTGGCGGTCCACGCCACCCCGGTGAGATAGCCGCCGGTTGTGTGGAGAATGCCCTTCGGCGCCGCGGTCGATCCGCTCGTGTAGAGGACGAAGAGCGGATGCTCGGCGTCGAGCGGCTCGGCCTCGCACTCCTCGTCGGCGGCCTCGATCGCCTCGTCGTAGAACACGTCGCGCCCGTCCTCCATGGACACGTCGGCGCCGGTGTTCTTGACCACCACGACGGTCTCGATCGACGGCACGTCGTCGAGGAACGCGTCCACGGCGGGCTTGATGTCGGCCGTCTTGCCCTTACGGCGGGCCTGGTCCACCGTGATCAGCGCCTTGGCCTCCGAGAACTCCATGCGCTCCTTGACCGCGTCCGGGGAGAAGCCTCCGAAGACGACGTTGTGCGGCGCCCCGATGCGGGCGCAGGCGAGCATCGCCACCGCCACCTCGGGGATCATCGGCAGGTAGATGCCCACCACGTCCCCGGGCTCGATGCCGCGCTCCTTGAGCACGTTGGCCAAGCGCTTGACGTCGCGCAGGAGGTCGGCGTAGGTCACGTCGCGCTCCTCGCCCTCCTCGCCGCGCCAGTGGAAGGCCACCCGGTCGCCGCGACCGGCGTCCACGTGGCGGTCGAGCGCGTTGTGGGACGCGTTCAGCTTGCCGTCGGCGAACCACTTGTAGAAGGGCGCCTCGGAGTCGTCGAGCACGGTGTCGAAGGGCTCGCTCCAGTCGAGCTCCTTGGCCTGCTCGGCCCACCAGGCCTGCGGGTCGTCGGCCGCCTTCTCGTAATGCGATTCGTCGCCGATCAGCGCCTTGTCGCGGAACTCGGACGGCGGATCAAAGATCTCCTGGTCGAGCAGATCGCCGATCTCGCGTTCGATCTGGTCGGACGAGGGCTTGGTGCTGGCTTCCAACTCTCCTCCTCGGTTGCGCGCTCTGAGAAGTCCTACCCAAGTGCCGTGTCGGGCACACGGACCACGTGCACGAGCCAACGAGCGAACAGGTCGCGCGCCAGCGGCAGGGTCACGTGCGCGTGTGCGTCCACATCGGCGAGAAAGCCCGGCAGCATGCCCTCTCCCAGCGTCTCCTCGAGGCTCGCCGCGTAGGCGGGCACCGTGCGGGGCGAGCAGGGTGGCCATGCTCTGCACAGTAATGCGACCCCGTCCCCGTGGGACAGCTCCCACGGGGACGGCTGTCGGATCGAGCTCTAGCCGGGCGTGGCCACCTTGTCGCGCTCCGCCGCCTCGGTGTCTTCGTGGGTGTGGCGGCGGCCGGTCAGCGTCAGTCCTGTGCCGCCCTCGGCGCCCAGGCCGGTCTCGGAGCGGACCCACAGCTCGTCGAACGAGCGCTGGGCCTGCGCCTCCTTCGACAGCACGGTGCCGAGCCAGCAGCCAATGAACCCGAGCGGAATCGAGATGATCCCGGGGTTGGCCAGGTCGTACCACGAGAACAGCCCGCCCTCGCTGTCGGGCCCGGGCCACACGGTGGGGCTGATGATCACGAGGCCCACCGAGGTGATCACGCCGGTGAGCACGCCGACGACCGCGCCGGTGGTGTTGAAGCGCCGCCAGGTGAGCGCGAGCAACAGGGCGGGGAAGTTCGCGCTGGCAGCGACCGCGAAGGCCAAGCCGACCATGAACGACACGTTGAGACCCTCGCCGCCGATGATCGCGATCAGGATCGCGATGGCGCCGATTCCCACCGCCGCGATCTTCGCGACCCAGACCTCCTCGCTCTCAGAATCGCGACCCTGACGGACGATGTTCGACCAGATGTCGTGAGCCACCGCGCCGGAGGCCGAGATCACCAGGCCCGCCACCACCGCCAGGATGGTGGCGAAGGCGACGCCGGCGACGATGGCCAGGAACAGCTCGCCGCCCAGGTCTTCGGCCAGCAGCGGCAGGGCGAAGTTGCCGGTGGTCCCGGCGGCCTCCTCCCCGCCCTGGCCCAGGATCGCGCGGGCACCGAAGCCCAGGGCCGTGGTCATCAGATAGAAGGCCCCGATCAGGACCATGGCCCACATGACCGATCCACGCGCGGCCTTGGCGTCGGGCACGGTGAAGAACCGCATCAAGATGTGCGGCAGCCCCGCGGTCCCCAGCACCAGGCCGAGGCCGAGCGAAACAGTGTCGAGCGGCGTGGCCAGGAAGAGCCCGGGCTTGAGGTAGGCCTCGCCCTCGGCCGACTGCGAGCGCGCGTCGGTGAACAGATCGATCGGGTTGCCCCCGATCTCGATCAGCACCCAGACGGTCATCACGATCGCTGCGCCCATGAGCAGGAACGCCTTGATGATCTGCACCCAGCTGGTGGCCAGCATGCCGCCGAGCACGATGTACATGATCATGAACGTGCCGGTGAGCAGTACTGACAGCCAGAAATCGATGCCGACGAGGCCCTCGATCAGCACTCCGGCACCGACCATCTGGGCGATCAGGTAGAACGCGACCACCGTCAGCGTTCCCAGGGCGGCGGCGGCGCGGGCGGGCCTCTCCTTCATCCGGAACGCGAGTACGTCGGCGATGGTGTACTTGCCCGAGTTGCGCATCCGCTCCGCGAGCAGGAACAGCACGGTGAGGAAGGCGACCAGGAAGCCGACGGAGTACAGGAAGCCGTCGAAGCCGAACAGGAAGATCAGCCCGGCTATTCCCAGGAACGACGCGGCGGACATGTAGTCACCCGCGATGGCGAAGCCGTTCTGCGGTCCGGTGAGGCCACGGCCCGCGGACCAGAAGTCGGTGGCCGAGGTCACGCGCTTCGAGGCGAAGTAGCTGATGACCAGCGTGATGGCGACGACGATGGCGAACACCACCAGCGCGGTCTCGTTGACTGCGGCGATCAGCGTCATCGGAGCGTCCCCCCGTTGGCGCCGCTCGCGCGGCCGACCTCGATGGCCTTGTCAGCGGCGCGCTTGGCGAGCGGATCGAACACCCGATCCGACTGGCGCAGGTAGAGCCACCCCAGCACCCAGGTCATGAGGAACTGGGTGAGGGCGAGCGCGTAGCCGACGGTGATGCCGTCGGTGATGAACTCCCTGCCCATGAAGTCCGGCGCGTAGCCGGCCAGCAGGACGAAACCGAAGTACCAGGCCAGGAAGAAGATCGTGCACGGAAGCACGAAGGCCTTCTTCCTCGTCACCAGCTCCTGGAACTCGGGCGAGCGCCCGGCGGCGACCCAGTCGATGTCCGGCTGGGCCGTGACCCCTCCGGACCCGCCGTCGGCAGGGCCACCCGCGCGCCCCTCCACAGGACGTTGCGGCTCGTTCATGTGCTCTCCTCTCCCCACATTTCGAGAATTGCTACCCAGGGTGGCCGCGCACTATGCCCTCAGGCCGGGACAGCGGGTTCAGCGTCGCTCGGCTCTGCATCCGGCCGGCCGCTGCCCCTTGGCATGCCCAGCACGGCCACGACGAAGGCGACGACCATGATGCCGGCCATGACGTAGAAGACCGTGCGCATGGACAGGGCGTAGTCGAGCTGCACCGTCTCGAACAGCTCGCGCGCGCGAGCGCCCGAGCGCTTCGTGAACTCGCCGCCGCTGCCGCTGCCGGCGTGGCTCACCGCGTCGGCCACGCGGTCGGCCTGGGCCTTCGGCACTCCGGCCTCGGCGAGGCTCGACTCGATGTTCGACCGGTTGGCCAGCACGAGGACCGTGCCCAGCAGCGCCAGCCCGAGGCTGGCTCCGAAGTTGCGCGCCGTCTGGGTGATGCCGGTGACCTCGCCGTAGCTCGTGCGAGGTGCCTGGTTGACCGCGTCCGTGCTCGCCGGTCCCAGCATCAGCCCGATGCCCGCGCCGGCCAGGACGATGAAGTACCACTGGTTGTTCAGATCGAGGTCGGGCATCCGCCAGGCCCATAACGCGAAGCCCGCGGCGGCCAGGATGGCTCCCGGCACCACCGACGGCCGGGCGCCGCGGGAGTCGAGGATGCGTCCGCCGAACTGCGACGCCGTGCCGAAGCCGGCGAAGAAGATCAGCAGGTAGAGCCCGGCCTCCGAGGCGTCCTGGCCGAGGGCGATCTGGGCGTACAGGCTCGCGAAGAAGAAGAGCGGCACGAAGGCCATCGACATGAGGAAGAGGAGGGCGTTGTCCACCGCGAAGCCGCGGCGGCGGAAGATGCGGACCTGAATCAGCGGGTTCGGCGTCCTCAGCTGGAACAGCACGAACGCCGCCAGTAGAGCGATACCGGCGAGGATGCACGCCCAGGTGAGCGGGTCGCCCCAGCCCCAGGTGCTCGACTGCTGAAGGCCGAGCACCGCGAGGGCCATCCCGGCGGACACCAGCACCGTCCCGCGCAGGTCGAGCGGCGCGGGATGTCGCTCATCGGACGGCTTGGCCCAGGCGATCAGGATCAGGGCGATCACCGCGACCGGCACGTTGACCCAGAAGATGGCCCGCCAGGTGATCTCCGTGAGATAGCCGCCGGCGAACGGCCCCACGCCGGTGAGCACTCCGGTGATCCCGAAGAAGGCCGCCATGGCTTTGCCCCGCTCCGCCACCGGGAAGGCGCCCACCACGATGGCGAGCGCCGCGGGGAACATCACGGCCGCAAAGGCCCCCTGGACCACTCGGAAGAAGATGATCCAGGCCTCGGCCAGGTCGCCGGTGGGCGTGGCCCCGCAGAGGGCCGAGCTGACGGCGAAGCCGACTACTCCGATCACCACCATGCGCCGGTGCCCGGCGATGTCCGCCAGGCGGCCGCCGAAGGCGAACAGGGCCGCCAGCGCCAGCAGATAGCCATTCACGATCCACTGCACGCCCGTGGACGACAGCGAGAGGTCCTTCTGGAGCTCCGGGATGGCGATGGCGACGATGGTCTGGTCGATGAACGTCATCGCCACCGCGAAGATCATCGCCGTGAGCACCAGTCGCTTGTTCTGAGCCCCGGCCATGGGCGGGCGAAAGCCTAACCCCGAAGGGGGCGGCGGAAGCAGGTCGAGAGCAAGGCGCCGACCGGAATCGAACCGGTGTACACGGCTTTGCAGGCTTGCGGTCTACGTGCCGTTGGGCTTGCTAGAGCGGTCTTAGTTGCGCTGAGTTGCGCTCAGTTCGTTGGAATCTGTCTCAGTTGGGGAGACGTTTGGGGAGACGAAAGCGTCGGCCAGCTTCTGTGCGTCCTCGCGGCGGGGCTTGTGGTGCAGGTAGCGCTGGGTGGTCGAGTAGTGGGCGTGCCCCATGTAGGACTGCACCGCGTAGCCGTCGAGCGTGCGGACGGCGTGGGTGCCGAAGGTGTGCCTGAGCTCATGGAACACCAGGCGCCGTATCCCTGCCGCCTTGACCGCCTTGTAGTAGCGGCGGCGTAGGCCCCAGGCGCAGAGGTAGTCGCCGGCCGTGTTGGAGAACACGAGGTCATCGTCCTCGGTGAGGTAGCCGCGCTCCTTCAGCCGTGCCAGCGTGTCCACCACCTGCGGCGTCATCGGCACCGAGCGGACGCGTTTGCCCTTCGGAACCTTGTCCTCCCGGTTGGTGTAGTTGCGGCGGACGTGCAGCAGGCCGGTGACGAAGTCGACGTCGCGCCAGCGCAGCCCTAGGCACTCGCCCTGACGCAACCCGGTGTATGCGGCGGTCCGGTAGATCGCGGCGTCCTGGGCGTCGTGGGCATGGCGGGCGAGCAGTTCGACCTCCTCGGGCTCGTAGGCCCTGTACTCGCCCGTGTAGACGACCTTGGGGCGCTCCACGAGGTCGGCGGAGGCTGGGTTGCGCTCGAGCCCCCACACCCTGCCCGCGCGCTTGAAGACGCCGTGAAGGACGGTGAGGTGGCGGACGATCACCCGATTCGACAGCCTCCCCTCGACGATCAGGCGTTCTTTGTAGGAGTCGATCATGTAAGGCTGCAACGCGCGATTCTCGCCCCCCGGCCGCGCGCTTGACTCGGCCCGAGCGCGGGTGTATGCCACGCATGGCTAGGGCAATGGACTCGGCCGAAAGGAGTGCCCGGATGAGGAACTGCATCGTGCTTGCCGTTGTAGGCGTCGCCATAATCGCAGCCGTTCCGGGAGTCGCGAGCGCCTCCCACACGCCCACCGGCGCTCCACTCGACCAGGACTTCGCGTCCGGAAGCGGAACCTACGCCGGCGATCCGGCGAGCATCTTCCGATTTGACGCCCGCAGTGCGCCGCTCGGCGAGAATCCCACCGGGTCGGTCTACTTCGAGCAACTCCGTTTCTTTGTTGAAGGCCCGGTGACCTGTCTCATCGTCGAGGACAATCGTGCGGTCCTGGGCATGCGAGTCGAAAGGTCGAACATCGGCGTCTCCGGCCTCGTCCTCTCGGTTACTGACAACCGAGGAATTGGCCCCGACCTGATTCAGATCGAGCAGGCGAGTCCGGACCCTGTCTGCACTCCATCTACGGAGGAGGGCACCCCGGTCACGGGGGATATCGTGGTGCACGACGCCCCCGGTTTGCCGACCTCGAAAGATCAGTGCAAGCACGGCGGCTGGCAGAGCTTCGGCGTCTTCAAGAACCAGGGCGACTGCGTCAGCTTCGTAGCGACCGGAGGAAAAAATCCGCCCGGGCAGTAGAAGATGCAGGGATCAGCTCCGGGACGGGTGGCATCCAGGTTTGTACGCCCCAGTCGCGGCGAGGTTGAAGGGGTTCGTCAGACACTTTGTCGCTGAGGGAAGGTCATCTGTGCCCAGGCTTTCTCGAAACTCTTGTAGCGGTGCTCGCCCTGGCGCTGGTCTGCGCGGGACGACCCGGTGCCTGGTGGCCCTGACTACCGGCCCGTTACCCCAAGCTTGAGGCGGGCCGCCCGCGTGCTATGCACCGAGAGCCGAGCTCCACGCGGGACGCTCGGCGAGACCTGGAGAACCACCGTCTTGCCGCCGCGCAGTGTGCGGCGCATGAGCGCCGGACCGGAGCAGTCGTCCGAGCCGTACACCGCGACCGTCGCCGGCGCGGCTTCGTCGAGCCGTGTCACTCGTACCTCGGCGGGCGCGGGCGATGGCGACAGCTCGTTCGCGACCTGGCAGCCGCGCGCGAGCGCTACGCTTGCGCCCGCCGTCGCGCTCTCGCCTGGGAACGCCGGATATCTGTACGCCCTGACCGTGCCGCTCACATCTCCGATGAAGAGCCGCCCGTTGGCGACGGCCGCCGCCGCGTAAAGAGCCAAGGGGTTCTCGTACAGGATCTGGCCGGTGGCCGGGTCGATCATACGGAGCCCTGTCCGGGAGGGCACGATCAGCATGCCGTTGGCTGCGCCAAGCGCCCCGAAGGTCCTTGACGGCAGCGCCCGCTCCCAGACGATCGCGCCGGTGCGGGGATCGAGTGCACGGATCGCGCCCGCCACGCTCTGGCCGCCGACCGTCGTCGCGCCGCTCGCGTAGTAGACGCGCTGGCCGTCGAAGAGGCCGTTCGAGTAGACGCCGCCGGCGGCGGGATCCGAGCCGACGGCGGCGGCCGCCAGCCGACGCGACCAGACCGGCCCGGCCGACACGTTGTCGCGAAGGAACGCGTACAGGAGTCCGTTCTTATTCGCGGCCGCGACGAGATCGCGGCCGAGACTGTCCCTGAACAAGAGCGGCGCCGTGCCCCAGTCGGCGTCCGGCGTGGGGTCGGCGACCGGCAGCGACCAGAAGCCCTTGATCGCGAGCGTCGTCGCTTCGACCGCGACCATCGCCTCGGCGTGCTGCTGGGTGTCGCCGGTTGAGTCGTAAGCGCGATTGCCGGTCGTTACGAAGACCGTGTTGCGAGCGGCGTCAACGACGGGCTTCGTCCAGATCGTCCCGCCCAGCTGCCCGTCTGGGACGACCTTCCAAGTATTGACGATCTGGCGAGTCGCGAGACTGACCCGCAGCAGCTTGCCCTGCACGAGGGGTTGGTCGCACAGGCTGGAGATCCCGACGAACGCGTGTCCGTTGTGCACCACTGGACTCGACCAGTTGTAGTGACCGGTGCTGATTGGCCCGGTCGGCACCGACCAGAGCACGGCTCCGGTCGTCGAGTTCAAGGCGTACCAGTTGCCGTTTCCCCCGCCGAGATAGGCGACGCCGCCGAGTAAGACCGGCGATGAGGTCACGCCGAGCGTGCCGCAGGCGGGGTTGGGGGCCTGTCCCAGGAAGCTGCGCCAGATGTGCGCTCCGGTCGCCTCCGCGAACGCGTACTCGTATCCGTCCCACGAGCCCATGTAGACCCGGCCGTCCGCGACAGCGGGCGTCGCGGCGACCGTGCCGCCGGTCGCGGCGCTCCACTGCAGCTGCAGGCTCCCGTAGCGTGGCTCGCAGCCGGCCATCGTGAACGCCACCAACACTCCGAAGAGCGTCGCGACGATCCACCGCAGCTGGGTTCTGATCGACATTCGTCGCCTTGCCGACGACGCTAGCCCTTCTAGGGGAGCAGAGTCAACCCTCAGGATCGTTCGACATCTACGAGGCAGCTTTCGAGAGCCCGCAGGTCGCTGGCTGCGTGACCAGATGGCTGCACCAAGCGGCCAACAGGGGTCATGCCCCGACTCGGCTCTCGCCCGTCGTGATCACCGTGACCAAATCCAGCGCTACAAAACCGCTACTGCCGTGCTCGAGCGCGACCTCCGCGAGCGCCGCGAAGGCCGCCCGGTCGTTCGCGGCCACCCAGAACGCCTCGTGCTCGTCCTCCAGCGCGGCGGCCACGAGGTCGAGCTCACGCGCCGTCGGCCCCTCGCCCAACGCCGCGAACGCCTTGCCGACCAGCTCGCTCTCACCGCCCCGGACGGCTTTCGCCAGCGCCGACGCGGCCCGCCCGCGAGCCCTCTCGGCGCGCTTCTCTTCCTCAGTCAGCCGCAAACCGGCCTCTCAGAAAAACGGTCGGGCGACGCGCGGGTGTAGGCCACGCAGCACGGAGGGCACCGGACTAGGCCGAAAGGAGTGCCCGATGCGGATGAGGACCCTCGCAGTGACCACGGTTGTCATAAGCGCGCTGCTCGCTTTGCCTGCCATCTCGAGCGCCGCATCTCCGACGACCCAACCTACCCTCACGCTGGAAAGGAACTGCTCCGCATATCCCCCGTTTCATACTGTCGATGTTCGCTTGACCGGGTTTCCCGCGAACACTCCCTTTTCAGGATCGATCCAGTTTCCAGACGGCTCCGTCGTGGGTGCGACGTTCAGCACGGACGAGTTCGGCAATTTCGAGTTCCTTGGGATCGGATCGACGGAGCCGGGCACCAATACGGTCACGATCGTCTGGTCCGGAGGCACTCTCGTCGAGTCGCTGAACGTCAACTGCGCACTTCCCGCATCCAAGGAGGAATGCAAGAACGGCGGCTGGCAGGACTTCGAAATCTTCGAAAACCAGGGCGACTGCGTCAGCTTCGTAGCGACCGGAGGGAAGAATCCGCCGAGCAACTAGGAAGCGGTTCGGGCACCTACATGATCCTCCGTGCCGCCGGGATACGCTCGACGATGTAGCCGGCGTTGTCTATGCGGATGTTGTGCCTGTTCGTCAGGCGCCGCGGCCTCGGATGGACCGCCAGCTCGACGGGCTCCCAGCGACTAGCGGACCCAAGGTTCATGGACGCGCACCGCCCCCCGCCTGCCGGTTTGCCGTGCCCTCGTGATCGCGTCGTGATGTGACTTACAAAGCGACTCCAGATTTTCGGTTCGCGTGGGGCTCCGCCGGCTCGTAGGTCGACGCGGTGGTGGACGACCTCGGCGACACGTCCGCGGGGGTCAACCGATGCTCGATGTTCACGTAGTGCCAGCCGGCGACCAGTGGGTCTGCGAGATCAACGGTAACGCGCGGTCCACCCACGACACGCAGGACGAGGCGATCAAGCATGGGCGTCAGCTCGCGGAAGAGCAGGGCAGCGAGCTAGTCATCCACGGCGAGGACGGAAGGATCCGCGAGAAAGACTCCCACGGGAACGACCCCCGCGACGTTCCCGGCTAGCTGAACAAGGGAGCGTTCGGCGGGGCGCGGGGGTATCGACCTAGAGTCGTTCCCCGCAGCCCGCCGCGGCGAGTAGAAAGCTGTCCCACCTTCGGGTAAGGCTCGCCCCTTGAACTTTCAAGGCCCATCCAGGAGCGCCGGACTGGCTTTGCATGGACAGGAGTAGCGAGGGCATCGTTGCTGCTTTTCCACTGAAGGTGCAGTGTTTCGCTTGTGCGCTCACGCCAAGCGACCGCTAAGGGTCGTCCAAGTTGGGGCGGCGGCGAATCGCTCCGAGTGCCCCGTACGCGCGCCTGTAGAACGAGCGAGGCCCCGCTCGGCGGGGCCTCGCTGGGCAGCGTGGTGAGCTATCGGTTCGCGGGCCGCAGGAAGTGGTCGACGGCGCGGTTGCCGATCTTGCGGCCGTGATTGATCCCTTCGTCGACCGCCTTCCGGAAGTGGAACCCAACGAGGATGCGCGAGACGCCGTTCTCTTCCCTCGCTTGGGAGAAGCTGGTGTACGAACGAAACACCGGTGACACATCATCACACGTACTCCCAGCCGGCAGCGTCAGGCTGCAGGTCTCGAAGCTGACGCGATCGGTACCGAAGAACCGCTTCAGAACCTGCGCTGCCGCACCCCCTTCGACGCTGTGTGCCGAGTCGTAGTCCGGGATGGGAGGAGTCGGCGCCAGAGGGGTCCAGTCCGGATCGGCGCTCGTGTCCGGATTGCCGTCGGTGTCCGCGGTCTGAATGGCGGTCACCGGTCGCCAATAGTTGTACGCCTGGAACTTGGTCTCGAAGGAGCCGACGTAGCCGTCCGCGAGGGCCATGTTGAGCAGCCCGAACAGCCGCGCGTCCTCCCACGGGTCGAGGCCGGTGTCGGCCGAGACGCCTCGGGCGATCCGGTTCCACTGCAATGGGGAGCTCTCGAGCCAGAACAGGGCGATCTGGGTCTGCTCGGCGGTGCGCGCGCTGGGAGTGGTGATGTCGTCGCCACCGAGCCGCTTCACCTCATCGAAGTCCGCGGTGTACTTCCTCCGGGTCACCGCGTAAGGCGGACCCGGACGGAACTGCGAACTGTCCTCTAGCACGAACGGCGTGACGTCCGCCCATCCCGGTGCGAACGCGAAATCGAACCCAGGCGTGAAGCGCCACACGCCGGGAGCGGTGCCTTGTGGGTAGTCCGTGACTATCAAGGGGGTATCCGCACCGTCCGTGGCTCTCAGGCTGAGAATGGCCGAGGCAGCCGCCTGTCCGACCTGGACGCCGCGCGTCTTGGCTCGACCATCCGGAATGGCGCCGAGCGCCGCCGTGTAGTCCGCTTCGACGCTCGCGACGCCCGCGTCGCTGCATGCAGGCGGGAAGGGGTCGGTGATCTCGTTGAGGAGCGCGACCAGCACGTCCCTCGCGGCCGCGGCGACAGCGGCGTCCGGAGACGCTCTCCGCTTCGCTCTGCCGTCCCATGCGTACGGACGTGAGCGCCGGTCAATCGCGTTGAGGGCGTCGTGGATGGCCACGTGCGTCATGGCATACAGACGCGACTCGTGGAGGGGGTCCTCGTTGGGAGAGATGCAGGCAGCGATGGCGGCCTTGCCGGCGTTCTCGTTCCAGACGGTGACCGCATCGGATCGGACAGTGGGATGAGCGTTCGCCGAAGCCGCGAGTGCGGCAAGCACGGCCGCCGCGATGAACCCGACGAGCAACGCGCGAGTTAGTGGGCGCGTCATCGCGCCACCCGGTTGCGCGCGTGGCCTCCGGACCCCCGCTCCTAGCGCTCCGGCCTGGTGGGCTGGGATAGAACCGCGTCGAGAGGAACCGAGGGCCATGACAAGCCCCCTTTCTCATCTAGGAGGCCGAGCGCGGCGACGAGCCGCGAACCCGGTGACAGTCCAGAAGAGCCCGCGAGGCTGAACGGACCGTCTGTGTCAGCCCCACCCTACGCCCTTTCGACGAAAGCAGCACTGTGGTGTGGGCCGCTCGGACGGCACCTCGCTACTCCCTTGGACGAAAAGCAGTAGCCGCGGGGCGTGGCTCCTCGCGGTGGTCATCCGTACTTTGTACAAGGATTGAAGGCCCGTGAGGAGCCGGGGACCGCATCCGGACGCACTCGCTTGACTCGAACCCTCGAACCGCCGAGGATGGAAGCAGCCTCGCCCTTCCTTTACAAGCGAGAGGGGAAACACAATGCGGCGGCTGCTCGTCGTCAGTGCGGTCGTAGCGCTCGTTGCTACGACTCCTGCGCAGGCGATCACCTTCGGACAGCCCGACGGGAACAGGCACCCGAACGTCGGCAGAGTCGTCATCAAGCTCGACGACGGCAGTCTGATGCCGTGGTGCAGCGGAACGATGGTGAGCGAACGGGTCTTTCTCACCGCTGCCCACTGCACGTACTTCGCAGACCTGTTCTTCGGTCCCGGGTACGAGTTCGGCGTCACGTTCCTATCCGACCTCGGGCTCGACGACCCCATCCCGAACTTCGACGAGAATGACCTCGTCATGGGCGTAGGGCACGCCCATCCGTCGTACGACGGCAAGTACGGCAATTCATCGAAGCGCGTGGACGTAGCCGTCATCGTGCTCGAGGACGATCCCGGCGTGGGTCAGTCGGACCTCCCGGCGGAAGGTCTGCTCGACACGACCGACCTGAAGGCGGCGGCTTTCACGACCGTCGGCTACGGCTTGGCGCGCAGCGACAAGACGAAGGGCCCAAATTCACTCTCTGACGACGGCGTGCGTCGCTACGCGGTGCAGACAGCCTCCCAACTGAGTGACGGCTGGCTCAAGCTATCCATGAACCCCGCCACAGGCAACGGCGGCACCTGCAACGGCGACTCCGGTGGCCCGCACTTCCTAGGCGCTGGAGCCGGAGAGACTGACACCGTCGTTTCGGTGACCTCTCACGGCGATACGTACTGCCGTTCGACGGACTGGACAGCCCGGGTCGATACTCCAGACGCACTGTCGTTCATCCAGTCGTTCATCGACGACTGACCTTGGCGGGTGGGCGTCGGCGACGCTTGCGCCGCTGACGCCCCCGCGTCATGCCTGCGGCCGGCTACCGGCAGGGAGTCTCGAGATCCTGCTGACAAAGGCGCCGACCACGCGCGAGGTGGAGCTCACCCCATGGCTGAAAACCGTGGTCATCCGTACTTTCGACCCCCTGCTCCTGCTTTGCATGGGAAGCGGCAGTGGGTGCGGGCTTGCGACCGCTAGGGCTACCAGGCGAAAGCAGCAGCGCGACCCGCGGTCCGCACCGCGCCGCTCCTTCCACGCGAAGGCGGTAGTCGAGCTTGGCCCTTGCGCGAGTGCCCAATGCCTCAAAGCGGTAGCGCCGTCACCGGGGGGCTCGCTCGCCGCCCGGGCTACTCCTCCTCGCGCACTGCGCAAGCGATGTTGGAAGCTCCGTCCTCTCCGGACTTGACGGTCGCCGACGCGGTGCCTTGCACTGCGTCCACGGGGTCGAGCCGCGTCGCGCTCCCGCTGGTGCTCCGCTGGGAGTGTCACCCTGGCTGACACTCAAGAGCGTCGCAATCAGGTGAAGCGATGGGTGCTCGGCGCGGCGGGCGTGTCAGCGCGGCAAATCCCGCAACTGCGGTAGGGCTGGGTATGGCGAGATTCGTTGTCCCCAGTTAGGGTGGCCCGTGATCGGGGCTCTCCGCTGTCGGCGAGACATCCTCAACTGGCCCTGGAAAGGATCCCGAGATGCGAAGAATGGCGCTGGCCATCTGTCTCCTCGCGTTTCCGCTGGCGTCCGCCGCAGGTGGCGGTGTCTTGGCGCAGACTGCTCCGCTTAGCTGCGGCGACACGATCTCGGTCGACACGACGCTCGACCGCGACCTCTCGAACTGCCCGAACAACGGCATCGTGATCGGCGCGGACGGCATCACGCTCGACCTGAACGGACACACGATCTCCGGCGACGGCAAGCTGGTCAGGCGATGCCCGCGCCGCGCAGATTTGCGACGTCGGTGTTGCTCAACGACGGGCACGATGGCGTCACGGTGCGAAACGGCTCGGTGGGGCATTTCGCAAGCGGCGTACTCGTCGGCAGGGCACGCGAGAACCGCGTGCTGAACATCTCCTCGTCTCAAAACACCTTCTTCAGCTTCGTGGTCTTCAGGTCGGCGCAAATCCTGGTCCGCGACAGCTCGGGAAGCCGCAACATCGCTCCCGACGGCGACGGGATGGGGTTGTTCGAGTCGCATGACGTTCAGATCGTCGACAACGAATTCCGGCGCAACCCCGGGCCCGGCATCCACGTCCAAGCTTCCACCGACAATTTGATCAAGGGGAACCTGATCTCGCACTCCTCGCCCGGGATTTTTCTCGGGGGCGAAAGGAGGGCGGACCGGGCGGACCGCAACCAGGTACGAGGCAACCGCTTCGTTCGAAACGCAGCCGGCGTCCTCCTCGGCAGGGGCAACCGAAACGTGATCGCCCGCAACCGCCTCTCGCGAGACGGAGACGGTATCGCGATCGAGAACGCACGCGGCAATCTGGTTGCGCTCAACGTCATTCTCGACGCTCGACAGAGCGGCATCTACCTCGGACTCAACGAGCCTCCGATCGGCGGCGTCGACAACGTCGTTCGCCGAAATGTGGTCAGGAGGAGCGGCGAGGATGGGTTCAAGGTCAGAAGCAAGGACCACCACAGCCTCCTCAAAGGCAATCTCGCAAGGCGGTCGGGAGACGACGGGTTCGACGTCGAGAGCAGCTCGACGAAACTCGTCAGGAACCGGGCCGTAGGCAATGACGACCTCGGCATCGAGGCCGTCGAAAGGCGTCAGCGACGGCGGCGGAAACCGGGCCAGCGGGAACGGAGATCCGTGCCAGTGTGTGAATGTGAGATGCCGGTAGCCGCGGCGGCCGCTATCGCAACGGACAAGAAGCATTCGCGCGGCCATGCCGTTCTGGTGCCGTCGTCCGCATAGGCAGAGCATGGGTGCTCTGACCGGCCGCGCCCGCTCCCTTCTCAGGCCTTCGCTTTCCGCAATCGCGTGATACCAACCGCCTCGAGCGTGAAGCGCGGAGTGTCGCAATTGCGCGAATCCGGGCAGCTATCAGTCGCGCGCCTTCGCCGCGGGCGCACAGGACGAGCTCGGCCGCGCGGCGCGGCCGCCGCCGTGGCCTGCTGCACCCTGCCTACGTGCGCTGACGCCGTCGGCTTTGGATCAGCGCGTGGTTGAGGATCGTCTCATCGTCGTCCTCGCGGGCGATCACGACCATCTTGTTCCAGGCGCCGGGGTGGACGACTCGCTCGTTGTAGATCTGGGTTCGAAAGCGTTCGGTGTAGACGGCTGGAAGGGCGTCACCGGCGCCGTACATGCGCCGCCCTCCGTCGCTGCCACGGATGACCGCAACGAGCTCGCGTGTCTGCTCGTAGTCGTCGGCTGCCACGAACTCGACCAAGGGCTGTTGGGGGGATCCAGCGCTCAGGAACGCCACGACGTATTTGCGGTCGCGGCCCTCACTTGTTCTTCCGGACGGTCTCGCCCAGCCCGACCTGGACGGCGCCTTCGGCGCGCGTGGTGCCTATGAACACGCGGTAGGGCTTGTAGCCATCGCGCCCGTTCGGCCAGCGGTATGACTCGCCCTCGCGCTCGCGCAGGAGGCGCCAATCCTCCGGGAGGTCCAGGGGCCCGGCGCGAGCGGGGGCGGCCGGTGTGTCGGAGGCAGAATCGGCGTCAACATGATTGATGATCGGACGGTCGAAGCCCGCCGCCGCGAGCCGAGTCAGCAATGGACCGAGCTCGCGATCCGGAACGTGCTGCACCGTCACCGAGAATGGACACATTCCCAAGTCTCCTACATTTGAAACGTAGTGAAACGTAAAACCGTAAGAAATCGTTACTCCGAAGTATGCTACCGTACGTCAAGCGCCAAGACCCTCAGCCGACGCCGTCGAGCTTCCCAAGGCTCCCACGACAGTCACATCGGGCCCGAGCGCACCAGGAGGACTCAACCGAGTCCCCCACCCCAGAGAAGAGAGTTGGACCCCATTATGTTTGCCACCATTCGACGCTACGAGGCGATCGACAATGAGCCGCACCAAGCGAGCTCGTCGAGAAGGCCGACGAGACACTCGTTCCGAGCCTCAGCGAGTTCCCCGGCTTCAGCGGCTATTACCTCATCGAGGCCGGCGACGGCGTGATGAGCTCAATCGGCTTCTTCGACACCCCCGACCAGGCCGACGAGTCGACCCGCGTCGCCTCCAACTGGGTGCGCGAGCACAAGCTCGAGACCGCCCTCCCGAACCCGCCCAAGATCACCAGCGGCGAGGTCGTCGTACACAAGACGAGCGAGCTCGTCCAGGCGTAACAACCTCGAGCCCGTTCGCTGCAGGAGAGAAGGCCCGCGTCTGCGGGCCTTCTTGCATGTTCTGAGCGAATCCGCAGCCCTCGCCCAAAACGGCAGTCCGGGGGTCGCACCAGCGACTCGCAACCAGCGACCAGAGTTTCCCTTTCCCATGAAAACGGGCGCGTCGCCCGACGCCGCATCCGCGCTCGCTCGGGACGAGAAGCGATTGCGGTCACGCTCGTATGCCGTCCCGAGCATCATCGCCCCCTCCTCGGGTAGAACGCACCCCAAGCAACCCAAGGGGCCAGCAAGATGGCAGACGTGCACGTAGTCCCCAGTGGAAATCAGTGGGCGTGCGAGATCGGCGGAAACACCCGCTCGACCCACGACACTCAGGACGAGGCGATCAAACAGGGACGCCACCTCGCGGACGACCAGAACAGTGAACTGGTCATCCACGCCGAGGACGGCAGCATCCGCGAGGAGGACTCGCACGGCAACGACCCCCGCGACATTCCCGGCTAGCTCAACAAGGGAGCGTTCGGCGGGGGTTTTCAAGGCCCATCCAGGACAGCGCCGGACTGTCGCTTTGCATGGGAAGCAGGAGCGACGGTGGCGCGCACAACCGCTCGGTCGTCGCTCTCGCTTTCGCGCAAAGCAACTCGAGGCCGGAGTGCTCCTTCGCATGGAAGCGATAGCCGCCACCGGACATCGCCGGGTGCCGCTAGCTAGCCGCTGCGCCGAGCAGACGCACTTCCATTCCGCGTCGGTGCGACCTCGGCGAGCAGCGCGCGCACGCGCTCGCTGATGTCGTCGCGGATGCGGCGCACGCCGTCGAGGTCGGCATCGGCCGGGTCGTCGACCTCCCAGTCCTCGTAGCGCTTGCCCGGGTAGATCGGGCAGGCGTCGCCGCAGCCCATCGTGATCACGGCGTCGGCGGCCTGGACGACCTCGTCGGTCATCGGCTTGGGGAACTCCTTGCTGATGTCGAGCCCGAGCTCGGACATCGCGGTCGACGACGTCGGGGTTGATCTGGTCGGCCGGCGCGCTGCCGGCCGAGCGCACGTGCACGCGGCCGTCGGCGTAGTGGTCGAGCAGCGCGGCGGCCATCTGGCTGCGCCCGGCGTTCTGCACGCAGACGAACAGCACCTCGGGGACGTCCTTGGCGATCGTGCCCTCGACCTGGCCGAGCGCGCGCAGCCGCTCGCGCGCGAAGCGGTGCACGAACAGCGGCACGAAGTCCTTCAGCCGCGCGCCGCCGAGCGCCTCGCAGCGACTCGGCCATGAAGCGCTCGACCGTCTCGGCCGAGAACGTGCCGGCGAACTCCTCGCAGCGTCTCGAGGCCCTTTCTCGAGGTGCCCGCGGGTGATCAGATCGACGTCGAGATCCCGCAGTTGGGTGGCCATCGCTCAGCTCCTCCTGCCTCGGCGGTCTGCGTGTCGCCGCGGATGCGTATCCATTGACAATCATCACTTCAATCGATATATGTAGATTGATGGCCGTCGATCTGGAGCTCGCCCCGAAGACGAAGCGCCCGGCCGGCGAGCCGTGCTGCGAGCCGGTCGTCTATCCCGACGTCGAGCGCGAGCACGCCGAGCGCATGGCCGCGGTCGCCAAGGCGCTCGGCGACCCGATCCGCCTGCAGCTCGTCGACGTGCTGCGCAAGCACGCCGGCAAGGTCTGCGTGTGCGAGCTGGTCCCGCTGTTCGACATCTCCCAGCCGACCGTCTCGCACCACCTCAAGGTGCTGCGCGAGGCCGGGCATCGTCGACTCCGAGCGCCGCGGCCTGTGGGCCTACTACTACGTCCTCCCCGACGCGCTGGAGGAGCTCACCGCATGGCTGAGCTGACCGACACCGACATCCGCGAGCAGGTGCGCGAGCGCTACGCCGCCGCCGCGACGGCCGCGGCCGAGAGCACGCGTCCGGCTGCTGCGGGCCGCGGCGCGAGCGCTGCTGCGGCCCGACATCGCGTCGACCGACAAGCACGGCAACGAGGTCTTCGGCGCCGTCCTCTACGACGCCGAGGGCGACGCCGCGCCCGAGGCGGCCGTCGCGGCCTCGCTCGGCTGCGGCGTGCCGACCGCCGTCGCCGACCTGCACGAGGGCGAGACCGTGCTCGACCTCGGCTCCGGCGCCGGCGCCGACGTGCTATCTCGGCCCGCCGCGTCGGCCCGACCGGCAACGCGATCGGGCTCGACATGACCGACGAGATGCTCGAACTCGCCCGCGCCAACGCCGCCGAGGCCGGCGTCGACAACGTCGAGTTCCTCAAGGGCTACATCGAGGACCATGCCGCTGCCCGACGACTCGCGTCGACGTCGTGATCTCCAACTGCGTCATCAACCTCTCCGCCGACAAGGGCAAGGTCCTCCGCGAGGCCGCGCGCGTGCTGCGGCCCGGCGGGCGCTTCGCCGTCACCGACGTGATCGCCGACGCCGACATGGACGCCGCCACGCGCGCCGACATGGAGCAGTGGACCGGCTGCATCGCCGGCGCGCTCACCGCGCGGCGAGTTCGAGCACGCGCTCGCCGACGCCGGCCTCGTCGACCTCGAGATCCGCGAGACCCACCGCGTCCACGAGCACGCCGGCTCGGCCATCATCCGCGCGCGCAAGCCGGCGTAGCCCCCACTTGGCGACCGCAGGCCGCTAGCGCTTTGGACGAAAAGCGATTGCGGTCACGGCGAGGTTACTCAGATGCTGACGCGGGAAGCCGGGAGGGTTCACGCCCCCACCCGGCTCTCGCCCGTTTCATCTCGTCGCGGTCCATCACCGGCCCCTGAACAGCCGCTTCGCCAGTGCGACCAGAAGCGCCCACTGCAGCCTGCTTTCTACCCGCAGCCGCTCAATCCGTTCTTCGCGCTCTTGGCGCCTCTGTCGCCCCCGCGAGTTCACGTCGCGCCCTCGTCGGTCGGAGGGTTGGGAAACGGCAACGAACCCGGGCAGGCGACCTCCGTGTACAGGTCCAGCGCGTCGAAGCCGTTCAGGCCGGCGCGCCCGGCGGCCTCTTTCACCCGGCCGCACGCCTCGAGAGTCGAAGACAGGCTCCGACTCCGGGTCCACACCGAACAGCCCCAGCGCCTCCTCGTCCCCGCTGGCGCGGATAGCCGCGGCGACGAGCACGACCTCGCGACGGGTCGGGTCCGGCACCAACGCCCGCAACGCCAAATCCAACACCGGCACCGACCCACGAGCGCCCCGGGCAGCCTCGGCCAGCGCGGACGCCGCCCTTGAACGGGCCCTCCCCGCGCGTTTCTCCGCTTCGCTCAACCTAGCCCCGGACCTGGCTTTCAGAAGAACGGCGGCGCTTTTCCTTCTGCAGCGTCACGCGGCGGTCTTGGCTCGCCAGCGCTCCGTCACTGGCTACCCTCCCCCGTTACGCGGGATACTGGAGCGGGCGATGTCGCAGGACGACCTGACTAGCCACGAAGCACCCCATATTGATTACCTCCGTTGGTTGGCTTTGCGTGAGTATAGAAATGTCGAGCGGCGAGATCGTCCGTAAGCCAGCTCCGGAGTGCGTGAGTGTTCGAGCCGCACGCTCGACCAGCGGCTTGCTCTGCGCTTTCCTCGGATCATCGGTGCTTACGCTCCAATGATCGGACCGTCTGCCCCCGACCTCGCGCGTTCGCACAGGCGGTTGTGTGGCGAAGCTCCCGAGCTCGCGATGGAGGCATTCAACCGCCGCGACATTGACGCCGCTCTGATCGGCTTCTACTCCTGACTTCGAGTACCGACCGCCGCGCGAGTTCATCGAAATGGGATTCATGAGAGCCGTGCTATCGCGGCCCGGCCGGCTTCCGTCAGTACATGTCTGCTTGGTCTGACGTCTGGGGCGCCAGCCTCCGGGCAGAGCCAGTTGAACTGGTCGACTCTGGGCGACCGCGTCGTGCTGCTTGCAGGGCTGCCGACGACCGCGTCCAGCGAGTGGTGTCCCGGTCACGGGGAAGATCGCGACCGTCACCTACGCTGGAGCACGGGAGGGTGTGCCGGTGTGGACATGTATTATGGACCACGCTGAAGCCCTCGAAGCCGTGGGGCTGCGAGGAGTAGGCGGTGTCGCAGGACACCACAGCGGCGTGAGTGAGAGTGGGCTTCGGAGCCGTCAATCGCGCTCGGCGCTCTGGTCGGGGCTGGCATCTCGGTGTGCTCCTGAGCGTGACCACCAGTGTGCCTCTCGGGCCTGAGCTGGGTTTGGTAGCTCGGTGGCGTGGTTGGCTGGTTATCTCGACGGAACTCGGGGCAGTAGCCCGGTGTCGCAGGAGAACGTCGGAGATCGTCAGACGCGGCTGGGACCACTGGGTGGCCACCGGTGAATCATCCGTCGCCCGTACCGATTTTGTCTGGGATGTCGTCGCACCTCCTAGTCTGGCCTGACCAGCAGATCTATCTCGGTAGGCGAGGGCGCGATGCAATTCCTCGCCGAATGGGCCGATGCTTGGGATGAATGGCGAGCTCGAAGTCGAGGAGTACGTCGACGCCGGGGAGCGGGTGGTCGCCATCATTCATACCAGCGGGGGCGTTCGACGGCCTCGGGAATTCCGGTCGAAATGCGCTTCGCTCAAGTGTGGACGCTCCGGAACGGACAGGGGATCAGGATGTCAGATGTACGCGAGCCTCATCGACGTAGGCCCTCAAAGCCGTGGGGCTGCGGGAGTAGGCCTCCCTTCATCGGTGGCCTGCTGCTGCCTCGGCGCTCGGAGCTGGGCAGTGATCGACCCTCATTGACGCATCGGCCGCATGGTGTTCCAGCTAGTGGTCATGCCGCCAGCGGCTCCCGGTCGGGCTCCATCAGCGCTCTTAGATCGTCGGCGTCCAGCACTTCGACGCGCTCGAGCTCGTCCGCTATCCGCCACGACGAGCCGCCGGAAGTCCTGGCGGCGGACAAGCTGCTCGGTCTTCCAGAGAACGTGGCCCCAGTCCACTCGGTCGAGCTCGAAGTGTTGGACCAGCTCACGGGCGAACAGAGCATCGCCGCGGGCGCCCTCTGCGACCTCGAACGGGTCGGGCGGACAGATCTCCCAAGCCCAGCCACGCCCGCCCTCGGTGAGCGCCCCGGCCACGACCGAGACCAGCACGTCCTTCGCCCTGGCTGGATCCCTGTAACCGCGCGGCCCCCAGTCGATCGTCACGGACCCGGGCTCGAGATCGGACGGCCAGTCGCTGCGGACGCATTTCGGCACCATCCCGGCCAGGCAGAGCGCGGCGGCGTGATACGCCTCATGCCAAGCGATCTCACGCCCGGTCGGCAGCACCTCGGCCCGGGATCACTTCGCCGGCCCCTTAGCTGTCGAGGCCTGCGAGCGGTTGGTTGCCCTGAGCGCCGCGCGGATCTCGGCGCGGATCAGCGGCTTCAGCTTCTCGGCGGTCGCCTCGGCGATCACCTCGGCCTGCGCCAGGAGCCACGGCGGCGGCGGATGCCCCCGTGCCAGGCGGCGGGCAGATCCGGTCGACCAGCTCGTCCGGCAGGGCTCGGGTGCCCGTATCGGGAAACCCGTGGGACGTCGGCTTGACGTCGCCGCTGTCGAGACGGGCGATGGCGTCTTGAAGGCTTAGCGCCTGCTCATTGTCGGGCGCCACCCAATACTCAAGCCGGCGGGTGAACCCGGCGGCGTAGAGGCGAGATTCCGGGCTCTCGGTCGTGGCGGCCATATCGGTTGTCCTCTCTCATGTCCATAGCACCGTCAACCAGCACCGGCCGTTCGGGTCCTCGACCGCTAGTGGCGAGCCTGTCGAATAGGTCGGTCCTGGCTTCGCCGAGACGGCCGGCGACTTTTCAGTTGTGCACTATAGTCTACGCTTATGGTTTGCCCGCCGTACCTTGGATTACGCTTACCTCGATGTCCGGTGACGACTACGCTCGAGCCGCGGGTAGGCACGCACGTTGCCGCTGGTGGCGCTGCGGGAGCAGCTGGCCGAAGCGCGTAGCCGTGGCGAGAGCTTTGAGGCCTGCTGGCCAGCCACCGTCAAGGCCGTGCTGAGCACGGTGCGACCGCCGCTGCGGGGGGAGTGGCGGCGCTGCCTGGAGCGCACCCGCGAAACGTGGGAGCGGTGCTATCAGCGCGTGCCGGCCACCCCGGCCGAGCTGGCGCTCGAGCAAGCCCACATCCTGATCGACCGTAAGCCGCTGCCCGACCGGGCCTGCAGCGAGTGCGACGGGCCGATGCCGGCGAGAGCCAAGAGCATCTGCGCGGAGTGTCGCCGCGGGAGCGAGGTACGCGACGGACCTCGGGCCCGCCGGGGAGCGCCAGCAGCCGAACGTGCCGGTCAAGCTCGAGGAGGACTGGTCGCGAGCAGATGGAGTTGGTGGCCTAGATGTCCGGCAGCGTGGTGTTCGCCAAGGCCGCCCCGAGGCGCCGGCGGCCGAAGCGGTCTGGCAAGCCGGCGCCGGTATGGGTGAAGGGCTGCGGCTCTTGCGGCGGCGAGCATTTCCTCGGCCGCTGTCCCGCCGGTCGTTACTGAGGTTCGGGAGACATTGGGGAGACGCTCCCCTCCTGCCAGCCCGAATTCCGCTCTACGACTAAGGCGCCGACCGGAATCGAACCGGTGTACACGGCTTTGCAGGCCGCTGCGTAGCCACTCCGCCACGGCGCCGGAGGGGGCCAAGCGTACCGTTGGGGGTGGAGCGGATCGCCCGGCCCGGCTACGGTGTCGCGAGTGCCCTCCACCCAACTGAAGACGGTTTCCTTCTGGGTACCCGGTGGCAAGCGCGCCGCCGGACTCGCGCGCCGCTCGGTGCTGTCGGCGGAGGCCGACCTGCCCCACTCGGTACGTCACCGGTTGGCGCTGCTGCTGTCGGAGCTGGTCAACAACGCCATCCAGTACGGCGGCGCCGGGCCGCACGAGACCGTGCAGGTGCGGGTGGCCTCCTCCACCGACCGGATCAGAGTCGAGGTCTTCGACCCCGGCTCGAACGGCGCGCCGGCCGACCGGGTGGAGCAGGCCGGTGGCTACGGGCTGCTGCTGGTCGACCGCCTGGCCAGCGGCTGGGGCCGCCGAGACACCGACGGCGGCGGCAGCCTGGCTTGGTTCGAGCTCGAGCTGGCCGAGGCCGACCTGCTCTGACGAGGGCGCTCAGCCGCCGCGAGCCCTGCGGGTGGCTTGCTCGCTGTGCTTTTCCAGGGCGTTCACCAGCTCCTCCTTGTTCATCGAGGAGCGTCCCTCGATCCCCGCCTGCTTGGCGTCCCGGTAGAGCTCGCTCTTCGACTTGAAGGCGTCGATCCCCGCGTGCGACTCGCCGGCCCCGCGCCGGGCCTCCGCGCCGCTCAGGGTGGACTGTTCGTCCGAGGGGCCCATCTCATCCTTGAGCTCCCAGTGGTCGCCCTTCTTCTCGGCCACGTGCTTGACCGCCGACCAGGCCGTGCGATGAGCTCGCTGCTCGCTGTCGTACTGCTCGTGCGCGCTGTCGAGCGTCTCCTCGTAGGTGCGCTGGACCTTGTCGGGCGAGCGCTCGAGCGTGCTGGGGAGGTCTTCCTTCTTCGCCGGCATGAGTCTGCGATACCCGGCGCGTTCACACCGAACCGGCCTCGTCATCATTGGCGGTGATGGCAACCGAGACCCAGGCCGCGGTGGCTGCCCAGGCTGAGCGACCGCTGTCGCTCCTGCGGCTGATCGTGATCGTGTCGATCGTCGATTTCATCCTGCTGATCCCCCTGGTGGTGGGCGTGATCATCGACTGGCACGGCGCCGCACCGATCATCGGCCCGATCCACGGCGCCGGTTTCCTGTGGGAGCTCTACCTGGTGGCCCGCGGCGCCGGCGAGGGCTGGTGGGGGTGGTGGTATCCGGCGGTCACCCTCGTCACCGGCGGCCCGCCGGGCGCCCTGCTCGGCCACAACCGGGCCAAGCGCCAGGCGCTGGAGCGCGCTTGACCGAGGACGGTCCCGGGGGCGGTGGCGCTGGCGCTCGTTCTCATCCACGTGGGCGCGCTGCTCGTCCTGGCCCCCGACGACGCCCTGTTCGCCATGTCGCCCGACGGGCCGACCCGGGCCCGCATGGCGCTGCTGGCCACGATCGCCCTCGTGGCCGTGGTGCTTGTGGGGGCGCTGCGCCGCCGCCTGCCGCGTTGACCGCGGGGCGCAAGACCAGCGAGCAGCCACGCGTTGTTCCTGCTCAAGGCACACGCGGCGGGCGCGAATGCCGGGCCGACAAGCCCGGTATGGCCGCTAAGCTGTGCGCCTCGTGCGGCTGTAGCTCAGCTGGCTAGAGCGTCTGCTTGCCATGCAGAAGGTCGAGGGTTCGAATCCCTTCAGCCGCTTCGAAAAAGGCCCGCTATCGCGGGGTTTTCTCGTGTCAGGCCCCAGCGTGTTGTCGTGTCGTCCCCAGATCTCGTCCCGCGTCGGTAACGCCTCCCATTGGCGCGTTACGCGTCGGCGTCCTGCGGGTCGGTCACCCCCGACGAGTAGCGCGTTTCGCGCAAAGGGGCACTGACCGGGCGACGCTCTGGGCTGCTCCTCCAGACCAGAGCGGAGCGCAAATAGGATCAAGCGATGACCGCACAGTCGGGCGAGCTGACCCTCGAGATTAAGCGTGTCCTCCCCGCCAGTCCGTCGGTCGTGTCTGGGGCCCTCAGCGCTGCGGACCAGCTGGCGAAGTGGTGGGGGCCGGAGGGCTTCACCGTCCCGAGGCTCGACTTCAACCCCCGCGTCGGACACAGCTACCGCATCGAGATGCGGCCGCCCGAGGGCGATCCCTTCTATCTCACCGGGGAGTTCCGCGAGGTCGATGCGCCTGCCCGGCTCGCCTACACGTTCGCGTGGGAGGACCCAGATCCCGACGACGTCGAGACCCTGGTCGAGCTGTCGCTTCGGGATCTCGGCAAGTCGACTGAGGTCGTCCTCACTCAAGGTCCCTTCAAGACTGAGGCGCGCCGCGAGCTCCACCGGAACGGCTGGACGGACAGTTTCGACAAGCTCGAGCAATTCATCTCGCAGGCATAGCCAGCCGGCGACGGTCAACCTCCCCGCCCACAACCCCTGTGCAGGAGCTCGCCCCGGGGCCTGTAGCCGCTCGTGCAAATCGCGCAAAGCGAGAGTGTCTGCGTTCTTCTCCGAGACCGTGTGAGCCGCCGGTAAGGCGTTCGATAGGCTCGCGGACGAGTTTCACCGAAGGAGAGAGAGTCACTATGGCCACCACCAAGAAGCCCGCATCCCGAGGCGGCAAGACCGCTCGCAAGCGCCCGGCTGCCGGCCAACCTGCCGCGTCCGCGCGCCTCAACAAGTCGCTGGACGCAGCCCAGGATGCCCTTGCCGCGCTCCGAAAGGACGTGAGCAAGGACGTAAGCACCGGTGCTCGAGACCTCTACAAGGACGTCCAGAAGTTCGTCAAGGACGCACGGCGCGACAGCGGGAAGCTTGGCAAGGCCCTGCAGCGCGATATTGAAAAGGCTCAGAAGCGGGTGTCGCCTGCCCCGAAGGCAAAGAGCTCGAGCCGCGCTCGTCCACCGCGCAAGGCCGCAGCTCGATCACCCGCCAAGCGCACCACGTCCCGGTCGCGCGCCAAGTAGGCCGGGGGGCCGCGCCCTCCTCCAGGCGGCAGCGAAGCTGGCGACGGTCGCTGTGGTGACCCTGTGTCTCCGTAGAGGTATCCCGCTTTTCGCGTCAGCCCGGCTGAGATCACGCTAGCCACGGCCCAGGCGAGCGAGAGCAGCCGCGGAACTGAGACGACAGCGCACGAAAGGAGGAGCAGTGAACGCAGAGCGACGTACCGCCCCCGAAGAGGCGAGGGCGGTTGGCGATCAGATCGGCGTCGACTGGGACCGCTTCGACCTGGAGCAGTTTCGCGCCGGCATGGACGTCGAGTACGAACATGGCAGTCGTGATCCTCAAACCGACGTGACCGGAGACGATCCCGTCGTCACGGGCAAGATTGCGCTTGCGCACATGAAGGAATTCCCCGACTACTACGACCGCCTGCAGCGCATGGAGCAGGAGGCGGAGCGAGCATGGGCCGACGGCGAGGGCAACGTCGACCCTGGATGACGGTTCGCAAGGCGGCCGCGTTTCGCGCGAACCGACAGCTACCGGACTCAGTCGCGACGAAGCCGATAGAAGCGCGGATCAGCTCTGCGGACGAAGCCGGGCGCCTCGGAAAGGTCTATCGCCGTCTCGTCAACGACGCTCCACGCCGGAAAGGACGCCTCGATCTCCGCGCGGCTCGCGCCGCGCGGCAACGGCCCCCTGCGCCCTGGCGAAAACGCCCCACAGCAAGAGGGTCGCGCCCGGCACGGCCACGGCGCTCACCGCGCGTCCCTCGGCCGCGCGCTGCTCGTCACTGAGCTCGTCGTGGAAGCACGCGAAGTCGAGCAACAGCTGAAATCCGGACCGACGTCCGACTCCCGCATCGCCGTGACGTCCGCCTCGACGAAACGTATCTCCAACCGCCTCGGTCCTGGCTCGGTCTCGCGCCCTCGTAAGCGCCCGGGCCCGGTAGCGGTGCCTCACGAAGCCGGGCTTAGCACGGTGCTCACGATTAGGGTGCGCGCATGGACACTGGGCTGGTGTTCGCGGTCGTCCTCGCGGTCGCGTTCGCTGCCACGAACGGGCTGCACGATGCCTCCAACGCGATCGCGACGCTGGTCGCGACCCGGGCGGCGACGCCGTTGCAGGCGATCGTCCTGGCCTCGGTCTTCAACCTCCTCGGACCGTTCGTCGTCGGCGCCGCGGTGGCCGACACGATCGGCCACATCGTCGAGATCGGCGACTCGACGGAGGCGATCGAGGTGATCGGGTCGGGGCTCGCGGCCGCGGTCGCCTGGAACCTGATCACCTGGCGATTCGGAGTGCCATCCAGTTCCGGGCACGCGCTCGTCGGGGGGCTCGTCGGCGCCGCGATCGTCGCGGCGGGCGTCGACGCGGTCAACTGGGGCGGGATCGAGGACTGGCGCCCGGTTGGCGTCTTCGGAACCCTGATCGCGCTCGCGATCTCTCCCGCGCTGGGCGCGTTGGCCGCCTTCGTCGTGGTCCGCGCGCTCCGAGGACTCGCTCGGCGCGCGACTTGGCGTTGGCGCGGGCCGCTTCGCGGCGGCGAGTGGACGATGTCGGCGGCGCTCGCCTTCAGCCACGGCGCCAACGACACGCAGAAATCGATCGGCGTCGTCGCGGCGCTGCTGCTCGCCGCCGGCGAGATCGATTCCCTCTCGGCGCCGACCTGGGTGACGCTTGCCTGCGCCGTCGCGCTCACCCTCGGCACCGCCCTCGGCGGATGGCGGATCATCAAGACCGTGGGGCGACGGATCTACCACATCCAGCCGGTCGACGGGCTTGCCAGTCAGACCGCGTCGGCAGGGGTGATCTTCGGCGCCTCGCTCCTTGGCGCGCCGACGTCGACGACCCAGGTCGTCGCATCGTCGGTCGTCGGTGTCGGCGGTGGACGGCAGCGCTGGCGGCATGTGCACTGGGAGCTGGTCCGCGAGATCGGGGTCGCGTGGTTGATCACGATTCCGATCTGCGGGGCGCTCGCGGGCGTCATGCTTGTGCTCGTGAGGTTGGTGACGTGACCAAGCGGGGGCGGTGGTTTCTGCCGGAGATGCCGGACGTGCGCGGGCTGCTGTGCGCGCAGGTGGCGGTGACCCGCGACGGCGTCGAGGCGTTCGAGGCGTGGAGTCGCGGCGAGCCGGGGGCCGCCGACCGCGTCCGCGATGCCGAGCACCGGGGCGACGTCGCCAAGCGCGAGGTGCTCACCGCGCTGCGCGGCGCGTTCGTCACCGACCTGGAGCCGGAGGACCTGTTCTCGCTCTCCCGCGGAATCGACCGGATCCTCAATTACACGAGGGACCTGGTCAACGAGGCCGAGCTGCTCGGCGCGGGCGCCGACCCGGGGCTCGCCGAGATGGCGGCGCTGCTTCAGGGTGCGCTCGACGACCTCGATGATGCGATCACGCGGCTCGGATCCGATGCGGATGGCGCGATCGCCGCCGCCGATTCGGCGATCAGGAATGCCCGCGAGTCGCAGTACCTCTACTACAGCGGCATGGCCGCGCTGCTCGAGCTCGCGGACAGGAGCGAACGGATCTCGCGCCGCGAGCTTTACCGCCGCTCCGAGCGAATCGGCGAGGCCGTGATCGACGTCGCCGAGCGCGTCGTCTACGCCGTCATCAAGCAGAGCTGAGGCGGACACGGGAGGATTCCGCGAGCCGTTTGATCGTCCCGAGCATCTTCCGGCTCATCACGAAGCCGATCGGATCCATCACGTAGGGCCCGAATCCGAGCTTCTCGGACAGGCCCTTGCCGGCGGGTAGGCGTCGTACAGCGCCCCGACCGGGGTGGCATAGCGGGCCAGCTCGGCGAGCTTGCGCACCGGGAACATCGAGAAATCGGGGAGCGGCTCGCCGTCCGGGATGGTGAACTGGCGGCCGCTGGCCCGCTTCTACCTGTACGCCCAAGGCGTGGACATCTGGACAGCACCGACGCTGGCCCCAGGCGACGCCTGGATCGCCAGTATGCGCCACATCGCCCGCGAGGGCCGCTGCTACGTCATCGGGGCCAACCCCTGTCTGCGCGTCGACCAGACCCCCCCCCCCCGACTTTCCACACCGTGACCAGGTGTGGCGCGTGGAGCAGGACGACGCCGAGTGGGTCGAACCCGGCAACAGCGTCATCGTCGCCCCGAACGGTGACCTACTGGCCGGCCCGGCGCGCCACCAAGAGACCATCCTGACCGCCGACATCGATATCAACGCCGTCCACGCCGGACGCCGTATGTTCGATCCAGTCGGGCACTACAACCGGCCCGACATCTTCCGTCTCACGATCGACACCCGGGCCCGCCCACCATTCACGCTCGACGAAAGCTAGCCGGCGGTATCCGGGCACCCCCGACGCCCGTCAGCGCTAGTGACGCGGCTTGTGGAATTCGCGCGAAACAGCACTCGCGCGTAGCTGTGGCTGAGTACCGCTGACAGGCGATGCCAATGAATTCATCGCCATCACCGAAGGCTCCCGACACGGCCGGACAGCACGTCCTTTTCCCGACAGCCACACGCGGAAGCAGAAGTGAGAGGTTGTGTTATGAGCCGGCGGGCCTGGCCGTCAGAACTCGGGCCGCCAGCCCGCGGTGCCCTTGAAGCGCTCGTTTGAGACGCGCTCGCCGTCGCTCACGACGTTGTAGACGCCGCCCGGGACCTCGGCGGCGGCGACGATCGCGCGGCCGGCATCCTCGATCCTCAGCGTGGCGCCGTAGGCGGCCCAGCGCTCTGCGGGCATCTCCTTTCCAATGCTCGGCCCGTAGAGCACGCCCAAACGCAGCACAACGCCACGCCTCCCGTCACCGTCAAAGCGGGCGACATGGCGCTCTGCTTCCAGCGCCGACAGCAATATCTCGGGCACATTGCTCGCCACCGGCGTCGACTCGTCGACCTCCCCGTTCTCCGGATAGACGAACGCGATGCTCGGAAACAGAAACCACTCGACCGACGCCGCCAGCGCCGCGCCGACGAGGATCGGCGTCGCCTCGGCGCGGAGGCGATCGGTGTCGCGCCACGCCTCCCGATCGGCCATGCGTTCGGGTGGCGGGATCCGGGTGGCGAGATGCACGATCGCGTCCGTATCGGTAACGGCGGCCGCAACCGCTCCGGGGTCGAAGAGGTCGAGCTCGGCCCTGTCCGGCGACTCGACCTCGTGCCCGGCCTCGCGCAGCAGCGGGATCGCAGCACTGCCCAAGACGCCCGATCCGCCGGTCACAAGCACGCGCATAACATCTCCCTACCCTGCGCCGGCGTAGGCCCGCACCGCATGCGCGCCCTGCTTGCCATGCAGGAAGGTCGAGGGTTCGAATCCCTTCAACCGCTTCGGAAAGGGCCCGCGTTTGCAGGTCTCTTTCGTTCGGGCAGTCGGCTGGAGTGTCTGCGTCATCAGACAATGATCAGACAATCGTTGCCTGTGGTGGATGTTGGCACGGTCAGAAGCTGCGCCCTTGCAGGCGATTCCTAGCGACCAGCACCTAGGACCTTCTGCGTCTCCGCAAAACGTACGAGGAGACGCTGCGCGCCGCCGCCGCCACTCCGAGCTGCGGACGCCCCGAGCGCGTCCGGTTTAGGCTGGCGTCCGATGGAGGGCGAGGAGTACGGCCGCTTCAGCCTCGAAGTTTGGGACGCGATAGCGCTCGGGTGGGAACGCTGGCGCCCGCACCTGGAGAATGCCTTGTCCCCGGTGCGTGAGTGGCTTGTTCGCGAGCTCGTGCCGGAACCCGGTGACACGGTGCTTGAGCTGTCAGCCGGCCCAGGCGGTACCGGGTTCACTGTCGCCGCGGCGCTCGGTGAGAACGGCCGGCTTATCTCGACGGACTTTTCCCCCGAGATGCTGGAGGTCGCGCGGCGCCGCGGCGCCGAGCTGGGGCTGACGAACGTCGAATACCGCGTCGTGGACGCGCAGCGGATGGAGCTCGACACCGACTCGATCGACGGGGTGCTGTGCCAGAACGGATACATGCTGATGGCGGACCCTGCCGCCGCGCTGTCGGAGACTCGCCGCGTGCTTCGCCCGGGCGGCCGGCTGGCGCTCGCCGTATGGGGAGCGCCCGACCGTAATCCGTGGGCCGCTATCGGCGCGATGATCCTCGTGCAGCGAGGGCACATGCAGCCGCCGGAGCCCGGGGCACCAGGCGTCTTCAACATGGCCAGCGAGGAACGCACCAGAGGACTGCTGCAGGGCGCCGGTTTCACGGACGTAGGCACCGAGGAGGTGCCCGTCGGGTTCGCGTTCGACAGCGTCGACGAGTACGTCAGCTGGACAGCGGACGTGGGCGGCCCCTTCGCGCTCGTCATCCGCGGACTCTCCGACGAGGAGCGCAGCACGATCAGCGAGCAGCTGGCCGAAGCGTTCGCACCCTTCATCGCTGACAGCGGCTACGTATTGCCCGGCGCCTGCCTCACTGCCGTCGCGCACTGAACCAGTGACCGGCGCGGCCTGCCGCGTGAGCTGATGGTCGACCGTCTCTTAGGTCAGGCCGTGCTGCTGTGCGACTGCAGTGGCCACGTCGACCCAGGCGCGCGATGAACCGCTCGTCATCGATCGCGTCGGGCGTTCGTCCGAAGGTGTCGCGCATGAAGCGGTAGGACGCCATCGGCTCGATCATGATCAGCGCGAGCGGGTGCAGATCGGGCGGCGAAGCGCGCGGCCAGCCAGCCGACGACTTGCTCATAGGGGCGCGCCATCAAGCGCGTGTAGAGCTGGTCGAGTAGGACTGGCGGCAGGCGGTGTGCGTCGCGCCGCACGATCTGGGCGAGCCGGCTGCGGCGATCGAGCGAATCCAGGTTCCAGCGCGCCAGAGTGGTGAGTTCCGCTCTGAGATCGCCGGACGTTGGCGCGCTCGAAGCCGGAGGGCGCTGCGAGGACCACATTGGCCGCCTCGTCGCTAGTCCGGGCCGCCGTCCGCATCGCCCATTGTCCGTTCATTGTCTTAACCCCCGGTATCCGCGCACAATTCCTGGAACGCAAGCGTGCGGGTCCAGGCGCGCGGAAATGCCGATTTGCAGGCGTTTTCTGCATCCCAGGGTGCCGCAGATCTACTGCTTGCCATGCAGAAGGTCGAGGGTTCGAATCCCTTCAGCCGCTTCCGAGAAGGCCTGCATTTGCAGGTCTTTTTCGTTTGGGCAGTCGCGTAATTCCTCTGCATCGGGCCGGACTGATTCCGGACTCCGGCTCGACGATCGTCGGTGGTGCCCAAGCAAACCCCCTGATTGCGCGCCGATTCTGGCCTGTCCGAACCGAAGTCCTACTGCGAGCCCGCAGAAGCTCAAGTGTTCTGATGCCGCGGCGTTGGCCGGTTCATCCCGCAAACGGCACGTTCTCGCGTACGGATGCCCGCCGACGGGGTAAGCGATCCGCTCGACCGGGGCGAGTCCGGTCTCAGTCCGGAAACCGCGGGGCCGACCTCCGTCCCGGTCCGCGACCCGGCGAGCCAAAGCTCCCAGGCCCGCCAGCTCTCTCCGCAGGACGACGTTCGAGCAGCGGCGCACGTAGCCATTACGTGGCGGCTTGGGGCGCGGCGCTCACACCGGATCATCGCCGAGGCGTCGCTCTCATCCGAAGCAGGCGTCTGCGTGCAGCTGGGCTGGGCTCCAGCTCATCGTGCGGAGGAGGCGCGCGCGACGGGCCGGTCGGGGCGCTTCCGGCCGTCAAGGACCAGGACCGGACTCCGGGGCCGGTGGCAGGCAAACTAAGCGGAACCGGGCCCGACATCCGGGCGTCCCGCTCGGGAAAGCCCGGCGGGCCGACCGTTCTGACGGCACGATGCGATGTGCCTGACGATGTGCTCGGCGTCCCTTCCGACCCCGCCGACCAGCGACGAGGTCAGTGCGTACAGGAAGAACAGCCCCACGAAATACAGGCCCGGCTCGGATCCCACGATGCCGCGGTCGTGCACCGGGTCTCCGTTGTCGGCGAACACCGGAAGGTCGATCCAGGCGAAGTCCGGCTCGAACCCGGTGCACCAGATCACGTTCGTGACCTCGAGGTCCCGTCCATCGTCGAGCACCGGTAGGCCGCCCCGCGTCCCCGCCGTCCTCGGCACTCGCTCGATCCCGGCGGCGGTGATGTCCTTCGGCCTGACCCGCGCGAGCGGGATGCCCCGGGAACGGAACGTCTGCCGAACCTTCCGCCCGATCGGCGTTCTCACGGTCAGCACGTGCGAGGCCGTGAACCAAATCGCCGGCGTGAGTACCCAATCCCACCTGCTTCCGGGACGGGTGGGTTCTTGGCCCGGGTGCCTCCCCGACAGCCAGGTCCGGTGATCCCTGGATACCTCCATGGCGATCTCGGCGCCCGAGTTGGCGGCGCCTACGACAAGGACGCCCCCCTCCTGCAGCTGGGATGGATCCCGGTACTCACTGGAATGCAACTGCACGAGGCCCAGATCGAGCTCGGCGGCGAAGGCGGGAACCCTGGGGCGCTGGTACGCGCCCGATGCCACTACGACCCGGTCGGCCTCGAACCGGCGGTCCGCAGTCGCCACGACGTACCGGTCCCCCTCCCGGGAGAGGCCGTCCACGTGGATGCCGGTTCGAACAGGGAGATCGAATCTGGCCGCATAGGCCTCCAGGTAGCCGGCCACCTCGTCCTTGGTGGGGAACGACCAGGCAGCCGCGGGGAAGGGCCAGCCCGCCAGCCCGTCGAGGCGCGCGGGGGTGAACAGTCGAAGCGATTCCCACCGCTTGCGCCAGGCGTCGCCGATCCGCTCGTTCGCGTCCAGGATCACGAACGGGAGACCGCGCCTCGCCAAGTGGTACCCCGTCGAGAGGCCTGCCTGACCGCCACCGATGATCACGGTCTCGACGTGCTCTGCGCCGCGTGCGCCGTCCATCCAGCGCCTCCCTTCATCCGGTTCGGGGACGGAGAACCCATCCGCGGCTCGGCTGGCTAGCGAAGCCGGTGTGCTCCGGCCGAGCTGCCACGCCTCCGGCTCGACTTCGCGCCGCGTTGGGCCTCTTTGAACGCAGCGGTGCGAAGGTCTCGCTCAGTTCCTGAGCGGTCATGTCTTCCTCGTCGGATCGAACGGCGATGGCGCGCTGTCGAGCGCGGTGCGCAGCGCTTTCAGGAACGCTTCCGGCTGCTCGATTGCAGGGTCGTCGCGGGCGTTCTCGATCACGTGCAGCGGCCAGCCATAACGGGCGCTGGCCGCCTCGGCGACGTTCAGCCGCACCCCGAGATCGTGTCGGCCCCAGATCAGGGTCGTCGGAACGGCGATCCGGTCCAGGTCCCCCGGCGGGATCGCCGACGCGAGCTGCCTCATGAGGCTGCGCATCGCTGCCTTGACACTCGATGTGCGAAAACGGTCGAGAGCGTACGCCGCCATCCATTCGTAGCGCTCACCCATCTCGGCGCGCACCCCATCCAAATCGACGAAGCAGTAGTGGCGGAAGCCGCGTTGGAGCCCGCGCTCGGTCGGTCGCAACAGGACGCCGATGAATGAAAGCGCCATCCCTGGCGGTGGTCGGAACCGATCCAGACCGTGCGTGTCCACCAGCACCAGTCCATCGATACGGTCGCTGTGTTCGATCGCGAAACGAGCGGCAAGGGCGCCGCCAGGGCCCTTCCCCACCAGCACGGGCGGGATCGCACAGGTCTGCTCGATGAGTTCGTCAAGCCACGCCAGGACGGTATTGGCATCGGGAGGACCGCCGGACACCTCCGAAGCCCCGAGACCGGGCAAGTCAGGTGCGATGACTCGGTGGGTCGTCACCAGCTCCGGGATCACCCGCATCCACACGGCCGCGAACTCCCCCTGCAGCAAGACGATCGGCGGCCCGTCACCGCCTTCCAGCACGGCAGTGGACACGCCGGCCAGCTGCAACCGTCGCTCGGTCACGGGCAGGCTGGACAGCAGTCGCTCACGGGCGTCCTCACCTGCGGGACGTCGTTCCCGTTCCTCCACTGCGCGCTGTCTGTTCACGGCCGCCTCTCCGCTGGCCTGCGATGGATCCCTTCGATCGCGACGCTAACGAGCGCCCGGCGTCGCCGCTACGGGCGAAAGACCCAAATCGTGCGGCCACCCGACGTGGGTAATTCTGTGTAGGCGGCCTACACGAGATCGTGCTCGTAGGCGTAAGCGGTCGCCGCCGCTCTGCTCGATAGACCCAGCTTGCTGAAGATGTTGCTCACGTGCCGGGCCACGGTCTTCTCGCTCAGGAACAGGTCGGCAGCGATCGATCGGTTCGTCTTGCCGGTCGCCACGAGGCGCAGCACCTCTAGCTCGCGCGCGGTCAGCCCGCCCGCCGGCTTGGCGGCTTCCTTCCAGGCCAGCTCCTGCGCCCGCGCGAGGTCGGGCACGGCGCCGAGCTCCTGGAATACCGAGCGCGCCGCGTCGAGCTCCATCTCCGCGCTGTCCTGGTCCCCGAGCTGCCGGCAGGCGAGTCCGATCAGGACCCGGACCCGCGCGGCTTCGTAAGGCACCTCGAGTTCGTGCCACGCCGTCCACGCATGGCGCAGCGCGGCCAGCGCAGCTTGCGCTTCGTGCTCGAGCAGCAGGACGGCTCCCTGGGCATGGGCGGCCAGCCCGCGCAGCAGCGATGCGTCGAGGTCGTCGGCGACCTTCGACAGCTCATCGGCGGCGGCGCGTGCCGCTGCGACATCACCGGCGCCAGACATGATCTCGACGAGCGCGGGAAGCAACCGCGACCGCGTCACCCGGTCCTGGGCCTCGTCGACCACGCGGCGAATCGCCGCCTCCGCGGCGTCTATCTGCCCCTGGGCTAGTCGTAGCCGCGCTAGACCGGGCTGTGGCTCTCGCCCCCATCGGCTGGCCTCGTGGTACGCCTCCTCGGCCTGCGAGAACTCGCCGCGCAGCCGATGCACCTCGCCCTGCTGGTAATAGGCGGCACCGACCGCCGGCTGAGCCCGCCCGATGAGCCGGTCGCACGCCCGCTGCGCAGCGTCGACGGCGTCCGCCCACGCGCCGTGCAGCTGCATGATCTCGGCGCGATGCACGAGGCAGTTGCCGCTGAACGGGACGAGATCCGGCTGTGAGTCGCACCAGTGGGTCAACGCCGTCGTCCACTGCTGAGCCCGACGCAGATCGAAGACCTCCTGGCACGCCTCGATCACGCTGCAGTAGACGGCACCGGCGACGATCTCGGACACCTCGTCCGCCATCACCGAGACCATGACCTCGTCGAGCAGGGTCATTCCCTCGACGGTTCTTCCCTGCGCGATCAGCGCCCGGCCCTGAATATTGCGGGCGAGCGTCACCAGGTCGATGTCCCCGAACCGATCGCCGATCTCGGCGGCCTGGGTGGAGATCGCGTGGGCCGTTGGCCAGTCTCCCGCGAACGCGTGCTGAAAGGCGACCGGCACCAGCAGATGCCCTCGCTCTGCGCAGTCGTCGCTGTCCATCGTCGATCAGCCGGTGTGCGCGCGCGAGCCAGCCGCCGCCGCGGGCGAACTCGCCGGTGTTCATCAGGACGAAGACGATCCAGCCGGCGCAGCGGGCGGCCCGCTGCGTGTCACCCCGGTTCACGAGCTCGAGATGCGCCCGCTCCCACACGTCGACGCTGTCCCCGTCCCTGCCGATGAGGTACGCCGCCGTGGCGAGCCGCTCGAGATCCTCCGGCTCGAGCGGGGCCTCTCGGTCCGCCGCGGACAGCTCGTCGACGGCATCCGCCCACGCCCGCCGGTCGAACCACTCGCGGCCGCGCTCGCGTGCCTCGGCCGACGTCACGCCGCCGCCCCCGAGGACTCGTGGGCCACGAGGGCCTCAAGAGGCGCGCCCAGCAGAGCCTCGGTGTCGCCCGACACGACAGCATCGTACGCCCGCCCCGGCACTCCCTTTCATGCGACGCGACACTCGCGCGACGCGCTACCGCGCTCAGGAGAGCCGGCCGCGGCATCCGGCACTGCGCGCGGCTGCCTCGGAGTGTCGGTCTCCCCGTGACGGAGGCGGACCAGTCCGGCCTCGCGACACGCTCGGAAGAAACGAGGACCAGCAGCGCCGCGAGTTACGAGCAGACGCGTGCGACGGCCGCCGGCGGGATCAACGCCAGTCCGGTTTCAGTCCGGAAACTCCCGCGGTGTCGCGGTAAGAGCCGAGCATCGACGCCACCCGCTCACCCGGCGGGAGCAGCCTATTTCCCAGGGGCATTCAGCGCACGCACCGAGTTCCACAGTCTGCTTGCCATGCAGAAGGTCGAGGGTTCGAATCCCTTCAGCCGCTTCGCAAAAGGCCTGCATTTGCAGGTCTTTTTCGTTTCGGCAATCGGATAGTGCGTCTGCGTAGCTGGGGACTGAAAGCGGACTCGCGGGGTCCTCTACCGAGATAGCGCTCTGAAGGCGTGTCTTTGCAGGTACTTTGTGACCACTCGAACCGCTGACCTTTTGCGGGTACGGAAAAGGTCGAAGGTTCGACTCGCGGCACGTCCCAAACTCGGCGCCACGCTACGGCTGTGAGTGCGTTCCTCGAATCAATCATCGCGCCATCGGCTCCTCTATTTCCAAGGAGAGCAGACGTGCGTCGACACCTAGGTCGGACTGCTGGAGGTCGTCCGCAGCGGAGCATGCGGCGACGTGCCCGCTTCTCGTGCGAGGCAGCGGCGACCGCCGCCCTGATCTATGACGCCGATGACGCCGCCTATCGGCAGGCTGGAGGGTTTGGGTCGGCTCCGGCCGGAGGACGAATCGACACACCGATGAGGCCCGCGAGACGGCAACGCTCATCCGTTGGCGCGATCGGCCGTCTGTGTCTCCGCCTCCTCGCTAGACAACGCCGCACGGAACGGCTCTAGGGGAAGTCCGCACATCATGCACTCGGCGGCTCCCTCGGGCACGGGTTCACGGCAGCGGGGACAGCTGCTCGGTCTCGTGGTTGCTACTGCGCTTGCGCTGGAAGAATCGCATGCTTGCTCCCCAGTCGATTGCGGTGTGATCCCGCATGCTGGATGCAGGGCGGCGGCGCGTCCATACATAGAAGGCCCCAACTCGGCGGCTGCGCGAGGGCCGCCTTCTTGCCGAAATTGGCTGCGTCGATCCTGATGTATGTCTTCGCCCCGGCGGAACACGTTCTCGTGGGCGAGGGCGTCGACGGGCAGGGCCTGACGCAGGCGTCGCGATCGGTGTACTTCTCGGGATTCGTCTACTGCTGACGGCCTGGCCGAAGTCCCCTTCGGCGGGGCGGACGAGAATGCTGGTCGCATGGGGATGCGGTCCCCTGCGCGAGGGCCCAGACCTGCACTCTGTCCGTCGGCGCCTGTAGCGCCGGCCCGGATGCGTGCTAGTACCCATCGCTAAGTCAGCCCCCGGCAGCGAAGCTAGGCCTCATGCGCCCCGTCCGACCCCGCCAGACGCGCGCGCCATCCGGTCGGCGCTTCCGGCAGTTCGGCAACGGCACGTTCAGCTCGACAGTCAGGGATAGGCTCGACAGTGTCGAGCCCATGCCTTCGACACCCCCAGCCGCCGGCCCGTCACTGGACGCGCGCTTCAGGTCTGCGCGGCGCGACAGCGAGGCGTCGCTGGAGGAGACAAGCCGCGCGCGCCCGATGTCGTTGCTGTGGTGGGTCTTCCTTGCGAACGGGGCGGTGCTCATCGTCGCGCTTCTGCTGTTGACCTTCAGCCCGATCGAGATCGACGCGCCGATCAAGATCGAGCAATTCGCGCTGCTCCTGGCCGGCTTCGTCGTGCTCGTCGGCTTGGACCTGGTCCTGTTGCGAAGGGTTCTGTCACCGCTGCTCAGGCTCACCGAGGTGATGAGTTCGATCGACCCGGACAGGCCGGGCCGGCGGCTATCCGGCGTCGATCCACGTAGCGCGGAGGGCCAGGCCATGGCACGTGCCTTCAACGCCATGCTCGACAGGCTCGAGACTGCCCGACATCAGGCGGCGCGCACCGCGCTCGCCGCACAAGAGGCCGAGCGGCTGCGCGTCGCGCGGGAGCTCCACGACGAGATCGGACAGACGCTCACCGCAGTCACGATCCAGGCCGAGCGGGCGGCAGACGGCGATCCGGCGCTGGCGCCAGATGCTCTGCGCCGGGTGGCCGACGCGGTCCGAGAGAGCCTCGACGAGGTACGGCGGATCGCCCGCGAACTGCGACCGGAGGCGCTCGACGACCTCGGGCTCGTGAACGCGCTGATCGCGCTCTCCACACGCGTCAGCACCCAGAACGGGCCACGGGTCAAGCGGGAGCTGCAGGGAACGCTGCCGCCCCTGCCTGCGGAGGTGGAGCTCGTCCTCTATCGCATCG
This sequence comes from uncultured Thermoleophilaceae bacterium, assembly GCA_963808545.1. Lineage (GTDB taxonomy): Bacteria > Actinomycetota > Thermoleophilia > Solirubrobacterales > Thermoleophilaceae > JACVRW01. The sequence continues at coordinate 35,235 of CAWEGB010000008.1, read as the reverse complement.
CCCAGGAGAGCCTCACGAACGCCTTGCGTCACTCCGACGCGCGCTCGGTGACGGTGTCGCTCGAGGCGGATGCGGAGAGCGTGACGCTCCGCGTGGCCGACGACGGGAAGGGCCTGCCGACTCAACTGCCAGCCGGGACGGCGGGGATCGCCGGCATGCGTGAGCGCGCGCTGCTCGTCGGCGCACGGCTCACCATCGAGTCGCGACCAGGTCAGGGCACCGAGGTGCGGCTGACGATCCCGGTGGAACCGGAGGAAGCATGACTACCCCGCTGAAGACGCGCATCCTGCTCGCGGACGACCACGAGGTCGTGCGCAACGGTCTGCGGATGGTGCTCGACTCGGCTCCCGACCTCGAGGTCGTCGCCGAGGCAGGCGACGGCGCGGAGGCGGTCGAACTGGCCCTCTCGGAGGACATCCACCTCGCTGTGCTGGACGTGACGATGCCGCGCATGACCGGGTTGCAGGCGGCGCTCGAGCTGTCGCGGCGCAAGCCCGAGCTGCGCGTGCTGATCCTGTCGATGCACGACAACGAGCAGTACTTCTTCGAGGCGCTCAAGGCGGGCGCCTCCGGTTACGTGCTCAAGAGCGTGGCGAACCGCGACCTAATCGAGGCGTGCCGCGCGACCATGCGCGGCGAGCCGTTCCTCTATCCCGCCGCGGTAAGGGCGCTGGTGCGCGACTACCTCGACAGAGCCAGCCGCGGCGAGACGACGCCAGAGGATCCGCTCAGTCCGCGTGAGCTCGAGGTCGTCAAGCTGATCGCCGAGGGCATGACCAGCGAGGAGATCGCCGAGCAGCTCTTCATCAGCAAGAAGACGGTCGATCGCCACCGCGCGAACGTGCTCGAGAAGCTCGGCATGCGCAACCGCGTCGAGCTGACCCGGTACGCGATCCGGCGCGGGCTCGTCGTGCCTTGAGCCCCTAAGTCATCGCGTGGGGGTCACCCATCGCTACGCAGCCCGGCGGTCGCGCGCATCCGACCGCTCGGCGGGCTCGCGGCACGGCAGGCTGGCCACCCGCTCGCGCTCCGTCGGCGCGTCCGACGTCGTTCGACGCGTTGGCGGCTGAGCGCCGTCCGCGAACGCGGCGTCGACCTCAGCGGCCAGCAGCGCGACCGCGGCGAAGATGCTGAGCACGGCAATTACGAGCACCCAGGTCGCTCGCGTCAGCGCCAGGAGCGCGACCGGCGCGACCACCAGCCCCAGCGCGACCATGCTCGCAATTAGCAGGGCGGGGTAGCCGGCGCGCTCCGCGGTCTGGTGGAAGTCGAGGAACGGGTGGCTGCGCATCGTCGTGGCCTTTGGTCGGGATCTCGTCGCCATCGATGCTCGCGCGTTGCCGGTCTTGCGCCTATACGACCCAACGTCCACCCGTCGCGGCCGTTGTCCCGTCTGAGGCCGAGCGAATGCAGGCTGACACCCATAGGCGCGGATCCGATTCACCTGCACGATTGGCGGCATGGTTCAGCTCGCGATCCGCTGTCACCCGTGTGCCCCAGTCGCGCTCGACGAGCTGGAGGGTTGGCTCGAGCAGCACGTCGACGAACTCCGCGCCGCGGCACCCGGAGCAATCTTGCGGCTCTCGCGCCTGACGCAGGGCGGGCCCGGCGCCGACCTCGAGATCGGCTGGCTCGTCGAGCTCGAGCTCGCGGACGGCGAGCCGCTTCAAGGTCGTACCCGGCTCGCCGACACGCTCAGGGACATGCGGCTGCTCGGCCTTCAGCCAACCCTGCTTGCGCCGCACGAGGCGTGGACGAACGGCAGGGCAGCATGACGGCTCGAGCGTCCGCTTTGCAGGAGCCGTGTCGGCGCGAGGCGCGGGACGATGAGTCCACGGCCTGGGTTCGGGCGCTCGGCGGAACCGGGCCCGAGCGCGACGAGGCCGTGGAGCGGCTGCACGCGCTGCTCCTGCGCGCCGCGGCCACCGAAGTGACTCGACGCCGCGCGACCGCTGGCGGAGCCCCCGGAGACCTAGACGACCTCGTCACGCAAGCCGCGAACGACGCGCTGATGGCGATCCTGAGCAAGCTCCACAGCTACCGTGGGGACAGCCGCTTCACGACCTGGGCGTACAAGTTCGCCCTGCTCGAGGCAGCCGCCGCCATGCGGCGACGGCCCTGGCAAGGCCGCGAGCTTCCCCTCGAGGCCGAAGGGTGGGCGCGATTGCCCGATGCCGCGCGCAAGTCTCCGGCCGACCAGGCGGAGGCTTCGGAGCTGATCGACGCGGTTCGTGACGCGATCGCCGAGGTGCTGACCCCGCACCAGCGCGCCGTGCTCATCGCGCTCACGCTCAACGACGTGCCGATCGACGTGCTCGCGGAGCGTCGCGGCACGACGCGCAACGCCCTCTACAAGACGCTCCATGACGGCCGCCGGAAGCTACGGGCCCAGCTCGCGAAGGACGGACTTGAACCATCCGCGCCGTACGGAAGAGCACCCGCCACGCGAGCGCCAATAGCCACTGAGACAAACGCACTCGCACCGAGGATTGAGGCCGAAGATGATTGATTTCACGCTCACCGAAGACCAGCGGAACATCCGCGAGCTGGCACACGACTTCGCAGAGAAGGAGATCCGACCGGTCGCCTGGGAGTACGACCGCGATGCGACCTGGCCGCAGGAGATCATCAGGAAGGCCTGGGAGGTAGGGCTGATGAACTCCCAGCTGCCCGAGAGATACGGCGGCGCCGGCGCGTCCTACCTCGACGGCGTCCTGATCGGTGAGGAGCTGGCCTGGGGCTGCGCGGCGATCGGAACGACGCTCGGGATCAACGAGCTCGCCGCGGCGCCGGTACTGCTCGGCGGCTCGGAGAAGATCAAGTCCATATACCTCGGGATGCTGACCGAGGAGCCGAAGCTCGCCTCGTTCTGCCTGACGGAGCCCGACGCCGGCTCAGACGTGTCGGCGATGCGCACCACGGCCGTGCGCAGGGGCGACAAGTACGTCATCAACGGGTCGAAGGTCTTCATCAGCAATGGCGGCTACGCCGACTGGTACACGGTGTACGCCAAGACCGACAACGACGCCGGCCACCGGGGCATCTCGGCTTTCCTCGTCCCGCGCGACGACACGGTCACGGTCGACAAGCACGAGGACAAGATGGGGCTGCGCGCGTCGAACACGGCGGCGATCAGCTTCAACGAGACGGAGGTGCCGGCGGAGAACCTGCTGGGCGACGAGAACCATGGCTTCAAGCTCGCCATGAGGACGCTCGACCGCACGCGCCCGGGCGTCGCGGCGATGGCGACCGGCATCGCCCGCGCTGCCTTCGAGTTCGCCACCGAGTACGCCAAACAGCGCGTTCAGTTCGGAGCGCCGATCGCGATGCACCAGGCGATCCAGTTCATGATCGCCGACATGGCCACCGACATCGAGGCCGCCCGCCTGCTCGCGTGGCAATCGGCGGTGCTGCTGGACCAGGGCAAGCGCAACACCCTGCAGTCCTCGCACGCGAAACGGTTCGCCGCCGACGCGGCGATGCGGGTCGCGACAGACGCCGTGCAGATCTATGGCGGCTATGGCTTCATCAAGGACTACCCGGTCGAGAAGCTGATGCGCGACGCCAAGATCATGCAGCTCTACGAGGGCACCTCCCAGATCCAACGGCTCGTGATCGCCAGGGAGATCCTGCTTCCCCGCGCTGTCGAGCAGCCGCCCGTGGCGCGGGAGCTCGCGCCGATCCGCATGCGCATGCACAGGCATGCGCTCGCGCCGGAACGCGCTCCCCACGCTCAGCCGGCGAGCGCGGCGAAGCCGCCGACGATCGCGCCGTAGGCGATGTGGGCGAGCAGCGTGGCGATCGGCGTGCCGCGCCCGTAGTTGCGCAACATGAAACCGGGCGGCTCGAGCAGCGGACTGCTGTTCGCGGCCGTGAGCTCGTTCCCCATGCGGGGGTGGAGCGCGGGCAGCAGGATGTTGACTAGGGCCGTGGCTGAGACGATTCCGTGCAGCAGCCCGAGCAGCGCTCCGAGCGCCCAGCCGCCCGTGTCTGTGGCGACGAAGATCGCGTAATAGGCGAGTGCGAACAGCCCGCCGGCCGCCAGGTGCATCAGGTACCCGAGTGCCTTGGCGCGCGCGCGGTCGCGGGTCAGCGCGGTCCCGAGCAGGAACGGTAGGTCGATCCGGGTGAAGCCCAGCTCGTTGGCGGTCCGCAAGGCGGTGGTGAGCACCAGGGTGCCGATGAAGCCGCCGGCGAGCGCGCCCCAGATGCTCATCCTGCGCCCGCCTTCGATATCGATGCCGCGGCTGTGATCAGGGCGAGGTGCACGAGCCCTTGCGGGGTGTTACCCAGGAACTCGCGCGTGACGGGGTCGATCTCCTCCGCGAACAGGCCGACGTCGTTGGCGAGCGCGACCAGTTCGTCCATGAGGGCGATGGCCTCCTCATGGCGCCCGATCCGAGCGAGCGCGTCGGCGAGCCAGAACGAGCAGCAGAGGAAGGCGCCCTCGCCGCCGCGTAGCCCGTCTTCTCCGCTGTATCGGGACAGCAGCGGACCGTCTCCGAGCTCGCGCCGTATGGCCTCAACCGTCGCGGCCAGCCGACCTGGGTGGCCGGCGTCGTAGCCGAGCAGCACGCCCAGCAGCAGGCTCGCGTCGAGCTCTTCGCGGCCGGCTTCGCGTGTGTAGCTCCCGAGCCCGTCGGACCAGCAGCGCGTCTCGATGAAATCGCGGATCGCGTTCCTTTCACGCCGCCACGTCGATTCGCGGTCGCGTGGGAGCTGCCCCGCCTCTGCCAGCCGCATGGCGCGGTCGAGCGCCACCCAGCACATCATCTTGGAATGGGTGAAGTGGCCGGACTCGCGTCGTACCTCCCAGATTCCGGAGTCGGGGTCGCGCCAGATGCGGCATACGAGGTCGGCGCTGGCGGCGAGGCGCTTGCCGGTCTCGCGGTCGAGTCGTCCTCCGGCCCGCGTGTAGAGCAAGGCGGTCTGGAGCAGGTCGCCGTAGATGTCGAGCTGAGTTTGCGCGGCGGCGTCGTTGCCCACGCGTACGGGTCGCGAGCCCCGGTAGCCGTCGAGGTCGAGGGTCCGCTCGGGTGCCCGCTCGCCACCGTTCAGCCGATACAGGACCTGGAGGCGCGGGTGGGTGAGCTGTGAAGCGTGCAGCAGCCACCAAAAGAACCCCTCTGCCTCGCTTGGGCAGCCGAGCTCCAGCAGCGCGCCGAGCGTGAAGGCCGAATCACGTACCCAGCAGAAGCGGTAGTCCCAGTTGCGCTCGCCGCCAATCTCCTCCGGCAGGGAGGCGCTCGCCGCCGCCGCTATCGCCCCGGACGGGGCGTGCACGAGCAGCTTGAGCGCCAGCGCGCTTCGGATCACCGCGTCGCGCCACGGACCGTCATACGCGCGCTGCTGCGCCCAACCGCGCCAGTACGTTCTCGTCGCCTCCAGGCGCCCCTCGACGTCCTCACGCCTAGGAAAGACGAGCGGCTCCTGACGGGCAGCGCACAGCGCGATCAAAGCCGAGCTGCCCTCTCGGGCCTCGAAGCGCCCGAAGATCGCCTCCTCGTCAATGTCCGCCTCGCCCGCGTCCCAAGAACAGACCGCCAGCGCGTCGGGCCCGTCGGTAGCGACCGGAATCCCTCCACGGCGCTCCAGCCGAGGCGCTCGCGCCCCATAGCCGAAGGCTGGGGCGATCCGCCATCGCATCGGCACCCGCCCGCGGAGCCCATCCACTCGCCGGATCAACTCGCGCGTCGGTCCCAGCTCGGCGTCCGGCAAGGCCATCGCGTCGGTGACCCGGACAACACCGGCTCGGGTAGTGAACGTGGTCTCGAGAACGTTGGTATCGGGCAGGTAGCGCCGCGCCACCCTGGCTTCGTTCTCGGGCTCCAGCGCGAAGCGCCCGCCGCGGTCGGCGTCCAGGGCCGCCGCGAACACGCTCGGGGAATCGAGCTCCGGCAGGCAGAGCCAGTCGATAGACCCATCCCGCGCGACCAGAGCGGCGGTGCGCCCGTCCCCGATCGCCGCGTAGTCACCGATCGGTACATAGCCTCGCGCCGGCAAGCGAGGCGCGCTACGGGTGGTGAGAGCCGATGGCATGGCCACACTCGTCAACGGCATAGCTCAGCAGCGGCATGCCAAAACGCTTCTGCACGCGCTCCTCGAGCCCGTGTTCCTGCCAATTGGCATGCTCCGAGCTGCGCAACGCGAGCAGCATGTGGTCCGGCCTGAAGTCCGCGACCGCGTCGGCGATGACAGTCAGGACGCTGTCGCGACCGGCCACGCCGCTGGCGTGGACGCCGACGGCCTGCATGTGCCCGAGCACAGTGTCGAGGCGCTCGTCGGCAAGGTGGCGGAACTGATCCACATCGTCGGCGAGCCACGCAAGCCGTCCGGGGAGCGTGGGCGTGACCACGTAAACCTCGGCCGCCGTGCTAAGGAGCGCGCGAGCCGCAGGCGGCAAGTCGTGCACATCCGCGACGGCGGCGTCGGCGATGAACAGCAGGCGCCGCACGGGGGCTTCCGAGGCGCTCACAGCCTGCTCGGCACGCCGGCATGAACCGGACGCTCGGTTGCGGCCCACGTGTCGTGGTGACAGCTGTCGAGCATGTGGCTGGTCGCAAATCGAGCTGCCGTCGCTCGCAGATGCTCGAGGCAGAGTCCTGCGTTGCAGCTGCGACATAGCGCCACCGCGGGCCGGTCGGTCCCCTGCTCAGCGCAGGAATAGCAGAGCATGACGTGTGTCCTTTCGGGTCTGTCGGCTTCTGTCCCGGACGGCGGAACATGGCCATACCTCGTTAGCGTCGCCAAGCGTGTGGGTCTTACGAGCGCGGCGGTAGATCTAAGAGTTCGCCGAAGCCGCCATGCGAGTCCGGCCTCTCCGGATCGAGAGGCGTATCGACCTGGATCGCGCCGGCGACCTGGGGCATGACGTCTGCGGCCTCGCCCGTCTTGCTGCTGAGGTAGGGAGCGAGATAGCGGCCGGAGAGCTTGTTGGGTGGCCACCACAGTGCTTCCTCGGAGATCGTCGAGTCGTCGCCGGCGCCGCCGCTGATATCCGCGCGCAGGTAGCGCGTCGGGCCGCCGGTAAGGAGCGTGCCGCGAAGGACGGGCCGGAAAGGCTGGGGATCGACGTTTGCGCCGGCCAACGCGGCGATTGCCTCTGCGACGGCGTCGGCCTGCTGGGCGGCTAGACCGCCCTGCTTGACCGGGAAGGTGGTGGCGTCGCCCGCCGCGAAGACGTCATCGAGGCCATGGACACGGCCGTGCGCGTCGGTATGGATGAATCCCTCGTGCCGCGAGGGGATGCCGCGCAGTGACGGCCCAACCAGGCGCGGTTCGGTGACGATGCGGTCGACCGCCAGCGACTGGTGGCGAGGGGAGATGTCAACCCGGCCGGGAGCGCCCGGTTGTCCGTAGCTGCGCGTATGTAGGGTCACCCCGGACTCGTCCAGGATCGCGCGGATAGCTCCGCTGGCGCGGCTTCCGAAGACCCCGAGCGGCGCCTCCTCGGGCGTGATCAAACTCAGCTCGACCTTCGGACGGTCGTGCGCTGCGCAGTCGGCCGCGGTCATCAATACGAGGTCGTAAAGCGGCATCGGCCAACTCGCTCCCGCCGGCTTTACGAATGCCACCCGCTCGACTCGGGCCTCGCGTAGCTGGTGGAGCAGCATGCGGTAGTTGGGTCCGTCGCGACCGCCGCGGTAGGTCAGCACGTACTCGGACTGCCACTCGCTCTTGGGACGTGCACCCAAGGCGAGCACGAGCATGTCGTACGCAAGCTCGTCGCCACCCCTGGTGACCGCGCGGTGCTCGGAGGGTACAACGCGGTCGAGCGTTCCACGATGCCAGCGAGCGTCGAGCTCCGCCGCCATGTCCTCCAGGCGGAAGCCTCGCCCCCGCTGCACTTGGAACGGCTGTTGCGCGGACATCGAGCGATTGACGAACTTCAACCCGGGGGCCAGGATCGTGATGTCGACGCGGTCCCCGGCGAGCGCACGCAACGCCAGGAGCGTCTCGAGCCCGGCGACGCCTCCGCCAACGATCAGCACGTGTGGACGAGCGCGGCTCATGTTGTGCCCTTCGGAAGGCCGCGCCGCAGGATCTCAGCGAGGACGACCGCGTCGTTGTGCTCGGCGTCGTGGGCCGAGTAGACGAGCGTCAGCGTGCCTTCTCGCGCGCGCCTCCGGAGTCCCGCGAGGCGCGGACGCTCGCTTCGAAGTTCCTCGATGTAGCGGCGGCGGAACTCGTCGAAGCGGCTGGGCTCGTGGCCGAACCACTGTCTGAGCGAAGTGCTCGGCGCCAGCTGCTTGTCCCAGTCGTCGAGCTTGACCCGTCGGCGCGAGAGCCCACGCGGCCACAGCCGGTCGATCAGCAGTCGATACCCGTCTGCGGGGGCCGCCGGCTCATATGCCCGTTTCAAGCGGACGTCCATATGAATGTAAGCGTCAGTCCCGCTCGCGCTCTTACTGCCCGCAAGCAAGTCGGTTGGTAAGAACCAACTGGCTCGGAGCGCAAACCCACCATGAGCTTGAATGATCCGCGCGTGCCTGCGCTTGCGTTGGCCGAGCCACCCAGTCTCGATCCCGGCGCCCGCCGCATCGACCACGACGCCGTGCAGCGCGCGGCGCGCGACCTGCTGCGCGCGATCGGCGCCGATGCCGAGGCCAAGGCTCTCGAGGAGACGCCTCGCCGGGTCGCCGACGCATTAGCCGAGCTGCTCACGCCCCGACGCTTTCGAGCTACGACCTTCCCCAACGACGAGGGGTACGACGAGTTGATCGTCGCGCGGTCGATCCCTTTCCACTCGCTCTGCATGCATCACCTGCTGCCGTTCCAAGGGGTGGCGCACGTCGGCTATCTGCCGGGCGAGCGGATCATCGGGCTCAGCAAGCTCGGCCGGGTGGTCGAGTTCTTCAGCCGCGATCTCCAGATCCAGGAGCGGCTCACGACGCAGGTCGCCGACTGGCTCGAGCGTGAGCTCGAGCCCAAGGGCGTCGGGGTCGTCCTCGAGGCGGAGCACATGTGCATGTCGCTGCGCGGAGTCCAGAAGCTCGGCTCCAAGACCGTCACTTCGGCGCTTCGCGGACTGGTCCGCGACGACGTCCGTACCCGCCAGGAGTTCCTGGCCCTTACCCAGAGGGGTTCCCATGAGTAGTAGACAGACGCACGTGATCGTCGGCGCGAGCCTCGCCGGCGCGAAGGCGGCCGAGACGCTCCGCGAGGAGGGGTTCGACGGACGCGTCGTGCTGGTCGGCGCGGAGGAGGAGCGCCCGTACGAGCGCCCGCCGTTGTCGAAGGACTACCTGCGCGGCGAGGTTGGGCGCGAGAAGGTCTACGTACACGCGGAGGGCTTCTACGCCGAGCAGGAGATCGAGCTGCGCCTCGGTCGTACCGCCGTGAGCCTCGACACCGCGAACAGTCGGCTGACGCTCGACGACGGAGAAGAGCTGTCCTACGACCGCCTACTGCTGACGACCGGGGCTGAGCCGCGCCGACTCGAGATTCCCGGAGCCGAGCTCGACGGGGTCTTCTACCTGCGCAGCGTCCGTGACTCCGACGCCCTGCGCCAGCGGCTCGACGGCGGCGGCGCGGTCGTCGTCGTTGGGGCCGGCTGGATCGGCGCCGAGGTGGCCGCCTCCGCCCGCCAGCGCGGCCTCGACGTGACCGTCGTCGAGCCGGCGTCGGTTCCGCTGGAGCGGGTGCTGGGTAAGGAAATCGGCGCCGTCTACCGCGACATCCACACAGATCAGGGCGTGCGGATGCTGATGGGTACCGGCGTCGAGGCGTTCGAGGGGGACGGCGTTGTGGAGCGTGTCCGCACCAGCGATGGGCAGGTCATCGACTGCGACTTCGTCGTGGTCGGCGTCGGGGTGCAGCCGCGCACCGCGCTCGCTGCCCAAGCGGGACTGGCGGTCGACAACGGCGTCCTCGTGGACGAGCACCTTCAGACGAGCGTTCCCGGCGTGTTCGCGGCGGGTGATGTGGCCAATTCCGGCCACCCCTTCTACGGCGAGCGGATCCGCGTCGAGCACTGGGCCAACGCCCTCAACCAAGGGCCGGCCGCCGCCCGCAACATGGTTGGCCACAACGTGGCGTACGACCGGCTCCCGTACTTCTTCTCCGACCAGTACGACGTCGGCATGGAGTACACGGGCTTCGCTCGAGCCTGGGACCGCGTTGTCTTCCGCGGCGATCCCGCGACGCGGGAGTTCGTTGCCTTCTGGCTGGTCGAGGATCGCGTGGTCGCGGGCATGAACGTGAACGTGTGGGACGTGACCGAGTCGATCAAGCGCCTCATAAGCGAGCGCGTCGTCGTCGAGGACCGGTCCCTCTCAGACCACGATGTTCCGCTCGAGGAGCTCGGGCACGCTGAGGACGGGAGCGTCGCATGAGCCGCCTCCAAGCACTGCACGACGCCGGCGTCTCGATCTGGCTCGACACGCTCTCGCGAGAGCTGCTCGACAGCGGCGAGTTCGCCGAGCTGATCGCGAACTTCGCGGTCAGCGGCGCGACCTCGAACCCGACCATCTTCGCCAAGGCCATCACGGGCTCCGAGAGCTACGACGAGCAGCTACGCGCCGCGGTCGCCTCCGGTATGCGCGACCCGCAGGAGCTGTTCTTCGAGCTCGCCTTGCAGGACGTCCGCCAAGCGGCGGACCTGCTGCGTCCAACCTACGACGCGAGCGCGGGGCGCGATGGATTCATCTCGTTCGAGTGCACCCCTGACCTGGCCGACGACACCGAGGCGACGATCGAGCAGGCAATCGATCTCTGGGACCGGCTCGACAGGCCGAACGCGATGATCAAGGTCCCGGCCACCGAGGCGGGCATCCCCGCCATCGAGGAGCTGACCGCCCGGGGTGTCAACGTCAACATCACCCTGTTGTTCTCCCTCGCTCGCTACGAGCAGGTGATCGACGCTTACGTCGCGGGTCTCGAGCATCGCCTCGGAGTCGGCGAGCGGATCGACAGGATCGCCTCGGTGGCATCGTTCTTCGTATCGCGCGTCGACGCGAAGGTCGACGCGCTGCTCCCCGCCGGGTCCGACCTGCGAGGACGCGTGGCGATAGCCAACGCCCAGCGTGCCTACGCGCGCTACCGGGAGCGCTTCGCAGACGAACGCTGGCTCGCGCTGCGCGAGGCCGGGGCCAGCCCGCAGCGACCGCTGTGGGCGAGCACGGGCACCAAGGACCCGGAGTACTCCGACGTGCTCTACGTCGAGGAGCTGATCGCGCCGGAGGTCATCAACACAATGCCCGAGGCCACGCTGCGGGCCTTCGCAGACCACGGCAAAGTAATCGGTGGCATCAGCATGGACGCCGATCTGGCCGACGAGACCGCTCCGCCGCGCCGCCGCAGCCGGGATCGATCTGGGGGCCGTCACCGCCGGGCTCGGGCGCGAGGGCGTCCAGTCCTTCTGCCACTCGTACGACGAGCTGCTCACATGCGTCGCGACCAAGGCGGAGCGTGTGGTCGTTGCGCAATAGCCGGAGATCAGCACGACGACGACGCTGAGCCGGCGGCCGCGTCGGACAGCTCCGAGAACTAGCCTCCAACGCAACCGAACCGACCCAAGGGGGCCGCCATGGACATCACGATCATCGGCACCGGCAACATGGCCCGCGGCATCGGCAGTCGCGCACTCGCCGGCGGTCATACCCTGACCGTCGTCGGGAAGGACTCCGAGAGCGCGCAGACCGTCGCCGCCGACATCGGCGACGCGGGCTCCGTCACGACAGCCGTCACGGGCGAGCCCCTCGAGGGCGACGTGGTCGTGCTCGCCGTCTATTACCCCGACGCGCGCGCCGCCGTCGAGCAGCACGCCGCTCAGCTCGCCGGCAAGGTCGTCGTCGACATCACCAATCCGGTCGACGAGAACCTCGACGGCCTCGTGGTGCCAGCCGACGGCTCGGCGACCCAGGAGCTCGCGGGCCTCGCCCCAGATGCACGATTCGTAAAGGCCTTCAACACAACCTTTGCGGGCACCCTCACCGCGGGCGAGGTCTCCGGCCACAAGCTCGACGTTCTGATCGCCGGCGACGACGACGAGGCCAAAGCAACGGTGGCCGGCCTGGCGCGTGACGGCGGTCTCAACCCCATCGACGTCGGCCCCCAAAAACGGGCGCGCGAGCTGGAGGCCCTGGGCCTCCTGCACATGGCGCTGCAGAACACGCTCGGCACCGGCTTCGCAAGCACCGTCAAGATCATCGCCTGAACGCCAGACGCCCCGCCCTCCCATTCGAGCTGGGAGCGCATCCAGCGCCGACAGCGCGGCGCGCCTGGGCGAACCCGATCCCCAGTGGCTAGGCGCACCAGCGCCTGTGCGGACGACGGCGGGCCCGCCCAAAGCGGCTCCGGTCCGTGCAGAAGGTTGAGCGGGTTGCGCCAACGCGGTGATGGTCAGAAGTACCCATAGCCCCGCGGCGGGCGGCGCGCCACCATGGATGCATGACAGGGACGACAGAAACGCGGATGGTGGTCGACCGGGTTCTCGAGGTCTTCGACCGCTGCGGGCTGTCTCCCTGCGAGCTGCGCGTTCTGTTCACGCTGCTCGATCGCGAGGCGAGCCTCGCCGAGATCGCTGAGGCACTCGGCAAGCCAGCCAGCGAGGTCACGCGCGCCGGGCGCAGGCTCGCCATGCGCGGGCTGGTTCGCTGGTACCACGTCGGAGATCGTGAGGAAACGCGACTCTTAATCACCGCGCGCGGCCTGGCAATGATGCGAGCGCTGCTCGCGGCGGCCGAGCCGGCAGCCGAAAAGCCGGAGCCGCGAGAATTTGACGGCCGCATGAGCGGGACAGCGCGCGGACCCCTGGCGGGCTGACGCCGCTCGATCCGCCGTTGTCACCAGGGAAAGCACTGCAGTCAGGGCTCTGTCGACGCGTCCTCGAGCTGCAGCGGGCCGCGCCGCCTGTGCACGGTGAGATAGCGGATACCGGCGGCGCCGGCACGGATCGCCCTGGCGCGGCCCTTCTCGATCAGCAGCGCGCTCCCGGCTCTGATGGCATGGGCGCGCCGGTCGATCGTGACGACGCCGTCCCCGCCAAGGACGATCACCAGGACATCCAGCTCGGTGGTGTGCTCAACAACAGAATGGCCGGCCGGCCAAGCCAATAGCGTCGCGTTCAAGTCGCTGCTGGCCAAGCCCCAACGCGGGCCCCATCCCAGGGGGCCGAGCAAGTCTACGACCGGATCCTTCGGGTGCCCGTCGGTCATTGCGCTCGAGACTACGGCGCTGCGGACGACGTGTTCATCGCGAGGGTCGGATCGAGCCACGCAAGAGGCGCCGGTCGGCGTGGTCCGGCCCGCTAGCACCAACGACCGCTCGAGCGCTCGGGCTGATGGAGACTGTGCTGGTCGCCATTGGGCATTGAGGCCCATACCCTGCTCCCGACGCCGGCGCGACGATGCAGGCATGAATGCTTCCGATCGTCTCGACCAGTGCGCGGCCGATTTGGCCGACGCGGCCCGAAACTTCCACACCGCCGCCGAGCGGCCCGGAGCGCACGCCGCCGCGCCGGACGCGCTCGCCTCGCTTGAGGACGCGCTGCAGGCGCTCAGCGGCGCCTGGTACCAGCTGGCCGCCGACGCCTCACCGGGAATCCTCGCGCGGCGAAGTGGTCGCGGTTCGCGAGCCGACCGGCCGCCGCAGGTCGACGAACTGTCGCGGGAGCAGGAGGCGCGCCTGATGGGAGCGCTGCACGACGTCGCGGCAGCGTTCGCTCGCTGTGCTCGCCAGTGTCGCGACGGTCGGACCGCGGTCCGCCCCCTGCTAGCCCGTCGCGCGGCGGCCGGGCCGAGGGGCGCCCGCGGACACGACAGCCAGCTGAGGTGGTTCGAGAGCCGCGAACGGCCACCCCAGCGCGTCGCATGAGCGGGTTCGAACATTCCGGTCTCGGCCGCCGGTCGCGGGGGCTGCTGCTCGGCGGCCTGCGACTTCGCTGGCGCACCTGGCGGCGGGCCTACGAGCTCGATCTCCGGCTCGCCCGCGGCGCCGACCCGATCGACAGCGACGACTTGAGCCTTCGGGTCGGGCAACTCGGCTCCGCTAGAAATAGAAGTCGTCTCGCGTGTGCGCTGCGCGGTGCGGTGAGCCTTGCCGACAGGCAGCCCGATCCGCTCAGAATGCCGCCGCTCCGGTGCGCCGAGATCCAGGCCAACCGCGGGCTCCTGCTGGAGCTCGCCGACGCGCTCGGCGACGGTCGACCACTCGGCGTCGAGGGTCTGGCGATGGCTTCGCTGCTCATCACCGATGGGCCGAGCCCGCTCTACCACAGCGATGCGCCGCGTTCGCTCGCCTGCACCGTACGCGAGACCCTGGCCGCGCTCGAGCGCGGGCAGCGGACCGCAAGCATCAGCGAGCGCTAGCCGCGGCCGCCCACGTGGTGGGTGCGCCGCCGCCGAAGAATGGGTGTCGCTGCCGATGTCCGCCGTGCTGGCCGGAGGGCACGCTTGGAGGCCATCACGTCCACCCTAGGAGGCTTCCATGGTCACATCGACCGCCCCCAGATCTCGCCACCGAAGACCGCGAACGACCTCGCCCTCCGGCGTCGAGCCGGATCTGCTCGTGCCGCTGGATCCCGCGCCCGATCGTCGTCGCGGTCGATGACTCCCGCGCCACGCAAGCCGCCGCGCAGTCCGGCGTTCGCCTGGCCAGGGGGCTCGGCGCCCCCCTAGTGTTCGTCTACGTCCGCCGCGGCCCGTGGTCCGGGCTCGGAACGCCGTACTACCAGCGTCGACTCGACGCCGAACTGAGCGCGGGGCGCAGCGCCCTAGACGAAGCCCTGGCCATCGCCGAACGAGCGGGCGTGTCAGCCAGCGCGGAGCAGCTCGCCGGGAATCCCGCACGGCGCGTGGTCGAGTTCGCCCGCCTGCGTGGCGCGCGTCTGGTCGTGCTCGGATCGAGACGGCGACGCCTCCGCCGAAGCGTGTCCCGCGCTGTCATCCGGGGCGCGGATCGCCCGGTGCTGGTCGCGGCGCCCGCGGCGCCTCTTGCCGGCTGAGCCCGCCCGCGCCGTCCACCCGATGGGTGTCCGCCGCAAGGCGAATCGGTGCTGACACCCATAGGCGACAGGGCCTATCCAAGGCAGGCTTGGTGGCGTAACCCTGAGTCAAGAGGAGGCGGACATGCCGAACGGAGTTTTCCCAGTCCCAGAGTTCCGCCCGACGCCCGAACGCGCCGGCGGAACGCACCCCAGCCTCGCCACCCGGGTGGTGGCTTCGCTGGCGCGCAGCCGCCTCGACGAGGAACTGGCGCGCGGCGCAGATCCAGCTGCGAGCTCTGCGCTTGCCCTGCGCGCCGCGCAGCTCCGCTCCCGTGAGGAGCGGTCGCGGCTCGCCAACTCGCTCGTCGAGGCCGTGGGCGACGCCCGCGGACCGAACCTCGGAGCGTTCGGCCGGAGGACCAGGCAGCGGCATGCGGCGATCCGCGAGAGCGCGGACGAGCTGCTGGCGCTCGTGGTTCGGCTTCGCGATGACGAGCCGATCGCGGTGCGCGGCGCCGCCATGACCGCACTCCTGGTGCGCGGCCCGTCGAGCCCGCTGCGCTACGGCGACGGTCGCGGCCTGCACTACGCCATTCGCGCGGCCCAGGTCGCGCTCGGCGCGCCGGATCGAGGCGCACACGGCCTGGCAGCCGCGGCCTAGAACGAGCCGCCTGACCTACGACCAGCCGCCAGCCGCCGGACCTCGGCCGCTGCGTTGACCGACACACTCCCGTCGCGCAGCGTGCCGAGGTCTCCGCCCGGCCCGTTGCGCACACCCGGCAGTCCGGTGAATTGAGAGAAGTAAGAACGGGTCCTGTTCGGGCGCTAAGCAAACATGGACCTTCGAAGCGGAGCACAGGCTGGGGCCCGCCCCGGGGCAGCCGAGATCGTCGCCTGGCGGCGGGCGCGTCTGCGCAAAGTCGGGTTCGAGACGGATCTGGCCGAGCAGCTCTCACGTGAGTGCGGCGTCGATCTGCACGCGCTGATCGGCCTGGTGGAGCGTGGCTGTCCGCCGCATCTCGCGGCACGAATCCTGGCGCCGCTCGAGCACGAGAGGCATGGGTGTTGAGCCTTCCGGGGACTGTTAGCGTCCGTCCGGGCATGAGCTCACGCCCGCCGATCAGCGCCGCCGCCAGCGAGCCCGAGCGCGCGCAGGCCGATTCGCGTGCATGGTTGAGCGCCCTCCGCAGTCCGGGTACCGAGCGCGACGAGGCGATCGCTCGTCTGCACGAGCTGCTGGTGCGCGCCGCGCGCTTCGAGGTCTCACGGCGCCGCGCCGCGCTCTCGCACGTCCGCGGCGAAGAACTCGACGACCTGGCGCTTCAGGCCGCGGACGACGCGCTCGTGGCGGTCCTGGGCAAGCTCGACGACTACCGCGGCGCGAGCCGCTTCACCACCTGGGCCTACAAGTTCGCGCTGCTCGAGGCGGGCGTGCGATTGCGTCGACGGGCCTGGCAACAGCGCGAGGTGGTGCTCGAGCCCGAGGCGTGGCCTCTGATGGCCGACGCCGCCCGCGGGCCCGAGGATCAAGCGGAGGCAAATGAGCTGATGGCCGCGATCACCGACTGCATCGACCGCTGCCTGACAGACCACCAGCGCGAGGTGCTGGTCGCGCTCGCACTGAACGGGGTGCCGCTCGACGTGCTCTCCGAGCGGCTCAACACGACGCGCGGCGCCCTCTACAAGACCCTGCACGATGCGCGGCGAAAGCTGCGCGCCGAACTGGCGACGAGGGGCTTTGCCCTCGACTCGATCTAAGCGGAGACGATTATGGACAGGCGCATCAATGAAAACACCGTCAAGCGGTTGCTCGGACCGGCCGAGCCTGAGGTTCTCTGCGACGAGTGCTTCGAGCGGCTCGACGAGTACGTCGAGCTCGAGCTGCAGGGAGCGCCGGCCGACGAGCGGATCCCCGGGCTGCGCGCCCACCTCGAGGGCTGCCCCGCCTGCCACGAGGACTACGACAGTCTCCGCGAGCTCGTCCAGAGCAGCGCGTCCGACCGCTGACCGCCGCGTAAGAAGTCGGGCCGGCTCGTCGCGAAGCCGGTGACAGCGACCACCGGCAACTCGCCCGACGAGAAGGAGCTGGCCCATGAGGCCCACGACCCACAACCACCGACGGCACCTGAGCCTGTCGCTCACCGCCGTCGTCGCTGCGGCAGCCCTGGCGCTCGCGCTGGGCGGCGACCCCGCCGCCCTAGGCCATTCGCAGGAGCACGCCGACGCCGCCGAGCGACGCGGCCTGAGCGAGCAGCGGCTGACACTGCACGACAACATGCGGCGTCTCTGGGAGGACCACATCACCTGGACGCGGCTGTTCATCGTGAGCGCGTCCGCTGATCTGCCCGACACGCCGGCCACGACGAAGCGGCTGCTGCGAAACCAGCAGGACATCGGCGACGCGATCAAGCCGTTCTACGGCCGCGCCGCGGGCGAACGGCTGACCTCGCTGCTCCAGGAGCACATCCTCGTGGCCGCCGACCTGCTCGCCAGCGCAAAGGCAGGCGACCAGGCCGCGGTGGAGCGCCACAGCGGCGCCTGGTACCAGAACGGGCGCGAGATCGCCGACTTCCTCCACGCGGCGAACCCGCGCCACTGGGCGCGCGGCGAAATGCGCGCGATGATGCGCGAGCACCTCGACCTCACCCTGACCGAAGCGGTCGCCCACCTCGAGCGCGACCACCGCACCGACATCCGCAGCTACGACCGCATTCACCGCCAGATCCTCGCCATGGCGGACATGCTCAGCGACGGAATCGCAGCGCAGTTCCCGAAGCGATTCCGCTAGCCACCGATCTCCTCCTGGTGGAGAGAAGGGGCGCGCCGGTGGGCGCGCCCCTTCCGCGCTCAGGGTCCTGCCAACCGCTGCGGCTGCCACGACTGGGTGGCGCGCATCGAGCTGCCGACCGCAGCCACCTGCGCAGACCCAGGCGGATTGACTCCGGATGCACGTAAGTTCCGCTCGGCCACGGACGCTAAGCAGGACAAGCGTCTCCCAAGGAGGACCATCATGAGTACCGCCATCGCGGGCGTCCTTCGGCCCGTGCCCATCCCCACCTCGACCGCGCTGCGCCGCGACCCGGCCGCACAGGCCTTCATGCTCCTGCGCATCGCGTTCACGGTCGCACCGATCCTGTTCGGCCTCGACAAGTTCGCGGAGGTCATGATCAGCGACTGGCCCAAGTACCTGGCGCCTGAGTTCAACGACATCATCCCCGGCAGCGCGCAGGACGCCATGTACATCGTCGGCGGCGTCGAGGTCGCCGCCGGGCTCGTCGTAGCCATCATGCCTCGCTTCGGCGGCCTGCTCGTCGCCGGCTGGCTCGCCGGGATCATCGTCAGCCTGCTGCTAGTCGGCGGCTACGCCGACATTGCCCTACGCGACTTCGGCCTGCTGCTCGCCGCGCTGACCCTGGCCCGCCTGGCCAGCGCCTACCCCGGGCGCGTGCCGTCGAAGCGCAGCGCTCCCTAGACCAACCGACACGCGGGGCGGACGGCAGACGCCTGGCCGGCCGCCCCGTCGCGCCAACCGGTCCACCTCGGCGGGACGATCACACATTTGGCTCGCCGCCGCGGCCGGGCTGGCCCCAGCCGCTCAGTCCGCTTTCAGTCCCCAAACCCCCGTGATCTCGCGGTGAAAGGCGGGGATCGCTCGCGGCTGCTCTTGGGCGGTGAACCCGACTATTTGCAGGGATATTTGGAATGTCAGCGTCGCCGCAGGCTCTGCTTGCCATGCAGAAGGTCGTGGGTTCGAATCCCATCAGCCGCTTCGCACGAAAGCCCCGCAAATGCGGGGTTTTCTGCTTCCTGTGGTCCCTGCTGGAACGGTACGATGGCACCGTACTTCGCACAGGTCCCACAATGCTTCCTCTATTTCCGCGCTCTCAGCGCCCGGTGGCCGATCCTGTGGGAGAAATGCCAGGGCCTTCCCAGGCATGGGGCGAGGCATATGGTTTCGCGTCCCGGGGCGTGGTGCAGGGATCCGGTGAGTGTCCGGCGAACCTATCGGCCGGAGCCTGTACCGAGGAAGAGAGAGGAGCGCCACCATGGCGAACGACCGAACCAGCAGGGATCAGCAACCATCGGGGTGGGCGATCGGCGGGATTACCTTCGCTGCCGTCGCAATCATGCTTATCGGTGGCTTTCAGGTGATCGCGGGGTTGGCCGCGATCTTCGACGACGAGTTCTTCGTCATCGGGCGCAACTACACGTTCGAACTCGACACGACGGTTTGGGGATGGATCCACCTGCTGATCGGGGTCCTGCTCCTCTTCACCTGCTGGGGACTGTTCACCGGCGCGGTTTGGGCAGTGGTCACGGCGATCTTCCTGGCCTCGCTCAGCGCGCTCGCGAACTTCTTCTTCATCCCCTACTACCCCTTCTGGGCGATCCTCGTGATCGCGCTCGACGTCTGGGTGATCTGGTCGCTCACACGCCCAGGTGTGATCGAGAGGACCTAGACTCGCCGCCCGGCTCGGTAGCGTGGTGCTCGGGAGTAGTCCCCGGGTCGCCACGTGAACGGTTGTGACCTGGTGAGAGAGGCTCGGCCAGCGGTCGGGGGCCGTTTCAAGAACCCCCGGCTGAGCCGCCGGACGGTTGAGCGTCACGCCCAGGCGATGAGGGACGACGGCGAACCGGCAGTCGGCAGATCACGCTTTCGGTGTACCGGCAACTCGACTGGGTGCCGCCCAAGGCCATCGAGCCGTTCGCCCGCGTGAACGACAAGCAAGACGAGAAAGACGATGGCGTGCCCTGAACGGATCGTTAACCACGGTTAACACCAGCCCGCTCCCTGGCACCACTGGAGTCGCTGGGAATAGTCGCGCCCGCCAGGCGTCATGGAGGAAGACTCATGTCCCACGAGGAATATCTGCTGGCCGACCAGCCTTCGGAGCTGGAGCGCCTCCAGCTCCAGTCGCGCGTGTGGGAACCGAGTGGACGCAAGCTCCTCTCCAGCACGGGCGCCGGGTCCGGCCGGCGCGTCCTGGACGTCGGCTGCGGAGCCATGGGCTGGCTTCGCATCCTCAGCGACTGGGTCGGCCCGTCGGGCGAGGTGGTGGGCACCGACACAGACGAAGGTCTGCTCGATGCCGCCCGTTCTCTTCTGGCTGCGGGAGGGATCTCCAACACGCAGCTCGTCGTCGATGATCTGTTCGACAGCAAGCTAGAGCCGCGATCATTCGATCTCGTCCACGCTCGCTACCTGATTGCTCCGCTCGGGCGCGGCCCCGAGCAGGTGGCCGCGCACCGGCGGTTGGTCAAGCCCGGTGGACTCCTGATCCTGGAGGAGTGGGACCTGGCCTCATGGCGCTTCAATCCCACTGCCCCCGCGGCCGAGCGGTTGATCCGGCTGGTATCGGAGATCTTCGCCGGCTTGGGCGGCGAGGCAGGCCGCGGACTTCCCGACCTGCTCCGTGAGACCGGAATCGAGGCACCAGAGATCGACGCGCATGTCATCGCGCTCAAACCAGGCCACCCCTATCTGCGTCTACCGCTTCAGTTCAGCGCCGCGCTGGAGTCGCGGCTGCTCGAGACATTGAGCGCGGACGAACTGGCTTCGCTGCGCCGCGCCGCCGAGAGCGAGTTGGACGACCCGGGTAGATGGGGCACGACCTTCACCCTGATACAGAGTTGGGGAACGCTCGAAGGCGTGGCCCGGTAGCCACTAGGCCAGCAGATCGAGCTCGGCGGCGCGGTGTGCCGCTTCCACCCGTGAGCGGGAGTCGAGCTTGCGCAGGAGGTTGACGCTCACGTGCATGTCCGACGGTCGAGTCGCGCCGGAAGAGCTCCGGGGCCATCGGCGTGCGCGGTGCCCTGGTGCCGGTCCCTCGGCCACGAGTCGCCCGCCGCACCTCAAGTGTGGCCTCGGCCGCCAGTGGCCGCGCCCCGAGCTTGCGCGCTGTGCGGTACGGCCACTCACACCGCCCCCGCATCCGCGAAATTGCCGTATTTCGGCCCCCGGTGCCGTACCGCGGGACGCGCCGCTCAGCGGGCGTTAAGTTGCCCCCTGATGGCCACGTTCTGCCTGCTCCACGGCGCGTGGAATGACGGCTCGTGCTGGCACGAGGTGGCCACCGAGCTGCGCGCCCAAGGACACGCGGTGGCGACGCCGGACCTGCCGCTTCACGACCCGAGGCCGGCTACGCCGCACGCCTCGCTCCGGCGGTCGAGCTGCTGTCCGGCGCCGACGGGCCCGTCGTTATCGTCGGCCACTCGCTCGGCTCCAACTACGCCGCCGTGCTGGCCACCGAGGTCGACGACCCCTCGGTCGTGCACCTGTGCCCACGGCTCGGCGGCTTCACGACGCCGC
This sequence comes from uncultured Thermoleophilaceae bacterium, assembly GCA_963808545.1. GTDB lineage: Bacteria > Actinomycetota > Thermoleophilia > Solirubrobacterales > Thermoleophilaceae > JACVRW01. The sequence goes on along the minus strand of CAWEGB010000008.1, from coordinate 13,999 downwards.
CCGGCGCCCCGTCGCGGATCCGTCCCGGCTTCTCCTGGCCCCCGGCGGACGAGCGCGGGGGGATGACATGGGACCCGGAGGCCGCCGCGACCGAGATGTACGGCCGGCTCGATCCCGCGCTTGCGCGCGCGCTCGCGGCGCGCCTGCGACCGATGGCCCCGCCGCCAGAGCCGTTTCCGCTCGAGCGCCATCCCGCCGTCCCGACCGCCGTCGTCTACGCCGCCGAAGATGAGGCCTTCGAGCCCGAGTTGATCCGCTTCATGGCCCGCGAGCGCCTCGGCGTCGAGCCGGTCGAGCTCCCGGGTGGCCACTTCCCCATGATCGAGGTGCCCGGCCGGCTGACGTCCATTCTGGACGGATTGGTCTCCCGGCGTTCGGGTACGGACGCGGCATGGACGCGATGAAGGTGAGCGAGCACGCACTGACGGGGTGGCGCAACAAGGTCGCCGACGGCGCCGCCAAGCCGTTCGAGGACCGGACACCGGTCGAGCCCGACCAGGTACGGGCGCTGGTCGGGGCTTTGTTCTTCCTGCTGTCCCTGTACTACGTCGTCAGCACGCTGGTGAAGGTCGTGCGCGAGGTGCGCGAGGGCTGAAAGCGCGGCTCAGTAGTCGATCTCGCACCAGGCGCGGGTGCTGTGCCGGCGGTCGATGCCCCAGCGATCGGTCAGCTGCTCGACCAGCCACAGTCCCCATCCGGAGGTCTGGCCGGGGCTGAGTTCGGGAGTGTCGGGCTTGAAGCCGCTCCCGCCGTCGGTCACCTCGATGCGCAGATACTCGGGGAACAGCGAGACGCTCATGTCGACCTCGCCGTCCTCGCCGGGTGGGGCATGCCGAACGCTGTTGGTGACCAGCTCGGTGACGATCAACCGAGTCCTCTCCAGCAGATCCTCGTCGATACGCCCCGTGAGAGCTTCGAGCGCCTGGCGCGCGGCGAAGGGGGCATCCACGCCGGCCGCCATGGACAGGCGGATCGGACCTGGGACCGGTCGCGGCATCGCGCGCCTCTGTTCGGGGACGTTCTGCAGCTACGAACGTACTCCCCACCCTCGGCGGACGCAACCGACTGCGAGCCCCCTACCCGGAGCCTGTACCTCAGACGCCAAACCGCGGACAGGCGGTTCGAACCAGGGTCAGGGCGGGTATCGCCACCGGATGGCGGAACCCACCACGGACGACAAGCCGGTAGGCGAGCTGGTCCAGGACGCCGCGCAGCAGACCGCGCTGCTGGTGCGCCAGGAGCTTGCCCTGGCGCAGCTGGAGATGAAGGAGAAGGGCAAGCGCGCGGGCATCGGCGCCGGGCTGTTCGGCGGCGCTGGGGTGGTGGCTCTCTACGGGCTCGGCGCTCTGATCGCTGCGATCGTGCTCGTGCTGGGCACGGCCATCGAGCCCTGGATCGCGGCGCTGATCGTGGCCGTTGTCCTGTTCGCCATCGCCGGCATTCTCGCCCTCACCGGCAAGAAGGAAGTCGAGCAGGCCACTCCCGCCGCTCCGGAACAGGCGATCGCCAGCACCAAGAAGGACATCGACGAGGTCAAGCGGAAGGCGAGGAGCGCATGAGCGCAGAGGACCAGACACGGGAAGAGGCCACGACGCCTGCCCCGGCGGCCGACGATCCGGAGGCTCTGCGCGAGCAGATCGAGGAGACGCGCGAGAACCTCGGTGAGACCGCGGAGGCACTGAGCGCCAAGGCCGACGTCAAGGGCCAGGTCAAGGAGAAGGTCGACGAGCGCAAGGCGCAGCTGCGTGACCAGCAGGCGCAGGCCCAGGCCAAGCTGAACGAGGTCAAGGGGCAGGCCCAGGAGAACCCCACACCCTTCGCCGCCGCGGCCGGCGGGCTGCTCGCGCTGCTGATCCTGATCGGCCTGTGGAGGAGACGCCGATGAAGGCGCTCTACGCCCCCTTCGGGATCCTCTTCGGGGTCATCGGCGGTCTGATCGGCGGACAGATCTTCAAGCAGGTGTGGAAGCTGGTCGCCAAGGAGGAGGACGCCCCCAGCGCGCGCGAGAGCGAGTACGGCTGGAAGGAGGTCCTGCCCGCGGCGGCGCTCCAGGGCGCGATCTTCGCCGTGGTCAAGGCCACGCTGGACCGCAAGGGCGCCCAGGGCTTTCAGAAGCTGACCGGGGTCTGGCCCGGAGACTGACGAGCGAGCGGGGGAATCACGGTGGCCATCGAGCATCGAGACGAGCGGGAAACACTTGAGGCGAAACGCGAGCCCCGAGGGGCCGAGGACGGCCGGGGGCCTGACAGCCCGACCGATCTGGCCGGGACCTCGAAGAAGGACACGCTCGTACGCAGCTTCAAGGAGTTCCAGGCCGACAACCTGACCGACTGGGCGGCCTCGCTCACCTACTACGGCGTGCTCGCGCTGTTCCCCGGCATCATCGCCCTGGTGTCGATCATCGGTCTGGTGGGGCCCTCGCTCACCGACCCCCTGCTCGAGAACATCTCAGAGATCGCTCCGGGTCCCGCCAAGGACATCCTCACCAGCTCGGTGGAGAACCTCCAGTCGAACCGAGGAGCGGCCGGCGTCGCCTTCATCGTCGGCATCGTGCTCGCCCTCAACTCGGCCTCCGGCTACATCGCGGCCTTCTCCCGTGCGTCCAACGCCATCTACGACGTTGAGGAAGGGCGTCCGATCTGGAAGCTCAAGCCTCAGCAGATCGCGATCGCGTTCCTGCTGATCCTCATGCTGATCGTCATCGCCGTGGCCGTGACCGTCTCCGGGCCGCTGGCGCAGGAGGTCGGGAAGGTGATCGGCGTCGGCGATACCGCCGCGACCATCTGGGACTTCGCCAAGATCCCGCTGATCCTCTTCCTGGTCTCGTTCATGATCGCCTTCCTCTACTGGTCGGCGCCGAACGTCAAGCAGCCCGGCTTCAAGTTCATCAGTCCGGGCGGCCTGGTGGCCATCGTCATCTTCGTCATCGTATCCCTGCTGTTCGCCCTCTACGTCGCGACGTTCGCGTCGTACAACAAGACCTACGGCTCGCTGGGCGGCATAGTGGTCTTTCTCATCTGGCTGTGGCTGACCAACGTGGCCATCCTGTACGGCGCCGAGTTCAACGCCGAGCTGCAACGCAGCCAGCAGCGCGAGGCCGGGGAGCCCGCGCCGCTGGACGAGCCCTTCCTCGAGCCCCGCGACACGTCGAAGCTCGAGAAGAAGGAAGACTGAGCCCGCGTCAGGCGGCGTTCAGGTCGAGCTGCCTGCGCTGGCGGGGCGCCATCCCGTAGCAACGGCGAAAGGCCTTGCTGAAGGGAGCGTGATCGCCGTAGCCGACACGGAGCGCGACCGCTCCCACCGGGAGATCGGTGCCCTGGAGCAGCCGGGCCGCGACCTCCAGCCGGCGCAGGCGCAGCTCCTCGCTGAAGGAGCGTTCGCCGTTCTCGGCGAAGGCCCTCTGCAGGGCTCTGGTCGAAGCGCCAATGCGGTGCGCCACGTCTGGCAGCCGCAGGTCGCCGGCGTACTCGCGCCTCACGATGGTCATGGCCTCTTCGTAGAGAGCGCGTCGCGATTCCCGTGTTTGCGTCATCCCTCGGAAGACAGGAACGCGGCGGCGAAAGTTACGTCTGCTCCGGCTCTCCGTCGTGAACGGTCACCACGGAGCCGAGCAGGAGGTTATTGGGCACCCTCACCGTGCCGGCGTCGGTGCGCAGGACCGTAGCCGCGGTGTCGATGGACTCGATGCGACCGCGCACGTCACCGAACGAGATCAGCTGTCCGGAGCGGTAGGCCGTCCTCAGGTAGCGCCCGGCGCTGAGCTCACGAGCCACCTCCCGGCCCCCGAGCCCGAAGGCCAGGGCGAAGGTAGCGCCGGCCGCGCCGAGCAGGAGGATCACGAACACCATCAGAATGGCCGTCGACACCGCCACCTGGGCGGCGGCGGTGATCGCGAACACCGACACCACCGCCACCTGCGCGACCCGCCCCAGCGGCAGCGGCAGGTCCATCTGGTAGCCCACGCGGTCGCCCCAGTCGCGGGCGAACCCGCCGAGGACCACGCCGGCCAGCAGGAGCACGCCGGCGACGAGGAGGCTCGGCAGGAAGAGAACCGCCTCATTGAGGGCTTCGTCGAGGAACTGGAGGCCCACCAGTGACAGCGCCGCCAGCACGACGACCACGCTCACGGCTATCCGGAGGACGCGCCCGATCAGCCTGGAGACGGAGCGGCCGAGGCCGGCTCGCTCCAATACGTCCCCCACGCCCCAGCGGTCGCCCAGGTCGTCGGTGCCCGCCGCCTCGAGTGCCCCCCGCGCGAGCCGGCCGATGAGCGCCGCAACCAGCAGTCCCACCAAAAGCAACAGCAAGGCGCCCCCGAGCCGGGGCAGAAAGCCGCCCAGCGACTCCTGGGCATTGTCGAGCAGGGTGATGGCCAACGCGCTCATGCTCGCCTGCTGCCGCCACCCGCCAGGGTCGTGACGCCCTGGAGGACGGCGGCCCCGATCATGGCCACCACCCGCAGCGGCGCCCGCAGCATGCCCTGCCAGCGGGCGGTGCGCATCACACTCGGGACGAGCGCCGTGCCGGGCTCCGGGGGAGAATCACGCAGGAGCACGAGGTGCTCGTCGAGCCGCCGCTCCGCGGGGCCGGCCTCGGGTTCGTCATTCATGAGGCAGCTCCCAGTCGTAGGTGTTGTTGCGCAAGATCTCGATCAGCTCGTTGCGGGCGCGGTGGAGTCGGCCCTTGACGCTCCCGAGCGGGGAGTCGGTGATGAGCGCGATCTCCTCGTAGGCCATTCCCTCGAGGTCGCGGAGCACGAGCACCGAGCGGTGCTCGGCGCGAAGGCCGCGGAGCTTTAGCTCGAGCCGCTCGGCCCGCTCGCGACGCTCGAGGCGGCTCACCGGCTCGCGCGAGCCCCCGGCGGCGGCGACGGTCTGCTCGATGTCGTCGCTGCCGCCGACCGGCTCGGGCACGCGCCTGTCCAGGTGGTTGAGGGCGGCGTTGTGGACTATCCGCAGCAGCCAGGACCGAAAGCTGCCCTCGCCGCGGAAGCTGTCCAGGCGGTGATAGGCCCGCAGCAGGGCGTCCTGGCTCACGTCATCGGCCTCCGCGGCCCCGACCACCCGCGCCGCCACGCGGAAGACCACTCCACGGTGGCGTTCCACCAGTTGCTCGAACGCTCTCAGCTCGCCGTTGCGGGCGCGCTTCACCAGCGCGGTGTCCTCGTCGGTCACAGGCGCGAACGCTAGCGCCGTCCGCCGCCCGTGTACTGGTCGCGAACCTCACGTCCACTGTGACAGGCGCCACCGTCCCGCGGTTACAACCTCACTCCTCAGCTCGAGCCCGGTCCGCTCGAGCTCGGTGGCCGCCTGGAGCAGCGCGCGCCCTGGGAGACGGTGGACGCGGGCGGCTTCCGCTGCACCGCGCTGCCGGCGGTCGACGGCCTGGGCGACCCTCAGGTCTCCTGGGCGGTGGAGGCGGACGCCCGCGGGCGCGTGTAGGTGGGTTAGCGTCACCACATGCGCGTTTGGCTGGCGCGGCACGGTGAGACCGGCGACAACGCTGCCGGGCGCATCCTCGGCCGGCGCGACCCGCCGTTGAGCGCCACGGGCGCGGCCCAGGCCGAGGCCCTGGCCGAGCGGCTGAGCGGCACCGGGGTCGCGGCGATCTGGACCTCCCCCCTCCGGCGGGCGCGCGACACCGCGGAGCTGGTGGGCGCGGCGCTGGGCCTCGAGCCGCGGGTGCTCGAGGAGCTCGTCGAGTCCGATCGCGGCGACTGGGAGGGGCGGCTCGTGGCGGATCTGGCCCGCGAGAGCCCGGAGCTGCACGCCGCCTTCCTGGCGGGCGAGCCCTCCTTTCGCTTCCCCGGCGGCGAGTCACTGGCCCAGCAGATGGCCCGTACGCGCTCGGCGCTGGCGATCATCACGGCCGGCCCGCTGCCCGCTCTGGCGGTCGCGCACGCCGGGACGATCCGCGCGGCGCTGGCGGACTCCGGACGTTTCGTGCCCCCGGAGTCCGCCCTCGCCCACGGCGAAGCGCTGGAGCTCTAGAACACCCGCGCGGCGATCTCCGCGGGAGCCGTGAACAGCTCCTTGAGCTCGTCGTCGAGCTTGACCAGGGTGACCGACGCCCCCGCCATGTCGAGCGACGTGCAGTACTCGCCCACGTACGAGCGGCCGACCGTGATGCCGCGGTCGGCGAGCTGCTCGTGGGCGCGCCCGTAGAGGATGTAGAGCTCGGAGATCGGCGTGCCGCCGAGCCCGTTGATCATCAGGCTCACCTCGTCGCCCGACTCGTAGGGCAGGTCGGTGACCACGGCCTCGAGCATCTCGTCGATGAGCTCGTTGGCCGACTTGATCTTCTCCCGGCGCCGGCCCGGCTCGCCGTGGATGCCCACGCCCATCTCGACCTCGTCGTCTCCCAGCTCGAACAGCGGCGACCCCTTGGCCGGCGGCGTGCACGAGGTGAGGGCCATGCCCATCGAGCGCGTGACCGAGTTGACCCGCTCGCCGAGCGCCACCAGCGAGTCGAGGTCGTCGCCCCGCTCGGAGGCGGCTCCGAGAGCCTTGATGACGAAGAAGTTGCCGGCCACGCCGCGGCGGCCAACCGTGTAGGTGGAGTCCTTGACCGAGACGTCGTCGTCGACCACCACCGTGCCCACCTTCACGTCCTCGGCCTCGGCCAGCTCGCGGCCCATGTCGAACGCCATCTTGTCGCCGGTGTAGTTGTTGATGATGTGGAGGACGCCCTTCTCGCTGTTGAGCAGCTTGGACGTCTCGTAGACGTAGTCGCTCGGCGGCGCGGCGAAGACGTCGCCCGGGCAGGCGGCGTCGAGCATGCCCCGCCCGACCGCCATCACGTGCGCCGGCTCGTGGCCCGAGCCCGACCCCTGGACGATCGAGACCTTGTCGTCGCTCGGCATGTCGGCGCGCATGATCAGGTTGTACTCCGGCACATAGCGCAGCGAGTCCGGGTTGGCCAGTGCGATGCCCTTGAGCATCTCGGGCACGAACTGCTGTGGGTCGTTCACGAACTTCTTCACGGCACTCCTCCTCCGCCGGCGAACCGGCGCTAGACGCTGGTGGGGCTCCACTCCTTGCTGACGCTCTCGAACAGGACGGCCACACCCATCGCTCCCGCGTCGACCGAGTCCTGGCTGCGCTCTCCCGCGTAGGCGGCGCGTCCGCGCTTGGCCAGCATCGTCTTGGTGGCCTCGGCGCTCTCGCGAGCCGTGGCCGCCGCAGCGGTCAGGGCGTCCGAGGCGCCGGCCCCGTTGCCGAGCTCCTCCTCGAGCTTGTCGGTGGCGGGGATGAGCGAGTCGAGCAGGGTCTTGTCACCGAGATCGGAGTTGCCGCGCTGCTTTATGCCCTCGATCGCCGCCCGCAGCGCCGCCACCACGTCCTCTCGGTTCGGATCGGGACTGTCCTTGAGGGCGGTGCCGGCCCGCAGGAAGGCCGTGCCCCAGATCGGGCCCGAGGTGCCGCCGATGCGGCTCGACAGGACGATGGCCGTCTTCTTCAACAGGCCGGACACGTCGTCGTAGTCGAGGCTGTCCCAGTCCTCCAGCAGCTTCCCGAAGCCGCGGGCGAGGGAGTAGCCGAAGTCCCCGTCGCCGACCACGGCGTCGAGATCGGAGAAGTACTTCTCGTTCTCCAGCACCGCTTCGGCGATGGTCCGGACCAACCGCTCGGCGTCCGACAGGGCCGCGTCGCTCATCTGACCTCCTGAGGGGCAGGGACCTGCAGGCAGGCCTGCAGGTCGTCCAGCGTGACGTACCGGCCGGGCTCGGCCGGGCTGTTGTTGGCGAGCACCTCGGTGGGCTCCTCGGGGTCGCCGAGGCTCGAGACCACCAGGACCGCCTCCGAGAAGTCCTCGCCGGCCGTATAGCTGCTCACGGTGACCACGCAGCGCAGTCCCGCGCCCACCGCGGCGCGCAGGCCGTTGCGCGAGTCCTCGATGACGATCGTCTCGGCGGGATCGGCGCCGGTGCGCTCCAGCGCCAGCGTGTAGATCGCGGGGTCCGGCTTCTTGGCCGGCACCACGTCGCCGGCAAGCACCTCGAAGCGGGCGGCCTTGTCAACGCCCACAGCGTGCTCGAGCACGCCGCGCACGGACGGCTCGGCCGACGTGGAGGCCACCGCGAGCGTCCAGCCCGCCGCCAGTGCCTCGTCCACGATGCGGGCGATGCCCGGACGGGCCGGCATGGCGCCTGACGCCACCCGCGCCTTGAACGCGGCCGTCTTGACCCGGTGCCAGCCCGCGAGCAGCTCGCGCTGGCCCTCTGGATCGGCCGGCAATCCGTTCTCGCGCACGAAGTCGTCGGTCAGGAGCGAGGCCATGCGCTCCTTGCCCCCGCCGATCCGCAGCTTCTCGGCGTAGTCGTCGTCCGACCAGCGCACGGGGAGTCCCTCCTGCTCGAAGGTCTGGTTGAATGCGGGCAGGTGCCCGTAGCGCTCGGTGTCCGCCAGCACGCCGTCGCAGTCGAAGATGAGGGCGGGCATCAGGCGGAGGTCACGGTGGCGGCCTTGCCGGCCGAGCCGAAGATGCGCATGTGCTCGATGGCCATGGCCTTGACCGCCTCGCTCACGTGGCGCAGCAGTGCGGGCGGATCGTGCTTGCCGGGGTTCTCCTCCAGGTACTCCCGATGCGAGTCGACGAAGGCGATCTTCAGCGCGGTCGAGATGTTCACCTTGGCGCAACCCCGCGCGATCAGGTCCCGAAACTCCTCGGGATCGAGTCCCGTGCCGCCGTGCAGCACCATCGGTATCGGGCGCTGCTCGACCATCTCGGTCACCCGCTCGGGGGTCAGGTTCGGCCGCCCGGCGTAGAGGCCGTGGGCCGTCCCGATGGCCGGAGCGAAGGCGTACACGCCGGTGTACTCGATGAACCTCACCGACACCTCCACCGGGTGGACCTGGCCCGCCTCGTCGGACCCCACGTCGTCCTCCACGCCCTGGACGCTCTCGATCTCGCCCTCCACGTCGGCACCGTATCCGCGCGCCTCCTTCACCACCTCGGCCGTCTGGCGCGTGTTCTCCTGGATGTCGAGGTGCGAGCCGTCGAACAGCACCGAGTTCCAGCCGGTCTTGAGGCAGGTGGTAGCCCATTCCCGCTCCGGGCAGTGGTCGAGATGGAGCGTGATCGGCACGGGAGCCGGCTCGGCCATCGAGTGGAACATCGCGTACAGCGGCCCGGCCCCGATGGACTTCACCGTCTTCACGGACGTCTGGACGATGAGCGGCGACTCGAGCTCCGTGGCTGCGTCGATCACGGCTTGGAGGCTGACCCCGTCCACGACGTTGAAGGCCGCCACCCCGTACCTCTCCTCGAACGCGGGATCGAGGATGTCGCGAAAGGGGACGACGGTCATCGGTACCTCTCCGGGACGAAGGTCTGCTCGGCCATCGGCGGGCGCACGTAGCCCTCGTCGGGACCGCGCTCCGGCAGCTCGAGCGGCGGCGGGGTGAGGTCCTCGTAGTCGACCATCGACAGCAGGTGGCCGATGCAGTTGAGCCGCGCCCGCCGCTTGTCGTCGGCCTCGACCACGTACCACGGTGCGTGCTTGAGGTCGGTGTGGCGGAACATCTCGTCCTTGGCGCGTGAGTAGTCGACCCAGCGGGCGCGCGACTCGAGGTCCATGGGGCTCAGCTTCCAGCGGCGCATCGGGTCGTGGACGCGAGCCTGGAAGCGTCGCTCCTGTTCATCATCCGACACCGAGAACCAGTACTTGATCAACAGGATTCCCGACCGCACCAGCATCCGCTCGAACTCCGGGCAGGAACGCATGAACTCCTGATACTCCTCCTCGGTGCAGAAGCCCATCACGCGCTCCACGCCGGCGCGGTTGTACCAGGAGCGGTCGAACAGGACGATCTCTCCCGCGGCGGGCAGGTGCGCGACGTAGCGCTGGAAGTACCACTGCGTCTTCTCCCGCTCGGTCGGCGCCGGGAGCGCCACCACGCGGCAGGTGCGCGGGTTGGTGCGCTCGGCGATGCGCTTGATCACCCCGCCCTTGCCCGCCGCGTCGCGGCCCTCGAAGATGACCACGATCTTCAGGCCCTCGGCCTTGACGTACTCCTGCATGAGCACGAGCTCGCGCTGAAGGCGCTGGAGCTCCTTGTCGAATTCCTTGCGTGGCAGTTTCTTGTGCGCGGAGGCGCCGTTGTGCTTGGCCATCAGCCTCTCCCTCTCGCTGCCATTCCCGGCATGTCCCGCCGCAACCCTTCGTGCGACACGATCTTGCCCGGATTGAGGTTCGCTCCCGGATCGATTCCCTCGAGCAGCGCCCGCACCATCTCCACCCCGGGACCCGAGATGTCCTCCTCGAGCCAGCGGGCGTGCTCGGTGCCGACCGCGTGGTGGTGGGAGAGCGTGGCCCCCGAGTCGATGAAGGTCTGCTGGATGGCCGACTTGACGACGTCGTATTCGTCGATCGGCCCGCGTGTCCCCGAGGGCGTGAGCGCGAAGGTGAAGTAGAGACAGGCTCCGGCGTGGTAGGAGTGCGAGAGATGGCACATCACGTACCCGGGCACGCCGAGATCGGCGAACGACCCGCGGGCCGCGGCCATCACGTTCTCGTAGAGGGCGGGCAGGACGCTCCAGGGAGCGGAGGTCTCGGACACGTCGGCCAGCGCCCCGCGGTCGAGCAGATAGTCCCGGATGTAGGGCGTGTCGAACTTCTTCTGGTCGTAGAGCGCGCCGGGACTGGTGCCGACGCAGAGCCCGCCGTGGCGGCTGACGATCTTGCCCACGAGCTTTCGTTGCAAGGCGACGTGGCGCTTGGTGCCCTCGTAGCCGACGAAGGACAGGCACATCTCCTCGAGATCGAAGTGACGCCGCCGGGTCAGGTAGGTGGACAGCGCCTTCGACTTGATCCGGTCGAGCTGCGAGTCACCCTGCTTGGTGGAGAACGAGAAGGCGGTCTCGGAAGCGTCGGACACACGGGTCACCGACGGCGCGGCCTCGCTCGCGGCGATATCGCGCATAGCGGCGAGACCGTCGGCCCAGGTGGGGAACAGATAGCCGAGGATCGTGCGCTGCTCGGGCAGGCGGTGGACGTGCACCGTCGCCTCGGTGATCACCCCGAGCCGGCCCTCGCTGCCCAGCACCATCTCGCGGACGCTGGGACCGGTGGAGGTGCTCGGCACCGGGCGCGTGGCCATCATGCCCGAGGGCGTGGCCACCCGGACCGCTCGGGTGAGGTCGGCCACGTCCCCGTACAGGTCGGACTGCATGCCCGACGAGCGCGTGGCGATCCAGCCACCCAGCGTCGAGTGGGCGAAGCTGTCGGGGAAGTGGCCCAGGGTCCAGCCCCGGGCGTTGAGCTGCTCCTCGAGCTGCGGGCCGAGCACCCCGGCCTGAACACGAGCCATCCGCGACTCGGCGTCCACCGACAGCACCCGGTCCAGCGCGCCGAGGTCGACGGAGATGACCGGGCGCGTCTCCTCGGGTGAGGCCTCGAGACTGCCCGAGATGTTGGTTCCCCCGCCGAACGGGATGAGGACGGCGTCGGCGTCGAGCGCGGCTTGCAGCACGCCCTCGACCCCCTCTTCGTCAGCCGGGTGGACGACGACATCGGGCACGCGGCCGACGTCGCCGGCCCGATGGCGCACCAGGTCACGCAGGCTCTTGCCGCGAGCGTGGACCAGGCGGTCGAGGGCATCGGTCGAGACCCGCTCCGAGCCGGCGGCTTCCTCCAGCGCGGCCAGCAGGACCGGCGGCAGCGACGGCTCCGGAATGCTCAGCTCGTCGAAGCCAGCCGGCCGGGAGGCGGGACGCTCCACGTCGATGGACAGGTGACGCTGCAGGAAGGGACCGAGTGCCGGCTTGTCGCGATGGCTGAACGAGACCCCCTCGTCGCCCCAGCCCCACCACTTCATCCGCTCGGCCATCGGCTCCCGGAGTCGCTCAGCTCGCGAGGACCGCAGTTATCCGGGCCGCTTCGGCGTCGGGGATCTCTACGACGACGAGCACCTTTCCGTCGTGCAGGGTGGCCACGTCCCGCTTGGCGGTGGGCTCGTCGAGTCCGATGTCGACCAGGAGCCGCGTGAGGCGGCGGTGACCGGCGACCATCATGTGCTCCACGCCCTCGGGATAGGTCGTGACGTAGTCGGTGTCGGAGTCGCCGAAGCTGCCCCCGCGATGCGACCTTCCGGCAAACTCACCGGTGGAGCTTCCCTGCGGCGACGCGCCGCCGGCGAAGTCGCCCACCGGAGCGCCGGCCTCGGTCGTGCCACCGAACTCGCCGACCGGCTGGTCGCGCGCGTCCCTCAGCACCTCGCCGGACACCACCAGAACGTCCTCTCCGGGCACACCCGCAGCCAGGGCCGCGTCGACGGCGACGCGCGCGTCCTCGTGCGTGGGGTACGACAGGCATATAGCAGCCACGACTCCTCCTTCGTCGGGGATCACGACACTACAGTCACACCGGCGCCTTCACCAAGCCCTGGGCGACCGCCCAGGCGATGGTGCGCTCGAACGTGTCGGCCACCGGGGTGTAGCGCAGGCCGAGCTCCCGCTCCGCCCGGGACCCGTCGTAGCGGTGACCATGGAGGAACGTGCGCACCATCTCACGGCACACCGGCGGCTGCTTGCCGCGCAGCCGGAACAGTCCCTCCACCACCGTCCCGGTGACGCCGGCGACGGGGGACGGCAGGAAGCGGACGCTGTGGCTGACCCCCGACAGCCCGGAGACGATGTCGAGCGCCTCGCGTGAGCTCAGCGTGGCCCCGTTGAGCACGTAGCGCTCTCCGGGGACCCCTCGCTCGGCGCCCAGCAGGTGTCCCTCCACGCAGTCGGCTATGTCCACGATGCTGATCGGCCGGTCCACGAAGGCCCGCAGGCGCCCGTTGAGGTAGGCGATCATGATGCGCCCGGTGCCACCGGAGCGGCCCGGGCCCTGCACCGACGAGGGATTGATCGACACCAGCTCGACGCCCACGCGCCGGGCGGTCTCGAAGGCGGCGAGCTCGCCCTCGTGCTTGGAGCGCTCGTAGACCGAGAGATAGGTCCCGCGGTGCACCGAGTCCTCGTTTCCGACCGTCCCCGGCTCCTCTCCGAGGGAGGCGGCCGACGAGGTGAGCACCACCCGGGGCACCCCGGCCCGGGCGGCCGCGCGCACGGCAGTCTCGGCGCCGCGGACGTTCACGTGGAACAGCTTCGCGGGGTCCGTGGGACACAGCGTGTTGACGCCGGCCACGTGGTAGACCAGCGAGCAACCACTCATGCCGGCGGCCAGCGCGTCCTCGTCGAGCGTGTCCCCACCGACCACGCGGGCGCCGCGGGCCACCAGGGCGCTCTCGGCCTCCTCGGATCGGGCCAGCGCGACCACCTCATCGCCCCGCTCCACCAGCCTCGCGGCGAGCGCGCCTCCGATCAGGCCGCTGCCTCCGGTGAGGAAGACCGGCGTCAAGCGGCCCCATCCTCACGCGTGACCACGGGAAGGGCGCGCACGAGGTAGTCGACCGCCGACGCCACCGTGATGGCGGCGGCGAGCAGCATGGCCCACTCGTCGACGTACAGGCCGCCGACCGGTTCGCCCGGGCGCAGGATGGCCAGTGCGATGGCCAGGAACTGGATGCTGGTCTTGAGCTTGCCGAGCATCGACGGTGCCAGTACCTCGCCCTCGGAGGCGATCACCCCGCGCAACGCCATGACCACCAGCTCGCGACCGATGATCAGCGCGGCGATCCAGGTGGAGGCTCGCCCGGCCGCCACCAGAGCGATCAGGACACCCGAGACCAGGAGCTTGTCGGCCGTGGTGTCGAGGAAGGAGCCGAGCTTGGTCGTCACGCCCCAGCGGCGCGCGAGCCGCCCGTCGATCCAGTCGGTGGCGGCGGCCACGCAGAACAGGACGAGAGCCACCAGCTCGCCGGTGTTCCCCGGCTCGTTGAGCACGAGCCACATCACCACCGGGGTCAGGACGATGCGCGTGGCGGTGCCCGCGGCTATCAGGCGCGCGGAGCGCAGCCTGCTCCCGGTCACGGTCGGCGTGCCACCAGGCGCGCGCGGACTCTAACGCCCCACGGGCCGCCGCCGCGGCGGCCTCCGTGTCGCTCTC